>NCHA01000039.1 GCA_002257025.1 Sphingobacteriales bacterium 16-39-50 | reverse complement strand
TAACTAACACGCAATAAATCATGGCAATCATTCTAATCACCTTAATCACAGTTCAGACAATAGGATTCGTAGGATGATAGGATTTTAGGATTAGGAAGGCTGCTTTAACGAAAAACTAACACGAATTATAAATCAATAGCATCAAATATGAATCAAACAATCATTCTAATCCTATAATCCTTTAATCCTATTAATCCTAATTAATTACATTTGATATTCTTTGACCAATTAGTACAAGCTACATCCAATATTTACAGCATGTTCAAAATAAAAACAGGTTACTTACTATTTATTTCATTGATTGTTCTAATTACGAACGGCCAGGCACAAAGTAAGATCTTTACACGGGCTGATACATTGCGTGGAACTTTAAGTCCGCTGAGGAGTTCATACGACATCAATTATTATCATCTGGATATCAAACTCGATATCGATAAAAAGATGATCAGCGGATCAAATCTATTCAGATTCACTGCGGTTCAGGATCTAAATCGGCTTCAGTTCGATCTTTTCGACAATCTGAACATCGAAAAAGTGATTTACAAGGAAAGGGAAATTCCATTTAGCAGAGAGTTCAATGCAGTTTTCATCGATTTTCCTGAAAGTATAAAAAAGGGAAGCAAAGAAGAATTCAGGGTGTATTATAATGGGATTCCCACAATTGCAATAAATCCGCCCTGGGATGGAGGATTTACTTTTTCCAGCGATCAGAATGGTAAACCATGGGTCAGTGTATCCTGCCAGGGCTTTGGTGCCAGCTCCTGGTGGCCTAACAAAGACCATCAGTCGGATGAAGTTGACAGTATGCTCATCAGCATTGCAGTTCCGAAAGGATTAATGAATGTAAGCAATGGCCGGCTGCGTTCAGCTAAAGACCTTGGAGATGGTTATACTCAATTTAATTGGTTTGTTTCTTATCCGATCAACAATTACAATGTCAGTCTTAATGTGGCTGATTATGTTCATTTTGATGATAAATACCAGGGAGAGAACGGGAATTTAACGCTTGACTATTATGTTCTGAGGGAGAATCTTGAGAAAGCAAAAAAGCAATTCAGCGCGAATGTAAAGCCTATGTTTGCAGTCTTTGAGAACTGGTTTGGCCCCTATCCCTTTTACCGCGATGGATATAAATTGATAGAAACCCCTTATTTGGGCATGGAACATCAAAGTGCAATTGCTTATGGTAATAAATACCTTAACGGATACAGGGGGCGGGATCTTTCGGGTACCGGACTTGGCTTAAAATGGGATTATATCATCATACATGAGACCGGACATGAATGGTTCGGAAATAATATTACAGCCAAGGATATTGCCGATATGTGGATCCATGAGGCCTTTACGATGTATTCCGAAGCCTTGTATGTTGAAAGCAGAGACGGAAAAGCTGCCGGTTCGAAGTACATTGCCGGTATCAGGTCGAATATCATGAATTACAAACCTATCATTGGCACTTATAATGTCAATCAGGAAGGATCAGGAGATATGTATTATAAAGGTGCCAACCTGATTCACATGACCCGCATATTGCTGGATGATGATAAAAAATGGCGTGAATTGTTGAGGGGAATAAATAAGGAATTCGGACTTAAAACAACCACTACAGAAGAAATTGTGAATTATATAAACAAGGTCACAGGAAAGAATCTGACCAAGATCTTTGATCAGTATCTGCGTTATGCCCAGATTCCTGTTCTTGAGTATAAACTGGAAGGAAATCAGCTTTCATATCGCTGGCAGGCAGAGGTAGCAGATTTTGATATGCCCATCCGGATTAAACGGGGCAATAAAATGGAATGGATTAAACCTGAAACTGAATGGAAAAAGATAAAAATGAACACTGCCTTTAATCCGGACACCCTGAATTTCTACATCCGGCTTAAGCAAATAGACGCGGGGATCAGCCAATCAGAATAAAATCCGAAAATAAATTTATACCCATGCAACTTTATTTCTAAACCCGCGTCTCATCTTAATAAACAGAAAAATTAAAGCTCGGAACACCATTCCGGCAAAACAATAAAAAATAATTAAGATGAAACACCTCAGAAAATTTATTACACTGGCATTATTCATTGCAGCCGGATCAGAACTCACAGTAGCGAACACAAAAGGAACCGTTACAGATAGTAAAATAATCAATATAGACGATGAACGTCCGGTTTCGGGATTCTCGGGAATTACTATTTCGGGAAGACACAATGTTTACATCACTATGGGTAATACCGAAAGTTTACGTTTAGAGGGTGATGCCACCGCGATTAATGAAATAGAAACCAAGGTAGAGGATGGAGTTTTAAAGATTCGAAACAAAAAACAAATGAACACCCGCAGCTGGAATAATACCGGGAAGGTTAATATTTATATTCAGGCTAAAAGCCTCAACAATCTGGTGCTTAGCGGTTCAGGAAATATAGAGGTGAATGGTAAAGTAAAGTCAGCTAATCTCAGCAATACCATCAGCGGTTCAGGAAGTATAACAGCTAATATTGAGGTGGAGAATTACAATGCTGTAATCAGTGGTTCAGGCGAAATCAGTGCAAAGGGGTATGCAAAAAACGCGAAGATTACCATTGCCGGATCAGGCGATTTTGATGGCCGCAATTTGAAAACCTCGAATTCCAAGGCAAAAGTAAGCGGTTCCGGCGATATTTCAATTATTGCCGATAAACAGCTGGATGCAGTAGTGAGTGGCTCGGGAGATATCAGATACAGTGGTAACGCTGCAGTGAAAAGCACCAAAAGCGGTTCCGGAAACATTTCAAAAGGACTGTAAATACAGCAGTCAACACTACATTAAAAAGGGTAATACATTTTACATGAAGTACCCTTTTTACTTATTAC
Organism: Sphingobacteriales bacterium 16-39-50; assembly: GCA_002257025.1. Taxonomy (GTDB): domain Bacteria; phylum Bacteroidota; class Bacteroidia; order Sphingobacteriales; family Sphingobacteriaceae; genus Daejeonella. The sequence continues at coordinate 6,657 of NCHA01000039.1, read as the reverse complement.
TTTTTTACTTATAACTTACAACTTATAACCTATAACTTATATAACCTATAACTTATATAACCTATAACTTAAACTCCGAGTAACAACCTCGCCGGATCCTCCAGCAATTGCTTAACCCTTACCAGGAATCCAACTGACTCACGACCGTCAATAATCCGATGATCATAGGATAAAGCAACATACATGATCGGTCTGATCACTACCTGACCATTCAGGGCCACTGGTCTTTCAACAATATTGTGCATACCCAAAATTGCAGACTGAGGTGCATTTATGATCGGAGTTGACATCATTGAGCCAAATACACCACCATTGGTGATCGTAAATGTTCCACCGGTCATCTCCTCTATTGTTAATTTACTGTCGCGGGCCTTTACAGCTAATTCCACAACTGTTGCTTCAATTTCGGCAAGAGACTTTGACTCAGCATTTCGGATTACCGGAACTACCAATCCCTTTGGTGCAGAAACTGCAATTGAGATATCTGCAAAATTATTGTAAACAATCTCTTCACCTTCAATACGAGCATTAACAGATGGGAAATCTTTCAATGCTTCACAAACTGCCTTGGTAAAGAAAGACATAAAGCCTAAACCCACACCATGCTTTTCTTTAAATTTATCTTTGTATTTGGCACGCAATTCCATAATTGGCTGCATATCTACTTCATTGAAAGTAGTCAGCATCGCTGTTTCATTCTTAACTGCTACCAATCGTCTGGCAACGGTTTTACGCAAAGAGGACATTTTTTCACGTCTTTCATCTCTTGAACCTGCGGTTGCCTTTACTACAGGAGCGGCGGCGGCAGCTTTTGCAGGAGCGCTTTCAGCTTTAGCGGGTGCTGAAGCATTCAGAGCATCTTCCTTAGTTAATCTTCCTCCAACTCCACTTCCACTCACATTAGCAGGGTCAATTCCTTTCTCAGCTAAAATCTTAGCAGCTGAAGGTGATGGAGCGCCTGAAGCGTAAGTACTGCCTTTTGCATCTTCAACCTTCATTGCCGGACTTTGAGCTTCGGCTTTAGGTGCTGCTTCCGCGGCAGGTTTACCTGCAGCCGGACTTCCACCTTCTTCAATACTGCATACAGGTGCCCCAATCTCAAGGGTATCACCCTCTTTTGCAATGGTTTTTAAAGTTCCGGCCTTTTCTGCTGTAAGTTCAAACGTTGCTTTATCAGATTCCAACTCCGCAATGATTTCGTCCATTTCAACATAATCGCCGTCTTTTTTGATCCACTGGGACAATGTAACTTCGGAAATAGATTCGCCTACTGGCGGAACTTTGATCACTAAACTCATAATGGTTTTTCTTAATACTATTAGTCAATATCAACAACTTTCTTTGCTGTTTTTTCTACCCGTTTTTTTACCTCAGAGCCTGCAGCTTTCGCTTCAAATGCTTTGGCAATAATAAATAACTGTTGAGCAACATGCTGCTTGGCATAACCTGTTGCGGTACTGCTGCTTTCGTTACGTGACACTAAGTCAAAATTAATTGATGACTTACGGAATTTTCTGGAAATATATGGCCATGGCCCCATATTCTCAGGTTCTTCCTGTACCCAAACATGCTCATCTGCATTTTTATATTTACTTCTGACCGCTTCAATCTGATCATAAGGTAAAGGATACAATTGCTCCAAACGAACAATCGCTGTATCTTTAATTTTATCCGTCTGCTGCTTTTCAAGAAGATCGTAATAAATCTTTCCGCTACAGAACAATACCCGTTTTACATCAGCAGCCTTTACATAAGTATCATCAATCAGCTCACGGAAGCCTCCATCAGTAAATTCTTCAAGCTTACTTACACATTGTGAACTTCTCAGCAGGCTCTTAGGTGTAAATACTACCAATGGTTTACGGAAATCGCGCTTTAATTGCCTGCGCAAAACATGGAAGAAGTTTGCAGGTGTTGTACAATTAGCAACCTGTATATTCTCGTCGGCACAGGCTTCCAGGAAACGCTCAATTCTTCCCGAAGAATGTTCAGGTCCTTGTCCCTCAAATCCGTGCGGAAGAAGCATGACCAGACCATTTGAGCGCTGCCATTTTGTTTCGGCACTGGTTATAAATTGATCAATTACAATCTGTGCTCCATTCACAAAATCACCAAACTGTGCTTCCCATATTGTCAGCGCCATAGGGTTTGCCAATGCATAACCATATTCAAAACCCAAAACCCCATACTCAGATAAGTGTGAATTATAAATCTCGAATTTGGCAGCACCATTATCGAGCATCGCTAAGGGCACATATTCCTCTGTTGAATCTTCAAGGGTGATGACAGCATGTCTGTGAGAGAAAGTACCGCGCTCTACATCCTGTCCGCTCACACGTACCCTGAAACCCTCCTGAAGCAATGTTCCATAGGCGATCAATTCACCCATAGCCCAATCGAACACTTTAGTTTCCGACATCTTTTTCCGCTCTTCGAAAAGCTTCTCAATTTTCTTGAAAAACTTCTTATCTCCGGGCAAAGTGCTTATTTCTTTTGCGATGGAAAGAATATTCTTCGCAGGAACTTTTGTGTTTACGGGCTCGGCTAAGGCGCCCGGTTTTGCCAGACGAAGTCCAGTCCATGATCCGCCAAATATCTGGTGTACAGCCGAATAGCTTTGATCCTCTTTCGCTTCATTTAATCTGTCCTGGAGTAAAGCACGGAAGTTTTTTTCCATCTCCTTGGCCAGGTTAGCATCTACACTACCCTGATCCAATAATTTCTTATTGTAGATTTCCCTTGGATTAGGATGCTTCTCTATCGCTTTGTATAAAAGCGGCTGTGTGAATTTAGGTTCATCAGCCTCGTTATGACCGTATCGGCGATAACATAAAATATCTATAAATACATCATTATGATATTTCTGGCGGTATTCTACTGCCATGTTGATTGCATAAACAATGGCTTCCACATCGTCCCCATTCACGTGAAATACAGGAGATAGTGTAACCTTTGCCAGATCGGTACAATATGTCGAGGATCGTGCATCTTTGAAGTTCGTTGTAAAACCTACCTGGTTATTGATCACAAGGTGAATACTTCCACCTGTTTTATAACCATCCAGTTTCGCCATCTGCAGAACTTCATAGGTTATTCCCTGACCAGCAAGTGATGCATCACCATGGATCAGAATTGGGGCAATGCGTTTATAGTCGCCACCATATTTGAAATCAATCTTGGAACGAACCATTCCCTGCACAACAGAATCCACTGTTTCAAGGTGCGAAGGATTAGGACATAAGCTTAGGTGGACTTTCTTTCCCGAACCTGTTTCAACATCAGTTGAATAACCCAGGTGATACTTCACATCACCACCATATGGCGTATTTGCATCAAAACCCTTACCTTCAAATTCAGAAAATATATCCTTATAAGTTTTCTGCATAATATTGGCAAGAACGTTTAAACGCCCGCGATGAGCCATCCCTATCACGAACTCATCTATACCGAGATCAGCACCTTTGCCAATAACAAAATCCAAAGCCGGAATTACCGTTTCTGCCCCCTCAAGTGAAAATCGCTTCTGACCTAAGAATTTGGTTCCGAGAAAATTCTCAAAAACGACAGCTTCATTCAGTTTTTTGAGAATTCCTTTCTTAGTTTCAATACTGAAATTTGGCGTATTACGCTCAGATTCCATTCTTTGCTCAAACCATTTAAGTTTTCCGGGATTTCTGACATACTTATATTCAACCCCTATTGATTGACAATAGGTTTGCTCAACAAGGGCCAGAATATCCTTTAATTTTGCAGGACCAATTCCTACTTCAACACCTGCATTAAATACTGTTTCGAGGTCCCCATTATCTAAACCAAAGGTTGAAAGTTCTTTACCCGGGAAATAAGACCTGCGTTCCTGAACTGGATTGGTTTTAGTAAATAAGTGCCCGCGTTGTCTGTAGCCATTTATGAGATTTAATACTTTTATCTCCTTTAAAAAATGATCAGGAGTTTCAGCGCTAACTACCCCTGCTTCAGAACCGCGACCAAAATCGAATCCTTCAAAGAATTTCTGCCAGCCAAACTCAACCGAAGCTGGGTCTTCTTTATATAACTGATAGAGAGAATCGATGTAAGCAGAATTCGCGTTGTTGAGGTATGATAAATTTTTCATTAGTATATTATAGTTTTTCATTCACGCATGTGCGGGATTGCATGAGCTAAAGTTCATTTTATTAGGTGAGAGTTAAGCTTATGCAGGTTTCATTTAAAAACAAAGTGTTTGCGACACAAAAATAAGATTTTAAGCATGGAATTGTGTAAAAGTGTACGCTAATTTGAAATTAAGGGCATACAGGGAATCACATAATTTCCACGCCGGAAAATTAAGAAAAAAATGCTCATGTATGCTGCTTAAATATGCTTTAAAAGCCATTAATTAACATTTCTACTAAATTATTTTTTCACAAAGACTAATTCAGGTGTATACGGAGGGGCTGTCAGATAGTTTACCAATTGATATTCAGACCTTTCGGTTTGCGAGAGGTTCCATGGCTGATGAACACCCGCCCCGGGTATATTTGAAAGTTCCGGGATCCATAACCTTACATATTCGCCATAAGGATCGTACTCCATAGCCTGTTTTAACACATTGAAATAACGGTATACCCTGGGGTCATTTCCTACACCGGCAACATATGCCCAGTTTCCCCAATTATTAGCCGGACAATAATCAATCAGTTTTTCTTCAAAATATGAAGCCCCCCACATCCAGTTAACCTTCAGATCCTTTACCAAAAAGCTGGCTACATTCTGACGACCTCTGTTACTCATAAAGCCGGTTGCATTCAATTCCTTCATATTAGCGTCAATAAAAGGAATGCCTGTTTCAGCATTTTTCCAGAGTTCGAAAAGCTCCTGCTGGTTTTTGCTTTCTTCAGGTGCAATACCCTTGAAGCCTATTTTCTGAAAAAATTTATTTCCGTATTTCTTAAACATAAAACGGAAATAATCCCTCCATAATAACTCCAGATAAAGGCAATAGGTTGAGTCTCCGGAACCATAGGCCTGATCATATTTTTTGATTTCCCAGTAAACTTCCCTTGGTGAAAGGCATCCCAATGCAATCCAGGCAGAAAACTTGGATGAATAATCAGAACCTATGAGACCATTACGGGTTTGCTTATAATTCTGAACAGCGTTAGTGTCCCAGAAATAATCCTGCATTCGTTTTAAAGCCTCTGTCTCTCCACCATAGAATTTCATAACAGATCGCTCATCTGCAGGCACATGCTCATCAAACCCGAAATCAGAGAGATTGGGGAGTTTACTGCTTTCCAGATTCTCAGGAAAATTCATTTTGCCGGGGGTCTCGTGACATGCTCTGACTGAGCCGTCGCGTTCAACTTTCTTACGGAAACTGGTAAAAACATCAGGAATACTATTGATCGGGAAAGGCAGATCTTCTTTGTGATACAGTGTATGCCCAATAAAATGCTTCAGATTAATTTTAAGCTTCCACAGTGCATTCTCAACATCCGCTGAGACCCGGGTCTCTTCAGACGCTACTTCACGGTGATGATACACTTCATTGACCTGGTATTTTGCAACAAGTTCAGGAAGAATAATTTCAGGTTTACCAAACTTAATAATCAGATCACCTCCCGCCCTTTTAAAAGAGTCGCGTAAGTCAGCTACACTTTCCAATAAAAAACGGGTGCGTATCAGACCTGTTTTCCTGGTCTGGAATGAGGTCATTTCAAATTGACGGGAATCAAAACAATATACAGGAATAATTCTGTCACCTTTTCGAACCGCCTCAGCTAAAATCTCGTTATCGTGAATCCGTAAATCTTTTCTAAACCAAACTAAAATGGTTTTACCGCTCATATTTATTTAAGGCTCCCCCGGAATACCTTCACGCATTAATATTAATGAAAATTTGAATGTTGTGGCAAATTACGGTCATAAGATTGACTTTATTAATCATTTTCATGTAAGATTTTAAATAGGTGCAGAATTTTGGCAGAAAAAGAAGGATTTAGCAATTCAGTCTATAAAATTCAGGCCATCAATCTATTCTGGATTAAAAAAATAAGGCTTAAGCCATGTTCAATTATTGAGATTTCTAAATTTTATCCATTTAATATTTTATTATATTTAATAGCTAAACCATCTGAATATGAAAACAGTAAGGAATATTCTACAGTATAAGTCCCAATCAATTTACTCTGTTGACCCGGATACCTCCGTTTTAGATGCTCTTAAAATTATGATGGATAAGAATATCAGTGCCTTACTGGTGATGGAAGGCCCTGAATTGAAAGGAATTTTTACAGAAAGGGATTATGCCCGGAAGATCATTCTGCAAGGTAAATCTTCAAAAGAAACTAAAATTAAAGAGGTAATGACTGCACGTCTGGAAGTTATCAACCTGAACTCAAGTATCGATCATTGTATGCAGATTATGACAGATAAACACATTCGCCATTTACCCATAGTCGATAACGGAAAAGTTTCAGGAATGATTTCTATTGGGGATCTGGTAAAATTTGTTATCAATGACCAGAAACAAACGATTGAGCAATTGCAAAATTATATAAGTAGTTGAGTCCGTTCCGGGTCAAGCCCAATGTCATTAAGTTAAGGATTTAAGTTTCTGTAAATCAATTACTTATGTTTAAATATTGAACTATTTTTTGTATATTATACTGGTAA
>NCHA01000071.1 GCA_002257025.1 Sphingobacteriales bacterium 16-39-50 | reverse complement strand
CGCTTTAATCCTGGTCATATTTGTGATCAGCCTTACAGTTGCAGCCTACTCTACACTTGCAGAAAGAAAGATCGCAGGCTTCCTTCAGGATAGGGTTGGGCCTAACAGAGCCGGACCCGGAGGGATGTTTCAGCCGCTTGCTGATGGACTCAAAATGTTTTTCAAAGAAGAAATCATTCCTACTGATTCAAGTAAAGCACTTTTTATTCTGGGGCCATCCCTTGCATTATTTACATCATTTCTTGGCAGTGCGGTAATTCCATGGGGTCAGGATATTGAGATAGCAGGACGCCAGGTTAGTTTGCAGATTACCGACATCAATGTTGGAATGCTTTATATTTTCGGAGTGGTTTCATTGGGTGTTTATGGAATTATGATTGGAGGTTGGGCTTCAAATAATAAATTCTCCCTGATGGGTGCCGTAAGAGCTGCATCCCAAAGTATCAGCTATGAAATCCCAATGGGTCTATCTATTATTGCTTTGCTTATGGCCACCAATACCTTGAGTATGAAGGAAATAGCCGAGCAGCAACATGGTATTAACTGGAATATTTTTTATCAGCCTCTTGGATTCATTATCTTTCTTATTTGTTCTTTTGCAGAAACCAATCGTACTCCTTTCGATTTACCTGAATGTGAGACCGAACTTGTGGGTGGTTACCATACCGAATATTCAGGCTTCAAAATGGGTGCATACATGTTCGCAGAATATCTGAATATGTTTTTGGCTTCAGCAGTAATGTCCACACTATACTTTGGCGCTTATAATTATCCGGGAATGGATTGGGTTAATGAATTAACCGGACCTGTAATCGGACCATTGATTGGAATGGCCGTCCTGATGTTGAAGATATTTGCATTCATCTTCCTGTTTATGTGGGTGAGGTGGACAGTACCACGTTTCAGGTATGATCAGTTGATGAATCTTGGCTGGAAGATATTAATTCCTTTGGCAATAGCCAACATAGTAATTACCGGTATTGTAATTACAATTATTGACAAACTATAATCGGTCTCTAAGCGACTGATTTACTATAAATAAAAACCCCTTTTAGGAGGATTTAGGCTCTATGGAACCATTAAGTAACAGAAAAAATCTATGGAACCATTAAGTAACAGAAAAAAAGTTTTAGAACAGAAACCAATGAATTTCTGGGAGCGATTATACCTTCCGGCAATTTTTCAGGGGATGGGAATAACTTTCAGACACATGTTCAAAAAGAAGGAGACTATTTTTTATCCTGAGGTTGAACGCGAATTTTCTGAGAACTGGAGAGGTATGCACTCATTGAAGAGGGATGAACAAGGCCGTGAGCGTTGTACTGCCTGCGGACTTTGTGCACTTTCATGTCCGGCAGAAGCAATCACAATGATTGCTGCCGAGCGTCAGAAGGGTGAAGAAGATTTATATCGTGAAGAGAAGTATGCTGCAGTTTATGAAATCAATATGTTGCGTTGTATTTTCTGCGGACTGTGTGAAGAAGCTTGTCCGAAAGAAGCGATATATCTGGATGGCCCGATCGTTCCTGCAGATTACCTCAGAAAGGATTTCATCTATGGCAAGGATAAGCTGGTTGAAGAGCCTATGAAGGTTCAACAGGACTAATATTTTTAAAATTGAGGCAGCCGCAGCCTGTAATTATTTCGGCAGAAATTATACCTTTGCCCAAATTCGGAGCAAAGATTAAAATACCGTATTAATGAGTATATCTCTTTTTTATTTTGTTGC
>NCHA01000038.1 GCA_002257025.1 Sphingobacteriales bacterium 16-39-50 | reverse complement strand
GGGGGGCTTGCTTTAGGAAAGTGGGTTAAAAACCTTGTTTTTGTAACCTAAACAAGGGATTTTACGGTAGTTTAAATTTTAACCGGACACTAGTGATTAGCAAATTTGAAAATTAGCAAATGATAGAGAGTTGTTAATTAAAATCAATCAATATCCAAACCAATAACTCCATCTTCAAATCATCACATTTTCAAATCTTCAAATCAGTTACAGGTTCCCCCTGGCTTCCTGTTCTCTTTCCAATGCTTCGAAAAGTGCTTTGAAATTTCCGGCTCCGAATGATTTTGCTCCTTTGCGTTGAATGATTTCAAAAAACAGGGTAGGCCGGTCCTCAACTGGTTTGGTAAAAATCTGAAGTAAATAACCTTCTTCATCCCGGTCGACCAGAATTCCTAAATTCTTGAGCGGTTCGATATCTTCTTCTATCTTACCTACCCTTGCTTCCAGATCATCATAATAAATGCTTGGAACCTTTAAAAACTCAACACCCCGATCCTCTAATTTGCTCACGGTCTCAACTATATCGTTGGTTGCAATTGCAATATGCTGAACTCCTTCATCCCCATAAAAATCAAGATATTCTTCAACCTGCGAGCGTTTTTTACCTTCTGCAGGTTCATTTATTGGGAACTTTACATAGCCATTCCCGTTACTCATCACTTTACTCATTAAGGCCGAATATTCGGTAGAGATCTGTTTATCATCAAAAGTCAGGATATTTTTGAAGCCCATCACATCCTCATAAAATTTTACCCATTTATCCATCTGATTCCATCCTACGTTACCTACGCAATGATCAACATAAAGCAGTCCGGTTGGTTCCGGATTATAGGTGCTTTCCCATTTTTCATATCCGGGCATGAAAAGGCCATTGTAGTTTTTGCGCTCTACAAACATGTGTACTGTTTCACCATAGGTGTAAATACCACTCATCTTTACCTGCCCATAATCATCTTCCAGCGTTTGAGGATCCAGATAACTTTCAGCACCGCGGGAAGTGGTTTGATGGTGTGCATCATAGGCATCATCCACCCAAAGGGCAATGATCTTAACTCCATCACCATGACGGGTCAATTGTTCAGAAATGGGATGATCGGGGAATAAGGGGGTGGTCAGCACCAGTCTGATCTTGTTTTGAACAAGAACATAGGATGCACGGTCTTTAACCCCGGTTTCCGGACCAGCGTAGGCCAGACTTTGAAAACCGAAGGCTGTTTTATAAAAATGAGCCGCCTGTTTGGCATTTCCAACATATAATTCTATATAATCTGTTCCTTTTAGTGGAAGAAAATCTGTTGTCTCTATATCTGCTGTTATCGTTCCTGTTTTCATAATTTTACTATTGAATCTTATTGTGCCACATTACCAAATCACCAAATCACCAAATCGACATTCACTCTACGTTCTCCTGCCAGCTTTTATGATAATTTTCATCCTCAATACTTACTGCGTAATCTGTTAGCATTAATGGTTTAAATGGGTCGATCATCACTGCCAGTTCTTCTGTTCTTTCCTTTCCAATTGATTTTTCAACTGTACCCGGATGCGGACCATGAGGTATTCCACCAGGATGAAGGGTTATCTGTCCCTTAACAACACTCTTGCGGCTCATAAAATCGCCATCTACGTAATAGAGAACTTCGTCGCTGTCAACATTACTGTGATTATATGGCGCCGGTATTGCATCCGGATGATAATCATATTTTCGAGGACAAAATGAACAGATCACAAAATTATGGCCCTCGAAAGTCTGATGAACAGGTGGTGGTTGATGAATTCTTCCGGTAATTGGTTCAAAATCGTGGATCGAAAATGCCCATGGGTAATGAAAACCATCCCATCCAACAAAATCAAAAGGATGTGTGCCGTAGGTATAGGGATAGATCAGACCCTGTTTTTTAATCAGTATTTTAAAATCTCCGGCTTCGTCATGGGTTTCAAGATCAGCCGGGCGTTTGATGTCACGCTCACAAAAGGGGGAATGTTCCATTAATTGTCCCCACTCATTGCGGTAGCGTTTTGGGGTACGTATCGGACTAAAACTTTCGATTATAAACAGCCTGTTGTCCTCAGTGTTGAATTCCATCTGGTAAATCGTACCCCGGGGAACAACAAGATAGTCGCCATATTCAAATTTTATCTTTCCAAAACCGGTCTTCAGGGTTCCGTTGCCCTCGTGGATGAAAATTACCTCATCCGCCTGACTGTTTTTGTAATAATAATCAGTCATTGAATGGCGTGGAGCTGCCAGCGAAATATGAAGATCACTGTTCACAAGTACAGGTTTACGGCTTTCCAGATAATCATCCTCGGGTTTGATCTTAAAGCCAATCAGGCTTGTATGGCGAAGATGCTTTTCCCTGGCAATCTTCGGTTCAACGGAATAGGGTTCGGCCAGTTCCTTTACAATAGTAGGAGGATGGCAATGATAAACAAGGGAATAAAGACTCGAAAAACCCTCAGTAGAGACCAATTCCTCAGCATACAACACACCGTTTGCTTTACGAAAGGCAGTATGACGCTTATGAGGAATAGATCCTAATGTATGATAAACAGGCATAAATTAGAATTTATTGGTTTTATAATTGGTATTACAAAGTAAGCGTTTCTTTATTGGAAACTGAAATATGTTTATAAGGGTATCTTTCTTTGTTTTTTTGTTGAATGAATAAAGGATAAGCAAAATTCATTAGTTTTGAATAGCTGCTAACCTAATTATACCTTTCATGAAATTAATTTCCTACAAAACCGAAGATCGTGAGCACCTTGGCTTGTTCATTAACGGACATATTTATAATCTGAATTCCTGCGATAAGCTTATCCCCGACAATATGAATGAGTTTTTGAGTGGGGGAGAAGAGTTAATGGAGCGGGCTAAGAAGGTTAATGAAGAGATTAAATCGGGAAAGCAGAAAGCAAAAGAAGAAATATTCTTTGAAGTTTTGGCTCCTGTACCACATCCCAGTTCCTGCCGTGATGGTTATGCTTTCAGGCAGCATGTTGCATCTGCCAGAAAGAACAGGAGGGTTGAAATGATACCTGAATTTGATCAGTATCCTATATTTTATTTCGCCAATCATAATTCTATTCAGGGCATGGGCGATGTTGAATGTATGCCTGATCATTTTGAAAAACTTGACTTTGAATTGGAGTCCGCAATCGTTATCGGCAAAAAGGGGCGTAATATCAGGGCATCAGAAGCCGATTCTTATATCGCAGGATATATGATTATGAATGATTTGAGTGCCCGTACCCTTCAGATGGAGGAGATGCTGCTCAATCTGGGCCCTGCGAAGGGCAAGGATTTCTCAACAGTAATTGGTCCCTGGCTGGTTACCCCCGACGAATTGGAGAAATATAAAACACCTGCAAAACCAGGCCATACCGGCAATGCTTATGCGCTTGATATGAAATGTTGGGTCAATGGTAAGGAAGTATCTTCAGGATCAATGGCTGATATGGACTGGACCTTTGCCGAGATCATTGAACGTTGTTCTTATGGAGTAGATATTCTACCTGGTGATGTAATCGGATCAGGAACCGTTGGCACCGGATGTTTTCTCGAATTGAATGGCACCGGATTGTTAAATGACCCGGAATATAAATCGCAGTGGCTTCAACCGGGTGATATTGTTGAAATGGAAATTACCGGATTGGGGCGTTTGACCAATACGATCAGAAAGGCAAATACAGATTGGTCTATTTTGAAATTAAAGAAGAACAATAAACAGATAAATGATTAAAGAACAAAGAATAAGGACTCTGGATTGTAAAAAAATCATCTTAAGGTCTTTTTTCTTTAATCTTTGTTCCTTAATCCTTGTTCTTTAATCCTATTGTATGCTAACCATAAACACCGCCGATCTCAAGCCGGCTGAACTTCAGAATTATCTTCAATATGCAATCGCACCAAGGCCGATTTGTTTTGTTTCGACGATTGATAAGCAAGGGAATGTAAATTTAAGCCCATTCAGTTTTTTTAATATATTCAGTATCAATCCACCTGTATGTGTGTTTTCTCCTTCACGCCGGGTGAGGGATAATACAACCAAACATAGTCTTGAAAATATTCTGGAAGTGCCTGAATGTGTGATAAATATCGTGAATTATGACATGGTTCAGCAAACATCCCTTGCCAGCGTAGAGTATCCTAAAGGTGTAAATGAATTTGTTAAAGCAGGATTTACGCAAGTCCCTTCTGAACTGGTAAGGCCTCCACGTGTTGCCGAATCTCCGGTGCAGATGGAGTGTTTGATCAGGCAGGTGATTCCTTTGGGAGAAAATGCTGGTGCAGGTAATCTGGTTCTGGCAGAGATCAAACGAATACATATCAATGAAGACATACTCGATGAATCAGGAAAGATTGATCAAGCTAAAATTGATCTCGTTGCCCGTTTGGGTGGTGATTGGTATTGCAGAGTAGGGGTTGATAATTTATTTGAAGTTGAAAAACCTGTCCGCACACTTGGTATTGGAGTCGATTCTCTTCCTGCCTCGATCCGAAATTCGGTGGTTTTGACAGGGAATAATCTGGGGCAGCTTGGCAATGTTGAAAGTTTGCCATCTGATGAAGAAATTGCTGCGTTTGGAGCTGATCCTGAACTCAGGCAAATTCTTGATGCAACGATCGGTGATTCACAAACAAGAGATAGAGAACTCCATCAGTACGCCAGAAAATTACTGGAAACTAAGGATGTATTAAAGGCATGGAAGGTGCTTCTCAGTAATTGACAATTGATAGTTGACAGTTGACAACTTGAAGGCTGTTGAATTGAAGAAAATTTGTTGTGGGTAATCTCGTAATTGTCAACTATATTAAAGTCCCAAAACCTGTCTCAATTTCGGATAACCGGTTTTGCTGACCGGAATCTTTTCTCCAGATTTCAGAATTGCGAGATGAGATTCTTTTTCATAAGGGTCAATTCTGGTAATTTCATTAATCCTGACAATATAAGAACGGTGTACCCTCACGAAATCCTCCTCACCCAATAGCTTTTCGAAATAGGCCATAGTTTTATTCTTAAGAAATGATCCTTCGGGTGTGTGAATTTTAACATAATCATCATCCGCAGCAAGGAAAAGAATATCATTTACCGGGATGATCTTGATCTTGGTTCCTGTTTTAACTACTACACGCTCATTTCTGAGACTGGAGTTCTGAATATTATCCAGGAGTTGTTTTGTGTTTTGCTTTGGCTCTGCAACCTGTCGCTGATCCATCCACTTTTGAACGGCTTTATTGAAGCGTTCTTGGGTGAAAGGTTTCAGGAGATAGTCGACTGCGTGCTCTTCAAAGGCTTTAATAGCATATTCATCAAAGGCAGTAGTAAAGATTACAGAAGGGGGCTGTTCAATAAGTTCGAGCATCTCAAATCCATTGATCTTAGGCATCTGAATATCCAGAAAGATAAGATCGGGCTCATGCTGTGCAATTGCTTTTACTCCTTCAAAGCCATCACTGCATTCCTGAACAATCTCCAGATCGGGCCAGGATTGAAGGTATTCAATCACTACTGAACGTGCCAGAGGCTCGTCATCAATTAAAACTACTCGCATATTTATACCTGAGGAATTTTTACAATAGTTGTAAATATATGGCTATAAGATGTAGTTTCCAATAGGTCGGTTCTGCCAAATAATAAATGCAATCTCCTTTTCACCCCACTTAGTCCGAAGCCTGTTCCATGTTTAGGCCGGGTGGTATCCGGATCATATGGATTCTGAACAGTGATTTGAAGCTCATTCTCAAGGCATTCGGCAAAAATACTGATAGTAACTACACCTGTGGTGTCATAAAGGCCGAATTTTATTGCATTTTCTACAATGGGCTGAAGCAGCATTGGTGGAAGTAATTTTGATTTGCAAGCCTCATTATATGATATTTCGGTAGAGAGACGGTGTCCAAACCGAACTTTTTCTATGTCAAGATATAATTGTAAATGTTCCAGTTCATCAATAAGCGAAACCGGTTGCTGATCTTCCTTTTTAAGAGTACCCCGAAGAAAATCTGATAATTGATGGATCATTTTTCTGGCTTCTTCAGGTCTGCTGCCGATTAATGCAGTAATTGAGTTTAAACTGTTGAATAGAAAGTGGGGTTGTAATTGCTGTCTTAAATTATAGAGTTCAGCATCTCTTGCGAGAGTTTCAGCTTCGAGTTTTCTTTTTTCTGTTTCTTTCTGATCCTCCTGTGTATACCAAACCACACTAACCATGGCCATCAGTCCGATAATAAGTAGCCCGATGAAGAAGCGGATAGGCAATGAATTGTATAAGAACTCAGTGTAATGAGGGTCATTTAAAATGACACTGACAAGAACCCAATTATTGACCAGCAACCATAGAGAAGCAAGAATTGAGCAATACATGAGCATGAGCAGATACCTGTTTTTCTCTGGCCGGTAATATTTCAGGTTATTCCCAATCAGGTAGCATGCGATAGCAAGCAGTAAAATACTTACGGTACTGTCCAGTAATGAGGTCTGAAAACTGAATCCAAACCAAAGTAAAATCGCTGTCTGAGATAAAATACTGGCAACAATACATTGTACAATGACCAGTAAGATCTTGCTTCTTGACAAAACCCCATTATTGGGATTTGGATTAGATTGTCGTTGTGACACTTGTTTGTTGATTTTGGCTTATCAATAATGCTTTTTGATTACTCATTTCAATGTATTCTTCAACATTATTCACTTCAAGAATATTACAATATATCTCAGATCCGTCCTTTAGTTCATCGACTTGATAGAGCTCAGTCATATTGATAAAATCCCATCGGATAGCTGATTGATTCTTGTTTCCCATAATAAGCTTCTCTTCACTGATAAGCTTCTGAGCTTTTCTAAGTGCTTCTTTTTCGCCAGAAGCACTGACCAGTCTGAGTTGTTCATCAAATTGTGGCTGATGATTTCCATTGCCACAGGTAATTCTGAAAATAAGTTTAGCGACATACCAGTTCATAGTTGTATAATTTATAGGTTGATAGATGTTGTTTCTTAACAGGAGAGTATTCTGCTGAGGTTAAAAGCTCTTAATATCTATTCCTCCAAATATGGATGTGCCTTCTATAACCAGGATCTTATCCGGAATTGCGTTTAGTTGAGGAGGGCGTTTGTCTTCAATCCCCCCGAAAATGGCTACCATTTCTGAATGTATAGTCCAGTTTGCAGGCACAATGATTTTAGTACCACCAAATACCTGTACAACTTCGATCTTTACCCTGCCTTTGATATCAGCCTGCATCAGATTGATCTCACAGCCTCCAAAGAAATTTACTATTTCTCCTCCCTGAAAATTTTTGGAAACAATATTCTTTTTTACTCCACCAAATATTGACACAGATTCAATTTTGTCTTCAGTTAACGGTCCGGAATCGGGTCTTTCCTGAGCTTCCCCGGTAAAGGTAGTGTCGTTGTTTTCAGGGTCTATTCTTTTATCCCAGCTTGTAAAATCTTCAGCCTTAAAGCCCTTCTTTCGGCCAAATACTAACCAGGTTCCAAGACCGATGATCAGGAATGGCCAGAAAAATCTGCTCAGTTCCATACCCGGTATTATCTTATTGCTCAGGAATAATGCTCCTATGGCAATCGGCATAAATGCGGACGGACGATCATATCCCTGACGGGAGCCGATGAAAACACCAATCAGAATCAAAAATACAGGCCAGCTGAATATCCATGATGGTATAAAGAAAATGTCTAAAGTACGCAGTAATAGTATGAACCCCAGGCCAAGTAAAACTAAGCCTACTAAGGCTTTACCTGATTTTTGATTTGAGCTGTTAAAATTTTGCATGGCTATAATATTTGATTCAAAACTAAGGTCTTATGATCTTATGTAAAATACTTATTAGGCGAGTTTACTACTCTTCTCGGTGAATGTCGTAAAAATGTCGGTGAAAAATAAATCAATATTAGTTGAGAGTTGAGAATTGAATTTGCGTCGGACTTTTTACAATTTGCTCATTTACTAATTCACTCATTTAATAATATCTTAATTTGTGCCTTTCAACCTAATATAAACATGTTTGATATTCCCTTTACCGGATACCCTTTCATCAAATTCAAATTTATTCAGGTTTTTAATCAGGGGTAGTAACTTGGGGTAATTATAATTTCTGGAGTCGAAATCAGGTTTCTTTTTCAGAAGCAAATTTCCAAGGTTCCCAAGATAAGCCCAGCCATTCTCATCTTCAAGGTCAGAAATGCTGTCGCTAATCAGTTTGATCAGCTCCTTATCAATATTATTCAAAGGGGCATTTTTCTTCTTACCAGGTTTTTTTGATTTTCTGTTTAGCGGTGTTTCATCAGATGCAGTTTCCTCTATACTATTTTCTTCTGCACTCAGGATCTCGATATAGATAAATTTATCACATGCGGTGATAAAGGGGATTAAGGTTTTCTTCTCTCCGATACCGATAACCATCATTCCCGCTTCCCTTAACCGGGTAGCAAGCCTTGTAAAATCACTATCGCTTGAAACGATGCAAAATCCATCAACCTTTCCCGAATATAAAATATCCATCGCATCGATAATCATCGCACTGTCACTGGCATTTTTACCGGTCGAATAGCTGTATTGCTGAATAGGGGTAATTGCATTCTCCAGTAATACCTTTTTCCAGCCCGAAACGGTTGGTTTTGTCCAGTCGGCATAAATCCTTTTAAATGTGGGAGTGCCGTATTTGGCAATTTCCTGAAACATGGGTTTTACATTCGCATAGGGGACATTGTCTGCATCAATGAGAACTGCCAGCCTGAGATCTTTGGTTATTTCCATGTTTTATTATTTTATGGCGCTTTCTCATAAAGGTAGAGCTTTTAACAATAAGAAATAGCTGTTTTTATATCCCTGCTTTCTGATATTTCGATATTCTTTGTATCATTGATCAGATAATTTCAGGTATGTTAAAAATTGGTATCATCGGACTGGGAGATATAGCGCAAAAAGCATATTTGCCGGTATTAAGCAGCAAATACCTTGAAATTCACCTTTTTGCCCGTAATCAGGAGCGTCTTACCCAAATCGGCAGGCAATACAGAATAATTAATCTTCATTCCAGCCTGGAATCTATCCTCGAAAGTGGTATCAAAGGTGCTTTTGTACATACCGCAACTGAATCGCATGAAAGTATCATAGAACAGCTTCTCAGACATAATATTCACGTGTATGTGGATAAACCTATAACTTATGATTTTGCTTCTTCCAAAAGGCTGATTGATCTCGCTGAAAGCAGAGGCCTGAATCTGATGGTTGGTTTTAACAGAAGGTACGCTCCTGCTTACCGGGAACTGAAGCAGGTCGAAAATCCAAACATGGTCATTCTTCAAAAGAATCGTCATTCCCTCCCGGGGGATATAAGAACCTTTGTTTTCGATGATTTTATTCATGTTATTGATACAATGCGCTATCTTTTTGACAGACCGGTTGAAGAAGTATTGGTGAGAGGGATGAAAAGAGATGGCTTATTGATTCATGCGGTAGTTCAACTGATTTCTGAGAATGGTTCAACGGCAATTGGAATTATGAACAGAGATTCGGGCACACTTGAGGAGAAAGTAGAAGTATTTAGCACAGAAGAAAAGAAGACCGTCGTTAATATGACTAACTTGAGCACCATGCGTCAAAAGACCGAAATTTCAAGCGGAATTAACGATTGGGAATCGACTTTATCGAAACGCGGTTTTGAAAGTATTGTTCAGGATTTTCTTCAGGCGCTTGAAAATGGTACGAAACCTCAATTCAGTATGCAGGATGCTTTACTGACTCATGAGATGTGTGAGAACGTAGTTAATCAATTGATAATTGACAGTTGACAGTTGACAATTGACAATCACTAGTGTCCGGTTAAAATTTAAACTACCGTAAAATCCCTTGTTTAGGTTACAAAAACAAGGTTTTTAACCCACTTTCCTAAAGCAAGCCCCCCC
>NCHA01000008.1 GCA_002257025.1 Sphingobacteriales bacterium 16-39-50 | reverse complement strand
TTAACGATTTCCACAAAAGATTAGGTTATTAACACCCCCCTGGCCCCCCCCATTCTAACAATAACAATTGCTAATAAATAGTCTTTGATAGACCAAAGGCCATCGGGTTGAGAGTGGAGAAAACTATAGAGTGGGGAATGGAATCAGATTAAACCTTTAGTTTTCGTAAAATCAAAATACCGAAATGTAACGGATTATTTCTTAATGATACCTTGTCAGTGGATCCTTCGATCAAAAGGCAATTTCATCGAAGGATCGGCTAAGGAGGTGGCAAGTAGACCCTGGGAAAGGGAAATTGGATATAGGAAATTGGATATAGGAAATAGGGATTAAAGAGCGGATAATCAGGCCTGCTAATAAACCAGAATAAGTTTATCCAGGAAATAATTGACTAAACAAAAGAAATATAGGAAATGAAAAATTTAGAACAATCCAAGAGAAATTCTCAATTGGCGGAGTGCTTTATTAAGGTGGTTTTCGACGGTTTTGGTAGAGATATCAAGCTGGGATGCGATTTCTTTGTGAGACAGTTGCTCCTCACGGCTTAATTTATAAACAACTCTGCATTTGGAAGAGAGTTTATCAACAATCGAATTTATCTGGGACAAAAGTTCGCGATGCTCAATATTACCATATTCAGATGGTGATTCCATACGCTCAATTATATTCTCAAACAAATCTTCGCGCACTGAACTAAAACGAACCTGCCTGTAAACTT
Organism: Sphingobacteriales bacterium 16-39-50; assembly: GCA_002257025.1. Classification (GTDB taxonomy): domain Bacteria; phylum Bacteroidota; class Bacteroidia; order Sphingobacteriales; family Sphingobacteriaceae; genus Daejeonella. The sequence continues at coordinate 200,948 of NCHA01000008.1, read as the reverse complement.
CGTAACGGGTTGAAGCGAAAAGATAGGATTTTAACGATACTTTAATTTCTATTAATTCTCTTTTATTCCAAAGATTTATAAAAATCTCCTGAATGATATCCTCACAAACCTGCTGATCGTGCAAGACATTATATGCTGAAGAAAATAATTGATTCCAGTATTTTTTGTAAATAAGCTTGAGTGCTATATCATCTCCCGACCGAATCCGATCCATCAATTCTACATCCTCAATTTTTAATTGCTCACTCATACAGTCAATAAAACTATTAAATAAAAAGTAAAAATCAAAATTTACCAGAGAGCATAAGCTAAACCCCGCGAAGAAATATTTTACTAAAATAGAATTTTGTCAAAAAAACAAATCCTTCTGTAACAAAAAAAATATTATTGCCAGACTAGGGGATATATTCATAAATTAACACTCCATATTACCGGTGAACCTTTAACCAGGAATTAAAATTCTTGCTAATGGTTTAAAATCAATAAGATAAACCAATATAATAAAAACCTTAAAACGAATAAAATGAATCAAAAACATCTTTTTATTTTCGCCCTGCTCTTCTCTGTTTACCTGAGCGTTCAGGCACAATCGCCCAAACCTTATAACATTGTTATAAAAGGGGGCCATGTTATTGATCCTAAAAACAACATCAACACTGTGATGGATGTTGCTATTAAGGACGGAAAAGTTGCCATGATAGCAAAAAATATCAATGCTTCAGAGGGAGTTCAGGTTGTTAATGCTAAAGGTATGTATGTTACCCCGGGATTAATTGACATCCACGTTCACTTCTTCTGGGGACATGATGGGAATGCTTACATGAATGCTCCTGCCAGTTTACCGGCTGATGGATTTACCTTCCCGGCAGGTGTTACCACAGTTGTGGATGCAGGTAGCCCCGGATGGAAAACTTTTGAATTATATAAAAAGCAAACCATAGAGAAATCTCAAACCCGCGTTCTTGCATTTTTGAATATTGTTGGACAGGGTATGGCCGGTGGCAAGTATGAAAATGACATCAATGAGATGGATTCTCAAAAAGCCGCTGAAATGGCAAAAAAATACCCGAATGATATTGTTGGTTTCAAACTTGCTCACTTCAACGGTCGCACATGGGTACCAACTGATCGTTTAATGGAGGCGGGCCGTTTGGCGAACCTTCCGGTTATTGTTGACTTTGGTGGAGCAACTCCATTTCTGCCTTTAGATTCACTATTCAATGTAAAATTCCGCCCCGGTGATATTTATACACATGCTTTTGGTGGAAACGGAAGTACAAGCCCGAATGGACGTGAGTCAATTGTTGATGTAACTACCAATAAGGTAAAACCATATGTAATCAAAGCACAGAACAGAGGAGTTATATTTGATGTCGGTTTTGGGGGATCAAGCTTCCTCTTCAATCAGGGAAGCCCTGCAATTAAAAGCGGCTTCTATCCTAATTCAATCAGTACTGACCTTCACACAGGAAGTATGAACAATGCTATGAAGAATATGCCAAACATCATGTCATTATTCATGGCAATGGGAATGGATCTTCAAAGTGTAATCAAAGCAAGTACATGGAACCCAGCACAAGAGATAAAAAGACCCGAGTTGGGAAACCTTTCTGTTGGAGCTGATGCTGATGTAGCCATCTTTACCTTAAGGGAAGGCAATTTTGGTTTTTACGCCAGAGATGGTAAAATTGCAGGAAAAAACAGATTAGAAACTGAAATGACTATCAGAGGAGGTAGAATTGTTTATAATTTAAATGCAATTGCAGAGCCCAATTTACTACCAAGTGCTCCAAGGACAAGACCTGCAAGACCTGCAGCAAACTAATAGATTCACAATCAATAGAAAATATTTATGGGCACCATTCGATGCACATTAAAAAAAACAGGGCTAATAACCCTGTTTTTTTCTTGCTCTGTATTTTGTTTTGCACAGCAAAACAGTCCCAGAGCTACCCCACCAATTAAGACTCCGGTTTCATTAAGGGCAGATATAAGTGTAGAAAAAGTAATGAATATTGGCCGATTGGGGGTGAGATTACTTCAAAACCAAAAAACAGGTGAATTCTGGTACTCAACTTTTGATGGCAATGTATTCAGAATATCAGATTTTGACACACCTGAGGCAAAAGAACATAAGGTTTTCAGTGCTGAAGACCATGGTATCACCCGATTGCAAGGTGCTGCTTTTTTGGGGAATACTTTATTCCTGTGCGGAAATATCAGTGTAAATGAAGGTAAAGGAACGAAAGGCCGAATGGTAAAATATGAGCTGTCAGGATCCAAACCGGTAATGAAAGAAGTTTTCAATACTGTTGAATATGGAACCAATGCAACCACATTTGATCATGGCTGGAATGCCCTGGTTGTCAGTCCGGATAAAAAATTCATTTATGTCAACTCGGGAGCCAGAACAGATCATGGAGAAGTTCAGGATAATAAAGGTGCTTACCCTAATGCCCGCGACAATGCCCTGACAGCAAATGTCTTCAGAATCCCTGTAAATGCTGAAAATTTGCTTCTAGGCACTGATGCCGCTAAGCTAAAAGCAGATGGATATCTGTATGCGGAGGGTATCAGAAATGCATATGATATGACCTTTGATCGTAAGGGTAATTTATTTGGCGTTGTAAATTCGGGTGATTATGATCAATCGGAAGAAATGTTCTGGATCAGGCAAGGCCACCATTATGGTTTCCCATGGCAAATGGCCGGAGTCGAAAACCCACAGCAATTTTCGCCCTGGGAACCGGATCCGGCAAAAGATGCATTCATTAGTCCCGGGTCACATGCCTGGATTGTAAAATATTTCAGGAATGACCCTAATTTTCCAAGGATCCCGGAAGGTGTTAAATTTTCGCCTGGGGTTCAGAATTTAGGACCTGATGCCAATGAATACCGGGATATTGCTTCCGGAAAAATTGTAGATGGGGATATAACCGGAAGAACCGTTAGTACATTTAATGCCCATAGTGTACCGCTGGGTCTGGTTTTCGACATCAAAAATGCCCTCTCTACCGAATTCAAAGGCGATGGATTCGTTTTCAGATATGGTGGAGGCTCTGACCGTCCGGGAACCAATTTGTTAAGAAAATCCGGAAAAGATCTGATGCATTTGGATATGTCCTATAATTCGGCTGCAGATAACTACTACATGAAAACAACCACTATTGTGAACAATTTCAATGCTCCTGTGGATGCCGTCATGGTTGACAATAAAATTTATGTCATGGAGCATGGAACGGCAAATTCTGAAGGTGGACGAATATGGAAAGTCACTCTCCCAAAAATAATTTAAAAGAAATAATTCCCATCCCCGGTATCGATTTCAAATATCAATTCCGGGGATTTTCTATTCAATTTTATTTATAAATTGTAAGCCAATTAAAAAAAACTAAATTCTTAAAGATGGAACAAATCTGGTCTCAAAATTATGATCCTTTAAATAATGCTGTGCTATCTACTATTCTTGCAGCGCTGCCGATAATCGTTCTTCTGGGATCCATTGCTGTATTCCATATCCGGATTCACCTCGCGGCTGTTTTAGGTTTGGCAGTTGCTATCGGAGTTGCACTTTTTGTATACCAGATGCCTGTTCAAACCGTTGCTGCGACAACACTTTATGGCAGTGCTTATGGCCTCTTTCCTATTGGCTGGATCGTTTTGAATCTGATATTCCTTTATCAGCTCACAGTTAACAAAGGTTTGTTCACCTTAATCAGGATGCATTTATCAACCATTGCACCTGATCCAAGAATACAGGTAATTCTGATCGCTTTTGCATTCGGTGCTTTTTTTGAAGGCGCAGCAGGTTTTGGAACCCCGGTAGCAATAACAGCTGCTATTCTGATACAGCTTGGTTTCAGGCCACTGGCGGCCTGCGGATTATCTTTGATAGCGAATACCGCCCCCGTGGCATTTGGTGCTCTGGGAACCCCTATTATTGCCCTGGCGGCCGTAACAGACATAGATATACTAAAATTATCTGCTATGGTTGGTCGTCAACTTCCTCTGTTCTCATTCATTGTTCCATTCTGGGTAATCTGGGCTATGGCAGGATTCAGGGGCATGATCAGCGTATGGCCCGCAGCACTTACTGCCGGCTTATCATTTGCGATAACTCAATTCCTGGTTTCAAATTATCATGGGCCCTGGTTAGTTGATATTTTTGCTTCAATTGCCTCCATCGTTTCAATTATTGTCCTGCTTAAATTCTGGCAGCCAAAAACTATATGGGAACTACCAAAAGCAGACGATGTTATTCCAATAGCTGCAGACCCTGTCTCAGTCTCAACAAAAGACATGGTGCGTGCCTGGACACCATGGGTAATACTTACAATATTTATATTTGCCTGGGGAGTTCCAACGGTCAAGAATTCTTTAAATTCAATATCAGCTCCTGAATATCAGGTTTCATATCTTCATAATCTGGTAAAACGCTCCCCTCCTATTGCCCCGGTTCCGACAATCGATAAACCAGCAAAAACAGAAGAGGCTGTTTTCAAACTAAACTGGATATCGGCTACAGGCTCAGGTATTTTAGTTGCCAGTTTAATTGCAGGCTTCGCAATAGGTTATTCCATACGTGAGATGCTTAAAATATACTTACAGACCTTGTGGAGGGTCAGATTCTCACTGATCACTATTGCTGCAATGCTTGGATTAGGCTATGTAACCAAATATTCGGGGGCTGATGCTACCCTGGGGCTGGCTCTTGCAAAAACAGGGGTTCTTTATCCATTCTTTGGAACCATGCTGGGATGGCTGGGGGTTGCCCTAACAGGCTCTGATACGGCCTCTAACGTATTATTTGGAAGCTTGCAAACGATAACAGCTAAACAAACTGATGTCAGTCCGATTCTGATGGCTGCCGCAAACAGTTCGGGAGGTGTAATGGGGAAAATGGTTGATGCTCAAAGTATTGTTGTAGCCAGTACAGCAACAAACTGGTATGGACATGAGGGACAGATTCTGCGTTATGTATTCTTCCACAGTATTGCTCTGGCTGCACTGGTAGGACTTTTTGTGTTCCTGCAGGCTTATGTAATACCGTTTTCGGATATGGTGGTGAAGTAATAAAAAAAGGCTGACAGGGTTTTGAACCCTGTCAGCCTTATAAAACCCTTTCAGCCGTAGATCAGGCTTTAGATAATTCCTCTTTTATACGGGCAGCAACAATTTTTTCTTCTCCCGGAACCATGATGAAGGTAACCAGTGAAATATTGTTTTTACCTGCATTCAATTCAATACCTGGTTCACCCTGACTGAGCCTTTCCTGTACCTGCTTACCGGTAAGCGGAAGCACAGCAGGATCCCATGAAATCTCCAAATTTGGGGTAGAATTAGCCAATTCAGGTACAAAAACACGTGTTTTAACACTCTTGATATTTTTCACGGCATTTTCGATATGGGCAATCTGTTTCATCCAGAAATTCCACTCATCCTCACCTGTACGTATGAATTTTTCAATAGCAACATACAAACCAAGAATTTCTTCCTTATTTACTTTATGACCTCTTCCAATGGTACTTCCTCTTGGTGATGCGCTGAGACGTGCTGCTGCAATTAAATCTTTTTTACCCATTAACACACCTGAACTTTGCGGACCACGAATTGCCTTTCCACCTGAAAGACATACCAAATCAAATCCCATATCATTGAATTTCCAAAAGTTTTCAATTGGAGGAACATCGGCTGCAATATCAATAAGTGTTGGAATATTGTGTCTTTTTGCAACTTCCAGCCATTCTTTATGTTTAATCTGACCAGAGTTTGTATTGCAATTCATAAAAGCCATCATTGCAGTTTTATCATTGATGGCACGTTCAAGTTCCTCTCGGGTCTCAACCCAAACCATGGTTACACCACAATTTTTCATCGCCTGATAGTAGCCAATATTATGACCCTTCTGCAAAATAACTTCCGTTTTCATACCACTGCCTTCCAGATGAGGAATCATAGCGGCTTTCTTTGCATCAAGACCTGATAATACACCTGCAGTTCCCAACATAATCGCAGAAAATGCCCCTGAAGTAACGGTTGCCGCTTCAGCATGGCATAATTCAGCGATTTTGGCACCTACTTTATCCTGCAGCTCATCCAGCATGCAATACCTTCTGGATGAATTTTTTATTGCATCAAGCACCTCATCCTGCATCAACGACCCTGTCATAAAGGTTAGGGTAGCTCTGGCATTAATGAATGTACGCACACCTAATTCCTTGAATAAATCCCTTTTTGCTGCTGCAGCGGCAGTGTTAGCTAATGATGGCAAGTTAGCAGCTGTTGCACTTTCTCCTGATAAAATTCCTCCTGCTAATGGAAGAACTGTTAAACCTTTTAAAAGGTCTCTACGTTTCATATAGTTAGTTTTTATAGTAAAAAAAAATGTCTGATCGGCCAGAGGCGGATCAGACATCGATTATTTTTCAGAACCGTGGCCGAGGTAAGTTCTGAGCTTTTCACTTTCGAACAAATCGGCTGCTTCTTTTTCTGGTTGTAAAAGTGAGACAATGATACCCACCACGAAAGCTGAGGTCATTGAAACGATGGTAGGATTTTTCAGAGGGAAAATTGCTTCAGAATAGCCCATGATATCTACCATAACTGTAGGACTAAGAACAATCAGTATCAAAGCGAGGGATGCTCCGGTAACCATACACCAAACAGCACCTTTAGTAGTAAATCCTTTCCAAATGATTGACATAAGTAATGCCGGGAAATTCGCACTTGCAGCTATTGAAAATGCGAGACCAACCATGAATGCAACATTCTGACCTTTAAACATCAAGCCTAAGGCGACGGCAAGTATCCCTAAAAAGATAGTCGCTCTTTTTGCTACTTTCATTTCACCTTTTTCATCAGAAACACCATGCTTCACTACGTGTACATAAAGGTCATGTGAAATAGTTGAAGCACCCGAAAGCGTAAGACCTGCAACTACTGCAAGAATCGTTGCAAATGCCACGGAAGCAATAAAACCAAGGAATGCACTTCCTCCTGTATTTTCTGCGAGGAGAAGCGCAGCCATATTACCTCCCTTGTCGAGACCTAAGATTGCATCTTTACCCACTAAAGCAAGAGCAGCAAATCCGATAAAGAAAGTTAAAATATAGAAGTATCCGATGAAACCTGTAGCAACAAAGACAGATTTTCTGGCAGCCTTATCATCAGGTACAGTGTAGAAACGCATCAGAATGTGCGGAAGACCTGCAGTTCCAAGCATCAGCGCTAAACCAAGTGAAAGCGCATCAAATGGATTGGTAATAAAACCTCCCGGAGCAAGCATATCGGCACCATATTGCGATTTTACAGAAAGGAATAATTCTCCCGGACTGAAATTAAATTTAGCCAGTGCAAGTAAAACCAAAATAGTAGCTCCTGAAAGTAAAAGAACTGCTTTAATGATCTGCACCCAGGTTGTTGCAAGCATCCCACCAAAAAGCACATAGGAAGTCATTACTATCCCAACTACAAAAACTGCTATTTCGTAATCAAGTCCAAATAGCGTTTTGATTAAACTACCAGCCCCAACCATCTGTGCAATCAGATAAAAGGCTATAGTCATTAATGAGCCAGCTGCTGCAGCGATACGAATTGGTCTTTGTTTTAAACGAAAGGCAACCACATCGGCAAAAGTGTATTTACCAAGATTACGGAGTGGTTCTGCTACCAAAAACATAATCAACGGCCAGCCAACAAGAAAACCAATAGAATAGATCAGTCCATCGTATCCTTTAGTAGCAACCATCCCGGCAATACCAAGGAAAGAAGCCGCACTCATGTAATCCCCTGCCAAAGCAAGGCCATTTTGAAATCCGGAAATATTTCTACCAGCAGCATAAAATTCAGATCCTGTTTTTGTTTTTTTCGCAGCCCAGTACGTAATGTAAAGCGTGATTGCAACAAACAGGAAGAATATTGCGATTGATATCGGATTTGCGGTCCCCAGTGTAGATGGGCTAACTTCCGGGCTGATTTGAAGTAATAAGTTCAAAGACATATATTTTATAGATGTATAGATATTTAGATAATTTCTTTTTTGATTTCCTTTACGGCTTCATCATAATAATTGTTCGCCCAATAAACATATGCTCCTGTAATTAACCAGGAAAACAAAATAATCCCTAAACCAACAACAATTGCTAAATTAAGAGATTCACCAATAGGCATTTTAAGAGCGTCTTTATCATAAGCAACTAAAAGTAAAAAGCCTATGTAAACAAAAAGCATGACGAATGTGAAGGACAGAGAAATATTCCATCTGTTTGTTACAAGTTTCTTAAATGCTTTACTTTGAAGAATCTCGTGTGTGTTTGTTTTACTCATAATTTTACCTGTGTTCGTATCTAAAAAAATTAATTATTAAAAAGGATTTTTATTCAGAAAATGTTTGCCATTGAAACCCCGGAAAATCGGTTTTATATCATGCAAATAATGCTGCCATAAACGAATCTATAATTCTATGAAAAAAAATTGAATAAGCCGCTTTATTGCAGTTAATCTTTTAAAAGTCATAAAATCGTTACGCTTTTGTTACAATGCCGGTTCATTCGCTAATGTTCTGTTCCTAATCACTGTTGTCCGGTAAAAATTAAACTTCTAGTCAAACGTGCTAGCTATTAATTAAAACGGGACTTTTATTAACGTTTATAAAAGCATGCCCCCCTGTTTTATCAAAATTATAGGATAAACAAAATGAGGTTCCAGCTTTCGCTGGATCCGATAATTATCGGATGACATACATTTTTTTAGTATTTGGGAGATCTTAACTTTCGTCAAGATCTCAGTGCCCTAAAAAGCACCCATAATGATACCACTCAGATTCCGGCGAAGGCCGGAATCTCCCTATTCCACCCCTCGGATTGTCATTCCAGCGAAAGCTGGAACCCCCTAACTCTATTGAAATTCCATTTCAAGCTTTCCCCGGAACCAGTGATTCTCAATTATCAACTATCCTCTAAACAACTAAATTTTAAGTTTCAAACCAATCCGATTCAGGGAACGGGTAATCAATACACATAAAAGTGCGAAACAAAACGACTTAAATAAGCCTAATCCTCCTGTCAAAAGAAGATCCGGAAGTTTTAATCCGGTGACTCTGACAATGGCATAAGCAAAATATGGTATCAGATAACAAAGCAGGGTATCGGTGCCTGCAGGTTTTATGATATCAAACCACTTGCTCTTTTTCCAGACATCCGCCACCCAATAAATCAGGGTAAAGGTCATTAAGGTAAAGGCAGAACAAAGAAATAACCAGGCAGGGGTAGCACCTAGTTTAGCAAGGCCCCAATATGGGCGGGTTATTATGGATAAACCTATTAAAACCAATGATGATATCAGAAATATCATCGTGAGCTTCCATCGCTCATTTATTTTAACATAATGCCTGAATACATAGGATGTTAAGACCCCTCCCATTGTCAGTCCGGGCAAAGTACCTCCCAAAATGGCACCCGGAATATATGCTGATATAGTTCCGGGTATTAAACCTGCTTTATTTACCATGCTCAATGCACAGAAGAAAATCCAGGCAGAAAGAAGCGCATAGAAATTATTTCTTGAGAATAAGGTAACCAGGGCACCGACAAGGTAAGCCCAGCCTATTAAACCAAGAATACCCCACCACTGGCTCGCGAAACGAACATCTCCATTTTCCCCTCCCCGATAGTAATAAGCTAAAATAGTCAAAGTAATAATGCCTGAGATTTTCAGGATATTTTCCAGTCCTTTATTAACTTTAACTGAATAAGTATTCCAAATTAAAATAAAACAGAAGCAGCTTAGCGGATACCAGAGCCAGCCGGGGATTCCCATTGCAGCAGCGTTAACAGTTTCACCGTTGACAAGAAACACACCCATCACTAATAAGGCAATAGTCCTGAATAAAATATGCTGAACGATTCCGACAGTACTATCACCTTTTTTAATCCTGTTATCAATAGCATATGGCAGTGAAAGTCCCACGATGAACAGGAAAGCGGGGAAAATTACGTCTGAAAAACCTATTCCATCTACCCCTCTTTTTACATGTTTCAACCCTTCGGGGATATCAGTCAGTGACCAGAAATCATTAACAAAGATCATGAGTACCATCGTAATAGCCCTTAAAATATCGATGGAGGATATACGCTGAGGGGTAAAGCCGGGCATGGGATTCTCTAATTTATTTTCAGGAACACTTGATATCATATAATAATCTATAATTGGATTTCTGGACAAACAAACCGGAATACCGTTTTACTAAAGTAAAGAATTAAGCCTGATTATTCAGACCGATAGTATTACATTTATAAAAGAAATTAACCCGAATATTTTCAAAAAAAGACATGAAATCAAACCTTAGAACATCAATTCTGCTATTATTCATCATCTTTAGTTCAGGCATACAAACAAATATGGCCTTTGCCCAAACGTTCAGAACATTTAATAAGCCTGTTGTATTTGATGAACTGCGAAAAAAACTCTCGGTTGAATACCTAAAGGAACGTCATGGAATAATTCAGGACTCTGCCACTATTGTTCCCAGAATGATTGTGCTCCACTGGACCGCTATACCCACTCTTGAACAATCATTCGATGTTATGAATTCTGCCCTCCTGCCCGGTGCCAGAAGTGGAATTGCAGGAGCAAGCAGTTTAAATGTGGCCGCACAATTTCTCGTAGATCGTGACGGAGTCATTTTCAGACAATTACCCGAAACTGCCTTCGCCCGTCATACTATAGGTCTGAACTATTGTGCCATCGGTGTAGAAAATGTAGGGGGTACTAATGCTCCTCTAACTGAAGAACAACTGGAAGCAAATGTTGCATTGATCAGATACCTTAAGAAAAAATACAATATTGAATATGTGATCGGGCACCATGAATACAAATCATTTATTGGTCATCCGCTATGGAAAGAGAAAGACCCGAATTACCTGACAAATAAGAATGATCCGGGTGATGAGTTTATGAACAAGGTTAGAGAGCGAATAAAGGATTTGAATATTATGGGAGCTATTCAAAAGTAAAATAAGCCTGGCCGGTTAAATTCTTTGAAAGGAATCAGTAATATTCATGAAATTGAAAAAGCGGCAGAAATTGAAACAAGATTTTTTTTCGTAACTTTGTGCTATTGAAAAAGTTATTATCCATATTACTTATTTCAGCCTATCTGATTTCAACAACTGAATTTTATCAGGTGTTGAAATTGCCATTGCTTGCAGAGCACTTCAATGAGCATAAATCATTGAATCAGGGAACAACATTCTGGGGATTTCTGGTGATGCATTATACTAATAATGATGTAGAATATGCCGATCATGACAAGGATATGCGTCTTCCGTTCAAATCTCATGAAGGTTCTGTACATAGTATCGTATTAACATTTATTCACAATCCTACTATCCTGACACTTATCAAACCTGTAGTAATCGATTTGAATGAATATAATCTCAGGGAGAATATCTGTTTTAATTCCACCTACCTTTCCAATATCTGGCAACCGCCAAAATACTGTTAAACAATTTTGTAAAATTTTATTCCTACTCCCAATAAGGAGGAGGTACATTTTTATTATTCAAAAAATTGTTAAACAATACAATATATGTTAAACGCAATTATAGAGTTTTCCGTCAGGAATAAACTCATCGTAGGATTGTTTGTCATCGGGCTTATTTTCTACGGTGGCTACCAAACAACAAAACTACCGATTGATGCCGTTCCTGATATCACAAATAATCAGGTTCAGGTTATTACCGTTGCCCCTTCATTCGGTGCAACAGACATTGAACGGTTGGTAACCTTCCCAATCGAGCAGGCAAACAGTAATATCAAAGGAATAAAAGAGATCAGAAGCTTTTCAAGATTTGGACTTTCATTGGTTACGATCGTCTTTAATGATGATATAGATGTTTATTGGGCAAGACAGCAGGTTGCTGAGCGTCTTCAGCAGGTACAAACCATAATTCCACCAGGTATAGGAACACCAGAATTAGGTCCTATTTCTACCGGACTTGGTGAAATTTACCAGTATGTAGTGAGGCCGGAGAAAGGCTATGAAAACAAATATGATGAAACTGAACTCAGAACCATTCAGGACTGGATTGTAAGGCGTCAATTACTTGGTGTTGAAGGAGTTGCTGAAGTAAGCAGTTTCGGAGGAAAACTAAAACAATATGAAGTAACGGTTGATCCCAATAAACTGCAATCCTTTAATATTACCATTCATGATGTTTTCAATGCACTTGAACAAGGCAATCAAAATACAGGTGGAGCTTACATTGAAAAAGGATCTACTGTACTTTTTATCAGATCAGAAGGTCTTATTGGCTCGAAAGAAGACATTGAAAGCATCAGTATAAAAAGCACAGAAAGTGGTTCACCTATATTCATCAGGGATGTAGCTGAAATCAATATCGGATATGCAACACGATACGGGGCTATGACCTATAATGATGAAGGTGAAGTTTCAGGAGCTGTTGTAATGATGCTTAAAGATGCCAATAGCAGTGAGGTAATCAAAAATGTTAAGGAAAGAATTGCCATAATTCAAAAAACATTACCTGAAGGGGTGATCATTGAACCGTTCCTTGACCGGACGAAAATGGTAAACAACGCCATTTCTACAGTTGAAAAAAATTTACTTGAAGGAGCTCTGATTGTTGTCTTTATCCTAGTGCTATTTCTTGGAAACTTCCGGGCAGGCTTGCTGGTTGCATCTGTAATTCCATTGGCTATGCTTTTTGCAATTATTCTGATGAATACCTTCAAGGTTAGCGGTAACCTAATGAGTTTAGGGGCACTGGATTTTGGTTTGATCGTAGATGGTGCTGTTATCATTGTAGAAGCTGTGATGCATCAGATATCACATGGCAACAGGTATGGGATGGTCAATCGTCTGACCCAGTCAAATATGGACGATGAAGTAAAGAAATCAGCAAGCAAAATGATGAATAGTGCTGTTTTCGGACAAATAATTATTCTGATTGTATATCTGCCTATTTTAACCTTACAGGGTATCGAAGGTAAGATGTTTAAACCAATGGCACAAACCGTAGCATTTGCACTTTTGGGGGCATTTATACTATCTGTGACTTATATTCCAATGATGAGTGCCTGGTTTTTAAGTAAAAAGGTGAAGCACAAACCAAATCTATCAGACCGGGTAATGAACCGTATAGAGAGGTCGTATCAAAATTTACTCTCAAAAATCTTACGTTTTCCAAAAGCTGTGCTGGGAACGGTTATTGTACTTTTTATTACCGCAGTGTTTATACTTTCAAGGCTTGGAGGGGAATTCATTCCGGCATTGGAGGAGGGTGATTTTGCTGTTGATACACGGGTATTAACCGGAAGTAATCTAAATACCACGATTGAGAGTACCACGAAAGCGGCACATATCCTCAAAACACAATTCCCTGAGGTTTTAAAAGTGGTAACGAAAATTGGAAGCGGTGAAGTACCTACTGATCCGATGCCAATGGAGGCAAGTGATTTGATGGTCATTCTCAAGGACAAAGAAGAATGGACATCTGCAGAAACCTTTAATGAACTGGCAGAAAAAATGGGGAAAGCACTTCAGGATGTACCTGGAATTACTACAGGCTTTCAATATCCTGTACAAATGCGTTTTAATGAATTAATGACTGGGGCCAGGCAGGATGTAGTTTTAAAGATTTTCGGTGAAGACCTTGATACTCTGGCAAAGTATGCAGACAATCTGGGTAAAATTGTAACTACTGTTGAAGGTAGCCAGGATCTGTTCATTGAACCCGTTACAGGAATGCCACAAATTGTTATTGAGTACAACAGAGCCACCATTGCCCAATATGGTTTAAAAATTTCTGATATCAATAAAGTGGTCAATACTGCATTTGCAGGACAGAGCACCGGACTTGTTTTTGAAGGCGAAAAGCGCTTCAATCTGGTTGTGCGACTAAATACCGAAAGGAGAAAAGACCTTGAAGATGTACGGAACTTATTAATTCCTACACCACAAGGCAGTAATATACCACTCTATCAGCTTGCTCAGGTAGAGATCAAGGATGGCCCTAATCAAATACAAAGGGAAGATGCAAAACGCAGAATTGTAGTAGGTTTTAATGCAAGAGGGCGTGATGTACAAAGTATTGTAAATGAATTGCAATTAAAAGTTGATGAACAGATAAGACTTCCCGTAGGATATTATATCACGTATGGTGGTGCATTCGAGAACCTAAATGCAGCTAAGCAAAGACTGATGATTGCCGTTCCGATATCTTTATTACTCATTTTTTTACTTCTGTTTTTTGCTTTTAATTCAGTGAAACACGGCTTAATTATATATACGGCCATACCCCTGTCGGCTATTGGTGGAATTTTCTTTTTAGCACTGCGTGGGATGCCGTTTAGCATCAGTGCCGGAATTGGTTTCATCGCATTATTTGGGGTTGCAGTTCTAAACGGAATTGTACTGATTGCAGAATTCAACAGACTTAAAACATCGGGACTTAAAAATCTAAATAGAATCGTACTTATGGGAACAAAAACTCGCTTGCGTCCGGTAATGATGACTGCATTTGTAGCGTCTCTGGGATTCTTACCAATGGCACTGAGCAGCGGAGCCGGAGCTGAAGTTCAGAAACCCCTGGCTACTGTAGTTATTGGGGGCTTAATAATTGCTACTCTGCTGACTTTATTCGTTCTGCCAATACTCTACATCATTTTTGAGAAAACAGGAAAATCAAAAATTTCAAAGATACCGGCAGGCTTACTGTTGCTAATAGCATTTTCGGGTATTCTTGAAGCAAATGGACAGGAGCGAATAAGTCTTCAAGCGGCTATTGACACCGCTTTAAAGAATAACTTATCTGTTAAAAATGAAAAGCTTAAAGCTGAATATCAGCAAAAGCTGATCAGTTCATCAGCTAATATTCCACAGGCGAATCTGAGTACAGAGTTTGGGCAGATTAACAGTAACTATAATGATAACCGTTTCGGCCTAAGTCAGTCTTTCAGTTTCCCTACTGTCTATTCCAATCAAAAAAAAGTACTCAATGAAGAATGGAAAGCATCAGTTTTAAGTGTTTCATTAAAAGAAGCTGAAATCAAAAAGGCAGTTTCTCAAATCTATCACAGTATTGTTATCCTGAGAGAGAAGGAAAAACTTTTATTGCAGGCAGACAGTATCTATTCAGAATTTGTGAAGAAAGCCAATTTAAGGTTTAAAACAGGTGAAAGCAATGTATTAGAGAAAGCCACGGCACAAAGCCAGCGCGGCGGTATTTTTCTGCAGTTAAAATCCTTACAGGAAGAGATTCAACTGGCAAATCTGCAAATGGCTTTGATTCTAAACTCAGCGAATAGATTTGAACCAATGGAAAACTCATTAAGGATGGATTTGCCGGCCATGATATCTTTTCAGGCTTTGGAAGAACATCCCCTATTGAAAATTTCAGACCAGCAGAAAATAATCACAGCTGCAAACACCCGGCTGGAGCGATCAAAAATGCTGCCTGATTTAAGTCTCGGCTATTTCAATACAAGTATTCAGGGTACAGGTGCAGACAATATACTGTATTCCCAATCCAAACGCTTTAATTCGGGACATGTCGGAATTGGGATACCCATATTTGCAGGTGCTCAGAAAGCAAGAGTAAATGCTTCGAGAGTAAGTGAAATGATTGCTGATAATGAATATCAGAATCAGCTTCAAACGATTAAAAATCAATATCAAAGTGCCAAATCACAATACGAAAGCTATCTGGAGGCTGCCAATTATTTTGAAAAGAACTCTCTGCCAGAGGCAAAAATAATCAGTCAGACAGCTGATAAACAATTTATAAATGGCGAAATCAATTATCTGGATTGGGTAATGCTGAATAACCAGGCTATAGTTATCCGTAATAATTATCTGGATATCATAAAGGCTTTAAATGAAAGCATTATCAATTTAAATTATTTAGGCTCAAAACAATAAGAACTAATGAAGAATCTACTAATAATTTCTGCTTTTCTACTAATAACAGCCTGTGGAACCAAGAGTCCTACGGAAGAGGTTAAGGCAGATGTAAATGCAAATCAAAATACAGTGAGTCTGACTGAGGCTCAATTCAAATCTGCAGGAATCGTAGTCGGGAAACTGGAAAATAAAAGTATTGCTTCTGTATTGAAGGCAAGTGGAACAATAGATGTTCCACCTCAGAACATGATATCTATTTCAATGCCATTGGGAGGGTATTTAAAGTCGACAAGACTTTTACCTGGCATGAAGGTCAGAAAAGGCGAAACTATTGCGATCATGGAAGATCAGCTATACATCCAGTTGCAGCAGGAATACCTAACCACCAAATCGAAGCTGGTATTTAGTAAAGCTGAACTGGAGCGTCAGAGAGAATTAAATCAAAGTAAAGCGAGCAGCGATAAGATCTTTCAGCAGGCTCAGATGGAATATAGCACTTTAAGTATAAGCCTGAACTCACTAGCCCAAAAACTGCGCCTGATCAATATAAATCCAAATAATATTACTGAGAATAATATTTCAAGAACTGTTCCGCTGTATTCGCCTATTGGTGGTGTTGTTTCGAAAGTGAATGTCAATATTGGACGATTTGTAAATCCGTCGGATATACTTTTTGAAATTATCGACCCTTCAGATATCCATTTAAACTTGAAGATATTTGAAAAGGATCTTGCTAAACTTTCTAAAGGACAAAAATTAATGGCTTATACCAATAATCAACCTGATAAAAAGTATCCATGTGAGATCAGCCTGATCAGTGGGGATCTCAGTGAAGAGCGAACCGCTGAGGTACATTGTCATTTTGAAAATTTTGACAAATCCTTAGTACCCGGGATGTATATGAATGCTGAGATAGAAATAAAAAGCCATGAAACCCTTGCTATACCTGAAGAAGCAATTGTTAGCTTCGAAGGTCTGGATTATGTATTTATTAAAAAGGGAGGGATGGAGTTTGAGATGAAGGCTGTTGAAACTGGAGTAAAAGAGAATAAATATGCAGAGGTGATCAATAGTGCTGCCTTTGCTGACAAAGAAATAGTAACAAAAGGAGCCTATACGCTGCTGATGACGCTTAAAAATAAATCTGAAGAGTAGTAATGCATTCAAGATTTCTGTCTGGTACCGTTTTACCCATTTGCCTGTAGAGACCACATGTCATAATGGTTTAGCCGACTCCGGAGGGGTCGCATGTTTATAGAAAATCATGCAGTCATGCTTCCCGACCCCGAAGGTGGTCGTATGTGTACCATTACCACATACGACCACCTTCGGGGTCGGAATTTTTTCGTTGAAAATTGTTCTATAAACATGTGACCCATTCTGGGTCATCTATAAATATGCGGCCTTCTTCGGGGTCGCCAGAGAAAATTTCGAATCGAAAGAGCAATCAGGATTTAATGTATTTTCTCCCATTTAATTTATAGATATCCGATACCAGTTGTTTTAAGGCTGCTGTAACACATTCGCCAATACGAATCCCTTTTTCAGCAGAGGATTTGGTTGGATCACCATAAACACCATTGGGAGTCAACTCTTTCATAGTTCGATAAAAGGAAATTTTGGGACCTGATAACAAATCTCCTTCCACAGAAGGAAATGCAGGTACATTGGCTCCAGGCTTTATCAATGATTCCTGAACTAAGTGCGGGGCAATAACCTTCATTAAAGAAGTCTCAAATTCGCAAGCATGGCCGGTGCCACCGGGACCTGTTTCTGTAATTTTCAAAAGTTCTTCTTTCGCTACATTCCACCAGGAAGCACCAAGAATATGAGCATTCGGGTTGGAAAATCCAAGTTGTTCAATAATGACCTGCATAATACCCTGATTTCCACCATGGCTGTTCAGCAGAATAATATTATAAAAACCATGGTTCAAAACAGATTGAATGATTTCTTTTACTACTGCTGAAAATGTAGTATGACTCAGTGTGAGAGTTCCGCAAAAGCCCATATGATGATCTGAACATCCAACGGCAACAACCGGCAGAATCAAAACTTTGTCCCCGATCTCCTTGTTCAGAAGGCCCGAGAAGTATTCACCAATCATTCTGTCGGTGGCAACCGGCAAATGAGCTCCATGCTGCTCAATTGCAGCAATGTTCAAGAGAACCGGAGTTTGTTTATCCAGTTCAGCAAGCTGAACGGATGTAAGTTGATCCCAAAACATAAATTATCAATTAGGAAAACACACCACATTTTTCTTTTATCCTGTGGTCTGTTTTGTTTTAAATTTTAATAAGTCGCTCTTCCACCTGAAAGATCGAAGGTAAATGCCGTAGAAAAACTTGCTTCAGGCGATACAATGAAAGCAGCCGTTGATGCCGCCTCTTCCAAAGTTCCGCATCGTTTCATCGGAATTTTATCAGTCATATATTTCACCTGCTCATCCGGCAGGGCTTCAACCATTGCCGTACGAATTACAGCGGGTGCAAGTGCATTGATGGTGACGCCTGTCTCAGCATATTCCTTACCCTGAACTTTGGTCATACCAATTACAGCAGCTTTGGAGGTAGAATAGGCCAGCATTCCGGCATTACCTTCCTTACCCGAAATGGAGGCTATGTGCAGAACTCGTCCATAATTATTCTTAAGCATTTTTGGTATTGCATATTTAGAGGTATAAAATGAACCCATAAGATTCACATTTAGAACCAATTGCATATTATCAGCCTCAACTTCATGACTAAGGATATTTGTTTTTCCAACAATACCAGCACAATTGACCAGAATATCAATCCGACCAAAATGATCATTTACCTTGTTAATTGAATCTGCAACTTCTGCTTCATTTGTAATATCTAAAACATAGATTTCTGACTCCCCTGCCAACAGGTTCCTTGTCTTTTGTAAACCATTTGTATCCCTATCAAATAAGGCAAGTTTTACACCCTTTTTTGATAAGTTCAGGGCAATAGCCTGACCTAAACCGGAGGCTGCTCCGGTAATAATTCCCACCTGATCTTTAAATTCAATTTTCATTACGTAATTATTTGTTTTTAATGATCCCACATATGCGGGATTTCAATTTCTAATAAATATTATTCAACCAATTCCTGTAAACTTACTGTATCTGATTTCCTGGTTAATAAATGAATGATCGTCCAGGCAAACAGATAGGTTAATCCGCAAATAATGAATAACAGATTGTAACCTCCGATTAAATTCCCGGCAGATTTATAGCTATCCAGGATATATCCAACGAGTAACGGGAACAGCATTCCTCCTACTGCTCCTGACATTGCTCCTATACCTGTTACAGAACTTACAGCCTGCTTAGGGAAAAGATCAACAACCAATGTGAATATATTTGTACTCCATGCCTGATGGATCGCAAGAGTAAAACTGAGGATTCCAACCACCATCCATGCATTGGTTGCATACTGAGCGGAAAGTACGGTTAATTCCATAATTGCAAAAATAAAAAGTGCAGTTTTTCTTGCTTTTAATGTCGGCCAGCCCCTTTTGATAAGCCAGGATGAAAAATAACCGCCTCCAACACTTCCCAAAACGGTCATGGTATAGATTATCATCAATTCAGGGCTCAAATTCGACATATTCAGCTTGAATGTTGAAGCAAAATAAGAGGGCAGCCAAAACATAAAAAACCAGTAAATCGGGTCAAGCAATATTTTGCCGGTGATAAATGCCCAGGTCTGAGGATAAGTAAAAAGTTTGAACCACTTTATTTTCACAACTTCTTCCACCGCTTCAGCATCAAGTTTTTGCCCATCATGAATATAATTATACTCTTCTTCAGTTAAGCGTTTGTGTTTCGATGGTACATCATAAACATATATCCAAACCAAAAGCCATATAAAACCCACAGATCCTGTAATAATGAATACTTCATGCCAGCCATAATTCCTCAGAATCCAGGGAACAATAAGCAAGGCTATGATTATACCAAAACTGGTACCCGCATTGAAAAGACCAGTAGCCAAAGCCCTTTCCTTTTTGGGGAACCATTCGGCAATCGTTTTCATTCCGGCAGGTACGTTTCCCGATTCAGTGAGACCTAAGCCAATCCTTGCAAGTCCAAAGCCGGTAACACTTCTTGCTGCTGCATGCAGCATACCCATAATGCTCCAGGCTGCGACTGAAATGACATATCCGGGCTTGGTACCAATCCGGTCGATGAACCATCCCCATGAAATCAAACCAACAGCATATGCGCCTGTAAATGCCATTACAAGAAAGGCAAAATCCGTCTCAGACCAGGTAAATTCTATTTCGAGGGATGGTTTTAATAAACCGAGGATCTGCCGGTCAAGGTAATTGATAGTAGTGGCCGAAACCAATAGGGTTAAGATGAGCCAGCGATAATTTTTAATTTTCAGACCAGACATGGAACAGGATTTTTATAGGCTAAGAAAAATGAACAGGATTAATTTTAGGATAGCCGACTCTTTGGAGAGCCGGCTAAACATAAAGGTGTGTTCAAAAAAGGTTAAAGTTTCAGTTTCTTTCTTCCTGCATCTGTAAGCAGGTTAACACTCCACAAAGGATACCATGTTTGTTCCATGATTACTTTTTTGACACCAGGAACCGCATAAAGTGCATCCATCATTGTTTTTGAAACTGAAGAATGCACCACATTGGAACTGTGGGTGAAATAAGCCCCGAGTGGACGACCTCTATGTGGCATAGCCAGAGTTACTTTTACAACGCTACCACGTACTGCTATATCATAAACTAATCCCAGATCAACAATACTGATATCAGCTTTATACAATTGTGGATCTTTTACCAATCCCAAGGCTTCCCATAGTAATGCTTTATTGATCGGACTGTCCTGGGCTTCAGATGCCCGGGCAAGACGACGCGGACTTTCTTTTGCGACAATTCCAGCAGGAAGTACCGCACCTGATCTGCTTAATGGATTCAAAAGTTCCTGTCTTAGATTTTCAATCTTTGTTGTATCGTCTTTCAGAGTAAATGGTATGGTTACATAGGCATTCTTCTGATGAAGCACAGCTCCTTTAGGAATGGTCTTGATTGTTTTTGGAACCGGATAACGGCTCCAGATCTGACCATGCCATTGATAATGTAAATTAGGTGATCCGTTATGAGCTAATTCGGCCCCTAAACCCTCTGCATGGTGTTCAAGGAAAAATCCAAAGAATGAGTCTTTGGTATCTTTATTAAAGAAACCGATTCCCCATAATTTATCACTTAATTCTGCGGGAACATTTCCTGTTTTCAATTTTTCATCAGGCCCCATCCATAACATGTCCGTAAACGACTGTCCGGTTATTACCCATTCATCATCTCTTAAGGCTGCAGGAGAGAATTGCTTAACAGCAGTCATATGACCGAACTTATGGAAATAAGGCAAACCGGCATAAAAACGATACTCTATGTCCATGATCATCCTTGCAGGTGAGAATAAGGGGTGAACCGGTGAGTAAGGGAATCCCCAGCGACGGATGATGGTACAGATCGGACCTTTGACTACCTCAAAATCAGGACACTCATCCCATAGAGAAATACGCATTTTTTGGAACCCTTCTTCAGATACATAATCATGAGCCCAATCTATGCCTGCAGGTTCACCATGACCCTGCCCACCAGAATAGATCTCAAGACCATGCTCACGCTTTAGGATCATGCGTGCAAGCTGTCCGGTTTGTTTGGATAAAATTGCTGTAAAGAATTCATTTTCTATATCCAATCCATAGCCTTCTCCGGTAACTTTCAGATCAGACTGATAATTAGGTAATTCGGCATCCGGATTACCATAAAAAACAATATATTGTCTCTTTTCCTTACCCTGGTTATCGGCAAGGAACAATAATTTACAGATCTTTTCTGCCCCTCTGCGGACTTCAGAGAATACCTGAGAAATAACTTCAGTTAAAACACCATTATTAATTTCTGCTACTCTAATTTCACGTGCAAGAGAGGCAGTCTGAGTCGATTGAAAACTTAATAAAACCTCTACTGGCTCAGCTTTACGAGGAGTTCCTATTTTTTCTTCCAGGCTTACAACCTTATAGTATTTCCAGCCTTTTGCCCAGTTCTTCCAGACTGCCGGAAGTGATTCAACTGTTCCAAACTGGCTGGCAGAAACATGAGGAGTTCCGAAATTCTCTTCTTCTGCCTGCGCCTGTATTTCAGATATTCTGATTGAATTGGTAATTGCTCTGGCCGTTCTGTAATCCTTCTTTACCAGTGCCTCCTGAAGCAATTGGATTTTTTCCTGAATACTATCGGTCTGGCTGGTTGTTTTATCAGCAAAAGGTGCAATACTCTCTTTTACAAAATTCTCAATCGAATTCTGAGCTTCTGCATTGGAGCTTAGAGGTAAGGTCAAACCTGCAAAGCCTAAAAGACCCATACCCAAGAATTTACGACGTTTCATCCCGTCAGTGAACTGCGGTTCTGAACCGGCATTTGTAATTTCTGTTACTTCTCCTATTCCTTTTTCAGAGGAATCATCATGCATTTTTAATGCTGACTTGCTTGGATTAAATTTCTTCATTTTCATTCTGTTTATGTCAAATATTCATCAGTAAAAAGTACCTCATTCAGAGAACTTAATTATAAAAAACAATTCTAAATTCCCAGTTTTTTCCGTCCATCATCTGTTAACACGTTAGATGACCAGCCCGGATACCAGGTCTGCTCCATAATCACTTTCTTAACACCCGGAACTTCATATACAGCAGTCAGGATATTTTTAGAAGTGGTTGGATGAACAACATTGGATCCGTAAGCGAAATAACTACCCAGCGGACGGCCACGATGAGGCATAGCTATTAATACTTTTACAACATTCCCCCTTACTGTCACATCATACACTAAACCAAGATCAACTATACTGATATCCGATTTATAGAATTGGGGATCTTTAACATCTCTGAGAGCCTTCCATATCAATTCTTTTGGAATCGGACTATCACCTGCCTCGGCTAATCTGGCTAGTCCTTGGGGGCTATCCTTCGCGATTAAATTCGCCTGAACCGAGCTTCCTGAAACTTGCAAAGGATTCATCAGTTCTTTTCTCAAACCTTCGATCTTTGCGGGACCATCTTTTGTATCAAATGGAAGGGTAACATAGGCGTTCTTCTGATGAAAAACAGCACCTTCTGGTATAGTTTTTACCCCTTTTGGAACCGGCATTCTTTGCCAGAACTGTCCATGCCATTTGTAATAAAAACTAGGTGAACCGCTATGACTCGGCTCCTGAAATCCGTCGGTATGATGGTCAAGAAAGAGACCAATAAATGAATCCTTAGTATCCTTATTAAAGAAGCCTACTCCCCATAATTTATCAGCTGATTCTTCTGGAACCGACCCCATTTGCACCTTGCCTTCAGAATTCATCCACATTTGGTCAGTAAATGACTGGCCGGTAATGACCCATTCATCATCGCGTATATACACCATATCAAATGTCTTGAGCGCCGACATATGGCCAAACTTGTGGAAATAAGGTAAACCGGCATAAAAACGATATTCAATATCCATGTTCATCCTGGCAGGAGAGAAAATTGGATGTACCGGAGAATAGGGTAAGCCCCAGCGACGAATGATTGTACAAATTGGTCCCCTGACAACTTCAAAATCAGGGCATTCTTCCCAAAGGGAGATCCGCACTTTTTGAAAGTTATCTTCCGTAACATAATCATGTGCCCAATCTATGCCTGCAGGTTCACCATGCCCTTGTCCGCCGGAATAGATCTCCAATCCATGCTCCCGTTTCAGAATTAATCTTGCCAGCTGACCAGTTTGTTTTGAGAGATAAGCAGTGAAATACTCGTTCTCGATATCCAATCCGTACCCTTCACCTGTAACCTTCAGATCAGATTGATAATTCGGCAGTTCTGCATCCGGATTACCATAAAAAATGAGATAAGTCCGTTTCTCCTTGCCCTGATTATCGGCAAGAAACAGAAGTTTACAGATCTTTTCAGCTCCTCGTCTAATTTCTGAAAAGACCTGTGATATTACTTCTGTCAAAACCCCATCCTTTATTTCTGCAACACGGATCTCGCGGGCAAGTGAAGCAGTCTGACTCGCCTGAAAGCTCAGCAAAACTTCTACAGGTTCAGCCTTACGCTGGATACCAACCTTCTCTTCCAGATTCACAACTTTATAGTACATCCAGCCTTTTGCCCAGTTCTTCCAGGCAGCTGGAAGTGAAGCAACAGCTCCAAATTGATTTGCTCCAATTAACGGGGTACCCAAATTCTCGTGATCTGCCTGTGCCTGAATTTCTGAGATTTGAAGTGAATTAGTTAATGCCCGGGCAAGACGATAATCTTTCTTATCCCAGGCTTTCTGAAGCATTTTCATCTTATCTTCAAAACTATCCGACTGACTGGAGACTGACTCTGCCATTGAAACAGTTTCTTTTACAAAATTCTCAGTAGCTGAATTAGCTTCTACTTTATTGGCAAGAGGTAAACTAAGTCCGGCTACACCTAACAAACCCATACCCAGGAATTTACGACGCTTCATTCCATCTGCATTTAGGGGTTTGGACGCTTTTCCTGAATTTTGCCCCGTAGACATTCTTCCTGAAGCTACTTCCTGAAGTACTGATTTAGATGGACTATTTTTTTTCACAGTAGAAATTTTAAAAGCATTTAATTGCTAAACCGAAATCCTGTTTGTTCATCTTTCAATCTATATTCCTAATTTTTTACGGCCCTCCTCAGAAATGAAATTAGAATTCCATTCCGGATACCAGGTTTGATCAACAATCACTTTGCGTACACCCGGAATTCCTGTCAAAGCCTCCATAATTGTTTTTGAGGCACGATGCACCGAACTCGATCCCCAGATAAAGAAACTTGACAATGGTCGGCCTCTGTGTGGCATAGTCATCAAAACTTTTACAACACCATCATCATCCATTGAGAGATTATAGATATAGCCCAGCTCAACAATATTGACATCTGCGATATATAACTGCTGATCCTTACAATTTCTCAAAGCATCCCACAATACCTGTTTGGGGATCTGTCCGTTCTGCGCTTCACCTTCACGAGCAAGGACACGCTTATTCTCTTTTGCTGATATTCCGGAAGGCAAAGTAGCCTGGAAGCTGCTTATCGGACTTAATAATTCTTTTCTTAATGCTTCAATTTTAGCCGGACCATCAGCCTCTGTAAACCCTATAGTTACATAAGCATTTTTTTGATGAAGTACTGCTCCTTCGGGAACTAGCTGATTTCTTTCAAGCGGATAACGTGACCAGGTTGTTCCATGCCAGTTATAATACAACATGGAATGGCCGGCATGAAGAAACTTTGGAATTTCTTCTGCAGAATGTTCTAAATACAATCCAACAAATGAATCTTTAGAGTCTTTATTATAATATCCGAATGCTTTAACACTGTGTTTATTTGCTTCATCTATCTCACCAAATTTCAGCTTTTCATCCGCTCCCATCCACAGACTTCCAGTAAAGGGCTGACCTGTAAATACCCATTCATCATCTCTGAGAGCGGTTGAAATAAATTGCTTAACCGCTTTCATCTTACCAAACTTATGGAAGAAAGGTAAGCCAGCATAGAAGCGGTATTCAATATCAATATTTAAGCGGGATGGATTATAGACAGGATGCAGTGCCGAATGCGGGAATCCCCAGCGACGAACAATAGTACATATAGGACCGCGAACAATTTCATAATCAGGGCATTCTCCCCAGTACTGAATTCTGACCTTCATGAAATTATCTTCAGAAACATAATCATGAGCCCAGTCGATACATGGAGTCTCTCCATGTCCGGGACCTCCGGCATATAATTCAACGCCATGCTCCCTTTTAATTAACATGCGCTCAAGCTGACCAGTTTGTTTAGATAATGAAGCAATGAAGTATTGATTTTCAATTTTCAAGTGATAACCTTCTCCGCTTACTTCCAGGTCTGAGGTATACTCTGGTAATTCAGCATCCGGATTACCGTAAAACACTAGATAATTACGCTTTTCACCTCCCTGATTATCAGCAAGAAACATCACTTTACATAATCTTTCTGTTCCTCTTCGTACCACTCCATAAACCTGAGAAGTCACTTCCTTTATCTGACCATTACTGATTTCAGCAACACGAATTTCCCTCGCAAGAGACGTCACCTGCTCAGACTTAAAGGCTAGAAGAACCTCCACCGGCTCAGCAGTTCTTTTAATTCCGGCTTTCTCTTCCAACCCAATTACTTTATAATATTTCCAGCCATTCGCCCAGGCTTTCCATGCCGCAGGAAGTGTTGAAACAGTACCAAACTGGCCTGAACCCACCAATGGCTTTCCAGGATCCTCATCTTCTATCTGAGCTTGAATACCCGTGTTTCGAAGAGAATCACTTAATGAGCGTACCATTCTGTAATCCTTTTCTGCCCAGGCTTTCTCGATTAATTTAATCTTGGTTTCAAAACTATCTGACTGCTTTTTATAGAGTTCAGTTTCAGTTGCGATGACATTTTTTACGAATTTCTCGACAGAATTATTTCCATCACCTCTTGAAGTGAATGGTAAACTTAATCCCGCCATCCCCAGGAGACCTATCCCAAGAAATTTTCTTCGCTTGATAGGATCCAAATTTGGCGCTGAGTGCTCACTCTCATTTGCTTTAGAAGGTGAAAATTTTTCAGCTAATTTTTCAGAATATGAGTCATTTATCATAATTAATTCAGATTGAGTTGGAATATTGGTTTTCATAGTTCTAATTTATAAATCGAATTAATTTTGTCCTAGAATAAGGTAAATCGTATCGGATTTAAGTTCAATAATATCAGAAGAAGCATTTATTATGTGTCGTTTGGTCATATCCCTAATTTTTTACGACAGTCGTCGGTCATTAGATTAGAATTCCATTCAGGATACCAGGTTTGGTCTACTACAACTTTGCGGACTCCCGGAATTTCCATTAATGCGCCGACAATTGTTTTTGAAACTGTACGATGTACTACACTGGAACCCCAGACAAAGAAACTCGATAATGGTCGGCCTCTGTGTGGCATAGTCATGAGAACTTTAACTACACCATCATCATCCATAGAAAGATTATAAATGTAGCCGAGTTCAACTAGGTTAACATTTGAAATGTACATTTGCTGATCAATACAGCTTTTCAATGCCTCCCATAAAACAGCCTTTGAGATCGGGCTATCCCCGGCTTCTCCGGGTCTTGCCAGGGAGCGTTTACTCTCCTTAGCTGAAGCTGTTACAGGCTGACCTGAAGCAAAACTGTCCATCGGACTAAGCAGTTCTTTCCTCAGCGCTTCAATTTTACCCGGACCATCCTTTTCAGTAAAGGCAATTGTAACGTAGGCATTCTTTTGCCGGAGTATAGCACCCTCAGGTATAGTATGGTTTTTTATTCCCACCATAGTTGGATGACGAACCCATACAGTTCCATGCCAGTTATAGTAAAACAAGGAACCTCCCCCATTCAGAAGATCCGGTATTACTTCTGAAGAATGATCTAAATAAAGGCCCACAAAAGAGTCTTTTGAATCTTTATTATAGTAGCCAAAACCCTTCACACTATTCTTATTGGCTTCATCAACCTCGCCAAACTTTACCTTCTCATCAGCGCCAATCCATAAACTTCCGGTAAAGGGCTGACCTGTGAAAACCCATTCGTCATCCCGCATAGTCTGGATAACGAATGATTTAACAGCCTTCATTTTACTGGATTTAAAGAAGTATGGCAATCCGGAATAAAAGCGATATTCTACATTAATATTTAAACGGGACGGATTATACACCGGATGAAGTGCTGAGTGTGGGAAGCCCCAGCGCCTGATTATTGTACATATTGGTCCTCGAACAATCTCATAATCAGGACATTCACCCCAATACTGAATCCTGACTTTCATGAAAAAATCTTCTGCAACATAATCATGCGACCAATCAATGCAGGGAGTTTCAGCATGAGCCGGACCACCGGCATATAATTCTACACCATGTTCTCTTTTAATCAGCATTCGCTCCAACTGACCGGTTTGTTTAGAGAGCTTGGCAATAAAATACTGATTTTCAATTTCCAGATCATAGCCTTCACCTCTCACTTCAAGATCGGTTGTATATTCGGGTAGTTCAGCATCGGGATTTCCATAGAATACAAAATACTGACGCTTTTCAGAACCTTTGTTATCAGCCAAAAACATGACCTTACATAATCTTTCAGAACCTCTTCTTACTACTCCAAAAACCTGTGAAGTTACTTCTTTGAGCAAGCCATTATAAACTTCGGCTACACGTATCTCACGTGCCAATGAATTTACCTGATCAGAGCGGAAGCCTAATAAAACTTCTACAGGTTCAGCTTGTCTTTGTATCCCGACCTTTTCTTCAAGACCGATAACTTTGTAATATTTCCAGCCTTTTGCCCAGGTCCTCCAGCTTGATGGAAGTGAGTCTACGGTTCCGAACTGACTTCCGTTGACCAATGGCTTACCGGGATCTTCATATTCATTCTGAGCCTGAATACCTGTATTCCTGATGGAGTCGCTTAATGAACGTACCATCCTGAAATCCTTTTCATCCCAGGCTTTCTGCATTAATTTCATTTTATCCTCAAAACTATCCGAGTGCTTTTTAAACAAATCAGTTTCTGAGGCAACGATATCACTTACAAATTCTTCTACGGCTTTATTATCTAATCCATTAGCTCTAAATGGTAATCCTAAACCAGCCATTCCAAGTAAACCCAGGCCTAAAAACTTCCTTCGTTTCAAATGAAGGTTTGTAGAAGTTAAGTCTTCATCAAAATGATGATTAGTGATATCTTTTTCAGTACTACCACCTGAATGCTCCAGGTTAGTTAGGGCAGGAAAGTTCTTATTAGTTTCTGGCATGCAGTTAAGTTTATCAGGATTATAAGCAATCAAATTTTAAAATGAACAGCCAATAAATTCTAAGGATGGATCAAAAACCACCCATTAAAATTTGGAAAATCAAGTCAAAAATTTTCAAAGCATCATCAAAACCAATTTATGGGTAAATTAGGGCATACCTGTGAAAGCAGGTATGCCCGGGGTATTATGATGATGCATTTTAAGAAATAAGTAACCTGAATAAGGTTCCTTATTTTGATTTTGATTTATCCCACCACAATCGGGTAGCCACGTTATCGGGACCACCACCTAATAATGCAACAGCAGCTTTTACTGCAGGACCATTAGCAATGATCTCCCTGTCGAGGAAGGATATTCTACGGATCATTTTATCCGGTGTTATATCAGGATTTTGAGAATTCAACAATGGGTAAAATTTAGGATAGCCTGACCTTCTTATACTGGCCCAGGCCTCATGACTTTCCGGGAATAGCGCAAGCCATTTCTGAGTTCCGATTTGTTCACGTTGTCTTTCAACATTGCTTTCGAATTTTACCGGGATATCTGTTAAAGGTGGAGTTGGAAACAAATTATCAGGTGTACTTGGTAAACTGGTACCATTAATATAGGCCGAAATAACTCCTGCATTGGTAATATCATGCTCGTTCATTGAAGTTTCAATCCCTTTTTCATACAGGTCTTTTGCTGTTCCGCCCATATTCCAGCCATTCAATGCCCCTTCTGCCCTTAGAAAATAAGCCTCTGAAGCATAAAATACTGCCTGAGGTGTAACATTCATCTTATCAGGTTGGTACTTTGGACCAACCGCTGAATTATTGTTAACACTATTTGCTGGCAAATTTTGCTGAGCAACAGACATTCCATTTCTTACACCACGAAATTTACCATCGGTTAGAGTAGGACTCCAAAAAACAGGCAGTCTTGGATCATTATAGCCCACTAATAAGCTTTCCATAGTAGCACTCATTCTGGAGCCATTTCTTCCCATAAAATTGTTCAAGCCATTGGCAAAATCAGCAGAAGTTTTAAAAAAGGCAGCATCTGAAGCAGTCATCATTACTCCACCAGCATATGCTTTCTCAGCCTCAACTTTAGCTTTAGCAGGTTCTACATCCGAAATTCTTAATGCTAAACGTAAGCGAAGGGTATTACCAAACTTCAACCATTTAGCATTGTCTCCATTATAAATTAGATCTTTAGTAACAAAGGAGGGTTTAGTTAAGTTAGCTTTTAGATCTGTAGTGGCTTCATCGAGTTCTTTGAAGAAATCATAATAGATGCTCTTTTGATCATCATAATTCACCACAGCAGTATCTTTCCCAATTTTTGAATAAGGAATCGGACCAAATTGGTCAGTCAAACGCAAAAAAGAAAAAACTTTCCATATTCTAGCCACTGCATTCATTGTGGGTTCTTTTCCGCCCTTGGTGGCTTCGATAATATTTACAAGTGAAGGCATTGTCCTCACATAAATCAATGGCCAAATGTCTTGCCATCTCTGCACAATAACATATCGGTGTGATTCCTGAAAAGTATTTGTACCTGCAAAATGCTGGGAATATACTCCGGAAAATAATAGCATAGATGTTTCATTATAACCGGCTCCCGTACCTTGTGCTAGAGCGCCGGGAAATAAACTTCTCAAATCAGGTGCTTCAAGTTTCTTCAGCCCTGAGGGATTTGTATTTATTTCTTCGAAATTTTTAGTACAGGCAGTCAGTAATAGAATTGGTGCTAAAAATAGCATCAACCTACTGGCCCATTTTTTATATAATGATTTTTGAGTTTTCATTGTATTCAGTTTAATATTAATACTAATATTTAATTCAGTAGCAATTAGCTATTAAAATGTAGCGTTCAAGCTAAGACCAATGTTACGAGTTGTCGGCAAAGAGGAATATTCCAAACCACCTCTATTAGTCACAGCAGTAGCTATTTCAGGATCATATGGCGCATACTTCTTTAGGAACAGAAGATTTCTACCAACTAATGATAACCTGGCATTCTGAATGAACCCTGTCTTTTTAATTAGTTGACTAGGAATTTTATAACCAAGCACAACCTCTCTAAGCCTTAGGTTAGTCGCAGAAAAAGCATAGAAATCTTTGGCTGGAGTTCTGTTTCCTAATGATTGCCAGTAGGTTTCAGCTGATATAGATTTAGTATTTTTAACCCCGTCAAGAGTATAGCCATCCACTACAATCCCGGTTTCTCTATAAGCAAGAGAACTTTTCGAGTTACCACTGACGTCCATTGCAGCCAAAGTACCGGCTACAACAGTGCCTCCATTTCTGTAATCTAATAGGAAACTGACATTTAAGTTTTTGAAGGTGAATGAATTATTAACACCTAACATATAATTAGGATTATAATTCCCAGCATATGCAGTTTTTCCTGTAAGAATTGGAATACCTGCAGCACTAACTACTCTTCTGCCTTGTGCATCTTTCCTCCATTCAGCCATATACATTTCGCCGAAGGACTTACCTTCTTCAACTGTTTCAAGAACCTGTCTGTCATCTCCTAAAACAGCTGTTTTTAATCTTGGTGATAATTCAACAACCTTATTAACATTTTTAGAGAAGTTAAACATCATATCCCATGAAAAATCCTTAGTTCTAATTGGAGCACCACTCAACATAACCTCAACTCCGCTATTCCGAATTAGTCCGGCATTAATATACTGTGAGGCAAAAAGTGTTGCGTTAGGAACTGACAATGCGATTAACTGATTTTCAGTATTAGATCTATAATAAGTGACATCCAACCCAATTCTATTGGTGAAAAATCTCCAGTCTAATCCTGCTTCATAAGAGGTAGTAATCTCCGGTTTATAATTCCCGAGAGATCTAACACTAGGAGTATTTATTGAACCGCCATTTCCTACAGAGAAATAATTATCAGTCAAATATTGTCGACCTCCATAACCTGCTTTTGCGTAGGTTGTTCTAAGCTTACCATAAGAAACCCAAGATGGTAAATCAATCATATCTGTAATTATTGCCGTTAAACCTACTGAAGGGTAGAAATAAGATTGATTCTCTTTCGGTAGTGCCGAAGACCAATCGTTTCTTGCAGTAATATCAAGATAGAGGTAATCTTTAAAGGATAAGGTAGAAGTAGCATATAAAGATTGAACTTGAGGCTCTCTACCAATTACATTTGTAGTTCTTGGATTTTTCGCATTAGACATGAAGAAGAAATCAAGCTTATTCAAACCATTTGCATTGGTATTGATAGATTCATACTTAGTTTCTTGAATTGAACCTCCAAGATATCCGTTTAAATTAAAATCCTTAGTAATGTTTCTTTTGAACGACAATAATGCATCCATATTAGTGAACCTTCTATTTCCAGCATAAAGTTCAAAATAGTTTCCATTTCCTGAAAGTTCATACGAATCATTGTGCATTCTATTTTCCGTACTCATATCAGTTCTATCCATACTCCCTCTTACCTGAAAATCCAGCCAGTCATTAAACTTATACTTTGCTTGTATCAGGCCAATCATACGACGCTTTTGCTCAAAGAAAACCTGCCTGTTCATCTTCCAATATGGATTCGACAAGTAAATAGAGCCTGGAAGCCAATAGCTTTGTCTAAGGTTACCTAAGGCATCAGTATATTCAAATTTCTGCATTTCACTCAATGGAATGGAAGCCGGAGCATGATAAATACTTCCTGTAGCATCATTTCTTTCGCCAGTAAACGGCTTGTTATCTACATCTTCAACTATATAACTTAGTTTTGTAAAGAATGAAAGTTTATCAGAAATTTGATTGTCAATTTTGAAATCAAAATTATGTCTGTCTAAAGAATGATTTTGAAGAATACCATTTGCCTGATTATTACCGTAAGAGAAATAAGTTTGCATTTTTTCGCTACCACCACTAATTCCGATGGTATTAGTCAAACTTGAGCCATCACGATAAAAATCCTTAATACGGTCAGGCTGTCCTTGCATAGAAACTTGACTGCCATTCCAAAGAGTAACAGTTTGACCTGTAATTTTTGGTCCCCAGCTGGTTTCAGAGTTTGCATTATAAACACCTCCAGCACCTTGCCCGTACTCTGACTGTACTTCAGGAAGGATAAATGGGCGATCAATAGTTGTATTTCCGGTATAATCAACGGTAATCTTACCTGATTTTCCTCTTTTGGTTGTGATAATGATTGCACCATTTTGTCCCAAACTTCCATATAATGCAGCTGCTGAAGCACCTTTTAGGATAGTCATGGATTCAATATCATCGCTATTCAACATACCTATACCATCTCCCCCATCCCGGCTTCCATGTGTACCACCAGTACCTACCTCACGACTGGTATTGTCCATTGGAACACCATCAATAACATATAAAGGTTGGTTACTTCCGAATACAGACCTTTGACCACGTAAAACTACATTTGAAGAACTACCCGGTCCGGTTGCATTCTTGGTAATAGTTACACCGGCAACTTTTCCAGCCAGAGAATTGATAAGATTTGTTTCTTTAGCCTGATTTAGATCAGCTGTTTTAACAGTCTGGGCCGCATAGTTTAAGGATTTAGATGCTCTTTCAATACCCAGAGCGGTTACCACAACCTCTCCAAGCATTTGTGAATCTTCAACCAGAGTGACATTAATGGTAGATCTGCCATTAACAGTAACTTCCTGACTTAAATATCCTATATAGCTAAAAACCAGAGTGCCATTATCAGGAGCATTCAAAACGAAATTACCCTGAGCATCTGTTGTTGTTCCAACAGCAGTACCTTTTACCCTGACACTAACACCCGGGAGAGTCTCACCTTTTGAATCAACGACCTTTCCACGGATATCCATCAGCATGAAACTCATGTTCTTCAGTGATTTTCTATCTTTTGCAGATAATTTTTCGCTGATAACAATGGTTTTATTCTCAATACTGTAATCCAATGGCTGATCATTAAAGAGAATAGCTAAAGCATCCGATAATTCGGTATCGACTATTTTTAAGGTTACCGGCTTGGCTGTTTTTAACAGATTTAAGTCATAAAAAAATACATAACCTGTTTGTTGCTTAATAGTAGAGAAAAACTCCTCCAGCGGTGCATGTTTACCTGTAAGGGTTACCTTTTGTGAGTATCCTTTGGAATAGACATTCACCAGTGCAAACATGATTAAAATGAACGTCAGTTTCATAATCCGTCCGATTTGTTTGTAAAGCGACTTTTTTGCCAGATTATCAGCAATCTGGTGTTGCTCTGTATGGTACAAGGAGTCTGATTTTATGCAGACTTTTGACCGAGTATTGTTTAAACAATACTCTTTATTTGTAAGAGAATTCATACATTTGTTTGTTTTGTTAATAAATAATCTTTGTGCATCAATTTTTATTTAATCGAAACAGTGACCAGAGGCGCTCCAACGCTTCTGGTTTGTTTTTTTTCTTTCGTAGACTTTTATGGCATTACTATAACCTCCCTTCCCTCTAAGCGAAAATGAACTTTTGTTTTTTCCAATACTTTAAGCACTTGTAAAAGGCTTAAATTTCTTTCAATCTCACCTCCAAAGCGGTAATTGGGAAGATCTCCTTCATACACAACTGATACATCATACCAGCGCTCGATTTGCCTCATAACTGTTTTTATATCCGCTTCATCAAACTGGAAATAACCTTCTTTCCAGGCAACGGCTTCGTTGGTGTTTTTCAAATTAATAACCTCCATCTGCTCACTCAACTGAGATTGTTCCCCGGGTTTAAGCAATTGAGAAATATTGGTCCGCAGATCAGAGACTCTTACACTACCCTCCAATAAAGTGGTATTTACAGTTGGTTCATCCAGATATGCATTGATATTAAAATGTGTTCCTAGCACCTGTACTACCTGATTCCTGGTATTAACCTCAAATATTTTAGATTTATCCGGTGATACTTCAAAATATGCCTCACCTATTAACTCAACCTGCCTTTTAGACCCGTTGAATACTGTTGGGAAACGAAGTGAAGAGGCCGCATTTAACCATACTTTACTCCCATCAGGTAACTTTATCTGAAATTTACCACCCTTGGGTGTTTCTATCGTGTTGTAAATAACAGGAGCATTTTCATCTTCAGCCAGGGGATCTTTGATTTCGCTGAGGAAAGAATAAATGACCTCACCTTCTGCAGCCTTCAGAACACTATTTCCTCCCTGATTTGCAAGAATTCCGTTCTTTGCATCATCTAAAATTATCTTCGAGCCATCTCCAAGTGTGAGTATCGCCTTATTTTCGCCAGCTTCAATATCATTGACAACAACAACCGGTTTAGTTTCAATTTCAGAAATAGGAGATACCTTTGTAGATGGAGGTACCATTATAGGTTCTGTGATTACTTTATCCGCAATAAATTGTTTTTTTTGTTGTGTTTCTGAAGAGAAATAAAGGCCGGCTGCGAAAACAGCTATAATTACAGCTGCAGCTGCAAACCATGATTGAATTCTATAGGATGGTGAAAGAATAGGCTCAGAAATATTGTGGTTTATCTCGGCAAAGATTCTCTTTTTTAGATCCTGATCACTGTCGGCATAATCTTTGGGAATATAGACATCATTCTCCTGCCCGCTATTGTACCATTGAAAAAACTCCTCGCTCTCCTGAGGACTTATAGTATTATTGAGCCATTTTTCGGCTAATTCCTGATATCGCTCGTTTGAACTTAAAGGTTTCATTAAAGGGGTCTTTATATACAAGTCCCCCAAGCCTGGCTTATCCCTTAGTGGGAATGAAAATATTTTTTGATTAAAATGAGATCAAAGGAAAAGCTGACCTAAACCTGTTCTTAAAGATTTAAGAGCTTTACTGATATGGGCTTCAACAGTCTTCTCAGAAATTCCAAACTGTTCAGCAATTTGCTTTTGAGAATAACCATCTTCGCGACTTGCTTTATATACCAGGCGGCATTTTTCGGGAAGATTTGAGACCAGAATTTCTAATCTTGACCTTAATTCCACAAACTCGAACCAATCATCAGTTGAATTGGACATTATAGGAATGACATGTTGACTATGATCAGCGTATTTATTGTATTGATTCCTTTTAGCAAGAATCTTAATGACACGGTATTTTGCTGAAACTGACAAGTACGCATTAAGACTGGAGGTAATAACAATTTCTTCCCTTCTGTTCCAGAGAGATATAAAAATATCCTGAACGATTTCCTCTGCTTCCTCAAGTTGCCCGATTTTATTTGATGCAACTGTAAATATATTCTTCCAGTACCTGCTATATATTTCTGCAAATGCAGACCTGTCCCCTGACCTTAAAAGATCAAGCAACTCGCCATCAGAATATACTGCATATGTAGACATTTCAATTACTAATATAATCGAATTTAATAAAAAAAAATCCAATGTGAAAAATAAAAACAAGCATAAAAAATTGCCCGGGCAATATTTTAGATACTGAAACTTAGTGTCATTAAGACACAATTAGCAGTGCTTTTCATCAAATGAAAAGGATAATTGAAATACTAAAAAAAAATGGAAAAATTAGAAAATGATAGAATTTTACTAACAAAAATATCTCTGTGAATTTTAAGATTCAAAGACAAAAACGGGTCAAAATTGAAGATCATTTCTTATGATTTCAAACAAAACAAAAATCTATTTCATTGCTTGCTTAGGCTCAGGATAGAAACGGGATGGTTTTTTTGAACAACAGGCCGGCACCTCATTCTTAACTTTCGAAACTTTTGCTGGTGCATTATTAGCCTGCCTTTCAGGAATAGGATCTGAGCAGGATATGGTTAGTAAAATAACCGGCATCAGGACGATTATTATTTTTCTGGATAATATAGAACTCAGCATAAAAATTCTTCTTAAAAATTTATTTGGCACATCTGAAACCCAGATTACTCATCCCAGAATCCGGAGAGCTTTTCATTCGGCGGGCAACCCGGTACCCTGAACAATAACTTTCATTACACATAAAAGAGCCCCCTCTTGATACTCTCTTAGGGGTATAGGGTTCATCGGGATCAAAACTATCAACCGGTCCCTGAGGATTTTTGATACCCTCCACACTGTTTATACTCTGATAATAATCATTCCGGTATTTGTCCTGGCACCATTCCCATACGTTTCCTGCCATATCATACAATCCATATCCATTTGGAGAAAATGATTTAACCGGAGCTACCCCCGTGAAAGTATCAAATGCAGTATTTTTATATGGAAAGCTACCCTCCCAGGTATTTGCTTTGGCCTTTCCCTTATTGATATGCTCATCTCCCCAGGGATAAATTTTATTGTTCAGTCCTCCCCGCGAGGCATATTCCCACTCTGCCTCAGTTGGCAAACGTTTTCCTGCCCATTTACAATAGGCCATAGCATCGTCCCAGCTAACATGGATTACAGGGTAATTACCTTTGCCATCAATATTACTGTCAGGGCCTTCTGGGTGCTTCCAACTTGCTCCCGGAACCCATGCCCACCATTGAGAATAATCATTGAGGTCAACCTCCTGTTTTTGGGGTGTGAATACAAGCGAAGCTGCAACCAGTAAGGACTCATCTGGCTTTGGTGTTCCGGGTGGTAATTGTTTTTTCAATTCTTCCCAGTCAGGTTTGCGTTCAGCTGTAGTTACATAGCCTGTACTTTCAATAAACCTGGCAAACTGATCATTGGTAACTTCATGCTGATCGATCCAGAACGGATCTAAAATCACTTTATGTTTGGGGTACTCATCTTTATCTGCCTGATCATTATCGGCACCCATCATAAATTCGCCACCCGGGATGGAAACCATTCCAGTATTGGATGTATCCCCGTTAAAAGTAATCTGATCAAGGGTCTTATAGACCGAGGTATTTCCATCAGATTTATTCTCAATTGAATCTGTTTTGGCTCCCTGATTGCATGAATTAAATAAAAAAAGGCAATAAAATCCTAATAAAAGGCCAGAATACAATTTTGAGACATTATTAAGATGACACACTAAAAATGTCCTATAAAGCTTTTGCATTAAAGTCCCCATTTCATCTCTTTAAGATCTGCTATTTTTACATAGCCATCTTTCTTAACACTTCCATCCTTATCGATAGTATATCCCTTAGGTGCCGTATTAGTCCATGACAATCCCGGCACCCGATCCAATAAGAGTTTTCTTTGTTCCTGAATCACTGATTTACTGGAAGCTTTATAAGCTATATTATTCCATTCATTTGGATCGACCTGATGATCATAAAGTTCCTCCAGATTAATAAAAGGGTAATAGATGTAACGATATCTGTTTGTACGAATAGTGTAACCATCGCCTGAATTTGCCCCACCCTGCTCATTCATAAAATAAGCTGTAAACGCAGGTTTATGATCAAATCGTTCGAGTTTCAGCATTGGAACCAAGCTTTCACCATCACAGTATTCCGGAATTTTCTCACCTGCCAGTTCTGCAAGTGTAGGAAACATGTCCATCATTGAGACCGGAACATGGGTAGTTGAGCCAGGTTTAGTTATACCCGGTGCCATAATAAACAAAGGAGCTCTGGTAGAACGTTCCCAAAGTGTGAATTTCTCCCAATTTTCCTTTTCACCCATATGCATACCATGATCAGACCAGACTACAAGGATTGAATTTTTCAGATAACCCGACTTTTCCATACCATCCAAAAATTTTCCAAGCATTGCATCAGTAAAAGATATGGTAGCCATGTATGCCTGCAAAACTTTCTTAAGCTGATTATTATCAGTGATAAAGCGATGGAGTGCCCTTCTTCCGTGGATAAATGCATCCTCTAAATCATCTTCTTTATATGGCAGATCAGGTACATTAGCCAGAGGATACATATCAAAATATTTTTGCGGAACTTCCCATGGATCATGAGGTTTGGTCAATCCAACTGCCAAGAAAAGAGGCTTATCATGCTTTTGGCTGAGCTCATAATTTGCCCATTCTGCAATTTGGAAATCGGCCATATAATCATCCCCTAATGCAATCGGTCCCCAGGTAAAATAATCAGGTTGTTTGCCTTTAAAATTTTTGGGAGATATAATTTCCTCAGGTGCTCTGACCTGAAATGGAACCGGAACTCTTAAACCAGGATAATAAAAATCCCATCCTTTGCCTTCAGATTGATTTATTGTCGATCTTGGAGGTGATAAAGTATGGTATATTTTACCACCTGCAAGTGTTTTATAGCCCTTTTCCTTGAAAAACTGCTCCATAGTCAGCAAAGTACTCAGTGCAGGGACTTTACGCCATTCAGGATGCTTCCAGCCGGTTACACCTGATCTGGCCGGACTTACACCGGTCATAATCGATACCCTTGAAGGTGCGCAGGCAGGCGATGGGATATGAGCATTGGTAAAAGACATAGACATTTTACGCAATCGATCGAAATTCGGAGTTTTCAATCCCGGTAATCCACCCAAGCCCTGAGGATTAATCCAATCGTTTAAATCATCAATTGCGAGAAAGATAATATTAGGTTTAGAACCCGGATTTGGAGATTGAGCACTTGCAAATCCTAAATCTGCCAGCATAAAAAAAGTAACACCTGCTAAAAGTGTTACTTTAAACTTAGATCGAATACTATTTACAGAGAAGTTTTTCATTGTGACAAGTTATATAAAACATTCATTTCCGAATGCATTGTCACCAAAAATAATTAAAAATTGATATTAAAATCTTCTCATATAAATTAAGCTCAAAAATTTCCTTCTTATTTTAAGAAAGGGTTTCCAAAATACGATCGATATCCGCCTGATTATTATAGATCGATGGAGAAAGTCTTAATTTATTTCCAAAACGCATTGCCACATTGATTTTGGCTGCACGGAGCTTTTTCATTGCCCCCTCCGGATCTTTAGCCTGGAATACAATAATTGGACTTTCATTGCCCTCTGGAGTGATCATAGGATAACCAATTTTTGGCATTTCTATTGCCAAACGGCTTGTTAGCGTGCGAACATAATTTCGGATATTTTCAACCCCTAAAGTATGTATATATTTCATCGAAGTAATCGCACAGGAAACTCCTTCATAAGAAGGATAGCTAACCTCATACATCGCCGGGCCAGTGGTAGGTTTAAAATCAAACTCGCCCAATGCTGAATCCGGACTATCTGTCCATGGGCCATAATTGAAATTTAAGCCACCATGATGTTGTGTAGGAAGAACCCGGGTATCCTGTAAATCTTTACGGACATACATAAAGCCAAAACCTTTACTACCCATCAACCATTTGAAGGTAGAACAGGCAGCCATATCAATACCCATGGCTTTAACATCTACCGGCACAGCCCCAACCCCCTGAATAATATCTACATAAAGCAAGGCTCCATTGGCATGAGCCAAATCAGCGATGGCCCGAACGTCCTTAACCAGAAAACCATTCACATTTGAAACCAGTGTGATAGCAACTAATTTGGTATTCTTATCAATCACACCTTCAAAATCCTTCGCATCAAACTTCCAGTCATTATGTTTAATGATTCTTACTTCGAGTCCCTCGCGCTTCTCGCGCATCTTGTAGCCATATAAACTAGGCGCATAGTGAAGATCTGTAGTCACCACGTTACCTCCTTTTAAATCCATCCCATTCAGAATATTGTTCTCTGCTTCTACGGTAGTTCTTGCAAAAGCGATTTCATCCGGATCTGCATTAATAAGTTTAGCAAAGCTATCCTTACATTCCTGACGGGTCTCTGACCATTTTGGCCACCATGGCTCACCCACATCATTCTTAGCCCATTCTGCATAGCGATGCAAAGCTGCAGCCGTATAAATATTAATTGGGTGGGTTGATGCATTATCCATATAGACTTCCTCCCTCGTGCGGGGGAAATCTTCCCTGATCTTATTGAAATCCAATGCAGCTCCTGAAATATGTGCAGGCATAACATCAGGATTAACAGAGGAATCAGAGGAACTGGTTTTACACGCACTTAAAGAACTCAGTCCCAAAGTACCCACACCCACTCCAGCCAGGGATTTTAAAAAGGTTGATCTTTCCATTTGTTTTAATTTATAATGCTTAAAATTTAGTTTTTCAATACTGATTCGTTAGCTATAAATTTTATTTATCGGGTAAGGCATAAGCAACATAGGTATCCGCCGATTTAGTTCTCATTCTTCCTCCACCTGATGCAATTACCACAAACTGCTTACCATTCACACTATACACAGATGGTGTAGCATATCCCCCGGCAGGCAAAGTAGTTTCAAATAAAAGTTTACCTGTCGCTTTATTGAAAGCCCTGAATTTTTCATCCCTTGTTGCAGCAATAAATACCAATCCTCCGGCAGTTACCACAGATCCTCCCCAATTTTCTGTACCGGCGTGAATACCTTTAGCCTTCAATTCAGGGTAATCTCCGAGGGTATTTTTCCAAACCAAGCGCCCCGTACTGAGCTCAATAGCACTTAAAGTACCCCATGGTGGCTTAATTCCAGGGTAGCCTTCTTTTGTTAAAAACTGTTTATACCCGCCAAAACGATAAGGTGAACGATAGAAAGGATGACTTAACTTAGTTACCGGATTAAAAGTCATCTTTTGTTTTGATTCTATATTTAGTAAATACGATGCCAGGGCTGTTTTATCTTCTTCACTAAAATGCTTAAAAGCAGGCATCATCCGCTGTCCGGTTGATATGATATTTTTGAATTTCAATTCATCATACTTTGCCTGAAGATTGAGCAATGAAGGAAAATTACCTGAGCCTTTGAGATCAGCACCATGACAACCTTTACAACTCTTATTGTAAATGCTTTTACCTGCCTGCAAATTTGTTTGAGTAGATTCTGGCAGCTTCTCTACCAAAGTATCGATCATAGTTACCACCCATGGCATTTCAGTAGCGTTAATATAAAGGATACCACTGGAAGGGTCAAAGGAAGGTCCGCCCCACTCCGCACCTCCGGTTAATCCGGGTAATACGAGTGTTCCCTGCAGACTTGGGGGAATGAACATATTACCAGATTTATGGCTTAAAAACCTTTTCTTCAGATCCTGAAAAGAAGAGTCCGGTATAACATTATTAAGATCTGATTCCCTAAACTCCTGTCTCACAAAAGGAGGAAGCACTGTTGGGAAAGGCTGTGTTGGAGAAGTCTGCTCACCAATAAGATCCGATCCAGGTACTGGCTTTTCAACAATGGGATGTACAGGTTTTCCGGTTTCTCTTTCGAGCATGTAGATAAACCCTTGCTTACTAACCTGTACTACCGCATCAATATTTTTACCATCTTTTTTTATTGAAACCAGAACCGGAGATGTAGGAAAGTCATAATCCCATAAATCATGATGAACACCCTGAAAATGCCAGATATATTTTCCGGTTTCTGCGTCAAGCGCAAGAATACTATTCGAAAAAAGATTATCTCCTTTTCTTTTACCTCCATAAAAATCGGGGACGGCAGCCCCTGTAGAGGCAAAAACCATTCCTCTCTTTTCATCTAAACTAAGTCCGCCCCAAGCATTTGCCCCTCCTACATATTTATGAGCCTCAGGGTCTTCCCATGAATCATATCCAACATCCCCTGGTTCAGGTATTGTCCTGAACATCCATTTCAATTTGCCTGTATGAACATCATATGCCCTGATATGACCCGGAGCAGATTCCTCTTCTTCCGACAAACTAGTCCCAAGGATAATAAGATCCTTATATATTACCCCTGGTGAAGTTGCCGTGACTCTTAAATTTGATAAATCCCTATCCAGGTCAAGGCCATCATGGAGCGGTATGCGACCCTTATTTCCAAAAGAAACAACCGGTTTACCTGTGGCACTGTTTATACAGAATAAGGAAGAACCTACCGTATAATAAAGCAGATGTTCTTTGTTTTTACCCTTATAAAGTGCAATCCCGCGACAGGCGTTCATTCCATAGCTTTGTCTTCCCTGAATATCAACCATCATGGAATCGACCGGGTTAAATACCCATTTTTCCTTTCCGCTAAGGGCATCTACAGCAAACAGTTTTAATTGTGCGGAAACACCATAAAGTACCCCATCAACGATAAGAGGATTCGCCTGAAGCTGACTGCCTGATTCTGCATCTTTAGTATGGTAAATCCAGGCCAGCTGTAAATTTTCAACATTGGAAGTATCTATCGCGTCCAGCTCTGAATACTGAATACGTTCCTTGCTTCCGCCGTAAACACTCCATTCGTTTTTATTGTCAGAGTTATCACAAGAAATACAAAAGAAGCCCAGACCAATGAAGAATAAAAAAGAAAATTGTTTCAGGTTAATCATATTAAGTTTTTTGCTGCAGGGCTTCATTGTTCTAAAGAATAAAAGTTCATTAAATTCTGATCAACAACTAGTACTATTTTTCGAAATCATGAACATAATTTCTGATTTTTTTAAAGTGAACTCGACATAATATTTAAAAAACCACATAGCTGCCTGCGGCAGGCAGGGAAACATAGCATTTTATAGGTACTAACCTATATTTTAGACACAGATAGCCTTGAAGCTTTGCTTCAATCTATATGATTTACAAACTATGTTTCCTTTAAAGCAAAATAAAGCCAATCTATGTGGTTAAATATTAATCTTTAGATAGTTTAATCGAACTCACGTTATTTTAAGGTAACATCCCAGACTTTTGACAAACGAGAGGTACCGGCAGGCCCCTTAATTGATAAAGTCACTACATATTGCCCTGGTTTCTGGAAGAAATGAACAGTATGCTGCTTATCTGAGCTAGTTCCATCACCAAAGTCCCAGTTCCAAGTGGAAATTTCACCAAATGACTGATCAGTAAAGGAAACCATCCGACGATTCATATCCGTTACAATAAATGACCATTGAGCATCTATTGGTTTTAGATAAGGCTTCTCCAATGGCATCAGGCGAAAAGGAAGCAGATAGGATGCATTTCCATACATCTCCCGCACTTTACTGAGATTCCAAAATCCATTGTATTTGGTTGCCTTTACGTCGTCATAATCAAGTACTGCCCAGCTTAGGCCAATTTCCTTATTCTCTGTTAAAACTGATTCAAGCGCTCTGGAAGCACCTTCAGGACCGGCATAATCAAAAGGAGTAATCCAGAATTCGAGGGTTAAGCGTCCCGATTCACCAGGTTTAAAGTTGTAATTATAAGCAGCATTGGCATAAGGCAGATCTTTAATCCATGGTTGACTTCCCCAGACCATTGCCCAATCTTTTTCTTTAGCCGGCGTAAAAATGTGATAGTTCTGAGCATGTACTCCCTGGTAGGAAAAATAAGTATCCATCTGATTCAGGTTCTTATTAGGATGAAAAGAACTGATAAATGGACCACCCGACTGATCTCCGTCAACAACCACTTCGAAGATATCATTATGTAGATTTGTTAATGAAAAGTCCCAATAATCATCGTAAGCTTCATATAGAAAATACAACCTGTTCATTCCCTTTACCCATCCGACCTTTACATTTACATCAAGATTTTTAGGATCAGCAAAGCGATGTCTGACGCTATCATCCCTGTCATCCCATAATTGATCCATACCGATATTGTATGAGGGATCTACCATTTTCCAATCCTCAACTTTTCCATCTATCGTTGGGATCATGTTTGCTGGAAACTGAAAGATCTTAAACTTTCGCTTATCCTGGGCAATTGATATACCTGTCAGAAAACTTAAGAAAAACAGAAAAGAAATTGAGCGAAAGAGAAATGACATACTTAAATATTATAAAATTTTAAGGCATTATCGTAAAATAATTTCTTTTGATCTTTATAAGACCTGTTGGCAATTACAGTTTTCAAAATATCTACCCAGGTACGGATTTCCATGGTTTTCAACACCCATGGCCTTCTACAACAAAAAATTCATTTTGATATTGAATATAATCTTAAAATGGCAATTCTTTAAAATTGTAATTCAATTAAATAAAAACAGATT
Source organism: Sphingobacteriales bacterium 16-39-50 (assembly GCA_002257025.1). GTDB lineage: Bacteria > Bacteroidota > Bacteroidia > Sphingobacteriales > Sphingobacteriaceae > Daejeonella. The sequence continues at coordinate 156,310 of NCHA01000008.1, read as the reverse complement.
GAAAAATCAGAGTGAATGAAGCTTTACTAAGGTAGTATGCACGAGATTGCATTTGCTTCTAAAAGGGGAATAAATAGGGAATGGGAAATAGGAAATGGAAATTGAACCCTGATAGCTATCGGGTGAGAAATAAGAGTGAATCTCACATCTCATTTCTCACATCTTATATCTCACATCTCACTCCTAATGATCCCATATTCTAGTCCCCTTAACTCTGCTAATCCTCTAAGGCGGCCAATTGCCGAATAGCCGGGGTTGGTTTTCTTCTTCAGATCATCAAGCATCTGGTGCCCGTGATCGGGACGCATTGGAATGGAAACATTTCTCGCATGGGATATCTTTACCAATTGCTTAACAACCGCGTACATATCCACATTGCCATCTAAATGATTATCCTCATAGAAATCACCCCACTCGTTACGACGGGTACTTCTTAAATGTATGAAGTTGATGCGATCGCCAAATTGTTCTACCATCGCAGCCAAATCATTATCAGCCCTAACACCAAAAGAACCTGTACAAAAACAAAGTCCGTTAGACAATGATGGAATAGCTGTGATCAGAGCTTTAAAATCTGCCGCAGTGCTCACAACCCTTGGTAAACCAAGTATACCATAAGGTGGGTCATCGGGATGAATGACCATTTTAACTCCATTCTCATGTGCAACCGGAATGATTTCACTTAAAAAATAGATCAGATTTTGACGAAGACGATCTGCATTTATGCCCTTATAGGTGTCCAAAGCCTGCTGAAATTGCTCAATAGTGAAACTCTCTTCACTTCCGGGTAAACCAGCAATAATATTTCTTGTCAGGAGATGTCTTTCATCATCAGTCATTCCGTCAAACCGAAGTTTCGCACGACTTATTTCTTCATCTGAATATTCAGCTTCAGCACCCGGACGTTTTAAAATAAACAGGTCGAAGGCAATGAAAGCAGCTTTTTCAAAACGCAGGGCTTTAGATCCATCTTCCACCGTATAGGCCAGGTCTGTCCTCGTCCAATCAAGAACCGGCATGAAATTATAAGTAATACACTTAATACCACATGAGGATAAATTCCGGATACTTTGCTTGTAATTATCAATATATTTCAGAAAGGGACCGATTTGCGTCTTGATATTTTCATGAACCGGAACGCTTTCAACCACGCTCCATATCATGCCAGCATCCGCGACCTCTTTTTGTCTTTTTTGAATATCTTCAATTGGCCATACCTCTCCATTTGGGATATGGTGTAATGCCGATACTATTCCGGTACATCCCGCCTGACGGATATCTGAAAGACTCACAGGATCGTTCGGGCCATACCATCGCATGGTTTGCTGCATTGCGCAGGATCCGTCTATTTTATAATTTGTATTCATTAAACTCCAGCAAAAATTGAAAAACCGCCATCAACACAAACCATAGAACCGGTAACGAATTTAGAAGCATCGCTTAATAACCAAACGAGGGCTCCCTGCAACTCATCCGGATGACCAAATCTTTTGAATGGGGTGTTTCTAATCACCTTCTCGCCCCTGTCAGTAAATGTTCCATCAGGGTTGGTTAATAAATTTCTGTTTTGTTCGGTAAGAAAGAAACCCGGTGCCAGCGCATTCATGCGGATACGATCACCATAGCGATTTGCTAATTCTACAGCAAACCATTGATTATAACAATCAACCGCTGCCTTACCCATATTATAACCTAATACTCTGGTTATAGCACGCTTTGAATTCATAGAAGAAATATTCACGATACTACCCTTCTCAACAGAATTAACCATTGCTTCCCCAAAGATCTGGGTTGGAATCAGGGTACCCCAGGTATTAAGATCCATCACACGTTTCATCCCATCAAGATTCATTTTAAAAATATCATCCCCCGGCAAAAGTACACCATGAGGCTGATTGCCACCTGCACCGTTCACCAGTCCATCAATCCTTCCGAAAGTATCCAATACCTTGTTTTTGGCGTCAATCAATTGCCCCTCATCCATTGCATCCGCAATGAGAGCAACTGCCCTTCCACCGTTTTTGTTAATTGCATCTGCACGCTCATTGGCAACATCCTTATTTCTGCCTAAAATCCCTACTGCACCACCTGCTTTGACTATTCCCTTAATAAATGAATCGCCAAGAATACCTGTGCCTCCTGTTACTACTATTACTTTGCCTTTTAATGAGAATTCTTCCATGTTTTGTCGGTTGTCAGTTGTTGGTTGTTAGTAATTTATCCTAATTGTCAAATGACGTATTTATAGTTAATATCCTTGAGCACAAATTTCAAATGAACAAGAATATGTCTTGATTCTTGGTTCTTGATTCTTAACACCTTAGCGAGCGACTGACGAATTTATCTTGCATGATGCCCAGGTAAATTCATAAGTCTGAAAACTAAATTTCAAATGAACCCGCAATAGGTCTTGATTCTTGATTCTTGGTTCTTGATACTTTCTAATGAACCCGGATTCGTCTCAATACTCACTACTCAATACTCAATACCCTATTAATTAACCTTAATCACTCCCTCTCCCGCCTGCACTTCCAGCAATATCTGCTTTTTAGCCTTATCATAGCTGAAATTACGGGTTGCCTTGCCATTCAAAAGTACAGATTTTGGTTTTGATGCAGAAGAAATACTCAGTTTTGCAGTTTTTCCTACAGCATATTTAATTCCATCAGCCGACCATTCAAAAGTTAAAACTTCTGATGAATTGAGCATTTTTGAAGCATTTTTATTACTGAAACTTGTTGCCAGCGCAACAAAATCTCTGTCGGCACTCCATGTCATCGAAGCGGCATCGGTCTCAATTCCTCCGGTTTGATAAACTTTACCCGGCTTGGTACTGAAAGCGAATTTCTTACCGGATGCCACACCACTCACAAATCCATCACCCTCTTCAGTAATTACTTCAGAAACTCCATTACTGCCATCAGTAGTAATTAAATTAGCCATAACAAGCGGCTGACGGTTTGTAGTACTGGCAGAAACCTTTAACATTCCTTCCTTCTTCAAATGACGCACACGCTGTAATGTGTACAGGTAATGAGGGGTTTCCTCAGCTTCTGTTTCAACAACTTTAGGAGCAAGGTGCATGAAATTAAGTGTCACGCCTCCCTTAGTGATATTTGAAACATCCTTTCCAGCCTTGATATGTTCAAGTTCTGCAGTCTGATAAAGCAGGGTAACTTTCGCATCCTTCTCAGAAGGAATAGCAGTATCCAGCATTAAAAGGGTACGCGGCTTGATAAACAATACATTCCGGCTCAGATCTTTTACTTTATCAAAGTATATACGTCCGATATTACCTGAAGAAAATGCGGCATCTTTCCCATCAAGGAAATTAGCGATATAGGCATGATCATCAAAACCGGGTGCATGATAAAGGTGATCTCCGGTACGCTGACTCTGCTCATTCCCATCAATAAGTATCGTTGAATGTGCAACCGGCTGAATCAGTTTTGACTGATAGATCGGATCATCATAATAAGTAGAGTTTTTGAGGTGACGTTCTTCAATGAACAAAACTCCTTTATCTGCTAGCCAGATACTTCCCTGATCGATATGCTGGTGATTATAAAATGCACCGGTACGCATAACGAATGAAAAATCATCCTTTTCCCAACCACTTTTGAAAACTGTTGTTCCAATTTCGCGGAATACTTTTACAGGATTCTCATCAAAAACACTATCCTCAGGAATATTTTTGGTATTAAAAATTACATCCTCATAATTCTCCTGAGTTTTCATATAATTATAAAACCAGCTTAAACGTGGTTCTCTTCTTTTTTCGAGCAGAAAACTCCAGAATGTTGCGGGTACCATTGCACCTCCTGAATCACCGTATTCAAACCACAGTTTACTCTTAATTAAACCACCCCATATAAACTCATTATAACTTCCAACCAAAGGTGCAGTAAGATCGATCTTAAAGACATTATTTAAGGAAGGAAGACTGTATGCCATATTGGAGAAAGAATAGCTGTTGTATCCATATCCTTCACCCCAGGCTCCATCTTTCTGATCTACTACACGATTAATGAAGCGGTAATATTTTATCAAACCACCGGTGAAGTACGGTTCCAGATTTTCAGTTTCAGGTCCGTCTGCATAAACAGCAGCCATATTCATTAAAGATCCGCCTAAGATCATAGCCAGCCAGTTTGATGTAGCGGCTGTAATGTCATCATTGTACACATAGGTACGGTGAGCGCCATCAACGATATTGGCCATAATCGCTTTACGAATAACACTGCTCTCAGCAGGAGTCATCACATCATAGGTCAGGTCATAAGCCTCAGCAACCCGGTGTGCCCAGCTACCTGTACGGTGTTCACTGTAGCGACCACGATTAGTTTGCCATGGATGTGTCCAGTTTGGCCAGCCTGATATCTTAACCAGAACATCTTTAACATAATTACCAGCTTCTTTATCCCCATGAAAAGCATAAGCTCTTGCATTTAAACGAAGGGCTTCGCCAGTATGATAGATCTTATCACCCCATGCCGACCAGGTTGGAAGCCAGTCCTCTTTTGGAAACTGGTCCAGATCAAAAATCAGACTGCTAACAGGAATCTTGTCACGCTGAGCTTTTGCATTCTTAAGGATATCATCATATACTTTTTTAAACTCAGGCTGCTTAATTTTTACATCCAGCTCTTTCTTCTTTTCTGCATCAAATAATAAGCGGGGATGTTTTCCTGCCATGCTCTGAGGAGCAATATGAATCGTAAATTCTGTATGTGCCAATTCCTTAGCACCATCCAAAGCTTTAATCTTTCCGATATAAAGTCCTTCGGGAAAAGCAAGTTTCAAAGGTTTAAGCGACCAATCAGTACCCGACTTAGTTAAATCGCCCTTAAAAAAAGATTTAGACTGATCAGCAAATGAAACAATTTCAAGGTTTACATTTTTCGCATCCAGCGGCCATTTACCAACAAGATTGAAATTATCTCCGGCGGCATAATGCTTTTTTGGAATATACTGGGCATATTCAGGCAATTTGAACATTTCCGGAGCATTGAAACGGAATGCTGTTTCTCGTGCGGCAGTAAAGGAAATATCATCAATTCCAAAATAGATCGGCATATCCGGATCTGCTGAGGGGAATTTAGTAATAAAAGCTAAAGCATAAATCTTGACCTTATCCTTTCCTGAAATCTTAGGATTCTCAGACACCAGATCATTAAAACTTACCGTAGCTGTCACCCACTTATTCCTTTCAGGATTATTGATCGTATAATCCAGTTTTCCGAGATTACCTGCAGCAAACCTGACCTTATAATATTCTGAAGGAGTGTTTGACTTCAAATAATACCTGAATTTTACGCTTGCACCGGGAACAAGATACATGTCGAGCAGCTTCTGTGCACCGGCATAAGCATCTACATTGGTAAATGCACGAACCTTTTGAACCACCGAAATATTAGGATCACCAGGAACAATTTCATTCGGGCGAAAATCCTGATTGTAGGCAATATCCTGCCAGTGAGGGTATGACGCCCAAGCTCCTAACTCGCGATCCTCGAAGTTTTCGGTATACGACCATGGTTCAAGAACAACATCAGGGTTGGATGTGATTGGTGGAGCTAGTTGGGCATTGGCGAGAGTAGCAGAAAAAACTGCTCCAAGAGCAAATACATTTCGTAAATGATTCATTGGTATTAGATTATGGTAAGAAAATTTATTATTGCTTAATTTAAGACATCATCAACTAAAATGATCGGCATGGCTACAATTCCTGCCTATTCATTGAAATCAACAGTTTTTAGAATTAGCTGGTCCATTTGCGTAAACGATAGCCTCTGAATGCATAGAAAATCAGATACAAATAACAGGGCATTAATACCCAGTATGCATTACGGGCATCCCATATATCTACAAAATATCCGTAGATGAGCGGTAGGATTGCATTTCCTGCTAAACCCATAACCATCAATGATGCTCCGACTTTAGTAAATCGGCCTAAACCATCTAATGCCAAAGGCCATATCCCGGCCCAAACCAATGAATTGGCAAGACCAAGCATCACGACAAACCAGAGAGAAATATCATTGGTATGTCCAAGGAAAGTAACATCCCCTTTCGCGTAGATAATCATCAGGGTAAGAATTGCACCAAATATGGTACTTGCCTTCAATGCCGTTAACTGCGACATAAATTTTGGAATAAAGAATATACCAACCAGGTAAGCACAGATCTGGGCCGTCAGAGTATAGGAAGGGAAAACCTTGGCCTCAATCAGGTTAAGGTTCATTGTTGCCGCATAACTGATAACTGTATCAATAGAAATTACTTGGGTTCCAACATGCAGAAATATCGCGAAAGCTCCCAAAACGAGGTGCGGGAACTGCATGATACTGCTTTTTGAAGAGTTTGCCTGTGCAAGTTCTTCACTTTCATGTTCGGTATCAATTTCAGGAAGTGGTGAGTAACGAATAAAAAGACCTATCAGAAACAGGAATGCACCGACACATGCATAGGGAACAATTACCCTTTGGATAAGCTCATGAAAAACAGCATCCTTTTCAGCCTGAGACATCGAGCTGATATTATCCAGCATTGCACTATCCGTAGCTTTGAAGATTACAGCAGCAAACAATAAAGGCGCAAGTATTCCGGCACCCTTATTACAGATACCCATAATACTGAAACGCTGAGCAGCACGCTCTGTTGGCCCTAAAATGGTGATATAAGGATTAGCAGCAGACTGAAGTAATGCCAATCCTGCGCCAATTGAAAATAATCCTAACAAGAATAATTCATAGGTCATCGTAATTGCCGCCGGGACAAAAAGAAATGCACCTGTTGACATGATCCAGAAACCGATCATCATCCCTTTCTTAAAACCCACCCTTTTGAGCAGATAGGAAGCCGGAACAGAAAAAAGCAGGTAGGAAATATAAAATGCAAAGGTTACCAAATAAGACTGAACGTGTGAAAGTTCAAATGAAATCTTGAAATATGGAATTAAGATCGCATTGATCCAGGAAGTGAATCCAAACATGAAAAACATGAATGCGATAATCACCATGCCTGTGATGGTATCCCGCTGACTTAATGATCCTACTGATACTGTTTTATTACTACTCATATTTTCTATTTTAATTTCCGGATTTGAGGCCCTAATTTTTAAATATAATATTTTAATCGTTCTACCTTATTAACTTATAATTTGGATGCACTGTCTTCATCAATAAATAAGATTGCATTGTCATGCCTTCTGAGTATAGTTGAAGGATATTTCTCAGAAATCTCGCTGTTGATCGTATGATCGATTGCATTTGCTTTAAACTTACCTGGTACAATGGCAATAGCATAAGTTGATTTGAATAATGCAGGCATGGTGATCGTAAGTGCATGGGTAGGAACCTCATCAATTGTGCTAAAACAGCCGTCATTTACCTGTTGAACCCGGCAATCCTGATCAAGATCAACAACCTTTACAATCAATGGATCATTAAAATCGGCAACATGCGGATCATTAAATGCCAGGTGCGTATTTTCACCTATCCCTAAACAAACGATATCTGTAGGATATTTAATCAAAAGGTCTGAATATCGTTTACACTCTTCCTGAGGATCTGTATTTCCATTCAGATAATTAACTGTGCGACAAGTCACATGGCTAAATAACCTGTCTTTAAGGAAATTACCGAAACCCTGTGGTGCATCCGGATGCAAACCTATATACTCATCCATGTGGAAAGCATTGATTTTCCCCCATTCAATATCCTTTTTCAGCAATTCGGCAAGAAATTCGTTTTGTGATGGAGCAGAAGCGAAAATTATGTTCACCTGCTCTTTCGTCTTTAGTAACTCAGCAATTCTGGCAGTTAGAGTTTCTGCTGCTGCTGCACCTAATTCCGGTCTTCCGGCATATATATTAACCTGTAATTTATCCTTTTTAATCTCTCTCATAATTGTATTCGTATTAATCTAATTTATTGTAAACAATTCTTCCCTGAACAATTGTGGTACTGACATTGATGTTTGAATCAAAAATGACAATATCTGCATCCTTGCCGCAAATCAATGAACCTTTGCTCGCTCCCAATCCCAAAATATTTGCCGGTGTAAGCGATGCCATTTTAACGGCTTCAAGTAATGGCACCTCAGCCATATTAACCATGTTCCTGACCAATCGGTCGCAAGTTGCAACACTACCTGCAAAGGAAGTACGATCAGGCAATTTTGCTACCCCATCTTCAACAAGAACCTTTAATCCGTTGTGTTTGCTTCCCAGGATGCTATCTCCCGGAGGCATACCTGCAGCCCGCATAGAATCAGTGATCAAAGCAATGCGGTCAGGTCCTTTGATCTTATAGATCAGTTTTAATAATGGTGCAGGAAGGTGAATACCATCAGCAATGATCTCAACATCCATCTCATCGAGAAGGTAAGCGGTTTCAATCACGCCTGCATATCTGAAACAGTTTCTGCGGCTTACCCCCGACATGCAGGAATAAAAGTGAGTTCCCAGCGTAAATCCAGCCTCAAAAGCCTCCAGAGCCTCTTCATAAATAGCATCAGTATGTGCCATTGCAACCAGAATTCCTTTTGAACGAAGGTAATTTCCAAATTCGATCGCACCTTTCAATTCAGGGGCAGCACTCCATCTTTTGATATCAGATGAACGCGATAAAATATCCTTATATTCTTCAGGATCAGGGTTGCGGATATATCTCGGATCCTGTGCACCACGCTGAGACATCGCAAAATAAGGCCCTTCAAGGTGCATACCCAGAAACTGGGCACCCATTTTATTCTTTTTATCTGCTTTTTTGTATAAATCGAGGGTATTATAAAGTTCATCCAGTTCGCTGGTCAGAGTAGTCGGCATCAGACCGGTTGTTCCATATTTGGCATGAGTCTCGGCAATCTTCAGGAAAGCTTCTTCCGAACCATCCATAAAATCGTGGCCACCGCCTCCATGAACATGAATATCGATAAAGCCTGGAGCAATATAATTTCCCTTTGCATCAATTTCAACCGCACCGGGAACATCAATATTCCCTTCCGCAACTTCCTTTATTTTCCCGTCAACAACAACCACAGTACCGCTGATGATGCGATAAGGGGTTAATATCTTACCATTGTATATTTTAAGTGTTTTTTCCATAATTGAATTGTATTCTGTAAAAATCGGGGATTTAGCCCCGGGGTAATTTTAATAAAAAATAATTGAGTTTAACACTCATCTCACAAATATTACCTCTGTTTATCCGGAACAGAGGTATCCTATAGTTTAGGACTCCGGAAAGGAAAAATGTCCTACCCTTATTCAAAATAATTCCGAAATCAGCAAACAAAAAATCTTTATCCGGCGGCAGGGATATAATTAATTTTAATCATACTCTTTGCTCCGGTATTGCCCATAGCATCAACCGGATAAATTTCAATAATGTTAATTCCGGAACTCAGTTTAAACTTGCTTTCCCTGACTTTTGTTGAAATTTCAACCCCATTTAAAACAATTTTAAAATGATCGAAACCAGGGGAATCCGTTGCCAGATCAAGCTGAATTTCCCCATTCTGTATATAATGTGCAGCAAAATCTACCTGAAACAGGTTACTGTAAATATCTGAAGGTCTGCGGACATAAAATCGATGTTCAGGTGTTTCGGGAGTTTGTGCATCCGTCCAGGCATAATAACCATCCCAACCCCAGTGAGTTCTTCCATGAGTAACCGGTAAAGGGGATTTCTGACTCAGCCAGTTACTGCGGGGCAGCCAGCGGACTTCTGCCGTATTGTAAAATCCATAGCCTCCCGAATAACCTGAGTTTTCTGTATTGGGCGTGACTTTCCACCAGACATAGTCCTTCGTAATTTTACCTGAAAAAGCCTTCCCTCCTGCTTCCATTGCAATTGGAAGATCCTTAGGATTAATTCGGTTTGCACGCCTGTCCCGATCTTCAAATGACCATTTATCCCTGTCAATGATCTCCCCTCCCGGGTAATAGGTTTTCAGAAATAAATTATGCAGTTCCAGAATATTTAAAGGGATTCCTGTTTTTTTATCATAGAACATGGTGTCAAAATTCGGGTCTGCCATGATCCACTTTTGATAATCCCGCGACCAGACTTCAACCAGTTCATGACCACCCCAGATTGCATAATTGGTATTTACAATCCGGGCTGGAATACCAAAACTCTGGCAAGCCTGAGCGAAAACAATTGCATAATGGAGGCAATTACCCCCCTTTTTAGATAAATTTCCCGGTGCTGCCTGACCGCTGAGTATTTTGCTTGCATCCCAGCTAAGCAAATCTTCAAATTCAGAATTGGGTAGAAACCAATCCCAGTTTGCAGCTGTCCATGCCCCCAATCGTTTGATTTTCTCCCATTCTGTGGTTGCCCCTTCAACTACCTGATCAAGTTTAAATTGCTTCCTGAATTCCTGAAGTTCAGGCAATTCGGGGTTCTCATGAACAAAATCAAATGAAGAGCGGATAAGTGGATAATTCTTTACTTCAGATATGAAGATATTTGCATCCTTTGGATTTGCACGCCATTTACTCTTCAAATCAAGTCCTGTAATTCTGGGCGTACTGTTTCCGGTACCCGGATCGATACTATATTCAAGCTGGACGAAACGATGATTATTCCCTGCCGGCAAAGTTGAACCCTCAAAATTATGCCAAACAGTCCATCCTCCGGCTTCAGGAAGATGCGTATTTCCACTTCTTATCCGCGTTTGCCATTTTGAGCCTTCGGCATTTAAGATTCGTGGCTTGATCTCTGCGGTTTCCACATTAACTGGAAAATACATGACTTCACTTAAGGCTTTATCAGCAAGATTAATGACCGGAGTTTGCAGCCAGGCTTTCTTGGCATAAGCCTGCATCTTTAAACGGATTGGATACTCGGCTATATTGGATGAGCTACCTGCATACTTCCAGGTTTTTCCATTATCAACACTTCGCTCACTATTACCTGTAAATGATGTAGGCTGTCCGATGACATTTCGAATAATCGAACTCAAAGCCATAGGAATCCTGAATTTTTCATTCTGATTGTGTACCCTAAGCTCAATCAGATTCCTGCCCTTTTTTAAATAAGCTGCCGGAACCGGAACCGAAGTCCAGAAGTGCCGTAATTCATAAACAATTGGCTTATTCCCGTTAACCCTAAATTCAAGTTTTCCACCACTCATTGGTTCAGCAGGCAGCATTGGATAAATGAGCATACTAATCCATGCATTTTTAGCAGGCAATACAGGCAATTCAAGGACTTTCCTGATTACACGGCCTTTAGACAGCGTATCCCATGCTTCTGAACGAATGGAACCCAAAGTAACAGCATCATTTTCAATCAACAAATTATCTTCAAGCACAATCGCATTGTCTTCCAGTTTTAAATTCTGAGAAACAGATTTTGCCCATAATTCTGCGGCCGTCCAGCTCTCAACTTTGGATTTAAGAGTATCCGGTTTAAATAATCCTTTTGTGTAAGAATTCTCGAAATCCGCGGAATAACCATTTATGATTCCAGCAAGGCTTGCTATAGAAATTAAGACAATTCTGAAAATGGGTTTTAGAGTCATAGTATAAATCCTTGATTTTTTTTACCACATAGGACACATAGATCATTACTTTAAAAGCTAATAACAACTATAAACTCTATGTTTCTATGTGGTTTTTTAATTTTTAACCACATAGTACGCATAGATCATACCTTTCAAATGCCAATAACAGCAATCAATTCTATGTTTCTATGTGGTTTCATTAACCCTAAATTGAGCTAAGGTTTTTAATTACCCACTAACAAAAATACCGGACCTCCATCTTTAGATGAAGATCCGGAATATTTAAAATTGAAGGAATGAAGCTTTCTGATAAACAGAAAACAAAACCCTTATTTATTGATTTTTAAAGCAACTGTTCCACCTGGTAATTTTACAGAAACAGTTTTTGAAGCCGCATCATAGGTCCAGTCTTTAACCGACTGACCGCCAACAAGTACTGAAGATGGTTTGCCGGAAACCAGCATTTTCACTGTACAGCCTTTCCATGATTTAATTTCAGCATCTATACCTGTAGAAACCAAAGCAACTGTACCTCTTGTGCCAACATCTACGGTTAAAGACAAACCATTACCTGAGATAGAGCTTCCTTCATAGTAGATTTTCTGAAGAGCACCTGATTTATCATAGCTCGCAGTAAATCGTTTTGCATCGGTTGTAAAACCAGCTGCAACACCATTTTCTGTTCCGGTTCTGAAGAAACCTATGTCAGAACCATTGCTGTGTACCATTTTAGCACCAATCCATCCCGGAGCTTCCATTTTTGAGGTTACCGGAGCAGCACCTGAAGATGGTTTAGACTCCGGTAAAATCACCGAAAGGAAATTTACCTGATTCAAATTCGGTTTACTTGACAGAGTCAGGAATGACTCATAGAATGATTTACCGATACCTGCACTCTTATCATAAATCTTAGATGCAACGATCTCCGGACTCACCACATCCATCGTCAATTTAGCATTTGGACGGTCAATGATCATACGTCCTTTATCATAACTGATTGCAGTCTGATTGTTCTCACCCGGAGGTGCATGAAACAACCAGTCGTAAACATGGCCTTTTGGCGATTTACTTTTCACTTCATCAAACAGGAAAACAGGTCCTGTTTTGGTGTAAAGTAAGGTACGTGAATACTTCTCAAGTTTACCCTTGTACACTGAACTCAGCTCACTTTCAATTCCATCAGCATCTTTACCATTGAATAAATGCTGTACTCTTGGCCATTCGGTAAGGGCTTTTATACCATTATCATAATGAGCAGGAGCCTGACTTTCAGGATCGTGATCAACCAGCATTACGTTATGAGCAATCGCCTGGACGCTATAACTCAAATACTCCAGATTCGCATAATATCCCAAAGGACCATAAGCCGGATCAGTAAGTAAAGTTTCACCATTTTTCATGATCTGGAAACTTCCTTGATCATAATGATAATGATTTGCGTTTGGTCCAACACGGGTACTCAATACCATGGATGCATCATCCCAACCAGAACGCATAACCATACCCTGAGCGCTGAAGAACTTCGAAGGAGGTAATGTTTCTCTCGATACCGGTGTGATATCATCCCTATACCATACATAACTCAAATAACCTCCTTTTCCAGCTTCCCAGAATGGGTTTACATAGCTATACAGTAATGGGTTTTTAGTTCGTTGAACTAACCACCATGAGTGAATCTGTCCACCAATATCAACTCTTGATCCTTTTGCTCCTCCACCATCACCATAATCCTGCATCAAACCATTTGAATAGCTCGCCTGAATGAGGTATTTGTAAAAATCTTTAAAACTGGTAGTTGTAGAATAATCAACTCCGAAATTACGTTCCAAAGCAGGCAGTAATTCACCCATATCCCTGCTCGCCATATTCATGTAACCACTTTTTGGCTCACCATAACTACCATCCTCATAATAAGTACGGTCGATGAAGGTTTTAGTTTTTGTCAGGATGCCTGAGATGTAAGGCTCCAGATTCGGATTAGAAGGATCATCACCATAAATAGCTGTCGCAGCTAAACCCATACCACCTGCCAGTACTGCAATGTGATTGGTTTGGTTGGAAGGCATACGATTCATTTCAACCATATCGCGGTGGAACATTTTCAAACCTTTTTCCATAATGGCAGTCCGTACAAATGCACGCTCTGATTCAGAAAGCAGATCATAAAGCATATCATAACCATAAGCCACAGGCTTAATGGTATATCCTACCGGATAGTAAGTCCAGAACTTACGCTCCAGCATCCAGTCGGCATTCCATTTTTTGAATGAGCAAAGTTTAAGTAATGCCTTTTTAGCCTGCTCACCTGCTGCACGGTCACCTTTAAAAGTGTACTGGAAGCTGCCTTCCTCAATTACATTTCCAAGGGTTGAGTTGGGATTATTCCAAAGTGCATATGAATTGAAACCCACTGAAGTTTTTGAATGCGGACCACCAACAAGGTTTTCTGCAGTCATATCGATACCTTCATTGATCGCATCAACATTAACCTTCATGAAATCTTTATGTGCCAATGCATTGTCAAGAATCTTTTTGGCAACAGGTGATTTTTCATTTGCCAGACGGTTTTTAAGCTCCTCAGCAGAGAAATATAGTCTCGGGTGACCATTTACCTGTTTACCCGGCATCAGGAAGCGTATAGCCCAGTTTACAGATCCGCCCTGATTATCTTCACCTTTCAGACGGATCTCCCACTGACCGCGGGCATCCTTTTCTGAAAGTTTATAAATAGCTGTATTTGCCCATTCATTACCACTGCGGCTGAATGAGATATTATCCTTAACAATTTTTCCTTTGCTGTCTACCAATGTGCCTGTAACCTGTTTCAGACCTATATTTCCTTCAGGTGCAACTTTAAGACTGACATTATCACCGTAGAAAAAATGCTTGTTCAAAATGGTTACATCGAACATTTCCAAATTAGTAGAGCTGGGTGTAGTAGCTATAAATTGTCTGTCGCGCTCACCATTGATGCTGAAATCATCCATCAGTATCGTATAGGTGTACAGGTAATTCACTATCGGATAAGTTCCTTTCAGTGTGATCACCTGAATATGCTCATTAACACCAAGGGACTTGCCATCCAGCTTAAATGCTGAGATCGGCAGATCCAGTTCTAACCAGGAATTAGCTTTTGGATTATTGATCTTGTGGAAGTAACGTTTGCCTTCAAAAGTTCCCAATGAAAGTTCAAGTGACTCAGGATTACGATCACCCTGAAAATATACAGCAGCTTTCACCCTGGTATCAGAAATCGTATAAAGATTTAAACGTTTTGTAAATCCCTGATAGAGTTCAGTCACATCATGAGCCTTAAAAGGACGAGCCAGCGCGTATTTACTGTCTTTATAAGTCGGCGACTTAACCGCAAAATACAGCGCATCAAAGGCTATATCCTGAGCGTAGGGATAGGTTTCCCAGGCAAAAAGTTCACCGGTTTCAAAGTCATTGAACAAAGTGTAGGGAGTCCTGCCAGGATTTTGAGCATAAGCAAGATTAAGAATCATGCAAATGGCAAGCATTTGTAAAAGGAATTGTTTCTTCATTTGTATATAATTTATTTTTATTTTCCGTTTTTATGGGACTCTTGTTAAAGTCCCGCCTGTTTGGGATGTTTATTTTCATGTCCCGCTACTAAAGGACGCTTATTATTAAGTCCCGCTACTGCGGGATAGCATTCTCAGGGCATTCCCGGACCATACCTTTTCCTTTTCAGTCTCGTTGATAGCTTTAAAAGCGCCGAGTCTTAAAAACGGTGAAGTATAATCCACAAAAGGAGTCTCAGTTCCAAAAGCCAGCTTATCAGCTCCGAAATTCTCAAGCAGATAAGATAAACTTTCACTATTAGGGCCTTTTACAGCCACTCCGCTACCTCTTGAGGTGTCGAAAAGGACATCAGCAGCCTTCAGTATTTTAACAGATTCTGCCGTTGTTGGTTCCTGTCCGTCAGTGATTCGGGCTTCAAGGATCATATATTTTGCATCAGGCACTTTACTGACCAATTCAGCAACATCATTATAACTAGTTGCCTTGTCCACATCCAGCCAGGACCGTTCCCTTAAATCAGTCATACGCAGTGGAATTGAAACCGGCATACCCAGATCTCTCGCAGTCTTAACCATTTCAATACAGGCATCATCAGTCAGTTTGTAATGATGATAATGAGGAAAGATCCTGATTCCTTTCATTCCAAACTCTTTATGGCAGGTTTCCAGCGCATCCCTCCACCAGGGAAGAATCGGATTAATAGTCGCGAACAGAATAAAGCGATCTTTAAATGAGGCATCAGAGTTCAGTTCAGCAAATAACTCTTCATTTGCAATCTGCCCATCCACATAAAAAATCCCATTCAGGTTGGAAACAATTGCTTTATCCACCCCATAGGTATTCATACGTGTCAGCAGGTCTTTAAGGTTATTCCCCCTTAAGTTCCGGTATGGCCAGTGACCAACGAATGCATTGATATCAAGCAACATGATTACCCGCCTTTCTCAATAAATTGTTAAAGTTTTCAAAGAAGATATTATTCCTGTCTTCTTCGCTCAGATCAGCCCATATAATTTTACCGACACCGGTTTCATAATTCATATCAGTAGCAAATAACAAACGATCTGCACCCAGATATTTAACCGCCATATCGATCATACCCTCATCACTAACACTACCACTCGTATCAAGATATAATGTTGGAGCCTTTTTTAAGATCCGGCACATGTATTCCCAGTTACCACCCCCACCAATATGACCACAAATGATCATGGCTTCGGGATAACGGTTTGCTATTTCAACAAAATCTTCGGGAACAGATGAATTTGGAGGATTAGTAGGTAAATATCCAGGGCGCCAGTTTCCGAGTGTAGTCACACCATGAAGCATCAACGGGATTTTATGTTTGATGCATCGCTCAACGATCGGGTAATATAGCGGATCATTTATCTTAACCGCATCATAAAGTTCACCCAGCATCACCATCCCATTATCAACGCAACGGTCGATCTCATCCAGAGCCTCCTTTTGATATAAGGGATTGATATAACACTGTCCCATGATGCGCTTGGGATGTGATTTCATTGCCTGAATAATGATATCATTATTGGCACGAATTTCTGCTACAGTCTTCCCTCCCGGAATTGAACAGGCTGCCTTTGTAATACCCAGAGCTTCGCAACTTTCATCTACCTGAGCAGCATTACTGCCCGACCATACATGATTATGCGCATCCAGCTTAGGATATTTCTTTGCCGATTCCATAATGGCTTTCCAGCCATCCTTCTGAAAGGTATTCGCAGCCTTTTCAGTTTCTTCTTTCGAAGGAACATTACATAAAACACCCGACATGGAAGCCCCCAAAAGTCCGAGACCGCTGGTACTTAAAAATGTTCTCCGGTTTAAACCAAAATCAGTCTGGTTTTTCATGAATGGAATTATATTTCTCTTTTTTAACGATTAAACAAATAAATGACCCGCAAAAAGAAAAAAGCCCCATTCGGAAAATAAAATATGTTGAAAAATTGGATTAGGTTAGATTTTTACAAATTTCGATCTAAGATCACTAGGTTCCCTCTCCGCCTTGGGCGGATTCGGGATGGTCAATAGCTGTAATTGGCTAATATATGTCCACAGATCTCTCAGGTGGAATATTTAGTCATGGTATTAAAATACGTTTCGCGATGCTCTTCAGGAAAAAAAACATTCCCTATCAGTACGCATCTTTTGCTATTTTTATCGACCAATTTCTCAAAAGCTGATATTTGATTATGAAACCATGAAAAATATTCTTCAAAAAAAAGTCTCTTCCCTGTTGCTGCTAACAGTTGCTTTTCTGATGATTTATATGCCCGGAATTGGTTTCCCTTACACTTTTTGCCTCATTATTAGTTTTGTGCTGTTATCCACATTTTTACAAGATGGAAACCTGCAAAGTTTAAACTTTAAAAAAATTGGCGGCAAGGAGTTGAAAACAATCATTCTTTGCTATTTAGCTCTGGAGCTTTCAATTGACTTTCTTATTGACCCATTAATCAATTGGATATGTAATGAATCTGCCGACTACTCTATGTTCTCATCAATTAAGGGCAACACCACACTGTATTTATCATGGTTAATGAAGATGTGGATAAGTGCTGCCATAGGTGAAGAACTACTATTCAGGGCATTCACTTTTTCACAAATGCAGCGTGTAATTGGTGACAGGAAAACTATAATTGTTTTGCTTTCGGCTTTGATGTTTAGTTTGCCACACTTATATCAGGGAATTCCGGGCTTATTGAGCACATTTGTTTTCGGGATAGCTTTTGCCTTAATCTATGCGAAGTTTAAGAACATATGGATCAATATTATAGTACATGGCCTGGTTGATACATTATTTTTAACATTAAGTTATTTGGGATTGACAGAGTTTTACAGCTTGCTTTAGTGATCGTGAGAGTGATCACGGTTTTACCCTCCTGTCCGTAGATCGGAATGGCAAACGTTTTGGATACTATTTCTTCTTAGCAGCCTTAAAACCTGTCATCCCTGCCTGCTGGCAGGCAAGGCTGAACGAAGTGAAGGAACTTCGCTGGTTTGAGTCAAAATTTGATCTATAAATCGCTGAGTTCCCTCAGCTGCTGATGGGGATGGTCATTAGCTGTAATTTGCAAATCTATGTCCACAGATCTCTCCTCGCGGAATATTTAGTGATGGTATTAAAATACGTTTCGCTTGTCGAAATGACGGTATACAATCCCGCATATGCAGGACGGGACTATTCCCTCGATTTCTTAACCAACTCCGCCACCTTTTTACTGATCTGCTTTTCAACTGATTCTGTGTATGGTGCGCGATGCCCGTATTCAGCCATGCCGCTGGTGCCTTCATAACCGCCTTCTTTCAAAACTCTAAGGCTGGGAACATAGCTTAAAAGATCATTGTTATACCCAAAGACCCAGGTATCATTCCAGCCATAAAGGCCTTTGAATTTGAGGGAGTAATCGACAACAGTTTCACCGGTTAAGGCAATAAATGTAAATCCGGAGCCAAATCTCCAGACCTGAACCGGGTATTTCACACGATCAGGTGGTGCACCCAGGGTTTGATATTGATTGATCTGATGCTCAACTTCAGTCTTTGCCATACCGCTCAGACCCGGTAATTGTTTCTTTAATTCAGCCAGAGATAATCCGGGTTTAAGGTAGAGTTCAGTTTCACCCATTATGGCTTTCAGCGGACCGGTAATCGCTTTCATAGGGGCAGCAATCACTTGCTTAACGGATTCAGCAAGGATATGACCGTACATCGAAGTAAGTTTCACAGCCTCAGCCTCATTTCCGCGGATTCTGGGAAGTGGATTTGCATCGCCACCACAATTCTGAACGAACATCGCCAAAGATCCCGGGTATTGCTTTTCCAGTTCAATCTGCGCAAAACCGGCATAATCGCCGCTGATGCTTAAGCCTCCCAAAGCGGTGGTATGGCATGAATAACCGAAAAGTATGCCGCGGAGCTGTCCCCCAGACTTAATTGTCAATACAGGTACATCCTGATCCACCTGTCCGCCGAATGCTCTGGTCTCCGGACCGCGCGATCTCCTGCGGTTCACTGCGATACCGGCTAGTCCGTATTCAAAATTGATCTCTGCGGGAGAAAGATTTTTTAACGCAGCAGCAATCACTTCATCATAGCGCTGATAGACCATTTGGGTATAGCGATCCTTAGCCGCCCTCTCCTGATCATTAAATTCATAATAGATCCATAATACATCTTCAGTCACCGGACAGGAATGATTATGGGAAGTATTTAAAATCAGTCGTTCTCTGGGTATTTTATACTTTTCAAGCGCATTGGCTGCAATAATATCTACCATTTTATCACTCAAACCAACAAGGTCGGCAGTCACCATGACAGATGTTTGCCCTGTTTCATCACGCAAGGCCATTGCCTTAAGCCAGATCGGATGTACAATCTCCTGCGACATCCGGGTTTTACCGCCATATCCTGCCAATGGAACCGATTCAGTTGGGGTTATATCTGCTTTGGCAACACCTGCCTGCCATTGTGCAAGAGCGGGAGTTGATAAGAGCATACTCGCTACGATAATTTTGCTCATTAGTCTATTCATTATCAAAAATAAATTACTGTAATCCAATTATTTCGCGTCTCTGCGTCTTTGCGAGAGTCTTTTTAACACTTTCTATTCCCTATGGTCGGTGCTCTAAAATCCACAGAAACTTCTATTTTTTTCTCTCGCAAAGACGCTAAGACGCAAATGGCTAAAGATTATCCAATTCCACCTACTTGAGTCTTGGTTCCTGGTTCTTGGCTCTTGATTCTTCCCTACTTCCTGAATACAACAGGAACATTATATTCCGGCATATTCTTAATACAAGGCTCAATCACCGTATACGCATTTTCACCCAGGATCTTTTTCTTACTTGCCAAAGGCAGATTCGAAAACACCAGCCATCCTAACTGCTGACGCGGATCACGCATCGGAAGGTCGGAACCATACATAATCCGGTCATCACCCACTGCAGCAACCATATATTCAATAATTCCCAATGGAACCGGAGTAAGCGTAATTTCAGCAAACACATTTTTATGTTTCTTCATCACCGCTATTGCCATATCCGCCATCTTAAAGCTTCCTCCGGCATGAGCAATAACCCAGCGCACATTCTTATACTTTTCAGCCAGTTTATCTACCTCGAGTAAATCGCCTCTGGAAGGATGAATCAAGGCATATAAGCCGTTCTTATTACCATATTCCCACCAAATATCATAAGCGGGGTTATGGTATTCCATCCCGTAGAAATGGTAAGGCTTCATTCCGATAATCCGCTTATCTGAATAAACCTGTGGAATCATCTCTGCTAATTGTTCCTGGGTATAATGTGTTGGGCTAAAGGTCGCAAGTCCCCAGAAACCTTTGGGTGAAGCATCCAGAGCTTCTCTTACCAGCTTATTTCCCTGAACTGAATCATTACTCACCACTCCATTCCAGCTCATGAAGCCCCCTCCCTCACAACCCAGTCGTTCCATCATTTTAAAGATCCCCTTCGGACCGCCATTTTCCATGTGATATCCTGTACCTCCGGCCCCGTTTATTCCTTCATGAAGCATGTGCATGTGCATATCGATCACAGGAACAGGTAATGGTTTACCATTCCGAACTGAGCTCATTAAAATATCTTCAGATCTGTTGGTATGAACCTTAGGAGGGCGCTGACCACCCAAAAGACGGATCAGATTTCCTCCTGCAACTTTAGCTTTTGCCTCATCAGGTATATCTGCATAATCGATATAGGTACGATGTGCTCCGGCCGACATGGTTGGTGCATCCGTCGCAAATATCAATTGATTGATATGACCCCTTTTGTAAAGGAACTCCAATCCCTCATTGATCTGCATACGATCAAAACTGATATGGAAATTAGGATGATCCTTCAGAAGTCCGATTGCATAACGCTGCTCCCCCCAGCTAATACCGGAAACTAACAGTGGAATTGATTTATAGCGTGTAAGAAACTCATTCATTTCCTTCCAGCCCCCAATTTCAGAAACTGTAGTGATTGTAAATACCTTATTATCATTCAGGTACTTCATCAGCTCCTGACTTGATTGTGCGCTCCAATCCCAGCCATTTGAAGCCGGATGAATCGTAACAGCCCGAACATTATGTTCGGCCATCTTAAGCTTTAATTGTGCCGGTGGAAGGCATTCATTCGTATGATGAGGCAGCACATTCCATATCCCGAATAAATTGGGATAGGGCTTGAGATTATTGCTCAATTCAAGATTGGAATACATAGCATCATAGCTCAGTGATAAGGTAGATGCTACCAGTGCCCCTGAAATCGAACAATGATTCAATTCTTTGATCAGATCTTCCAGCTGCCACTTTTCACCGGGATGCTTATACCTTCTCGGACCGATCCGTGCAAAAGCATCAAAAAACATAAGATCTTTAGTCTGAGGCATCAAAAAATCAGCAGTAGAAGCAAGAAGGCTTCCTGATGTTGAAGCTAATACTGTGGTTCCTAATAGGGTGATTGAATTCTTTTTTATGAATTCGCGTCTGGAATTACTCATTTTATATAATTATTGTAGATTTTATATTTTAAAAGCGGAATATAGATTAATTAGCACTAAAAAAATCAGGATTTGGATAACAATCCTGACACTTTACCTCCTCTGGCAATTATTCTTTCGAGAATCTCAATTGAATAGAAAAATTGTCTCGGTGTATGCAATAAACCATTGGTAACAATCTTTTCAGGTTTGGAGGAATAAATTTTAAAGCAATCATTATAATAATTTATAATTACCGGATCCTGATTATGTTCAATAGCCATAAGACAAAATACCAGAACATCATCAAGGGCACCCCAGACAATATTACCATTCTCATTAAGCTTTGCACCCGGTTGCCTAAGTGACAAACCTCCATGATCCATATCCGAAGGCATTCCTTTACCCCGTATATAGGTCTTTTCCAGTGTAGAAATACCCATTTCAACGCCCTTTTTGTAGCCTGGATAATAGGATACTCTCAGTGACTCATTCATTACCATCCAGCAAGCCTGAATGGAATGCCAGCCACTTATACCCTGAGGATAGAAATTACCCCAATTGGGTGCATCAAATGTATAAGGTCTGAAGTTATCATCCAGCAATTCGAGCAATACACCATCCTTATGCTGCCAGTGATGTTCACAAATTACCCGGACACAATATCTCGCAATTTTTTCAACAACAGGATTCTTGCTCACATTTAGGAGAATGGTTAAACCTGCTAAAAAGTGTTGCCAGCTTGGAAGACGGCGGGTTCCCGGCTCCAAAGCCTCGGTATGTGCATCAACGTGCTGATAGGTTGGAGATAAGAGACGGTCTTTAACAGATATGGCCGTTTTGATTGCCAGATCAAGATCTCTGGGATCTTTTGTTGCGATATACAATTCTGCCAGGCCCTGCATCATATAGATATCCCCATAATGATCCAAAGGTTCTGATAGCTTCTTTGTACCATCACGACTTACGAAGGATGCCCAACGGTAGTCAGCCGTCATTGAACTCTTTATCAGGAAATCACGGCCTTTTATCGCTGCGTCAAGGTGTTTTTTATCATGCGTGATATGATTATACAGATAAGAGAACATCCAGACTGCCCTGCCCTGGAAATACATGCCTTTCTTTTCGAAATCAGGTTCCTGTCCCGGACTGATTGCATTGGCAAAGCCACCGTATTTATGATCAATACCACGCTCCCAATTGGGAATATAAATGTCTTTGAGATAGTTTCGATGGTATTGCAACAGATCAGGAAGAGACATCCCTCCCAGTTGATCGATTGTTCCTTCAATAACAGACTTATCCCTGAGGTTCTCAGTTTGTTCTCCTTCAGCATTCCTTTCAGAAGCAAGAATCTCCGGACTTAGCCCGATTCCTATTATTGTACCTAATCCTGCAAAAGAGTTCTTTTTAAGAAACTGTCGTCTTGAATAATCACATTTTTTCATATTCTAGTTTATTTCATTCGGAGCTAAAAAACTTTACCAGTCCAATGATGCCAATCTGTAAGCATTTATTATTACCTCTGGTCGTCTCTAATCCCTTAGTTGTATACACCGATCAAAGGCAATAGTAATATGGGCATGCGACCCGATAGCTATCGTGCCGAATTTAACCGGCATGATGCCTATGTAAATTCGTAAGTCGGAAAACTAAATCTCAAATAAGTATTTCATTGTCTTTATTCCTTGTTCTTTGCTCTTTGATCCTAATTATTTAAACACCAGTGTACCAAAATATTGCGGAAGATGAAACTGAGGAGTCGGATTCTGAACAACATTCCAGGTTATATAATGCGGATTAGTGCTGCGGCTTGATGTTTTATAGAAATTGGCTTTCCATTTAACCCCCTTTTGCGGCTGGGTATAGTTTGCATATTTTGCAATCAAAGAGAGCGGCATTTTGAATTCAAGGAACCAGGTTACAGGTTCAGAAATCTCCTGTTCCAGCTTCTTTGGTAAAGTATGGGCAAGTTCTACGACATTGAAATCTTCTTCTTTTACATTATTCCTTTTGCCATCCTTGTGGTAGGCCATCAAACCTGTCCCACCGGCATTGATCTCGACATTAAAATATCTCAATGGCCATTCCTTATCCGGTGAGAAAAAGAATTCAACGCAGGCATCCGTTGAAACAGAGCTATTAAACTTTGTATTCTGAATCCGGACATGACGGTCTTCAACCTTATAGATCAGATAAAGATTTTCACTGTCATACATCATTTTTGCAGTGACAACAGGCTGAAATGCCGGTAACTGCCCCATAAAATTCACAATCGGAATTTCCTTTACTTTCTTCCACTGCGCCTTATCCCAGTTAGCATCAATTTTCATTGAACCTTTGAGCTTTTTGACTTTGTAAACAGAAGGCCCATCCGCTGAGTACGCCACAGAGAGCATACAGACGAAGGCGAGTAAGAGTAAGGATGATATTTTTTTCATAATTGTGTATTTATTGAGGTATGAAGTTTGAGGTACGAGGACTGAGGTATGAGGTCTGAAGTATGAGGTATGAAGTATGAGGTATGAGGTATCAGACCTCCGACTTCATACCTCAGTCCTCCGACATCAGACATCCGACTTCTGACCTCTGACATCCATCATCAGACATCTCAATTCTTCTCCAACCACCCCTTCGGCACCTTCAAACTCCACACCTCACTATCCAGTAAATAATTTGGTTCTGCAGCGCCGCCGGCTATCCAAATTTTATCTTTAAATACAAAGGCAGCTTGCTCATGCCTTTTGCTCCATTTTATATCAGATTTTAGTTCTGTCCAGTTCTTTCCGTCTTTTGAATACCAGACGTCGCCTTTATTGCCGGAATCAGCCCAGCCACCCAATACCCACATCCTGTCTCTGTAAACCAGAGCCGAAAACCATATCCTTGGATCCCATGGAGCAGCAGCAGTGACCTGAGTCCAGTTTACCCCATCCTCAGAACACCATACATCATTCAATGAGTTTGCTTTTGGAGCGCGCGTTCCACCGCCTATGATCCAGATTTTTCCATCAAATACAAGTGCCTGTCCGTGTGTTCTTTTTGACCATGGTGCATTAGCCAGTTCAAGTTTCCATTCTTTGCCATCTGCCGAAGACCAGACATCATTGAAAAGCGTGCTATCATTATTCTTATAAAAATCACTGGTGCCGCCCATGATCCACATACGATCTTTAAAAACAACAAAGCCAGGTGCCAATCTAGGGCTCCATCCTGCATTGGGGGTTTCCAAAACCCAGTCGGCACCATCCTTTGATGACCATACCTGATTACTGGTATTAGTGCCTGGTAATTTACGGCCTCCCATCATCCACATTCTGTTCTTAAATACCATTGCGGCGGGAAGATCGCTATGCTGCCAGGGTGCGGTTTCAACTACACGGGTCCAGTTCTTACCATCAGGCGACTTCCAGACATCCCGCGGATTAGGTAATTGAGGCGTAAACCATCCCCCAAGAATCCACATATGGCCTTTAAACACAAACTCGCCCTGAGAATCCCGGGCCTGCCAGGCTGCTTCTTTGCTCTCCTGTACCCAGTTCAGAGTGTTCTTCTGTGCAAAGGAATTCGAACCAATTCCAATTAAAATTCCAAACAATAAGACTAGATGCTTCATTTTCTTGAATTAATTGAACCTGAATGTGACAAATAAATAAGACAATCAATTATAACCACATAGATTGATATATAAATTCTATGTTTCTATGTGGTTAATATCAGGTACTTAGTTTAATTTATAGTAATTTTTGACTGACCCTTAGGCAGACTAATACTCAATGATTTTGTTTTCTGATTATACTTCCAGCCCTTTAACAAAACACCATTATGAATAATAGACTTGGGTTTTAAATCAATAGCCATAGTCAATTCAACAGGATTATCAGATCTTAGTTCAAGAACCGTTTCCGAAGAAGAAATCGCAAGAGAAGCGTCAACAGTAGCACTGAACTTCAGATCTGAGCCATAGCCTTCAAAGGTCTTTCCATCAAAATAGGCTTCCATAAGCTTATTATCTGCAAGCATTGCCGAAAATTTCGAAGCATCCGTTTTAAAGCCTTCAACACCAGAATCTGAGCTTTCATTTATCCTGAAAAATCCATAATGAATAGAACTTCCTTCATTCAGCATAGCTCCAATCCATCCATTTGAATCGATCCGCTTTGGTTTTGTTGCAGATGCATAATCAGCATTGGCAGGTTTACTTTCAGGCTGCATAACGGCGAGAAAATCAGCATCTTTCATCTTTTCAGATGAAATCGCAATAAAACTCTCATCGCGGTCTGAATTTCTGATCCGGCTGCTTAATGCTTGCGGAGAAAGAATATCCATAGTTAAACGAGCTGCCGGACGATTTATAGTCATCCGATTTTCTGAATAAGAAATTGAACTCTTGCCATTGGTATGTTCGGCATGAAAGATCCAGTTGTATGAATGTGCCTCAGGGCTTTTCACCTGATCAAACAGAAAAACAGGGCCATTCTTTGAGCTTAATAAAGTCCGGGTATATTTTGAGACTTTATTTTTATAAACGCTTGTCAGATCACCCACAGCAGCCATCGCATTGTTTCCGGCGAAGGAGTGAATCATTTTAGGGTAGGTTCTGAGAGCAGCAATTCCGTTTTCAAAATCACCTGCCGCCTGACTTTCGGCATTCATATCAACCAGCATCACATTATGACCTATCGCCTGAGTATAATAACCCGGGAAATACAGATTTCCATAATAATCACTGCTATGACCAGCATCACTTAACAGTTCTTCCCCGTTATGAGTCAGCAGAATAGTCCCCTGATCGGCATGGTAATGATTTCCGTTTGGTCCGGCCTTGAATATCATCACAGTACCTGAATCTTCCCATGAAGTTCTGGTAACCATATGCCCCTTACCTTCAAAATGTTTAGACAATGGAAGTGTTTCCCTGCCAATCGGTGCAATTCCTTCTGTATACCATAAATAGGGAATAATTCCGCCCCTTGCTTTACCTGAATCCCATGCCGGTTTTACATATTTATACATGAAAGGGTCTTTCATTTTATAAACCAGCCATTGCATAGGCTGCTGGGTAAAATTATAGGTATGCGAAACATCCCCTAAATCCTGATAAGCTCCATCCTTAGCCTGGGTTACATAGATCGGATACTGATAGAACTCCTTCAGATAAGTTGTGGAGGTATAATCAACCCCGAAATTCCGCTCTAATGAATAGAGAAATTCAACCAGTTCACGATAGCCCATTTCCTGATAGGTATATGGTTCATTGTAGCTGCCTTCGGGCAACATTGTACGGTCTATGAACTGTTTAGTCTTTGCAAGAATTCCGGACAAATAGGGCTCCAAACCCGGTAAATTTGGATCATCATTTGCGATGGCCATAGCGGCAACCCCAACTCCTGAAAGTATCACCCCAATATGATTGGAATTACTGGAAGGCATTCGATTCAGTTCAACCATATCGCGGTAAAATGGTTTAATGGACTTTTCCATTATGCCATTACGGACTGTCTTTTGCTCTTCAGCACTGAGTAAATTATATAAAATATCGTAACCTATTCCGGCTGCAAATGCTGCAGGAGCTCCGGGATAATAGGTATGATTGCCATTGGCTTCCATCCAGGGATGATTCCATGAAGGCAAAATACTAAGCTTTAATAGTGCTGCCTTTGCTCTGTTGGCAGCGTCCATATTTTTAGTTAATGCGTATTGCCAGGCTTCGCTGGTTATTACTCTGGCGAGAGCATTCTGGGTATTGTACCAACCTCCCATACCCGCACTTGCATATGGTCCGCCGGTTACTGACTCAGGTGCGACCATATTCTGCGCAGGAAGCTTATCAATATCAAGTGTTGATGGTTTATAACTTTGAATTAAATAATTCAGAAGTTTTTTTGCAGACTCAGGCTCAGGTCCTGCCATACGGGCTTCCAGTTGAGCCTGTGAATGAAATACTCTTGGGTGAATGCCAGATGCATGATCAGAAACAGGAACGATGAACCAAAGATCCCATGAAAATTGCTCTGTACCGGTGCCCGACTTAGCCCTGATCTTCCATTGCCCCCGCGGATCTGTTGCTTTGACCGTATAAACTGCATTATTTGACCAGATACCATCTGCAGCCTTTAAATCACCATGGCTTCCATCATCATAAAATTTAATATTGCTTACTGCCGTTTTATTCTCCGGACTAATAAGCTCGACAAACACTTCATTCAGGGCTTTACCCGGCTCGGCTGAGATACTTAGGTTAATTGTTTCTCCATTTGAGTAATGCTTGTTTAATATAGCATGGCCAAACTGCTCAAACCAGGTTGATTTTGGAGATTGTGCGATAAACTGCCGAGATCTTTCACCGTTCAGCTTAAACTCGTCTATCAGTATACTGTAGCTTGGTAAATGATTAACAAGAGGATAAAAGGCCTTCAATACAACAACCTGTAAATGAGCACCTTCATTTAATATTGTTCCATTCAGACTAAAAGAACTAAGCGGGATATCAAGCTCAACCCAGGTATTTGCCTTAGGAGATAATATTGTATGGGTGAATAATTTCCCATCGAAAGTCCCGAGCGAAACATCCAGTTTCTCAGGTTTTCTGTCGCTCATGAAATAATATGCAAACCTGAGTCGGGTAGAATTCAAGGAATACATATCAATCCGCTTGGTAAATCCCTGTGTCAGATCATTGGCATCATTCGGTTTTGTCAGGCGGGAAAGTGAACTCCCCTTTCCTCCAAAAGCAGGCTCTTTCTTTGTACCAAATAATGGATCATAACCAGTATCCTGCTGATAGGGATAAGGCTCCCAGGTAAACATTTCGCCGGTATCGAAATTATCATAAATGACATAAGGCACTCTGCTTCCTGATGTTTGTGCATTTAAGGTGCTTACAAAGAGGAAAAGTGACAGGAAAGGGAGGATTGATTTTATTTTCATGGTGTGTTTGTGTTGTCTGATATCTGAAATCTGATGTCTGAAATCTGATGTCTGTTGTCAGTGATTTATTGGTTCATTGTACGATACTGACCTTATTATTACGTGGGATTTACATTTTTCCATATTAAAATCTTCTTTTAAATCACTAAGTTCCCTCCTGCGTCGGCCTTGCCTGCCGGCAGGCAGAGATGACATCCTTTTTCAATTGAAATAAATAGTAATAGTCAACGCTCGATTTAACTGTCAACTATCAATTGTCAACTGTCAACTCACTTCACCCTCCCAATCAATTCCATCGATGCATCAATCAAAGCTTGCTCTGCCTGAGGCGCATATGGACTTCCATTAACGGCATATCCCCCTTCAATATATTCTGCAGCAGTAGCGATATAGCCATTAAATCCACCTGCTACACCCAAAATAAAGGTATTTGCATAGGGAGATTTCTGTTTAACGCTTAAACCAATTTCAGTAAAGACTTCCGCCGGAAAGGTTACAAAAACCGTTGTTCCAATCCGTATCGCCTGCATTGGCATTAAATAGGGTGCAGGATTTGCAGGCAGGGATTCAATCCGCTTCGACTGATTTACAGCCTGTGTGGCGAGCCAGTAATCAACCTTGTACTTATCCAATGTTCTTGGTCCGATGGTTTTCCCTATATCACCTTTAGCAACCAATTCACGGGCAGCTTCCTTTAATCGTTCAACACCTTCAAGATCTTTGGGATAATAAATGACCAGCTTTTCCTTTTCATCTAAAGTCTTTTTTGCCTGCTCCTGCCAGCGAAGGGCTTCTGCATGAGTGTAT
Organism: Sphingobacteriales bacterium 16-39-50; assembly: GCA_002257025.1. GTDB lineage: Bacteria > Bacteroidota > Bacteroidia > Sphingobacteriales > Sphingobacteriaceae > Daejeonella. The sequence continues at coordinate 127,009 of NCHA01000008.1, read as the reverse complement.
GGGAAAGTTGTCCGGATTGGGATCTTGAATTTATCATAAGTAACTTTTACATCCAGGTTTGCAGCAGTTTTAATCTCAGGTAATACTTTAAGTACTGCTTCAGAAAGAACAAGACCCTTCTTTTCGGCGAATTCAAAACTCCGTATACCCTGCATAAATGCACCTACTGCAGATAGTTCTGCCTGGTAGCCCACTTTGGCATCGCCCTGAGCTGATTGAAAATAACCTACAATAACACCTTTTGGTAATTTATCCTTGATTCCTTTGATTGAAAAATAGGGCCAGTCTTCTGTAAATTTTAAATTATGAAGATCCAGGGCAGAAGGATGGCAGCCATAATTGAAAAATACCCCCATTAGTTTTCCCTGAGCATTCTCAACCTTGATAACCGCTGCTTCCGGATCAGGTGGAACACCACCATGTTCCATTCTCCGGTCGTTCATTGCCATTCCAAACACTTCGGTTGAACCTGCTCCAATCTTACCATTAACTCTGCCCTTCCATGCATTTACAGCACTTTGAACAGTCCTGCTTATGAAAAATTTAATATATGCATCCTCCAGATTACCCATCACCGGACCGGAATGCGTGTGAGTAGAGGAAACAATCACATTTTTAAAGGGAATACCGGTCTCTTTATTTACCCCGGTACGGATCTGATCCATTACCAGTTCAGACATATTAACCACAGCGACAGTAATCATCGCAGAACTAGTCCCATCAGCAGCTTCGACAACCAGGCTACGAGCGAAGAGATCATCATGTACACCGGTAGATGTATTAGCCCCTCTGTCGTATCCCGCCATCCTCACACCGACTGGATTTGGTGGTGTAATTACCGTCTCAGACACACCTACTTTTATTTGTGCGCTTAAGCTTTCAAATAAACCGAGCAATACCATCAGCATGACTGAGGATACCTTAAAAAAATACATGTTTTTCATAGCCTTTGTCAAAAAATTAAGGGAAACGATGGTCATGGGCAGACATTCTTCTCAATCGATAAATTCAGAGTGAAAACCAGTCCGCTTTTATAAGCGGACCAGTACATCCCATCTGTCTTATTTGGCTTTTGTCTCAAGCGCATGAACTGCAATTTGAGGGGGATAATTGTATTTCAATGCCTCGTCTTCCACATACTTTACAAAATCCTTTTCATTATTATTTACTTCACCGAAACTCCATGCACCAAATATCATATACTCATAACTAAGGTCGCTGGTAACAGGCATTTTAAAAACATGGTTACCACCATAGTTCTTAATAGCCTGATATTGAGGCCTGTATTTATCTTTTACGACCATACCAATTCCCTGCCATGGCACCATTAATACTTCATCACCGATATCCTCATCTGGAATTCTGGCTTCAACATTTTTACCCATTGAAATAGCAATTCCATTTTTATTGACTGAAGTATATTCATTCATGATTCTGCGAATACCTGCCCCAAACATCACACTGGCATTTGGTGCATTAAACTCAGAGAATTTAGTCTCCACAGTGCTCCAGCTTTTACCGGCATAAGCGGTATAATACTGATCCAGTTCATAAAATCCCTTACCTGAATTCCAATTGGTTGTGCTAACCTTGATCATACTACGCAGCGGACCATTGTACACTAAATCAAATGCAAAGCGGCTGTCATCAAAGGGACCCTTATTTTTGAATGGAGAGTGGTAGGCGCGTGCCGGGTTCTCCATATCCATTGGGTTTTCGAAAATACACATCCCTCCGGCACCAAAAGTACTGGCAACCGTCATGATATCTGTTCCCATTTCCCATGGCATATAATAACCCGACTTATTGGTTGAATATTCATAGTAAGCAGTCAGCATTGGAGCCCTCTTACCATGAAGATCTACTTCATGAGGATACCATAGTTTCCAGCCCATATCTTTTGATTCCCATAATGGAACTATATGGCGGCCATAATTGGCGATTGATGCATGCACCTGATGCTCATACATTCCCCGCTCGTAGTGGTCGATATAGATGTAAAAATCTCTGGATTCCTTAGCGGCCAGGTCTGACATAAAGAAGATCTCATCCCAAATTCCATCTTTATTCTTATCGTCTACCTGAAGTTCTACATAATGACCATTAGTCTCTTTTCTTCTTACATAACCACTATTGGTCTTAAGTTGTTCAACCGTAGGCTCAGGATCTGATGGAAGTTTAGGGTCTACAATACCTATCCAGCGTTCAGGGATATTTTGCATTGGCAGGCTGGTCCGTGGAACAACGATTGGACAAGCTTTAATGGCTACATTTAAAGGATTCGTAACAGTGATCTTAATTCTACGGGTGGGGTTGTAATCCTTCCCTTCGGTGTACCAACCGGATCCCGATTGGGCATTAGCCATTCCGGCTGTAAAAAGTAAGGCAACAAATGCGGCGATTTTCATGTATTCTTAATTTAATTATATTGATTTTTATTATTTATTCTTTGTAATTATGATTAGGATAAAGGTATCTATAGTCGATCCACCCTTTTTATAAACTCATCAAAGACCTGAAAACTGGTCTCCACACAATCAAGCGGGACCTTATCTGCAGTATCATCCGGCCGGTGATAGACCGGCAAGGTCTTTTCATCATAACCCCTGCTGTTTGCATGCAATGCTCTGGCACCTGATGGTTTGAAGGGCAGGGAATCCATTACAAATCCATCATTTTCACCATAGATCGGTGTTGATTCAATATTTAAATCCTTATGAATATCCCTGATCATATCTTTGACACCCTGATCTTTCGAATTGATCCAGAGATTTGGTCCATAGGTCAGGGAATCAAAATTCAGAACATATTTAATGTCCTGCATAGTATTATCGGCAATCCGACTATTTGCATAATGATATGCCCCTTCAAAAACATATTCTTCCGAATCAGAGGCTACAAAAGTCAGGCTGTGATTACTTTGTCTTGCGGATGCAGCATGTGCCAGCATCAGCATGACAATAACTGAGGCGGCATTATCATTGGCACCGGGCGTATTGAAAATGGAGTCAAGATGGGCAATAATCAAAATTTCGCTTTTACTTTTCCCCGGTATGCGACCAATCACATTGATTCCCGGGGCTTTATGAATGGGCTTATATTCTGATTTAATCCAGGCCTGACTTTTATTTTTTGCCATACGGTCAAGCAAGGGAATATCCTGTTTCCCTAGTCCAAAAACAGGGACAGATTTGTCGAGGTTTCCGCTACCAGATCCTGCAATTGCTCTCCCATACTGATTGACGGAAAAATAGGCTTGTATATGAGCACTTTGCTCATCAATAATTGCGTAGCCGGATCCATTTTTAGCAAATATTCCCTTTACACCTTCGGCCGGGGTTCCATAGCCTCTCTTCTGAGGTATAGCCTCAATATGCTGTCCGGCAACAATCAAATCAGAACTGCTTATTGGCCCCCAATCATCAAACTCATATTTATCATAATTGACTTCAGGAAGGGAACGCTGCATTTCTTTCAATACAATTTTTGCAGCCTTTGCATAAGCTTTACTTCCACTAGCCCTCGGACCAATATCCGTCACCAGTTGTTTCAATAAGGAGATGGTATATTCCTGACGTTTTTGTGCTGTGGAAACAAGTTCAGATGATAAGCTGCTTTCAGCGAAAGACCATTTATTGCTGAGCATTAAAAATGCCAGTCCTCCGGTCATTTTTATAAACTCAGCCCGCTGAAGCTTTTTATAATTTATCATCATTCAAATCAATTTTGTCCGGTCAATTAAACAAATTAATAAAATCCATCATGGGTTATAGGTAACATTTAGCTCGCTTACCGGACCCAGTATCCCTCTTATATTTTTAGTGCGGACTTTAATGGTATTCAGACCACTCTGCAATGTCCAATCCCATGATTTCTGACTCTGATTTTGCCATTCTCCATCCCTATTGGCAATGAGAAACCCATCAGATCCACCGGGAGTAAAAGCATCAACTTCAACTTTCAGAACTCCGGATTTATTGGTCTCATTTAGATAAATTTTAGCCTGATTCAAGGGCTGGTAAAAATCCAATTCACGGTTGGTATATCGCTGATATTCATCGCGCTTTGGAAATACATCATCGTACCAGTTTAAAAATCCATGCCATCCCCACATCGTATCACCGGTATGCACCGGTACAGGCAGGGGCTTTGACAGGAAGTCGTTGCGTGGGATTATGCGGAAATGACCCATTATTTCGAGAATATGGGTGCCACCACCTCCCTGAATTGAGAATGGATTATTACCCTGACGCTGTCCAACTTTTAATGTTTCTACGAGTTCTTCACCAAACTCTGGTGCAAAAGGACGTTCCCAGGTCTCTGCGCGTGGCATGGCCGCTGCGAGAAGATTATGAATTTCAAGCAGATTGAATGGAATACCTGTTTCAGGATCAAAATAATAATAATCGCGGGTTGAGTCCATATAGATCCACTTATTAAGCTGATTTGACCATACCTCGGTCACCTCATGCCCACTTTCTCCTTCACTATGGATATTGATATGCCGCGCCTGATATCCCATTGACAAAAGTGCTCCAATCAAAGCCTGATTTGGATAAAGACACATTTCAACCATACGGCGGCCTTTGAAAAAGGGCCCATTTAGTCGTGGCATACCCGTTCCTTCATCAATTACCGGATTAACTGTCACATCATTCCAGTTCCATGAATAGGCTTCACTCCTGAGTGGTACACGATAGGCCCAATTGAGCAGGCGCATCATCACTTCAAATTCAGTATTAGCACCTTTTACAATCTGATCAAGCTTATGATCTTCCCTGTACTTTTTTAGATCCAGATGATTAAGATTTTCATACGAGAATGGGTAGGAAGATTGAATTATCCTTCCATTATTTATTACATGAGCCTGCAGTCCCGCTTTGGCGTTCAATGAATTATCTTCCCATGAACTTGAATAACGAAAACCTCTGATTAGTGGAGTTTTCAACAGATCAGTGGTACTTAGTTCAGCTTTCCATTGGAAATAGCGTTTATCGCCAAGAGAATATTCGCGGCCTCTTTCAAGAGGCTGCCAGCTTGTCCATGTATTATCACCGATAAAGGGACCTGATCCGTAACGGATCAGAACTTTTGCAGAAGTCATTGATGGTTCTTCGAGATCAGCCCAGAATGATGCTTTCAGATTGGCTGAGCTATGCTTCAGGGGATTTTCTCCATCCACCAGGTCAATTAAAGGAGAAACATATTCGCCAGCTTGAAGGAATCTGTCAATGCTAAAACGTATGGAGTATTCCCCATCAATCTGATCCATCGCTCCTAGTTTTGTATCACTCCAAGTACTGCCACCATTTTTGCTTTTCATAGAACGGTTAGGACTTGTACGTGTCAGAGACCCACGTTTAAACTCATTGATATGCGCAATCAATACGCGCCAGGAAGTGGAATCGGTCTCGGTCCACATAAGGATCTCATTCTTCCCCTTACGAAGTTTTTCATGCGGAAGATCGATGTAATACCATCGGTCTAGTCCGGCCATATCAATGTACTGGCGTGCATGCGGATAGGCAATAACAGAAGCCGGTCTTGTGAACATTTCACCATTCAGGGATAAATGAAGCGGGGCCCTGTTACCTTTAACCTCCATTCCTTTAAATACCAGTCTGGCAGAAGCTGCAATTGGATTTTCAATCTCCAGAATCTTTTTGATAACAATTCCCTTTCTCAGATCCTCAACCCATTCTACAGGGCCTTTAGTATAGGTTTTATATCCTTCGGGAAGACCCGCTGCAGGAGCATCATCCTCCACAAGTTCAGTTTCCTGAAGCCTGATTATTCCCTTTTTTTGATCAAACTTTAATTTGATCAGTTGTGCGTCTTTCTCTATACCTGAGGCATCAAGTTTGATTTCATTAAATCTGAACTTAGAATTGCTTTTTGGACTATCATCACTAGCAAGACCGGCAAGAGCTTTAAAACCTAACTTTCTTTCTTCGGTTGGCTGTCCAAATAATGCGACTATTGTAAAACAGTTTATTGCCAACAATGCAAGAAGGGAAAAAACTTTTTTCATAAGCAATCAAATATATAGCGTTTGATAAAAGAAAGTTTACAGGAATAATCATAATAAAGTGCCGGGCATTAAAAAGGATTCTACTAAGCTCTTGATCAGAGATTCTGTTATATATCTTTAGGATCGATTAAATCGTCAAAGGATTTGAATCTGTAAAGTGCAATTTGTTTCTATATCCCAATTTTAACTACAGAGACAGGGAATATATTTTCAAGGAAATAATTATTCGTTGAAAGAAATTTTAACAAAACTTTAAATAAAAATAAAATAGCAGTTATTGATTATGAAAATCAATAACTGCTATTAAAAACATCAATCAGTTGGAGTTGGATAAGCCGACAAAGGCTTAGCATCCCACCAAAGCCTCGTTGCATAAGTATCCGGGCCCCCTAATAGTGTCAAAGCGGCAGTCGTTGCTGCACCATTCGTGGAGTATGAATTTGATGGATAAATCAATCTTCTTGCTAATTGAGTTCTTGTAAGAGCAGGATTTGCCGACTCAATAATTGCATAACCTCTTGGATAACCGGTTCTACGGCGTTCAGCCCAGGCTTCTGTATCATTCATTGGAAATAAGGCCAGCCACTTCTGAGTAATGATTTGCTCCAAACGTCTCTCAAAACTACCAGTATTATCATATAATACAGGAATGTCGGTTACAGGAGGACTATTTCTTGCATCCGGTTTTCCAAATCTATCTAAAGGCTTTGCCGGTAATTTAGTACTGCTTATGTAGCTGTTAACCACTGCATCCGAAGCATTTACCCTGAATTTTAAAGATGCTTTAATTCCTTCATTGTAATACTCTTGTGCAGTTCCGCCACCCATATTCCATCCTCTTAAAACTCCTTCAGCCCTCAGGAAAAACACCTCAGCAGCTTCCATAACAGGATCTTTTTCGTTGGTTCCACCATTATTTATTGGCAACCATTTTTTGCCCACATAAGAGTATTCCAGGTCTTTTTCTTTTCCTCTTTGGGCTGCTGCATAACCATTCCTAAATCCAACCAAACCTCCAAATACTGCATTTCCAGGAGTTAGACGACCACAGCAAGGCTGCGAATATTCAGGAATTCTTGGGTCTTCATAACCATTCATTAAACTAGCCAGAGTGGACGTTAATACAAATTCGCTGATATACGTGATGGTACTTAACTTATTAACAAAGTTCAAATTAACTTTTGAAAGCGCATTATCTGCATTATTAACTATAAAGCCTTCTGGTGCGGCGGCGGCCTTTTCAGCCTCCTGCTTTGCTTTCGCAGCATCAACATAGGCAATCCGAATTGCAAGTCTGAGCCTCAATGAATTAAGCAATTTTAAATTCTGCAGAATATTACCTCCATACACAAGATCATGGGTTCCATAAATCTTTGTTGCTGGACTTGTAGCATTTATAGCACGTAAATCTGTAGCTGCTTCATCCAGAATTTTGAAAAAGTCAAAATAAATATCCTTCTGTGAATCAAAAGCAACACTTGTTTTACCATTACCAAAATTGGAATAAATAATCGGACCCCAATAATCGGTTTGTCTGTGATATATCATCACTTTCCATAATTTAGCCAGGGCATTTTCAGGCTTCAGATTATTTTTTTCAGTATACTTTAATACAAAGTCCAGCTGATTTGCCGGAGCTCCATAAGCAATGTTTGAATAAAAACCTTCCATCATTAAATTAGACCAACTGGCGGGGCCATTATAATTCGAAGAATGAAAATTCGGATGAATTGTTGCCTGGAACTGAGAATATTCACCTGCAAAAAGGTTATTACCCTGATACCAGGCTCTCATTCCCCAATGTTGGGCTTCAGCAAATGCAAAACCAAGCATGCTGCCATCCATTTGATCGGCAGTCAATTCTCCTCTTTTAACATTCAGTTCATCGAAATTATCAGTACAGGACACCGAACTGATAACTAGTATTGTCATTAAGACTATACTCTTTTTTATAAAATATTTTATTTTCATGATATAACCTTTTTAGATTAATTAATTTACCTAATTATCAAACCTTTTAAAAATCTAACTTAAGGTTGAGACCAAAAGTTCTTTCTGTTGGGGGTAGATAGGATTGACCACCCGCAGCCGAAGTATTTGTAGATGAAAGAATCTCAGGATCCCAATTGCCCTTTTTATATAAGAAAAATAAATTCCTGCCTACCAATGAAATTTTAGCATTTGACACAAATGGCAATTTAGCCAGAGCCGATTTAGGCAAAGTAAAACCGATTGAGGCTTCTCTCATCCTTGTATTTGTAGCATCTACGACAAAAGCTTCACCGATTGGAGTATTTCTGCCACCAACAGTTTTCCAGAAGTTTTCTGAAGTAATTGCCGTAGTATTTGGTGTTCCATCAGCTTTAACAGCTGTTTCATGTCCGAAAAGATTTTGTCCAAAGATCAAACCACCTTCTCTGCCCGGTAAGGTTTCTGCAGTGATGCCCTCTCCAAATAATAGAGCATCTGTAGAAGAAACCATCGAACCACCCTGGCGGTGTTCAATTAAGAAGCTAAAGCTCAAGTTTTTGTAGCTGAGAGTATTAGAAATGGCTCCCATCCAATCAGGATTAAAATTAGCTGCCTTTACGGTTCTGCCTGATGTAAATAATGGTATCCCATTTGCTCCAACTATTACCCTGCCCTGGGCATCTCTTTGCCATCCACGGGTATAAATATCACCAAACTCTTTACCTTGTTCTACAACAAAGTCATATAAATAAGAATCACCACCTACAATAATTCTAGGCCGGTCATCAGAGATTTTGTTAACCCAGTTTCTATTGGTAGCAAAGTTTGTACTTAAATCCCAGGTGAATCCACGTTTTGTTTGCACAGGAGTTGCCGAAATAATTGCTTCGAAACCTGTGTTCTGAACATCGCCACCGTTCGTAAAGAATGAAGCAGCACCTGAACCTGAAGGCAATGCAATGGTAAAGAGCTGATCAAATGTATTGGTTTTATAAGCTGTTAAATCTAAACCCAATCGACCCTGAAAAAAGCGTAGATCCAATCCAAGCTCATATCCCTCAGTAGTTTCAGGTCTAAGTTCCGAATTTGGTAAAACGCTACCCAAAATTATAAAGCCATTATTTCCCCCGTTACCATTAAATAAAGCCGAACGGCTTAACTGATAAGGATCTGCACTATTTCCAACTTTAGCCCAGGATGCTCTTAATTTTGCATAAGACAATGCTGAAGGAAGAGAAGGAATCATATCAGAAATTACTGCTGATAAACCAACTGATGGATAAAAGTAGGAACGGCTATTGGCCGGTAATGTTGAACTCCAGTCATTACGACCAGTCACATCCAGATAAAGAACATTTTTCCAACCAAAATTTCCCGAAAAATACAAAGATTGCGACTCCATCCGGGTACTTGGGGTAAATGAGCCGGCTACCAATGAAGTATTTGCAAGGGAAAAGAAATTTGGGATTGTTAGTCCTGCCTGGGTACTGGTTGCAATGCTTCCAGAACCATCCTGCTTTCTTAGATTAGCTCCAACTAAACCCGAAACATTTATGTTTTTTGTTATTTGATCATTGTAAGAAATGATTGCATCACTATTCCAAACTCCACTTGGTCCTCCAATGGATCCACTATAACTTCCAAAATTATCCTGTCCTCCACCATAAGAATCTTCCCATGCTTTACGTTCTAAAGTATTGGAACCCCCATCGAATGAAGTACGTGCCATTACCTTAAGCTTATCTGTGAAATTGATAGTCAATGAACCCATCGCAAGTAAGCGGTCCGAAGTTTGATAATTTAAAACTCGATTCAAAATCCAATATGGGTTTCTTCCAATAGTTGAACCCGGAGACCAAAAATTTTGTTTGTTTTTACCGGTTAAGGGATCAGTGTATTCAAACTGTCGCAAATCTTCAAATGCAACATTCCTTGGAAGTCGATAAATATTCATATAAGGGTTATTGGCAGCATTATCGCCAGTTCCACTTTGATTATCTATTTCATTGCGGATATAGTTCAATTTGGTATCCAGAGTAAGCCATTTTCTTAACTGACTGGTTACTCTTACCGAAGCATTATGTCTGCGCAATTCATTGTTATCAACCAAACCCTTGGCTTCTTCACGTGTATATGAAAATGCAGACTGTGTGTTTTGAGAACCTACAGAAGCATTAAAATTATGAGTTACATATTGGGATGTATTAAAAATATCTCTAAAATTATTGGGTTGTGGAAGAAAGGCATATTGCGTTCCCGCCTTACCAGGGGCATTTGACCAATGGTTAACCATCTGACCTGTCATTTTAGGACCCCAGGACTCTTCAGCAGTAGCATTATATATACCTGAAACTCCTTGTCCATACTCATTTTGAGGTTCCAGATAATGAATAGGTGAACCCGCAATAAAAGTTTCATTTAAACTAACCTGAACAAACCCAGCTTTACCTTTCTTGGTCTCAATAATAATAGCTCCGTTTTGTGCAGCACTACCGTATAATGCAGCTGCATTTGGACCTTTTAATACGTTGATTGACTCAATATTATCAGGGCTGATATTCGAGATAGCAGTGCTCATTTGTACCCCATCGATCACATATAATGGTCCGCTACCACCAGTTAGAGATCGATTTCCTCTCAATACTACCCGGGATGGACTACCCAGACCAGTTCCTGCCGATTCAATTGTCATACCGGCAACCTTGCCCTGTAATGAATTAACCACATTTAAACTGCGGGTCTCAGTAAGTTCTTTGGCACTTACGCCCTGTGTAGCATAGGTAAGTGATTTTGCTTCTCTTTCTATTCCCAATGCGGTAACAACGACTTCACTTAATGAAGTTGCAGAAGTAGCTAAAGTAACATTAATCATACTTCTGTTGTTTACTACAACCTCCTGAGTAACATACCCAATATAGGTAAAAACTAAAGTAGAATTGTCAGGAACATTAATTGAATAATTACCGTTAATGTCTGTTGAAGTACCATTTGCACTACCCTTTACCATAACGCTAACCCCCGGAAGAGTTTCACCCTTATCGTCTTTTACCTGGCCTTTGACAACAATATCAAGTAGGCTGGTAGCTGCATTATCCAATTTACTGGTATTTGCATCATTCCCTCCCCTTAGATTATTGACAATCATGATTCTGTTATCTACCTGCTTAAAATCAAGTGAAGTATTGGATAACAATTCTTTCAAAATATCAGAGACAGACATTTTTTCTGCAGATAACTCCAACTTGTTAATATCTTTTACATCAGCATAACGATACATGAATTGAAATTGGCTTTGCTTCTCAATTTTTTGAAAAGCCTTCACCAAAGACTCGTTTTTAAGTTCAAGTTTTATTTCAACCTTATCAATTGCCTGACTTTTTACCGGCGGAGCCGAAAATAGTTGAATTGAAGTTGTTAAAACAATAAAAAATGCTAATCTCAGTTGCATAATTATCATTAATAATTTGTCAAAAAGTTGCCTTAAATAATAGGCAAAACGCGGTTTTTGCTGATTTTCAGCAAGAAGTGTAAAAATATTCATAATTTTACATCGGTTTAAATTTATCGAAATGGCTTCTAATTTTAGAAGACAGAATTTAAAACAGCAATTGGTGTACGATGGCAGTCGGACAACAATTATCCCTCTGAATATACTGTTCATACAGGATTTCAGAGGGTTTTTTATGGCGGTAGGTCGAAATTCATAATTCTGGTTTTTAATTTTTTAATATTTATAATATTACTATTCAAAACGGTTTCTTATTTAGAGTCTATAATAATTGACGTTTTATCAGCAGCATAATGATAAACAGCTTCATTAAATTCAGATATACTTTTTAAAATCTGGTCAAGAGTTTCACCTTTCCTGACGATAGTTGTAAAGCGCTTGGATCTGACACTATCATCCGAAATAATTATCTCCACCTTATAGCGACTCTCCAAAAGTTTAGCAGCTTCAGCAACGGTTACATCACTCAATAACAAATCCTGTTCCTTCCACTCCAGATACTCAGGAGCATTTACCACTTTTTGAACAGTATTCTTACTGGCTTTATCATAGGTGATCTGCTGATTTGGTGTGATAATTCCTATCGTTCTATTATTCTGATCTTCAACCCTAACCTTACCCCGGCTAACTGTTACCTGAATGCTCGAATTATCAGACCATGCATTAATTTCAAAGGCAGTCCCAAGAACTATTGTTTTCAATTTACCAGTATGGATAATAAATTGTTTCAGGGAATTATGCTTAATGTCGAAATAAGCCTGCCCATCAAGATAAACTTCTCTTAGTGCAAGGCCATCGAAGGAAGAAGGATAATTCAGTTTAGCACCCGGACGCAGGATAACTGTACTTCCATCGGGCAGCTGTATTAACCTGTTCTCTTTTATAGTTATCTGTCGGGAAATAGCATTAGCAGGTTTGACATGTTCATTCCTGAAAAAATAAAACCCTGTACTCAATATAATCAACAATATTGCTGCAAAAGATATAAAATTGATCCACATCCGATGGTTTGAAGAAGAAACGTCTTTCGGACTAATTTCATCATCACAGATCTCATCCCAAATTTTGTTTTCAATTTCATTCCTGATATCATCTTTCTGATTTTGAGACATTTTATCAAAAATATCAGGCTCTGAATCAAACAGATTATAATGCTTTATCAGCAGATCACACTCTTCTTCAGAGGCTTCATGCTTCAAGTACTTGTTTAATAATTCAGAAAAATATTTCTTGTCCATCTAGCAAAATCATACTTACCTTAAATCATAGACCAGATTGTATAAGAATGTCCCATTACAGATTAAAATATTTTTAAAATCCCTGCACCAGGCAAGTGATGTGAATTGCTTGTGGAATAGAGAACAACTATAAGAGGGAACAATTAACAAATAGACAAATCGTCTCAATGACAAATCTCCCCTTCATTTGCTAATTTACTAATTCTCAAATTTGCTAATTCTCCTTTGCCCAGGTGAAGACGAAATCGAATTCCGGACGCCCGGGTGATTTCGAAGTCTGAGAAAGGCTAGTAAAAGAAAACCCTCAATTGTTCTATTGCTTTTCCTAACTGATTCTGAACAGTTTTTCTTGAAATCCGCATCTGACTGGCAATAGTCTTTGTAGGAATATCATCGTGAAAACGAAGTCTGAATATTTGCTGCCTTTTGGGAGGCAGTGTCAAGAGTAGTTTCTCATAGGAACGGTAGAATTCCTGCCACAAAAGATTAGAATCTGCCTTTTCATTCTGCGCTGGAATATTGTCAAAAACTTCCAGATAAGGTGTTAAGTTTTTACTCTTTGCCGCCAGTTTGAATACCTGATTACGGACTGATATGCTTAGATATGCAGGTAAATTATTTATTGGGCTATGCCTGTTCACCCAAATACTCACAAAAATCTCCTGCACAATATCCTTAGCCTGATCTTCATCTCTCAAACGTTTATAAGCATTTGAATAGGTTTGTTCCCAGTATTTATTATACAAAATATTAAAGGCAGTCCTCTTACCTTCCTGCAATTGCAGTAAAAGTATTCTGTCATCCTGAACTTCCGGGTTAATATTTTCCATTTACTATCTTTCGAAACAATACAATAATTCAAAACTATACAGATATAGCTGCACTGAGATGCACATTGAATATTTATTAAAAATCGAAGCCTTTTAATCTAAACTATAAATAGCTTAATAAATTTAACAAATAGCCATCAAAAAATCAATTAAATCTCTTAGCTCAATAAAATCTCAAAAATCAATGGTTATAAAGACATATTCAGTCAATTTTCCATCTTTAATCAAACAATAAACTGAATTAAGTATCCTTCACTAAGGAATCTATTTTCTAATGATGTTTAGTATTTAAATGTAAGTTACGTTTACGTACCCGAAAATCCAAAAAAAATATATTATTTTTTTTCAACATTAAATATCAGTTCATTCAACTGATAATTTTGAAAGCAGTCACACGAGACGAAGTAATTTAACTGTCAATGCAAGGATGCACAACAAAGCAATCCCATGCATGAAGCTTAGGGGATTGCCGCGCTGCGCAATGACAAAGTGCTGCGCTTGAAATGACAAGGCACTGCATTCGCAATTGACAATCTAAAGAAAATAGTATTTATTTAGACTGATTGATCAGGCCGGCTATTGCATTCAAATCATATACAATCTTTCCATCCCTGATAGTTAACTCGCAATCGATCTTCTGTTTGCCATCGAATCTGTTTCCGGCTACATCCCTAAAGCCAAAATTACCATCGCGGATACTTAAAACAGCTACATCCGCTAGCGATCCTTCAGAAAGGTTTCCAAGTTCCTCACGCTTGATAACTTGTGCCGGTGTCCAGGTACTGGCTTTGATCATATCAGGAAATTTCATTCCCATCGCCATGAATATTGACAAAACATTTAACTGATCCTTCATAGCTCCATTCACACTGCCCTGATGCAAGTCTGTTCCCATTGTATTAGGATAAAACCCGGCTTTTAGTGCCGGCAAAGCCTGGTTGAAGTTAAAACTTCCGCCACCGAAACCAACATCAAATATGATCCCTTTTCGTTGTGCTTCCAGAACAAATGGTTTAAACTTCTTTGTTTTAAGATCAACTATGGGCTCAACTACCCCTCTTGAGGACTGGATGAAGGTATGAGTGTAAATATCCCCGGGACGGAGGTATTTTGTAAAAAGTTCCTCAATAGATATAAAAAGTGTGTTCAGGTCAATCATCACTGGCATATTGGCCAGTTTGCCTGCCTCTACTCCTCTGCTGATCGGGGTCCATTCAGAACCTGTAAAATGTGCAACCTTAAAACCCACAACATCATTTTTGTTTGCCAGTGCCACTTCAGCAGTTTTCTTTGCATCCATGTCACTTACATTCTGTTCATACTTTTCGATTCCCCTCATTCCTTCTCCTACAATATTTAATAAAGAAAGAACCCTGGTTTTTGAAACGTCAATAATATTCTTCTTGAATGTTGGGAAGGATCTCCAGCCAGCACCTCCGGCATCTACAACGGTAGTAACACCCGAGCGGAAAGTCGACTGATCAGGAAGCACTGCTACCGTACCCCCACTAAGATAACTGTCAGGGTCAAAACCATAAAAAACATGGGCATGGAGGTCAATCAGTCCGGGAGTAACATACATCCCAGCAGCATCTACTACCTGTACAGCAAGGGCGGTGTCAATGTTCTTTGCAACCCTCACAATTTTTCCTTCCTGAATGGCTACATCCATTTTTTCGTTGATGTTGTTTTTTGCATCAATTACATGACCATCCTTAATAAGTATTCTATAGGGTCTTTGAGCCTCAGCAGCGCTTGAAATGAATAATATTGCCAATAAAAGCAGGGGTAGTTTACGTAGCATGAAGTATAAATTAAAAATTAAAAATTGCCAGACTTTTAAACTCTGGCTTTCATTAGTTCCTCGGTGAACCGCTTTGCAACGATTTTTTCATCTCCCGGCTGCATCATCCATACCGAAAGAATCATCGCATCATTGATACTCTTTGGTGCTTCGATAGATGGCTCACCATTGCGCAAATTTAAACTCATCTCCCTCGGAGTTAACTTAATCAGAGACTGATCCCATGAGATCCTGAGTGTTGGAGTAATATTAGCTATTGGGGGTACAAAAATTTCAGCCTTAACGCCGTTCACTTTGGTCACTGCATTCAGGATCACATTGGCTCTGTCTTCCCAGATCTGCCATTCTTTCCCATGATCCAGATTAACAAAACGATCAAGAGCCGCATACATCCCGAATATTTCCTCCTTATTCACCTTCATACCCCTGCCGATATTTCCTCCTCCCGGAGGCGCACTTAGTCGGGCAGCTGCAATAATTTCCTTTCTGCCCATTAAAATACCGGCACTCTGCGGTCCGCGAATGGCTTTTCCACCAGAAACGCAAACCACATCATAACCCATATCATTGAACTTCCATAAGTTCTCAACAGGAGGCACATCGGCCGCAATATCAATCATTGCAGGTATTTTATGCTTTTTAGATAGAGCCAGCCATTGTTGATGGCCTATTTTACCCCATGGATCTGCTTCATTGTAAAACCAGGTCATCGCAGTTTTTGAATTAATAGCAGCTTCCATTTCTTCTACTGTCTCAACAAAAACGCGTTTTATACCTGTGTTAGTCAGTGCATGATCGTATGACCCACTATGAGTTTTCTGAAGAATAACCTCGTTTCTTTCAAAGCCTGAAACGTCAGGCAATAATGCAACTTTAGCTTTATCCATTCCGGTTAAAATTCCGGCAGTTCCAAGTACGAGTGCTGACCAACAGCCTGATGTAACCATAGCAGCCTCAGAATGGCACATAGCGGCTATTTTTTCTCCAACTTTATCCTGAAGATCATTATACAATACATACTTTTTTGAGGCAGCCTGAATAGCAGCCATAACCTCATCAGGCATCAAAGAAGCTGTATGGGTAGTATATACTCCATATGCGTTAATAAAGGTCCGCAAACCCAATTCTTTGATCAGATCGCGCTTTGCAAGGGCTTTTGTGCCTGCCTGAGCTGTATTAAAAGGAACACCGCTAAGTCCGCCGGCTAAAGGAGCCACGGATAGGTACTTAATCAGATCTCTGCGTTTCATTTTGTATTAATAGTTTTTGTGAGTAAGGCTGCTGAAGGTTTATCAAGGTAAAAAATGCAATTGCCATGAGTCTGCAGGATACTGGCAGGGAAATTATTGCTTACCTCATTCTCCAGGGAATTTTTGACAGCTTCGGCTTTTCTGGCATCCGGGACTGAACATATAATCATCTTTGACTTACATATCTGCCTGATTGACATGCTGATAGCCTGTTTCGGAACTTCTTCTATTGTCTTAAACCAACCTTCATTAAACTGTTGTAGACGACAATTTTCGTCCAGATTCACAACAATATAGGGCATTTCAGTATCAAAATCTGCCGGAGGATCATTAAAAGCCAGATGCCCGTTTTCACCAATCCCTACTAAAGCTACATCGATCGGATGTGCTGCAATGATCTCATTTAATCGCTTACACTCTGCTTCCGGATCATTCTCCCCATTTACCAGATAACTGGCTTTTAAAGGAGAAACCAGATTAAGAAAGCGTTCTTTTAAATATTTTCTGAAACTTGCCGGTTCTGTTTCCGGTAATCCAATATATTCATCCAGGTGAAACATAACCACTTTCGACCAGTCAATGCTTTTATCAAGTACAATGTTTTTCAATGTTTCAAACTGGCTTGCGCCTGTTGCAAGAATTACATTAGCCTGTCCCTTTTCTGCAATAGCTTTATTAATTCCCTCAATCGCTGCAGAAGCAGACACTTTTCCTAACTCAACCGGATTCTCTGATATATTAATTTTCATTTTATATAAAAAGTATTTTTTTAAATTTTGCAGAAAAAAAATCCTGCATAGGTATATATATCTATTTTATTATTTTTTGGCTGTAACAGTGATTTCAATTCTTGCAGGACCGATAAGGCTTTTAATCCCCATTATTGACCGGGTTGGCCGTGGTTCATCAAAATAAGTACGGTAAACTGTATTCATTCGTTCAAACAATTCCATATCGGTCAGATAAACCTGCACAGAAACTACATCCTTATAATCCATATCTGCTTCTTTAAGAATCACCCCGATCTTATCCAATGCCTGTTTAACTTCTGTTTCAAAGTCTTCAGGAATTGTACCGGTTTTGGCATCTTCACCGCTAAATCCGGCGACATAAAGAGTTCCGTCAACAAGAATACCGGGCGTAAATGGGAGTCCGCGATTATAACCCTCAGGCATAATTATTTTGCGCTCAGATTTAGCTTTTTTTGTCTCTGATGAGTCTGTTGAGATAGTGCCTACACAGGATGTCAATCCGAAAATGAGCAGAGACCCTAATAAAATGATTGATTTCATGTTTTTTTATTATTTTAAATGATTAATGTACACTTAATAAAGTGGTAAATAACTGATATAGTATTAGTTCCCGGATTTCTTTCTTACTTCGGCAACTTCAAGGCTGCTGACTGGTCCGGCCTTATTCCCAAAACTCTGGCGGATATACGTTGAGATGGATGCAATGGCGTGATCATCCAGGAATTCAGCATGTGCTGGCATCATACCCTGCCAGGATTGCCCGTTCACGGTAATCTCACCATCAAGTCCGTTTAAGATTACACTGATCAGTCTCTGTTTATCACCAGTTACCCATTCAGATCCGGCAAGCGGAGGAAAGCGGCTGTTATCGCCTTTGCCATCACGCTGATGACAGGATGCACAATAGGTATTATATAAAATACTTCCTGCCAGACGGTCGCCTCTGTGCAAATTATCCTTCAGCTCATCCGGTGTTTTTATATAGGATCTGCTCTTTCTGAGTTCCATACCTGCAAGCTGTTTTTCACTAAACTCCTTTTTATCCCCTTTATACATTACTCTCCAGATTTTTCCTTTATTGGATTCAGATATGTACAAAGAACCATCAGGTCCGGTGGCAAGTCCCATTGGGCGATAAACAGCATCACTGGTATTTACAACTGTATCTACTCCGGTAAAACCATCAGCAAACACTTCCCATTCACCGGTAGGTGCTCCGTTTTTAAAGGGTACAAAACATACTATATAGCCTGCTTGTGGATAGGGTGAACGATCGGTTGAACCATGAAATGCGACAAAAGCTCCTTGTTTATAACGCTCAGGGAATTGATTGCCCTGATAAAACATCACATCCATTGGTGCCCAGTGGCCTGGAAAACCAATTACAGGAACATCAAATTTTGAGGCCCTTCCTATAATCTTACCATCACCTCCATAACCGGGCTGCAGGACATTTTTCTTTAACATGTGATCATAATAGGCATATGGCCAGCCAAAATCAGAGCCTTCTGTAACCTTAAGCAGTGGCTCAGATGGAAGAACAGCCGCCTGCCATGCTGTGTACAGATCAGGAAAAATGGTACGAAAATTATCAATACCATTCATTACAGCATACAAATTATCATCAAGCGGACTCCAAACCATACCAACAACACTCCTGATTCCTGTTGCAAATTTATAACCGTCCTTTTGGGTTTGATTTGTTTTGGAAGCATCAAACCTCCAGATCCCACCATGGTTTTCCAATTCAGGTGATGGATCTAAACCTTTACCACCAGGTATTCCAATCGGACCGTATTTTGTAATATCCTGACCTGCATCCGAAGGTGTGCCAAAAGGAACATACATATAACCCTTACGATCAAATGCTAGAGGTTTGGTTGTATGCCAGTTTCTAGCAACATTTGGATCAAGATCGGTAAGAACAACCTCTGTTTTACTTTCAGGAACCAATTGACCAGGAGTCAGTTTATTTTTAAGCACCTGATTAACAGTACTGGTATAGAGATAACCATCATGAATGGTCATTCCAACTGCAGAGCCGCCTATATCCTTGTAATCACCAAAATAAACAATTGAATCGGCCCTGCCGTCCTTATTTAAATCACGCAATCCTACAGTACCGCCAGAACCTTTCATTGCCCGGTTAAAGGTTAATTTGACATAGATATCTCCGTTATCATTCACTGCAAGATGCCTGGCTTTACCAATGCTGTCTACCACAACCAGCGCTTCGAACTTATCAGGAAGGAATAAGCCACCATTATCGGGTAATCCGGCTGGCAATGTCCTGGAAATTTTGGAGCAAGATATTATTACAAGAGCAATAAACAAGAGCAGCATTCCGGTTCTGATTACCGGATTCCTATGATCTATCAGAAACTGAGTCTTGAATTTCATTCAGAATGTTTTATTTTTTTAAATATCTGATTAATAATCCCATATTCTTTTCATATTCTCTTGTGGAGATATATTGCTGTTCCGATGAATCGACAATACCTTTCCCATTTTCATCACTAAGTTTCGCAGTGTTCATTTCCGAGCCATCCGGTAAAACCGAATAAGGTCTGCTGATTTGAATATGCTTTACGAGCCATCGATCCTGATCCAGAGCTTTAATTATACCCGATACTATGGTATCATCAGGTACCATGCCGCTGGAAGATGTTGTCTGAAACTGAGTCTGAGGTAAAGTTCCATCTTTAATCATTCCTGCTTTTAATGGGGAATTCCTTGTTGCCTCCTCAGCTGAAAGCGCATTTACCCGTTGGTATTCATCTTTGAGAAACTGAATATTGATATTGGTTTTCCCTCCATAATGTGCAAGCAGGTTATTATCATCATAATCCCACCAATAATGGCCATCCCTCACTCCTGTACCCTTGCGGTGAGCATAAAGCCCTTTATTGGTTCCAATCTCAATAAATGTTGCATGGGTGCGCGTCCCTCCAAGGCTTTTTTCGGCAGGCAAGCGGCAACTTTCAAGCCATTGGATTGCATCCGGAATACGAGCGAGAAATTTTCTATCACCTGTCAACTGATAATACTTCATCAGGAGCAAAACATGTGTATAGGTAAATCCAGGCATAAGTGCAGGCGGTTCATAACTACGGGCATGTGCAACTTGCAGATCCATATTATATTGCTGTCCCCAGCCACCCTGCGGATTTCCCTGTTGAGTAATCAGGTAAAAATTCATCCCGCGGCGAATCGGATCCAGGAAACGTTCCTCTCCAAGGTTTATATAACACTGAATCAGGAAATCGATATTTCCGGAAATCACTTCATCATTAAATGTATAATATGCGGAATAATCCTCTTTGCCATTTTTAGGGTGGTTATCTTTTAGAGGAAAACGCTGAGGCCATCCGCCAAGCGGATACTGACTGTCAATTATTAACTGAATAGCTTTATCAATTGCCGGTTTATATTTGCTGTCCATCTTCTGAAGGTAAAGTCTGAGAAGAAAAGAAGCGGGTCCCGAAGTATTGGAATCATCAAAAGTTGATGTTCCATAGTAATAATAGTATTCTTCAAAACCCCATGCATTTTTACCAATAGTGTTATACCAATGTTTTAAAGAACGGTCTCCGGCAAAATCGATCATATAATTCCATCCACCTTCAGGTAGCTGACCCCAGATCAAAGCAGAGGCAACTTTTTCAGCGGCCGTATAATAATATTCATCTCCGGTTGCTTTATAGGCGTCGAGAAACACATTTCCCATACTTACTGTACCGGGATCCTGTACCCAAACCTGAGTTTTAAATCCTTCAAGCTCTCCCCAGCGGCGTGAGAAATCAGGAAGGTAATGAGCCACATAGCCCCCGTTCACACTTGCCTTTTCTACCATAAATCGGGTTGCAGCTAACATCGCAGAACGGGCTTCCTGCTCTAGTTTTTTAGTCTGGGTAAAACCGCTGTGTGCTGTCAGAAATAAAAAAGAAAAAGCAGCAAGAATAGATTTGAAACTGGACATTTGGATTTCTTTAATAGTTTACAATTTTCTTTACCCTGGCAATTTGTTTATCAGTAAGAACAAGTTTACCTGCCGCTGCGTTAGACTCAAGTTGCTTCACACTAGAGGAAGATGGGATGATTGGCCCCATACCCTTCATTGTTAGCATATAAGCCATAACAAGCTGGCTGAGTTCAACTCCCATTTCATCAGAAATAGCAGCAAGCGCATGTAGTTTAGTCATATTTTCGGGGCTTGTTTTTTCTTTCAGGTCGCCCTCATCGAATAAACGGTCGCCGGGACCGACATTTACAGGATTCAGGTATCTGTTCGTCAGCAGGCCCCTTGCCATTGGACTCCAGCCGATGAAGGATATTCCCTGTTCTGAAGCATAGTCCAAAACACCTTTATCATCTGCAGCTTCTCCATCGAGCAGATCAAACTGATTTTGCACAGCAAGTATCCGGCTTCTTACTGACATTTGAGACTGAACAGCCTGGTAGGTTTTAAGTATATCAACAGTGGCATTTGACACAGCGAAATAGCGTATCAGATCCTGTTTTACCAGATCTTCAATTGCAGTCAGACTTTCTTCAGGAGGGGTAATTCCATCAAATCTGTGAAAATAAAGCAGGTCTATATGGTCAGTTTGAAGTCTTTCGAGACTGGCATACACTGCTTCCATGATATTACCTCTCGAAAGTCCGCAATGATTCGGACTTAATCCGTCCATTGTTCCGGCCATTTTAGTCGCAAGAACCACATTGCGTCTTTGCTCAGGATTTTTCTTAAACCACTTCCCTATAATCCGTTCCGAATTTCCCGAGGCATTATTGTATCTGTTTGCAGTATCCCAAAAAGTAACCCCAAGGTCTATTGCTTTGTCAAGAATATCAAACGAATTTTTCTTATCGATCCGGGAGCCATCCCCGCTTTCCGGATATCCCATTTTCCAGGTTCCCAATCCTATATTTGAACCCTTTAATCCGGATTTACCCAGAACGCGGTAAGGCATTCCGTTAAAACTATCAACTACAAAAGGGGCATTATAAAATGCCTGGCCATCATATATCTTCTTACTCATCAGGTAACTTTATTATAATTATTATCTAAAACAAACCAATATCAATATACCGGTCAGCGGCATTTTATGAAAACAAACCAGAAGGCTTCTCGCCTCTGCTGATAATCCTGTCTATTGCAAGTATACCTACCATTAATTGTCTTGGATAATGATAGTGCTCTGCTCTCACCTGGGTATGCTTTTGCATCTTTCTATCACCACTATCGATCACAAATGCATACTCGGGACGAACATAATTCTTTCTGATATATGCCTCAGTCTTTGCATAACAATTAATTGCCCATTCGTCACCAGTATGTTCAATCAGAATCATCGCTCCAATCAGAATCTCTTCATGAACCCAGCGTAATTTATTCAGAGTCCATAGGTTCTTGTCAACATGAGGCAGCTCATGATAAAAACCGCCATAAACATCATCCCAGGAGGTATCGACATGTCTCTTAAATTCTTTAGATGCCCTGTGAAAGAGATTGGCGTCCTTAATCAGTACTGCGTAATTCATAACAAACGCCAGAGTTTCACAACCATGACCCAGGTCGCCATACTGAGAGGCTACAGGATCAGGAAGCGGGCTCATATCATGAGCCAGAGCTTCATTTAAAAGCCTGTAATCTTTATTCAGGTGATGATTCATAATCGCATCTACACAACGATCTGCTAATGACCTGATTTCCTTATCACTTCTTTGCCTCAGCATTTGTGTACAAACACTCAATAAAATCATCCAGTGCCCCAGAATCCGTGGACCTGCTACTCTGCTTTCTGCTTTGTAGTTATAAGTAAATTCAGGTCTGTCATAACGCTGTACAGCTTTCAAAACAATTTCTTTTGCCTGATCAAAATATTTAGGTTCAGCTGTCGCTTTAGCATATTCCGCCAGTCCCTCAGCTACAAAGAGGTTTCCGTAAATATCCCCTTCGGTATCCCCAATTGGCTCACCCTCTTTTGTAAATGATGAAACATAATAGCTGCCATCGGCAGGCAAACGTTTCAAAATAAAATCCTTGGATTTTCGGGCAATTTCAAGATAAGCCGGATCTTTATCCAGATTAATATATAAAAAGGAATACATCCATATCCCCCTCCCCTCAAACCAGGCGCGTTTGGTTGTATTGACCAGCTTTCTGGTTAGAATATCCACCGAGCACATAAATCCACCAAGTTCATGATCTACTACGTATTTACCCAGGTTCGGAATAAATTTACCAAGTAATGCCTCCTTATATTGCTCACGCAGCTTTCTCAAATCCAGGCCGCTAATCTTCTTTAAATCAGGTTTAGATGAAGCCCGGGCATCTGTGGGCAAGATGGAACCTGCAAGGCTTGCTGAACCCAACAGACCCAATCCGGCAAGGGTATTTTGCTTTAAAAACTTGCGTCTTGAAAATTCCTTATTATTCATATCGTATCAATTTAATTTGGCTATATCATCCAAAAAGACAAGATGGTTTACCATTTCGTTTAATCATTCGTTTTAAGGCAAGCAGATTCAACATCAGGTGCCGGGGATGATGATAATGTTCGGCTCTCATTTTTGCGTAATCCTTCATAAACCGATCGCCTGCCGAAGCCCAGAATAAATTGCCCGGCTTTGCAAAACTTTTACGAACATATTCAAGGGTTTCGTTAAAGAGTTCTTTTGCCCATTCATCTCCGGTATGCTCTGCGATGAACATACTACCAATCAGCACCTCTTCCTGAAGCCAGAGCACTTTGTCTACCTTCCATATATTATTATCAACATGATCCAGGGCCCTGAAATAACCTCCATATACATCATCATGTGCCACAGCTACATGTCTTTTAAATATTTCTGTGATCCGATCGAAGAGTTTTTTATCCTTTCTGCGGGCAGCTTCAAAATGCAGCATCCAACACATTTCTATACCATGACCTGTGTACGAAAAATCTTTGTATGAATTATCCGGGCGACTGAAATCGTGGTTCAGAACCTCATTGAACAGCTGATATTGAGGATTCAAATGATGATTCAGGCAAGCGTCCAGGCATCTGTCTGCCAATTTCTCCATATCTGCATCCGGCCCATTCTCTAAAATCTGAGTGGCAGCCCGCAAAAATACCATCCAATGACCAAGCACCCTGGGGCCGGGGATTTTAGTTGCACCCGGATTCAAATAGGCAACATAATAGTCATAATCAGGACTATCATATCTTTTAAGACAGGATAAAATAATTTTCTTGGCAATTGTAAAATACTGTTTATCACCTGAAGCCTTGGCATACTCTGCCAGACCCTCAGCAACAAATAAACTCGAATAAATATCACCGGGGCCTGATAAAGGCTTTCCATCATTACTGTAAGAAGATGTAAAAAACTTATCGTCCTTAGGAAGATGTTTCAGAATAAAATCCTTTGATTTACGTGCAACTTCGAGGTATTTAGGATTCTTTTCAATGTTATTGTAAAGAAAGGAATAGGTCCACATCCCCCTGCCTTCAAACCAGGCAGTCTTATTCGAACTGGCCTGCTTTCCATTAGTAATATCTATGGAGGTCATAAAACCACCAAGCTGATGGTCAATTACATACTTATCCATATTCGGGATAAATCGTTTGAATATCTCAGCATGATAAAATTCATGAAGCTTGTTTAATTCAAGGCCATTTGACTCTAAATTATCAATGCTTTCATAGGCAGCATGCTGCTCAGATCCGAATACATTAACACTAATACTTCCTAAACCCGCCAAAAGCGTGTTTGACATGAATTGTCTTCTTTTCATAAACTATCTAAAACAAGGTTAAATCTCCGGAAAGAGTCTTCCGGAAAGCCTATTTCCCGGAACTAAAAATACAATTTATTTGATATTGCAGGTCTTATTTTTGATATAAATATTTGGCAGAACACATTAAGGGTACGTAAACAATTCTGTATTTGACAGGTTTAGCAAAGAGCAGCATAAAACTGAAAACAAGGGCAAATCAAGGCACTTATATAGTTTAACATCTCAGATAAATCGAATTGTAATATGATTGTACAAACTTTGTAACAATACTGAACATAAAAGGGCTTAAACTGGGCTTAAGATTATATTTGCAGCAATTATAAGAAACGGCTGTTTAGATTTTAAACTATTATATCCATCGGGTATCTAAAGGTTTTACTATTTAAATTACCATATACCCGAAACGAATATTTTATGAGAAGATTTTTCCTCACCCTTTGTTTAGCATTATACTCCTTTTTTAGTTATTCGCAGAATTATCAGGTTAAGGGAAGTGTTCTGGATACTGCCGGTGTGCCTTTAACAGGAACTCTAATCAAACTTAAAAATGGAAAGGATAGTGTTCAAACTTCTGCAGACATTGATGGAAATTTCAATTTACCAAATGTAAAATGGCAAAATTTCACACTTTCTGCAGCGTTTATTGGGTTTGAGACATTCCTGAAAGCGTATACCATATCCGGAGGCAATTCTTTGGTAATCCCTCCTATTAAATTGAAAACATCATCAAACACCTTAGATGAAGTTGTCATAACTGCAGTAACTGCAATTAAAGTTAGTGAAGATACAGTTACATTTAACGCTTCTTCATTTCCGGTAAGAGAAGGCGATGCTGTTGATGAGATGCTTAGAAAACTTCCGGGTGTTAAAGTTGATGCTGATGGGAATGTTACCACTCAGGGTGAAGCTATCACTAAGATCAGAATTAACGGCAAGGATTTTTTCGGAACCGATGTGGCTACAGCAATCAAAAATCTTCCTGCTGATATCATTAAAAATCTTCAAATAATTGATGACTATGGCGATCATGCCAACATTACTGGAATTAAAACTGGAGAACCTGAGAAAGTACTAAATCTTACTATTCTGGAAGAAAAGAAACGGGGATATTCTGCACGAATGTATGGTGGAATTGGAAGCGAAGACAGGTATAATACTAGTCTTAGAGGAAATACTTTTAGAGGTGATCGTCAGATTTCCTTTGATGGAACACTAAATAATATCAATATGCGGGGTGGAAATTCAAATGGAATTACCAGCACAAATTCAGC
The DNA here is from genome assembly GCA_002257025.1 of Sphingobacteriales bacterium 16-39-50. Lineage (GTDB taxonomy): Bacteria > Bacteroidota > Bacteroidia > Sphingobacteriales > Sphingobacteriaceae > Daejeonella. Next base: position 100,565 of record NCHA01000008.1, on the reverse strand, counting down.
AAGCATGAATTACCGCAACGATTGGAGTAAAAAAGTATCGGCAGATGCAGGATACAGATTCAATAACCGTAAAAATGCAACATATAGTAAAACATTTTCGCAGAATTTCCTTGAAAACTTCACCAGGTTGGAAAATGCAGTTTCCGATAATAACAGTGATAATTATAGTCATAACTTCTCCGGAAACCTCGTTCTAAAACCAGATACTTTAAATTTCCTAAGAATCTCTCCCAGTTTCTCACATAACTCAAACAATTCTGATAATATAGGGGTAACTGACATTTCCCAGCAAAGCCTCACCACCGTCAGGAATAATCTATCAGGGTCAAATGCCTTGAATTTAAATATGGGAACTCGTTTCTATTACAATCATAAGTTCTCAAAAAAGGGAAGAAATATGAGTTTGAGCGGAAACTTAAATTATTCAAACGGCGATAATGACCGTAATGTGATGAATAATTACCTAATTAGGCAGGCCAGTGGTGACTCAACCCGTATTCAGAATCAGTTGATTGCTAACTCAAACAACAATTATTCTCTTTGGTCGAATATAACCTATATGGAACCTCTCTGGGCCAAAACTTATGTTGAATTCAATTATAGTCACAGTCGGTCGAGTACTACAACAGATCGTATTACCAATGACGTAATTGGCGGAAATCAGATATTTAACGCCGATCTGAGCAATAATTATGAGTACCAGTTTTATACTCACAGATTTGGTGCAAATTACAGGTATATCGCAGATAAGTTCAATTATACCCTTGGATTAAACGCTCAGCCTGCAATACTTAAGGGTCAAAATCTGAGCAGGGGAATAAATACAGAAAACAGAACATTTAACCTGATTCCATCTGCAAGAATGGTATATAAATTTTCGAGACAGCAGGCGTTAAATGTCAATTACTGGGGCCGTAATAATCAGCCGGGCTTTCTTCAGCTGCAACCAATAACAGACAATTCCAACCTTCAGAATACCATTACCGGTAACCCGGATCTTAAGCCGGAATTCGTTCATACCTTCAATGCAAGATATAATCAGTCTGACTGGAATATGGGGCATGTTTTATATGCAAACCTTTCATTTAGTCAAACCCAGGATAAAATTGTAACCACAAAGGTTCAGATTCCCAATACAGTTAACCAGCTAACCAGCTACACCAATACCGATGGGTTTTACTCTCTTCGTGGTAATTTCTCCTATGGTAAACCATTTGCAGAACGTAAATATACCCTAACTTACTCTGGTTCAGCATACCTGAATAATAACGTAGCCTTTATCGACCTGAATAAGAATATTGCCAAGAACTTTATGGTAAGACAGGAAATTGAATTTGAAGTTGATATAAAAGATGTAATTGATGTAGAACTTGAAACTTCATATGCCATTAATAAAACTCAGTATTCTCAGTCAAATTTTACGGATCGCCAAACTAATAGTTTGAGTTTTCAGCTACGGGGAAGAAACTACTTTTTCAAAGATCTTACCTTAGGTTATGATCTTAGAAAAACTATTAATTCTGGTTTTGACAACGGAATAGTCAGAAATCCAACTATACTGCGATTGTACACTGAATATCGTTTCCTAAAAGGGAATACTGGGGCCTTGCGTTTTGAAGGTAATGACCTGCTAAATGAGAATACCGGTATTTCAAGGGATGTTTTTGACAATATCATTATTGACCGTCAGATCAACAGGCTTGGCAGATACTTTATGCTATCTTTCATTGTCAACTGTCAACTGTCAACTGTCAACTGTCAACTGTCAACTGTCAACTGTCAACTGTCAACTGTCAACCCGATAGCTATCGGGTGTCAACTGTCAACCCGATAGCTATCGGGTGTCAACTGTCAATTTTCAATTAAAACTCCGTATTTCGTCGCTTTCATCATCGAGAAATAATCGAACACCCGTTTGGAAAGTGCACTGATAATATTTGATGGCGTAGCTGAAGTTTTATAATTTTCCATAATGGTAATTGCATAGGGTCTGTTCGACAAATAAACAATAGCCCATTCAGTAGACACCCCTCCCATACCACCGGGTTTGAATGCAATCTTTACATTCGCAGAGATTCCATCAGCAATTTTACTATTCGCAACCGGATTATTCATGAGGATAGAAAGGATCTCATCAGAAGTCGATTTATCTATGAATTTACCTTCATACAATAACTTCATGATCCTGACAGCCTCCGCAGGAGTGGAAATATTCTCTTCATTTCTAAGAGAAGCAGGCTGATCAATCATCTTACGCTGTAATCTGGTATTCGAAAAGCCGAGAGACTGCATTGTATTAGTTACATTTTTCATACCAACCAGTTCAATCAGGGTATTGGTGGCTGAATTATCACTCAGTCCGATCATAAGTACACACAAATTCCGAATACTAAGGTTAACCGGATCGACCATTACATTCAGAATACCTGAACCGGCAACTGTATTCGAAGGCAATAATGGTTTTATGTCAGTAAGAGCAAACTTCTTTTCATGTGCCTGTTTGTAAACCTCCATCAGGATTGGAATCTTAATTGCACTTGCCTGTGTAAAAACGACATTCTCGTTGATACTTATGGATTCACCACTGCTCAGATCGACAGCCATCAGACCGCTTAATGATGGCGATGTGGCCATTATCGTTTGCAGATCCTTTTCTGTTTTTTGTTTAAGAATATCCCTTGCTGATAACTGAGCAAAAACTGCTAATTGAAGCATACAAAAAACAATAGTCAGCAATTTCTTCTTCATATATTCTGTTTTATAAATTGAATGTTTAAAAATCTAAATAAAGTCATATCAAATTAATTCTATCAGTATTAAATTGAGCAGAAAACAATTCCGAATTTCATAAAATATGACCGTTTAAAACTTCATCCCTGCGACTTCAGGTTCATCAGGAACAAGTTTCTCTGACTTATACTTTTCTGCACTGGTGTCTGACAGCTTCCTTAATTTATCCATAACCTTTTTATACTTCATATTACCTGCCAGATTGATGGTCTCGAGCGGGTCATTTCGAAGATCATACAATTCTTCCGGAGCCTTAATCAAACGGTAACGAAAATACTTCCATCGATCTGTACGAATACCTTCACTTGAAGGGATATCGGGTAAATTCCAAAGATGCTCAACCAAAATAGACTTTCTCCCGGTGTTATAATTATTCCCTTTATGGATAAAAGGTTTCAGGCTTATTCCCTGATAATTTTGGGGTGCTTTCAAACCTGCAAATTCAAGAATTGATTTGCTTACATCAATATTCAATACCATTGCATCTATGCTTGAAGGATAATTATTTCTTGGGTCGTAAATGATCAGAGGAATCCGGATTGAAGTATCGTACATCAGCCATTTATCTGCCAATTGACGATCTCCGGTAAAATATCCATTATCTCCCATTAAAATAATAATCGTATTGTCTGCAAGGCCCTGTTCTTTCAATAGTTTTCGAAGCATACCGATTTCATCATCAATTTCAGTAATCATTCGATAGTATCCTTTAATGCTATTTTGGTATTTTTCGGGCGTATCAAACCTCCATTTCCATCTTGTCCTGTTAAAACCCTGTTGTACTTCCTTTGGTAAAGAATTGAAATATTTATCATCTGCAAGAAGAGGTGGCGGTATCACCGTGTTTTCATAAAGATGGTTAGACTTTGCCTGCCAAAAATATTGCTTTTTTGAGGAGTCGTGGCCATGTGGAGCACTAAAAAAAATGGAAAGACAAAAGGGCTTATCTTTCGGGGCACTATTAATAAATTGCTGCGCTTGATAACCACTGTATCTAGTCAGGTGGACAGTATCTTTATCAATTGTTTTATAAAAATAACCTCGTCTATCCGGTGAATCCCCACGATCATAAAAATCACTCTGATCGAAATATTGTTTTGGATTATCAATGTTCACTCCTAATTTTCCAAAAAAACCAAGATAATAGCCATTATCCTTCAACAGCTGAGGATACATTATCCGGGCATAAGCTTGTTGAAGTTTAGGCTTTTGAAAGGTATATCCATGAGTTCGCTCATACAATCCTGTCAGAATGGATGCCCTGCTTGCTGCACAAATCGGGGTTGTTGAAAAGGCATTCTTGAAATAAGTCCCTGATCTTGCCAGTGCATCCATTTCGGGGGTTACAATAATTGAATTCCCGGCAAAACGAAGAGCATCCCAACGTTGATCATCCGTAAGGATAAAGATTATATTGGGCCTCTCCGTTTGGGAAAAGGATCGAAAAGGCAGTATGATCAAGCAGCTTACCAAACAAAGAACTTGAGCAAAAGAGATTTTAAAACGAAACATAATTTACTATTAATTAAAATTATATCGATTTAGTATAATAAAATCTCCCTATGCTAAAATATTCAAAGGTCTATTCTTATACTACAAAATCAGGATTTTCAGTGATACGTTTGCCTTCGTTTTTAAAGGCCTGTATGTAATCGGATATTCTTTTCTTAGCTTCCTGAAGATTCTCGTTATTCAGATTGATGTTGAGCAGGTCAATGAACCATGGAATTTTAAATTCATTGAAAACATAGATCTCTGCAATCTCTCTTGCTATTGGCAGGGTGGTTGTTTTTGAAGCATCATACACATCTTTATTATTCGCTTTCAGCAATTTCTCATACTCCTCATCCATCAGCCTTCTCAGCAGCTCTTTTGTGAATATATCCCCGGTCCTGACCCCCGTTGCAGAATCATCTTCAGTAAATTTAGCTCCCTTATGTACCCATTCCCATACAATGCTTAATCTAATCTCCCCGGTTGCCATATCTTCCATCAGATACAGAATATCATCATTCCCGAAATCGTCTGCCGCCTTGAGTGCAGCTGCCTGCATACCCTGTGCGAAGGCATTTCCATACTGAATAGCTACACTGAGTAAATTTCTTGCTCCCCTGATTGTAATTGGTGCAGGTTCGAGTAAAATTAATCCGTCGGCATCCTGTTGAGTATAAGTCAGAGCCGGGAATTTACGCCCAACTTGATTTGCTTCCCCAATTTTTTCCCATACAGGCCTAACGATATTCACCATTTTCCAGTGAGCTACCCATTTTCCACTCGCACCTTCACGCTGCTCCCTCTCTGCACCGGCCAAAGCTTTTTTCATACTGGCAGCAACACCTTCTGCCGATCCTACCGGGATGTTGGGTTCCATACCTCCCTGCCAGATTGCGCAGTTTCCATTGATATCCGGCGTATTAACTGCCCTGCGTACGCGGTCTTCATAATTACGCATATAACCATAGGTCATGGTCACCGACTCAATATTTGGATTGATAAAACCTTTATCCCATGCCATAGCATCAGAAACGCTGTTAATATAATCCCAGCGACCGGTATTATAACCTACGAAATGCTTGCCCAGAACCGCTCTGATCTCCATTAGCTGATAGGTAGCTTCAAGCTGCTCTACCAGCAGATATACTTTAATTGTTCCGTTTTCAAGGCCCAGATGGTCTTCCAGTGCGCTTAACATGCTATTCCATAAAGCAGCCTCTCCGGCAGTCTGTATTTTAGGTAAATACAACACTATGGATGAACCTGATTTCCGCAATTGTCTGTAATTATTGACGACATATAAACAAAGGTCAGCAATTGAAGCAGCCAGAGCCACACCATCGGCATCACGAATATGCCTGTCGTCCAGATGAAGTCCGCGGCAGCGGAATATCTTTGTTGTAAAATCAAGCTGGCTTTTCCAGTCCTTTACAATTTCCTGCCCCAGAAATCCTTCCGACCATCTGTTCATCTCAGCAGCAACTTGCTCGGCCACTTTTAAGAAAACCGGATCTTTGGCAATGGCAAGCTTCAGATTTCGCTGATTATCCAGTGACATGCTGGCAATCTGTCCTAAGGCATCTTCCCCATCAAACATCCAGCCATCAGCACCGGATAAGAGCGCATAAGCTGCATTCCTGATACTGCTTTCCAGACTTGCATTTGGCTTCGCTGCCGGACCTGTCCCCTGAATCCATTGTCGCTGAAGGTCATGCGGAATCACTGAGCCTTCGAACCTGCCTTCCCGGGCATCTTTAACTTTTATTGAGGAACCCGGAATCAGACTTTCAGGATCGTAAAATTCAATTCTTTTACTGTTTGTATGACGATCATTGCGGCGTTTGATCCGCTCATTCATCAAATGTTTCACTGATTTATTGAAATGAGCCATTGTGTTTAATGCCAGCAAAACTTCCTCAGTGTATATATCTCTGTACTGTTCTTTTAAATTATCACGAATGATGATTGAATCGTTTTTCATTTGTATTGAAGTAAATTATTTAATCAGATAAACGGTCATGCTTAAGGGACCATGAGCACCAAGCACCAAAGCCTGCTCAATATCGGCTGTTTTAGATGGGCCACCGATGAAGCCTCCAAACCCATAATCCTCTGTAGCTATTTTTGCATAAGCATCATGCATGGTTGAAACAATGCTGTCTTCCCTAACAATCACAGCAAGATGCTGGGCAATATATGGCAATACGCGATGTCCCATAACATCCTCCGTCAACCAGACAGCACCATTTTCTGCAACGGCCAGGCGTGCTTCAATAATGGCTAATTCAACATCCTCAAGTGTATGAGGATCTGCATCAGAGTCAGATATCTCGGCTACATCACTTAAAGCCGGAATATTACTCAAAATTCGTTTGCTTTGATCAAAATCCTTTCTGACCAGGTCCTTTACAGTCTCAAGACTTCCTGCCGAAACAAGCAAGCCCCCAATACCCGCAAACATTTCACTGTACTTTTTAACTACATCTTCTTCATGCACCTTAAAAACCGAAATATCCGGAAGTGCAGAAAGCGGTGGCTGATTCTTTTTTACAGCAGCCAGTATTTTTTCTCTGGTACTCATTCAAATTCTATTAATCATTTCTTAGATCCATTCTTAGCATACCATTCCCCAAAGGATTGCTGGGAGCTATCCGGCATATCGCGTTGCTTATACCATGGATTGAATTTATTATTGATAGCAAATGGGGCATTATTCAATAACCAGCGTCCGGTTTTTCCAGCAGTCTTATATATTTCAGGGGAAGAAAGGGTTAATGCCATTGCCTTCATACTGAAAGTTTTACGACTTGCAGAATATCCCTGTTTCACAATCTCCTGACGCCATTTATAAAGCTGGTCATGGATTGGAATTTTAACAGGACATACATTGGAACAAGATCCGCAAAGTGTTGAAGCAAAGGGCAGATCTGCATGCTTTTTCATATCCAGATTTGGCGCCAGAATTGCCCCAATAGGCCCGGAAATCGTATTATGATAGCTTAACCCACCACTTTTTCGGTAAACCGGACAAGTATTCATACAACCTCCGCATTTAATACATTTCAGTGACTCCCTGAAATCAGGACGAGCCAATAAATTGCTTCTGCCCTTATCAACAAGAATCAGGTGCATCTCCTGCCCCGGACGAGGTTTTTTATAGTGACTGGAGTAAATGGTTATAGGTTGTCCTATTGCACTGCGGGCCAGTAACCTCAGAAACACCCCGAGATGCTTACGCTCAGGAATGATCTTCTCAAGTCCCATGGATGCGATCTGTACTTCAGAAAGATGAGCACCCATGTCTGCGTTGCCTTCATTGGTACATACAACATACTCCCCGGTTTCAGCAACAGCAAAGTTCACACCGGTAAGTGCTGCCCGACGGGTCAGGAATACATTGCGAAGATGTTTACGTGCCACACGGGTCAGTAAAGTAGGATCCGACAGGCCTTTCTCAGTACCAAGATGCTCATGAAACAGCTCCCCAATCTCTTCCTTGCGCTTGTGAATACATGGCAATACAATATGGCTAGGTGGCTCATTATCAATCTGCTGTATGTATTCCCCCAGATCAGAATTGATTACCTCAATTCCCCGTTCTTCCAAGAATTCGTTCAAATGACATTCTTCAGTAAGCATAGACTTACTTTTAACCATTTGTTTGATCTCTTTTGCTTTCAGGATCGAATAGACGATCTGGTTATGCTCCTCAGCATCCGATGCCCAGTAAACCTTCACTCCATTCTTCTTAAGGTTCTCCTCAAACTGAATCAAATAATCGTGCAGATTCGAAATCACATTAGATTTAATTGCTGATGCAGCTTCCCGTAATTCCTCCCACTGCGGGGTTTGATGAGCAGAACGGTCACGCTTTTGTCTGATCCACCAGAGTGCACCATCATGCCAGTCGACACGTTCTTCGTCTTTATTAAATTCTTCTGCTAATGCTGCGTGATCTAAAGTACTCTTCATGCCTTTATGGATGAACTGTTTAATATTTCTGCTATATGTATAATCTTAACCTTGCTTTTATTTCGCTGCAGGATTCCTTCCATGTGCATCAGACAGGAAAGATCCGGTGAAGTAATGTATTCAGCTCCATGTTTTGTATGATCAGTAATACGGTCTTTACCCATCTTAACGGATACTGCTTCCTCTGCTATACAGAAAAGGCCTCCAAAGCCGCAACACTCATCAACCCGATCGAGTTCTGTTAACTCCAGGCCCGAAACCATGTTCAGCAAATGACGTGGCTTTGAAAAATCTGGAGCAACAAGCTCAGACATTTGTGCCAGATGAAGACCTCTTAAGCCATGACAGCTCTGATGAATCCCAACTTTATGTGGGAAATGGGCATCCAGTTTCTCAATCTTTAAAACATCGGTCAGAAATTCTACCAGTTCGTAGATCTTTCCCCGAATCTCTGTTGCCGCAGCTTCATTAGCATGTGAATGCAAATGATCTTTGACATGGAGCACACAACTCGCAGACGGTGCTACGATATAGTCAAATCCGGAAAAATTTTCCACGAAAAGATCATTACAGGATTGAGTAAGGTGTTCGTAACCCGAGTTTGCCATTGGCTGCCCGCAACAGGTTTGTTTAGACGGATAGCTAACATCAGCACCTAATTTCTGAAGTAACTCAAGTGTGGCTATCGCAGCATTTGGATATAACTGGTTAACATAACAGGGTATAAAAAGACCGATTTTCATCTGTTTATTATGTTTTTGAATTTATTTGTTAGATGGGGGCCTTTTAGATTAAATTTCGATTCCGGTAATTAATCAGACACACATTCATTCGCAGAACAAAATACACATTTTTTGGAAAGTTAAAACAGATAAAAGTTGATTTCTAACACTTAAACGAAGAAATTTTCATAAATTTTCCTGATACTTGATTATCCAAGCCTCCGTTGATTTTTTGCACTTTGAAAATGAAATGTATTTACCTTTTTATCAGCTTGTTCTTCAGCCAGTTGAGTTTTGGCCAATCGCCACCAGGACAGGGTCTGCATACCGATTCCATGAGTTATGATGGCCTGCAACGAAAATACATTTATTATATCCCATCCGGGATTGAAAACTATGAGAAAGTACCTGTAGTATTTTTCCTTCACGGGATGGGTGCGAGTGCACAGATTGGCGTTAATGTTCTGGGACCTCAATACCATGCAAGGGCAGAGCGCGATAAGGCAATAGTTGTTTATCCTGATGCGACCTCAAAACACTGGAATGATAAACTGGGTGGAAGCTACCCTCTAACCGACAAGATCAATGATGTGGGCTATTTAAGCTCATTAATAGACCTCTTCATCCGGGATTTTAAAGGAGACCCAAAACGGGTTTATTTCTCAGGCAGCTCTAACGGTGGAATGATGACCTACCGCTTAAGCTGTGATATTCCTGAGAAGATCAGGGCAATTGCTCCTTTTGTCTCGACAATAAGTCCCGGGGTAGCCAAAGAGTTTGCAAAAGCCAAACCTATACCTATCATCATTACAAGCGGAACTGCAGATTCTGTCATTAAATGGAAGGGTGGTACAATTAAGGTGACCCGTACGCCTGTAATATTATCAGGGGATGAAAATGTAGCCTATTGGGTAGCCAGGAATGGAACTAAGAAAAAAGCAAAGATCACACATTTGCCTGATGTTGAGCCAGGTGATAACTCTACTGTTGAAATTCAGCATTATAAAGGCAAAAATGATGTGATCCTCTATAAAATCATTGGCGGCGCTCATACCCATCCAACCCTCCGGGCTCCGGGAAAGGCATTGGTTAAGGGGCTGAACATGGATTATAATTCTTTTGAGAGAGTATGGGATTTTATGATGTCCTATAAATAGTATCAAGGATCAAAGAGCCAGGAACCAGGAACCAGGACTAAATCCTGGTTCATTTGAAATTTCGCTCAAGGATTTTAAACTTTTAGTAGTACATTTCTAAACAACGGTAAATTACTAACCAACCAACAACTAACCAACTAACAACCAAGAAATTCAACTCCAAATGCGCGACATCAGTCATAAACAGATCACACTTCGCACTGCCAGGGCAGTAGGAATCATATTTTGTTCAGAAAAAAGTATTGATCTGATTAATTCAAATAAGCTTCCCAAAGGCAATCTATTTGATGTGGCTCGTGCAGCCGGCTTTTTGGGGGCCAAGCTTACTCCACAGCTCCTGCCCCATTGTCACCCGGTAACTATTGATGGCATGGATTTTACTTTTGAATTCCTTGGAAGAAAGTTGCACTCCGATTTATTTAATGATGACATTCTTAACCGGACTGGAATAGTGATCCAGGGTGAGGCTAAATCCATTGGTCGTACCGGAATTGAAATGGAAACACTAACAGCTGTTTCAGTTGCGGCACTGGAAATTTACGATATGCTGAAACCTGTTGATACTACTCTGGAGATCGGGCATATCAGGCTTCTGGAAAAGAAAGGTGGGAAAAGTGACCGAAGCCGGTACACAGAAAGCTCAGCTGTATGCGCCGTTTTGGTTTGTTCTGATTCAACTGCAAGTGGTGAGCGTGAAGATAAAAGCGGAAAACTCATTTGCAACATGCTCGAAACTTCAAATGCCAAAGTATGGCATTACAAAGTACTCCCGGATGATAAGGACGCAATACAAAAGCAAATTCTGGATTGGGTGAAAGAAGATATACAGTTCATATTTACTACCGGAGGTACCGGACTTGGCCCAAGGGATAACACGGTTAGTGCAGTAAAAGAGATTCTGGAAAGAGATGCAGACGGCATTACTGAAGCAATACGCAGCTTCGGACAAATGCGTACCCCATTGGCTATGATGAGCCGCTCAGTCGCCGGATCTATAGGTAAAACATTAATCGTCACCCTTCCAGGAAGCACCAATGGAGCAAGAGAATCGCTGGAGGCTATCCTCCCCGGCGTATTCCATGCCCGGAATATGCTTGAAGGGGAAGGACATGGATGCTAGAGGGTTGTTAGTTGTTGGTTGTTAGTTATTAGCAATGTATTATAAAAGTCAAATTTGTCATTAATGCAATGATAGGTCTCGGTTAACTTTCCTTCCCTTGCCAATCACCATCCCTGCCATTTGACAGGCAATCCGTGACTGGAGACAAAAATTATCATTCATTTTTTATCTCCTGCCTCTAGTTTTAGACCCTAAGCTTTAAGCTTTCGCATTTAATCTCTCAAATTTTATTTCTTTTATGCTTCAAAGGCAGAATTTTCCCGTGTACCAAGATTAAAACTTACAACTTATAACCTACAACTTACAACTCCTTCCTCGGTAAAAATCCCACCCCAACCTTTTACCTACCATTTACCGCCGTTTACCGAGAACTTACCAGCATCCGCCTAATTGCTATAGACCGGCTTTGAAATCCGTTATACATTTGATCAAGAAAACAAACAAAAAAAATATTAACACACACCTAAACAAAAAAATTAAAACTAAAAAACAAGTATTATGAAAACTTTAAAAACTATCGCCGCCGCATTATTAGTAGTATTATCAACAAGTGCATTTGCATCAGATGATACCAAAAGTGAAAAATTAAACATCAACTATGCCCTTAAGGCTTACATTGATGCAGTTGCACATGGTAAGATCAATGGACTAAGTGAAGTTATGGACAAAGACGTAAAATTCACTTCGACCCGTGGTCAGCAGATTGTTAATCATGACAGAAATCAGATTCTTAATTCATTGAAAAATCTTCAGAATGTTGAGCAAAACTGTATTACTGAATTCAGCATTGTAGAATCAACCCCTACTCAGAGCGTTGTTAAGGTAACCATGAAATATGAAGGATTTTCAAGAATAAATTACCTGAACATGTCAAATACCGGCAAAGGATGGAAAATCGTAAGTGTTGCAACTTCCTACATTTAATCTGCATTCCCTTTAAACGAAAAAAGGCCTGCTTTGCAGGCCTTTTTTCGTTTAAAGATTTCTGGATTGTCCGACCTGTTCAGCAAGCTTCCGTGGAGCCACTGTACAATACCCGCAGGTGAGGATATCCTTTAATAAATCATTTCTGACTTTGTTTAGTTCAATTAGTGTCCAGCCTTGCTTTCCCCATTTATTGGCAATAGGACAAACAATCTGCTTATCAAAAGCAATAAAAACATCCTGATCTATGGGTGATAATCTGATACAGGCCAAATTATTTTTCAAATCAAGCGTAGCAAATATTTTATTCTTAACCCTAAACGATGTCTTTTCAAAATGAGGTGATTCTGTTGATTCCGGAAAGGAAAGAGCAAGCTCCCGGAAAACTGACTCTGTGATCATCTGTTACTCTTTCGGGGAGGCCGGGGAGCATCAATATCTCCATAAAATGATATGGGTTGCCGCATATTACTCGTTACCCGTAAAGTGGCATAACCTGAAGTAGAAATGGAAAAATTGAGCTGATCGGGATCACTTGGATCATTAATACGAATCGTGATATCATAACTACCATTCTTCATCATTTTCATTTCATAATCAAAATCATAAGAAGTGAATTCCAATGGCCTGTCTGCTATTCCAAAGCTAGGCTGATTGTTTACTCCATAATAAGGCAGATTACTCTCCAGCGTATCCTGACTGATCTTGAGAAAAAACTCTGAGGTTAACTGGATCATGCCACCGGTACTTGGGGTCGCTGATTGCGGACTGAAAACAAAAATCCTGCTTTCGAGCAGCTTTTTTATTTGTTCCTGTTTCTCCAGCTTGTTTTTTTGCCCAAAGGCGCTAATGCTGATCAGAGCCAGTAAGCTCAAAAGGATAAATCCCTTTCCTAATCTGTTGACTTTCATAGTATTAATTTATGAATATTATTGATAAACAATACTATATACGATCAAAAATAATAAATGGTTAGTTTAATAAGGGAATGGGGAATAGGGAATGGGGAATAGAAACCTGATCGGGTAAAATTTCAAGGCTCAGTTCTTCTCTTTAGATGAAAGCTGATAGTTCAAACCTGATTAAAACTATAATGATTATTTCGAAATTATGTTAATTTAACTAAAACGAAAATTTCGGGGCGTTTTCGGCATTAGTTTACTTATCCTGCCACCCTGCAGGATGACAGAAAGGAGACAGAGTCCTACCTGATTCAGGAAGTCTCCCGGAGTTCTTCGGCATCTGTTCGATTGCCGCCGAAAGCCAGTCGAAGCCCTGCCGAATCAGTCACGAATCTGTTAGGAATCTGTCTCGAAGCAGACTCGAACCCGAGTCGAACCCGAGTCGAAGGCTAGTCGAACAGCAGTCGAAGCGGACTCGAAGGAATTGAACATTTTCCCGAACAAAATGAAGAAAAAATGCGTTTTAAGGTATATTACATGAACAAAATGTAAATTTTTCCGAATAAACGCGCTGAAAACCCATTGTTTCAATTTAAGGCCTGAATAAAGAATTCTGTTGAAATTTTGCACATTGCCTGAACACATTGTTGTCAGGATTGAAATCTTATTTCTGGCAGCCTTATTTTAACCTTAAATCGGAAAATAGTCCCGGAGTTCTGAGCTAATGAAGGCTCGAGTTAAATTTTCAAAAAAACCTGATTTTATACCATTTTTCCCCGGTGAAGCTTGCCTGGCTGGTAGCTTAGACCCGGCAAATTTTATTTCCCCAATTTTAATAGCAGAAATGGTGGACCTTAGGGTTTTGAAGAATGATCTCCCCCATCAGGTTCTGGTTACAAGAACCATGCTCTTCAAATAGCATTTTGAAATTTTCTTTTCAGTTAAGTTAAACATTAAGCTCAACGACGAAAGCTCATTCTGAAGACACTTGCTTAAACTGTACAACAGCCATAAACTCATCGGATGACTTGTAGTCATCCGATGAGTTTAATGATTAATGTTATGCTAAAAAATCAATTTCAGTAATCGATAGAAACCCAAATGGCAGGAATATCAAGCTATAGCTACACGCTTGCTGGTACTTCTGTAGATATAGTTATTGTAAATATGTCTGCGGGCAAACCTGCCGGGAGAATCGGCATTGATCAGTTTGATGTAAACAGCACGGGGAACATCGAAATATTCATACTCATTACCATCACCAAACTTTACGGTTAAAACCTGTCCCTGATATTCAAAATCAGCAATACCAACACTGGAAGTGGTCAGATTATAATCATCAAGAGTTTGCAAACGGGTTTCAGGCGCAATGCTTACCAGGAAATGATAAGCTTCAATAATACTTTTGCTTTTTTCTTCGGCTTCAAGCTTACTTTCTGCAGATTCAGTAAATTTATCAGGATGCCAGTTCTTCATTAAAGTGCGATAAACCGTCTTTAACTCCTGCAATTCAGCATTCTTGTCAACTCCTAAAACTTTTCTGTAATCAACGATCTTTCTCATAATTTAAGTTTAAATAATTGCGAAAGATAACAGGTGCATGGCGACTGGCCTTCCGGAAAATAATTTTGCAAAGGTATGCTTTTAAAAACAGGTTCTGCTATATCCCTTGAAAATGAAGGAAAAAGAAAAGCCTTTATACTTTTGATAGTAAAAGGCTTAATAATTTAACAAGTACAGGACTCAGAATGAAAAGTTTTTATTCTCCGATTAATTAGAGTAAAATTTAGAACATCTTGATTTAGGCTTTCCAAATTAATAGTTTAGCTAATTTCAAAATTAGATATCCCACTTAGCTTTGCTTCCCTCCATTGCCGGGGGGCGAATTCCTTTTGAAGGCCAAAAGGAACAAAAGCCTTCTTCAATCCCTAGGTGCCTCTGGCCACAAGGCCCCTCCACATTCATAAAACAATTCTCGCTGGTCTTGCGGGTTGTGCAATAGGAATGCCGGATATGATCCGCAATCCCTATGCTCGGCAGTGCATTTTGAATTGTAGGGAAACTGTTTTATGAATTTGCTGGCACTGGTCCCGGTTTAAAACCGGGAGAACCGTACTTCGGTTCATCCAATTTGATATGAACGGTATTTGGGATAGTGCGTTGGCTTATAACCGTTCATCCCGCATGTGCGGGACTGGCATTGCCGATTGCAGGGACCGGCATTCCGGGATTTGGCAGGAAAGGCGCACTTAATCCTTGCACTATCTTTCATAAATCACATCGGTTAAGTAATCCAGAGAAGTGTTGCATATCCATTCAAATGATCATTGCCATAGATACGGCTCGGATTACACCAATTGGATTAAGTGAGGATTTACAACAAATACCGGGAAGCCGCGGCTCTTTTGCTTACTTTTCCAGCTGAAGGGAAAAGTAAGTGCCCTTCCGCCGCAAAGGCGGACTAATTTTGATATTAAACTTGAATTTTATTTTTACCCGACACTAGAAATCAAAAATATCATCCAAAAAAGATTTTTTCTTCCGCTGAGGATGGCTTTTATGGTAATCATCATTCTGATCATACTGATACTTTTTATAATCTGAATCATAATTACTTCTGCTGGAATAATGTTCAGCTGAACGTTCAAGGATCTTTTCCAGTTCTCCACGATCAAGCCATATACCACGGCAATCAGGACAATAATCAATCTCCACTCCTTTTTTATCTGTAATCAGTAAGGTTGTCTGACAATTTGGACATTTCATAATTCAAGTCTATTTATAATTTTCAGCTTAAAATAACAATTCCAAAAATTTTCAGGAAACCTAAAAAATAAATTGACATTCCTGTGGATTAAGCATAAAAAAAGCCGGCTGATTGATCAGCCGGCTCGTCTAAAAATTATAGATTTTAAGAAACTGTTTTAAAGACGTCTTCCTCAATAAAGGGCTGATTTCTCAAACGTTTACCTGTAGCCTTGAATATTGCATTTGCAACAGCTCCCCCTGTTGGCGGAAGAGCAGGCTCACCCAAACCGGTAGGATCAATTCCATTATCCACAAAATGTGTCTCAATTTCAGGAACTTCCTTCATCTTAATCAGGCGGTAAGTGTTATAATTATTCTGATCGGCTGCACCATCTCTGAAACTTAACTTACTATACATTGCATGTCCCAATCCGTCGACGATACCACCCATCACCTGATGGCTTGCACCATTCATACTAACAACCTGACCACAATCAGAAACAGCATAGATCTTCTTAACCACCGGCAATCCGTTACGCATAATCACATCAGCAACCTGGGCAACATAAGAAGCGTGGGAGAAATAAACACTGAAACCCTGCGATACATCCTTCTTCTTACCCCAACCAGATTTTTCGGCAGCCATTTTAATTACACCTTCCATTCTGCTGATATCATAACGAATATCACCAACAGGCGATTTCTTAGCTTTTGCAAGAAGATCAAGTCTGAACTGAACAGGATCTTTACCTGCCGCCTGAGCTACTTCATCAATAAAGGCCTGCTCTGCAAAGGCAAGAAAATTGGTGATCGGAGCACGCCATGCACCAGTAGTGATTGGCGATTTATGCTCAACTGAATCAATTAACAGATTATCAACTGCCCCGGATGGAAAATTATGCTCCCTTGTTGGGTTACCCGAATTGATACCAACTCCTCTCAATTTATATCCAGTAAGATTACCCGAAGCATCCAATGCAGCCTCAAAACGATAGCGGCATGCGGGGCGATAGGTACCGGCGGTCATATCATCTTCTTTAGACCAGATCAGTTTTACCGGCGCTTTGATTATACTCGATAATTCAGCAGCCTCAGTTGCAAAATCATTTTTTAATCTTCTTCCAAAACCTCCACCTAAACGGGTAAGCTGCAGCGTAATTTTATCTTCCGGTACTTTTAATAATTGAGAGACTTCTGCACGTGCCCTGGCCGGAGTTTGTGTTGGCCCAACAAGCTCAACTCCATCGGGCCTAACATGAGCGAAAAAGTTCATAGGCTCCATTGGACTGTGGGAAATAAACGGACACTGATACTCGCCTTTTATTACTTTAGCAGCATTTTTAAATGCAGTATCCACATCACCGTCCTTACGCCTGACAGTCGCCTGCCCATTATCCATTAAATTCAGGAATAACTTATCATGATCCTCAGTACTTTCCAGATCAAACTCCTTTTCATATTCAATCTTAAGCATTTTTCTTGCCTTAAGAACCTGCCAGGTAGATTTACCCACGACGGCTACATTGTTCTTAAAAGAAACTACGTCGATAATTCCAGGCATTGATTTAGCGATAGAACCATCAAACGATTTTAGCTTCATACCAAACTGCTCAGGACGCTGTATCATTGCATAAACCATCCCTTCACGGTAGAAGTCTAAACCAAATAAAGGCTGACCAGTGACTATTTTACGATTCTCAACATTCCTGACTGATTTCCCGATCAGTTTGAAGTCCTTCCGGTCTTTCAGCTTCACAGTTGACGGTACAGGAATTCTAGATGCTGCTTCAGCAAGTTCACCGTAACTTAATTTCTTTCCGGTTTTGCTATGCGTTACAAAGCTATTGGCTGCGGTACATTCAGAGGAAGGAACAGACCATACTTTAGCTGCAGCTTCAATCAACATGAATTTAGCTGTTGCACCGGCATTACGAAGTAATTTCCATGAATGCGGAACAGCGCCACTACCACCGGTAAGCTGACGGTCAAACTTATTATCAAGATTTGCCTGAAGTACTTTCACTTTTTTCCAGTCGGCTTCAAGCTCTTCAGCCACAACCATTGGAAAAGAAGTAATGATATTCTGTCCAAGCTCAGGATTTGGAGACATAATGGTCACCGTACCATCTGTAGCAATAGAAAGGTAACTATTAAAACCTATATTTCCGGCAGCCATTGCTGAATTGGAAATAACTACGGGTGCATTGGCTTCGGCACTGAACCAATTAAATCCAAGTACAAGGCCACCCCCTGTTATTGCGGTCATTTTTAAAAAATCGCGCCTGCTGTTTGTTGTTTTATTTGTCATGATGATCAAATTTTAGAGCTGGCCAATTTCACTGCATCCCGAATACGGTGATATGCACCGCAACGGCAGATATTACCATTCATTGTAACTTCAATTTCATCCATGCTGGGTTTAGGGTTTTGCTTCAAAAGCGCCGCAGCAGTCATGATCTGACCAGCCTGGCAATATCCGCACTGAGCCACATCAATCTCATCCCAGGCCTGCTGCAAAGGATGATCTCCTTTTTCGGACAATCCTTCAATTGTAATTACCTGTGAAGTACCAACTGCCGAAACAGGGTAAACACAAGAACGAGTTGCAGAGCCATTCACATGGACTGTACATGATCCGCATTGTGCAATGCCGCAACCATATTTGGTTCCTACCAGGCCCAAATGATCACGCAATACCCACAACAAAGGGGTATCGGCCTCGACATCAGCCTGCAGGGTCTTTCCGTTAACCTGAAGTTTGTAAATTGCCATAAGTATTAGTTTGATTCAAAGCTAAAGTTAATTAAAAAAGAAAGAATTAAACAAGGTTCCGATTGTGATATTTTTGTTGCCTTCTGCCTGTTTTCAGCATAAATTTTAAACTCTATTTAAATAAGCAGGATAAATTTGTCTGGTTCAAATATAATTTCAGAATAGTAAACTAATAAATTGAGTCAGATATTAGGTAGATTAATTTACACCATTATTAGTTAGACTGGGTAATGCTGCCAATATAATTTGATTTTGAAAAGCAGTTCCTGTTTGATATAGGCCAGTTCAGCCCTTTCCTCCGGAGTAGTTCCGGCAAGAAAAGGCGTTCTATTTTCCAATTACGTAAGCCGGAAGCTACCTCCTGCGGCAAGGTTTATCTTACCCTAAGCTGTATTTCATAGGGCCTGGCAGTCCGGCAAGATTTTATATTGAACCCGAAGTAAAAAGCACAGCCTTATCTTTAATTTGTTATCCATTGAAATGGAAAACTCAGAAATACATTTTCACTGTATTCATTCTTCTCGAATAGAAGCCCGATATCTCCATTCTTCATCACAACAAGATCAGAATATGCCGCTGAACCCGCATAAATAGTCTTTCCTTTGCTCCATGTTTTACCTTCATCATAACTGATTTTAATGCTCAGATTTTTACGGGTATCCTTACTTTCTGCATTCACAAATAACAGACAATTGATGTTTTTACTTTTATAACGTATAATAGCTGCATTACAAGCCGGGTCTGGCAAAGCAAGCTCAGGTTTGCTCGTCCAGCTTTTTCCCTGATTCTTTGAAATATGCACGTATCGCATACCTGGTGAATTCACCCGGGAATTGACCATCCATGAACCATCACTTAATTCAATGATTTTGGATTCGTCAGCCGGCTTCAGAGGGGTATCACGCAAAAACCAGGTCTTCCCATGGTCACTGGACCCAAAAACAAACACTCCGTGTTTAAGATTTACCAGAGTGTGCAATAAAACCCCCGAAGCGGTTTGGGTGCCTTTCCCGGAAGTAATAAATTTAAAATCGCCATGCCATTCCGGCTTACTGATCTGAGATGTAATATCTTCCGGTTCCGACCAGGACTCACCATTATCCATACTTTTAACAACATGCAGGTAGTAAATATCCTTCTCTTTGATCAGGTCCATGTAATTATAAAACATGAAGATCGCACCTGTTTTACTATCGTTAATAAAGGAAGGATCGGATGCTGATTTTCCCAAAGGATAATCGACGATGGTACGGATATCTGTCCAGGTTTTACCATTGTCCCTGCTCTTTCGCATCACAATATTAATATTATCATTTGCTTTCAGATCTGCACATGAAGGTCCCCTTTCATCTATCGCAGCAATCAGGTCTCCATTGTTTGCTACCACCAAAGCAGGGATACGATAGCAGGCAACATTGCTTTTCATTTTCACATTAAAAAGATCAAGCTGAGACAGGCCATTTACTCTGTCTGGAATAGGTGTCTGAGCCTTCAGAATAGTGGCAGCAAGCAGAAAAAAAGAAAGGAAATATTTCATAGATATGGGGTGTGTGCGATTAATTTATTATCTGAATTTAAATGTAATAAACATGTTATAGAATTAAAATCTTTAGCAAATGGCAATTTGAGAACCTTTTCTGATTATTTGAAAGAAATTTTCCAGAGAGATGCCTGTCCTTAAAAATCTTGATTTATATTGGAGAAGAATTAACATTAAATAAACAATGAGAAACAGCAAAACAAAATTTACACTTTTAAGCATTCTGAGTTTTCTATTAGTATTCAGCAGCATGTCACTGAGTGCTCAGGAAATTGATCTTTTATTGAAAGGAGGTCAGGTAATTGACCCAAAAAACAAAATAAATGCCAAAATGGATGTGGCTATTGCAGGCGGGAAGATAGTCAAAGTAGCAGCAAATATTCCAGCTAATTCAGCTAAAAAAACTGTGGATGTGAGTGGTTTATATGTAACACCGGGCATTATAGATATGCACGCACACGTATTTCAGGGGAATGACCTAGGATCATATATTGCCGACGGACAAACCGCTGTTCCAGCAGATGCATTTACCTTCAGGGCTGGTGTTACCACTGTGGTAGATGCAGGATCATCAGGCTGGAGAAACTTCCGCCGCTTTAAAGAGCAAAACATAGACCGTTCACAAACCCGAATCCTTGCTCTTTTAAATATCACCGGAAATGGAATGTACGGACGTTTTGAAGAGCAGGATAAAACAGATTTCAACCCTGAGATGACTTCCTATATGATCACTAAACTGTTTCCAAAGATTATCGTTGGTATCAAAGCTGCTCATTACTGGGGTGATTTCACACAGGTTGACCGCGCTGTTGAAGCAGGAAAACTAGCTAAAGTGCCGGTAATGGTCGATTTTGGCGAGCATCAGCCTACCAATTCGATAAAATCTTTATTCCTGGAGCATCTTCGCCCGGGTGATATCTTCACACATACATTTGCTTACGGACCAAAAGATCGTGAGACTGTGGTAGATGATAATGGCATAGTAAAACCTTTTATTTTTGAAGCTCAGAAAAGAGGAATATTGTTTGACGTTGGTCATGGTGGTGGTGCTTTTTTCTGGCGCCAGGCCGTTCCTGCAATCAAACAGGGATTCAAACCGGATGTAATCAGTACCGACCTTCACTCAGACAGTATGAATGGTGGTATGAAAGATATGGCTAATGTGATGTCTAAATTTCTGAATATCGGACTTACACTAGAAGAAGTAATCGAGAAATCAACTGCAAGTCCGGCAAGGGTAATCAACAGACCAGACCTTGGTAATCTAAGCGTAGGCTCAGAAGCAGATGTTGCGGTATTCAGCGTGAAGAAAGGTGAATTTGGATTCACTGATGTTAGAAGAAATGTTCTGAAAGGAACACAGAAAATGGATGCAGAATTAACCATCCGTGCGGGTAAAATCGTTTGGGACCTGAATGGTGTCAGCGGACCAATCTGGGATTCTCCGCAGGCGATTACAAGATAATTTATTTTAAGACCCAAATATTAAACGAATGCAAACCTTATTAAAAACAACAAAGAGCCTGTCGCTTTTATTACTAATCGCCTTTTTTGCGACAACTGTTAAGGCACAGGAAATTGATTTACTTCTCAAGGGCGGACATGTAATTGACGCCAAAAACAAAATCAATAGCAAAATGGATGTTGCCGTTAAAGACGGCAAGGTTTTTCGCGTAGCAGCAGATATTCCTGCAAGTTCAGCGAAAAAAACTGTCAATGTCAGCGGACTTTATGTAACCCCGGGACTTCTTGATATTCACGGACACGTATTTCACGGTACTGAGACTAATTACTTAAGCAATAGTCTGGATGCCCTTCCACCAGATGGATTCACTTTCCGTGCGGGAGTAACTACTGTTGTAGATGCCGGTGGTGCGGGATGGAAAAACATTGATTTGTTTAGAAAGAACATTGTTGAGCATTCTAAAACCCGAGTACTTGCATTCATGAACATTGTTGGAGGGGGAATGCGCGGTACGGAGGCCTATGAGCAGGATGAAACCGACATGGATGCCAAGCTAACTGGTGCCATCGCATTAAAGAATAAGGATATTGTTGTTGGAATTAAACTTGCACATTATATCGGTCACGACTGGGAACCCACAGACAAAGCAGTAGAAGCAGGCAGAATCGCCAGCATTCCGGTGATGGTGGATTTTGGAAAATCACTTCCTCCCCTACCTCTTGAAGATTTATTATTAAAGCATTTACGCCCGGGTGATATTTTAACCCATGCCTATCGTTATGATCAGGAATATGACAAAAATGGAAAAATGATTGAGCATAAACAGGCGATTGTTGATGTAAAAACCAAAAAAGTGAAGCCCTTTGTATGGGAGGCCCGCAAAAAAGGTCTGATTTTCGACGTTGGTCATGGTGGTGGAAGTTTCAACTGGAGCCAGGCGGTTCCTGCTATGGAGCAGGGTTTCCATCCGGATGTTTTAAGTTCTGACCTTCACACCGGAAGTATGAATGCCGGTTTCAAAGATATGGCTAACCTTGCCTCCAAATTCCTTGTCCTAGGTATGCCGCTGGCAGATGTAATTGCAGCATCAACCTGGAATCCTGCCAAAGTAATTCAACGTACCGAATTGGGTAACCTGAGTGTTGGCAGCGAAGCTGATATTGCAGTATTCAGACTCCGTGAAGGCGATTTCGGATACATCGATGCAAGCGGAATGGCATTGAGAGGAAAACAAAAACTGGAAGCAGAACTAACCCTTCGCAAAGGGCGTGTAGTTTGGGATCTGAATGCCCTGAGTGCTCCATTAGCTAAATAATTATGAACATGAATTATTTCATACAAACAGGCAGATCCGTATTATTCGCGATCTGCCTGTCTGTTTCCGCACAATTTGCAATTGCGCAGGAAATCGACATTTTGCTGAAAGGCGGGCATGTAATTGACGCTAAAAATAAGATCAGTGCAAAAATGGATGTTGCTGTTAGTAATGGCAAAATCCTGAAAGTTGCACCAAATATTCCGGCAGCCGGTGCTAAAAAAGTGGTCGATGTAAGCGGGATGTACGTGAGTCCGGGATTAATCGATATCCATACCCATGTGTTCACCGGGCCGAATCCCGGGTTCGGACATGGTTCATCCAGTGTAAAACCGGATGATTTTACCTTTCGCGCCGGTATAACTACGGTGGTAGACGCAGGAACATCGGGTTATAAGACCTTTCCTCTGTTTAAGGAACAAATCATCGACCGTTCCCGAACGCGTGTGCTTGCCTATCTGAATGCATTCGCACCAGGCATGGTGGGTACTGCCGCTGAACAGGAAGACATGAAGGCTCTGGAAATTGAAAAAGCAGATGAGACCATAAAAAAGTATTCTGATAATATTGTCGGTGTAAAGATTGGTCATTATTCGGGTAAGGACTGGAAGCCATTTGATGCTGCCGCTTCACTGGCGCATGCCAATAATCGTCCCCTTTTTGTGGAATGCCATATCACCGAGTTTTCCCTCGAAGATCAGCTGAACCATATGAAGGCCGGTGATATCATTACCCACGCCTATGAAAACGTTTCTGAACGTATGCCGGTGGTAGATGAGAATGGGAAAGTCCGCCCCTTTGTGCTGGATGCCCGTAAAAAAGGAATTCTATTTGATGTGGGTCATGGTGGTGTAGGTTTCTGGTTTAACCAGGCTGTGCCTTCTGTAAAGCAGGGCCTTGCACCAGATACTTTCGGAACCGATATGCACCATAACAGTGTCAATTCGGGAATGAAGGACATGCTGAACCTGATGTCGAAATACCTGAATATGGGCATGCAGACTGAGGATATTATTCAGCGTGCAAGCTGGGGTGCAGCTACTGCTATTAAACGCCCTGATTTGGGTAACCTGAGTGAGGGTGCTGTTGCAGATATTGCAGTGATAAAAGTGCTGGACGGCAAATTTGGATTCCTGGATGCAGCAGGCTTTAAATTGGAAGGAACTAAAAAATTCCAGGCTGAAATGACCATCCGGGCAGGAAGGATTGTTTGGGATTTGAATGGGATGGCTGGAGTGCCATGGAGTAAGGATTTGAAGTAAGATTTATATCTAAAATATGTAAAAGCCTCCGGGAATGGGGCCTTTTTGGGATTGGGGCTGTATGCCTGCAGTTGAATTACTGTAATGCCTGACTTAAACAAATCCTTTTAATACCTTCGTCTCTATCTTTCATCAGTAAAAAATATGAATTCAAAGTCAGCCGCAGGTTCAAGCTCATTATCCTTTAAAGAATTTTTTGAGTTATGCTATTGGAAAACAGTTAAGCTGTTTTCTAAAAGTCTAACTAAGAATTCTCACTACAAATATTTTTATACCGATAATTTTTCTATCCCTGAAGAATTTTATAAAGACAAAACTATTCTGGATATCGGTTGTGGTCCCAGAGGTTCTTTAGAATGGGCCGATATGGCAAAAGAGAGAATAGGCATGGATCCACTGGCAGATCAATATCTCAAAATGGGTGCGAAGGAGCATAAGATGAGCTATGTTAAAGCCTATGTTGAGAACATCCCCTTTCCCGACAATTATTTCGATGTTATTTGTTCATTCAATTCTCTGGATCATGTTGAGAACATGGAACATGCCTGCAAGGAAATTAAGAGAACCTTAAAAAATGATGGTTTATTTTTACTGATCGTGGATATTCATACCATGCCAACATTAACAGAGCCCCAAACCATGAACTGGAATTTTATTAGGGAATACTTCCCGGAATTTGAAGTCTTGGATGAGAAGCATCTCGAACGAACAGAAACGTATAAAATTTATAGCAATGTCAGGAATAGCAAACCAGCGAAAGAGGGTGCTGTAACTGGGGTTTTGACTACAAAATTAAAAAAGCTTACACCACAGGGAATTAAGAAATCGTAAAAGACTTACTCTTCCTTTCATCCATTGGATCCCAGGCAAAATCTATTTTTTATTTAGGTTATATATTCTCAATCCATTAACTAAATCATTTCTGATTACGAAAAGCAGACAGTGAAACATGAAGTAGAAAAAGTCTTTAAGCAAACTAATATTTTATATAGCGATTTAAAAACTGTTAAAGAATTGGTCTTTGATCCGTGTGGGTATGTCCTGAAGAACCTTACAATTCATACTGAAGGAAATGCTTACAGTGCATGTTCCTATGAACTGGAAGGAAAAGCAATCGAATATCGCACATCCAAAATCACACCTTTAAAAACAGGGCAATTTGTGACAATCTGGACAAGAAATAAACAAAGGATAACCCAGCCATTCGATAGTTCTGACAAGCTGGATTTCATCATTATTTCATCTGGAAAAGATGATAATTTCGGTCTGTTCATTTTTCCAAAATCAGTTCTGCTGAGTAAGGGAATTATCTCACAAAAGGGCGAAGGAGGAAAACGAGGAATCAGGGTTTATCCCCCCTGGGACATGTATCAAATAAACAGGCAGAAAAAACTCAAAGCTGGCAGAAAAAATATTTCGTCTGGGTTAAAGACAATAAGCAAAGCTATCTTGAACTGACAAAGACCTTATTAAAATAACCTGAGTTTGGTGTAAGGAAGGTAAAAAATACAGGTAAAATTAGTCAGACAAGGCTCTGGAGTTAAAATGCTTTGATTTTGGAAATCAATAGCTGTGAGTTATAGGCTGGTTCAGCCCTTTCCTTTGGAGTATTTCCGGCAAGAAATTGCGTTCTGGTTCAAATTATGGATAGCCGGAAGATACCTCCTCCGGCAAGGTTTATTTTACCCGGGGCTGTTTTTCATCGGACCAGAGTGTCCGGACCTGTTTATTATGACATTAAATTCCTAAATTGACTCCTGGAAAACGACCGAAATTAAAAAGCAGAAATGAGAAATTTAATCCCGAAAACATTCGTGCCAATTTTGTTTTTTACAATTATTTTGGCCATTGTATTTCCTGCATTATCTGCTCTAAAGCCTGTAATTAAACAGATTTATAATTCTTCTTCTTTAACTGCAATTAGCCCCGTCCAAAACAAATGGAACGGCTTTGAAATCATAGAGTTTAAATTTAATGGAGTTGATGCCAAAATTGTTTTTCCGAAAAAGCCTAACCTCTCAAAGAACTGGATCTGGCGCACCCAGTTTTGGGCTCATGAACCTCAAACTGATATCGCCTTACTAAATCAGGGCTTTCATGTAGTATATGTGGATGTGGTAGATCTTTACGGCAATAAAGTAGCGGTCAACAGACTCAGTGATTTTTATACTTTCCTGATCAAAAACTTCGGTTTGAATAAAAAGACTGTACTCGAAGGCATGAGCAGAGGTGGATTGGATGCCTTTAACTGGGCTTCAGAAAATACAGATAAGGTATTTTGTATTTATGTTGATGCACCGGTTTGTGATATTAAAAGCTGGCCCGGCGGATTGGGAAAAGGCCAGGGATCAAAAAACGACTGGGAGAAATGCCTGAAAGCTTATGGCCTGACTGAATTGTCTGTAAAGGAATTTAAAGGAATTCCCCTGAATAATTGCATTAAACTTGCAAAGGCTAAAATCCCCATCATAAGTGTTTGCGGGGATGCAGATATAGTTGTACCTTTTGAAGAAAACAGTCTCAAACTAGCCGAAATTTATTGCGCTGCAGGTGGAAAAATAGAACTGATTGTTAAGAAAGGTGTTGGGCACCATCCGCACAGTCTGCAAGACCCAAAACCCATTGTTGATTTCATTTTAAAGCATACAAAGAATCGATAAAAAGCTATCGGATTTTTTCCTGTTGATATTGTAATAAAACAGACATCAATTCATCTAAATTCTGAACTGGTCTTTACCTGAATAGCTGCTTAAAATTTCTTAACCGATTAACAATGAAACAAACCATACTCGGAGCAAACGGCACAATAGGGAAATTACTCGCTAAAGAACTACTGAATTACACTCAAAATATCCGCTTGGTAAGTAGGAATCCTGAAAAGATTAATGACTCTGATGAACTATTTCCGGCTGACCTGACCGATGCCAAAATGGTTGATAAGGCAATTGAAGGATCTGATATCGTCTATCTTGTTGTGGGATTCGATTATAATTTAAAGGCATGGCAGAACAATTGGCCCAGGCTGATGAAAGCAACTATTGAATCCTGTATCAAACATAAGGCTAAGCTGGTTTTCTTTGATAATGTGTATATGTATGATAAATCTGCTATACCCAATATGACAGAAGATTCTCCGATAAATCCATCGAGCAAAAAAGGCCTGGTCAGAAAAGAGATTGCAGAAATGCTTTTGAAAGCTGTGGCAGAAAAAAAGATAAACGCCTTGATTGCGAGAGCCCCCGATTTTTATGGACCCGGCAATCAAAATAGTTATCTGATCCAGGTGGTTTACAATAACCTGATTAAAGGAAAGAATGCCAATTGGTTTATTAATGCAAATAAAAAACATTCCTTCATCTACACTCCCGATGCTGCCAAAGCATGCGCGCTTTTAGGAAATACTAACGATGCATATAATCAGGTTTGGCATTTACCAACAGATGATCACACACTCAGCGGTCAGGAATGGCTTGATCTTTTCAATAAAGAAATGAAGACTGATAAAAAGCTCAGTATTTTGCCCATGTTCTTAATCAGGATTCTGGGTATTTTTATGCCATTCATGAGGGAAATGCCCGAAATGATGTATCAGTATTATCAGGATTATTTCTTTGATAGTACTAAATTTAAAAAACGATTTAATTTT
Source organism: Sphingobacteriales bacterium 16-39-50 (assembly GCA_002257025.1). Classification (GTDB taxonomy): domain Bacteria; phylum Bacteroidota; class Bacteroidia; order Sphingobacteriales; family Sphingobacteriaceae; genus Daejeonella. Next base: position 72,736 of record NCHA01000008.1, on the reverse strand, counting down.
ACCCCTACCTCCTATCAAATGGGAGTAAAACAAATTGTAAATTCATAAGCAGGTTTTTTGTTTAAAATATTTCATCATAAAATATCTTAGAATCCAGCTAATGCTTTTAAACTTTAAAAAAGATGGAATCTTAGCTGTTTTTTTAACTTTGCCGAATAATTAAAAAAACATGAGCGATACCATCAGTCCCTGCCCAAAATGTAAATCTGAATTTACCTATCAGGATCAAGACCTGATGATTTGCTCCCAATGTTTCCATGAATGGGATCCGGCTGAGGAGAACCTTGAATCAGAAAGCACAATTAAAGTACTCGATTCTAATGGAAATGAGTTAAAGGATGGTGATTCAGTTATCGTCATTAAAGATCTTCCTGTAAAAGGAGCCCCAAAACCGATAAAAGCCGGCACAAAAGTGAAAAATATTCACCTCAGCGATGGTGATCATAATATATCCTGTAAAATTGATGGATTTGGCTCTATGGCTTTAAAATCTGAATTTGTGAAGAAGGCATAAGAAATTAATTCCTGCATGAAACATCTCTTTCAGCAAAGGAATTTACTTTTAATAGGATTTATTGCACTTAAATTTTTCCTGCAATATTCCCTGATCAGCCCTGAATATGAATTGCATAGAGATGAATTTCTGCATCTCGATCAGGCTCATCACCCAGCCTGGGGTTATCAATCTGTCCCCCCATTTACTTCGCTAATTTCATCTCTTGTTTTTCTGTTAGGAGGCGGTGTATTCTGGGTAAAATTCTTTCCGGCACTTTTCGGTGCTTTAACGCTCTTCATCGTTTGGAAATGTATTGAACAACTCAAGGGTAATATATTTGCATTATGCCTGGGAGCAACGGGAGTATTAATATCGGCCTTATTAAGGTTGAATATGCTGTACCAGCCCAATTCATTTGATGTTTTATGCTGGACTAGTTTGTATTTCATGATCATCAGCTATGTCAATACTGAAAACCGAAAATGGCTATACTATGCATCAATAATCTTTGCACTTGGCTTTTTAAACAAATACAATATTATCTTCCTACTGGCAGGCATATTTCCGGCAATCTTACTTAGTAAGGAGCGAAAACTGTTTTTAAAAAAGGATTTTTACCTCTCAATTTTTCTGGGCTTATTACTGATCTTTCCAAACCTTTTATGGCAATATGAAAATGATTTCCCGGTTTTTGCCCACATGAAAGAATTAGCCGAAACCCAATTGGTTAATGTAAACAGATTGGATTTCTTAAAGGATCAAATGCTATTCTTCACGGGGTCGATTTTTACAATTACTGCGGGTCTGATCGCTTTGCTCATTTTTAAGCCCTATCGGAAATTCAGATTCATGTTCTGGTCTATGATTTTTACACTATCAATTTTTATAGTGCTGAAGGCTAAAGCCTATTATGCTATCGGGCTATATCCAATTTATATTGCATTAGGGGCTGTATATCTTAGCCATATACTCAGTACAAATCGCCTAAAATTCATTCAGGCAATTGCACTGGCGCTTCCAATATTATTCTTTATCCCGCTTTATAAACTCGCATTCCCCAATAAAAGTCCGGAATACATTGTTCAAAATCCAAAGCGCTATCAGGAAACAGGGCAACTGCGCTGGGAAGATGGTAAAAACCATGCTTTACCACAAGATTATGCTGATATGCTGGGATGGAAGGAATTGGCGCGCAAAACAGATAGTTTATTCTCAAAACTCCCTGATCATACCCTGGTTTTATGCGATAATTATGGGCAGGCCGGCGCAATAAATTATTATTCTAAACAGGGAATAAGGGCAGTTTCATTTAACGCAGATTATATAAACTGGTTTGACCTCAAAAGACCGCACAATCATTTCATCAGAATTAAAGAATACGAGGAGATTGAAAATGAAATTGAAGAAACCAGCCCTTATTTCAATTCTTCAATTTTAGCAGATTCAATCACAAACCAATATGCAAGGGAATACAGAACCAGGATTTATGTTTTTACCGGAGCTAAGGTTGATATCAATAAGCTTATCAATCAGGAAATTGAAGCAGTGAAAAAACGCTGATTATGGCAAATATTGCAGCATCTGAAACAATACCAGGCTTTTGAGTTTCTCGATTTTTCCATAATAAATTCCAACCCGTTTTCGTGATTTCAGCTTTGTTAAAATCATGGTATTTGCCAAGATATAAATTTATCTGTTCCCTGATTTTTGTCCTGTACTAAAATCAAAAAAAGATGAAAAAAGAAATTACAATTCGTACATCAAACATCCTCTTTGTAGGAATTTCAATCTTTGGCCTGGCCTCTGTTAGCATTTTATCCCTTTTTGATCCTCAGGCTACCATGGATCTGGTTAGGGTTAAACTCGACAATACTGATGCGATAAGTTCCATAAGAGGGATTTATGGGGGTGTAGGTATGTCGATTATATCAGGACTTACTTACCTGTTGATTACCAAGATAATTCTGGCAATAAGATTCCTGACACTATTCTGGTTTTCCTATGCATTTTCAAGGCTGATCACTATTCTCGTAGATGGTCCTTTAGGTGATTTTGGCAATCAATGGCTAAGTATAGAATCAGCTTTCTTTGTGTTCGGAGCAATATTATTGTTTGTCAATCAGATAAATAAAGACTAGGCAGAATTATAATATATGAACCTCACTGTTGTCCGGTAAAAATAAAAAGTTTAAAAATATCCTTTTAAAAAGTATCGTGAACGATTTTATTTCCTGATTTCAAAAAGCAAGCCCCGCCCAAAATAATCCGTTTATACCGGAACACCCGCATCGGGCTTCAGCCCGATTAAATGTTGTCGGCGCTGAAGCACCGGTTTACGTTATTTTCTAACCTATTATATTTGGGGCTGAAGCCCGCCCGGATGAACTCCGTTCGGACTGGCCCGAATTAAATCACGCCGATTACAACCCGCCTAAAGGCGGGCCCTATTGAGCGATACACCTACACCCGAGATTAAAATAAATATACAATCATTAATAAAATACCATCTTTCCTAAATATGACAAGAGTTTCAATCCTGCTGCCGGACTAAACCTTAATAAAACCTTTCCCCGGACAATAGTGATTTGAACCTTAAGACTTAAAAAGAGATCGACTGTATAAGCAAATCACAATCTTCTGATTTTCAAATACTTTCAATTAAATTTAATTTGCAATTAATTGAAAGGCAACATTTGAAAATCAGAAATGAATCCAATTTTTAAAAACATCATTGCAGTTATAGCAGGTTTACTATGTGGAAGCCTGCTGAACGGTGGAATTATTATGATCAGTGCTTCTGTTATTCCACCACCAAATGGAGCAGACGTGACTACCATGGAAGGTTTGAAAGCAAGTATGCATTTATTCGAACCCAAGCACTTTCTAATGCCCTTTCTGGCTCACGCATTGGGAACATTTGCTGGTGCATTTTTAGCTGCAAAAATTGCTGCCAGTCAGCAGATGAAATTTGCTTTGCTTATTGGCATCCTCTTTTTGGCAGGCGGTATAACTAATGTATTTTTGCTCCCATCTCCATTATGGTTTAGTATTCTGGATATAGCCGGAGCATATATACCAATGGCATATTTAGCCGGGAAAATAGCTTTTTCAAATAAAGAATCCTGACAATTTCTTTCAACAATTGTATCCGATTTATCCATTTAATCTAAATATAAGGGTAAACCGATCAGGCAGGAATTGTAGGAGACTTATGAAATTGGCTATATTAACACAGCCATAATTATATCTGATCAATGAAAAAAATATTTTATCTCGGGATTCTTTTTCTGATTCTATTTGAGATCGCCAACGTGTATTTCATAATGCCGATGCCCGGCAGCCAGAAAATGGAAAGTCTGGAAGGAGCCTACTTCCTCTATTCCTGGCGTTGGCTGTTTCGTATACTTTTTCTACTGATGATTCTTGCTGGCATTAAACATGCATTTTCTTTCTCAAGATGGCTTCCTTCTCTGGCAATTTTGTTGGTTTCAGGAATTGTATTTGCCTGCAACTTTATTATGGCTGCCGACAGTATGTTCAAACAGCCTGGTTCTGTAGTATTTAAAAATGCTACAGAGAACAAAGTTGAAAGTAGCAGACTGATTCTGGGTATCAGCATGAACGGTGAATCGAAGGCCTACCCTATTCAGTTTCTTGGTTATCATCATCAGGTAAGAGATAGTATTGCCGGAAAACCTATAATGGTAACCTACTGCACTGTTTGCCGCACGGGAAGGGTTTTTGAACCACTTATTGAAGGTAAATCCGAAAAATTCAGACTCGTGGGAATGGACCATTTTAATGCCATGTTCGAAGATAAAACTACAGGTTCATGGTGGCGACAAGTAAGTGGGAAAGCAGTTGCTGGTCCGCTGAAAGGAAAAACTTTACCCGAAGTACCCTCCATTCAAACTACTCTTGAAAAGTGGATTGAATTATATCCGAATACGCTAATTATGCAAGCCGACGAGGAATTTAAGGAAAAATATGAAGGGATGAGCAAATATGAATCTGGAGCTTCAAAAAGTAAATTAACTCTCCGTGATCTGGGATCATGGAAAGACAAATCATGGATTATCGGAGTGGAAAGTGGATCTGAAAGTAAGGCTTACGATTGGAATCGTTTGCAAAAGGAAGGAATCATTCACGATGAATTGGGTGGCAAGCCAGTAGTTATTATTTTATCCAAAGACAAAATGAGTTTTGTTGCTCTTGAAAGACTGAACAGTGAACAATTATTTAGTATGAGTAATGATACCCTAATCACAGCCGATACCCGCTATAATTTTATCGGCATATCACTGGATTCGACCAAATCAAATCTTAGAAGACTGAATGCCTACCAGGAATACTGGCATAGCTGGCAAATATTCCACCCTTTAACAAAAAAATAATTTAATTTGATTACTGATTGTTTTTGAACACTTTAGTATCAGTCAAATTCGGGGATCTTTAAGATCCCCTTCTACCTGAATAAATATGAAAAGAAGAAATTTTATCCTTCAGACAAGTACCGTCCTTGCGGGTTCTGCAATATTGCCTGCCACAGCTGAGACTTTATTAAATCCGGCAAAAAAGAAACGAATCGCTATTGTTGGTCTTGGAGTCAGGGCAACGGGCATGTGGGGTAAGTCGGTTCTTGAAAAATATGGAAATGAAGTTGAATTCGTCGGACTTTGTGATATCAATGAAGGTCGATTGAGGCTTATGAAATCAGGTATGGGAGTTAGTTGTCCAACCTTTACTGATTTTGACAAAATGATGCGGGATACTAAGCCTGAAATTCTGATGGTTATGAGTGTGGATAACACGCATCATGAATTCATTATTAAAGGGATGGAAATGGGGGCTGATATTATCACTGAAAAACCTCTCACTACCGATGAAACAAAATGTCAGGCAATTCTGGAAGCTGAAAAAAGAACCGGCAAAAATGTTAGGGTGACCTTCAATTACCGATACTCCCCACATCGGGTAAAGATTTATGAATTACTTCGTTCAAATGCTATTGGCAAGATCACATCTGTTGATTTCCACTGGTATCTGGATACTAACCATGGGGCAGAATATTTCAGAAGATGGCACCGTTTGCGTGAAAAAGGAGGTTCATTATTGGTTCATAAAGCATCTCATCATTTTGATCTGTTAAACTGGTGGATTGACTCAGATCCGGAAGAAGTTTTCGCTTATGGTGCCTTGGAGTTTTATGGCAAGAACAATTCATTCAGACATACCCATTGCCGTACCTGTCCGCATACGAAACAATGCGATTTCTTTTGGGACATAACCAAAAGCCCGGCAATGATGAAGCTCTATGTTGAAAATGAAAAATATGATGGCTACCTGCGTGACGGTTGTGTCTGGAAAGAAGACATTGACATCTTTGATAAAATGGCCGTTCAGATTAAATATGCTAATAAAGTGCAGGTAAGTTACTCATTAACAGCCTATTCACCCTATGAGGGATACCGTATTTCATTCAATGGCACTAAGGGAAAACTGGATGCATGGATTAAGGAAAGACAACCATGGGAAGAAGAAGGTTTTGATGAAATCCAACTGACCAGCAACTTTGGGAAGCGTGAAATTTTCAAAATATCAAATACCGAAGGCGGACACGGAGGTGGTGATGAACGAATGAAACAGCATATCTTTTTACCTAACCAGACTGACCCTCACAGGCAGGCTGCCGGCCTGCGTGATGGCGCTTTGGCCATACTGACGGGTATTGCTGCCAGAAATAGTATTGATAGTGGTAAACCTATTAAAATTGCTGACCTGACTTCAATTAGGCCACAGGTAAAGAAAGCATAAGCGTTTTCAAAGAGTTAAATCCCGACGGTAGGTGTTCATACTGTTCCAGATTCCCTATAGTCGGTATTGTCACCATACCATATTCATCTCCTGGTCGGCGCTGACACCGACCAGAGGAACACCGACTATGGGAAAACAGTTATTCATTTCTTTATTATACAATTAATGTACATTCCTGAATTCAACCGCTTAACTGACAGAGACGAGATTGTTGACTTTATGAAGCAATTCAGTTTTGCAAATATTATCAGCGCCAGAAACAATTTACCGGTTGCCACTCCCCTTCCTTTTCTCATAAATATAAAAGATGAGCAGATAATTTTAACCTCCCATTTTGCAAAAGCAAATGACCATTGGAAGGATATAGAAAACAATCAGGTTCTGATAATTTTCAGCGAACCACATGCCTATATTTCACCGGCAAATTATACTAAAGAGCTTAATGTGCCAACCTGGAATTACATATCGATTCACGCATACGGCAAGGGAAAACTGATTACAGAAAGTGAAAAAGTAGCTGAAATCCTGGAATGTACGATTGACAATTATGAAAGTGCTTACAGACAACAATGGGATAATTTTCCAGAGGAGTATAAGTCAAAAATGTCAAAAGGAATTGTAGCATTTGAAATTGTGGTCACAGAGGTAAAGGCAAAGAAAAAATTAAGTCAGAATAGATCGGAAGAAGAAAAACAAAGAATCATCAAATCCTTGTCTGAAAGTGAAGATTCGAATGAAAGGCAAATTGCCACTTTTATGAAAAAAGAGCAATTCACCGGTAAATAGACATTTTATCACAGTATTTGTTACAAAAATCAAAAACTGTTTTTTGTAGGTTTGATTCAAACAAATTAGAATTGTGTTAACCAGCAGATCATGAATTCGAAAATTAAATGATCCGTTTATTCAGAACAGACTCCGGCAACAAGGATTTTATCCGGCTGGTTAAAGAACTCGATGCAGACCTTGCAGAGAGAGATGGAGAAGAACATTCATTTTATTCCCAGTTTAACAAGGTTGACATGATCAGGCATGTGGTTGTTGCTTACCAAAATAACATAGCGATATCTTGCGGAGCAATAAAGGAATATGATCCTAAAACAATGGAGGTCAAGCGAATGTTCACTATTCCCGAAAACAGGGGTAAAGGATTTGCTGGCATCATATTGCATGAACTGGAGAACTGGGCAAGTGAAATGAACTTTGAGAAATGCATTTTAGAGACCGGAAAAAGACAGGCTGAAGCCATTGGACTTTACAAAAAGAGTGGCTATGATATTATTCCGAATTATGGGCAATATGCCGGGATTGATAACAGTATTTGCTTTATGAAAAAATTGAATTAAATAAAATTGAAGAATATAAAACATCCATAGATATGAAACTGAAATTTACTGGCGCATCTTTTAAAAAACCCGCTTTTTATGTCCTTTCCTCTTTTTTTGTTATCAGTATCCTGAGTCTCACAGTGTTTAGAAACCCAGGAGGACTACCACCTTCAGACCCTGATAATGGCGGACTTACCTTCCCTGATGGCTTTGAGGCGGTAGTTGTTGTCGATAGTCTTGGCCCGGCACGTCATCTCGCAGTAAATAACAATGGCGATATCTATGTAAAACTCAGATTTTCAGCCAAGGGTGGAAATGTGGCTATGCGGGATACAGATAATGATGGCAAGGCTGATATTATTCAGCACTTTGGCAACTATAAAGATGTTGGCAGTTTAGCAAATGGAATGCGGATTCATAAGGGATACCTTTACTACAGTTCTTCACTTGCAATTTACAGAAGCAAACTGACTCCTGGTAAACTGATTCCGGATAGTCCGGTGGAAACCGTCCTGACCGATGATCATGGGCATGGCGCACATTGGCATATTACTAAACCCGTATCATTTGATGATAAAGGTTTTATGTATGTTCCATTTGGAACTCCGTCCAATAACTGCATGGATATGGCAAATACTCCGGGAGGAAAACCTGGTCAGCCGGGAATAAGTCCATGTCCTGAACTGGTGCAACATGGTGGTATCTGGCGTTTTGATGCAAATAAAATCGGTCTGACTCAAAAAGACGGAACATTATTCGCCACAGGATTACGCAGTATCGTGGCTATGGACTGGAATAAAGCAGATAAGAGTCTGTATGTGGTGCAGCATGGCCGGGATAATCTTCATCGTCTTTTTCCTGAGCTTTATACCCCATGGGAAAGTGCCGTACTACCTTCAGAAGAATTCCTGAAAATTAAGGAAGGTGACGATGCCGGATGGCCATATTATTACTATGATCAGATCCAGAAGAAGAAATTAATGACTCCTGAATATGGAGGTGATGGAAAGAAAGAAGGAAAAGGCCGGGAATTGGCGCAGCCATTGATTGGCTTCCCTGGTCACTGGGCACCAAATGATTTATACTTTTACCAGGGAGATCAGTTTCCTGCGCGTTATAAAAATGGTGCCTTTATCGCATTCCATGGTTCAACAAATCGTGCTCCTTACCCTCAATCAGGTTATTTTGTAGCTTTCGTCCCATTCAAAAATGGGGCACCTTCGGGCGACTGGGAGGTGTTTGCAGACGGATTTGCAGGAGTGGATCCGATTGTAAATGTTAGGGATGCCAAAATGCGTCCAATGGGTATTGCTGAAGGCCCCGACGGTTCATTATATATCAGTGAAACTGAGAAGGGACGTATCTGGCGGGTAATGTTTAAAGGTAATAAAAAGACCTTTGGAAATGCTCAGCTCGCAACAATGGAAAAACATAAACTACTTTCTCATATCCGAACACCTGATAAGATTAAAGACGATCTGGAAAAAGGAAAAATTAAACCAGAAGCTGCACTTTATAATACCTATTGCTCAGCCTGTCACCAGAATGATGGTAAAGGCGATGGTAATCGCTTCCCTCCGCTTGGTGGAACAGATTATGTGACTGGAGATAAAACGAGACTTCTAAATGTCGTATTAAAGGGCTTAAACGGAGAAATTGTTGTTAACGGTAACCCTTACAATGGTCTGATGCCTGCACATAACTTCCTAAAAGATGAGGAAGTTGCCAATATTCTGACTTATATCCGTTCCAGTTTTGGCAACAATGCCAGCGCTGTAAGTGTACAGGAAGTGATTGAATTCAGAAAGTCTAATAAGTAAAAATGAATCCTGACAGATGTAACATGAATAGTACCTATATTAGGTTGTATTTTTTATTGAAGTCCTTAAATTAGTTAATTCCTTTAGAGGTATCTTTTTATCAAAAAACAAACTTAAATCAAATATTTAAATGAAACGTAGAGACGTAATTAAAGGTCTGACGATGCTGCCATTAGCCGGCGGAATTGTTGGAAGTGCTCAGGCTGCCATCAATGCTGAAGGCACAGGCATGATTGGAATGCTGGGTGGAGAAAATAGTGCTGCAGGGCCAATGAAATTCGGGCCTGAAGTTTACCGATCACTGGGAGTTGAACCGGTAATCAATTGCCGTGGTACATTTACAATCATTGGTGCATCTACTTTAGTTCCTGAGGCTAAAGAAGCGATGTATAATGCACAATCCAATTATGTTCAGCTTGATGAACTGGCAATGGGTGTTGGAAAAAGACTTGCCGAATTGTCGGGTGCTGAATGGGGTGTTGTTTCATGTGGTTGCGCAGGAGGTATGAAAATTACTACCATGGCTGCAGTAACCGGTGGAAATCCTGAAAAGCTTGTTCGCATTCCTGATCTTACCGGATTTGAAAAAGATGAGGTAATTATTCCGCGAAGATCACGTAACACTTATGACCACGCGATCAGAAATGTGGGTGTAAAAATAATCACAGTAGATACTCAGGAAGAACTTGAAGCTGCTATGAACCCAAGAACGGCAATGATCTATATGATGCCATCAACAAAACCGGGAGATACAGGACCATTGTCTGTGCACGCAATCTCAAAAGCTGCAAAATTAAAAGGAATTCCTGTACTTGTTGATGCAGCTGCAGAAGCCCTGACCTTAAATCCAAACGTTCACCTTGCTGATGGTGCAACTGTAGTTGCTTACAGTGGTGGAAAAGCTATTCGCGGTCCGCAAAGTGCCGGTTTATTATTGGGTGATAAAAAACTTCTTATGGCTGCATGGCAGTCAAGTGCTCCGCACCATGGTGCCGGACGCGACAATAAAGTTGGTAAAGAAGAGCAAATAGGTATGCTTGCAGCCGTTGAAGCATGGACCAAACGGAATCATGCTCAGGAAGAATTAACCTGGACAGGTTATCTGGAAACCATTTCAAAGCGTGTTTCAGCGATTAGTGGTGTTACAACCAGCATACGCCAGCCTACAGGTCTGGATAACCGTACTCCGACCCTTACCATTTCATGGGATCCGGCTAAATTTAATGCCAGCGGACAGGATATGGCGACTTACCTTTCAACAACAAAGCCACGTATTGCCCTAAGTGCAGGCGGTGGTCGCCGAGGTGCTCCAGCATCAGAAAATTTAACTTCAATTTCTGTAGCAGCATTTATGATGCAGCCAGGTGATGATAAAATTGTTGCCGATCGCATTTTCAACGCACTGAGCATGAAGCGTCCAGCAATTCCTGAGATGAAAGCTCCTTCAGCTGATCTTAAAGGACGCTGGGATGTGACCATAGAGTATTTCAATGAAGTGAGCAAACATACTTTCAGTATTGAGCAACAGGATTCAAACTGGTTAAAAGGTTCTCACAAAAGTGCCTTTACAACCAATGAACTTGAAGGAACAATTGATGGAAATGCAGTGATATTCAGAAGTGCTTCCAGAATGCTCGCTGACAATGTTCCATTTACTTTCTCCGGAACTGTTAATGGTGATACAATGTCTGGAAACATTCATCATGGTGAATATTTGACATCAAAGTTCACAGCAAAGAAAGTTATTCAGCCTAGCAGCCGTCAGAGAATTAACGTTCCGGTTGGCCCGCCGTTATCAAGCTGATAAATTCAATATTTAATCAAAAGGCCCCGTATTGAATCAATATGGGGCCTTTTTTATTATTAAAGATTCAGATTTTTCTTAAAAGCAATCTCCCTAAGCTTTGAATAAAGTTCTTTGGGATTATAAGGCTTTGACAGATAATCATTCATCCCCGCTTCACGTATTTTATCACTCAGATTATTTGACACCGATGCCGTTAAGGCAATGATTGGAACAGTCGATTTTTCCTTATCCGATAGTTCCCGTATTTTCATCGTAGTTTCATAACCATCAAGTAATGGCATGTGAATATCCATTAGGATCAGATCATAATTATTGGCAGAAACTTTTACTAAAGCTTCGTATCCATCTCTGGCAAAATCCGGAATATTACTCCATTTCTGGAAAATCTTTTTAAGCAGCAAACTGTTTACCGGATTATCCTCAACCACAAGTACTCTTAAACCATTGAGGTCGAAGATTTGCTCCTTGCCGATGCTATCATTTTCTAATGCCTGGTTATTTCGTTTAAAGCTGATATCAAACCAGAATTTCGACCCCTTTCCCTCTTCACTTTCCAGATGTACAGAACTTTCAAATAGAGTAAGTAAACGCTTAACTATGGCAAGTCCAAGACCGGTTCCACCATAATTACGTGTTGTGCTTGTTGAAGCCTGCGTAAAAGGCTCAAAAATGGAATCCATTTTTTCTGCATTAATACCAATTCCTGTATCTGCGATCGAAAAACGAACACTGATTTTATCAGCATCTTTATCAAGAATTTTTACTTGAATCTTTACATTACCACTTGAAGTGAACTTGATGGCATTACCTGTTAAATTAAATAAAATCTGGCTAATACGTGTTGGATCAGTGGAGATTGGGATTTGCTTTAATTCTTCATCTATTTCAAGAACTAGTTCAAGCCCCTTTTCCTTTGCCTGTATCCTCAAACCTGAACAAATATTATGAATTAAAGAATGAAGATTAACTCCAATCGATTCCAAATATAGTTTTTCAGAACCCAGCTTATTAAAATCCAGAATATCATTAATTAAGGTATGAAGACTGGCAGCAGAAAAATTAAGAATTTTAAGATTTTCTTCCTGTTCCGGACTCGTAAGTTCATCACTAAGCAGTTCAGCCATCCCAATAACAGAATTTAAAGGTGTTCTTAATTCATGCGACATTGTAGAAAGAAAGTCAGACTTCGACTGAGCAGCAATATTTGCTTCATTCACCGCGATCAGTAGTTTTTCATTCAGCAATTCTTTCTCTTTCACATTTCGGATCAGTGCCTGATAAAACAAATAATGTCCCAATATAATTGTAACAAAATTCAGGAAGACCATTATCTCATAAGCAGGTGATCCCAGACCTTCGGTACTATTGTGCAGATTCTGAAGGTCTCCGTTTACAATCATAAATACGACAACAGGAATAACCGCCAATATGGAATAAAATATACCAAAACCTCTGTTCAATAAGTAAAATCCACTTAAAATCATCATGAATATAAATTGCATTGCCATTATATTAATGGTTTTTGCAAGACCAAAAAGCACAAATATTACGATCACCAAGCCCATTAAAATCATGAAATGGGAAATCAGAACTGCATATCTTTTATGGCTCAGTAATAATTTAGTCAGAAATGTATAGGCTAAAATTAAGATAAGTGCAAGTTTCAATTGCGGAAGCTGATTATTTTGATAAGCAAGAGGAATAACAATCAATACCTTTAATATAGATAAAATCAGAAAGGTATACAGGATCTTAACACGGGATTGCTCAAGAGGATCTGGAATAGTAGATAACAGATTCTTTAATGACCAATTGAAGAATTTAGGATTTTCAGGCATGGTTTTTCAGGTCACTAAAAATACTAATATATGCGAACAATTCACTTTAATCCGTAATTTCTTTCGAAAGCACAGTTTGATTTGGATTAGATTTCTGTTTAATTAATCTAAAACGCCATCTTTGAAATAAATAATCTGCAATTAAATGTTCGAAATCCTTTTTTCCAAAGTTGAAGATAAAATTAAGCTTAGTGATATTGAAAAAGATATTTGCAAAAGCCTCTTCAGCCCGAAAAAGCTGAGAAAACGACAATATATATTACAGCATGATGATATCTGTAAAAATCTTGTTTTCGTTGAAAAGGGAATATTACGCTCTTACAGTGTGGATAGTAAAGGCAATGAGCACATCCTGCAATTTGCCCCTGAAGGCTGGTGGATATCAGATGTTTACAGTTTTTTGACCGGTGAGGCTGCAGTTTATAATATTGAAGCTATAGAAGATTCTGAACTGCTGCTAATCTCTCGATCTTCCCTTGATGAATTATATGAAAGGGTACCAAAGTTTGAACGCTATTTCAGACTTCTGAGTCAGGCAAACATGGTTGCAACACACCGGAGACTTACCGCATCATTAAGTGACAGCGCCGACGAAAAATATCTGAGACTACTTTCTGCATACCCCAATATTGTGGCAAGGGTCCCGCAGCATATGATCGCTTCATATCTTGGCATAACACCCGAGACCCTGAGCAGAGTCAGAAAACGAATTGTGTCCTGAGAGCTGAACTGATATATGATTCATTAAAAGAAAATGGCTGCCTTATTGATCAGGCGGCCATTTCTTCATTAAAAGTTTATATAGTTATTTTGCTGCAAACTCACCATCTGCTTTAATCTCAACTTCATCACTGATCATCGGAGCTTTGAAATTCGGGCCAATGTTAAAGTCTGAACGCTTTAATAAACCGGTTAACTGAAAACCGGCAACATTGGTTTTATTCATCGGATGTACGATAGTACCACGATAAAGCAGGTTCATACTTACCGCTTTGGTAATTCCATGCATAGTGAGATTTCCACTCAGTGTATATTTATTCTTACCAGCAGGCTTTATTGATGTACTTTTGAAGGTGATTTTATCGAATTTCTCAGCATCAAAAAAGTCGGGACTTCTCAGGTGATTGTCTCTCATTTCGACTTCAGTGTCAATTGATTTTACATCAGCGGTTAATTCAAAAACTCCATCACTAAAATCTGCTTTTGTGGAAGTAATTGTCGCATCAAAATTCCTGAACAGTCCTTCAATATCCGAGATACCAAGGTGAACCACTGAGAAGGTTAACTTCGAATGGGCTTTGTCTGATTTCCAGCTTGTTTGTGCCAGAACTGTTGCCTGACTAATTAATGTTACAAGAGCAATAAAAATTGTTTTCTTCATTTTTGTTTGTTTATGGTTTATAATTGGTTTGATTCTGATAATTTATAATGAACATTTGCAAATCCTGCCTCTTTAAGTATTGCTTCAGTTTCCTCAAGCGCATCCCGGTCTCTTCCGGAAATAGAAAATAAAACCTGTCCCTCAAAATTCTCAATAAAACTCAGATTGATCAATCTGGAATAAGGCAGCTGCGATTCAAGATCAATTTCATCATTCAATAAACGATCTCCACTTAAATCAGTAATATTCAGAACGACTTTTTTAGTTACGAATTCACGGATAGAGTTAACAAGTTTTAGCTGATTTTTTGCAGAAACATGCATCACAATAATATCTGCTTCCCAACCTGTCTGAGCAGAACAATTGAGAATTTGAATATCCGCATCAGGGTAATCTAAGAACAAAGAAGGACAATCATCGAATTCTTCGGATAGCACTAAAATCCTGAATGGATGTGCTGCCAGCTTTTTCGCCAAAACTGAACCATATGTTCTGTTTACTCCAAATACAGCTATGCTTTTTACCATTCCTGCTCAAATTTCTTTGCACAAAATTAGAGCCTGAAAAAAATTCAGCCAATGATTTCGGTTAAGAAATAGCATTGATTTAAATCAAGGATTGAAGAAAAAGGGCCTCCGGGACCATTATTAATGGTACTAAGATTAGTCGATATAAGCGATACAATCGATCTGAACCAGAATACCATCCCTTCCCATATGTTCAGGGCTACAACCTGTATAAGAACGCACAGGCTTAGGGTCAGGAAAGTATTCCCCGTAAACCTCATTAAGCGCCTTAATGTTCTTATTTGGTTCGGCAAGCGACATATGCACCTTTAAAACATTTCCCATATTAGTACCTGCCTTTTCCAGAAGGGTTCTCATATGCTCCAATGCACTTCTAATCTGCACCTGTATATCACCCGGTTCTTTTCTTCTGTCAGCATACCAGCCACCAACTCCAGATATAAATACCAGGTGCCCTGACCGGATGCAAGCTGATAAAGGACTAGTACTTGGATATGGACTTGGAATTGCTACTTTCTTAGGGGACCAGTCTGATTTTTGTGCCGGTTCAGCTTCAGCATTTTTTGTACCTATAGCACCAGCTAAAGGAAGAATGGTAAGGCTTTTTAAAATTTCTCTTCTTTTCATGTAGGTAATTGAGATATGAGATGTGAGATAAAAGTTGTTTAAAGATAAAATTGAATAGAATTATTCCGCCTCATAAATTATTTATTTTCGATTACAAGGTATTTTATATTTTTCCGATCAAAGGTGTACGAAATATGCACTCTTCCATCACTGCTTTGAATAATCGCAGGGTAGCTGTATTCCTCCTTTTTGCCATCTTCAAGGAACATTATGTCTGTCCAACTCTTACCATCCGGTGATTGGGCTACATTCAATTTGAACCTTCCGTTAAACCATTCTTTTCCGGGAATTAAGGGATTGTAAACAATTAGCTGAGAGCCATTTTTCAACGTTACCGCATCAGTCCCTGAATTAGGATTGAGCAATTCTGTGCGTTTCATTTTACTCCAGGTAAGTCCCTGATCATCCGACCAGGATTCTATCACATTACCCTGCTTACTTCTGCAAAGGATCTGAAGCCTGCCATCAGGATAAGTCAGGATACTGGGTTGAATTACCCCAAATTCAGTTTCAGGATCAACCGGTATCTTCTGCCATGTTTTACCCTGATCTCCTGATCGTTCGATATGAACTTTCCAGTTTTCATTAGTCTCAGTACTGGATGGTGAAAGAATGGTACCATCAATAAGCTGAATCGGTTTGTTTTTTATTGGCCCAAGAATTCCATCCGGTAAACGAACAGCTTCCGACCATGTTTTACCCTGGTCTAAAGATGTTTTATACATTCCCCACCATTCCCTTGGATTTGGACCAGCCTTATAAAATAAAAAAATCTTATTCTCTGAATTTTTGAAAAACACGGGATTCCAAAGCGGAAAAGTTCCTCCGGTACCAAAACCTCCATTTGCAACTTCAGCAGGAAAAGTCCATTTCCCATTTCGGTTTACTGAAGTCCATATTTTCACATCCTTATTCCCCTCATGAGTCCCACCAAACCAGGCGGCCATAATCTCTCCATTTGTGGTTTCCAATAATGTAGAAGCATGACATTGCGCAAATGGTGCATCCTGAAATATAAGTTCCTCCCTGACCTTTTTCCATGAACTTTGGGCAGGTAATAAAACCGGCATAAATAGAAATATAAAGAATACAGCTAACCTTAAATTTTTCATACTATTCCATTCTACCTGACATTAAACCCATTCAAAAGATTCCATTCAAAAAACATTTTCCAAAACTTACAACCTATATAACTTACAACCTATAACTTTTGGCTTTAAGCTTTCTACTTTGAGCTTTCTACTTTGACCTTACCTCCACTTCGTCTCCACCCCCTGCTTCCCAATAAACTCCTGGAACTCTTCAAGCAACTGCTTTCCTTCCCTTACCTTCTGCGGAATTACCTGCTTTTTAAGAGAATAGCTAACTAATAAACCAACTGCCTCGCCTATACTCCATTCAACAGGATGCAAACGATAACAGCCATTGGTGATATGTGTGGTTCCGATATTCTTATTGGCAGACAAAAGGTTTTCCATCCTTACAGGCAATAAAGAACCTAAGGGGATCTGAAATGGAAGAGAGGCGAAATCGATATAATTGTTTCCGCGGCTGCTAGGGTGAAGATCAATATGATAATACCCAATACCTACACTATCATAAAAATCAGCTGCCTTTTTCCCTGCTTCTGCACCTGCTACCTGAACACGATTTTCCTGACCAACATGCTCTTCCAAAACAGTAAATAAAGCTTTGATACGTCTTGATTCACGGATATACGGATATTTCGCCATACCATCTTCAGTTCCCATGATATCCTTTCTCAAGCGGAGTCCGGGCCAACCCTGCTTTCCATCCGGACGCGGAGCTTCAGTTTGCAGCCAGTGAAATAAGGATAAACTTAGTTGCTTTGCCCGCCCTACATGATGATCAAACTCTTTTTGAGATACACCTACCAGATTGCCCAGTGTATAATCATTCTGGGGCCAGTTTACCGTACAGATATCTCCTTTGAATGCCCCTGGTATAAAATTATCCTTTGCTAGTATCCGGCGGTAATTCCAGAGATTGAGGAATGGATCTGTCGGACTTCCATTCGGATTGAATCCGAGTGTTTTCTTTTCGAGTGTTTTGGGATTTGAATAATTCAGATCCAGTAATTTACCTGACCATGCCGGACTCATTTTTGGAACCAGGTTACGCCAGAAATCATATTCTGCTGGTTTATCAGCAACATTATTTGATCCCGGAACATAATCCATTGCAAAACAAACCGTAAAGGCCTGTTGGTTATCCGGATCAGCCTTTAATGGAGCATGTAGTTCTCTGGTTTCGTTGCGCGATTCTGTCCCCATCACAAATTCAGTACCAGTCATTGGGAGTAATTCTCCGGTTTCAGTAGCATCTACAAAATATGTTCCGCTTAGTATATAGGAACGTCCAGATCTGAGGCTTTGAACCTTCAAAGCCTTCACCCTATTCGCCGAATATTCAGCAGAACGCACCTTATGTTCAATGAGCAAGGTCAATTTCCCTGAACTGATATATGGAGCAAGCATTTCATGCAATACCGCAAGTGAGACTCTTGGTTCATGACAAAGAGCCGAAACGCTTGCATTCCCAGGATTCAGATATTGCCTGGATTTTGCTGCCGCTGTTACAGGATAATTCTTTTTATAATATTCTCTAACCGCATTTCGGTAATCACGGTAAGACTGGGGTGCACCATGTGTTTCAATCCAGGTATGCTCATCAGGTGGAACCCCTTGTGAAGTTAACTGACCACCAATCCAGTCGGTCTCTTCTGTCATAATAACATCCAGTCCATTTCGCAAAGCGGATAAAGCGGCTGCACAT
The DNA here is from genome assembly GCA_002257025.1 of Sphingobacteriales bacterium 16-39-50. Classification (GTDB taxonomy): domain Bacteria; phylum Bacteroidota; class Bacteroidia; order Sphingobacteriales; family Sphingobacteriaceae; genus Daejeonella. The sequence continues at coordinate 54,302 of NCHA01000008.1, read as the reverse complement.
CCTCCTATCCCACCACCTGCAATTACTAAAGTTGCATTCAGCTCAGTCGCAATTAAATCCTTTTGTAAATGTGAAGCAAATATACCTGATGGAAATGCCGAAAGTGCCCCTGAAGCCAATCCTGTAGCTCCAAGCCCTGTCAAACCTATAAAATTTCTTCTCTTCATAAACTCTCAGCTTTTGATTTGTAGCCGTTAACACCAAAAAATACGATATATAAATAACAAAGGACAGGGATCATAAATGCCACAGCCCATGTTGAGTGATCTTTTACATAACCCTGTGAAAAGGATACAACAGCCCCACCGGCAATTGCAGTGGATAAAATACCGGAGGCTTTGGTGGTATAATTACCAAGACCTTGTACTGAAAGTGAAAAGATAATAGCAAACATAACCGAGTTAAAGAGTCCGACTCCTATCATTGACCAGATTGCGAATGTTCCTGAAGTGCTCACTGAAAGAACAACCAAAAGAATCGCAGCAGCAGCACAAACAGTCAGAATAAACGATGGTCTTATAGTTTTAAGCAGGTAGGAACCGATCAAACGTCCGGCAAGCATACCTCCCCAGTAATAAGAAACATAAGAATTTGCATCCTCTACGCCCACACTTAAGGTATCAGCTATGTAATTTGTCAGAAAAGTTCCGATTGACACTTCAGCCCCAACATAAGCGAATATTGCCCATGCCCCGAAATTCAGGTTACGGAATGAAAAAATACTTACTCTTTCTGCGGGGCTTGCCTGAAAACTCCCTGAACCGGTACTGATTTTTGGAAGCTTTAAATTATAAACTACCAGAGCAATACAGATCAGTAAGGCAGCAATTCCCAGATAAGGATATTTCACTGCATCACTTGATGTACCTGATTCCTGAAGTTTTGACAAGATATAATGTGCCCCAAAAATCGGTGCGACTGTTGTTCCGATAGAACCTACCGCCTGAATGAGTGTTAATCTTGATGAAGCTGTTTTTGCCGGACCCAGTGCCGTGATATAGGGGTTGGAAGCAACCTGTAAAACCACAATCCCTATAGCCAGGACAAATAAAGCCGCCAGAAATAAATAATATAGATGCATATCTGCAGCAGGATAAAATAATAAAGCCCCTATCGCAGCAATCGCAAAACCAAGCACCATCCCATTTTTGTACCCTATTTTTTCGACAATCATTCCTGCAGGGAAGGACATGAGCCCATAGGTTAGGAAGAAATAAAACTGAACCAGAGATGAATCGGCATAGCTAAGGGTAAATCCCTCTTTAAAAAATGGCACAAGAGTATCATTCAGACAGGTTATAAAGCCGTTCATGAAATACAATACAGCCAGGGATATGAGGGCAGGCATATAATTCTGTCCCGAATTCTCCTGATCAGAAACTACTGCGTTTTGTAAGGGTATATTTGCCATAATCTGCTAAGTTTACTTTCTGCTTTAAGCTTTAAGCTTTCTGCTTTTAACTAAATTCCTGGTGTTATTTAGAAAATTTTAATTCTATTCTCTCCAGTGTCTTCCAGCATTGGTATAAGCCTCTTGGAACGTGGAAACACCCTTTCCATTTACCACCCTTTAAAGGAAGCAATACTTCCCCTCTTCGGTTCAGATAACCATACCATTCACCCATATTGGCATCCGGAAAATGCTTCCAGGTATATTGATGTACCTTTTCAAACCAATCCCAGCAACGCTGATCTCCGGTATGATAATATCCTTTCAGGAGAGTGATCAAAGTTTCCATATGTACCCACCAAAGCTTCTGATCCCATTCCAGTTGCTGTGGTGGATGACCTTTCACATCCATAAAGTATAAAATACCTTCATATTCCTTATCCCAGCCATATTCAAGAATATTAATGCTTATATCTATCGCCTTTTTGATAAGTGCCTGATCATTTCTGCGCTCTGCAATATCCATGATGAACCACATAGATTCCAGACCATGACCCGGATTAAGCAGACGGCCTTCAAATGAGTCGGAGAAGGATCCATCCGGTTTCACATTTTCCAGAATAATTCCAAGATCTTTCTGATAAAATACTTCCATCACCGAATGGATACCATCATTGATTGTCCTTTCGATCAGATCTGGCTCAAGAAGATGCTCCAATTCCAAAACCAGGTTACAAAGAATCATAGGTAATGAGAAACCCTGTAGGGGGCGGGTTCCAGGAAAGGCCTTATTGTATTTTCCTTTTGGATCATCCCGCTTTCTGAGAATATTAGTAAAGGTATTGACGGCAAGCTGCGCATATTCCTCTGTACCTGTAGCTCTGTAAAGTTGGGCAAAGGCCATAGCAGCAAAGCAATCTGAAAATATATTGTATGGCTGTATTAATGGCTGGCCTTCCCGCGTAAGCGAAAAGTAAAAATTACCCTCCGTGTCTTTCCCATGATTCTTCATGAATTCAGCACCCTGAATCGCGAAATCCAGCCATTCCTTTTTCTGCTCTACCTGATTGTACAGCATACTAAAACACCAAACCTGTCTGAACTGAAGCCAGGCAAATTTATCTGTATCAAAAACCTTCCCTTCCCGGTCGAGACAGGTGAAATAACCTCCAAATTCCTTATCACCGGAATTCTTTAGCCAAAAGGGAACTACATCGTTCAAAAGGTTGTCTTTGTATTTTTCAGCGTAAGCTTTATAATTCATTTACTTGTGATTATGCTAAATTTTGAGGGGTTTATTCAATCCTCTAATTAATAGAAAAATAAGCATAAAACCAATGTTATCCCAATGAACAGAATGAATTTCATTACAGAAACCGATAATTTTCCAATTGGAATTCCTGCATATTGAATTGCAGTAATCTATATAAAAAGCACATTTTCTTGTACAAATTATAGCAGGAGATGAACGGATGCCAAATCTTCTATTTATCGAACAACTCAAGATAGATCAGCGTTAGTGCTGCAACAGACATTAAAACAAATGCGGTATAACCAAGTATATTAGACTTTTTATTATTGGTAAACTCGCCCATCACCTCCTTATTGTTCCCGATATTCAAAATAATCAATATGAGGACGGGGGCAGTAATTCCATAAAGTATTGCCGACCATAACAATGCCTGAATTGGAGAAATCCCGACGTAATTCATCATCAGACCAAGCAAAAGAGAAATAATTGTGATTGAGTAAAATGCTTTTGCTTGATGGAATTTTTTATTCAGACCCTTCTCCCAGCCAAAAGTTTCGGTAACAATATAAGATAAACAACCGCACAAAACCGGGATAGCCAATAATCCGGTACCGATAATACCTATGGCGAACAATAGATAAGCTGAATCTCCTGCTAATGGCCTTAGAGCTGTAGCTGCCTGCTCAACTGTATCAATTCTATGAATTCCTGCATTATACAATACTGTTCCTGAAGTCAGTATGATAAAAAACATGATCACATTTGAAAATAACATTCCGAAATCAACATCCTGTTTCAGGTCCCCAAGAATTTTCTTATCAACGATAATTTTTTTACGTTTGGAATTCATATCCTCTGCTACCATTGTTGCCTGCCAGAAAAACAGATATGGCGAAATCGTTGTACCCAGAATGGCAACAAGTATTCCTATAAATTCCTTTGTGAATTTTATGTCCGGAATCAAGGTTCCTTTTAGAATAGCAATCAGATCCTGCTTGTATAAAAAAGGAACAATTAAGTAAACCAGAAGTACCCCACAAAGGTATTTGAGAAGGGATGCAAACTTACGGTATGGCAAATAAATAAATATGCCCATAAGCATAATAGTAAAGCCTACACTAAAAAAACCGGCATGAACAGATGGAAGCAACAGATTTCCGACGGCACCCATTCCGGCAATATTTGCACCAATATTCATCACAATGGCAGGAAAGCTGAATAAAAGCATCAGATACAATACCGGTTTTGAATAATGCTCCTTTAAAGTACCTGTCAGCCCCTTGGAAGTAACCATCCCAATCCTTGCGCACATTTCCTGTACTGCGGCCATTAGCGGAAAAGTTATTAATGCTGTCCAAAGTGTTGAAAGACCGAACTGTGCTCCTGCCTGTGAATACGTAGCAATCCCTGAAGGATCATCATCACTGGCTCCGGTTATTAATCCGGGTCCAAGTTTCTTCCAGAATCGAATTACTTTATTCCAATTACTCCGTTTAGTCATACGAGATTACCTTGCTATTCGATTCTTCAATAAATACAGCTATTTTATCATTACACTTAAAATTCATTAATTATCAGTTAAAATAATAATCCGGAAGTGAAATTAAATTGATTAATTATTCCTTTGCCGGATCATAGCGCCATAATTCTGCAGAACGGTGAAAGTATATTCTGCCCAAATCATCCATGGCAAGCAGGCTCGCAGACTTTTCTATAAACTCATGATCAAGAGTCTTCGGATCAACTCTGAATAACTGATTGCTGCCCGTACCGTAAATCTTTCCTGAAGGATGAAGTACTAAAAAAGCATCTCTCCATACATGACTCCTCAATACACCTGCCTGATAAATCTGCTTGCTTCTGATCAGCTTTTTGGCTTTGGGGTCGAAAACAAAAAGTGTTCCGCTGGCCATCCCCCAAATATTTCCATCTGGACCTATGATCATACTGGTAATTGCCTTTGCTCCGGGAACAGGGATAAATTCATCGACTTTTAAACCCTTCTGTACATCCCAGGAAAAGAGCTTTGCTTCCTGAGTTGATGGCATGATACCGAGCCCTCCGGAAACTGTTGTACCAGCCCATACCAAATGGTTTGCATAAGTCAGGCTGACTATGCTCTGATCTTTCACAAGTACACCATGAGATTGTAGTTTCGCCTTATGAGTATCATAACTAACCAATGACCCTCCTAACATCCCATATTCAGGAACCATACCGAAGAATATTTTCCCGCTTTCCTGATCGCTCAAAACGGCAAAAGGGCGGCTCTGATCAGCAACCTGACCAAGAAATTTGGGATTAGATGCCTTAATATCCCATGGTTTCCGGCTGTCATATTCATACATCAGTCCTTTAGGATATATCCCGAAATAGATAAACTGATCTTTGACGGTCATACCTTCTGTTTGATGCAGGCCAGGATAACTTGTAGTGGTATTTGTTTTAGGATTATAGGCGGCATGGCCTCCTGCCAAATAGCCTCCCGACCAGATACGGCCATCGGGACCTTTCATAATCGATTGAATAGCAATAGGCTGCCCCGGAACGTTCAATTTATTTCTACTCAGTTTGTCATGATCCAGGTCCAGAATCAGATACTCTGCATCAGAGTTTAAAATAAATAACTGCCTGCCTATTATTCGCATTGCATTTGCAGAACCCACATTGTCGGCATGTTTAACAGGAGCTTGCTGCGGCAAGCTGATATCACGGCTATAAAGCCCTGAACGGTAGGTGTAATAAAATCGATTGTTCTGACCTGTCTGACTTACAGCCTTCATGTCCATTTCATCGATCTGATACTCAAATTTGCGGGTTTGAAGATTATATACCAGAGTAAAACTTCCATTGGTGATTAAGGTTAGCATTCTGTCACCGCCCGGAACTCCCTTTAAAATTTCAAGGCTGTAAACGAACTCCTTATTTTTATACTCATCAGGCAGCATGCTTAATTTTGAACTGGTCTTAGGATCCAGTTCAATCAATCCGGCATGTGAACCAACACCGGCATAAAGTTTAGCAGTTTTCCCATAATAAACTAAACTTCTGACGTAGTTCTCACCTTGAATCAATGGACCTTTCGCCACATCACTAAAGCCATCTTTCGGGTGGTATCTGAATACCCTGCATCCGGGATAAGTGGCACCGAATATCTCCCCGTTCTTACCCGCAGCAAGGTTCCAAACTGTTGTTTCTCCGGGCAACACTATACCCAGGTTCTCGACTGTTGTAGTCCCCGGAAAATGCTTGTAAAGTGTTCCTTTCGCCCCGGGAATATAAAGCCATCCATCAGAAGCTAATTCCATGTCCCATGCTCCATCTGTTCCGGGCAGAGGCTGATCCAATATCAATTCCTGATTCTCCGCCTTAAAAGCAACCAGATGGGCCGGATTTCCTCTAACAACTGTATAAATTAATGCTTTACCCTCCCTATCCTGAATGAAAATACTTCCCTGAATCATCGCCGCCTTAATCTGGGGGCCAAGATTAGTTAATCGTGCATCAGAATTTTGTGCAAATGAAATAAATGGAGAAAGCGCAAAAATGATAAGTAAGCCTAATGATCTCAATTGGAATAGCATTTATTTGTAGGGGTTATTTATTTAAAGCTGTCCTAACCTCTTTAATTAATTCAGGCTTGATCGGAGCAGCATGATTGGAGCCTAAAGAACGTACATAAGTGGTTATATCAATCAAATCCTCATTTTTAAGGAATGCAAAAGAAGGCATTGGAGTATCATAGGTAACACCATTGATTGTGGCCGGACCATTGGAACCTGTCAATATCTTCCTTATAAATTCCTTGGGATTATTTACTACAACAAGTGAAGTGAGTAAGGAAGGGAATGTACCCTTTACACCCATGCCATTATCTTTATGACAGGATGCACAATATTGCTGGTATAAAAGAGCAGATTTCGATCCCGGAGGGATTGAAGAAAGCATATTTTGGGGATTTTCCGGATCTAGTTTTGATATTTTGATAATTCTATCATCTGCAGGAGTTGGGAAACCAGAAACCGGGTTCCAGTCGCGGTTACTGGTTGCCAGATAAACATCCCCTGCCGGGGAAACACATAAATCCCTTATTCTCCCAAATTTATTTTCAAAATAAACCTGTTCGCTAAGAACCTTTTTCCCTTCATTATCCAGTTTTAATGCTCTGAAGCTCTTTCCCTTTAGTGTAACCAATAAAAGTGAATTCTTTAATGCTGGAATTTTATCATAAGAATAATAATCAAGACCTGCCGGAGCGATGGTAGGCGTCCATGCTTTAATTGGATCAATAGTGTTATGCAGTCCTTTGAATGTGGTTTCTTCAACACTTTCAGCAAAACCCTGTACTGTTGGCCAACCATAATTTTTAGCTTTACCAATCAAATTAATCTCGTCGTCAGTTGCATCACCATGCTCTGAAGTATATAACTGGCCACTTTTTGAAAATACCATGCCCTGAATATTGCGAAAGCCCCATGCCCAAACCGGATTTCCTTTCATAGGATTATCAGAAGCTGCAGATCCATCAATATTCATCCTAAGGATCTTACCATTTGGTGTTTTGGGATTTTGCGAGTCAGTCAAACTAAGAGCATCACCAGTTGCCCAATACAATAGTCCACCTTGTACAGCTATTCTGGATCCATTATGCCCATTAGCCGCAGGAATCTCCATTAGTACTTTTGGATCATTTAGGGTATCCTTATCCGATTTATATCTTACCAGCCGGATTAAATACTTTTTATCTTTCTGAATTGTATAGCATAAAAAGACATAAGGAAATTTCTTCATATCAGAATGGAGGGCCATCCCAAGTAAACCGGCAGTCCGGGATTGCCATACATCTGTTAATTTTAAAAGTACTTGCTTATTTCCTGTTTGAGGATCCATTTTGCTGATTACTCCAGCATGTTCGGCAATCCAGATCTGATTATCTGGTCCCCAGGCAATTTCGAGAGGTACATTCAGGTTGGATGCAATTGTTCTAATACCATCCTCCTCATCTTTCTGATAAGATAAGTGCTCCTTATCTTTACTAAACTGATCGCGACCAATTGAGTAAACCAAAACGAACCAGCCAAAAGCTATGAAAAGTATGATGTTCAAATAAAGATATTTCATAAAAAATCTGGTTAATCAAGGTTTTGTTTTATACAGAAATAATAAACGGAATTTATCATCTAATCGTTTTATTAGAGCCTGTTCTAATTAATCGGAAAAGATATAAAATCTGCTGAAATAAATTTACCTGTTTTTAAAATGATACAAATTCTTAAAGAGAGAGCCTCAGATTCATCTCAAAATCTCCGGTTGTGCTGAATCCTCTCAAAACAGAAGTTTCAGTGGTATACATACTGGAAAATCCTATTGCAGAATTATAATTGAAACCAATTCCAAAAGTGCTGTTTCCCGTACTATGATATATTCTGATAAATTTAAACCTCATTCGGAATAAAACATCTGCTATCATTTTTCAATATTCCCTAATCAAATGTTCCTAAACTGTTTATAATTAGATCCAGACTTTTAAAGAGTCATTGCAGGGCCGAAATAATAACCATAATGAACAATTTAAATAAATTGTTAACATTGGATTAACAAATTGATTTGGACTATAAACTTGGCATAAAATGTATTTATATCTGTATATTCAAATAGATTAATATGCTTTAAATTATATCAATAATATTCAATTATTTAGCCATGGAAAAAAATTACCTCATCATAGCACTGGTTTTGCTAGCTGCAGCATTCGTGATATTCCTTCTTATCCGTAAAAACAGGAAAGACCAGAAAGAATTTGAACAGAAAATGAATCAGGAAAGTATTGATCCTGAACATCATAAGGAAGAAAAAATTTGAATTAACCGAAAAAGAGAAAATTTAAGCAAACTCTTTTTTAAAAGAACAAATAATTTAAGCTCAGGAATTAATTCCGGTATATAATCTGAATTTATATTATGTTTATATATTCAGTTGACAGCAAAGTTTTAACATATACTATCCTTTATGGATCGTCGTAGTTTTTTATCTGTAAAGGCAAATTCTAAAATAGATTTATCTTTTAAGTCCCGTATATACACTGGATTGTCTGCATTTTCCCCTCCATTTGCCAGAAAGGAAATCATCCATTTGTTAAAACGTACCTTATTTGGTACAAAACAGGCTGACATTAGAATATTAAGTGGTAAAACTCTTTCTGAAGGCTTGGATATTTTGCTGAATGCTGAGATAGTACCCGACCCTCCACTTAATAACTACAACGACGCTAATTTTACAGACCCCAACGTTCCTGCAGGTCAAACCTGGGTAAATGCAGCCTTTGACGGGAATGCAAATAGTCGCAGATATATTTCATTTAAGTCGTGGTGGACTGGCCTTATGATTAATCAAGGCACTTCAATTCACGAAAAAATGATTCTCTTCTGGCATAATCATTTTGCTACAGAAACTCTGGACATTGGAGATGCACGCTATGTTTACAAACATCATATGTTGCTCAGAAAATATGCTTTGGGCAATTTTAAAGAGTTTGTAAAAGAAATAACCATTGATCCGGCTATGTTAAGGTATCTTAATGGATATCTAAACAATAAAAATTCACCTGATGAAAATTACGCCCGTGAATTACAGGAACTTTTCACGCTTGGAAAAGGTCCTAAATCAAATTATACCGAAGGGGATGTAAAAGCAGCTGCGCGGGTTTTAACAGGTTATACCGTAAATGCAACAACAATATCCTCCGTATTTGATCCCAACAGACACGATACCGGTATCAAACAATTTTCTTCATTTTACAATAACGCAATAATTACAGGAAAATCAGGCGCAAATGGAGCTGGAGAGACAGATGAGCTAATTAATATGATCTTTCTCCAAAATGAAACAGCCCTTCATATTTGCCGTAAATTATATCGCTTCTTTGTCTATTATGAAATTGATGAGGCAACCGAGGCAAATGTAATTACACCTATGGCAAACCTTTTCAGATCAAGCAATTATGAAATTAAACCTGTCCTTAAGGTACTTTTTGGTAGCGAGCATTTTTTCGACCCTGTAAACAGAGCTGGGTTGATTAAAAGCCCGGTTGATTTATGCATCGGACTGGTCAGAGAATTCGGTATGGTATTCCCGAATGCTTCAGACTATGTTAATCAGTATTTTATGCATGGCTATATTCGTACACAAGCCTCCAATATGCAACAAAATATTGGTGATCCTCCAGGCGTTTCAGGTTGGTCTGCATATTATCAGGAGCCCCAATTCCATGAACTATGGATCAATGCAGATACACTGCCCAGAAGAAATCAATTCAGTGATGTAATGATCGGTAACGGGTATACGAGAAACGGAAAGAAGATTAATATTGATATTCTGGCCTTTGTCAGTTCTTTATCTGATCCGGCCAATCCGAATACACTGATCAATGATAGCCTTGAAATACTCTACTCTATTGATATCACACAGCAAGTAAGAGACTTTCTAAAAAGCATATTGTTATCAGGGCAAATGTCTGACTCTTACTGGACAGATGCCTGGATAACCTACAAAGCAAATACAAGCAATACTGCCAACAGGAATATCGTATTAAACCGCCTTCAGGCCATGTATAAGTATCTCATGAATCTCCCAGAATATCAATTATCATGAAGCGGAGGGATTTTATACGAAGCACGGCACCAGCAGGCATTGTATTCCCGGCCTTGATTAATGGCTTCACATTTAAGGCTTTTGCAGAGAGTCCATTAGTATCTGCCCTTACTCAAGCTCCAACAGAAACTGATCACGTATTGGTCATTATTCAACTGAACGGAGGTAATGATGGCTTGAATATGGTTATTCCCATAGACCAATATGACAATCTTGCAATAGCCCGTTCGAATATCATTCTTCCCAAAAACAAAATACTCAAACTAAACGGAACCAGTTTTACGGGTCTGCATCCATCTATGACAGGACTGCAAACTCTTTTCAACCAGGAAAAGCTACAGATCATCCAGTCTGTTGGTTATCCTCAGCCAAACTTCTCCCATTTCAGGGCAACAGATATCTGGCTCAGTGCTTCTGATTCCAACCAGACCATAAACTCGGGCTGGGCAGGGCGTTACCTGAATGAAGAATACACTAATTACCCTATGGGTTTCCCGAATACAGTTATGCCCGATCCTCTTGCAATACAGATTGGTTCATTTGTCTCACCCGCCATGCAAGGTCCGGCAGTAAATATGGGAATGGCTATTTCAGACCCGGTCAATTTTTACAACCTGATAAACGGGATTCAGGGCAATGCACCAAATACCCGCGGAGGAAAAGAGTTGACTTATATTCGGCAGATCGCTCAGCAAACACAGCAGTATGGAAGTGTTATAAAAGCCGCTGCTGCGAAAGTTACCAAGCAGTTTTCAGGATATCCAACAGGAAACAGCCTTGCAGATCAGTTAAAAATCGTCGCCCGATTAATCGCAGGTGGGTTAAAAACAAGAATTTACATGGTTAGTCTGGGAGGTTTTGACACCCATGCTCAACAGGTAAATGCAACTGCAAAGGAAACCGGTAATCATGCAAACCTGCTTCAAAAAGTTTCAGAAGGAATTAAAGCCTTCATGGACGATCTCGACTTTTTAAGTGCTCAAAAACGGGTAATAGGAATGACCTTTTCTGAATTCGGCAGACGTATCAAATCGAATGGTAGTGGTGGTACAGATCATGGAGCGGCTGCTCCCCTATTTGTATTTGGACATTATGCTCAGAATGATGTTATCGGGAAAAGTCCGACGATTCCTTTAATTACCAATACCGGAGATAATGTACCGATGCAGTATGATTTCAGATCAATTTATGCTTCTATCCTTCAGCAATGGTTCTGCGTTCCGGAGAGTACACTTGAGAATGTGATGCTCAAAAACTTTCAGAATATTAACGTGATTAAAAAATCAGCGCCGTGTATGTCTACAAGCCCTGAAATTATCAATATCAATGCCGGAAAAAACCTAATCAGCAATTACCCGAATCCATTCCAAACCTCAACTACAATATCCTATGAGAGCTTTGGCGGACATACATTAATCCAGATATTTAATACCGAAGGAAAACTAATTAAGACTCTCGTAGATATGGAAATCGGAGCCGGAAACCATAAGGTTACTTTCGAAAATGAAGGATATTTGCCGGGGGTATATTATGCAAGATTACAGAATAATGCCATTCAACAGATCAGGACCATGCTATTGGTGAGGTAAAAAACACTAATACATTTTAATCATATCATATTTCCAAGGGATAAAATTGCCTGAATTTTCATAAATTGCAATGATTGGATCATACTGTAGTCAAGAATAAACATTGCCTAAATTTTTAATATTTAAATCTGATGGAGCTTAGTAAATTAGAATTTTGTCCGGCATCAAAAACTCCAGATTTAGAAATGAACTATTCCTTGATTCTTAAAGGATTACTCTGTTTCATTGCTTTGTTTTTTCTGATCACAATCAAAATTTCGGCACAGCAAACCGAAAGTTCAGATGAACTTTTTATTAAAGCCAGAAAACTCGCTTTCGACGACAAGAATTATACAAAAGCTATAGCTTTAACCAAACTGGCCTTAAAGCAGAGCCCGGATTATGCAGATATCAGAATATTTTTAGGCCGTTTGTACACCTGGACTAACAAACCTGATAGTGCCAGAATTGAGTTCAAAAAAGTTCTGGAAAAGAATAAAGGATATGAAGACCTCTACCTCGCTTATGGTTCATTAGAATACTGGAACAATAATTCTGAGGAGGCATTTAAAATTGTTTCTGAGGGAATAAAATACAATGAAAAATCAGAAAGTCTGCTCTTGCTCGGCGCAAAAATATTTTTGGATCTGCGTAAATTTGAGGAGGCTAATATTACCTTAAGACATCTGCTGAAGCTAAATCCAAATTTAACCGAGGCACGTGCACTTGCAGGTTCCATCGGAAATATTGGATCAAAAAATAAAATTGGCTTCAGTTATGACTATGTATATTTCGATAAACAATTCGATGATCCCTGGCATTTAGGAAGTATTGATTACAGCCGGCAAACCGGAATTGGTTCCTTAACTGCAAGAGTAAATTTTGCTAACCGCTTTAAGACCAATGGCACTCAATTCGAACTTGATTTCTATCCAAGAATATCTGAGACCTTCTATGCCTATGTGAGCGGAGGATATTCGGGTGATGTTGAGGTATTTCCCGAATACCGTGCAGGATTTTCCCTGTATGCAAATCTGCCTTCAGCATTTGAGGCCGAGGCAGGTTTCAGAATGCTGAGTTTCAGCGACCAGACCTGGATCTATACAGGCTCTGTTGGTAAATACCATAAAAGTTTCTGGTTTAATCTGAGAACATTCCTTACCCCTTCAAATAATTCAATCTCACAATCGGTAGCATTCAGTACACGATATTATTTTGGAGGAGCCAATGATTATCTGAGTTTTGGAATCGGCACCGGCCTTTCACCCGATAATCCAAGGAATAACTTGCTGTATAATAATGGCAATACCTATAAATTAAAATCAAATAATATTTCTTTAGGGTATCGCAAAAGTATTAAAACGACAAATATTTTATTCTTCAAAGCCTCTCTCGAAAATCAGGAATATATCCAGGATACCAGAGGGAATCAGTTAGAATTAGGAATTGGATACATGAAACAATTCTAAAATGTTCAAAAAAATCCTATACTCCTTATAGCGGCAACTGCAAAAACAGGTATGGCGCTATAGAATTTACTCATAATTCGATTTTCCGATTATTAATTCTCTTCCATAATCAACTATTTTTTTGCCCCGGACAAACCCGCCCTTGTCATTTCACCCCAGGAGGATTTTTTTCTCAAAAAATCAACATTACCCATAATGGCTGACCATACTCCAAAAGGGTGTAAAATAATAGGATCCAAAATAGCTACTAGTAATAATCGGACCATATCCCTGGGCTCTTTGTATTGATTATAGGTATGAACCTCCATCAGGATTGCAAACACTGAATACAAAAGTCCGAAGGAATAAATCATAAACAACAGAGAAAAGAAGCTAGCAAAATTGATTAGTCCTAATAATGCAGAAAAGATAAAATAAATTGTTCCAAGGAATTCAATTATTGGAGGCAAAAATTCAAAAAAGAACCAATATGGATAACTTAGCATCCCCATTAAATGATATTTAGGATTAAAAAACATCACTTTATGAATCTTTAGTGTTTCGATAGTACCACGGGTCCATCTATTTCTCTGCCTTCCCAAAACTTTAAAATCTGAAGGGGCTTCTGTCCAGCAAAGAGGATCCGGTATGAAACTCACTCTGTAGGAAAGTTTCATTTCTTCCATATATCGGCGCATTCTTACCACAAGTTCCATATCCTCACCAACTGTTTTATGATTATAACCGCCGCATTTTATCGCAATCTCCTTATCAAATGCTCCAAAAGCACCGGAAATCAGCATCAAGCCTCCCAAACGGCTCCAGGCCATCCGACCGAGCAGAAATGAACGGATGTATTCTAAAGTCTGCATACGTGGCAATAATTGATGAGACAGATGCACTTTTATCAGGCGTCCGTCAGCAATTTCGCAACCATTTGCTATCCTAACCACTCCACCCGTTGCGATCACTCTGTGACTTGCTGATTCAAGAAAAGGTTTCACTAGCTTTAAGATTGCATCCTGTTCAAGGATACAATCCACATCAATGCAAACTATAAAATCGTTTTTCGAAACATTGATTCCAACATTAAGCGCATCTGCCTTCCCACCATTCTCCTTGTCAACAACAATCAGCTTACTGTATATTGGATTCCTGCTTTTATACACTCCTCTAATAGGTTTAGTAGATAGTCTCTCATCAACGAAATGCTCTGATTTATAAAGTTCATAAGCAGGAATAAGTTTTTGTAAAGTATCATCCTTACTACCATCATTGATGATAATTACCTCCAGATTGCTGTAATAAATGGAGAGTAGTGAACGGACATTTTCAATAATATTAGCGCCTTCATTATAGGCAGGAGCGAGAATACTAATATGAGGTGCATCGGCAGAGTTAGCCAGCAAACGATAATTTGTAAAACTGTTCTTATTCAGATATTTTCTCACCCCCCCTATCGAATAAAGTCCGATAAAAATGTAGCCACTAATCAGAAAAACAGAAAAAGAGAGAAGAAAAGTTGTAAAAACTGTAGAAATTATGTCAATCCAGTTCATTCCGCCTCCTCTAGTATTTGTGCAAGAATTTGTGCAAGAGGATATTCTTTTGAAGCTGAATGTGATTGAATAGCCTCAATGCCGGATTGCCCTAATGATGCGAGTGCTTTCGCTGAGGCCATTTTTATTGCAATAACATCCTCAGCGAGCAAACTAAGTAAAAATGGAATTTCAGCATCTGTACTAACCGACTCAAGTGCATGTAAAATAGCCAGTTGGTTATTTGCAGTTTCTGAGAAATAAATATCAATTAATATAGATGCAGAATGCTCACTTGGCAGATTTTTTAAAACCTTAATTGCATGCTGTCTGACAATAGGATTATTATGCCTCAGACAGGCAACAACCTGATCAAAGAGTTCAAAACGATGGTAATTTTTAACCAGCTTTAAAGCAAAAAGAACTATTGTATCATTTTTGGATTCAAGCCAAACTTCAATTCCAGTAAAATTCTCGGTATGTAAGCTGGCTAATTGATCCAATAATTTAATCTGCTGCCATTCAGTGATTGGATAAGTCGCATTATCCAAAAAGCGCAAACCTTCAAAGCCATAAAATTTCAAAATAGCATTTTGAGCTTCAACACGAATCAAACCTCGTTCATGATCTACAAATTCAAAAAGCCTTTGCTTATATTCATCTAATTCCATTATCCCAATCTGCTGTATGGCTGATGCTATCTTATACCAGGAAGAACTGTTCAGCATTTTTAGAATCTGCTTGTCAAATTTAAACTGCCTGAACAGCCTTGTAAGATTCTCGGAGGCAGCACCAGAAATATTCAGCTTAACTGCAATTAATTTTTGAATAAGAATTTTCCTGAAGTTCTTGTTTGGTAAATATTGAGTCAGCCCTTTAGGTATCCTGATTTCTGTTCTGGAAATTATATCCAATAATTCATCGGTCTGATCACCTTCAGGATTATCATCTTCATGAAAAATCACTTTGTAGATTACATTATCTGTAAGAGCATTCCATCGGTCTTTTTGCTTTTTTCTAACTCGCAGAACTCCCTGATAAACCAGAATATAAAGAAATAAAATTAGCATCAAGAAAGAGAATATTATTCCAAATATGAGAGGAAGGGTTAATCCTGACAAAAAATCGAATTGAATATTTAAATCGGACAGCCTCAATGGGAATATATTAGACCCTAATTTTTTACACTATCAGAAAAGCGCCGGATACGAACAGATAATTCATTCGGGCTGAAGGGTTTTGTTATGTAGTCATCTGCACCAAGCCGAAAAGCCTCCAGAATGACACTTTCCTGTCCCATTCCTGATAAAACTATTACTTTTATTTTATCAGGATACTTTTGCTTTACTGAACCCACGATCTCCAGACCTGTAGAATAGGGCATCATTATATCTGTAATTACCAGATCCGGCATATATTGGTCAATCAAATCCAAAGCTGCTTTACCATCACGTGCTAAAAGAATTTCATGTCCATCACGCTTAAGCCGAAACTCAAGTGTTTTCAACATTAACTCATCGTCCTCAGCAATCAAAATTTTCATTTCAGGTAGATATATTCAGATGCAGAATAATTTTGCTCTAAAAAAGCAAAACTTAAACTCAAAAATACATTTATTTGAAGATTAAACCCAATTTGAGCTGATTTCATTTTAAAAATAAAAAATTAAAATAATTATTGATCTAAGTATATTTACCTACCTAAATCTAATTTAATGATTCAACCATTGCCGCTTAATGAGGCGGAAAGAATTCTTAGTCTTTCAAACCTGGATGTCGATTACAGCACACTTGATAAAGACTTTAAGCATCTGATGAAGTTAGCATCCAGGATTACAGACATGGATGTGACCCTGCTCAATCTCGTAGATTCTTACACCCAATGGACGATTGCGCAGCATGGTATTGAACTTTTATCTATGCCCCGGGAGGATTGTGTTTGTCAGTATACTATTACTCAGGATGAAGGTTTTGAAATCAAAGACCTTTCTTGCGATTCAAGATTTGAACTGGCATCTTATGTTAAAAATGAGCCAAAACTCCGATATTATTATGGCATACCTTTGGAAATAAGTAAGGGAATACATATTGGTTCATTATGTGTAATGAATAGAGAAACTAAAATCCTAAGCGATGACAAAATTGACCTTTTAAAGATCATTGCTGAAGAAATAGTAGGTAAACTTAAAGATTTTCAAAAAATCAATGAATTAAAGAATGAACTTTCTGATGCGCTAAAAATGCAGCGAAAAATTGCCCATGACATCAGAAATCCTCTTGCAGGAATCATTGGCATTTCAGACATCCTCATTGAGCCTGATGAAGAACACAATCAGGAAGAAGTATTACATTGTCTTAAACTGATTAACAATAGCAGTAAATCAATACTTGAGATTGCAGATAATATCTCAATGGAACTCTTCGAAAAAGGAAGTCAAACACATAGTTTTAACCTTGAAACACTAGGCGAGCGGGTAAGCCAACTGTATTTACCACTGGCAAGAAATAAAAAAGTAAACCTTGAATTTACCATCGATAAGAGTAAGGAACATATTCACTTTTCAAAAAATAAAATCCTGCAAATCATTGGAAGCCCGGTATCAAGTGCCATTAAACTAAGTAAACCCGATGCAACTATCAAGATCTGGCTTGGACTATCTGTACTATCAGACCAAAATATACTTCAGGTTAAGATCAATAGTAACGCACCTTTTAGCAATGATATTAGCCATGAAAGTGGAGTTTTAGATTTTACAAGAGTACTTATTGAGGGCAAGAATGGATCTTTTGACTTTCAGTGTAATGACAAAGATGGACTTACTTATAATTTAAGTATTCCACAGTATTCCTAAATATTTATTATTTAACAATAATTTCATCTAATAACATCCATGGTTTCCGGTCTTTTCGTCTACGCCATATAGGTACTTCCGTCTGATTAACTGCAGTTACTTTAATGTAACGTGCTTTTGCTTTCTTCAGATCAAAATTAAATTTTCTGACAGGTGCTGAAACATCCTCAAATGGCCCATCAATAGACATAAGGACCACTTCTTCGTAGGTTTTTCCATCATCTGATAATTCAATACGAATTGCCCTGGGCAAAAACATATAGTGCCTGTGATTCTCGAGAAATGACATTTCAATTTTACTGATTCCGGTTTGAGCTTCCATGTCAATTTCAACCTCCATGTCAGTTTCATTCCATCCAAGCCAGTTATACTGAAAATCTTCAGTACCACCAATTCCATCAACAAGTGTTCTTGCTCCTTTACTTACAAATTCAGGAGTATTTTCAGTTAATAACCTTACCGGTTTATTTAACGCTTTATGAATCACTGGTCCAGCTTCAAAAATATGCTCCCACTCAATCTGGTATTGTTGCGGACTTAATCCAGACTCATTTAATTGAGTAATCTGCAATTCTCTAAGCAACTTAAGAAATTGTTGAACCTTTGTTCTGATCTCTTCACGTACAACCCATTTTTTATCCTGCTTTATAAATACTCCATTCTGATCAATTCCAAAGAACCTGGCTTGTTGTAAAACTGCAAAATGCAAGGGCATAGCAACCATTTGCACCCGTTTTGTAAATTCGGTATCCCCTTTAACGAGTGTTTCTGCTGAATCGAGAATATTCAGATATTCAGTGAGCAATTTAGGGCTTAAATAATTTTGGTAGGGCATGATCGGGTTATCATAAATATCCATTCGTCTCCAGGAAGAACGAACATGCTCATGAATCAGGTCTATGTATTGCCCAACTAACACTCCGGCATCTCCATAATAGTTTTTCAGAAATTCAGTTTTGACTTTATCAATGTCCGAATCTTTATCCCAAAGAATCTTTGATAAAATATAAGCTCTCAGCTCAGCCAGTTCGCCGGGAATCTCAACACTGCCCTGTATAAAAAAACCTTCGGGTTGATTTTTTGAGAAGTAATCAAAATTAGGTTTCAGTGTATGGAGGTTTGGAAATGGGCTAATGTAATTTGTGAATTGCACTACATAATCCCAAATAATGATATTAGAGGTAAGTTTCTCCCATTCATCATATTCCTTTCTAAATCTCTCAGAACGCGGATCGGTATCAAACGGCTTACTGCGATTAATATCAATTGCCGAAAACATAATATTTACATTCTCTAGTGGCTTTAAACCTAGCGGTGGTTTTCTTGAAAAGTTATAGGCAAGAGTTGAGATGGTTTTATCCGGAAATTTTGCAGCAATCTGATTGACAAAAGTTAATAAGGAACCCTGATAACTTCCATGTTTCTCATTTAAAGCAGAGCAATTATCACATTCACAAGCTCCTATATCGTCATTCTGACTAACTGACCAGTATTTTAATTCAGAGGCTTCATTGATCCTTTTGCCCAATTCCTTTATAACTATTTTAAGAACATCGGGGTTAGTCAGACATAACTGCATTGCCATTCGTTCCCCATTTACCAAACTGAAATATTCGGGATGCGCATCGAAATACTGCGCCGGGGGAACTAGTTTAAAAAATGAATGCCCCCATAAACCCCATTTATCTTCGATCCTGTTAAGCTTATGCCAGTCGAGATATTCCTGATCAGTTTCTGCATCCCAATAATGTAATGATCTGAAATTAATTTCCGGATTTTGCAGATCGTTTATTGCCGAGAGAATTATAGTACTTTGCTTTGGAATCAGCTTAGATCTGGAAGAATATTTACGGCAGCCCAGATATTCTTCCAAAAAAGTATATACACCATACAACGCACCTTTCCCCTTGCCTGAAATAATCAGTTTTTTTGACCTGATGGTTATCAGAAACCCGTCATTTTGAATACTTTCATTCAGCTCAGTACGGCTGGTATTTCCAATTAATATCTCAAATTCGGAACCGGGCATACTATCATCAATTATTGGAATTAAGGCACCGGATATTTGATGAAGATAATTCTGTAGAATAATAGACGCAGACAGTTCATGAATGGAGGCATTTTTTGACCTGACAATCGAATATTCAGACTTCCCATTTTCAACCAGGGTAATGGAAAAAGACATAATTGGAATAAAAGAAAATATAAGAATATAGAGAAATCGAAAATGAATCATAGGAAAACAATGAATTCTCATAACTATAGGAAAACAATACTGTTCTGATCCAAAGTATATGAAATAACAGTGCTGGTTAAAGAGCTTACACTATCGTCTAAACTAAGAAAATAATAGTAATTATACCGCTATAATACTGTCGTTAAGTTAAATTAATCAGAAAGAAATTATTTACTATTCAAAGCAATTGAGCGGATATCCTCTTTCGTATTAATCACCTTATCTTCATGCAGCTGAAAATGAAATGCTTCAAGCTTTTGAAGCAGGTATTGGAGATTTAGTTTCTCTGAATAAGATAAATTTCCGGTCACCATTTTCCCAACATAATTCATATCATCAAACACCCAGTGTAAAAGTTGCTTGCCGCTTTCTGTGATTGAAATCCTTCTGGAACGTTTATCTGTCTGATCATCCCATTGCTTAACAAGGCCTGCTGCGAGCAATCGACGAATGACTTCGGTGCCTGATGTTTTTTCCTGAATGTTTCTGCTAATCAGTTCGCCTTTGGTCAGACTGTCGTGAGTTAATAATATGGCAAGAGCGGTAAAATCTTCCGGACTTTGTAGAGGAGTGCCTTCAAGCGTTTTCTTGATATAGGATTTAGCATAACGGCTCATATATACAAAAAGACGACCAATTGCATTATCAATTTGATAGGCCAATTCCTGCGTTTCTGCCTCCCTTTTCCCAAAACGAGCATCCAAAGATGTCAATGAAGCATCTGAATGTTCAAGTTTATTAATCAGGAAGCCTGAAAAATCACTCAGGCATAATTCTCTGCCTGTACTCTCTTGTTCAAAATCTTCTACAAGATTGAGAAGCTGATGTACCAATTTATAGCTTTTCATTTGAGTCTTAAATTCAGTTTTATATAGATAAAATAGCCTCTGCTGCCAACCTTCCGCTTTTCATAGCTGCATTGATAGAACCGTTCAATAAATGATCTCCACACATAAAAGTAGAATCACTGATTCGCATTGAAGAAAGAAGAATATCATTTGTAACATGCCTGTTTTCAGGGAGTGCATAAGGAATATTATAGGTTTTTAAATGTTCCCAGTTTACACAGTCGGGGTACCAGAATTTTAACTCATCCTTAATTTTCAATTCAAGTGATTCAGGTTTAATAAGTTGTTGCTTATCTGTAAGTGAGACAGAAATAAGCGATTTACCTGGAGGAGCATAATCTGCAGAAACATTACTCAATACTGCAATATTGTTTACCAGCCTATCCGAATTTGAATTCAAAGCGATTAAAGCTTTATGATAAGGTGCTTTATTTGCTGAAAAATAGATGCATGTAACCGATTTCTTCTCGACAGTACTAGGTTGAAATGGTAGCGGTATACAGTCTGCTGCTGTTGCAACAAGAATATTGCCGGCTTTATAGTCCATTCCGGAAGCAGTTCGAACCTCATTACCATCTATACTTAAAACAGCTTCATTAAAGATCAATTCCTCCGCTGAAAGTCCGGATGCGAGTTGTGCAGGGATCATCCCCATGCCTTTAGCAGGTATTGCAGTATCTGCTTCACTGAACATTTTAAATACAAACTCAAATATTCGGGATGAAGTATCTAATTCTTGTTCCAGATAGATTCCTGACATAAAAGGAGCGAAAAAATTGGAAATTATTTTTTTACTGAAACCTGCATTTCTTAGATATTTTAAAGTGCTGGTTTCCTTCTTTGCAAAAATCTCATCAATACTGATACCTGCCAGCTTTAAACGAAGAAAAAGCAATCTGAATTTGTCATTCAGGCTGCCAATCGGAGATTTCAGGGTGCGAATTAAAGATGTTACTTCCCTCAGAGGATCACCTATTTCGTCAATTCCTGAATTATTCAATATGATCGAGCCAGGACTAAAAGAACGGAGATCCAACGCTTTATAGTCAAGAAAATGCCTGGCTTCAGGATATGCAGTGAGTAAAACCTGAAAACCCCTGTCGAGTAAAAAGCCATCATATTTATCGGTCCTGACTCTGCCACCTGAACCATCCGAAGATTCCAGTATTTTTACTCTGCGACCTGCTGATTTCATACCCTGGCGGCTGTCAAACCTGAGAGACCTGCACCTATAATTAAGATATCATTTGGGGCAGTATTCAAAACCTTAGTTGGGTTTTAATAAAAGCTGGATTAAACAAACTTTGCATAAGCTAATCTACCTAAATGCTCTGTTGTGAAATAGCTGTCTAATCCTGAAACAGTAACAGTTCCAGCCTTAATATGATCTACATAACCATCACTGGCAACAATTCCATCATCCATTAAAACATGGACTATTTCACCAATCAGAATCTTGCTATTGTTCAATGATACATCAATAATTTCACGAAGTTCCAATCCAATTTTTATGCTTGCCTGCTCTACGAAAGGAGCCTTAAAAGGATCCAGATAAAACTCTTTGAAACCACAAGGTTCAAATTCAGATAAACCTGAAGGAAAGCGGGCACTGGTTTGATGTGCCTGTTTAAACCACTCGGGTAATACATTATTAAGGGTGTATTCTTTGGTTTGAATTATATTATCCAATGAGTCATGATCATTACCGTCGGGTCTGAATACCATACCTAAAAAAGGAGGATTGGCGCCAATATGAAAAACAGAATTAAACAAACCAAGATTACTTATACCCTCTTTGTTCACCGTTCCCAGCATATGCAGCGATCTATAACCCGGCAAACTATTAATGAAAGTAGTCCGGTAACGCTTTTCCATAGCAGAAATATGGCTTTGATTAAAGTTCATTTTTACAAAGTTTTTAAATTTCCCATTCCACCATCAATTCCTAATACCTGTCCGCTTATCCATCCACTTTCATCTGATAATAGAAATGAAATAGCTGAAGCAATATCTTCAGGTTTTCCAATTCTACCCAGTGGATGTCGCTTTGCGGAAGCTTCACGTTTCTCAGGAGTATTCAATAAATTACCTGCGAGGGAAGTATCTGTCAATGAAGGTGCAACCACATTAACCCTGATATTCTGGGAAGCAAACTCCGCGGCGAGTGAAAGAGCCAGACCTTCAACCCCACCCTTAGCAGCAGCAATACTGGCATGATAAGGCATACCTGTTTTTGCGGCTACTGAACTTAGAAGCACAATTGATGCAGAACCTGAATTTCTTAAAGATCGGTAAGCGAGTTGGATGCACCGGGCTGCACCGGTCACATTTAATTTATAATCGTTTATAAAGTCCTCTTCGGTATAACGACTGAAAGGTTTGAGATTAATGCTTCCAACGGCATAAACCAGGCCATGTAAATTTCCTGGCAACTGTTCAGCTAATAAATCAAAGTTTGATAAGACATCAATTGGTATATGTATCAGGCCATCGGGCCAATCCTCAGATTTAGATCTGGAAGCGTTGTATATCTGTGCACCCTGAGATGCCAGCATACTGACTAGTTTAAGTCCGATACCTGAGCTTCCGCCAACAACAAGTACGTTTTTACCCCTGAAATCCATTATCCGATGTGCTTTAAAAACTCATTTCTGGTTTCCGGTGACAAAAAGTGTCCACTGTATTCTGCCGTAATGGTTGAGCTATTCATATCACGGATACCCCTCGATGAAACACAATGATGATGGGCATCAATAACTACTGCCACATCTTCTGTCCCCAAAGCGGCTTTGATCTCATTTGCAATCTGTATGGTAAGCCTCTCCTGAACCTGCGGGCGCTGAGAATAATATTGAACAATCCGGTTTAGTTTAGACAAACCTATTACCTTACCATTGCTCATATAAGCTATATGTGCTTTTCCCGTAATAGGTACAAAATGATGCTCGCAATTGCTATAAACAGCGATATTCCTCTCCACAAGCATCTGATTATACTTATAATGGTTATCAAAAAGAGTAACTGAAGGTTTTTGGGCGGGGTTCAGTCCGCTGAAGATCTCCTTTACATACATTTTTGCGACTCTTTTTGGGGTATCTCTTAAACTATCATCATTAAGATCTAAGCCAAGAATATTCATTATATGACTGAAATGCTTTTCAATAAGTTGAATTTTAGTTTCATCATCCAGATCAAATGCATCCTCACGCATCGGAGTATCCACAGAAGCTGAAATATGATTATCAGCCATCATACTCAATAAATCCTGCTCTGTGGTATGCAGAATATGATTCAGATTATTTTTATCCATTGTATATTCTCGTATTATTTCAGTACAATTATAACAATAACATTCTATTGTTATCGATTAGATAAGTCGTCTGAATGTCAAATAATCAGAGATGAAACAAAACAACAAAAGCCTGAATTCAGGCTTTTAATCATTGAAAGATATAAATTTAATCCGCGATTTAAGAAGCACTTCCGCTTATCATAACTTCAAAGACAGAACCCTCTCCCGGCAAAGAACTTATATTTAGTTTTCCATTCAAACCACTGATCAGGTGTTTGATTAATTGTAAACCAAAACCATAACCTTTTTCGCCTTCGGTCCCTTTCTCTGAAGAAGCACTACCGTTGAGTATAGCATCTATCTTATCCGGGCTCAGACCCTCACCTGAATCCTGAACCTTAATGCATAAATTATGTTTTGAATTTGAAATATCCATGTCTAATCCTACAATTACCCTCCCACCATTTGGAGTGAATTTAATAGCATTGGATATCAGATTCCCGGTAATCTGAAGCAGCTTATTTTTAGGGAATGGTATACCCATGGCCCGGGGGTTTATATTTACTTCAAAATGAACATTTTTTGATTTTGCCTGGGGGATATACAATTTTTCAAGTTTCTCCTTAAAGGATTGCATATCCATTTCATTTCCCTTAATGGCAACAAATTTATTTTTCTCAGCACTTAAAATTTCATCAGCAAGTTCAAGAATTGACTTGCCGCTTTTGTGAATCAGATTAATAAATTCAAGCACTTCGTCAATTTTATTTTCCTTGCCCTGTTCGCTTATAATTTCTGTAAGTCCGATGATGCCTCCCAAAGGTCCGCGGATATCATGTACAACTTTGTTTTGGGTCGCCTGTACCTCTTTCACCCTGTTTCTTAAGCCTTCAATTGCCTTATATGCCTTAAGGCGGTTAACGATTTCGTCAGCAATAATTTTCAAAAGTTCTTCTTTCTCTGGCGAGAGTGTTCTCTTTTCTCTGTCCATTACACAAAGTGCCCCAATATTATAGCCATCTGATTTTAATGGAATACCATAATAATAACGCAGTTTCTCCTCTCCGGTCACATAAAATTTTTCCAAAAAACGCTCATCCTTAGAAAGATCTTCAACCTCAAGAGCAGAGTCTTCAGTAGCTATCAGGTATTGGCAAACTGATTCTTCGCGGGGCATTTGCTCAAGGTCTATTCCATATCTGGTTACAGTCCATTGCGTATATGAGTC
The DNA here is from genome assembly GCA_002257025.1 of Sphingobacteriales bacterium 16-39-50. Classification (GTDB taxonomy): domain Bacteria; phylum Bacteroidota; class Bacteroidia; order Sphingobacteriales; family Sphingobacteriaceae; genus Daejeonella. Next base: position 29,001 of record NCHA01000008.1, on the reverse strand, counting down.
GATTAAATTAACCAAAGAAATTGGCGTGCCAGCAACTCTGGCAGCCAATTTGGCTAAATCTTTGAACTTTTCTTGAAAGTTAGAATAATCTAAGTCATAATCAGTCAAATTTAATACTCTTTCAAATTCATTATCTGGTATTGGAGGATTTGAGTTCATTATACTTTTTATATTTAAGCCAAAGTTAAAATTTAAACCTAGAAAAGTTTGTAACATACGTTACCATTTAAAATATTACACAAAAATCATATAATCATTCCAAATTCTGGAAATTGTATCCCAAATAACAAGCCAAAATAAAATTCAATACCTAAATTTCCTTCATGAAAAACTTCTAAATAAGCCTTAGAATAATTTTGCTTTTCAAATATTAGTTTAGTTAGAGATAAAGAATTCACTATATGTGCTAAAGAAAATTTACATTTAATATTCAAAGATTACCTATTCCCCGATGAAACGAATATTTCTTACTTTATTATTTTTATTCAGCATTGTTTCCGTTAACTCACAGACTAAAAAAGCTGCTTCTAATCTATCTACATACCAAGCTCAAATCGATAAAATCAGCAATGATAAAAAAGTCCGGTTGGCTTTTGAGATAATTCAGCAGCTTGAACCAACAACAATGAAGGAGCTGATAGAACTTACAGAGATTCCAGCTCCCCCATTTATGGAACAAAAAAGAGCGGAAAAATTCAGGCAAATGCTTCAGAATGCCGGGTTTGATTCTATCTGGACTGATGAGATTGGAAATGTTCTTGCTCTGCGAAAAGGAAAAGGTAATGGCAAAACGGTTCTAATTGAAGGGCATTTAGACACGGTTTTCCCTTTGGATACCGATGTCAAAGTAAAAATGAAAGGGGATACTTTATTTGCTCCGGGAATTGCTGATGATACCAGGGCACTCAGTGTAGTTCTTACGGTAGTTAAAGCGATGAACCAGGCAAAGATATCCACAGAATCTGATATTTTATTTGCAGGAACCGTTGGTGAGGAAGGATTAGGTGATTTGCGGGGAATCAAACATATTTTCAAACCGGGAAATCAAAAAATCGATTCGCATATCGCTTTAGATGGCGGTGATATTAACGCACTGGTTACAAATGGTTTAGGGTCGGTACGTTATAAAATCACTTTTAATGGGCCTGGTGGTCATTCATGGGGTGCTTTCGGATTGGCCAATCCGCATCATGCAATGGGCAAGGCGATTGACTACTTTGATAAAGAAGCAGCATTATTTGTAGCCAACGGTCCAAAAACCACCTATAACATTGGCAGAATTGGTGGTGGAACTTCAGTAAACTCCATTCCATTTGAAACCTGGATGGAGGTGGATATGCGCTCACTGAGTCCGGAAAAGCTAAAAGGAATTGAGCAAATCTTATTAAATCAGGTTAATAAAGCTCTTGTTGATTATAATTCAGGTATCAAAACCGGAGCAAAACTGACAGCCCAATTTGAAAAAATTGGAGAACGGCCGTCGGGCGTTCAGAGTGCAGAGCTTCCTCTGATACAGAGAGCAATGGCAGCAATTGAATACTTCAAATTGAAACCCTCATTAGGTACAGGATCTACAAATTCAAATACCCCAATTTCGCTTGGAATACCCAGCATTACCATAGGTAGAGGAGGCAAAGGCGGTAACGCTCATTCTCTGGATGAATGGTGGATCAACGAAAATGGAGCTGAGGCAATTAAGTTCGCCTTATTAATATTGATAGCTGAGGCTGGTTTGGCGCAATAAGTTGATTTATAAGCCCTACTGAATTGTAACAGATTTATGTGCAATCTTTTTTAAATCCAATATTATTCTCACATTCATAAAAATTAAAAACGAAAATTATGGCAGGTTTAGGCGGACCGGAAATCATATTGATCATGGTTGTAGTATTATTAATGTTCGGTGGTAAAAAGATTCCCGAAATGATGAGAGGATTGGGAAAAGGCATGAAAGAATTTAAAGATGCCAAGGATGGGCTAAATGAAGATCCTGAACCAAAACAGGTACAAGCAATTAAGGAAAGTTAATAAAAAAGGATCCGGTTTCGGATCCTTTTTTATTAGACATATTGCCAGGCACACAGATATACTGATGATTACTTCTTCTTTAATGTCAGTATCTGACCAGCATGATTTTTTGTATCAATTTCAGTGATCACTTTATTGATATAACCCTCTTTATTAATCAGAAAAGTAGTTCTGGTAGTACTAAAGGCTTTCACACCATTTCTTTCTTTCTCAGTCCAGACACCATATTTTGTCACAATTGACTTATCCGTATCGGCCAAAAGCGAAAAAGGTAAATTGTTTTTTGCGATAAAATCGCGGTGTGAAGCCTCATCGTCAATACTCACACCCAAAATTGTATAACCTTCATTCTTTAACTCTTTAAAGTTATCACGTAAACTACAGGCCTGTGCAGTACATCCTGAAGTATTATCTTTTGGGTAGAAATAAAGCACAAGCTTTTTTCCTTTGAACTGTTTCAGAGAAACCGTTTTTCCGTTCTGATCTTTGGAAACGAAATCAGGTGCTTTGTCGCCCGCCTTTAATGAGGTCTGTGCCTGAATAAACCCCGGAGCCATCATACCCAGAAGCAGCACTATTGAGAATATTGATTTCATATTTTGTTTTTATTGCAAAATACGGATTTTGAAATATTAGTATTTGTAATTGTTCAGTTACCTACTACCAGTTGTCAGTTGCCGGTTGTCTGTTGTCTGAGATATTGTGGTTCATTTGACAATCAGTTATTAATGCTAATACGATTTTCACTCAAAACCTGATAGCTATCGGTACCAACTCTGCATTATCAACTGTCAATTATCAACTGTCAACTAATATGTATAAATCACCAAATCCCCCGCCTCCACATCAATTGTATTGGCATAGGCACTTGCAGGAACAATGGATCCATCTTTGAGAACGCGTTTCAGTGATGAATCACCGGTGAGTGTTAAGCTCATTTTTTTGCGGTAATCTGTATTGACAATAACAATAAACTGTTTTCCCCCATTTTCCATAAATGAAACCAGAACAGTTTTGCCTTCAGTTGCAAAAACCCTTATCGGGGCCGGTAAAACTGACATTCTTTTAGTCCCAGCAGGTATCACATTTCCAAAAAATTGAAGAGACTTAACTTTCGCACCGTAAAATACACCCGCAAGGCTTTTTATTTCCTGATTCAAGGTTTTGATATTATCGTAAACAGTACTTCTTTTTCCTTCAAGGGTGATTGGTCCGCCACGAAAATCTTCCGCAGATGATACAGGAGTCCAGTAGGTAAAATATTGGAGCCCCTGAGCTCCATAGGCAAGGTTGGTAAACATTTGAACCCGCATGGTTGCCAATGTAGGATCTTCATGTTTATTATCAAAGAGGACCGATTGAGCAAATCCCCAGAAAGGCTTGTCTACTTTTTTAGCTTCATCCGAAAATATTTCCAGATTCTGATGCCATTTCTCATAGACTCCCTCCGCTGAAGTTAAGGGATAGGAATCAAAAGAAAGAAAATTCAGCGGCACTTCCTTAGCAAATTTATTTACGTACTCCCTGTAATCGGCTGTTCCTAATTGTAAAGGAGTAGCATAATTTGGAAAAAGATTGACATAGCAAAAATGCTTCGGATCAACAGCATTCACTTTTTTCGCCCAATTACCCAGATCTGCAAATGCGTCTACTGCGGGCTCATCCCGTAGAAAATAACCAGCCAAAGCTGGGTGGCTCATGAACTGTTTTACAATCTTTTCAGTTTCAGTTTTTAACTCAGGGCAGCTGATTACGATCTTCATGCCTGCCTGATGAGCTGCATCCAGTGATTTCTGTACATCCTGAGGGCTTCTAAGAAAAGAAAAACTAATATCGAAACCTGCTTCTTTCATTTCAAGATATCTGGCTGTAGTAGCCTCTTCCGGCGGAATACTATACCAACCCAGTATTGGAATATGGCCTTTGGATTCGAGTTTCTCTTGCGCAGAAGCGGGCTTTGTCAACAAACCTGGCAGAATGAAAGCTAAAAAAATGAGTCTGAATGAGATGCAAAGAATGTTAGTCTTATTCCTTTTAAAACTTTTCTGTACTTGAAGATCTGTTGACATAGGTTTGTTTTATTAAACTTAATACTGGAGAGTTTAGGTCCGTAAAATGATTTCCAAATTAATGCTTAAAATCGCATTGGCTATCCTGAACTATCCTGAAAAATACTTGCGAGCAAAGTTGATAAAAAAACTATTCTCGCAGAGACGCTAAGACGCAGGGATTTAATCTTAATCAGGATAATCTCATGTTTTCAAAAATATCGTCTTTGCGAGTAATAAAATTCAAGAAACTCTGAAGGAGAAATGACGGATGGTAACAAATAGAAGGATTTCGCTATATAGATCAAAGTAAGTTCCCTCAGCTGCTGAAGGGCAGCTATCGGGATGACAGTGCGCCCGGTACATTTTTCCAGCCGAGCAGCCTCCCAACCTGTCATCCCTGCCTGCCGGCAGCAAGGCTGAACGCAGTGAAGGAACTTAGCTGTTCTAACTCAAAATTATGGCCTGAATTTTGAATTTTTAATAGCTTTATGATTAACGTATTAGAACATGTCATGGGTAGCTCCATATCAACTATTTCTTTTAGAAAACAGCTTGCCATAAGCGAACTATAATCAAAAAAAACAAAACCTGATTTTTTAGTAATAAATTCATCAAATTTATATCTCATAAAATTCAAAAATACCATGGTCTACTCCAGGAAACAGTTTTTGCAAAACTCAGCTATACTATTAGCCGCAACAATGTATAGCTCTACTTTCGCATCCCAAAAAAATAAAGCTCTTTTAGCATTTTCAACATTAGGTTGTCCCGACTGGTCCTTTCAGCAAATTATTGATTTTGCGGTAGCCAATGGCTATTCAGGCTTAGAAATCAGGGGTATAAAACGACAGATGGACCTTACAAAATGTGATGAATTCAGTAGCCCGGAAAGGATAAAAGCAACTCTGAGCCTTATGAAAGAGAAAGGTTTAAAATTTGTAAACCTTGGAGCTTCTGCAAATATGCACTTTCACGAAGGTCCTGATAAAGAAAAAAGTATTACCGAAGCAAAAGCATTTATCGATTTGGCGCAGAAAATTAACTGCCCCTACGTTAGAGTCTTCCCCAATAAATTTCCAAAAGACAGGACAAAAGATCAAACAATCCAAACGGTTGCTGAAAATCTACTAACCCTTGGCAAATATGCCAAAGAGCGAAATGTTACCGTCTTATTAGAAACGCATGGTGATTTCTCAGGGTCGGATGATATCCTTAGGGTCATGAAGGCTGCCTCACATCCCAATATCGCACTGGTTTGGGATATTTCAAACATGTGGACCATAACAAAAGAATCTCCTGATGTAGTGTATAAAAAATTAAAGAAATACATTGTACACACACATATTAAGGATGCAAAATTAAATGGCGACAAATTACAATATAGCCTTCTTGGAAAAGGAGATGTACCAATCTTTGAAGCAATAGATATTCTTTATAAAGATGGATATAAAGGCTATTACAGCTTTGAATGGGAAAAACTATGGCATCCGGAGATCGCAGAACCGGAGATTGCATTAGCTGATTATCCAAAGGCAATGAAGAACCATTTTAATTTTTAAATTCCGGGAACGCAATTTTAAAAATGGAGGCGACTTGAATTTACTATCAATAAAGCATTGTTAATATACACTGTCCAGAGAAGTGAATTTTCTTATAAAATATAAAATAAATTGACTAATGGGATTTTTTAAATCCCATTAGTCAATTACATAAATTTACCCGCAACAAAATCTAGCTTTCTGTTACTTTGCGAATCACTCTTAGCCAATTCAAACCACAGATTTTACGAACCCGTTCATCAGAATAACCAAGCGCTCTTATTGCTTTAATAATTTCAGGATAATCACTTATATCTTTCATTTGCCTGGCTAATGGTATTCCGCCATCAAAGTCACAACCAAATGCGACGTGATCTTCACCGACAAGGTTAACACCATAATCTATCACGCGTGCTAACTGAGCTACATCCATTTTGTACTCTTCAGGAATTTCTGTGGCCGGTACAAACGGCAATTCAGTTGCGGCCATTTTATCAACTTCCTCTATCGTGGCATCTTTAGAAATCGGTATCAAAGGAGGTTTTTCTACCGGGTTACTAAGTTTAATCCATTTCGAATAATTAGGATCATTAAAACCGCTGCCAAATTGCAGACCAATAACACCACCTTTAGCTGCAAGAGCTTTAGCAGCATGATCGCTGATACAACGTTTATTATCTACTATTCCACGGAAGCCTCCATGACTATAGATGACAGGATCACTGCTTGCCTCTACAGATTGCAAAATGGCTTCATCAGAAGCATGAGCAACATTGATCATCATCCCTAGTCTGTTCATTTCGGCAATCAACTCTCTGCCATGGGCATTGATACCGCCCCATAGTCTCTTTCCATAACATGCATCAATAAAGGAATTGCTGTCATTATGTGCAGTTAATTGTGCTGATCTCAACCCTAAACGATAAAGTGCCCTGAGAATATTTAAATCACCATCAAGGTCAAAGCCCCCTTCAAGATCGAGAAATGCAGCAACTTTACCCTTCTTACTAATTCTAACAATGTCTGAAGCATTAAGTGCCAATTCAATTTTAGCATTGTTTTTCTCTATTTGCTGGAGTGCAACTTCTACAATCCGAAATGTATTTTTAACCTCATGCCGTCCCGGATAATAAGGCTCCGGGGTATAAACTGAAAAAAAACAAGCATTAATTCCGCCTTCTATAATTCTTGGCAGATCAACAGTACCATCCGGATACCTGTCACCAATATTCAGGTTTTGCAGCAACTGTCTTGACATGACGTGGATATGGCCATCCATTACAAATAACTTTTTTGAATTAAAGCTTATGCCCTCCCCCATATTACTTTGAGAAAGTAAAGATTCAATTCCAGAACCCTTATTAGCCAGGCCACTGAAGGGCAGACTAGCTAAGCCCAGGGCTCCCAGGCCCAAAAATTTGCGGCGTTTGATCTGTGAGCTTTGTGATTCTTTTTGGTTTAGGTCAGAATTTTTGCTCTCCAATCCTGAATCAGATAATTTATCATTATGCTTTGACATGTTCTATAATTTAATTGACATAATATTTAGTAGTAATATCCCTTTAAGCCCCAAGATAAGGACAATTAGAAGATAAAAAAGGCTTAGTATTAAACATGATACAAGCGTGAATGGTATTGATTTTTAAAAGTTTTACAGGAAATTTACTATCCAGAATTGGATATTACCCGCCTTCGGTATTTAGAATTGCTAAATTCCAGTAAATCTTTAGGAAGCCCTGAGGTTCCAAACACCCCTGATATTTACAGATTAAGTCATCGGGTTACAGAATTCTAATCACAGAATATACTCGCCGACTTATCTAAGCTCCTTAATATTTTCATGACGTTCTAAACTGATAAAACATACGGTATTCTTCCTTTAACTCATTCAGGCAGGCGGCGCATAAACATCCCTCATAATGTTCACTCACATACTGAATTTCGTTCAAATTTAATTGTACTGTGCTGCACTGACACTTACTAATTGCATTTACCTTACATTCCATTCTTTTGCCGCAACGCTCGCAGGTGATGTTTTCATGTTTAAGCATTTGTATAAGTGTTTTATATCCGGACAAATTAATTCCCGAATAAAGCAATTTCCGCGAACTAATGTAGCTCTCAGTTTTCAACAGATCCTAGTTTTATTCTCCGGGATAAAAAACAGAATTAAAATATCAGAAATTGACCTATTTTTAATTATATAACACGAGTTTGATATTAAACTATCTAAAGACTAAGATTTAACCACATAGATTGAAGCGAAGCTTCAAGGCTATCTGTGTCTAAAATTTAGGTTAGAAGCTATAAAATGCTATGTTTCTATGTGGTTTTTTAAATATTATGTCGAGTTCCGTTAAATAAACAATTTCAATGTAGATTTTCTTTAGTCGATATTCATATTAATTTAGAAGAAGTAGCATTATTGCTCCCAAACCATGAAAAAAGAAAAAAACCAGTTTTCCAGAAGAGCGCTTTTCAAAGGAGCTGCACATGCAGGGTTAGCATCAGTTTTAATTCCTCTGGCAGGTCAATCAGCCATTTCAAGTGAAATTGGGAATGAAAAAGAAAAGTTCTACCACAATAGAAATTCAATAGACCCGTCCATTTTGAACGCTGAGGCATTAATCCTCTTGCCATCTGTTATTTATGCATCCGAAGGAATTGAGACCAATATTTACTTCGACAATGTGATCTTTTCAAATCTTCCGAATGATCTTTTGGCGATTGATATTACCTGTCCCAAGGGTAGACAATATGATAGATTCTGGAGAATTACTCCCCAGGCTGCTGATAACGGAACTATTGAATTTAGGGTAGACGTTAGCTTTGCAGGTAAATTAATCGCTTCAAAAAGCTCAGAATTAATCATCACTACTAAGAAAAAAGGTACTGGGACATCAATTAAGGTACTTTGCATTGGCGATAGTACAACTGCCGGGGGCCAATATATCAGCATCATCAATACTGACTATCAGGCGATGGCAAGTCCATCAATGACATTTCTTGGAAGCCGTGGAATTACACCAAATAAACATGAAGGCAGAGGAGGATGGAAATTCAGCCAGTATGCCGGAGACGGAGGTCAAAGTACCTGGCAGCTCCACTTAAGTGGATTAACAGAGATCCCGGGTATTGGTTCAGTATATTCAGATGGCAAATCGGAATTCACTGTTTCTGAAATAAACCTGAGCGGAGGAAGCGGATATGTAGCTGTCCGCAGAAGCAAAGGGATCGATAATCCATCTGTAAATGGAACTCTGACAAAGGTTTCAGGTAATGGTGATACTTTAATTCCATATGCAAATTCGGTAATGACAGCGGCTAATCCTTTCTGGAATTTGAGTACGAAACGACTGGACTTTAAGAAATACCTGAATGATAGAGGGTACAGTATGACAGCGGACGATCTGATCACAGTACATTTAGGAATCAACGATGTTTTTCTTGATGTCTCAGACTCAAAATTAGAAAGTATTAAAGCCGATTTTGATAAAATGGTAAACGAATTCAGGGCAGTTATACCCCGGATCAGCATCGGACTTTGCATTACCATTCCACCTTCAATCTCGCAGGATGCATTTGCTGTGAATTATGCATCAGGGCAAACCTTAAGAAGATACATTGAAAATTATAAGAAGCTGGTTGAATTCCTGCTAAGCAATTATGACACCCCGGAAATGAGGAATTCAAGCTTATATTGCATAGGCTTTAATCATTGCATTGACCGAACCAATAATTTTCAGAAAACCACAATGAAAGCCAATGCAAGAAGTACGCAAATCATTGAAACCTGGGGCAATGGGGTACATCCTGACAACACTGGCTATTACCAGATGGGCGATGCTTTATATTCTTTTATAAAGAGTTTAGTTTCTTGAGGAAGTGGCATAAAAAAGGCGCCAACTTTCAGAAGGCGCCTTATCAGAAATTATTATAAATATTATCTACCTGCCGGACTTGGTCCTGCTGGCTGCGAAAGTCCATCCAGATCATAAACAACATTACCTGCTCTGATAGTCATCTCAGTTTGAAATCTTTCTTTTCCAGGAAATTTCCCCCCTCTTACAGGCCATCCATAATCACCTTTATTAATTCTGAAGATGGCGATGTCAGCTACAGATCCCTGAGATAAATTCCCAAGTTCTTCACGCTTAATTGCCTGAGCCGGATGCCAGGTACTTGCAGCAATTACTTCTTTAAGAGGCATCCCGGTAGCCATAAATAATCCCATAATGTTTTCCATACTTTTCATTGGGCCATTCATACTTCCTGTATGCAAATCTGTACTGATTGTATTTGGATAAAATCCTGCCTTAACAGCCGGAACACCCTGATTATAAAGGTAACTTGCTCCACCAAAGCCAACATCAAAGATCACACCTTTTTCTCTTGCTTTATGAACAAAGGGCTTCACTTTACCGTTCAAATCAACAATAGATTCCCTTCCATTAGGATCATTTGTTCCATTACCACCGAAAGCATGGGTATAAATATCGCCTTTACGAAATTTCACATTAAATAAGGAATCCAATGGTAAAAATGGGTTTGCAGAACCAAAATCAACCATAATTGGAATATTGGCAAGTCTGCCAGCTTCGAGTGTACGGTCGGTTGGCACCCATGTACGGCCTGAGAAGTGGGCCAGTTTAACTCCAACAATATCATTTGGATACTTCTTAGCCATCTCAGCGGTTTTCTGTGGATCCATCTCATCAATATTGTTTTCTCCTGCTCCATCCATTCCGGTACCGACAATGTTCAGCATTGCTAAAACACGGGTTTGGGAAGCATCAATTGTACGCTTTTTATAGAGCTCAAAATCTCTCCAGCCGGTACAACCTGCATCAACAACAGTGGTTACCCCGGTACGGAAAGTAAAACCATCGGCTGGTAAAGCAGTTGGTGCATTCTTAAGGTAGCTTCCATCATGTCCCCAAAAGAAATGAACATGAATATCAATAAGACCCGGAGTTACATATAGCCCCTTGGCGTCAATAATCTTATCAGCCAGATCGGGATTGATATTTTTAGCAATCAGTGCAATCTTACCTTCAGAAGCAGGCACAGCCGGACGTGCAGGGCGTCCATTTGCTGCAGGACGTGCTGCCATTGCAGGACGGGCTACCATTCCTCTTCTTCCTGCAGTGAAGGCAATGTCCATAATCTCATTGATATTATTCTTTGGATCGATAACATGCCCACCTTTAATGATATAAGCATAAGGCTTGCCTGACGGTGTTCCGGATGGTTGAGCATTAGCCCTGATGCCGAAAATCACCAGGACTGTAATTAGAAGTAACTTTGTTCTCATTATTTTTTGATTTAATTCTTGAAATATAGAAAAATACACTGACGATCTTAGCCCAACAATAGATTACGCTGCTTTCTATAATCAGGTTTATCCTATTTTAAACTTGATCCATGAGTATTGACAATTAAAATATGTGCCCCAATTAATTCCCAGTGGCATTTAACCCCGATTTTATTAAGCGAATAGAGAAAATGCCTGCCCTAATAAGCAATTGTAACAATAACATTATTTAATTATAGTGGCTTGAAGAATATCTTGCTGCTGAAAGCAGAAAACTAAAAACTGAAAGCCTAAATCCCATAGATGAATTCCCTTTGCCCATCCTTAGATCAATGAATTTCTTATTCGGTGTAAATGGTTTGAAGCTAGACTCCCATAGATAATATTTAACTGACACCTTATACCTCAAGCCTCATACCTCATACCTCAGACTTCATACCTCATACCTCCATCTTAATTTACCTTAATCACACCCTTCATAATCCTCCAGTGCCCCGGAAAAGTACAAATAAACGGATATTCACCAGCCTTTTCGGGTGCTTTAAAATCAAGTCTGAATGTTTCGCCCGAAGCGACAAGCGGGGTTGAATAGAGTACTTCCGGAATCGCAGGAACAAAATTCTTCTCGTAAGCATCTTTCCTGCTTGCCATCGCATCTGCAGCTTTTCCAACGATCTCTGTTGAACCGGGTTTTATGATTACAACATTATGAGGCATCTCATCAGGGTTCTTAAAAATAAGGGAAACCAAACTGCCTGCTTTAATATTAATTACAAGTTTATCATAGGCCATTTTGCCGCTTAATGTTGATAATTGGATTACAGTTCTTCCCTTAATATCCTTTCCTTCTGACACTGTTGCATCAGCTTCAGTAATTAATGTTTTCCTGAAATCCGAAACTGCCTTCACATCTGCAAAATCATTATAGAATTTCTCTGACAAAGGCATTCTCGTATAAATCGCCGCATCAGGATCCTTCTTAAAGTATCCCGGCATAGTTAATACTTCTGCAGAGGAAAGCGGCTGAAGCAATAACCTTGCTTTCACAGGCTCGTTTGCAAGAAAGTTTTTATCCTTCTTAAACTTAGCTATCCAGATTGGCTGCAGATGTTTAAAACTCTCCTTTAATGCGTATATAATATAATCGTCCATTGGCATTTCTGAAGCGGCGAGTAAAGCCATCAGACTTGTCTCATTTCTGAAATGACTCAGGGATACAATTGCCTCAAGGCGGACCCTTGGAGAGGAGTCTTTAGACATGGTTATCAGTTTTTCCTGTGCTTGCTTCAGTTCATCCTTCCAGTAAAACAAAACTCGGGTCGCTGCAGCCCTGATGTTGTGATCTTTAGCTTTTAATAAGTTATTTAATAGAACTTCGTTTGTCTGATGTAATCTCTGGTACATCCATAAAGCTTCCAACTGAAACTGCTCATAGTTCTTATCTTTCTTATTTAGTATTTGAAGCCATTTTGGCAAGGCTGCTAAAACTTCCTGTTCAGGAAACTCCATCAGTTGAATTCTGGCGCGGTATCTTGTTCTGTCTTCGTATTCCTTTAATTGATCAAGTAACTGATTGATCTTAAGCCGACTCATATCCAAAGGCTTCAGCAATTCTTTCCCGGTATAAGTAATCCGCCAGATCCTGCCATGAGTTTTATCCCGATCAGGATCACGCAAAGCCCGCTCACCATGATTGATGACCAGATTGAACCAATCTGCTAAATAAAGGGCTCCATCAGGTCCGAACTGAAGATCCACAGGTCTGAACTGTGGGTCTTTAGATTGCAGAATCGGTTCCTGCTCCTTACCTATCAGACCACTTCCCTCTTCAGACAATGAATGATTCGTGATCCCCTGAAATCCCAGAAAAGTATTAAAAAGCACATTACCCTGATAATTATCAGGAAAATTTCTGCTTGAAACAATTTCCATCCCGCAGGTTTTGGGCTTAATCTTCAGTGTAAGCATGTCCTTCATTTCGACATGCTTCACAGGATATTCTGTGGCCACTGTGAGCGGCGGAGCAAAATAATTCATCCCTGTTGAGGTATCTCCAATCAGATGTGTACCATTTCGTGTAAAAACATTTCCCCATGGGTTGGCATAAGGATAAGAAACATAAGGCTCCAGTTTCATGGTGATCGGATCGTATCGCCAGGTTTCACCATAAGCAGATCGCTGAGGACCATAGGGTGTTTCTACCTGGGTATGAAGAAAAGTACCCATATGCATATACAATGCACCATCCTGACCCCAGGTAAGCGCAGAAATTGAATGATGTACATCCTCAGTACCAAAACCATGAAGAATGATTTCCCTTACATCAGCTTTTCCATCGCCATTGGTATCTTTTAAGAACATCAGGTTTGGCGGCTGAGAAACATACACTCCACCATTCCCTAATTCAAATCCGAGGGGCATATAGAGGCTATCAGCAAAAACGGTATGCTTGTCTGCTTTTCCGTCATTGTTGGTATCCTCAAGAATGATAATTTTATCATTTGGTGGACTTCCAGGATAGTACTGCAGATATGAAGGCAGTGTAGACACCCATAATCGCCCTTTAGGATCGAAGGTGATCTTAACCGGTTTTTCAATTGGAAAGTCCTTTTCAGAAGCAAAGAGCTCAACTTTAAAGCCCTCTTTTAAAACAAATTGTTCTTCTAATGGTGCATTCTGAGGTTTTTTAACAATTATCTCCTGCTTGTCATTTATCAAATTCCTGACTTTCTTTGTATCAATACCGGAACTGCTTTTCGCACCCGTCCAAACCACACTGTCAAGGCTTAAAACCAGCTGATCTAATTTTAATAATTCTGTTGGAAAGGAAATAGGACCACCTGCGGGTTGCACCCAGGGTTCTTTCCTGCTTCCATTGATATATTCGGCATTTACAGCTCTGAATTTGTAAAAGAATTGCTGATTTTTATGATCTATTACCCACTTTAATCCGGTATAATCAGGTTCATCATTCCACTTATCGAATTTGAAATTCAAGTTCTTAGCCATTAACTCACTAATAGCTTTATAGCCCTTATCATTAAGATGGATCCCATTAATTGTAATGGAATCAGCAGCATTTGCTAAATCATTACTTGGCTTGTAAAGGTCTATAAAAGGTATCCCCATTTGTTTTGCAACTTCGGCCATACCTGCTGTATATAATTCCAGATTGGTATTATGCTCTTTAGGATCGGGTAAATTACCGCCCAGCTTTTCATGGGCAATTGGAGAAATTAGTATAATTTCGGGTGCTGAGCTTGAATTGTATTTCTGTTGCTTGAGATGCAGAAGAAATCCTGAAAGACGGTGTTTAAAATTTGCAAGACTATCCGGTCCCTTAAAAGCCTCATTCAAGCCGAAACACGCAAAAATAATATCTGCCTTTTGGAGTGTCAGATGCTCATCCAGTGTACCAAAATTGTAGGGCCTTGGTTGTAGACCGACTTCATCGGCACTCCAGCCCATATTTCGGACAGTCAGGTTTGAATCAGGAAAGCTCTTGTATAATAGTGCTTCGAAATAGTTAAAATTTTGGAGACGTTCTGCAAAGGTATTTCCAATAATCACAATTCGCTGCCCTTTTTTGGGTTGAAAGTCGATATTCTTATCGCTGCAAGCCGCAACAAAAATACTAGCTATTAAAGGTAAAATTGCAAATAGCAAGGTTCTAGAAGATTGTTTCATGATTTATAAGCTTATCAAATATTTTTGCTATTTCCTGTTTTTAAAGCCGAACTTAATCAAGTGTTTATATACGCTTAAGGTCATTTCAATTTTTATATTATCTCTCGCAAAGACGCAGAGACGCAATAGTTTATAGATTATTTATGATGATTTGTTTTATGTCACGCTTTTTGCGTCTCTGCGTCTTTGCGAGACCATTTTCAAAATATAACCTTTGATACTTCTATAATTTATTTATCATGGAAAATCTCTCAAAACGATAGAAACTATTGAATCAAATTCCTATCCTTCATCCAATTAACAGCCCTCCCAAACCATTCCTCAAAAACAGGTTTCTTCAGAAAGCCATGTTCCCCCTCAGAATAAATATGAAGTTCTGCATTGACCTTATTCTTACGCAATGCATAATAGAATCTGAAACTATTTTCAGGAGACACGACCGTATCATCCGCGGTATGCACCAGAAAAGTTTGCGGTGTTGATTGGCTAACATGAAGTTCATTTGAGAAAAAGTTGATCTTTTCGGCTGTTGGTGTCTTTCCTAAAAGATTATTACGGCTCCCGATATGACCAATTTCATCTGTAAAACTGATAACAGGGTTAACAAGTATCATGAAATCTGGTCGAAGATCTATATTTTCAGAATTTTCTATAATTCGGGCATCATAATGAGTACCAGCGCTTGAAGCGAGGTGCCCACCAGCAGAGAAACCCATGATTCCTATTTTTTTAAGATCAATATTCCATTTGCCTGCATTCTGACGAACTGTTTTTAAAGCTTGCAGGGCATCTTGTAAGGGCCCGATTGATTTATCTTCCATAATCCGGTCATCCGGAAGACGGTATTTAAGAACAAAAGCAGCGACTCCAAGTTTTGCAAAGGCCCTTGCCACATCACTACCTTCGCGTTTAGTGAGTAATCCGCCATAACCTCCACCCGGACAAATAATGACAGCCGTGCCCTTATTTTGATTCTTTGAAGGCAGAAAAATGGTCAAAGTAGGAATGGATACTTTTCTGGTAACCGAATCCACTAAAGCATTTGCTGTTATCTGTTCCTCATTGGGGCTTATTTTTGAGTTCAAAATTTTTCCGGGATAAAGTGGAAGGATTTGTTGAGCATTGGAAATCTGATATGAGAAGGCCAGATTCAAGATCAGTATTAGCCAGTTCTTATAATTCATTATTGATCAATTAATTGCAGTCGCTGATCAATTTTAATCAAATACATTTTAGGAACAAAATATATTATTCAGAGCATTTCATTTGTTTCATTAAATCCTGAATTCCATCTCCAATCTTCAGATTTTTCTGCCTATTAAGAAATACTTTATGCAAATTTGAGTTAAAATCAATTCTTATGAAACAGGGGCTTTTAATAGATATGGACGGTGTAATTTACAGTGGTGAATTATTAATCGAAGGGGCCGACAGATTTATTAACAATCTAATAAAGAAAGATATCCCGTTTACATTTATGACCAATAACAGTCAGCGTACACGACTTGAAGTTGTGCGTAAGCTAAAGCATCTGGGAATTGATGTGACTGTTGATCATGTGTATACAAGTGCAATGGCGACTGGTAAATTCCTTGGGGATCAGGGTTCTCACGGTACGGCTTATGTGCTAGGCGAAGGAGGCTTACTAACCAGTTTACATGAGAATGGAATTACTCTGGTAAACACCGATCCTGAATTTGTGGTATTGGGTGAAGGCAGAAATTTTACTCTGGAAATGGTGCAGCGTGCTGTAGATATGATCCTGGCCGGGGCAAAATTCATTACAACTAACCGGGATCCCTCACCCAAAAAACCGGGATGGAACAATCTGGGTATCGCAGCTACTACCGCAATGATTGAAGAAGCAACCGGTCGGAAAGCTTTCGTTACCGGAAAACCAAGTCCGGTGATGATGCGTTCAGCCCGAAAATATTTAGGCCTCGAAACCGGTGGCACAACTGTAATAGGTGATACAATGGAAACCGATATCCAAGGTGGAGTTCAAATGGGATACAAAACAATCCTTGTACTCTCAGGTATCGCCCAAAAGGAAGACTTATCCAATTATGCCTTCAAACCTGATTTAATTAGCAGTTCTATTGATAAGATTGAGCTGCCTTTAAGGTGGTGGGAAGGATGACAACATTCCCTAATGTTTAATATTTTATTGCATATTTTAGAATCAATAGAATCTCCCACACAATTTAAAGCTACACTTATACCCAAAAAAAATAGGGTTCTTCTACCGATATAGATTCGCTATTACAACACTACTCCTTTACTCGTGATAGCTTCAAATAAAGGAAAATAGCTAAAAGGCATCAAGCCTGAACAGGGAAAGCTTCAATAAATAACCAGTAATTCATATCATAAATAACAAACAGGTAAACTTGACTTAACAATTAAGAGACATCCAAAAAATATCTTCGTTTTAAAATAAAATAAAAATGAATAAACTTAGGCGCTTACTCCATCCTCAAGCCATACTGATTCCAAAAGCATGGTATAATCGCTTCAGTTTAATTTCAAAGGATATTATTTCCTTCTTCGAAAATTTTTCCGGATTAAGACGTCAAGCAGCCTATTTACCAATTCGTCCTTCAAAAAGACAGAATATATCCTGAAAACTGGCAATAGCCTTTGGTCAATTTCGGTCATCTCAACAAAGCTTAAAAATTTATAGTTATCTAAGAACTCATTAATGCTTTTACCAAAAATGAAATTCAGCTATCATTACTCATTTATTCTAGCCTTCTTCCTACCTATTCTATCCCATTCTCAGACTAAAACCGATGATCTCAGAACCCTAATTGTATTCTTTGATGGTTTGCGTCCCGATTATATCACCACTGAAAATATGCCTAATTTATATGCATTCAAACAAAAGGCAGCTTATGGCAATCAACATCATAGTGTATTCCCTACCGTTACCCGTGTAAATGCATCTTCCTATGCTACTGGAAGCTATCCCGGAACTCATGGCTTAATGGGAAATAGTGTCTACTTCCCGCAAGTTGACAAAACAAAGGCCCTGAACACAGGAAATGCATCCGAAATTGACAAAATAACCAAAGCAACTGATAATCATGTATTAACCGCAGCTTCACTGGGAGAACTGATGCAGCTAAGCGGGTCAAGCATGATGGTTTTTAGCTCGGGTACAACAGGACAGGCATTAATGCAGAATCATAAAATAAGTGGAGGTGCGGTACTAAACCCATCAATGATCAGACCTGAATCAATGAAAGAAAAGGTCATGACCGAAATCGGGTCAGTTGAGTCCGTCGGTGGAAAACATGTATGGATTGCTAATGCTTTAATGAAATTTGGATTACGTTTAGATGGGCCAAAAGTAAGCGCAATATGGTTTGGTGATCCGGATGGCACTGCACATCGGGATGGCATTGGCGCAGCAACAGCAATGGCTGCAATAAAGACTGTTGACGAGCAATTTGGTAGAATTCTAAAGGATTTGGAAAGCAAAGGTCTGGATAAGAATTTTAACATACTCATTTCCTCAGACCATGGTTTTGTAACTGATATTGGCAAAATCGGACTTAGTGAATTTCTAATCAAGCAAGGTTT
This sequence comes from Sphingobacteriales bacterium 16-39-50, assembly GCA_002257025.1. GTDB lineage: Bacteria > Bacteroidota > Bacteroidia > Sphingobacteriales > Sphingobacteriaceae > Daejeonella. Next base: position 10,798 of record NCHA01000008.1, on the reverse strand, counting down.
AAAGAAAGATGAAAATTCGGATGATGTCATACTTGCAGGCGGTGCTGTATTTGTGAAAGATCATAATGCTGATCAGATAAAAAAGATTGTTACAGCATTACAGCAAGAGGAATGGGTTGGCGGAATTTTTACCCGCTCGAAAAAAGCCAGGGATACCCATGGTTGGGTTCCGGGGACATTATCATTTGATGCTATCCACTGGGCACACCCGGAACGTTCCTCAGACATTTTAGTAGATGTGAACTGGAATGACGATAAAAATGCTGCGGGTTACGCCGGATCAAGCTTTGCAAGGGGTGTTGCAGGTCATGGCGGATTCAGTCCTTATGAAGTCCATATCCCACTTTTTGCCTATGGCCCAAGTTTTAAAAAGGCTTATGAAGCTAATTTACCTACTTCAAATGTCGACCTTGTACCTACAATCCTGTATCTGCATAAAATAGATATCCCCAAACAAATGGATGGCAGGGTAATGTATGAGCTTTTTAACGAAAAAGCCCCAGCTTCAGCACCCTCACGAGCCAAAATCAAGACAGTAGAAGCCAGTACTGATATCCCGGGAGGTAAATACAGGTTGATTCTTGAACAATCAATACTCGGCAAGTACATCTATTTGAATAGTGCAAAGGTAATCAGGGGGAAATAAGACCGATTAATATTGCTCATTCATTCTGAGACGAATAAATCGTTGACAAAAAAATTAACCTGATTTTTTTTTACAATTGGTTCAGTTTGCTACTCAAGATGCCTGTGCCGAATTAGGATTCGTTTTCAAATAGAACAAGCCATTACTGCGCCTGATGCGATAGCCATGCCTAAAATCGCAAAAAACCTCCATTCATGTCCGATAAAGGTAATTCCGTTGTATGGATTCACAAAGGTGCTGACATAGAAATAAAGAATGTAAGACATTAACATAAAAGTTAAAACTATTGTAAAAAAGGCTTTTAAATAAGTAGTCTAAACACGTTCCTTAGCAGAAGAAACATAAGATGTATCTTAAACTATCGCATTTGTTTATAATTTTATAAATAAGAACATAACAAATGAAAAGATCCTCATTACTTATTATTGCACTTTTTATACTGGGCAATAGTTCAAAGGCACAACAAACCCAGGCTGTACAATCAACAAAACCTTACAGCATTATCATCAAGGGCGGCCATGTAATTGACCCCAAAAACAATATCGATGGGATTATGGATATTGCAATTGCATCCCCTCAGGGAAATCAAACAGCCAGAACCACCATTCCAGTAATAGAGGGTAAAATTGCTCTGGTAGCCAGGAATATTGATGCAAATCTGGGTTTAAAAGTAATTAATGCTAAAGGCATGTATGTAACTCCGGGCCTTATTGACCTTCACGTACATGTATTTTCCGGAACCAATTTAAAGCAGCAGTACATGAATGGCCCAAGTTCAGTTTGGCCTGATGGCTTCACATTCCGTTCTGGTGTTACAACAGTAGGAGATGCTGGGAGTGCTGGATGGCGCACTTTTCCTGAATTCAAGAAGAATATTATTGACAATTCAAAAACAAGGATTCTTGTATTTCTAAATATTGTAGGCGATGGAATGGGTCAGTATCAGCAGAATGTTAATGATATGGATCCAAATAAGGCCGCTGAAGTTGCAATAGCAAATAAAAATGATGTTGTTGGCTTTAAATCTGCACATTTTAGCGGAAATCCGTTCATACCTTTAGATAGTGCGGTAAAAGCTGGAAATATTGCTAATATGCCAGTGATGCTGGATTTAACTTATCCTTCAAAGCCAGTTATCAGTTCCACCGAGGATCTGTTTATGAAACATCTTCGTCCCGGAGATATTTTTACGCATATGTACCGCCTGACATTCCCATTTTTCTATGATAATGATAAAGTTACACCGCTTGCAATTGCAGCACAAAAAAGAGGAATACTTTTCGATATAGGACATGGAGGAAATGGTTTTACATTTGCCCGTGCAATACCATCAGTGCAACAAGGATTTTTACCTTATTCGATAAGCACTGACCTGCATATTGCAAGTATGAATGCAGGAATGAAGGACATGACCAACATTATGTCCAAGTTTTTAAATATGGGATTACCCCTTCAGGATGTTATTTTAAGGTCGACCTGGAATCCTGCTAAAGAAATTAAAAGAGAAGAACTTGGAAATCTCTCAGTTGGATCTGTTGCAGATATAGCAATATTTACCCTGAAAAAAGGGAATTTCGGATTTATTGATTCACATAATTATCTGCTGAAAGGAACAAAAAAACTGGAAGCTGAGTTAACTATCCGTTCCGGAAGAATAGTTTGGGATCTGAATGGCATTGCAGGGAGAATTGACAAAGAAAGTACAGAGTTAACATTCAAGTGAGGGAGATTGTTAAATAGGTTTTCTTTTTCAGGAGCATAAGCCCTTTAAATTTCAGAGTAAACTGAATGATATAATCCATCAAGATCTTAATCGTCATGAATATTTGTCAGATTGCGGCTTTGTAACAACCCGCTATCAAGCAGTTTAGCAAAATACATTAAAGCAGAAACCTTTCCTAAATCGTCTAACTGCTATGAAAGGTGCAAGGCTGTCCCAATAAAATCATAGAGTTTATCGTCTATCAGTCTCTCAGCCAAAATCAGCACCAATTATTAAAATACCAAGCTCTGTTACGGAAACAATTTGCGTTGCAATCTGAATAAATAAATTACTTTTATCGCATGAGGAAAAAAATGATGATCATTGAGCGGAATATCGAGATCCTGAGCATTTTGACACAAATTTTTGAAGAAGAAGGATATCTTGTTACTCCCTTTTCATCAGATAAAAAAATGCTCGAAAAGGTCATTTCTGAAAAACCCGATGTGATTGTTATTGATATTTTTGAAACTTCCGAAGAAAGTACAGGTTTATGCTGTGAAATCAGATCCGTAGAAGAAATTAAAGATATTCCAATCATTGCTCTTTCAACTCATGTTAAGGCAGAAAGAATTCAGGCCATTTGTGCCGATAAACTTATTGGAAAACCTTTAGACCTGTATGAACTTATTGATGCAGTGGAAAGTGAATTGCCGCCGGGATAGGAAAATTTAAACAAGGTATTTTTCGAAAAGGAAGATTACAAGCTCCAGTTATAAACCACATAGGATTCATAGAATTAAACCTATTTTAAAACTATTTTACTTTTAACCAGGTAGTCAAAAACCAGGGAAGCAAGATAGTGATAGCCCTCACGGTTCGGATGAACGCCATCGCTTTTAGTCATTAAATCGGCCTTACCTTTAAAAGGTTTGGTCAGATCCATGAATGATACCTGCTCATCTCTCGCAATCTTTTTTATTCTCTTCCTTAACTCCCAAATCCTTGGTCTCCTGCCACTGAGGTCTGCTATCCTTTCAGAACTTAAACCATCAGTTTGAATTACCATATCTAAAGGACTGCAAATAACGATCCTGCAATCGGGATTTATCTTTCTGATCTGGGAAATATAATCTGAATAGTCCTTTTCAAACTCACTGATATGTTCCCAGTTAAGTCGCGGTTTACCAACAGTTTCATTAGTCCCGGCTTTAATGATAACTATATCAGGTTTAAACTTCTGCAAAGAATCGATGAGTGGCCAGAGATTCGGCGTACCAAATCTGAGTATGGTAGCACCCCCGATACCAAAATTTTTAGTTTCATAATTAAGGTATTGTCCTTGTTTCAAGATGGAGGATAAGACTGCAGGATAAGATTCTGTTAAAGGCTGAGTGAGCCTTGCCCCTGCTGTTATGCTATTACCAACGCATGCAATCCTGATAGTTTGGGCCTTAACAAAGTGAGAAAAAAAGCTAAATAGTACGAAGGCTACAAGTGAGAATATCGATGAGAATTTAGGGGTATTGATTCTTTTAAACATCCTGATATTTTAAAATTCAAGTCAAAAATATAATTTTTACTGTTAACTCCACAAAGGTAAATCATTGTTCGACCTTAGCTGATAAGTAATTAAGACAAAAATACTTCTGCAGGTATGTTCAGTTCACGATGAAACAATTTGGCTAATTCAAGAGTAAGCGGCTTTCTCCCGCTCAGAATTGATGAAACATAGCCTTTACTACCTACTTTACCTACCAGATCTTTATTTCTCAAACCTGCCTCTTTCATTTTTGCTTTTATTGCTTCAATGGGATCTGGCATTGGAACAGGATAGTTTGCATCTTCATATTGCTTAATGAGCAAGAGAGCTACCTGAAGCATCTCACCTTCCTTAGTATCAGGACTTAGCTGTTTATCAAATAGCTCATCAACCCAGTTTAAATAATCCTGATATAGTTCCTCGGTTTTAATAATTTTCAATTCCATATTATCTTTTTTAAAGATGACGCTTTCAACATCAATTTTGTCGTATTCAGCATGTGTACCAAACCATTTTACCTGAATAGCTTTATATTCAAAAACTATCCTTACCACTAACCTGAATTTATTTCCCATAATGTTAAACACCATCCTTTCATCACCAACCAAACTGGCATTGCCATAAACTTCCTTTAATTCGTTGAAGTTTTTAAAATCAGCTTTTTCAAGTTCATGATACCACTCCAGAAGCGCGGTACTTGCCAATGGGTATTGTTTGACATATTCCAGCAAGGTCCTTCTCGTGATGATATTAAACACAATACAAAGATATTAAAATGTTTCCTAATGGAAAACTTTCCATTACTAAACTTACCAAGCATTATCAGAACTATGAAATATTCTGAGTGAACGGTATACGCAAAGGATTAATCGGTTTTAATTTATATTTACCTGACCAAGATCATTCAATCATTGGCAAACGCTAACTGTTGCGAATTGCTTTATTAATATCTGGAAATTATAAGATTAAGGGGAACATTGGTAATTAAGATATTTGAAAATTAAATTATTTCTATAAATGAAAACACTCCCAAAGGCATCGAAAATCAAATTAGTGTTATTTATAATACTGGGATGTTTTTCTTCGCTTAAGACTTATTCCCAACAATATAAACTGGTAGCGAAAGACGCTGCCTGGTGCTGGTTTTCAGACCCAAGGGCGATTTATCACAAGGGTATTCATGAAAAGATTTATTATGCCTATATAAATAGTAAAGGAGATGTGATGATCAATTCCAGGGATGAAAAAAGTAAAGCAATTGAATCATTTAATCTGCATGAAAAACTGCAAATTGATGATCATAATGTCCCCACAATTCTAATTCTACAGGATGGTAAAATCCTGACATTTTATACCGAACACAATGGTAAATTTTTCATGCGTAAAAGTAAAAATGCAGAAGATATTACAAGTTGGGAAGAAGAACGGATCCTTTCTTTTGGTTTAAAAGATGAACTGATTACTTATTCGCACCCTGTAATGTTATCTGGCGAAAACAACCGCATTTATATGTTCTTCAGGAATAGAAGCAAGAAAATTCCAAATGATCCTGCTCCGGTATACTGGACTCAAAACTATGCATACAGCGATGATTTAGGTGAAACCTGGACTGATGCACAAATATACCTGGATAGTCAAAAAGAGTATGTTAAGGTTAACTATTTAAAGATCGTATCAGACAATCAATCAAAAATTCATTTTCTGTTTACAGACGGGCATCCAAAAATCAGCATCAGTTCTGTTTACCACATGTATTATGAAAATGGGAAATTTCACCAAACCAAGGGAGAAATCCTTGCTGATTTGAATCAAATCCCCTTAGATATCAGTAAAATCAATAAATTGTATGATGTGGAACAGGGTAAGACCAGATCCTGGATATGGGATATTGCGCTGGATAAAAAAGGGAATCCGGTAGTCGCTTATACAAAGTATCCATCCATCCGGGATCATATTTATCATTATGCCAAATGGGATGGTAAAAAATGGATCGATTACGAACTTATTAATTCGGGCAAGTATATCACCGAACCCGAGAAAAATGGAAAAGTTGCAGAAGAACATTATTCCGGCGGAGTAGTACTTGATCATCGCCGGCCAAATAATGTTTATCTGTCCCGGCAATTAAATGGCAGGTTCGAAATTGAACATTGGGAATTGAAAGGTAAAAAATGGAAAAGTAATGCCCTAACCACAAGCTCTTCTGCCGATAATATCAGGCCCTATGTTGTAGATGGTTATAAATGCAAAAAGCCCTATGTGATGTGGATGAACGGACGGTATCAGCATTACATCCGTTATAACACTGATCTATTGGTCAATGAGATTAAATGATGTAAATTAGAATAAATAAAGTAAGTCCAGATTTGTTATGAAGAACTGCTGGTTTAAGAAATTACTTCCCAATACAAAACTTACTAAATATCGTCTCCAGCAAATCATCAGTAGTAACCTGCCCGGTAATCTCACCAAGATAATATAGGGCCTGTTTGATATCACTAGCTAGAAAATCGGATGTAATTGGCTGATCTATATTTTGCAAAACCCTGTTTAATGATTCTTCGGTTTTTTGAAGAGCTTCAAGATGACGGATATTGGAAACCAAAACATCATCTGTATTGATGGAATGAAGATTTACTTTGCGGAGGATTTCTTGCTTAAGTAAGTCAATTCCTTCTTTATTACGAGCGGAGATGAAAATGAGGTCTGAGGTCTGATCGTCATCATTCATACTTCCTGCTTCAGACTTCGGACTTCGGACATCGGACTTCGGACTTCCGGCTTCAGACTTCTGACCTCCTACTTCAGACTCAAGTCGTTCCAGGAAATCCGCATTGGCCAGATCTTTCTTATTAACCACCGTCAAAAATGGAATCCCAAGACTATCAAGATACCTGACCTGTTCCACAATTTTGTCCACATTCTGCTCAGGGTCAACAAGATAAACAATGAGTTTCGCCTCTTTTATCTTTGCATGGGTACGCTCCACTCCTTTGGCCTCGATAATATCTTCGGTATCGCGGATACCTGCTGTATCAATGAAACGAAAATTGATACCACCAATGATCATATGATCCTCGACTGTATCGCGGGTGGTCCCGGCTATTTCCGAAACAATTGCACGTTCCTCATTCAACAATGCATTCAGCAATGTCGATTTACCTACATTGGGCTTGCCGGCAATAACTACCGGAACCCCGTTCTTCATCACATTGCCCTGCTCAAATGACTGAATCAGACGGTGCAAAATGCGCTGAATCTGATATATCAGTCCCTTGAGATCATCCCGATTCGCAAATTCAACATCTTCTTCCCCGAAATCAAGCTCCAGTTCAATCATGGAAGCAAAATGGATCAACTGATCACGCAAATGCTTTAATTCGGAAGAAAAACCACCCCGCATCTGCTGCATGGCAACCTGATGTGATGCCTGAGAATTAGAGGCGATCAGATCGGCAACCGCTTCGGCCTGTGAAAGATCGAGCTGACCATTCAAAAATGCTCTGAGAGTAAACTCACCCGGATTGGCCGGCCTGGCACCCTTACGGATTAATAATTTTATGATACTTTCAATGATAAAAGCAGAACCATGTGTGGAGATCTCCACTACGTTTTCGCGGGTGTATGATCGCGGTCCTATGAAGATTGAAACCAACACTTCATCCAGAACCTGTTTCCCGTCTTTTATCGTCCCAAAATGAATCGTATGGCTATGCTGTATACTCAGATCCTTCCCTCCAAAAACTTCATTCACCAAATTGATTGCATCCGGTCCGGAGAGACGAATTACACCAATTGCTCCAATTCCTGAGGGAGTGGCAAGGGCAATAATCGTATCAGAATTATAGACGGACTTTTCAGTCATGAGATTCAGGTCTTATACTTTGCAAATGTCGTCATTATTCACGCATGATAAAAGAGATTTCACTATCTTGCTCTTAGAAACTGAAACAACATATCAACTATTATTAATTAAAAATCTAACATATCAATGAAAAGAAATGCAACAGCCGTTTGGCTTGGAAGTGGTAAAACAGGAAAAGGTGTACTCAGCGCACAAAGCGGAATTCTGAGCAATGTTCAGTATTCATACACATCAAGATTCGAAGAAGGTACCGGAACAAATCCGGAAGAACTGGTTGCTGCTGCACATGCCGGATGTTTTTCAATGAAACTATCTTTCATCCTGGATGCCGCAGGTTTTACTGCTGATGAACTGACTACACAATGTGTTATTACTTTAGAAAACGGTGCGATCACTTCTTCGCATCTGACTTTAAATGCAAAAGTACCTGGTATTAGTCAGCAGAAATTTGATGAATCAGTAGCAGATGCCAAAGAAAACTGTCCCATCTCAAAATTATTGAATACTGATATTAGTTTGGAAGCTAAATTAAATTAGTTATCAGTTGTCTGTTACCTGCTGTCAGACTGCCGGAGTAAAACTGCTGGATTAATCCACTGAAATTTGCCTGCAGATTAGAAAATAATCCTGTTATTAAGACAAAAAAATGAAGAAATACATTCTTTCCACAATTGCAATCCTGATTTCTCTCGGAATTGCATCAGCACAAGACCAGAAACAATTAGAATCGAGCTTTGATAGTTTTATCAGCAGCGAAAATATCGGGAAAACTATCAAAGAGCTTACTGTGAAACCACATTATTTGGGTTCTCCAGCCAGTAAGGAAGTCGCAGAAAATCTAATGGCAAAGTTCAAAAGCTATGGTTGGGATGCTGAAATGGAAGTCTATAAAGTACTTTTTCCAACGCCTAAAGTGCGGATCCTGGAAATGACTGCCCCGATAAAATTCAAAGCTTTACTGAAAGAGCCAGCCTATAAAGAGGATGCAACATCTGGTCACCCGGATCAGCTTCCAACCTATAATGCCTGGAGTGCTGATGGGGATGTCAGCGCCGAACTTGTGTTTGTAAACTTCGGTCTTCCTGAAGATTATGAAACGCTTGAAAAGTTAGGGATTGATGTTAAAGGAAAGATCGTGATTGCCAGATACGGAAGATCATGGCGCGGAATTAAACCAAAAGTAGCACAGGAACATGGGGCAATAGGCTGTATCATCTATTCCGATCCAATGGAAGATGGTTATTTCCAGGGGGATGTATATCCGAAAGGAAGTTTTAAAAACGAACACGGTGTACAGCGAGGTTCGATCATGGATATGGTTATTTATCCCGGCGATCCTTTAACGCCATTTATCGGTGCCACTGAAAATGCAAAACGATTAAAAAAAGAAGATGCAGAAAATCTGCTGAAGATTCCGGTTTTACCAATCAGTTATCATGATGCACAGCCGCTGCTGCAGGCACTGGGCGGACCGGTAGCACCACCAGACTGGCGCGGGGCATTGCCATTTACCTATCATATCGGTCCCGGAAAAACCTCGGTCAGGTTGAAAGTAGAATTCGACTGGAAAATGGTGCCTGCTTACAATGTAATCGCAAGGATGAAAGGATCTGTTTATCCTGATCAATGGGTTATTCGCGGCAACCACCACGATGGATGGAATACCGGCGCGAATGATCCGATAAGTGGCATCGCTGCTATGATGGAGGAGGCAAAGGCCATCGGCGAATTAGTTAAAAATGGTTATAAACCTAAACGCACCCTTGTTTATTGTGCATGGGATGCAGAAGAACCCGGACTTATTGGATCTACCGAATGGGTGGAAGATCATGCCGCTGAACTGAAACAAAAAGCGGTAGTTTATATCAATTCTGATGGAAATGGCAGAGGTTTCCTGTCGGCTGCAGGCTCTCATGGCTTGGAATCTATGGTTGACGGAATTGCAAAGGATGTTATTGATCCTCAGACCAATGTGAGTGTTTTTGAGCGCTTAAAAGCCCGGGATATTGTTAATTCCGGATCTGATAAAGCCAGAAAGGATAATATGGCTAAAAAATCTATGAGTATCGGGGCTTTGGGTTCCGGTTCTGATTATTCTGCATTTCTGCAGCATGCCGGTATACCTTCCCTAAACATTTATTATAGTGGTGAAAATGCCGGAGGTGAATATCATACTGCTTATGACTCTTATGATTATTACAGCAGATTTGGTGACCCCGGCTTTAACTATGGTCGCGCACTTTCTCAAACCATTGGCCGTGCCGTGCTCAGAATGGCAAATGCCGATACTCTTCCGTTTGAATTTAAAAACCTTCATAAAACGATATCTAATTATGTGGCTGAAATGATCAGCATGACTGATCAGATGAGGGAATCTACGCTGGTTTTTAATCAGGTAGTACAAGGTAATAACCATAAGCTTGCTTATGATCCGACCAAACCAACAAAAATGCCTGTGGCAAAAGCAGAGGTTCCTTTCATTGATTTCTCCCCCATTCAGAATTCTCTGGTTCAACTGGACCAGTCGGCAAATTCATTATCTGAAAGCCTGAGCAAGGGAAGTATTGCAAAATCAGCTCTTGAAGATATCAATAAGGCTCTTTACCGTGCTGAACAAAGCCTGCTGACGGACCAGGGGCTGCCGCGCCGTCCATGGTATAAACATACACTCTATGCTCCGGGATTTTACACCGGATACGGAGTGAAGACCATGCCCGGCGTGCGTGAAGCCATTGAACAGCGCGACTGGAAAGAAGCACAGCAGCAGATAAATATTGCGGCGAATGCGATTGGAAAATTGGCTGAGCATTTAAAAGCAACTTCGATGCTGGCTATTAAGACCCGATAGCTATCGGGTTACGAATTTACCTGGGCAATATTAAAGTTAAATTCGTCAGTCACATATTGATTATGCGACTGACGAAATCGACTTTCCGCTCGCTTAGGTGATTTCGATTTCTATGATCTAAGCAAGTAATTTTTGATAATTATTTTGATACGGGGAGTCGTGATTAACGCAGGCGAATATTCTTAATATAAGTT
>NCHA01000070.1 GCA_002257025.1 Sphingobacteriales bacterium 16-39-50 | reverse complement strand
ACTGTCAACTGTCAACTGTCAACTGTCAACTGTCAACTGTCAACTGTCAACTGTCAACTGTCAACTGTCAACTGTCAACTGTCAACTGTCAACTGTCAATTAATTAAAGCTTCACCTCCGTATTCCCGCCCTTACTCAATGTAATATCAACCGGTGCATTTGTTTTCCATGAGCCCCTTGTAAAGTCAGGGACATCTATGGAATTCGAGCGATTCTTAACTGACCATTCACTGAGTGGGAAAATAGAGCTCCATAATGCCGCATCATATACATCCTGATCGACAGGCAAACCATTACGAAGACAATCGATATTATGCCAATCCATTAAAAAATCCATCCCTCCATGGCCACCGACCTGTTTTGCGAGTTCACCAACTTTTTTAACAATTGCTGGTTCGTATTTCTTTTCAAGTACCTTAAATTCCTCTTCAGAAATCCAGCCTTCATGACCTGTGGAGATCTTACCCGGGAGCGGGTACTTCTGGGCAGTACCTTTAGTTCCGCTAATCAGATGTATCCTGGAATAGGGGCGCGGAGAGGTAACATCATGCTGCAACATAATCGTTTTGCCTTTATTGGTACGAATGGTTGTGGTATTCATATTACCATTAAATGGCTTTCCAACAAATTGCTTATAGATATCATCGCTGGCAGCCAGCTTCTTAGCCGTATCAGCCATCATAAAATCATTTGTAGAAACAGAAACCAGATAATCCATTTTATCCCCACGATTGATGTTCATCACCTGACTTACCGGACCAAGACCATGTGTAGGATACAAATTGCCTTGTCTACTGGCATCCATTCTGAGACGCCAGAAATCATAATATTTATCTTTTGAGAAATCACCTGCCAAGAGGTCATGGATATAGGCTCCCTCAGCATGAACAATCTCACCGAAAAATCCCTGACGGGCCATATTGAGTGTTAATAACTCGAAAAAGTCATAGCAACAATTTTCAAGTATCATACAATGCTTTTTGTTTCGCTCAGAGCTCTCTACCAGTTGCCAGCATTCCTCAATTGTAGTAGCAGCCGGTATCTCAGTACAGGCATGTTTTCCATGATCCATTGCATAAACAGCCATTGGCGCATGTAATGCCCAGGGAGTTGCAATATAAACAAGGTCAATATCATCCCTTTCACAGACTTTTTTCCAGGCTTCCGGATTTCCGGTAACCAGTTCAGGTTTCTGCCCTGAAGCCTCA
>NCHA01000069.1 GCA_002257025.1 Sphingobacteriales bacterium 16-39-50 | reverse complement strand
GCAAAGTATCTGGTCGGCGGAATGTCAAAGAAGAAGCACCGGCAGAGCCTGATCGAACGTTTCCATATTTTTTCGAAGCATTACGGACTTATTCCCAATGTATTTAACCATGCTGTTATTGCAGGCAATTTAGCTTTTTACTACCTCAGGCACAGAAGGACAAATGACTAACGGAGTTTTAAACTTCCGTCATTTCGAACACAGCAGTAGTATAATCTTCTTAAAGTTGGAATTCCCGTTGTGGAGAAATCTGTTGATTGGGAGTTGTGCTTTTGGATCCGTCATTTCGAACACATCAGTAGTATAATCTTCTTAAAGTTGTAATTCGCGTTGTGGAGAAATCTGTTGATGGTGGGTCTGCTCTTAACTCTGAGATTTCTCTTCGCGTTTAATATAATTCTAAGTATAACAATTCTTTTCGCTCATCGAAATGACGGGATAAGTACCGTCATTTCGAACACATCGGCAGTATTTTCTTCTTAAGCTTGGAATTCATGGTGTGGAGAAATCTGTTGATGGTGGGCAGTGCTTTTGACTCTGAGATTTCTCTTCGCATTAATAGTATTTCTAAGCACAACAATTCCTTTCGCTCATCGAAATGACGGGATGGGATCCGTCATTTCGAACACATCAGTAGTATCATCTTCTTAAAGTTGTAATTCGCGTTGTGGAGAAATCTGTTGATTGGCAGGCAGTGATTTCTCTTCGCGTTAATAGTATTTCTAATTATAAGAATTCCTTTCGCTCATCGAAATGACGGGAAAACAATTGTTTCCGCTCATCGAAATGACGGGATGAGATCCGTCATTTCGAACACATCGGCAGTATAATCTTCTTAAAGTTGTAATTCGTGTTGTGGAGAAATCTGTTGATGGTGGGTCTGCTCTTAACTCTGAGATTTCTCTTCGCGTTTAATATATTTCTAATTATAACAATTGTTTCCGCTCATCGAAATGACGGGATGGGATCCGTCATTTCGAACACATCAGTAGTATAATCTTCTTAAAGTTGTAATTCGCGTTGTGGAGAAATCTGTTGATGGTGGGCAGTGCTTTTGACCATGGGATTTCTCTTCGCGTTTAATATATTTTTAAAGACAACAATTAAGGTCGCTCATCGAAATGACGTTTATTAGCTGAATATTACCGATTACTCATTCATTGTTTACATAATCAAATTTTTTCTAATGATATCCTATAACTTTCTTAACCTTCGCAATGAAAAAAGGTGGGGCAGTTTACATAATGACCAACAAAAATAAGACTACCTTATATATCGGTGTAACCTCTGATCTTTATAACAGGATATTGCAGCATAAGAACCACCATTTCCCAAAAAGCTTCACTGCAAAGTATAATTTAACTGATTGCATTTATTATGAGAGTTTCTTCTCAATTGAAGAAGCAATAATGCGCGAAAAAATTTTGAAGAAATGGCGAAGAGAAAAGAAAGAACAACTAATCAATACCCTTAATCCTGAATGGAAAGATTTATGGGAGGAAATTAAAGAATGGTGATACCGTTATTCCGGATGAGGTCCGCATGACCGGGCGGGCATGCACGTAGAGGAATCTGTTTTAAGCAGCAGGATTCATTTATTTTTTTTCCTAAGTTCAAATCAAGCTCTAATTCAACAGATTTCTCCACGCGGCAAATTATTTAGAAATAGAAGAAAATAGTACTCGCGTGTTCGAAATGACGGGATGGGAACCGTCATTTCGAACACATCAGTAGTATAATCTTCTTAAAGTTGTAATTCGCGTTGTGGAGAAATCTGTTGATGGTGGGCTCGCTCATCGAAATGACGGGATGAGATCCGTCATTTCGAACACATCGGCAGTATTTTCTTCCTAAGGGTGTAATTTGCGGTGTGGAGAAATCTGTTGATTGGCAGGCAGTGCTTTTGATCATGGGATTTCTCTTCGCGTTAATAGTATTTCTAATTAAAACAATTCCTTTCGCTCATCGAAATGACGGGATTGGATCCGTCATTTCGAACACATCGGCAGTATTTTCCTCCTAAGGGTGTAATTTGCGGTGTGGAGAAATCTGTTATTTCTCTTCGCGTTAATAGTATTTCTAATTATAAGAATTCCTTTCGCTCATCGAAATGACGGGAAAACAATTGTTTCCGCTCATCGAAATGACGGGATTACGCTTTTCCAGTCTCCAGATTTTTATTTCTCGTTTCTGTATAGATCGCATAAGCCAAACCCAGAATAAGCAGGATAGAAGCTATAAGTGAAATAGTCTCTCCGGTATAATAGGATGTCGGTTCGAATTTAAATTCGAGTTTATGGTTTCCTCCGGGCAATTGTGCGGCTCTTAAAAGGTAATCCGCTCTGAAATAAGGAATTTTTTCTCCGTCTACATAAGCATTCCAGCCTTTATCATACCATATTTCTGAAAATACTGCAAGGGCATCACGACCGGAAGAGTATTCATAAGTCATATGATCGGGATGGTAATTTGTGAGTCTGATGAAAGCATTTCCATCATAACCAACCTTTTTTATATCGATTAGCGGCTTAAACTCTTCATGAACAACCATTACCTTTTTTGGATCGAAGCTACTGATTGCAATCATTTCTTCATCAGCACTTTTGACATATTCCACATTCTGAACAAACCAGGCATTTCCAGC
>NCHA01000037.1 GCA_002257025.1 Sphingobacteriales bacterium 16-39-50 | reverse complement strand
TTGGCGGCTGCCAAACTAAGAAGAACTATCGGGAACACTCATCATTGACAGCGCCGCCAACAAGCCAGAAAATAACACCATCGAATAGGGCATAAAAAAACCGTCCCATAATTGCTTATGAGACGGCCTCTTTTTGTTGAATTTTTAAGGCTGTTTATACCCTGAATTAATCGACTATGGTCACTTTGATCATATTGGTCTTTCCTTTCTTCTCGATAGGAATGGCGGCGGTATTGATTACCACATTACCCGGTTCAACCAGCTTCTCGGCTTTCAGAATCTGATTTACATCCCTGATCGTTTTATCTGTACTATCAAATTTATCGTAATAGAATCCGCGAACACCCCATAAAAGACTGAGTGTATTCAGAAGTTTGCGGTTACTTGTAAAAATAAAGGTTGCTGCTTTTGGGCGGTAACTGGAGATTTCAAATGCGGTGTAGCCTGATGAAGTCATTGAAATGATACCAACCGCATGGGTCTTTTCAGCAAGAAATACAGCAGAACCGCAAACTGCATCGCCCATATATGTCGGTGAACTCTCATTTAAAACTTTCGTGGTGTTGTAGGGATAATCATTTTCCTCCACGTTTCTCACGATCTTATGCATAGTTTCAATTACTATCAGCGGATATTCACCAACCGAAGTCTCACCACTCAGCATCACTGCATCAGCGCCATCCAAAACAGAATTGGCCACATCATTCACCTCAGCACGGGTGGGACGTGGTGAAGTAATCATACTTTCGAGCATCTGAGTAGCCACGATAACAGGTTTCGAAGCTGCACGGCATTTTCTGGCGATCATTTTCTGTAGCAAAGGAACCTGTTCCATTGGCATCTCAACCCCAAGGTCACCCCGGGCCACCATCACCCCATCAGTTGCTTCAATAATTTCATCAATATTATCAATGGCCTCCGGTTTCTCGATCTTAGCGATTACACGGGCAGTTTTATCGCTTCTGGCAATAATTCTCTTTAATTCAATAATATCATCTGCCGAACGGACAAAGGAAAGTCCGATCCACTCTACATCATTATTAAGGGCAAATTCAAGGTTGGCGAGATCTTCTTCCGTCAAACTCGGGATTGAAACCTTGGTATTGGGAAGATTGACACCTTTTCGGGAAGTAAGAATCCCTCCATAAACTACCTCACACTGAACCGAATCCTTATTATTGGTACTCAAAACCCTCATCTGGATCTTTCCATCATCAAGAAGAATGATCTCTCCCGAACGAACATCACTTGGAAAACTCTGGTAGGTAATATAGATCTGTTTATCGTCCCCGATCAGTTCTTTAGTCGTGATTTCGATCTTATGCCCGCTTATCAGGTTAATTCCGCCGTCTTTAACTAAACCGATACGGATCTTTGGACCCTGTAAATCGGCAAGTATCCCAACATTTGTTTTATATTTTTTATTGATATCACGAATAATGTCGATCACCTTTTGATGATCCTCTGCTTTTCCGTGAGAAAAATTTAACCTGCAAACATCTACACCAGCCTTAATCATGTTCAGCAATACTTCCTTCTTTGCAGAAGCAGGGCCTAATGTGGCTACAATTTTAGTTCTATTATGAACCGTCTTCATCTGTTCTTATTTAATTTAAATATCCTTTGGACAATTAAGTGTACTTAATACACCATCCCAAAGGGCTAAAATATGAGATTTTCTTTGGATTTCAATTTTTTAGGATCAACTTCCACAGCAACGAGTACCTCCGGAATCTTATTTAAACCATTAATTATTCCCTTCAGGTCCTCTGCATGGATATAATTCTGAATTAATAAAAAGAAATCTACCTTTTTCATTTCGGGCACCAGAAAACCTTCCGTACCTTTATTTGCAAGGATATACAGTTCTGTTTCGGATTCAGGTAACAGAAAAAAATATCTGCTGAAATAAAATGGTTCTTCATCTGTATTAAAAGGCAGTTCCAAATCAGCGATTTTGCAAAAATTGGTTCCGAGTTGTTTATTAGTTTTAAAACAAAACATATAGTCTTTAAGTTGTGTAGTAATAGCTACCAGCACAAAATCGAGGTCAAGTTCAAATTTTAAAGTAGTTTTGTTCAAGGTATATTTTCAAGATATTATACAAAGGTAACACGCTTTATCTTTTAAAATGTCGCTATGTTAAAATAGCTAAAAACAAAAAGGTTTGAAAATTGCCAGAATTTATTTTTCTTTGCACAGAATTATTAAACAATTAAATCAAAAAACCATGTCTGATATCGCTTCAAGAGTTAAAGCAATTATCGTTGAAAAATTAGGTGTTGACGAAAGTGAAGTTACACCAGAGGCATCTTTCACCAATGATCTTGGTGCCGATTCATTAGACACCGTGGAATTAATCATGGAGTTTGAGAAAGAGTTCAACGTGGCCATCCCTGATGACCAGGCTGAAACTATCGGTACTGTAGGTCAAGCCATCGCATATTTAGAAAAGAACGTAAAGTAATTTTACGATATCCTAACTATAAATGGAGCTTAAAAGAGTTGTTGTTACAGGACTAGGTGCGCTTACTCCAATCGGTAATACTGTTCCGGAATTCTGGAACAGTCTGATCAATGGGGTAAGCGGCGCCGCTCCTATAACACATTACGATCCTGAAAAATTCCGTACAAAATTCGCCTGTGAAGTTAAAAACTTCAATCCCGAGGATTTTTTGGATAAAAAAGAGGCACGTAAACTCGATCCCTTTGTTCATTATGCAATCGCTGCTTCTGATGAAGCAATTAAAGATGCAGGTTTAGACTTTCCTAACCTTGATACTAACCGGATCGGTGTGATCTGGGGTTCAGGGATTGGCGGATTAAAAACCTTCACCGACGAAGTTGTGAACTTTGCACACGGAGACGGAACACCACGTTTCAACCCGTTTTTCATTCCTAAAATGATCCTGGACATTGCTCCGGGTCATATTTCGATCAGGCATGGCCTTCGTGGTCCGAATTTCTCTACAGTTTCTGCCTGTGCTTCTTCAACCAATGCTTTAATCGATGCATTCAACTATATTCGTTTGAACATGGCTGATGTTATCGTTTCAGGAGGTTCCGAAGCCATTATTAATGAGGCAGGTATGGGTGGTTTCAATGCCATGCATGCCCTTTCGACCAGAAATGATGATCCTACAACCGCATCCCGTCCATTCGATAAAGACCGTGATGGTTTTGTGGCCGGTGAAGGTGCAGGAAGTATCATTCTCGAAGAACTCGAACATGCAAAGGCCAGAGGTGCTAAAATTTATGCTGAACTGGTTGGAGGTGGCATGAGTGCTGATGCTAATCACATTACTGCACCACATCCTGAAGGTCTTGGCGCAAAATTGGTTATGACCAATGCGATGAGAGATGCAGGAATTTCAACTTCCGATATTGATTATATCAATGTTCATGGTACCTCTACTCCGCTTGGAGATATCAGTGAGGTAAAAGCCATTCTTGATTTATTTAAGGAAGATGCTTTCAAGCTGAATATCAGTTCAACAAAATCAATGACAGGCCATCTTTTAGGTGCTGCAGGTGCTGTTGAAGCAATTGCTGCTATTTTGGCTGTTAAAAATGATATTGTTCCCCCAACGATCAACCATTTCACAGATGATCCCGGTTTTGACTCACGTTTAAATTTCACATTTAACAAGGCTCAAAAACGTGTAGTAAATGCTGCTTTAAGCAATACATTTGGCTTTGGAGGACATAATGCTTCCGTAATTTTCAAAAAATACAAAGCCTGATTTTGATATCCTGTATTCCGGATCTATTAAAACCTGTATATTTTTTTTATCATTAAAATTATCGGTCATTAATGCCATTTTCCAGAATTTATAAACTTTACTTCTCTCCAAATCGCAACTACATTCGATCTTTAGAGAATCTTTTAGGTTTTGTTCCCGGAAATCTGCGGCTTTATCGCATGGCATTCCGACATCGTTCAGTTGCCGTTGAACTCAAGAATGGTACAAAGAATAGTAATGAGCGTTTGGAATTTCTTGGGGACGCTATTCTGGGCTCTGTTGTAGCTGAGATTCTTTTCAAAATGTATCCTTACAAGGATGAAGGCTTTCTTACAGAAATGCGCTCAAAGATCGTAAGCCGTGCAAATCTGAATCAACTTGCCAAACGACTTGGCCTGGATGAGCATATTGAATACGATAACAGGCTGATCGGTCATAACAATAAACAGGGCTCCTTACTGGGCGATACTTTTGAGGCCATGATAGGGGCTGTTTACATGGATAAGGGTTATAATTTCACACGCAACTTCCTAATAAACAGAATTATAAAACCACATATCGATATTCATACCCTTGAACTTACTGAGACGAATTTCAAGAGTAAAATCATTGAATGGTGCCAGCGTCATGGTAAAGATATTAGTTTTGAAATTATTGCTAACGAAGAGGGTGAGAATTCCAAACTATTTACGATCCAAATTAGTGTGGATGGAGAAAATTGTGCAATTGGTAGGGATTATAATAAGAAAAATGCAGAAAAACTCGCCGCTGAAAAGGCTTGCGAGTACTTAAAGATCTGACAAAAAGAAAAGTATTGAGCCCTCAATACTAAATTATGCTACCGAAACCCTGCAGGTTCGATAATAATTTTCCATATTACATCTCTTAAAATGCAAAACAGGAATAATTCCCGGCTTTTGTAGGCTAAGCTTCTTCTAAAACAGTAAAATGGTGAAACTCTTGAAAAAAGTTGCCGCATTCCTGTTCCTCATTTGGGGCTTTCTGGTATTCATCTCAGCGATGATTCTAGTATTTCCATTGATTCTACTGATATCTGCACTCGTTCAGAAGAAAAAATCACAGGACTTAATCTTCTTCTTCCTGAAAATTTGGGCATGGATATTCTCGGTATTGTGCTTCTTCCCGGTAAGAACCAGGGGAAGAAATAGCTTAGATCCTGATAAGGCCTGCATCTATGTTTGCAATCATAATTCTTATCTGGACGCCATAGCGGTAGTTTTAGCAATTCCAGGCTCGTTTAAACCACTTGGGAAGATCGAAATGGTGAAGATTCCAATCTTTGGAATGATCTACAAACGGGTTGTGGTACTAATCGACCGAAAAAGTCCGGAAAGTCGTGCCAGAAGCGTGGAGGAGCTGAAAATTGACCTTGGTAACGGGCAGTCTATTCTGATTTTTCCTGAAGGAACAATGAACCGCAGCGATGAACCACTCTCTGAATTTTATGATGGCGCATTCCGGCTTGCAATTGAAACCCAAACCGCCATTGTACCAATGGTTATTTTAAATGCGAGAAAACTGCTTCCCAGGGATTATCCACTAGCTATCAGACCGGGTGTACTGGAATGTGTTTTTGCAGATCGGGTTGAAGTAACCGGACTGAAACCTGATGATCTGGGCGATTTGAAAGCAAGGGTATATAAATGTATGGAGGATCTGATAATAGAAAATCGTGTTTAATATTTAAGATTTTTCTCCGATAAATCAGGGGCCTTTGGTAGAGGAGGTAGAGATCTTATCCCTTTGGGCCGGCCGGCATCGTTAAACAACTGAAGGGACTTTTTAATGTAATTGATCATTGCATAATCATCAAACTTTGTAACATTTTGATAATCAGGTCGATATAAGATCATGAAATTCTTAAGATCATTCCCTTCAAGACCAGTCACATTTGTGATTGCGGAAGCACTAAATCTTCGATCAACCTCCGATTCCTGAAGTTCTTTTAGATAATAGGCATTGAAACGACGGGCCTGTGCCGGAGTTTTGCCTATAAGTTCATACAGTGCCGTGAGCGGCCGGAAGAAATACGCAAGCAAAGGAGGTTTTCCGGCATAATAAGATCCCTTTTTCCGGTACTGATCTCTAACCTCATCCAGTTCCTGCTTTTTACTCTGCCCCAGTACCTTGACTTCTGATAAACTAATTACCGCCTGAAGCATCAAAACCTTATCGGAAAGCTCCAAAAGAGGAATAATAAGATCTGAATAACCGGATTTGGATATACTAAGGGTATCCCCAACCGAAGCTGCAATCCTGAAAAGACCCAGTTCATTGCTGTAAGTAGAAATTCCAGTCTTTTTATTCAGAATATATACCCCGGCAATTCTGGATGCACCCGATCTTTCCATGATTAAACCCTGGACGCTGTTCTGCTGAGCCAGCACAGGCCTGATCACCATAAATGCAATAATCAATAAAAAAATCTTTAATGCTGCTTTCATCAGGTTTCTGGTTCCGGATCAAAATTACTAAAACAGGTGTGGCTTTTCTTTAAATGAATTATTTATGAGCTCTACAAACTGTTTCAAAGCCTTTCCAATTAAATCTTATCTTTGCAA
Source organism: Sphingobacteriales bacterium 16-39-50 (assembly GCA_002257025.1). Classification (GTDB taxonomy): domain Bacteria; phylum Bacteroidota; class Bacteroidia; order Sphingobacteriales; family Sphingobacteriaceae; genus Daejeonella. Next base: position 5,381 of record NCHA01000037.1, on the reverse strand, counting down.
AATGATAAAATCGATGACAGGTTATGGCTTGGCAGCCAATGATTATTCCCGTGCAAAATATACGGTAGAGATCAAATCATTGAACAGCAAGTTCCTGGAACTTTCTTTAAAACTTCCTAAATCATTTTCAGATAAAGAATTTTTATTGAGAAATGAATGCAGCAAGCAAATTGAAAGAGGTAAGGTGAACATTAGTATCAATGTTGAATATGCGGAAACTACGCTAAAAACCTCCAGTATCAATCAGCCTTTGCTCAAACATTACTATGATCAGCTTAAAGAGGCAGCCGATACATTGGGATCTGAAAAAAGCAATTTGTTTCAAATAGCTTTAAATTTTCCTGATGTTATTCAATACAGCTCGGATGAAGCCAGCGAGGATGAATGGAAGACTGTTTATAAAACCTTTGAGGAGGCACTTTTAAATTTTCAGAACTTCCGTCAGGATGAAGGAAATGTTCTAAAACAGGACCTTATTCTCAGAATAAACAACATTCTGGAAGGAATGAGATTAGTATCTATTCAGGAGCCGCTTCGCATACCGTCTATAAGGGAAAGGCTAAACCAGTTTCTGGAAGAGGCTGTAGGTAAAGAAAATGTGGATCATAACCGCTTCGAACAAGAGCTAATCTATTTCATTGATAAACTGGACATTACTGAAGAAAAGATTCGTTTGAAAAGTCATTGTGATTATTTCATTGAAGCACTTAAGGACAAAGATGCAAACGGTAAAAAACTAGGCTTTATTTCGCAGGAAATCGGTAGGGAGATCAATACCATGGGTTCGAAAGCCAATGATGCTAAAATGCAGCAGATCGTGGTCGGAATGAAAGAAGAACTCGAGAAGATTAAAGAACAATTACTAAACGTTTTATAAGTTGTAAGTTGTAAGTTATAGGTTGTAAGTTTCCACCCATAGCTTTAAAAATACTTATTACTTAAAACTTATTACTTACAACTTATTACTTACAATTCAATTGAACGGCAAACTCATTATATTTTCAGCGCCTTCAGGTGCGGGTAAGACTACTATAGTCCACCATTTATTAAAAAAGATCCCTGATCTTTCATTTTCAATTTCAGCTACAACCAGGCATCAGCGTGGTGATGAAGTAAATGCCAAAGACTATTACTTCATCAGCAAGGAGAGTTTTCTTCATAAAATTGCTCAGAAGGAATTTGTAGAATTTGAGGAGGTTTATACGGGAACCTTTTATGGAACCTTACGCTCCGAAATTGACAGAATCTGGGCTGAAGGCAAGCATGTGATTTTCGATATTGATGTAATTGGCGGTCTTCATCTGAAGAAAAAGTTTGGCGATAAAGCCCTCGCAATTTTCGTCCAGCCACCATCACTTGAGGTTTTGATTGAGCGATTAACAAGCAGAGGAACCGATCTTCCCGAAAAACTTGCCGAGCGCATAAAAAAGGCAGATAAGGAATTGCTATATGCCGATCAGTTTGATCTGATATTGAAAAATTACGAGCTCGAAACAGCCTGTAAAGAAGCAGAAAAACTGGTTAGAGAATTTCTGGCTCAATAATTAAACGAATGTTCAGATTACCCTGTCTCATATCTCATATCTCATATCTCATATCTCAAGGAATATGAAAATAGGATTATTCTTCGGCTCCTTTAACCCTATACATATCGGCCATCTGATCATAGCCAATTATATGGCCAATCATACTGATCTTCAGCAGGTTTGGCTGGTTGTTTCGCCGCATAATCCATTGAAAGAAAAGAGCGATCTGATTAATATGTACGACCGTCTGGAGATGGCAAAACTGGCCACCGAAGATGCTCTCAATATCCGGGTAAGTGATGTTGAACTTAAGCTTCCTCAACCATCTTACACGATTGATACCCTTACCTATCTACATGAGAAGTATCCTGAACATGAATTCAGCCTGATTATGGGTTCAGATAATCTGGTATCATTAAAAAAATGGAAAAATTATGAGCTCATTCTGCGCGATTATCATATTCATATTTACCCGCGCCCGGGATTTGATAATCATGATTTTCAACAACATCCTTCTATCAGTATTACCGAAACTCCATTGATGGAATTGTCGGCCACTTTTATTCGCAAGGCTGTTAAAGAAAGAAAAAATGTTCAATATTTTGTACCTGACAGGGTGCTGAAATTTATTGAAGGAAAGAATCTGTATCGTTAATTCAAGCCTGTCAGCGTTTTGAACGCTGACAGGGTTAATCCCGGAATGATCCGGGACTGTTAGCCTTAATATTTCAAAACGTGAGCAAGGAAAAAACCATTTTAAAATTAAAACTACCAACCGATCCGTTATGGGTTAAGAATGTGGTGGAAAGTAATATCGAAGAAATTCTGACTGACCATGCTTTTTGTGAGCAGAAAGCTGCCAGTAATGCCATTACCCTCATTGTGCAGAATCCCAACTTGTCTGATCTGGTTCAGGAAATGGCGATGCTTGTTCAGGAAGAAATGGATCATTTTAAGCGGGTACATGGTCTGATCATTGCCCGTGGATATACCCTGGGAAGAGAACGTAAAGACAATTATGTCAATGAGTTAATGCAGTTTGTAATCAAGGGTGGCAGTCGCCAGGATCAACTCATAGACCGTTTATTATTTTCGGCAATGATTGAGGCACGTAGCTGTGAGCGTTTCAAAGTGATGTCTGAACATATCAATGATAAAGAACTCTCAGATTTCTACTATGAGTTGATGGTCAGCGAAGCCGGGCATTATACGATGTTTATCGGTCTTGCCCGTAAGTATGCCGGTGATATTGATGTAGAAAAACGCTGGAAAGAGTTTTTGGAATATGAGGCAAAGGTGATTCAGAATTACGGGAAATCGGAGACGATTCATGGGTGATTAATCGTCATTTCGAACACACAACCCCTATTTTTAATATTTAATGAAATTACGATGTGTGGAGAAATCTCAAAGTTTAAGGCAACAAATCAATTACGGTTGTGCTATTTACACAGAGGTTCCTCTTCGTACCTGCCCGTCCGGTCAGGCGGGCCTCCTTCGAAATGACAGTATATAGCCTTACTTCTTATACAACAAAAATATCGCTGGCCTCTTATGCAGATCAGGAACTTTATTCTTCCAGTCTTTGATACTTTTTGTTTGAATAAATTCATTCTCCGAATTCAGATCGCAAGCTATACACAGTTTTGTATCAGCTTTACAGCTCCGCAAAATCTCCTCCAGCATTGGATTGTTACGGAAGGGGGTTTCAATAAATAACTGAGTCTGGCTATGTCTTTCAGCAAGGGCCTCAAGCTCTTTGATCTTATTTGCCCGTTGGACTTTATCAATGGGCAGGTAACCATGAAAGGCAAAACTTTGTCCGCTAAAACCTGAAGCCATCAATGCCAGTAAAATGGAGCTGGGTCCAACCAAAGGAACTACTTTTATTCCCTTTTGATGGGCCATGGCTACAATTTCTGCGCCGGGGTCGGCAATACCGGGGCAACCTGCTTCACTCATCAGGCCTACATCTTTTCCGGCTAAAAGTCCTTTGAAGAAATCATTTAAATTGCCTTCACGATTATGCTTTCCATAATCATGGATAATAAGCTCACTCTGTGGGATCTTTAAGCCTGCTTCCTTTAGAAACCTACGTGCGGTTTTACTGTTCTCTACAATATACTCATCGATATGATTTATCGTTTCTACCAGATAGGGAGTGAACGACTTTGCCGAAGCATTTTCTGCCAAAGGCACAGGAATAAGATAAAGAGAGCCTGGAAGCATGTCTAATTTTTGCTACAAATTAAAACAAATTCCTCTCAAACGAGTTATATGTATTAAATGATATAAAACCATGAACTCATATATATCCTCTAAAACGAGTTTACGTAATAATTTAATTACAATACAACCTTTGGCAAAATTTTATCTTCTTATCTATAAGAACACACAAATTAAATTTTAGGAGCTATGAAAACGAACATCAAATTCCCGGAATATTTGGCTGGACTACTATTATTCCTGTCATTTCTATTACCGGCACAGGTAAAAGCTCAGTATGACGACGTTTCTCTTGAAACATTTTATGAGGAACTGTCTCCTTATGGAGTATGGATAAATGACCCTCAATATGGTTATGTATGGCGCCCTGATGTAGATCAGGATGAGTTTAGACCTTATTACACAAATGGTCATTGGGAAATGACTAAATATGGAAACACCTGGGTATCCGATTACGAATGGGGATGGGCACCATTCCACTATGGCAGATGGCATCACAGCAGCCGAAGAGGCTGGATATGGGTTCCGGATACCAGATGGGGACCTGCATGGGTGAGCTGGAGAAGTGGTGGTGGCTATTATGGCTGGGCACCGCTGGGTCCCGGTATTAATATCAATATTAATATCGGAAGAATCCCTGATTTCTACTGGGTATTTGTACCGCAACGAAATATCTATTACAACAGGTATCCTCGTTACGACAGGTACAGAAACAGGAACATTTACAATAACACAATCATTATCAACAATACCTATGTGTACAACCGGAACCGGTATTATACAGGTCCGAGAGTTGATGAGATCAGAAGAGTGACCCGTCAGCCGGTTCGTATACATGATGTAAGGGATAACAGACCAACAAATTATGGAAACAACAGAAGCGACAGGCCACAGGTGAACAGGGTGCCGGATAGGGTCGGCAATCCGGGACAGAATCCACGTCCGGACCGTCCGACTGACAATTCTGGAGGCAGAGGAGCTGTTTCAGGTAGAGGATCAGAGCCTCTGACCGATAATTCAGTAAATCGTGGTGCTGTCCGACCTGAAAGCAGACAGATTCCGGCTTCATCACAGAGATCAGGCAGGACTTACGATAATCAGGATATCAGAGGAAGCCACAGCAATCAGGGGGGTCAACGCTCTCCAATAACTGATCGTCAGGAGCAAATCAGGCAGGCACCTGCTCAGGCACCAAGAGAACAAAGGCCTGAACGGGTAGGACAGGCACCGGGTCAAAGTCAGGCTCCAGTGCGGGTACAAAGATCTGTGCCACAGGAACGCCAGGCACCAACTCCGGAAAGGATGCAGAGAAGTGCACCGCAACAACGCCAATATCCTGCACCTCAACGGGTTCAGAGAAGCGAACCGCAACAACGTCAGGCACCAGCACCAGAGAGGATTCAGAGAAGTGCACCACAGGATCGTCAGGCTCCTTCACAGAGCAGGCAGAGTTCAGAAGCGCGGGGAAATTCTTCTTCAGGACAAGGAAATGGAAGAGGTGGCCAGAACAGGCCCTCCAGAGGTAACTAAAACAAAAAGAGGCTGTCTCAAAAGTAGGCAGCCTCTTTTTTATTTCAGGCGATTTTCGTATTTTAAAGGTATGGGAAGCACACCTGTTTTTAAGCCATA
>NCHA01000036.1 GCA_002257025.1 Sphingobacteriales bacterium 16-39-50 | reverse complement strand
CAGTTATTAACAAAAGAAAAAGAAGCAAAAAGAAAATCCTACAATAACAATAACCACTCTTTCTTAGAGATTACTAATCTAAAGGAAGGGGTCGAATGTATTTGAATATCACATACGACCCCTTCAGGGTCGGGAAACGGGGGTTTATGGCATTTCTATAAACATACGACCCCATCAGGGTCGCAGAACAAAAACTTTTACCGGAAACTAGCGAATAGAAAATTAACTATTTTTCATAATGGTATGCCCCATCTTATCACGCTTGGTTTTTAGATAGAGCTCATTATGTATATTGGATTTTATCTCGATAGGAACATTGGAGATAACCTCCAGACCATAGCCAATCAGTCCTGAACGTTTGGTAGGATTATTTGACATCAGCTTCATTTTCTTAATCCCCAGACTTCTTAATATCTGTGCTCCAATCCCATAATCTCGTTGGTCCATTGGAAAGCCCAATTGCAGATTTGCATCTACCGTATCGAGTCCGTTTTCCTGAAGATTATAGGCATGTAGTTTATTAATCAATCCGATACCACGGCCTTCCTGGTTCATATAAATGATTACCCCTTTGCCTTCCTGCTCGATCATTTCCATTGCTTTATGAAGCTGCGGACCGCAATCGCAGCGGCATGATCCGAAGATATCTCCGGTGATACATGAACTATGAACTCTTACAAGAATCGGCTCATCCTCTTCCCAACTACCTTTAATTAATGCCAGATGCTGATCTCCGGAAGTGATTTGTGTATAAGCAACCATCTCAAAATCACCCCATTGCGTAGGTAATTTTACAGATACTTCCTTTTTAATCAAAGATTCTGTCTTCAGTCTGTAAGATATCAGGTCCTTGATGCTAATGATTTTCAGATCAAACTGTTTTGCGATGATTAATAGATCGGGTAAACGAGCCATTTCTCCATCCTCTTTCAGGATTTCTACCAATACCCCGGCAGGTTCCAATCCGGCCATAGTAGCCAGATCAACAGCAGCTTCGGTATGACCGGCCCTGCGTAAAACACCACCATGTTTCGCAATAAGCGGAAAAATATGTCCGGGGCGGCCTAATTCCTCAGCCTTTGTATCCGGATCAATCAGTGCCAGTATCGTTTTGGAACGATCAGAAGCTGAAATACCCGTTGTACAACCATGTCCGATAAGATCGACAGAAACCGTAAAATTGGTTTCAAAGGCAGCGGTATTATTCCCTACCATCAGTTCAAGCCTCAGTTCTTTACAGCGCTCTTCAGTTAAAGGTGCACAGATCAATCCGCGTCCATGGGTAGCCATAAAATTGATTATTTCGGGAGTGGCATTGGAGGCAGCAGTTAGAAAGTCGCCTTCATTTTCACGATCCTCATCATCAACAACAATAATAACCTTACCCTCTTTTATATCGTTTATGGCTTCTTCAATCGTATTAAACATAATTTTAAAATTGTTTAGGAAACGGTTTCAGAAAGGATTAGATATTAAATGATCAATGATCCCGTTTATAATAATTGCAAATTTAGGTATTTTTTTGGCAGCAGGAATTTTGAACAATTCTTTAAAGGTCAGGGCAGTGCAATAATTCAAAAGTGCATTCAGGCAGGCTGTTGATCCTTCTTTGAGAATATCCGTTTAAACCAGCGCTTGTAAATATCCAGATCGAAAAGAACCGAATCTACAGTTGCTTTATACGTTAGGAATATCCCGAGCGGGGAAAGACAAATAATGGCGACCCACATTCCCAAAAAAGGCGAAAGTGAACCTTCCTTAACCGATTTCTCCCCAATTGTTGAAATAATGTGATATATCAGGAAGAACAAAACAGACATGACAACAGGCAATCCCAGACCGCCTTTTCTGATAATTGCACCCAAAGGAGCACCAATGAAGAAGAGAACCAGGCATGACACCGCCATCGTAAATTTTCTGTTCAATTCGATCAGGAAGCCCCGCAGCCGAACCTCGTTGTCCATTTCATATAATTGTTTACGGTTTAATACGTCCTTTACTGACCTGATCTGATCTTTTGCAGTTTGGAGTGACTGAACTTTCCTATCCTTAGGAATCAGGTCCAGAACATCTTTATAGGCTTTCATGGGTTTAGCAGGGGTCTTTTTGTTAAGCGTATCCAAACGGTAAACCCTTGCAATTTGCGCAAGATCAGTATAGGCAGAGCGAAGATTACTGTCGCCCTTCACATTAAAGGAGTCGAGATAAAACTTAAGCTGTCTGATATTCATCATTGCATAATTCGACTTAAACAGCTCTTCATCAGTACGTTTCATCTGAAATCCGGAGAGGTCGAAACGTTGCTCTGTCTCTTTGAATTCGGTTCGCATAAAGCGCTGACGGGGATTGTAAGTTCCGGCTGAGCCGGGAGTTTCTTCGTAGCGCTTTCCATTCTTAAGTTTCAAAACCAGAAGCTGATCATCATCTGTTGTAAACATCTGGCCTTCCTTTGCCATCAGTACATTGATGTTACCACTGCTGGTATTTCGTTCATAGATGAGTACATCATGAAGGGTTTGGTCGGGGTCTTTTTTCTGAACCCTGATTGCATAGCCGGGGATACTGGTATTAAAAATACCCTCATTAATCAGGAATGCTGCCTTTTGATTCCGCACATCATACAATAAGGAACCCATTTTCAGATTCGCTTTCGGAAGCCAGTAATCTGAAAAAAGGAAAGCGGCGAGGCTGAGCATACCTACTACAATGATCAGGGGCATCATGGCTTTTTGAAGTGAAATTCCGGCAGACTTGATCGCAACCAGTTCGTAATTCTCGCCCAGGCTGCCGAAGGTCATAATAGAAGAAAGGAGGATAGCCAGGGGCAGAGCCATAGCCACATTGGTTGCTGATGCGTAGACCAGCAATTCTAGGATTACATACCATTCAAACCCTTTCCCAATCAGATCGTCGATGTATTTGAATAAAAATAACATCAACAAAATGAACATAACAATGAAAAAGGTAACGATAAAAGGCCTTAAAAAGGCCTTCAATACCAATAAGTGTACTTTCTTCACATTGTAAAAATAGAGAAAATTAATCTCTATGCACCCAATACACTAATCAAATATTGTATCTGATTATCCCAGATCAGTTTGCGATCCTGAATAGTATCCTCTGTGGCAAAGTCGGTTATGGCCAAAGCAACGTCATTGGTTAGTTCATCCTGAACAATTTCCATTTCGAAATAGCAATGAGGCTCATCGTCTATCCACTTAAATTTCACCAGTTTATTTTCTTTAATGGAAAGCAATTTCGCTTTTTGCTGTTCGCCATCCCAGGTAAAGGTATAGACCTGATCTCTGTAAGTTACATCATCTGCGAACCACTGTGCGAGGCCATTAGGTTCATTCAGAAATCCGAACAATATTTTTGGAGATGATTTTACTTCATACTCTACATTAAACTTTATCTTTTCTGCCATTCCTCTACTTTATTAATATTCTTAGCGAATTATTTTCACCAATTTTTCTAAAGGAAAGTAATTTCCTCTATATTTGCAACTCTCATTTTAAAAGGGAGATTCGGCGGGGTAGCTCAGATGGTTAGAGCGCAGGATTCATAACCCTGAGGTCGGCAGTTCGATCCTGCTCCCCGCTACTTTTAAAGCCACTTTCGAGTGGCTTTTTTATTTTAAAATAATAACACGAGGTCGGCTCCCGATGGCTATCGGGATCGATCCTGCTCCCCGCTACGTTTAAGCTCACAGAAATGTGGGCTTTTTTTATGGATTATAATTTACAAACAAGGGGTCGGCTTCCGATGGTTGTCGGGATCGATCCTGCTCCCCGCTACGTAGAAAGGCCCTTTTAGGGCCTTTTTTTGGTTTCAATCCTTCTTGTGCGCCAAACATGCGCCAGAAATGTACACAGAACCTGTTATTAAAGAATCAGCTAATCGAGGCTATTCGGAACTCACAGCTACTAAGCCGGCAATGTGTCACGCCAGACCACGCTTTCCATTTTGCTTCGCTACAAATGAATGCGCTATGCTCCAAAGCTGTTGTCTTGGTTTGGCAACCAGGACAAATCCAATCAAGCAGTCTGTCATTCTCATTGATGAAGCCAAGCGACGCTGTTCGTAGAAGCTCCTGAATCCATTCCAAGATGGTTTCATCATATCCTGTTATGTCTTCTCGCTTCTCTAATATGGCGACCTGCGAATCGCTCAGGTTTTAGCTTGTCACCATTATTGAGCATCCAATCGCACTTACCTCTTGTTTCAATAATTCCGCCAAGCCTCGTGTCTTCTGAAGGGAAAACATATCAGTGGATCACTCTGCGAGTTTTACTCCAGTGACCTTCGTTCAGTCGCAGACGGTCGCAGTTATGAAAGTTCATATGCTACACAAGCGTTTGGTTCAATATTTTAAGTACGGGTTAGGATATACTGTTGTTAATCAGCATATTTATTAAAGGTTGATAAATGAGGTAAAGTAAATCTAGATTTGGGTGGCTTGCGGTGGTTTTGCGGCCGTTATATATAAGTTAGCAGCAAGCCAAACCATGTAACAGTATCAACATTAAACAGACAAAAATGGACAATACAAATAGAAAAGATCACTGGGAAAAAATTTACGAAACTAAAAGCCCAGACCAAGTAAGTTGGACACAAGAAATTCCAAAAACTTCGCTTGACTTTATTTCTTCTTTTGGTGTGACGAAAGACGCTAAGATTATTGACATTGGAGGTGGCGACAGCAAACTTGTAGACTATTTACTTGACAATGGTTTTGAGAACATAACCGTTTTAGACATTTCTGAAAAGGCGATTGAAAAAGCCAAAAATCGTTTGAGAGACAAAGCCGAAAAAGTAAATTGGGTTGTTAGCGACATAACTGAATTTGAACCGAACACAACTTTTGACATTTGGCACGACAGAGCAACTTTTCACTTTTTGACATCGAATGAACAGGTTTCAAAATATATGGAAACAGCAAGAAAATCTGTTAAAGGTTTTATGACAATTGGAACTTTCTCAGAAAATGGACCGACTGAATGCAGTGGACTTAGAATCAAACAATATACAGAACAAACTTTGACAGACGAACTTAAAAACGGGTTTAACAAAATTCGTTGTGTAACAGAAGACCATACAACACCTTTCAACACGACACAAAATTTCCTATTTTGCAGTTTTAAACGACAAGAAAATTAGAATGGCAAAAACGGACAAAAACAAATGGGCAGCTGCTACAAGGTATTGGCAAAAGTATCGCTGAACTGTTTCTATTGAACTTTTGTCCAAGGTTCAACTTTTATTCTTCGATTGTCCTTTTGTGACAATAACCTACCTTCAGCAATATCCAAACCGTTATTTGCTAGTATAAAAAGGCTCTCAGAAAGATTAAAAATATTTGAAATATGAAACTTTAATAATCATATATGACGCGCCATAGGGAATGGAAAAGTAATACAATGCATTAAGAATTGCCAGCCAACTCAACCAAGACTTTCCTTAAATAGAATTAACAATCTTTTTAATGGTAGACGGAGTGAAATGTCCAATTCTAAACCAAAACACATCCTAAGGATATTAGAACAGAGAGCAAAAGATTAAACTTTCAACAAGAAAAGGAAAACTCTCTTTGCTTTACGCAAGCTAACTTGAAGCAATGGGAATAAAAACACCGAACTTGTAGAAAAAGTAGAAATCAGCTCTATGGCTGAATTGATGAAGGAAATTTTAGATAACCATAAATTTTTAATCTCTTAGCAAATGACTAAAGCTATTGATGCAGCTATTCTGCTGAATAAAAACTATCAAGAACAATCGGTTTTTTTACCCGAAAATTTGTTGCGTGAAGCGAGGCGTCAGAAATACATAGAAGATTGTAGTGTTCCTTCTGTTTGTATTTTAGACCCAGATGGAGACTTGGTCGATTACCTTTTAAAGAATGGAAAAGCTAAAATGAATGAATGTTGGTCCTGTTACCATTCAAAGCTATATAGTGTCCTATTGGATGATAGGCAAGTTGGGATTATTCCATGTGTTGTAGGTTCTTCCTATGCTGTTTTGGTAGCGGAACAACTGTTTGTGTCGGGCTGTGAGTTACTTATCAGCATTACATCAGCAGGTATAATTACAGAACCCAAAACTGCCAAAAGATTTGCATTAATCACAGAAGCAGTTAGGGATGAAGGCACAAGCTACCATTATTTACCTAAGGAAAAGCCATCCGCATTATCAAAAGAATTGATTGAACATCTACCAGAGAATGACTTGTGGTTTCGAGCTAAAAGTTGGACAACTGATGCACCCTATAGAGAAACCACATCTGCCATTATAGAAATGAAAGCACAAGGAATTACATGCGTAGAAATGGAAGCAGCAGCTTTGTATGCTTTTGCCGAAACAAAAAACAGAAACGTGATATGCTTTGCACATCTTACTAACACTATGGCTCAACAAGAAGGAGATTTTGAGAAAGGCGAATATTTTGGGAGTTTAGAGTCATTAGCACTCATTCGCAGCACATTGAATACACTTAATAATAAGAACTAATGGATATTTTTTCATTTTTAGAAAGCATCCATAAAGTCTCTGACCAAGCCAGGGTAGCTTTGCAGAACATTATTAATGTCAATAGCTACAAAAAAAATGAAATTGTTCAAGATATTGGAAGCAGGTGCAAAACAATTTACTTTGTAAAAGATGGCTGTGCACGAATTTTTTACTACAAAGACGGTAACGACATCACCGAACATTTTGCTTTTGAAAACGAACTAATCGTGCGAGCTGAAAGTCTATTTACTGGAAAGCCTACTTCAAAAGGCATACAGGCTATTGATAAAAGCACAATTCTTAGTATTGATTCTGAATCCTTGTTCCAACTTTATAACCAGTACCACGACATTGAACGACTTTTTCGCTTATTATTCGAAAAAGAGTATGTCAATACCGTCAAAAGAATTGAAAATCTGCAATTTATGTCGGCAAAGGAAAGGTATGCAGAACTTTTGAAAACCACTGATTATGTCCAAAAAATCCCACTGAAGTACATTGCAACCTATCTCGGAATCACACAAGTTTCCCTTAGCAGAATTCGGGCAGATGTGAAATGATTATTTATCATTTGTAAAACGTTTTGACATTCTATTGGTAGACCTTTGTACCTACAAATTAGAAGAAAATGAATACAGATAACATAAAACTCGGACTTAAAGAAAATTGGAAGCAGTTTACCATTTTGGTAATCGTAAACGCTTTTGTTGGTGGGATGATAGGCATGGAAAGGACAATTTTCCCTCAATTTGCCGAGTTGGAGTTTGGTGTAGCTTCAAAGACAGCCATTCTTTCATTCATTACAGCGTTTGGAATTACCAAAGCCATTGCAAACTATTTCACAGGAAGACTTGCCAATAGATTCGGACGGAAGAATTTACTTTTATTTGGTTGGCTTATGGCTATTCCAATTCCGTTTATTCTCATTTATGCCACAAGTTGGAATTGGGTAATTTTTGCTAATGTGCTTTTAGGTGTTAGTCAAGGATTGACCTGGAGTAGTACCGTAGTCATGAAAATTGATCTTGTTGGCGAAAAAGACCGGGGGTTTGCAATGGGTTTAAATGAATTTGCCGGCTATTTTGCAGTGGGTATAGTGGCTTTCCTGACAGGTTTTATTGCTAATAAATATGGAGTAACACCTTATCCATTTTACATCGGAATTTTTATTTCCATTGTTGGTTTTATCTTAACTGCACTTTGGGTAAAAGACACCAGAGTTTTTGTTCATAAAGAAAATGCGACCGACAATACTTCACAACTTGATAATATATTTTTAGAAACCACTTTTAAAAATAAAACACTAAGTTCTGTAACGCAGGCAGGCCTTGTAAATAATCTGAATGACGGAATGATTTGGGGCTTGCTTCCAATAGTTCTCTTGTCGCTTAATTATGATAATGCAAATATTGGAATAATCACGGCTATTTATCCAACTGTTTGGGGTATCGGTCAACTCTTTACCGGCAAAATGTCTGACCACTATTCAAAAAAAGCAATGCTGTTTTGGGGTATGCTCTTACAAGGTTTAGCAATTTTACTCATTCCTTTTAGTAGCGACTTTTATTTATTGGCTTCTATTTCAGCAATTTTAGGTTTAGGAACTGCATTAGTTTATCCAACATTTCTATCAACTATTGCACAAGCGACAAGCCCCAAACAAAGAGCCGAGAGTATTGGAACATTCCGCCTTTGGAGAGATTTAGGTTACGCTTTTGGAGCGATAATTTCAGGGGTTACTGCTGACTTATTCGGTATTGAATATGCTATTTTTCTTATTGGTGGACTAACAATTATATCTTCACTCATAATTAAATTCCGTATGCCTGAACAAATTAAAACAACCAAAGACTGTATTGAAGTAGACGAAGTAAAAAAAGCCCTTCAAGACAACAAAAAAGTTCAAATCATTGACGTAAGAAGCAAAGAAGAGTACGAACAAGCACACATTCCAAATGCTTTGAACATTTCACTTCCAGAATTAAAAAACAGCATTTCACAACTTGACAAAAATTTACTATTCGTAACAGCTTGTGGTAAAGGTGGCGGACGGTCTGCAGACGGAGCAAAACTTTTAAAAGAACTTGGACTGAATGCAATTTGGCTTTGTGGGGGGACAAATAAATGGCTGAATATAAATGGTTGACAAGATTTGGGTATCGAATGAATTGCAACCAAGTATAAGAAAGCAATTTAATAAGTCTGTAATAGTATATGAAGTACAGAAAGTTTTAGCTCATCATGTTCTTAATTAGATTGGTACCTCAATCGGTTCTTAAGTGTATTCCTAGGAATGTGATTCGAGGCCACTTCTTTAAAAGGTAAACCTTATAAAAGAATGAGGTCAAACCCACCACATCCAATACCATTCTCAAACATCCCAACCCAAAATCTCAAAAACCTACACTTGGCTTCATGGGGTGTATAAACCTGAAAAATCAAGTGAAGTGTAGCTGATCTAAAAAGTAGGCTTGTCCTAAAATATTCATTACTACTGCAACTATAGACAAACCAAAGTCACTTCAATAAAAAAAGGCATTTGCATCAACTCAGGCAAAAAACACTGTTTTACTCAATTTCGTGCTAAAACACCTGTTTTTGGCACCGACTGAAGCTCTCGCCAGCGAGAAAACTCCTTCGTTCACATTACTTAGGAGTGGTGGCCCGAGGCAGTTTTCCGTATTGCCTCGTTAGCAACTGTAGGGAATTACCCTGAACGATCACAGTGAATACATAATCATAACGATCCTCACTCAATGCCGGCATCGGGCGTTTGATCCCGAAGGCCTCAATAAGTTCCAGAACAGTATTCGAATGTGCAACGATCACTACCGATCCTCCCTTATGTTGCCGCAGCACCGATGCCGCCAAAGCCGCAGGATCGGCCGGGTCATACATTTGAACAGTGACACCGTGCCCATAAGCCGTAGGTTCTGCGGTTTGCCTGCTACGTTTGAACGGAGTAGAATAAACGGCAAGTATCCGTTGCGGTAAGAGCAAAGTGGCCAGATCTTTCGCCCGGTCCTGCCCGTCAAGCGACAGCGCCGGATCGGGATCAGAAGGATTCTTCAGATCTTTCTCTGCGTGACGCACGATCCACACGGTGGTCTGGGCCTGAGCGCCGAAGGCCGTTAACGCCAATATCACCAACAGGCAGAACGTGAAAATTCGACGTTTGTTCATAGATTGGGATTTATAGAACAAATTAAGAAAAAAACGGGATCGGAAAAATACTAATGTAATGTCGAATCAGGATAAGCAGAAAATTTTCGCGATTCGCCCTGCGCAAGAATTCAAACTACGAACGCTAATGCACTCAAACGATCCACAAAACAGTTCGTGATTTGTCCAGCGGGGGCTACCTGGAAAGCTAGCTTCGGGCGGCCTTTTTTATTATTAAAATATTGGTCGCAGAGGATTCATACCCGGAGCGGACGGCTTTCTCCCAATAAAATCGGGACTGATCCCCGCTACAAAACCTACTTTACAATGCATAAAGTCGGCTTTTTTGCTGGATAGTGTCACAATGGATTCACGCCAAATGGGTGACTATCGGTAGAAGTCTGGCATGTAATCTTTTTATTATTTTTTAATCCATATTTTACGGCAGAATTTCCCTTGAATTTCATTCTACTAGATCCGATAAAAAGGCAAGATTTTGAATTGGCTTTGTTGAAGCATTATTTGAACCTTTAACTAATAAGCCACTATAATTCTCTGAAATAAAAGACTTTGCCTTAGCGTCATTCGTTTGTGCCAATTCAAAAATATTCCTGAAAATGGTTTTTAAGGTTGGATGAAAAGCTCCCCAGATCGGATAACCGCCCATTGGAATAGATGAACTCAGTCCGTTAGGAGGATAGCCAATGAATCTCCTTCCGGTCTGGTGTACGTATGCTACCCTGTACCAACCATTATCCCCGCTCCAAAAATTCGAAAATAAGGGATAATTAACATCACCATTCCATATTTTTTCAGCAATCTGATTGGCATAGGCTTTGCGAAGCGCAATTGGGTCAAAAGCCGGATTGTCATATCCCCAAATCGCTTTAATATTTTTCCGGTTTCTGGCAAAAGTTTCAAAAGCCGGAACCAATCTTCTTGCATGACTGATATCCCATGCTACATCATTGGAGATATAAGTACTATCCAATTTAACATGTGTAATCATTTTCCATTCTCCGTCGCTACCTTTTTCCCAGGTGACGGGACTCTGAGAGCCTGTATACTTGGCATATCTGTTATCATAAAAATTCTTCCAATATCCCTTATCTATTTCAGCCCTTTCTCCTTTAATAGATTTGCTGAGCATAGACCTGGCCAGGAAAAGATCAAATATTTTTTTTATACCCTCCTTCTTATTTTGCAAATCCTCAAAAGCTTTTTTCCCATCCTCTGTTGCAGGCCGGATACCGGATTTGTGTAATTCTGACAAATCAGAAAGAACTGTCAAATGCCAAAGATCTCTGTCTGAAAAAAAATATCTTGAACTCGCATCTTTGATATCTGCAGTAGTCATACTTAGCTTATTATTAACAGCTTTGAAATAGTCTGCCGTAAACCAGCGATTTAACTGAATAGCGATAGTATTGAAAGTATTAGCAAGAAATTCCTTCTCTGCCACCGATTGTTTTTTATTGGGAATATTTTGTGTTATACTAGTGGAAAGCGCCCCTACCAAGCCCAAAAACTGCAGACTGCAAAGTGGCACTTCCTTTCCAAGAAGACCATAGGCTGTACATATATTCCCGCCGGAACAGATCCAGCCGGTACTATTATTAGTGTTTGGGATAGGTTCTAATGCGGTAAGGATGGGACTTAGCAAATCGACAATCTCGCCAATTTGCTGGGTATCCTTACATCTGCGGGTCATCTCTACAAAGGATTGCAAGCCTCCATTCTGAATATCATATAAAAGATAGACATCATTTTCCTGAAATAACCTCCTTTTAATTTCTGAGGCAAAATAATCACGATAGTGGGTATTCCATGAATCGATTACTTGCTTATGAATATCGCCGTTTTTCGAATAATCAAATTTCTCCTGCGACGAAACTGATTGAATACATATAAATGAAAGAGCAATGATAGCTAAAGAGGAAATTGCCAGTTTTCTAATTTTCATAGGTTTAGTGTTATAGGTAGATGGTAAATGGCTCGCTGTCAGAGACCCATAGATTAATACTACAAAAAAAAATGACAATATCAATCCATTTGTAAAACTTATCTACTAATTGCCATTCATTAAAAATCAATTATTTAGATTCTAAGTAATACCTAATGCAGGCAGATATAGCAGAAATCAGATCGGCATAAAAAACCTCTTCATTATTCTACAAACTTACGTTTAAACAAAATTATATCGCTGTTTATGCGCTCAGCACCATTAAATCCACTTTATAATTTTTTTATAAAGATTTGTTTTCTTTAATTTTATTTTATTAAGTTTGTTTAAGAGGAACGTAAAATGTCAGTAAAAATTCAAAATAACCAGCGGCTAAGAGCTGATATAATTAAATATCTTTATTACAAAAAGACCCTTTCTTTGCCCGATTTGAGTAAGCTTACTCAACGGAGTTTGCCATTGGTTACCTCTACAGTAAATTCACTAATTGCCGATAAATACATCACAAAAAAAGGCTTAGCCCCTTCAACTGGTGGACGCAGACCCTTAATGTTTTTAATCAATCCGGCCAAGCAAAAATATATTGTTGCTGTGGCAATGGATCAGTTGATCACGCGACTGGTGATTTTCAATCTGGCCAATGAGATTGTTTTGCCACTTCAGTTTCTCGATTTGAATATAAGTGAAGATGAACAGGCTGTTGATAAACTAATCACTTTTATAAATTCCAGTATTCAAAAATCAGGTTTAGATAGAAAATCTTTAATGGGAATCGGAATCGGCATGCCCGGACTCGTCAATGCCGAAAAAGGGATAAACAATTCTCATTTACCAACACCCAATGGGAGCAATTTGGGCACCTACCTCAAACAGGAATTATCCCTGCCTGTATATATCGATAACGATTCAAGTTTAATCACCCTGGCCGAGCTTCATTTTGGAAAGGCAGAAGGAATGCAGGATGCTCTGGTGGTAAACGTTGGATGGGGAACAGGTTTGGGAATAATTTTGAAAGGGAGTTTGTATCGCGGCAGTACAGGCTATGCAGGTGAATTTAGTCACATTCCGCTTTCGAAAACCGACAATCTATGTTCATGTGGTAAAAAAGGCTGCCTGGAAGTAGACACTTCATTATGGGTGATGGTTGAAAAAGCAAAAGCAGCATTGGCAGAGGGAGCTGAATCCAGTATGAAAAAGCTTTTTGAAGATAAATCCAAGCACTTCGGCGATCATTTTTTAGACGCTGTTATTCAACAAGACCCTTTGGCCATATCAATATTGTCGGCAGGATGCTTTCAATTAGGAAAGGGGCTGTCAACATTAATTCATATTCTAAATCCTGAATGTATCGTACTCAGTGGGCGGGGAGCAAGGGCGGGTAAAATGTTACTTCCTTCAATCGCTGAGTTATTAGCTGCTGCCAGTTTAGTTGTAGAAAACAGCCAGTTTAAATAAAATTCCGGCAAAAAATTTAAAACAAGCACCTTAAAATTTAAAGATTCTCAAAAAAACAGCACTAACCAATAATAAACCTGTTAACCAAAACAAACACTAACTAAAAATGAACCGAAAACCAAAAACAACTACTAACCAAAAATGAACCAACCACTAACCAAAAATGAACCAAAAACAAAAACCAAAAACTAACTAAAAACAACATTATGAAAAACAACTACTTAAGATGCTTAAGTGTCCTAATGTTCACTTTGTTGAGCATTAGTGCATTTGCACAAAAAACCATTACCGGAACGGTAAGGGATAATTCGGCGCCGTTGCCTGGTGTTAGCGTTACTGTAAAAGGCACAATCAGAGCAACCCAGACGGATGCTGCAGGAAAATTTTCGATTTCCGCCAGTCCAACTGATGTTCTCGTATTTACTATGATAGGATCTGCGAGACAAGAGATCACGGTGGGAAACCAGCAAACGATTGACGTGACACTCACTGCAGATGAAAGTGAACTGGGAGAAGTTGTTATTACCGCCCTCGGAATTAAACGGGAGAAAAAATCCCTGGGTTATGGGGTACAGGAAGTTAAAGGAGAGACCTTAGTTTCAGCTAAAGAGTCTAATTTGGCTAATACACTTACAGGAAAAGTTGCCGGATTACAGGTTATCAGATCCAGTGATGGTCCAGCCGGATCGTCTAAAATATTACTTCGGGGAAGTAATTCACTTACTGGAAGCAACCAACCACTAATTGTAGTGGACGGTGTGCCAATTGACAACTTTACCGGTGCGGCCGACAATGGCTATTGGAATAGATCCCTGGATATGGGAAACGGGATAGCTGATATTAATCCTGACGATATTGAGACACTTTCTGTATTAAAGGGCCCTTCGGCTGCTGCATTATACGGTTCAAGAGCTGGTAACGGAGTAATACTGATCACGACCAAATCAGGGCGTGCACAAGATGGATTAGGCATCACGACATCAAGCTCTTATGGTATGTCAAATATTTTCACCAATCCGGAACTTCAAAACACATTTGGACAGGGCAATACTGGTGTTTACAATGCTACCTCTACACAAAGCTGGGGTCCCAAGGCTGAGGGGCAAATGGTAACCAATTGGAATGGTCAGCAAGTTGGTTTATCAACTTATGACAATGTCGATAGTTACATGCAGCAAGGTACTAATATCAACAATAGTATATCCTTTCAGCAGATGTACAAAGGTGCGTCTATTTATACTTCATACAACCGTTTGGAAGATGAAGGTATTGTACCGGGAACCAAGCTTTTGCGTAATAATTTAACTGCAAGGGCAGTAAGTAAATTTGGTTCAAATGATCGTTGGGTAACAGATACCAAAATTCAGTATAGTAACACAAAAGCGAATAACAGGCCAATCGGAGGCAGGGACAATAGCAGCGCTTACACACTTTATTTGTTGCCTCGCTCGATGAATATTACTGAGTTCCAGAATGCAACAAATAATGCAGGCAATATGCTTTGGTTTCAGGGTGCAGGAAGTCAGGTTAACCCCTATTGGAGCAACCAATATAATTTAAATCAAGACTCGAGGGATCGCTTCATTGTGAATGGCTCAGTGAAATATAATTTCAATAGCTGGTTAAATGCTGAGGTTAAGGGTGGTGCCGATTTATATACGACGAATACCCAATCCAATGTATTTGCGGGAAGTCCAATTGCTGCTACAGGGCGTTACGGAATGGGAAAACAAACTTTTTCAGAAACGAACTTTAGCACATTGATCTCAGCCCGAAAAGATAATCTTATTGGTAAATTCGGCGGCATGCTTTCTGTGGGAGGTAACTTAATGCAATCGGACTTTACCTCTTTGAGTTCAAGCGTTGGTTTATTGGTTGTGCCAAACCTCTTTTCTCTTAATAATGGCGTGAGTCCGGCAGGAGTAAGTCAAGGAATTTCAAGACGCAGAATTAACTCGATATACAGTACTGCCCAAATCAGCTATAATGATTATCTTTTCCTGGATGCTACTTTCAGAAACGATTGGTCATCCACATTAAGCCCGCAAAACCGTTCTTTTTTCTACCCTTCAGTTAGTTTATCCTATGTCTTCTCTGATATGTTAACTACGATGGGTGCACAATTGCCGAACTGGTTCAGTTTCGGTAAGTTAAGAGCATCTTATGCACAAGTTGGAAATGACCTTGCTCCTTATCAATTATACAACACGTTTAACATTGGTAAAGATCCTAATGGAAACACAACTGCAGGAAGAAACAGTATATTGTTAGATCCAAACGTACGGAGTGAGCTTATCAAATCACTCGAACTCGGAACTGAAATGAGGTTTTTGCAGGGCCGTATCGGTTTAGACTTTTCTTATTACAAAACAAATGCTACCCGCCAATTGATTAATTTGCCTATGGATGCCTTGAGTGGTTATACTGCCAGGAAAGTAAATGCAGGTGATATACAAAACACAGGTTTTGAGTTGGTTGTTGATGGCAGGGTATTTGGCAAACCGGGGGGCTTAAATTGGAATACCTCATTTAACTACTCCCGTAACAACAATACCGTAGAAGAATTATCTGCTGGTGTTACCCGATACAACCTTGGCGGCTTCGATGATGTAGCTGTTTTAGCCGTAGTTGGTCAGAAGTATGGCGAAATTTATGGCACAAGGTACTCAAGAGTAAAAGACCAGACTAGTCCATTTTTTGGTCAGGTCCTGTTAAATGCAAATGGGGTTCCAACCCGCGATCCTGAAATTGTAAGGCTTGGGAACCAACAGGCAAAGGCACTAATTGGCTTTACAAACAGCTTTGAGTATAAAGGTGTTGGCCTGTCTTTCCTTGTTGATGCCAGAATTGGTGGAGAAATATTCTCTGCTACCCATGTTGCCTTGCAAGCCAGGGGTGCAGGAAAAGTTACTGCTCCGAACGGCTTGAGAGAGAGTTTTGTTCCACAAGGGGTTGTAAGCAATGGTACCGGCGGCTATACAGTAAACACCAAAGCTGTAACTCCGCAGGAATACTGGTTAGCAGTTGCTACTGCTAATAACTTAGGAATATCAGAAGCAAATATTTATGACGCAAGTAATGTGCGACTGAGAAATGTCCAATTAAATTATACACTATCTCGTAAGCTTTTGGCTAATTCTCCAATTAAAAGCGCCAAGTTTGGCGTTTCAGCCAACAACGTATGGTTAATTAAAAGCCACATGAATGGTATCGACCCTGAGTCGGTTTATGCAACCAATAGCAATGCGACCGGGTTCGAAAATGCAGGTTTACCCACTATGCGTACTATCTTAATTAACCTGGCATTAGGATTTTAACATTCAAAAACAAGAACATGAAAAAAAGATATAAAGGAATGAGCCTGCTGATCACAGTATTAGTAATGGCTACATCATGTAAAAAATTCGATGAAATCAATACCAATCCACTGGCGGCAAGCGCCGATCAGGTACAGGTAGATTATTTCATAAATAACAGTATCATAAGTGCACAAATGGATCCACATATTGCGGAACGTGTTTTTATACTTTACTGGAAAACAGCAGGTCGCCAGCAAATGGGTGGAGGTATTTCGAGCGGGGGCTATAACGATGGTTGGTCCTCTGATTATTATAGCAGTTATATGTCTGGTTGGTTAAACGCTGCTAATTCTGCTATTCAAGTTGGGAATGATCAAATCGCAAAGGGCACCAATAAGCTATATACAAAAAATTTAATACAGGTTGCAAGGATATGGCGTGCATATTTAATGAGCGAGTTGTCTGATAATTTCGGACCTATTCCAATCAATAGCTTTCAGGGCACCAACCCAGAATTTGCCAGCGTTAAAGATGTGTACTATCATTTGCTTGATGAGTTGAAAGACGCCAGTTCGAAATTAGATATGGCAGTTGTTAATCCGGATATTGTTAAAAAGCAAGACCCCGCTTTTCAGTATGACTATAATAAATGGAAAAGATATGCAAACTCCCTGCGATTGAGGTTAGCCATGCGCTTATCAGAAGTGGATGCGGCCAAAGCTAAAGCCGCTTTTGAAGAGGCTGCCAGTGGAGAGTTATTACTAGCTTCTGATCAGACTTTTAAAGTTGCAGAGCGTGGTGGATGGGATGCTTTAACCGGCGTAATGAGCAGAGAGTGGAATGCTCAAATTATGAGTGCTACTTATCGCAATTTAACTTTTAACCTGGGCGGTATACCAACTGCTAATCAGGTAAGTACCACTTTACAAGCATCTATAAAACCAGATGATTATATCGGCCTGCGCCTTCAGGATCATTTTACAATGAAGACCAACGATCCTTTTGCAGGATATTGGTTAGATGGCCTGCCAAACAAGATTGACCCAAGGGCGTATAAAGCATTTATTATTCCTGGTGATGTAACAAATCCAAATTTTAACAGCTATCCATCCTGGGATAATTCCGCAAAAACTACTACCAACACGCTTACCAATGGAACAACTGCTATAAAAACGATTGACGCTAAATATACCTGGAATGGGTTTACAAGTGGGGATTGGGGAGTTCCGGGTTCCAAAAATAACGTGAGGGCATATAATGGCACTATGCCACGTACTTCGAACGAATTCAGGAAAAGTACAAGTTCAAGAATATTCTTTGCTAACTGGGAGACTTATTTCCTTTTGGCTGAAGGGGCAGTAAGAGGCTGGGCTACACCTATGTCGGCAAAAGCTGCTTATGAGTCTGGTGTAAAAGCCAATTTGGATCATTGGGGAGTTGGTGCGCAAAGCGCAGCTTATCTGGCTTCTACGGCATATAATAACAATGGGACTTCTGTAAGCTGGGATCATATAGCTGAACCACCTGCAACACATACAATGAGCTATAAAGATGGTTATACTGATGCTGCCGGTACGGTTCAGATCAAATATCCGGACAATACCATCTACAAAGCTGGTGCAGTAAAGAATGATTTATTAACTAAGATCATTACGCAGAAATTCATTGCGCAAACACCATGGTTACCTTTAGAAACATGGAGTGACCACCGCAGACTTGGACTTCCTTTCTTTGAGAACCCGGCTGTTGAAAATCCATTGGTCACCTTACCTAATTTAACATCAGGTAACTTTATGACCAATAGCGTGAAAAATTTCCCGCAAAGGTTGAGATATCCTTCTGGTTTGAAAGACAGTAATGCTGCCGGATATAACCAGGCAGTAGGATTTTTAGGGGGAGAAGATGGCGTACTTACTCCTCTCTGGTGGGCTAAGAAATAGTATTATATCCTGTTGAAAATTGGCCGCTGAAATTTATTTTTTAGCGGCCTTTTTTTGAAGTGAATATAAAGTGGATTTGTAAAGACCTTTCTATCCCTTTAAGCTCCCTCCTCAGAATTTCCCTGCACAATACCCAAATACTCACTGTTCGATATACTCTCCCGATCATCCGAAATAAATGCGATCCAGGCATGCCATTCTTCTTCAGGTAACTTGACCTGAAGTTTCAAAACCTCACGGCATTCTGATCTCCTTGCACCGCTTGAAATACCATTTATCTGCTTATCTTTAATATTATAGATGAGTAGCATCACCTGATCATCTTTCCTGGGCTGAATAGCCCGCGAGTAAGGCGGATTCAGGGAATGGTCACTCCAGGTAAATATGAATTCTCCATCCCGATAAATCACTGAAGCATGCTCAGCACCCGGTAAAAGGCCCGAAGTTAATTTCGTTTTGGAATAGTCCAATAGACCGTTTTCATCGAAGGCATGGAGCAAATGATAAGAATTCGCAGAATTGTATGGGGTATTACCCCGCTGTTTCGCTTCCAGATTAAAACCTATGCGAATGAAACCGGAAATGGGCTTCAGAAACTGCTGCACCTGAATAAAGCGATTGCGATGCACATTCTGCAGTGCTGATCCTTTCTTATTTTTCGTGGAAAGTCGCGGAAGTCCTCTGATTACCCACTTACCCATACGATAATAACCTACCACACTACCTGCCTTTCCGCTGAAGCCGCTATTGGGCCCTCCTGATAGTATTGCCATAACCAGTTGTTAATGAATTATATAAATATAATTATTACCAGGTCCTAAAACAAAACATAAATTTCTCATCTATCAGACATCTTTTAAACAACTATTAATCGTCTACAATTGTCATAGAGACGACCAATATACGACGAAGAGACGACTAACAGACGTCAAACAATAGGTATTGATATAGATATGTCTCGCATTAATTATACCTGAGAGTAATTTATCAAGGGGATTAAGTAAAGGAAAGTATGAATGAATCCGCTTAAATGCTTCCTGAATCTTTAAGTTTGATTAAATTATCAACCAAAACATCAATTAACTTACTTCTTTGGCTAATCATTCGGTCGGCTAAAGCAATTATTTTTTTAATATTTTTTGGACTTGCAGCGTCCATCTCCTCATCAATACTTTGCAAATCGAAAGGTTCTAACCTGACATAATGATCGGGCAAACCCAAAAAGTTGAATATCTGCTTCATGTAAAAGTGGGATGTTTCTGTTGCACCACTCATAATCATATCCAGCAATGCAGGTACAACAAACAGGGCCTTAGTATCTCTTAATACATCACTGTCATACGATTTTTTAGAATTTCCCGTTCCCAGAGACATGATGTAGATATCTTTAGGAATCAACTCTTCCGGCTCCTTTTTAATCTCTACAAAAGCACTTAAGGAGGGGTTAGTGGCAAAGATTCCCCCATCCAGCAGAGGATATCTTATCCCCGCAAGGGAATAAATTTCGGCAACACTGAAATATGTCGGTGCCGCTGAGGTCGCCCGACAAACATCTCTGATGTAAAAGTCTCTGCTGTTTCCCCGTATTTTGGCAACCCTCTGTCTGAATAAGTGGGCTTTTCTCAGCTCGATATTATAAGCGGTTAATATACAGGGCTTAATTAGTTCACTCAGTTTGACATCCCCAAAATAGTTTAGTAAAATACCTTCTAAAACCTTTCCATCATATCGTTCCTGCACCCATCCAAACTTTGATAAGATTTTTTTTAAGCCTGTAATTTCAAATATTTCTGAACCGTGCTTAACGTATAAATCCAAAGCTTCGCGGGCAGAGAAACGAGGGTAATTAGGATCATCTTTTGATGGGCAAAGTAGCAAACAGATTAAAATGCCTCCAGTACTTGTTCCTGCAAACAAATCGAAATAATCAGCCAAAAACGCTTTTGGATTACCCGTTTTTTGTTTCAGACGTTCTTCAAGTTCAACCAAAACCATTCCGGGGATAATCCCTTTTATACCACCGCCATCAATAGATAAAATAGTTTTCATTTAAATAATCTCTTTCGGTAGAACTGAAACTAATAAAATATTTTTAGTACTAATAATTCCTTTAGCTTGTGTAATCACTAATACATCAATTTTACCATTTATTATACCGATTGGTAAATTTCGAACTTAGTATTCTATGTGCTTTTTGGCGCCGTTAGATTTTCATCAATCCACTGTAAATAGATTTTCCATCATTCACGAAACGAAAAAAATGCACTTGTAACTAACTGCTATAAAGTTATCTGTTTGGCATCCTTAAATTTAATCCAGAAGAGTCATTTGACTTAATGAAATAACTATTCTTTGATCTCATTAATCTCTATGAGAATGCCGGAATAAGCAGGCCGTTAGTCAAAAAAATACTTAACTTAAACTATGAACAGAAGGTTTAACCTCTGGCCATAAACAAGAAGCTCGCAAATCCCCTGATCATCGCCAGAACTCCTGATCCTGTTTAAGGCCACGTGCTCCATAAATCACTGCAGGACTTCCCAGTTCCAGTGCCCCCAAATCCGGGGCCTTTAGTCTGAAGTTATCATTTATATTTGGAATAATAACACCGGCATCTACTGCCTTCCCATTTGGATTAAGTTTAAAATTAAGATCGACTCCGTAATAAACCGGGCTGGGCTTATCTGATTTAGCTGCCTGAATTGGTTTCTGAAGGTTTTCAAAAACATCATAATCAATGGTTATGCCGTGAGTTTCAAGGCCACTTGCCTGGCTAAGGCTATTTAAAGTCTTAAATCCTTGCCGATCACCTTTGGGAGATAACCAAACATATTGATTCTCCGGACTTTCAGCACCACGATTTGGCCGGTAGCCGTTATAATCTGCTATAGAATAAGGAGTTGTATAAGGAAAAGCTGCAACAATTGTTGGCCCATCTGAGCCAAGAAACAAATTATTCCGATAATTCGAATTTGGATGTCCTCCTCCGGCGTTGTTCTCTGCAATGAAGGTATTATGATAAGCGATAAGCCCCGGTACCCCTCCGTGAATTTTAAGCGCACCTCCCTGTCCTATATTATACAGCACATTTCTGATGTAATAGGCTGGACCTCCAAATACAGGTTGTGCACTGATTCCACTCTCAGCGGCATTTATTCCCCGATTCCTCATGACGCGAATATTATGCACACCACCATCCGCTTCAATAAAGTCATCGACCATCAGGTGTAAATCATTATTATAAATATCGATCGAAACTGCTTTTAAGTCCTGCTCTTTCTCAGGGGTACCATAAGTCGATACACCAATTGCATCGTGGAAGAAGGCAATGGAATTATTAGCAATTACATGCCCGGGGCCATATATCATGATCCCATAATAAGAATCCATAAGATGTGTTCCATAAGGGATCAAACCTTCACGGTGAGCGGCCCAACCGTACATCCTGTAGCGATCATCGCGACCAATCATCACATTATCCTGAATAAGAAAGTTTTTTGAACCTGCATATTCCGTCCGAATGCCCTCACCAACATCCTCGAAACGACAATTCCGTATGGTCAGGTTGCTGGCGCCCGCCAAATGTTTACGACCCGCGTCAAAAACTCTGCCTACATTCCTAAAAGTGAGCCCCTGAAAAATGTGATGATCGGTTGCCATTACATTAAACAGGTTAGCGGCTCCCGCCCCATCAAAGATAACCTCACCGTCCCCCGCTGCCTCGATTACAATTGGGCGTTCAGCAGTCCCTTTTGCAGTGAAAAAATAAGTCCCGTCGAATGGAATATTATTCCAGTCAGGATAATTAAGAAGAACTCCCTGATAGAGTCCGCCATGTATTTTAATAATATCTCCGGGTTGAACTTTATCTTCACTTACCACATACCAATCGCCCTTTGTTTCTTTTGAACCGTTATAGGCAGATACTAAACCAGGGTAATTCGGCTCTAATTTCTCACCTGTATAATATTGGGAATATACATGCCTTACTCTTCCTCCACTCGCAGCCTTAGGCTCAGCCCGAGTGGAAACCTTAACTACTTTAACTGCTTCCCCTTCAACCCCGTCAGGATCTTCTAATGTAAAGCGGGCCTCATAACTGGTATTGGAATTAAGATCCAGAATACTTCCCGCAAACATGTGGGGAGTTGTGTAATCGATTCCCGCTCTTGTAATATGTTCGCCCCCAATTCTAAGGAGAGGCATTCCCTTCTTCCATTCCTTAGCCGATGCTGCGATTCGATACTCGACCTTTACTGTGGCATTACGGTTAACATCACCTTCAATATACCATTCGAATCCCAGGTTTTCAAGTGTTGGTGGTTCAATAATAAATTTCCCAACTATAACCCTGTTCTGGGCTTTTGTAAGATTTGGGAGAAGAAAAAACAAGATGAAAAAACTTCCAATCAGAATTTGGAATACACTTTCCGGAAGCTGGTATACTTTTCTTAAGCCCTTCTTATGAATATTACACTTTTGCATTTTACATAAATTAAATGGGTTATTAATTGTTTTAGAAATTGCAATTAAGTCTTATAGGATTTTAAAATACATATAAGATCCCACCCTCACAATCCTTCTGCATCTTCAGTAGCAATCTGATGCAGTTTTTAGGAAGCCCTGATAAGGTAAGATTAAAATATTTTATATACCAACCCCCTTCTCTTAGTTTTTAACCTGCTAATCATTATTCAATGAGAATTATTTCGGGTACTCTAACTAATGAAGTCTAAAACCCCTAAATATTCTACAATACAGATAATACAATAATGGCACGAGTTTGCTGCCCGTGCCATCAAAATAATTTCATTTTGCTAAAGCTAAATTCAATTACTTTAGTCTCGACTGATATTCAGAAATCACATCTTTATATGTATTCAGGATTCTGTCCCATGGCACAAAAGATTCGTCTTGTTTCACGCTTGTTTTTGCTTCCCCACTGTATTCACTAACTAACTTAATCGTGTATTTTAATGGTAATATATCAGCCTGCTTAACTATTATTCTGGTTCTAATTGTATTGTTCTGGAAATTCTTCACATTCCAACTGGTGCGAACATACCCTGTCTCTCTGTCCGCCAGTTCAATATTATCAAAATAGTTCATGGTAATCTGGCTTAGTATCTTCCAGGCTTCTTCTTCCGGTCTGCCGGTCTCAATTGTAAAGTTAATATTGGCCTGATCGCTTTGGACTGAGCTGGTAAATGCCTCATCAACAGCTAGAATCAAATGTTCTGAAACGGGTGGAGGCTGAACTCCATCCTCGTTACAGTAGTTCTTTTTTGATGCAACAAATCCCGCCTTTTCAACAATTACCTCAACACACTGCCCGAAAGGTATCCTAACTTTATATTCTCCGTTACCCATCACACGACCATCTATTTTTATGGAAGCATCTTCAGGTGTTGTTCTAACAGCAACAAGACGCTCTTTAAGAATTATATTCTCAGTTAATGGCGGTAAAGGCTGCCCATCCTTGGCACAATATTGTTTCTCAACAGTGACGAACCCTTCCTTTACATATTGCACTGTTATGCAGGTCTGTACCGGAATAACAACTTCAGCATTACCTTCCCCAATTGACTTGCCATTCACGATTACCTTAACATCAGAAGGAACAGTCTTGACAAACATAGACCTGTCTGTAAGTACAATTACTTCATCAATCGGTGGCACATCCATACCCTGTCTGTTATGGTATGTCTTATGCTTAGTGAAAAAACCGGGTTTCTTCACTTCTACAGTTACGGTAGCATCTTTTCTAACCTCAACCCAGGCTGTACTAGCCGACTGAACAGCCCCCTCGATATATATCTTAGCATCATAGGGCTGCGCATTAACCCGCACAAGCCTGGTATCCAGAACAATGCGATCTTCCTTCGGCAGAGTGACACTTTTAGAGTTTACATAGGTCTTGGAAAATGGCTTATATCCATCCAGACGAACCACAATTGTAATCGGTTCATCTTTATCAATCTTGATCATTGCACTTCCTGTCCCTATATTTATTTCCTTTTTATCAGGGCCTACTTTATAAATAGTTGCCTCACTAGGGCTGCAAATAATTGTGAGACTTTTATCAGCCCGGACTTGACCGGTTAAAAAAAGGAATAGTAGAATTAGGTATAGATGTTTCATAAATACTGTAATTAAACAAAAAAAATCAACTCCTAAAGAAACAGGGTATTTTTAAAATTAACAAATGTTTTATTCAATATACTTAATAGTAGTTAGATTCTAGAGAATTAAAAGCTTTAAAAAATCATAATATCCAAAGAATGATCTAAGTTTTTTCTTAGCTGTTTGCTTACAGGAAGTGCTTTAAAAATGTCTCGATGGAAATAACGAAACGATTAGGACACTCCTTCTGCTCCCTTGGATTCAATTTGCTGCAACTTCTTGGATCTAAGCTCCCTGTAACAATCCGGAAGATCAAAATGCTTTAATACTCCGGGTACCAGGGTTGATAAAGGCCAGTTGAATTCAGCATTTTCAGCAATATCTGCATAGCTTGTCAATGCCTGCTTAAGCGTCACTTGTATAACCTTATCTGAAAGCACCGCCGCAAAGGTTGCAGGAATAGCCCCCCAGCCCTTTCCAACCAAATGGATCTCTTCATGCCCGCATGATCTAAGCCAGTCAATAATTCGCAAAAGATCGTATGTTTTTTGTCCGGTATAGGTTGAGTTCAGCATGATACTGTGTGCCGAATAGAAATAATCATTTCCGTATGCACCGAAAAAATCATCGGCACAGGTATTGGGCTTCGACTCCCCTACGCCTCTCACATCACAGGCATAAACCGCAGATCCGGGTTCAGAACTGACGAGTTCTTTGATCAAAGCTTCTTTCCTTAATTCCTCATCTGCAGAAAGATGGGATACATACAAAATTGCCCGCTTCACTCCTGCCGGCGGCCGGGATAATAATTCAGTATCCGACAAGCGATAAACTGGTATTGTGATTCCTGCTTCTGTTTCAACAGCATAACATGCCGAGAATTTCTTAGGGAACTGCCTTCCGGGTAAAGGCCTTAAAATACGGTATTCAGGAATTCCGGAAACTTCTGGCAATTTAAGAACGGTTCTGATTTTCATTTTCAGATCCTCCCCTGCAGGCGCCCCCCTTCGGGATTTAAAATTTTGAGAATACTCCCGGGTATAAGCTGTCAGGGTGCGTGGATTACTTTCTCCAACCTGTCCATTCGGCGTACAGGATAACAAATCAATTTCTTCAAGACTCAGTGCAGGTTCTGATTTGGCATCTGAAATCTTAGTTACTCTATTGAACCAGGAATACATGGCCTCCCGGTTATGTTTCGAAAAACCATGATACTCCGGCCCGGCGAAAAACTGGATATTCTGCTCTGCACCGAGCAATTTATAAATCTTTTTTAACTCTTTAACCGCATGATCGGTTCCCCTAACATCAAAAAAATCCTTTTCCTGACCCATTAAAATGACCGGTTTCGGAGCCATGGCAGCGATAAAATCAAGATGATCCAGCCCCAGACTAATTGCTCCCGGGGGACACTGCTCAATATCAGCAGGAAGCTCATTCTTCAGATTTGTTTCAAAACCTACCACAAAACAACTCGGAGCAGCCATCGTCAAACGCGATTCAACCCCGCAAAACCAGGTAGCCTGAGTACCTCCACCTGAATTTCCGGTAACCCCAATATGTTTTGGATCTACTTCAGGTCTGCTCAGTAAATAATCGACACAACGAATGCAATCCCAGGTAAACCAGGAACTTAAATGCTCCCCATTCAGCAACATTTGCTTCCCGGTATAATTATGTTCAGGCACTCCAATTCCATGGAGTGGTTTTAAGTCTTTGCTCAGCATTTGCACACGTTCCCCCTGTCCAATTGGGTCGAAGATTAATACCACATAGCCCTGCCGGGCTAGCCCTTGTGCAAATGACTGATAGATTGGGGTGGCTTTCGCCGGATCACCATGTCCGCAGGTACCAATAACAGCAGGTAAAGGGCGATTCTTTCCTTTTGGAAGATATAGATTGGCCGTAACCGGAAAACCGGGGCGACTGTCGAAAATTACTTTCTCAATTTTATATGTATCGCGTTCAATGGTTCCAGTTATGCGTGCATTCAAAGGAGTCTTCTCAGGCCATGGACCAAAACATTTAGCAATCTTAGCACGCACATCCTTTACATAAGCTTCAGCATCCTGTTTAGTTTTCAGTGACGCACGGCGTTTGCGGGATTTCGCGAGAGATTCGCCAACACGATCTAAGAAATAATCCTGCATCATCCGCGGGAAGCGATTATATGTCTGCAGTTCAGCCGCCTGTGCTGTTTCGCCTAAAGATTGAGTATCTGCGGCAATAGCAGGCAAATTACCTACACCTGTTAAACCAATTCCGGCTATCCCTGCCAATTTTAGAAAATCTCTTCGCTTGTTGTTCATCTATTTATTTTTTGTTTTCATCCGGCAGATATGCGATTTATATAATCCAATGCAGCACGAAATGTGGAAATGAATTTACTAGTTTGATCTTTAATTTTAACAGCAATTTGAATTTTGCTGTTTTTATTAATTTAACATGAACTCGACATGATATTTTAAAAACCACATACCTGCCTGCCGGCAGGCAGGGAAACATAGTATTTTATAGCTTCTAACCTACATTTTAGACACAGATAGCCTTGAAGCTTCGCTTCAATCTATCTGATTTACAATCTATGTTTCCTTTAAAGCATAATAAATTCAATCTATGTGGTTAAATATTAATCTTTAGATAGTTTGATATTGAACTCACGTTAATTTATCAGAAACCACCTCTAATATTCTCCCCTCTCCTCCGGAGAGGGCTTGGGGCTGAGGCCAATGTCATTATTTAAGCATTTATTTCCGTTGGTACATGTCATGCCGAGGATTGAAGTGCCTATTTTGAAGTTTGAATTAGATTGTTCGCATCGCTGGCCTTGACCTATTATAGGGGGCTTAACAATTTTGCTTTAGTACTTCTCAAATTCTTACTCTCGCAAAGACGCTAAGACGCAATAGATACAGATTATATAAAATCATTCCTTTTAGATGGCATATTTCGCGTCTCTGCGTCTTTGCGAGTAATAAAATTCAAGACGCAGTGAAGGAACTTCGCTGTTCTAACTCAAAATTATGGCCTGAATTTTTAATTATTAATGGCTTTATGCTTAACGTATTAGAACATGTCATGGGTAGAGCCTTTTTGACATTTTCAATTCCCTCTGGTCGGTGCTTTCACAATTCAATAAGCGTTCTCACATCACTTGGTCAGTTAAAACAATCAGATGAGTGGAAACTCCTAGTGCCGCAAGCTATCCTCTTTAAGTACTGTCATTCCTAATCAAAATTATTCCAATTTAGATACCTGCAAAGGACAAAGTTGCTCTGCTTAATGATATTTGGGCTGAGGCCCCAAATTGCCAGAATATTAGAAATGGTTGCCCTAATCAATCCAATCTTAAGAGTACGATTCTCACCTGAGAGATATGACTGATGATGTATTGCATAAATCCCGGGCTTAAAGATTCTACCTATGCGACATTTTCATTGCCCGAACCTGTGCGCGGTATTGAAAAGGTGTTTTATCTGTAATCAGCTTAAAATGCCTGTTAAAATTGGAGACATTCATAAAGCCGCTTTCATAGGCAATAACGGCCATACTGTAAGTCGATTCGGAAAGCAATTTACAGGCATGGCTAACCCGGATCTCAAGCAGAAAAGAGGAGTAGCGTTTCTTTGTTCTTGACTTGAAATAACGGCAAAAAGAATTCGGACTCATATGCACAACATCAGCAATTTCCTGCAATGTGATCTGCCTCAGGAAATTATTCATAGTATAATTATAAATCCTGTTCAAACGCTCATCGTCCGATTTGTTGAAAGCATTTTTAAACATGAACTGAGATAAGGCTTCCTTCTCTCTTGAAGAAGCTATCAGATGCAATAGCTGAATTAATAGAATTACCTTCTCGGTATTCCGCGCATACCTAATGGAATGCAGAATGCGCTTCGCTGATTGCAGGGTGTCACCACTGATTTCCAAGCCATGTCCTGCCTTCCTCAATAAATCAGCAATCGCTGCATTTTCGGGCAAATTCAGAAAAGAACTCAGAATATCCGGCAAAAAATGAACAACTATAGCCTCTGTATCCGGATTTTCTATACTCAGGTCACCCTGAGTCCGAAACATATGGGGCAGATTTGAACCAATCAGCATTAATTCGTCTTCTTTGAAATTATCAATCCGATCACCTATGAACCGTGTGCCAGAGCCCCTAATTATATAAATTATTTCAATTTCCCTATGATAATGCCATTGCTTATAGAAATTCCATCCAATCTCCAGTTTAACGCTGAAAGATTCCTGGCTGCTGAGTGGTATTGTAAGTAGATGCGGATCCATTAATACTAAAATAGCATATTAAATATCAAAAATATTAAATTTTGGTTAAGATAGTATCAAAAATTGCTAATTATAAGCTAAGTATCATAGAAGATTCAGTATAGATTTGCTGGCATAATTCAATAATCATATGAAATCATTAAGTCTGATCCTCAATTTAAACGAGGTAGGAATGCAGGATCTTGAAATTGTTGGCGGCAAAAACGCCTCTCTGGGTGAAATGATCCAAAACCTTTCAAAACTGGGTATAGCCATACCCGGGGGCTTCATTATTACTGTTAAAGCTTACAGGGATTTTATCAGTTATAATAAACTAGATCAGATAATTCCGGAGCTTATTGCAGAAATGAAAGAGGATGACATAGAATCGCTCGGACTGACAGGAAAGAAAATCAGAACTCTGATTGAGAATGGTTCTTTCCCTGCCGAATTATCCCAACAGATTGCTCATGCTTATCAGGCACTTTCTGATCATCACGGGCAATTTAATGTCGACGTTGCTGTACGTTCTTCTGCTACAGCGGAGGACCTTCCTGATGCTTCATTTGCCGGTCAGCAGGAAACATATCTCAATATTTGTGGGCAGGCGTCATTACTTGTTGCGATCCGAAATTGCTTTGCTTCACTCTTCACTGATCGGGCCTTGAGCTACCGTGAAAACCTAAATTTTGATCATTTTCAGATTGGCCTGTCTGTTTGTATCCAGAAAATGGTACGCTCCGATCTGGCAGCTTCAGGTGTCGCATTTTCTCTTGATACCGAAAGTGGATTCAGGGAGGCTATTATCATTAATGCATCATACGGACTGGGAGAATTAATTGTACAGGGGGCAGTGTCTCCTGATGAATTCATCGTATTTAAGCCTGCACTGAAAAAGGGATTCCATGCCCTGATTGAAAAAAAACTGGGTAACAAGAACAGAAAAATGGTTTATGGCAAGACAAAAGAGGAGCGTGTCAAAACCATTTCAGTAGAAGCGGCAGCACAGGAAATCTTCTGTATAAGCGATGAGATGGCTCTGCAACTCTCGAAGTGGATTCTTTTAATTGAAGATCATTACTCAGCAAAAAAAGGGGGCTGGTGTCCAATGGATATAGAATGGGCTGTAGATGGTATCAGCGGAGAGTTGTTCATCGTTCAGGCCAGGCCTGAAACTGTACATTCACGTAAAAAAACAGGAATGATCACCGAATACAGTATTTCAGACAAGTTCCTTGAAGAAAAGGTAATTCTGAAAGGAATAGCTGTTGGCGATAAGATTGCAGGAGGAAAAGTTCATATCCTCAAAGATCTGAAGGCTGGGGAAATCCACCTTGCTGATTTCCAAAAAGGAGATATTCTGGTTACCGATATGACCGACCCCGACTGGGAGCCAATTATGAAACATTCTGCAGCTATCATTACGAATAAAGGAGGCCGGACATGCCATGCCGCTATAGTAGCCCGCGAGATGGGAGTACCTGCAATAGTAGGTTGCGGCAATGCAACTGCTATTCTTCAAAATGGGCAGCTGATTACGGCATCCTGTGCCGAAGGAGATGCTGGTATTGTTTACGAGGGATTGATACCCTTTGAAAAACAAGAATTTGATTTATCGGAGTTGCCGGAAACAATCACGCCACTTATGCTCAATGTTGCCTCACCTGATACAGCATTTCATTACTCCCATTTCCCGAACAAAGGAGTTGGACTTGCACGTGAAGAGTTCATTATCAATAATTATATCAATGTGCATCCAATGGCACTATTGAGGCACCGGCAATTGAATGATCCTGAACTGAGCAACAAGATCAATTCACTGATCAGAGGATTTAAGAATGAGGAAGCCTTCTTTATCGACAAACTCTCTTATGGCATTGCCCGTATCGGTGCAGCATTTTATCCAAACAAAGTAATCGTGCGGTTCTCAGATTTCAAAAGCAATGAATATATGAACCTCCTGGGAGGCAAGTATTTTGAACCTACGGAAGAGAATCCGATGATCGGATGGCGGGGCGCATCCAGATATTATTCGGCAGAATATAAAGAGGCTTTCGGACTTGAATGTAAGGCAATTAAAAAGGTACGGGAAGAAATGGGTCTCGATAATATCATTGTAATGATCCCCTTCTGCAGAACACCAAAGGAATTACAAAGGGTGTACGAAGTGATGGAAGAGTACGGATTGAAAAGGGGAGAAAATGGCCTTGAAGTCTACCTTATGGCAGAACTTCCTTCAAACATTATTCTTGCAGAACAATTTTCAGCCCATATCGATGGGTTCTCTATCGGCTCGAATGATCTTACTCAACTGGTACTCGGACTCGACAGAGATTCTTCACTGGTTGCCCATTTATATGATGAACGGAATGAAGCCGTAAAATCTATGATCAGTTCAGTGATACGGACAGCAAAAAGAATGGGGGTCAAAGTTGGTATCTGCGGACAAGGACCTTCTGACTTTCCGGATTTTGCAAAATTTCTGGTTGAAGAAGGCATTGACACGATATCGGTTACACCTGATTCCTTTTTCAAAACTGTTCAGGCCATTTATGAAATTGAAAATAAACTCTCTATCAGGAATGAGGAACCCCTTATGAAAGAAGATCGTTGGTTAAGTGTTGTTTAATAATTCCCCTAAGGGGTGCCAGACAACAGGCACCCTTTTACCTTGACTTAATTATAAGTGGCTGATGAAATATTATGGAATCAATATAGGAAGTGTTTGAAATCAAGCACACAAACTCAATCCATTTATAACTTGGGATCAAATTAAAGACGAAGTTATTTATGTACTAGCCAGGTATTCAACTGTCATGGATGCCCTATGCGAGGTGCATGTCATTCAGGTCAGTGCAACCGTATCATAGGATTCAACCACTCGCTGAGAAAATCAAAAGGCAGGTAAAAGAAAAACTGAATTCAGCTCAGATCATTCAATACCGTAAAAAAGGCCTGTTGCTTTGGAACCTGTATGCGCACCGATCAAAAGTAATCATGGTTGCAGGAGATTTATGCTCAAAGGTTTAAGCAAGGTTGAAATTGAAATTGGATTATTATCCATCGCACACAACCTCAGGAATTGGTAGTCTTGCGAATTATACCTAAAACAAAACCGTCCCATAAAATCAATTATGAGACGGCCTCTTTTTATTAAGGTTGTGATATATTCTATTTTGACTTTACCCTTGCAGTAGAATTAGTCTTCTCTGCTAGTTGCAATGCATTATAAGCGTTTACAATTCCACCCGAAACAGAAATCTCACTCAGCAATACTTTTTTGCTGTCACCCTCTTCTTTGATTTTAACTTTCTGATCTACCTTTACAACAGAATTCATTATAATATCCTTTATCTGCACCGCAGTAAAGTGCGGGTAGTGCGACCATATCATTGCTGCAAGGCCTGAAACAACCGGTGCAGCCATACTTGTACCGTCATTCTCTTTATAAGTTGAACCCGGCATAGTTGAATTGATCTTAACACCCGGAGCAAATACATCTACTGTTTTACCACCATAATTAGAAAAAGACGCAACTAGTTCTTCATCATTCTTCCATCCCGATGCCCCTACCTCTATCCAGCCCTGAGCAGTACCCATTGTAACCCCGGTACTGTCGCTGAACAAACGATTGGGAAAATTATCTTCCTTCTCAGTATTCTTTCCATCATTACCGGCTGCATGTACAAGTAGTACACCTTTAGAGATCGCGTGCCTAACAGCCTCATCAACTACTTTCTTATCCCAGGCATAAGCCTTTCCGAAGCTCATATTGAGGATCTTCGCTCCATTGTCTACTGCATAGCGGATAGAATTAGCAACATCTTTATCACGTTCATCACCATCAGGAACCGTACGAATAGCCATAATTTTCACATTATCAGCAACTCCTTTAATACCCAGATCATTACTGCGTATTGCGCCAACAATACCCGCCACATGAGTACCATGTTCAGCATCAGGACCTTTAACATTATTATTCCCATAATAACGCTCATTGCTATTGGCATAGTCATCACCAACAGAATCCTTTCTTGGGTCAAAATCAACATTCAGGTGGTATTTAACCTGGGTGTCATAATACTTGATACCATCTTTAAGCTCATCGTAGAATTTTTTGAAATCACGTTTCTTCAATTCAGGTTTAATAAACTTAACCACTTGTGATTCTACATCATTTGCAGCCTTATAATCTCCAAAATCATCAGCAGTAGGATTATCCTTACCCATCTTGGCCAGAATTTCATCCAGATATTTCTTGATCATCGTTGTATTCTGAAGTCCGATTTGAGCGGATTGCAGTTTTGCCATGTAATCAGTCACCAATTTTTTATAGGTCTGAAACTCCTTTCTTTCTTCTTCAGTAAAGGGGGTAGAATTCAAAGCAGAGGCATATTTAGGCTGCAGTTTATTGATAAGACGGATAACCTCCATGTTATCATAATGGATATTGGCTTTAGGAGAACCTATAAAATTCCAGCCATGTATATCATCGATATAGCCATTTTTATCGTCGTCGATACCATTCCCAGGAATTTCTTTCTGATTAATCCACAACACCTTTTTGAGATCTTCATGTTCAGTATCAATTCCACCATCAATAACTGCCACAATAATTGGAGATGATCTTTTACCTTTCAGAATTTCCTTATAAGCCCTTTCTGTACTGATACCAAAAACACCGTCAGATTTTAAGTCGAGATTTTGCCAGTTTGCGACAGGAGATTC
The DNA here is from genome assembly GCA_002257025.1 of Sphingobacteriales bacterium 16-39-50. Classification (GTDB taxonomy): domain Bacteria; phylum Bacteroidota; class Bacteroidia; order Sphingobacteriales; family Sphingobacteriaceae; genus Daejeonella. The sequence goes on along the minus strand of NCHA01000036.1, from coordinate 7,494 downwards.
ATCCTCCGCACTTTGGGCAAATGAGATAAGAGGTAATGCAAATATCGCAAGAGTATATAATATTTTATTTAATGAATTCATTTTTCTCTATAAATTAAAATTCTATGTTCAAGATAACGAAATATTGTGCCTAATGTTATGATAAGGCTAATCAAGCTAAAATAATACAAAAAACCTTTCGGAAAGAAGTAATTAAAAGATTATCTCTATAATTACGTAAAAAGTATACCTGAGGTTGATGAAATACAAATAAATAACTGTTCTCCGGATTTCTAATTGGAGAAATCTTAATATTCAGTCGAAGAGGAGAAATAATTGAAAATAAAGCACTAAAGCTTTAATCAGGCGATTTTAAAAGCAGGCACTGTGTCTTATAGGTACCGATAGCAGGACTCTTCCCGTCCGAATGGCTTCAGCCGGGCGGCGCTGTTTTTGCCGCAGAAATTTACGTCAAGATCATATTTACATAGCGGCAAAGCTGCCGCTGAGATCCTGTTTGAATTTGCAATGAAATTGCTGCTATTTATGGAGCACAGATGAGAAAATCAAAATAATAAAAGATTTGGGCAATATTTTGGAGACTTTGAGAAGTTAAGGACTGAATTAAATTATATAGTTTTTACTGCTTTCAGCATTTTGCTAATCAGGGAATCATCTATAAATGCCCAATACTTCCTTTGATCTCGCCCGGTCCAGGTATAATGACTATGAAAATCAAAAATATGGATATCCTTATCTTTTTGGTAGATCAGCTTTTTCTCTGATTCTTTGCTTACTATAATTTGTTTAAACAAAACAACCTGACATTCATATTCTTCCGTTGAATAATACTTTTTCAATTCAGACAGATGCATTAGGAGTAGTTCAAGATTATTGCCTTCACAAACTCTATGGTGATACAGTAGAATGTACTTTCGTTTACCTAAAAATGCCTTTAATTTGATTGCCCGCTTAACCACCCTTTGCCAGTACTTGTGATTTTTAATAACATCCTGACTTGGAAATTCAATGCCAATTTCATGTAAATGATGATAAGTATTTTTAAGGATTAAATCAGTTTTAAGCCGGGGGACAGGCTTTCCATTTAAATCGCCGTATTTGAGAAATTCGCCGCTTATAAAATTTTCATAGTTGTTTCTCTCCAGATCCAGAATATACTCAATATTAGATCTGCAATGTGAAAATGGCGTTGTGAACGACTTAAGACCATACCTGCTTAAAATATTATCTGTTAAACAGTTTTCACCAAATGAAAGGTATATTCTATTTTCTTTTCTTCTATGAAAGATATTAGATATTCCATGAAACAAATAGGATAGAAACATGAATTGTTATTAACTGAATTTGGAAAGATTCAACTTATTTATCAAACCTAACAAATTGTTTCCTGATTTGCATAAGAATGCCATTCAGTTTTATGCGTCCTTTGGAATAATAAGACCTAAAACTCCTGAAGCAGAAAATGACATAACTTTATATCCGTTCCGTCGCCGATACCATATATGTATATTACTTGTTAGCGAGCATAAGGCCGTGGCATTCGCCACAAACCAAAATTAAAAAACAGGAGATTCCGGCTCATGGCCGGAATCGGAAGTGCAATAACGCCTACCAGAAATTGAAATTTTCCTATTGAATAAGATGTAGTAACGCTCACTCAGATTCCGGCCTCCGAGCCGGAATTTCCCTATCACCCCCCAAACGACTGTCATGGCGGGCCTGACCCGCCACCTCCACACTTCCTGCGTCTTTGCGTCTTTGCGAGCAATAAATTAGGCGGGCTTAGTGATGATTATTAGAGTCTCATCCGATACTATCGGGAGGCTCTAGCGGGCTTAACATCTCTGTTCGGTCCCGATTGCTATCGGGAGGGAAGGCACCAACATTCCAAAAATTCAGAAACAAAAAAAGCCCCAATCTTACGAAAGGGGCTTTGTTTAAAATTGGGCACCGGTTGGTTAGTTGCTGGTTGGTTAGACTGAACGCCTAACAAAAAACACTAACACTAAACACTAGCGAAATATCTTAACATACCGGAAAAAAGTACTTGAATAAGAAAACAACAGCATTATTAGCTACTACATCGTAGTAGTCTATCTGCCTTGTACCCAATTTAAATTGGGTACGAAGAAAGCTTCGGGTAATTAGTATTACTCGGCTATGATGTTACCACCTTTACACCTGTAACCTATCAACGTAGTAGTCTTCTACGGCCCTCAATGGAAGTCTCATCTTGTGGCTAGTTTCGCACTTAGATGCTTTCAGCGCTTATCTATTCCAAACGTAGCTACTCTGCAGTACAGCTGGCGCCATAACAGATTCACTAGCGGTTTGTCCATCCCGGTCCTCTCGTACTAAGGACAGCCCCACTCAAACTTCCAACGCCCACAACAGATAGGGACCGAACTGTCTCGCGACGTTCTGAACCCAGCTCGCGTGCCACTTTAATCGGCGAACAGCCGAACCCTTGGGACCTTCTCCAGCCCCAGGATGTGACGAGCCGACATCGAGGTGCCAAACCTCCCCGTCGATATGAGCTCTTGGGGGAGATCAGCCTGTTATCCCCAGCGTACCTTTTATCCTTTGAGCGACGGCCCTTCCATGCAGAACCGCCGGATCACTATATCCGTCTTTCGACCCAGATCGACTTGTAGGTCTCACTGTCAAGCAAGCTTATGCTATTGCACTCCACGTACGGTTACCAAGCGTACTGAGCTTACCTTTGAAAGCCTCCGTTACTCTTTTGGAGGCGACCACCCCAGTCAAACTACCCACCAAACAATGTCTCCCGCTGTGCGGGATTAGACACCGTATACAGAAAGGGTGGTATTTCAAGGTTGTTTCCACGAATCCTGGCGAACCCGCTTCAATAACTCCCACCTATCCTACACATCCTGTATCCAATATCAATGTTAAGTTGTAGTGAAGGTGCATGGGGTCTTTCCGTCCCGTTGCGGGTAACCGGCGTCTTCACCGATACCACAATTTCACCGAGCTCATGGCTGAGACAGCGCCCAGATCGTTACACCATTCGTGCAGGTCGGAACTTACCCGACAAGGAATTTCGCTACCTTAGGACCGTTATAGTTACGGCCGCCGTTTACTGGGGCTTCGATTCAATGCTTCGCCTTGCGACTAACATCCCCTCTTAACCTTCCAGCACCGGGCAGGTGTCAGGCCTTATACCTCATCTTTCGATTTTGCAAAGCCATGTGTTTTTGTTAAACAGTCGCCTGGGCCTTTTCACTGCGGCCAATGTTGCCATTGGCGCCCCTTCTCCCGAAGTTACAGGGCCATTTTGCCGAGTTCCTTAGCCATGATTCACTCGAGCACCTTAGGATTCTCTCCTCGACTACCTGTGTCGGTTTACGGTACGGGTTTTTATAACCTGAAGCTTAGCGGGTTTTCTTGGAAGTCTGTTTACCTGCTCTATCTACGCCCCCGAAGGTTTGCAGTACTATTGGGTTTCAGCTAGACCGGCGGATTTGCCTACCAGTCCATTACCTACGCCTTTTAACGATCTATTCCGTCAGATCGCGGCAGTGTCACTACTCCGTCACCACATCGCAGTTATAAAAAGTATGGGAATATTAACCCATTGTCCATCGGCTTCCCCCTTCGGGTACACCTTAGGCCCCGACTAACCCTGATCCGATTAGCGTTGATCAGGAAACCTTAGTCTTTCGGTGGGCGGGTTTCTCTCCCGCCTTATCGTTACTTATGCCTACATTTGCTTTTCTAACCGCTCCACCACCGCTGACGCGTATAGCTTCACTGCTGTTAGAATGCTCCCCTACCATCCCAACGTAGTTGGGATCCATAGCTTCGGTGATACACTTAATGCCCGTTTATTATCCATGCCCGATCGCTCGACTAGTGAGCTGTTACGCACTCTTTAAATGAATGGCTGCTTCCAAGCCAACATCCTAGCTGTCTGTGCAATCGGACCTCGTTAGTTCAACTTAGCGTACACTTGGGGACCTTAGCTGATGGTCTGGGTTCTTTCCCTCTCGGCGCGTGACCTTAGCACCCCGCGCCTCACTGCCGGCCATATTTCATTAGCATTCGGAGTTTATCTGGATTTGGTAGGATTTGACTCCCCCGCACCCAATTAGTAGCTCTACCTCTATGAAACTTAATGCCGACGCTGTTCCTAAAAACATTTCGGGGAGTACGAGCTATTTCCCAGTTTGATTAGCCTTTCACCCCTACCCACAACTCATCCGGAAACTTTTCAACGTTTATCGGTTCGGTCCTCCAGTACGTGTTACCGCACCTTCAACCTGGTCATGGGTAGATCACAAGGTTTCGCGTCTACCCCCTCTGACTATACGCCCTATTCAGACTCGCTTTCGCTTCGGCTTCGTGACTTAATCACTTAACCTTGCCAGAGAGGAGTAACTCGTAGGCTCATTATGCAAAAGGCACGCCGTCACAGAACAAGTCTGCTCCGACCGCTTGTAAGCACACGGTTTCAGGTTCTATTTCACTCCGCTATTCGCGGTTCTTTTCACCTTTCCCTCACGGTACTAGTTCACTATCGGTCTCTCAGGAGTATTTAGCCTTAGCGGATGGTGCCGCTAGATTCCCACAAGGCGTCTCCGACCTCGCGGTACTCAGGATCCTACTAGGTTAGTATCGCTTACGTGTACGGGATTCTCACCCTCTATGATTGGCTTTCCCAAGCCATTCCACTTCACTTTACTATACCATGTCGTAGTCCTACAACCCCGGTTATGCCGTAACATAGCCGGTTTGGGCTCTTTCCCTTTCGCTCGCCACTACTTAGGAAATCACTATTGTTTTCTCTTCCTCCGCTTACTTAGATGTTTCAGTTCAGCGGGTTTGCGCATTATTGCAACTACTCTTCAAGTAGTTAGGTTTCCCCATTCAGAAATCTTCGGATCAATTCATATTTGCTAATCCCCGAAGCTTATCGCAGCTTATCACGTCTTTCATCGCCTCTGAGAGCCTAGGCATCCCCCGTGTGCCCTTTCTTACTTTCTTCTTCTAACTGCCTTTTGCTCAGTTAGAATGCTTTTTTGGTCTGCTGTTGTTCGATCAAGGACAAAGGATCAAGGACACTTGCGCGTCTTTGCTCTTTACTCTTTGCTCTTTACTCGGTGGAGAATAACGGATTCGAACCGTTGACCCCCTGCGTGCAAGGCAGGTGCTCTAGCCAGCTGAGCTAATCCCCCTTAGATAAGTTGTAAGTCGTAAGTTGTAAGTTGTAAGTTTTCCGTCTTGCGACTTATTACTTATTACTTATAACCTAAAACTTCTGCTGTAGTCCCGAGCAGATTTGAACTGCTGACCCCTACATTATCAGTGTAGTGCTCTAACCAGGCTGAGCTACGGGACTCTTTATAAAAGAGTAGTGAGTATTGAGTAATGAGTATTGAGTATGAGATATCACACATCGCTAAACTCACACGTTCAATCCCGTCTCAAACTGGAGCACTGCTGATTGGCTCATCTTTTGGGTTGTCTTTTGTCTTTTTATTAAAGAATATCAATGAAGTATAACAAGCGCAGTTAAACACGCTCTAGAAAGGAGGTATTCCAGCCGCACCTTCCGGTACGGCTACCTTGTTACGACTTAGCCCCAGTTATCGGTTTTACCCTAGGACGCTCCTTGCGGTTACGTACTTCAGGTACCCCCAACTTCCATGGCTTGACGGGCGGTGTGTACAAGGCCCGGGAACGTATTCACCGCATCATTGCTGATATGCGATTACTAGCGAATCCAACTTCAAGAGGTCGAGTTGCAGACCTCTATCCGAACTGTGAACAGCTTTTTGAGATTGGCATCCTGTTACCAGGTAGCTGCCCTCTGTACTGCCCATTGTAGCACGTGTGTAGCCCCGGACGTAAGGGCCATGATGACTTGACGTCGTCCCCTCCTTCCTCTCTGTTTGCACAGGCAGTCTGTTTAGAGTCCCCACCATTACATGCTGGCAACTAAACATAGGGGTTGCGCTCGTTGCGGGACTTAACCCAACACCTCACGGCACGAGCTGACGACAGCCATGCAGCACCTAGTTTCCTGTCCTTGCGGACTGACCTATCTCTAGATCATTCAGTAACTTTCAAGCCCGGGTAAGGTTCCTCGCGTATCATCGAATTAAACCACATGCTCCTCCGCTTGTGCGGGCCCCCGTCAATTCCTTTGAGTTTCACCCTTGCGGGCGTACTCCCCAGGTGGAATACTTAACGCTTTCGCTTTGACGCTAACTGTATATCGCTAACATCGAGTATTCATCGTTTAGGGCGTGGACTACCAGGGTATCTAATCCTGTTTGATCCCCACGCTTTCGTGCCTCAGCGTCATTGACACCTTAGTAAGCTGCCTTCGCAATTGGTGTTCTGTGACATATCTATGCATTTCACCGCTACTTGTCACATTCCGCCTACCTCAAGTGTAATCAAGCCCATCAGTATCAAGGGCACTGCGATGGTTGAGCCACCGTCTTTCACCCCTGACTTAATAGGCCGCCTACGCACCCTTTAAACCCAATAAATCCGGATAACGCTTGGATCCTCCGTATTACCGCGGCTGCTGGCACGGAGTTAGCCGATCCTTATTCTTACAGTACATTCAACTCACTACACGTAGCGAGATTTATTCCCGTATAAAAGCAGTTTACAACCCGTAGGGCCGTCTTCCTGCACGCGGCATGGCTGGTTCAGGGTTGCCCCCATTGACCAATATTCCTTACTGCTGCCTCCCGTAGGAGTCTGGTCCGTGTCTCAGTACCAGTGTGGGGGGTCATCCTCTCAGATCCCCTAGACATCGTAGTCTTGGTGAGCCGTTACCTCACCAACAAACTAATGTCACGCATGCCCATCTTAATCCTATAAATATTTGATCATTCTTCGATGCCGAAGTGTGATTTTATGCGGTGTTAATCTCTCTTTCGAGAGGCTATCCCCCTGATTAAGGTAGGTTGCATACGCGTTACGCACCCGTGCGCCACTTTCCCAGAAAGCAAGCTCTCTGGTATCGTTCGACTTGCATGTATTAGGCCTGCCGCTAGCGTTCATCCTGAGCCAGGATCAAACTCTCCATTGTAAAAATGTTGGTTTGTCCTAGCCCTATTATATCTCAAATAGAACTAGTATTAATATATCTATGTTCGTATTTAACTTAAAAATAACTGAGTATCTTATTACTCGTTATACTTCAATTGACATTTCTTTAAAGAACGTTGCGCCTGCGCCTCGCGGGTTGGCTTATATTTATCTGGTATTGCTACCGGTTAAATCTTTCATCTGGTATCGCTTCGGGCATCGCGCCTTCAGCTTCTTTTATTTGCCCCCGTTTTTGTTGGGACTGCAAAGGTAGAAACATTTTCTACTCCCGCCAAATTTATTTTGAAGTTTTTTTCGAAGGGAATGTTAACACCCTTCTCCTCACTAATTCCTCTCTCCTTCTTCCCTCAAAACCCTCAAACAACAACCCACATCTCCTTCGTTGCGGGTTGCAAAGGTATG
>NCHA01000068.1 GCA_002257025.1 Sphingobacteriales bacterium 16-39-50 | reverse complement strand
ATTGAAAATCCGGAAATCAGTTGCCTTGGCGGCGATGATTTTTGTGCTAAGGAATATACGCTTGATGTAAACGGAGATCCGGATACTGAAACCCAGTCACAGCCTGTTATGCGACCAGAGGAATGAGTTAAAAGCAGCCCCGATTTATGGGGCTGTTTTTTAATTAAAAAATTATTTAACCACCAATAGTTTAGTCTCTACTTTCTTAGGAATCAGATCAAATCCAAATTTCTTTAGTTCTTCTTTCATTTCCTGAACATTATCTTTCCCTTTATACTGCAGTAATATCCTCTCTTTGAAATTGGTTTCATCAACAATGATATCGTTTCTCAATTTTCCTTCCAATGACTTAATAAGTTGTTTTACTAATTGATTTTCTATAGTTGTGACTCCACTTGTCTGATTGTACAGTGTTAAACTTCTTCCTTTTCCGGAGGACAATGGGATCTTGTTTTTGTCGCTTATTATTAAGGCGTATCCATCCACTATTCTTGTTTCTTCATTTACACTGACATTAAAAAAGCGTTGAAGGTCGTGCTTCATCAATTGCTGCAGCTTATCAGCATTTTCTGGCAATACCTTAATTTCATAACAATAGGTATTATTCCATTCCCATTCAATTAATTCGTTATTGTCTCTTGGTATGAAGAATCTTTCAGGATCGTCTCTTTCATAAATTACCCTTCTGTCGTCAGACAATGCCCCATATTTTTCTCCTGAGCCGAAATTGTCATAGGCCAGCTTAATCAGATTTTTGACCGACATGTTATAGTAAGCTCTCCTTATTACTTTTTTTGAAATCGGGTCAACAGTGTTTCCTGCTTTCTGGTTTATTCCGTTTATGTATCTGGTATAGTAAGAAAACTGTTCAAGATTATTCATAAAGGACATATTAGCTTGCATAAACAAGGGTTGGGCTGGATTGAAATTCTGGAAATGATCCATTGGTAAAAGATTCAAACCTTCATTTTGAATCAGTTTTTTTACATTTTCAACTGTGAAGTTCTGCGGGTTGGCAATTGCCCTGATTATTCCTTTATTATCAACCCATATCTGGTGAGGTAATTCAATGGGAAAGAATTCCCTTAGAGTGGAGTCAGAGTAGACAAGTGGTAATTTTGTATTGGAAGCGATTTCAGATCGGGCAAACAGTTTTCTGAGATCCAGCTCCGTTTGCCGGGTGACGCGAATAATTTCCAGATCTTTTTTAAAAAGCTGTTGGATACTATCGAGTTCCTTAAAGGTTTTAACAGAATAACTGCAATAAGGACTCCAAAAATCAATGATCAGGTGTTTTCCGGAATTATCCTGTATTTTTCTCACAGCCTTAGTACTATTCAGGATCTTGCTGATATGGATTGCAGGAAGATTGTCGCCTACTGATAAGGTC
>NCHA01000067.1 GCA_002257025.1 Sphingobacteriales bacterium 16-39-50 | reverse complement strand
GTTTGCGTCTGTGAAAAATAGCAAACTTTGTTCGTGAGTTGCCAATATCAATAACCAGGTGCGCCATTAAATATTCTATAAAAACTCAATAATACTATTATGGCACCCATTGCTTAGCTGCAATTCTGGGGCATTGGCTTGAGCATCCCTGAAGATAATTACTAATCCGCTGCATAGTACAAAGCTATTTAATTTTTGAAACTGACGGGGCTTAATTCTGTTAAAAAAGGTTAAAACATTGTTTCTTTCAGAATAACTGGAAATATATAATGCAGCCGAGTAGAAAAAAATACAGGCTTTCGTAGATCCAGCGTCTGCCTGCATGAAGGAAATAATAAGCCATTAGGGCTGAAGCCGGAGGTACGCAGAACAGAAAATGATAAAGAACCAGATTCTGTTTTAAATAGAAAGATAAAAGCCCGATGATGAACATGAAAAATAAAAGCTGGAACGATTTTCTAAGTTGAACCACACTTCTGAAGAAGTTCTGCTGCAGCTGAAAAAAGCCAAGGATTAATATAATTACCACAGGTATCAGTACAAGAGAATCATATAAGTTGATACGAAGATTTGTAGGAAATTTAGTCGTCAGAGGCAACCATATACTATAAAATTTGTCCAAAGAATCATTCCAGTAGTAAAAAACTGCCAGAAAAAAGAATATGGTAATAAAGCCTGAAATAACTGCAAACCACTCTCTCCAGTTGAAGGGTCTGAAAATAACAAGACTGATCCATATCAGAGGAAGCAAGGATATAAATGGAAAATAGATCAGTGTTCCTGCAGCCACAATCATTCCCAGATCGTACATAACAGACCTGACCTCATCTCTTTTATATATACTAAGGAATTTGTCAATCATCCATAATACCATAAAGTTACAAACCAGTGCAGGGCTTAAAAGCAGGAAAGGACTGAGTAAACTTCCTGCAGTAACATACATCAATGCGGGCAAAAAAGTAGGCTTCCCAAGCAGTCCGTATGAATTAATGATTCTGTTAAATATTAATGCCTGAACGATTAGAATACCTTGTGCAATTAAAACATTTGCAATAGGACTGAATGCATTGTCAAGGGGCACATCAAGCAGTAACCTTGCAAAAGGCTCCATAAACTCAAAACTTATTTGATCCGGGAGGTGAATAAATATTCCAACCCTTAACAAAGTGGCTATCCCAATCAGAAGAATGATATTTAAAGGATTGATACTTCTGAACTGCTTAATCATTGTAGTAGTGAGTAGTGAGTATTGAGTACATAATACTTGACTATTTGAATAAAATATAATAATTTGTACCTGAATTTTTCAACTGTCAACTGTCAACTGTCAACTGTCAACTGTCAACTGTCAACTGTCAACTGTCAACTGTCAACTGTCAACTGTCAACTGTCAACTGTCAACTG
>NCHA01000035.1 GCA_002257025.1 Sphingobacteriales bacterium 16-39-50 | reverse complement strand
GGAACACCCGCATCGGGCTTCAGCCCGATTAAATGTTGTCGGCGCTGAAGCACCGGTTTACGTTATTTTCTAACCTGCTATATGTGGGGCTGAAGCCCGAATCGAATCACGCCGATTACAACCCGCCTAAAGGCGGGCCCTATTGAGCGATACGCCAATACCCGAGATTAAAATAAACAATCATTAATAAAATACCCTCTTTCCTAAATATGGCAAGAGTTTCAATTCTGCTGCCGGGCTAAACCTTAATAAAAACTTTCCCCGAACAACAGTGACTTCACAATCAACACTTATTTGAGGGCTGGTAGCATAGCATCAGGATTGATCAGTATGATTAAACTGTTTTTGTTTTTTGAAATAATAATAAACAGGTACACCGCTAAGAACAAGCATAATTCCCACCAAAGATTGCTGAGGCTGAACCCAGATTGTATTTATTGTTAAAGCAACTGAGAAAAGTAACAATACAATAGGCACGAATGGGTATCCTGTTACCTTAGCCTGGATCATTCCTTTTCTTTTCATACGAAGAACTGCGAAGGCAAGGAATCCATAAAATACGAAATTTAGAAAGATGACCATGTTGGTGAGTGTATCAAAGGAGCCCGAGATTAGCATAATACAACCCAGAATCATCATATAGTTTAGGGATACATGAGGTGTTCTGAATCTGGTGTGAACTTTCTTCAAATGGCTGAAAAGGTACCCCTGTTGTGCCATACGGTAGAATTTACGGGGAGAGGAAACAATATTACTGTTCAATGCACCGAATACGCAGATAATCAGAAGTACTATCAGAAGAATTTTTCCGAAAGTACCCAGTAATGTCTCTGCCACAACAAATGCACCGATCTGATTTACATCTATGGCCCTGATTTGCTGGAGACTGAGCACATTCATGTAAGTATAATTAAGAAGTGTATAGACCAATGCTACAAGTGACAAACCGATTGTAAGGGCCAGTGGAAGGTTACGCTTAGGATTAATGATTTCACCCGAAATATTGGTAGCTGTTTCCCAACCATTATAAGCCCAGAAAGCACTGAGCATTGCAGCAAAAAACGCACTGTAAAACAGCATGCCCTCAGGTGCATTTACATTATTGAACATAGTGTTGGAGCTTTGCGTTTCGGGCCCGGAATAAGCAAGTCCCACAATAATCAGAACTGATATACCCAAAATTTTAGCGCTGGTAATGATGGAGTTGAAAACACCGCTTTCGCGGGATCCCAGAGAATTTACACCTGTAAGTACGATTATTGCAAGAATTCCGATCAGTTTTACACCCGAGTTTGCAAAAGGGAAAATGAAGCCCCCAATCGAAAAATCTTTCCAGGCATCCAGTGGTTTTGGCAGGGGGATAAAGGAATTGATAACCTCACCAAACAAGAAGGCGAGGGCGGCAATTGCTGCCGGACTAATAATTATAAAATCAGCCCAGCCTGAAATAAATGCAAAAAAATTTCCGAAGGATAAACGGAAGTATTCATATAAACCTCCGGATTCTTCGGTAAGAGAAGCTAAAGCACTTACGGTAAATGCGGCAAATAAACTGATTACTCCAGCCAGAATCCAGGCCATCAGGATTGCAGTTTCACTCAGCCCGGTTTGAGCCATTGGAACTATTTTTTTAAACACTCCGCTCCCAATCACTATTCCGACCACCATTAAGGTACTTGCAAAAAGTCCTAATGTTCTGTTAAGTGATGCTTCAGTTTTTACATTTTCATTCATTTTGTCGTAGGGAGATTTTAGATCAATTTTCTGCTTTAACCTTAATCTGTGGTTGTAGGAGATTCAGGTATATGCAGCAATTTAAATAATATGTTGGCTAAAACAATAAATAGGTTACTTGAGTATTAGGAGGTTATTTTAGATTTAAATTAAGATACTCCATTGTTTCGAAGACATCAAGAATTCAATAAGCTAAATGCTTGCTTTTTGAGATTTCACTTGTGATGTATCAAATTCACATATCAAGGGCAGGTGGTCACTTATTTGAAGCCAATTTTCACGCAATCCAACTTCAACACTTGTTAAACAATTTAAAAATTGCTGTGGTGCAAATAAATAATCAATGTGGTAAGGCCTTTCAATATTTCTATGTAAAAAGAGGGTCGGCATAGATTCCTCTCCCTGTTTTTCATTAGTATATTTGTGATAAAGACTTTCAATACCTAATTCATTCAACTCGTTCACGACATCTGAATGATTCCACCATCGATTCAATTTGTCCCATTTTACATTGCTGTTAAAGTCGCCAGCAATAACAGTATTATTAAGTCTGTCTTTATTTACTTGAAGGTATCTCCAAAACTGACCAATATATCCAAAGGAGGGTGAATTATTATAGTGCGTCCAAACTCCTAAAATATTGAATTCATCATTAACCGAACATGGTAAAAAGTGCTTAACAGAATGATCCTTATAGGTTTTAGGCCAGTTTAAGAACTTTAAATCTATATTTTTAGAAGCAAAAATTCCAATTCCTTTATTTTTTGTATCTCCAATCCATAAATGATTATTAGCCCAGTCCCGGTATTGTTTTTCCTTTGATTCAGCTGGATTTTCACATTCTTGTATGATGTATAAATCTGCATTTAAATCTATCAGAGCATCAAATTTATTTCTTAATGCACCATTACAATTCCAGGTAGCTATTTTCATTCGAACCCAATTTAAACAATTTTTCAGCTTCAAAACTCTCTTTTTAGTTAAAAATATTAACTTTTGATCAATGTCAGGGTGTTTAGAATCAATCGTTATTGACCTATATGGTAATCATAATCCTATAAACTTGATTAAATCCAGTGGACATTGGCGCTTTTGGTGCAAGGCCTTCAATGAGAAAACAGTATTAAAAAATTGTAATATTATCCCCTTACTATTGCAGATTTCAGTATTTTTTTCGTTTTTTTGTAAAAAATTTCAATACCACTTATACTATTAACAATGAATAGTTTAAACTACCAGGCCAATACAGGATCATTAACCCAAATGGGTTATTTGAGGGGTATTGTTTGTAGTAATTTCAGGCCTGAGAAGTTAGTGTTGCGTTTCCGACGACCCTTTATGCCGCGGACTTGAATCTTGGCATTAACCCCTAGGTAACCGGAGCATTCCTGCCGGAAGATCAATCAATCAGATTATTCACACAAGGAAAGAAAACGTTTCTTTTTTCCGATTCAAAACCGGATTTTTTCTTTAAATCAATGAAAGAAAACGAATTTGTTGTCATCCCGGCAACAGAACAACATATTGAATACGCAACACAGATCTGCGATGAGATGGCAGAGTCTGCCAAAGCCAGAGGCACAGGAATAGCCAGACGAACCCCTGAATATATCACTGCAAAAATGCTGGAAGGCAAGGCTGTGATCGCACTTCATAAGGACGGAACATGGGCTGGCTTCTGCTATATTGAAACCTGGAGTCATGGTACTTTTGTGGCCAATTCAGGTCTGATCGTGAATCCGGTTTACCGCAATCGCGGACTTGCAAGGATGATTAAGCGGGCAGTTTTCGACCTTTCCCGTAAAAAATATCCGGAAGCAAAGATCTTTGGTTTGACTACCGGATTAGCGGTAATGAAGATCAATTCTGAACTTGGTTACGAACCTGTCACCTATTCCGAACTAACTCAGGATGAGGATTTCTGGAAAGGCTGTCAAAGTTGTGTGAACTATGATATCCTCAAAAGCAAAGACCGCAAAAACTGTATGTGTACTGCTATGCTATGGGATCCTGAAGAAAAGGCAAAGGAAATTGAACGCAAAATGAAGGAGGAAGATGAGCGTTTAAAAATAGAGGCAGAGGAACGTTTAAGTAAAGTTGCCCGCAAGCAAACTTTGTTCGAACGTCTTGAAGAAAAATTACGCAATTCATTGAAAATGATTGCCGCAATAGGTACATTATTCGTTAAACTTTTACAAAATTAAATGATGAAGAAGAAGGTGGTTTTAGCATTCAGCGGAGGTTTGGATACTTCCTTTTGTTGTATTTACTTATCTAAAGACCGTGGTCTGGAGGTACATTCGGTGATCGTGAATACCGGCGGTTTTTCTGAAGATGAGCTAAAACAGATTGAGCAGCGTGCCTATGCCCTGGGAGTTACTTCTCATGCTGTAGTCGACGAAACGCTGAACTATTACGAAAGCTGTATCAAGTACCTTATCTACGGGAATGTACTGAAGAATGCAACTTACCCTCTTTCGGTTAGTGCTGAGCGTGTAAGCCAGGCTACTGCTATCGCTAATTACGTGAAACTAATTGGTGCTGATTATGTAGCTCATGGAAGTACCGGAGCCGGAAATGATCAGGTACGTTTTGACATGATATTCAATATCATGATCCCTGGAGTGGAGATTATCACTCCAATCCGTGACCTGAAATTAAGCCGTGAAGCAGAAATTGAATATTTAAATAAGCATGGTGTTGAATACACTGCCGAAAAAGCAAGGTATTCAATTAATAAAGGTATCTGGGGTACCTCAGTTGGGGGTAAAGAAACCCTGACATCTAATGAAACCTTACCTGAAGATGCATGGCCAACACAGCTTACTCAAACCGAGCCGCGTAAGATTGAACTTGATTTTGAGCAGGGTGAACTAATTGGGATTAATGGAGAAAGCCTATCACCGGTTAAAGCCATTCAGAAGCTGCAGGAAATAGCACAGCCGTATGGTATTGGAAGGGATATTCATGTTGGTGATACTATAATTGGTATCAAGGGACGTGTTGGTTTTGAAGCTGCCGCACCGATGATTATAATCAAGGCTCATCATACTCTGGAGAAACATACTTTAACCAAATGGCAGTTAAGCTGGAAAGATCAGTTGGCAAGTTTTTACGGCAACTGGCTCCATGAGGGGCAGTTTCACGATCCAATCATGCGTAATATTGAAGCGTTTTTAAGCGATACACAGAAAACCGTGAGCGGAAAGGTATTTGTGAAGCTTCATCCATATCGTTTTGAGATCATAGGAATTCAATCTGAGAACGATCTGATGTCGAACAAATTTGGAAGCTATGGTGAAATGAATAATTCATGGTCGGGAGAGGATGTAAAAGGCTTCTCAAAAATATTTGGAAACCAGACTATGATCTGGCATCGGGTACACGATAAAAAATAAAATAATGGGAACTATCAGAATAGGAATCGCAGGCGGAGCAGGATATACCGGTGGAGAATTGCTCAGAATACTGATCAACCATCCACAGTCAGAAGTATGTTGGGTACATAGCAACAGCAACGCTGGAAAGCCAATTTCTGATGTACATGCCGACCTGTTTGGGGATACCGATCTGAAGTTTACAGATTCCATCTCCCAGGATATCGATGTGCTTTTTCTTTGTGTAGGCCATGGTGATGCCAAAAAGTTTCTGGACAATCATGAAATTGCAGCGAGTATAAAAATCATCGATCTTTCCCAGGATTTCAGGTTAAACCTCAATGCTAAACATAGGAGCAGATCCTTTATTTATGGATTACCTGAATTAAACAGGGAAGCGATTAAAAAAGCTCATAACATTGCCAATCCAGGCTGTTTTGCCACCGGCATTCAGATTGGATTATTGCCTCTTGCAGCTGCAGGATTATTGAATTCGGAAGTACATATCAACGCAACTACCGGCTCTACAGGAGCTGGACAAAGCTTAAGTCCAACTTCCCATTTCAGCTGGAGAAACAATAACCTGTCGGTTTACAAAGCTTTTGAACATCAGCACCTGAATGAGATTGGACAAAGTCTCAATCAATTGCAAAACAACTTTGACCAGGCAATGAATTTTATCCCGCAAAGAGGTGATTTTACCCGGGGGATTCTGGCAGCCATGTACACCGAATGCGCATTGACGCTGGATGAAGCCTACGATCTTTATGAAAACTATTTTAAAGATCATCCATTCACCCATGTCAGCAAAAGGAACATTGACCTGAAACAGGTAGTGAACACCAATAAAGCCCTGATTCATATTGAGAAACATGGCAATAAATTGTTCATTATCAGCATAATAGATAATTTACTGAAAGGTGCCAGTGGGCATGCAGTGCAAAATATGAATTTGATGTTCGGGATTGGGGAAACGGTGGGGTTGAGGTTGAAAGGAGTAGGATTTTGAGTTTTACGTTCTACGTCATTACGTTTTAAGTTTAGATTTTGCTCGCATTAAAATGAATCATAAATAGTTAATGAGGTACTTGCTTTTGATTTTATAGTTAACAAAGAAATGTTAGTTTCAATAACCTTACCGCAAAATAGGTCAATTTTAGGATCCTTCTCTGGAGCTTTAAATTTGATCATGCAGAATTATAAGGATTTAAAAGTTTGGGCAAAAGCTCACCAACTGACATTAAAAGTATACTTGCTTAGCAAGGGTTTTCCCAAGGAGGAACTTTACAGTCTAACTAATCAATTGCGACGAAGTATCTCAGCGATACCGGCCAATATCGCTGAAGGATGCGGTAAACATTCACAAAAGGATTTAGGGAACTATTTAAATATAGCCTTAGGTTCGGCCAATGAAGCAGAGTATTTCCTGCTCTTATCCCGTGATCTGGAATATCTCACATTGGATGAACATGATGCTCTAAATGATAATATAAATGAGATCAAAGCAATGTTGATTTCATTAATTAGTAAAGTTCGTAACAAAATTTGAGTTGTATTTATCATATACGTTTCTAAAAATTGAGCTGGATCAAATATTTAACAATGACACTATCCTTTCAATTTAGCACTTTTTTAACGTATAACGTATAACATACAACGTATAACTCGCATAAAATGAAACTATTCGACGTATATCCCCTTAATAATATAGAAATTGTAAAAGCTCAGGACAGCAGTGTTTGGGATGCTGATGGTAATAAATACCTGGATCTTTATGGTGGACATGCCGTGATTTCAATCGGCCATACCCATCCGCATTATGTAAGACGTTTGACCGAACAGCTGAATAAAGTAGGTTTCTATTCCAATTCGGTAATCATCTCTCAGCAGATAGAACTGGCTGAAAAGCTTGGAAATCTATCTGCTAAACCTGATTTTCAGCTCTTTCTTTGTAATTCTGGTGCTGAGGCTAATGAGAATGCCCTCAAACTGGCATCTTTTTATAATAAACGCAAAAAAATCATTGCCTTTAAAGGCGCTTTCCACGGACGTACTTCTCTGGCTGTTTCGGCAACAGATAACCCGAAGATCATTGCTCCTGTAAATGAAACAGAAAATGTCACTTTCCTTCCGTTAAATGATGAACTGGCTTTGGATGAAGCGTTTAAATCATTTGGCAATGAGATATCTTCAGTAATTATTGAAGGTATTCAGGGAGTTGGTGGAATCCGGGAAGCATCAAAAAGCTTTTTGCAGAAGATCAGAAGCCTTTGTGATCAGTATGATGCGGTTTATATCGCTGATTCAGTGCAATGTGGTTATGGCAGGACTGGCCAGTTCTACTCACACGATTATGCAGGCGTTGAGGCTGATATTTATTCAATGGCAAAAGGAATGGGTAATGGCTTCCCTATCGGGGGGATTTCAATTTCACCTAAATTTAAACCCTGGTACGGTGAGCTGGGAACAACTTTTGGCGGGAATCATTTAGCCTGTGCGGCGGCACTTGCAGTTCTGGAGGTGATGGAGAAAGATGATCTGATGAAGAATGCAGAGGAGATTGGAGATTACATCATAAAGGAATTGAAACAGATACCGCAGATTACGGAGATTCGTGGAAGGGGCTTGATGATCGGAATTGAGCTTTCTGAAGAGTATGCAAATGTTAAAAAGGATTTACTTTTTAAGCATCGTATCTTTACCGGGGAGGCAAAACCGAATGTGATCCGGCTTTTACCTGCTTTAAATATCACAAAAGAGCATGCTGATCAATTTTTGACGGCATTGAAGACAGAATTGAATAAATAAAATAAGGCTATTTTTACGAATATGAAGCTATTTTCTTCCGTTAATGATGTTGCAGACCTGAAGTCTTTCATTGAGCAGGCACTGATCCTGAAGGCAGATCCCTATGCAAATCAATCGCTGGGTAAGAATAAAACCCTCGGACTTGTATTCCTGAACCCGAGCCTTCGAACCCGATTAAGCTCTCAAAAGGCGGCTATGAATTTGGGTATGAATGTGATGGTGATGAATCTTGACAAGGAAGGCTGGGCTTTGGAAACAGAAGATGGAGTAGTGATGAATGGTACTACCGTAGAGCATATTCGTGAAGCAGCAGCGGTCATGGGTCAATATTGCGATATACTTGGTTTCCGTTCATTCCCTAAATTATTGAACCGTGAAGAGGATTATGGGGAGGGTTTGTTCAATAAATTTGTAAAATATAGTGGAGTTCCTGTGATTAGTCTTGAGAGCGCTACCTTGCATCCATTGCAGAGTTTTGCCGATCTGATAACCATTGAGGAATATAAAAAAGTGGTAAAGCCAAAAGTTGTTTTAACCTGGGCTCCTCATGTGAAATCTTTACCTCAGGCTGTTCCAAATTCATTTTCAGAATGGATGTGCCGTGCGCAGGCTGAGGGAATGATCGATTTTGTAATTACCCACCCCGAAGGTTTGGAACTGGCTGAGAAATTCACTCCGGGAGCAAAAATTGAATATAATCAGGATATTGCATTACAGGGTGCAGACTTTGTGTACGCAAAGAATTGGTCATCATACAATGACTATGGTAAAACTGTTCAGAACGGAGAATCCTGGATGATGACTCATAAAAAACTGGAGCCAACTAATGAGGCGAAAGTAATGCACTGCCTGCCGGTTCGTCGTGATTTCGAGCTTTCTGCCGAAGTTTTGGATGGCCCGCATTCATTGGTCATAAAAGAAGCTGCAAACCGGGTATGGTCTGCTCAGACGGTTTTAAAAAATATGCTGGAGGGCTTGATATGAAATCCCTGAAGGTTGTAAAGATTGGTGGAAATGTAATCGATAATCCCGAGAGTTTGCTACAATTTATTGCTGACTTTGCGATGCTGGAGGGGCCTAAGATACTGGTTCATGGTGGAGGAAAAATTGCCACCAAACTTGCCGAAGATTTGGGTATCAGATCAAGAATGGTTGAGGGCCGAAGAATTACCGATGGGGAAAGCCTGAAAGTAGTAACCATGGTATATGCTGGTTTGATCAATAAGAATATTGTCGCAGGATTGCAATCTGAGAATTGTAATGCAATCGGCTTGTCGGGTGCGGATGGAAATTTAATTCATGCAAAAAGACGTCCTTTGAAAGAGCTATTTTCCAAAGAGAAAAATGAAATGATTAGTGTGGACTATGGCTTTGTGGGCGATCTCGACGAATCATCGATTGATCATCAGGGGCTCAGGAAACTATTGGAGGCCGGTTTTACACCGGTTTTCTCTGCTATAACACACGATGGTAAAGGGCAGCTTCTAAATACGAATGCCGACACCATTGCCTCTGCAATTTCTATCGCAATGGCTAAGGAGTACGAAACATCACTGATCTTTTGCTTTGAAAAAGCAGGTGTATTGATGGATGTAGAAGATGAAGGTTCAGTAATCCGCTCGATTGATCCGCATTATTACAATGAATTAAAACGTCAGGGAATTATAAATGATGGGATGATTCCTAAACTGGATAATGCATTCGAAGCAATAAATAAAGGACTTAAGGAGGTTTATATTGGCAAAGCTGATGCATTGCCAAGCTTAAATAATGAAAATTTTGGTACACGCTTAATCAGCAGATAATGAAAACAGGAACAAAAAGAACAGCAATTTTAGGAAGTGGAAATATTGGTATGTCATTGGCCAAAGGACTGGTTAAAGCTGATTATTGCAAACCCGCTGATATCACCCTGACCCGCCGCAATGTACAGCGACTGGACACTGTTTCAGCACAGGGTTTTCAGGTCAGCTCAGATAATTATGCTGCTGCGGCAGGTGCCTCAATAGTCATTCTGGCTGTTTTGCCTCAGCAACTTGATAATTTATTGGAGCAGATCGATGGTGCAATTGATCCTGCCAAACATTTGGTGATTTCTGTGATCTCTGGAGTTAGTTGTGCTGATATCCGCGCCAAACTGGGAAGCAGAGTTCAGGTTGTCAGGGCAATGCCAAATACGGCAATTGCAATCGGTGAATCTATGACTTGTGTTGCTTCTGATAATGCAGAGGCTGAAAATATTGCTGAAGTGACCAAAATGTTTGAAACCGTTGGTTCAGTGATTAAGATCAATGAAGACTTGATGACAGCTGCAACGGCACTTTGTGCCTGTGGGGTAGCATTCTTCCTAAGAGCGGTTCGCGCAGCATCTCAGGGAGGTGTTGAGATCGGTTTTCATGCTGATGAGGCATTACGTATGGCTGCACAAACAGCCAAAGGGGCAGCATCACTTTTATTGCAGCAGAATAGTCACCCCGAACATGAGATCGATAAGGTGACCTCACCAAAAGGATGTACCATTGCCGGATTGAATGAAATGGAACATAATGGTTTTAGCTCTTCAATGATCAAAGGAATTAAATTATCAGCTCAAAAGGCGGGTGAATTATATACAAACGATTAAATAAAATGGCCGCTAAACTGTTTGATGACAGTCTTGAATTATTGCGTGAGTTAATCAGCATCCCTTCATTTAGTAAAGAAGAAGAAAATACTGCCTCGGCAATTGAGCAGTTTTTAAAGGATCGCGGAGTAAAAACTCATCGTACAATTAATAATGTCTGGGCGTATAATGAGCATTTTGATGCAAGTAAGCCTACAATTCTGCTCAATTCGCATCATGATACAGTAAAGCCAAATCCTGGATATTCCCGTGATCCATTTGCGGCTGATATCATCGATGGTAAATTGTTTGGTCTGGGGAGCAATGATGCAGGTGGCTGCCTGGTATCACTCATCGCGGTCTTTATTCATTTTTATAAGGGGAAAAATTTAAAATATAACCTCTGTCTGGCCGCAACTGCCGAGGAGGAGATTTCAGGTAAAAACGGTATTGAGCTGATCCTGCCTCAACTGGGTCAGCTGGAATTTGCAATAGTTGGAGAGCCAACATTAATGCAAATGGCCGTTGCCGAGAGGGGATTAATGGTTTTGGATTGTGTTGCCCATGGGAGGGCAGGTCATGCTGCCAGGGAAGAGGGTGATAATGCGATCTACAAAGCGATGAAGGACATTAACTGGTTCAAAACCTATGAGTTTGCTAAGAAATCAGCTCTGTTTGGCCCTGTTAAAATGAGCGTCACTATAATCGAAGCCGGATCCCAGCATAATGTTGTACCTGCGGTTTGTAATTTTACAGTAGATGTAAGAGTTACTGATGCTTACAGGAATGAGGAAGTACTGAAGATTATTAGTCAGAATGTGGACTGTGAGGTTAATCCGAGATCTACCCGCTTAAAGCCATCTTCAATCAGCCTTGATCATCCGATTGTTAAGGCAGGAATTGCTTTGGGCAGGGAAACCTATGGTTCTCCTACCACAAGTGATCAGGCATTGCTTGATATTCCTTCATTAAAAATGGGTCCGGGAGATTCGGCTCGGTCACATATGGCTGATGAATATATTTATATAAAAGAAATAGAAGAGGGAATAGACCTCTATATAAAATTATTGACGGAGATTCTGTGATGGCAAAGGATTTGAATATAACCCTCGAAAGTGAAAGAGCCCTGCTTCGTCCGCTTGAGCTTGATGATGAAAAAGCATTGCAGGAAGTAGCAGATGATGATAGTCTCTGGATTTATGGCCTTCAGGATCTTTCGAAGCCGGCAGAGTTGAATAAATATATTAAAAAAGCAATTTCTGATCGTGAAAATGGCACAAGTGCCATTTGGGTAATCATTGATAAAAAGACCAATAAGGTGGCAGGCTGTACCCGTCTTGCCGAGATTTCCTGGAGAGATGAACGGGGTCAGATTGGCTGGACCTGGATCGGAAGTGATTTTCAGGGAAGCGGATTGAATAAGGAGATGAAGTACCTGATATTGACCTATGGTTTTGAGGTTTTGGGACTGAACAGAATAGAATTTAAAGCAGATGAGCGTAATCATCAGTCGCGTCAGGCTTTATTGGGAATTGGTGCTACCCGCGAAGGGGTATTGCGTCAGCATATGAAAATACATGATGGATACATCAGAAATACAGTTTTTTACAGTATTTTGAGATCCGAATGGGATACAATTAAAGCACAGTATTTCACAAATTTTAAAGCAGTTCTATGAGCAAGCTCTGGCAAAAGGAAACAGAAACTGAAAGGTCTGTAGAAAAGTTTACTGTTGGAAATGACAGGGAGCTGGATCATCAGCTTGCAGCGTTTGATGTATTGGGTTCATTAGCCCATACCCGTATGCTTGAAAGCGTTGGTTTAATGGGTAGTCGGGATCTGGAACAGGTTCAGGCTGGTCTTAAACAAATTTTCAGGGAAGTTCAGGAAGGTAAATTCAGCATCGAAGATGATGTGGAAGATGTACACTCTCAGGTAGAGTTATTGCTTACCCGCAGGATTGGTGATGCAGGCAAAAAAATTCACAGTGGACGGTCCAGAAATGATCAGGTTCTGGTGGATCTCAAATTGTTCTTTCGCAGTGAGATTCAGAAATTGGTCAGAAATACTGACATTCTGTTCACTCAGCTGATTGCACAAAGTGAAGAGCATAAGGATAAATTACTTCCGGGCTATACACATTTGCAGATTGCGATGCCCTCATCCTTCGGATTATGGTTCGGAGCCTATGCCGAAAGCCTTGCCGATGATATGGAACTGATGCTGGCTGCCTGGAAAGTCTGCAATAAAAATCCATTGGGTTCTGCAGCAGGATACGGTTCTTCTTTTCCACTGAACCGTACCATGACCACTGAATTGCTCGGCTTTGATTCTCTGAATTATAATGTAGTTTATGCCCAGATGGGTCGTGGAAAAACTGAGCGTATTTTGGCTCAGGCAATGTCTTCCCTTGCGGCAACTTTGGCTAAACTGGCTATGGATGCCTGTCTGTTTATTAATCAGAACTTTGCATTTATCAGTTTCCCTGATGAACTGACCACCGGTTCAAGCATAATGCCTCATAAGAAAAACCCGGATGTTTTTGAGCTGATTCGGGCTAGATGCAATAAGATCCAGGCTTTACCAAATGAAATTGCCCTCATGACCACGAATCTGCCATCAGGCTATCACCGTGACCTCCAATTGTTGAAAGAGAATCTGTTCCCGGCCTTCAGATCGTTGAATGAATGTCTGGAAATGACAGGCTTTATGTTGCAATCTATCAGAATTAAGGAGGATATCCTTAAGGATGAGAAATATGCTTATTTGTTTAGTGTAGATGCGGTGAATGAGGAGGTTTTAAACGGACTACCTTTCAGGGAAGCTTATAAAAAAGTTGGAGCAGCAATCGAAAAGGGTGAATTTAAGGCGCCGGGCATTGTTAAACATACACATGAAGGAAGTATAGGTAATCTATGTAATGAGCAAATCACTACATCATTTAGGGAGATCTTGAAAAGCTTCAATTTTGAAAAGGTAGACAAGGCGGTTGAAGCATTAATCAGGTAGAATAGTTAATTTATAACAGGTTGATATCCTGAAGAATACAAAAATAGAAATGAAGGTATCCAAAATAGCAAGTACCCTTGAGGGTTCAGAAATAATAAAAATTGCAGGTCAGATCAATGAATTGAAAAGTAAAGGTGAGCAAATTGCAAACCTGACTATCGGGGATTTTGATTCAAATATTTTTCCGATTCCCGATGAGCTGAAAGATGGAATTGTCGAGGCTTATCAGGCCAATCAGACAAATTATCCGCCTGCCGAGGGAGTGGCAGTATTGCGTGAGAACATTTCAGCTTTCCTGCAGGAGCGCTTCGGTTTATCCTATAACAGTAAGCAAATTCTGGTTGCCGGCGGATCGCGTCCTTTGATCTATGGAACTTATATGGCTCTGGTTGATCCGGGAGACAAGGTAATTTATCCTACTCCATCCTGGAATAACAATCATTATTGCCGTTTTACAGGGGCAACTCAGGTTGCGGTTAAGACTTCGGCGGCTAATAAATTTATGCCAACTGCCGATGATATCCGTCCCTACCTGAAGGGGGCTACATTATTGGCCTTATGTTCTCCACTCAATCCAACCGGTACTATGTTTGCCAAAAAAGATCTGGAAGAGATCTGTGATCTGGTAATTGCCGAGAATAAGACTCGCAGTGCGGATGAAAAGCCATTGTATATTATGTATGATCAGATCTATTCCCTTCTGACCTTTGGCGATCAGTTTCATTTTGACCCGGTTACACTAAGGCCCGAACTGAAAGACAGGGTGATCTATATTGATGGTATATCCAAATGTCTTGCTGCTACCGGTGTTCGTGTAGGCTGGGCTTTCGGTCCCGAACATGTGATTGATAAAATGAAAACTATCGTAGGTCACGTTGGAGCCTGGGCACCGAAGCCTGAGCAGGTAGCAACAGCAAAATTTTTAACTCAAACGAAAGAGCTAAATAGTTACCTGACAACTTTTAAAGCAAAAGTTCAGAAAAGTCTGGATACTTTATATCAGGGCATAATTCAGCTTAAAACTGATGGTTTTGCTGTTGACGCAATAAATCCGATGGGTGCGATCTACTTAACTGTTAAGGTCGATTATATAGGTAAAACCACTCCGGAAGGGAATGTTTTGAAGGATAGTGCCGAAGTTAATTTTTACCTGATCAAAGAAGCAAAAATGGGTATAGTACCATTTTCGGCATTTGGTACAGATAGCGGTGTAAACTGGTTCAGAGCTTCTGTTGGAGGATGTTCACATGAGGATATAGAGCAAATGATTCCCAGGATGCGTGCTGCACTCAGTAAGTTGAAATAATATGTATAAGAACCTGAGTTCGATATAAGGAGGGTTAAATAATACGGTTATAATTGGTCAGATAAGGCTCTGGTATACAATAATTAGGTTTTGGAAAGCAATACCTGCGTGTTATAGGTTAGTTCAGTCCTTTCCTCCGGGGGTAGTTCCGGCAATAAATCGCGTTCTACATCAAATTATCAATAGCCGGAAGCTACCTCCTCCGGCAAGGTTTATTTTACCCGGAGCTGTGTTTCATTGTGACGGGCAGCCCCGCAAAGGGATCATCTCTATTGGAGATATTGGGGGTGGCAGATGTAGCTTTTTTGCGATACTGAATTTCATGATACATACTAAATCTGCTGCAAAAATAACAGCAGAAAACTTGAAGGCAGGACTGAAGAAGCACAGACCTTTCTTTCTAAAACAAGAGAAAAAAATATACAATTTAAACTTATCCATGCAAGATTTTATATCGAACTCACGTTATAAAAAAGAGGCCGTCTCATAAGTAATTATGGGACGGTTTTTTATGCCCTATTCGATGGTGTTATTTTCTGGCTTGTTGGCGGCGCTGTCAATGATGAGTGT
>NCHA01000034.1 GCA_002257025.1 Sphingobacteriales bacterium 16-39-50 | reverse complement strand
TCCGAACGGAGTTCATCCGGGCGGGCTTCAGCCCCACATATAGCAGGTTAGAAAATAACGTAAACCGGTGCTTCAGCGCCGACAACATTTAATCGGGCTAAAGCCCGATGCGAGTGTTCCGGTATAAACGGATTATTTTGGGCTGAAGCCCGGAATATACACCTTTGTATACCCCGCTTAAAAGCGGAGTCTATTGAGCGAGTGCGCTAACAGCGGGGCTTGCTTTTTGAAATCAGGAAATAAAATCGTTCACGATACTTTTTAAAAGGATATTTTTAAATATTTTATTTTTACCGGACACCAATGACTTGGAGTCATCAGATGAGTTTAATAGCTGTTGTACAGTTTAGGTGAAGGGTTTCTACGGATTGCTCAATGATGAGGGGTCTTCAGACTCCATCAATAAATAAATTCAGAAAAGGAACACAACAAAAAACCCCAGCAGACATGATGGGAAGATGTTTTAAACGCATACCTGTTCGACAATCTGGAACATTTAGGAATATTATGCGATGAATGGGTTTAGGATTATAATTATATTAAACCTCATTTGCACATAAAGGGATGATCCCCGCAGGGATCACCAAACAACAAATTAGTTAGCAATCAAAATAAGTTAATTGAGGAAATAATTCTAAATTGACGATGTCTTAAAAATGGGAAGGCTACAATTGCGGGGAAGCTTACACCCTATACCAGGAAGCCCTATAGCTTTCAAGCTTCTATCTATGTAATATGTATAACCATCAATAATTTGCTGTCTACTAAGACTAGACGAAGGTCTAACTACATCAGTGCTTTTCTTACATCCGCAGATACAAAAAATACATATAGCTATACCTATAAATTGAAGCTTGTTTTTACTTGTCATGTTATTATGTACTGTTAGGGTGGTGTAATATTGTTATGAATCGGACGGGCTATATCTCTTATAATACAGGCTAATTTAATATGTTTTTGTGAATACCCAATGTATTGGGTGGATATTATTTAGCCATAAGGTCACATTAGACCTGTGATTAATAATAGGGATGAAACTGTTTTAAAAGCCTTTGGTAACCGGCTTCGGGAAATAAGGGTAAATAAGGGGTGGTCCCAACAGAAGCTTGGTTTAATAGCCGATATATCAAAAAACCAAATAGGCAATATAGAAAGAGGGGAAGTTAACGTAACCCTTATAAGTTCGTTAGCAATAGCCAAAGCGCTTGATATTTCTTTAAGTGAGTTGTATGAAGGCCTTTAAAATAAGTAGCTACATTATACCTTCATCAGCAAAGGAGTAATAACCTTCGCTTGTTACAATAATGTGGTCAAAGACGGTAATGTCCAAAAGTAGTCCTCCTGCTTTTAATTTATTCGTAAGGTCTATATCGGAAGTGCTTGGCTTGAGGTTACCAGAGGGGTGGTTGTGTGCCAAAATAATGGAGCTAGCGCAGGCCTTAAGTGCAGTTGCAAAAATTACTTTTGGGTCTGCTAGCGTACCGGAGACACCTCCTAAGCTAATTTCAGCGATTCCCAGTACTTTGTTAGCTCGGTTCAAAAGGATGATTTTAAACTGTTCAAGGAATTCCAATAATCCTTTGTCCCAATTTGCAATTAAAATACTGTAGACCTCGGCTGAAGTGGTGATTTGAGGCAGGTCTGAAGCTTTCTGCTTAAGCTTGTAAGAAAGTTTGATTTCAGATACCTGTGTGGTGAGTGGGTTGGTTACCATAATATTCGGGTTAAGGTGAATAATTATGGTGCTTTAAAACATCCTTTCGTGAAGCTTCATAATTTGGATATGAAGAAGAGAGGGGGCATGAGCACCGACCCTAAAGAGGGGGTGCCTTTAGAGAGATAGTGTATGCTCTTGATTTGAAAAACAAATTTTTTTATGTAAAATTATTTTAGGCAGACGTGCTTATGTTATAGATTTAAGATTTAAATAATACTCTTGAATAGGGGTATATATTAAATCTTGGGCATAGCATTAATATGAATTTCCTAAATCTTAAATCTTGGTATTACGAAGGATAATGGGGGACTTTTCCAATGTAATAGATTTATTGGTTAAGGCAATGAGATTTTTAATGTTCTTAAATTTCCATTCCTCCATACTGGGATGCGTTACTATGGTTAATCCCAAACTGTTAATATCTACTGGAACTGCATAAAAAGGTTCTTTTCTGTCCAGATTTTTAATTGTAGAAATTAAAAATCTGTATTCATTTTCATATCCGAATGATTCATCCTTTTTTAATCCACTGAAGTTAATATGCTGTTTTTCTAAATTAGTATCAAAAGGATTTAGTGGAAGGTAGGTGATTTTATCTCCTATAATAGATAATCTTCTCCCATGTTTTAAAATAAATTTCTGTAGTGACGTAGTGAGCCCTTCCTTTAAAATGGTAAAGTTTGCTTTAATAGCAACGGAATCAGGATTGGAATAAATATTCCACATCGCCATAGATTCCCTGTTTCCAGCAAACCAGCAATTTACATACTGTCGTTGTTGGTTTTCTTCTGTTTCGCTCTTTAAAAGATAGTCATTTAATTTTTTTTCATTTATTAATTTCTCTCTTTCGCTAATGGGTGTCGTATCCACAAAATCGCTGACTTCAAGTGGTATATTTGAATACTTATTGTTTCTTCTTAACAGTTTCGTAGGAACCCCCTCTATGGGGTCTTCAAATTTGTCCAGTCTCGTGAAGAATAACTTTTCTTCTGTTAATAAGTAAATAAATCTATGTAAATCCAAGTATTTCCAGACGTATTGAATACTCTCCTCAGGATTATTCAGTATTAATTTAACTGCCTTCATATTATTAAGCTGAATGGTCGACAAATTGCTAACAGTTAATTTGAACTCGTATAATGACCATTGTCTTCATCATGGTTAGCAGTTACTATCATATTTACTGTTTTACCATCGATTGCGGTTAGTCAACCCGAAACCAATCGATAACAGTACCATCGCAATCCGGTGCTTGTGGACAATAAATTAATTCTTCATCATTTTCATCCTTAAATACCTTGTAATCCCCTACAGTGATTATTGTATCACAATGAAGGCATCTTTTTTTGTCTGTTAGTTTGGGGACATTCCCAAAAGGATAGTTGTCTTTAAGGTACTTCTGTTTATCCTTAATAATTACTTCTTTCATGATAGGTTTATAATTTAATGCCTTTTTTCTTAATGTAATCAGTCATGAATTTAATGCTGCGTGCATACCCTATGCCCGTACTGATATATGTGTCAAGAACCGAGATTGTTTCTTTCG
Source organism: Sphingobacteriales bacterium 16-39-50 (assembly GCA_002257025.1). Classification (GTDB taxonomy): domain Bacteria; phylum Bacteroidota; class Bacteroidia; order Sphingobacteriales; family Sphingobacteriaceae; genus Daejeonella. The sequence goes on along the minus strand of NCHA01000034.1, from coordinate 15,955 downwards.
TGGCTTGCAGGGGGTTGATACCCATAAATTCAACGCTTCCCTGCTTCTCAGTAGCGGTAATCTGGCTCAAATAATTTTGTAATCCGGCGGATATACCTCCCTCTCTCATACTAATTATTCCAATTACCTTCCCTTGGCTATTGACAAGCGCACCCCCTGAATTTCCTTTATTTGTCGAGGCTTGAACACAAATTATTGCTTTGTCTTTTGTAATTCCAGAAATCATTCCTACATGACTAACCATTGTTGGTGTACCAAGTGGATATCCAGAAAATAACACATTATCTGCGATGTCGCTGTTAGTACTGTACTCCAAAGCAAGTATCTTTTTTTTAGGAGTAGGATTGTTAACTCGCAACAAAGCAAAGTCCTGAAGTAACGGTTCTGGTGAGGAGTTATCTGGAAAACTAATGCATGTTAACGTAACTATTTCACCATCTTCATTAATAGCTTGTATGTCATTGTAAATGTTAAAGTTTACATTTTGGGAATTATTTACAGAAATTTGAGCTACGACATGAAAGCAGGTAGCAATAATATCATTTGAAATGTAGAAGCCAGTGCCACTGCTTTTACCACCATTACTAATTATTCTAACAGTGCCTGCTCTGGAATCGTCTATTACTGCCTTGTTTATTACAGTCTGACCTAAAACCTGATTTGCCATCATTATCAGTATTATTATTAATGTTTTCATATTACCAGCTCAACTAATAATGAATTAAAAATTGAATATAGGAAATTTTCACTACCAAAACCTCGGGCAACTATTGCTTAATGACAGAGAATATTATGCGACTTTTCGTGAGCCGTCTGCGAGTTGAGCTAAAGGTCTCAGCAAAGAAGTCCTGTAAGGACGATGCTGAGTATGTCTTGACACAAGAATTTTAAACAAGGTGGGTAATGCAAAGGGTTTAAAATTTGAAGCCTTTAGCGACAAGCAGGCGAGCCCATAAAAACGAAAAGCGACTGTATTTACAGGGATGGTTTGTGAAAAGGGTAAATACAGAGGAAGCTTTTATGGAGTGACGACTTTGGAAAAGCTAAAAGAGTGACAGCTTGTAAAGCTGGCGATGTTTTAGCAACCATTGGAGGAACGGAATGCCATATTACCTAGTGTGTGAAAGGCCAACTACCGGAATTTGCTTTCTAAGACTTTCTCCTCTTAAATGCTCTTTAGGAAAAGTCTTAGAAGGCTTATGTTTCATAAAGCACTACCGAAAATAGAAGCACTAAAGAACATTCTTCTGTGGGTAGGTTTGTGCGAGGGGGATAACGCAAGGCTGATTAATATAGTGGCTAAGTATTGACCCAGTAAACAGATATATGAGGACATCCAGACCTTATCCTTACTGGGTTATTATTTGGATTTTGAATTTCAAACTGTAAATAATGGCACTTAATATGAGGTGATATTGGCCTATTATTACGAATATGCCTTTATGGCTTCCGAACTTTGGGATTCGTTTTTCTGAAAAAAGGTGTATATCTATATTTATGATTGATTGAAGTCTGTGATTTGCATAAATAATATGGCCTTTTTCTAAGGATGCTTGTGGAACTTCATTGCTTTAGATTCAAGATTTAGAAAACTCTGTTATTAAGGGGTATATCGCCAAATTTTGATATACCCCTATATTCTAAATATCTAAATCTTAAATCTTACTTAATACGAAGTAATTCTTGCCATTAGTAGTTTTAAACTCAATTTTAAGCTTGCTTGTATTTGCATACTTCTTGACCCATTCGGAAAACTTCCTCTGTTTAAATGTTGTGTCATCCGAATAGTACTGTTGCTTAAACTCTGTAAAGAGTTCATTTACAAAATAAGTCTTACCTAGTACTAATTGCTGAGCCCCTATCCAACCATAAAACTCTGATGAGGTTTGTTGCATCAGTCTGTTCTTGTGAACACTTATTAAAGGGGGCTGTGATAAACCGAATTTTAAATAAATCTGTAGGGCATCTACCAGATAGCTATAAAATTTATCCCACTCTGACTTATCCCATTCGTCTGAGAAGAATCGCCCACCATGTTGTTCCATTATAGGTTCTTCTGTCCCATCCTTAATTAACTTTGAATAATGTGAACCGAATTCTAATATAAACTGTCGGCGTAGCCTTGTCGTTCCTTCATACGGCATAATTAAATTAGATGTGATTATAACTTTAGGGGCATTTTGCCCTTTAATCGTATAAGCGTGCTCGTATTTCCTTTCTATATTTAGACCGTCAGTTAGAGCGGAGTTTAAACGGTCAAAGTCAAAGTCCCTTTTAGCATCATCAATCAGTATTATCTGTGTCGTAACCTTTATTTCCTGAAATGAGAATTTATCGGAACTGCTAAACTTTTTGCCATCAATTTTATCAAGTTTTCTGACCTCAGCAACAGCCTTCGCAAATACCCCTTTCCCCTTTCCACCCATAGGCTTATCCGAATCCGTCAATTCCTCATCGTAGCAAATTACTGCTTGCCCTTTTGCAGGGTCATTGTAATTATGGATAAGGTATCCTAAGCCACTTGTAAAGCCCGCCAATCTGACCAAATCATTATTGCTTACATTCCTTATGAACTTAGAAAACTCACTGTCTCGGTGGTCAGAATTATATTCAAAATCTCTCTTGATAATTTGTTCTTTCCATACGAAATGGTCTTGGAAAGTGTTGTATGGAAGGAGTTTAATTTCTTGCTTATTTACTTTAACAAGCCCATTTTTAAAGAACAAATAAGCCTCATTTACAGTGTCCTTTAATTGAGTCTTTGTGCAAGCTGGAAGGTTATTTAAGAAGCTATCATTAAAGAAGAGATGGGATTGTTTCAGATATACGTCCTTTAAACGTTCTCTTTTTTCTGTTATGGTCTTATCCTTGAACTGAAATACTAAATCGGAACTGTCCTCAAAAATATAACTGGAGATAAAATCCTGTATCTGAGGTTTTCGTATTTCTTCAACGATGTTATTAACTTCTCTGACATAAACAGGGCTTTGGTCTCTATACATCCTTCTAAAACCAGAAGCGATTAAAATGTTCAGTATGCCGTTTCGGTATACTCCTTTAAAATCCAATCCTTCCTTACCTTGTTGGAAAATCCATATGTCGTAACAGTACTCATTTGGCGATAATTTTAGGACTTCATAAGGCGCACTTTTTAGGCTTTTCCCTAAATCTTTATTATCTTCGTTTTGGCTAACGAAATCGGGGGTTGAATGTGGATTACTCATATTTAGCCCCCTTTTCTTTTTTTGTTTCATGTTGTGATTTGCCAGAGCCTAGCCCTGAAAAACCGAGTCTTAAATAAAGCATTGAAACAAAAATCTTAAGAACTTTTAGAGGGAAAAACGGGAAATTTGGTGATAATTATTCACCTTTTTCACCTAACAAATTTTTCTTCCAAGCTTTATAGGCATCTTTCCTTCCTCCTGGTGACCATTTCTTAGTAATTGTAATAGGTTGCATCCCAGCATAATTTTCAAAACGTCCTATAAGGTACTCAGGAAGTAGTTTACTCAGTTCCCCTGTAGGCAAATTTTTACTAAACGCGGTATTGACTTCATGAAACAGAAAAGAGATAAATTCTATGTTTGAGATTTCAATTTGAAACCTTTCCATTGCGGTCAATGTAGGAAGCTCTTTATTTTCTATGATGTCAGCAATCTCTTCTAGGACGACTTCCAATTGGTCATCTTTAAGCAGCCCAGTTTCAGAACCATCTTTGATGGTGAGTATCTTCAGAAATGTTCTCAATTTCTGCTTTATGCTGGTATCTTTTGCTTTGATTTTGACTATTTCTTCCGCAAGGTCTGTTCTAAAATAACTGATTACCTTGTCAAGACTCTCTTGAATCAAAGATGCTCCATATACTTCCTTGTGATTGTGATAAACTGCGGAATGTAGGTCTGTTGCTTTCCTCAGTAATGTCTGAATGTATTCCTGTTGCTGCCTACCATCGACTAAACCATTTAGATTCTGATTGAATGATTCAATTGCATCTTTATAAATAATGTTCAAGCTTATTGAAATCCTATTAGCTAAAGCGTATTTAAATGGAGGATAGTCTGAAGGGAAGGTTGGTTTTCGATTCTCCTCTTTAAATTTAGCCTCCATCTCTAACCACTCTTCATCTTGAAATGCGTCTTCAGCATCGGCTATGCTGTCCAGCACGTCATTTACAATTTCTTGTAACCCTGAAAGCTCTATTAAATCAACATACTTTTGAAGTGGGTATTTTGGTACCATGTTTTAGAGTTAGCTGTTTTAAAGATAACGAAACTGGACTAGTCTCTAAGCAGTCACTTTCAAATTTACCTCATCAATTACCTCCCTGTCAAAGCTGTCCAAATAAGTCTCTGTTATTTGGTTACCCTGCTGATGGCCTAATGCTTCGCTAATCAACTCCTTGCTGTAGCCCATCCGTTTTGCTATGGTAGCCCAGGAATGGCGTACTGTATATGTGGTGCATGGTTTTGATAGCTCCAATTCAGTAGAGATTCTTTTCAGGTATTTGTTGGTGGTCTTTATAAATTGGTGAATTAGCTTCTTTGCTTCTAAGCTACCCTCTGTAATATGGTCTGGCAGGATTGGTAACAAGTACTTCCTTTGATGAGCAGCATACGTATCAAATCTATCCTTTACTGAATCTAAAATCTTAATACTGTACTCTGTACCAGTCTTTCTTCGACGGTATTCTATCCTACCATCTACAATATTCGTTTTTTTGAGATATACTAGGTCTGTAAAATTGATACCTGCCAAATAAAACGATAGCAGGTAATAATCCCTAGCTTGAGCCATCTTTTTATCAGGCAGCTCCAAACGTTCTATTGTCTTAATTACATCTTTCGTGAAAGCTCTTTTTGCCGTCCGTTCCGTTTTGATAGGTATTTCCGCGAAAGGATAATACCTCCTATCAACCAGTTTAGCTTTTATAGCCTTGTTGTAGATAGCTCTGAGCGTGCGGAGGTAATTCCCTACTGTATTAATCTTGCATCCCCTTTCAGTTAGATAGTCAATGTATCTTTCTATAAACTGTGAAGAGATGTCGGTAAACCTTAACTCCTTACTGGGTTTGAATTTGAATATGCTATTTACCCCAGTTTGGTAGACAATTGCATTTCCTACTCTGTTCTTCTTATATAGCTCCTCGATAGTCATGTCAGCAAATTGCTTGAAGGTTACTAATGAAGGCCTCGGAATTAGTTTTTCTTTAAGACTATCCATAGAGAATATGCCTTCATCTTCCAATTCTATAATTGCCTTCTGAATATCGAAGTACTTCTTGGAAATAGATGCGTTGATGGACTGTGCGTTGGGATAGGTTCTCTTAACTGTTCCTTTGTTATCATCCCAATACTTCGCTTCTAATGAGTACCCTGTAGATAAATAGAAGACTTTTCGATTCTCTGTAACCCGGAAATAGATTGTGCTTGTGCCGTCTGACTTTTGTGTCCGTTTGTCTAGTAGGACTTTTAACTGTACCATGTGACTGTTGTTAAGCCACTAGCAGGAATGTGTTTAGTCAAACAATACTCAAACAAAAGGAGGGAATTAAGCCTAAAGCTTCGCTTTCAATTTACTGGGTGAAAAGCTTAAGGCAAAAAAAAGCCCTTCCAGGACGTTGGAAGGGCATTACTAGTTATTAAACTAGCTCCCGAAGCTGGGCTCGAACCAGCGACCCTCTGATTAACAGTCAGATGCTCTAACCAGCTGAGCTATTCGGGAATTTTGTTTTCTGGTTATTCTAAAAATTCAGTCAGAATCGCTCTGACCTTTAAGAAAACTCTTCCGGTATAATCCTTCAAAAGTTCTCCCCTTTCGGGAGTGCAATATTCGGGATTTTAAATTATTAATGCAATATTTGCATCAAAATTTTTTAAAATAATTATGAGTCTAGTTATTATTGGTTCCGTTGCCTTTGATGCAATTGAAACTCCCTTCGGGAAAACAGATAAAATAGTGGGCGGAGCAGCCACCTACGCAAGTTTAGCCGCATCCTATTTCTATAAGAATGTAAAGATTGTTGGTGTGGTTGGTGAAGACTTTCACCAGGAAGACATCCAAAATTTCAATGATCATGGCATCGATACCGAAGGTCTTCAGATAAAAAAGGGCGAAAAATCCTTTTTCTGGTCCGGAAAATATCATAATGACATGAATAGCCGCGATACGTTGATCACTGAACTGAATGTTCTTGGTGATTTTGATCCGATCATTCCGGCAAGCTATCAGGACTGTCAGTTCCTGATGCTGGGTAACCTTACTCCGCAGGTTCAGCAGACTGTAATTAACCGTTTAGATAAACGTCCTGAGCTAATCGTTCTGGATACGATGAACTTCTGGATGGACATCGCTTTGGATGATCTTCTGGCAGTAATTAAAAATGTAGATGTATTAACGATTAATGATGCTGAGGCAAGACAATTGTCGGGTGAGTATTCTTTGGTTAAAGCCGCAAATAAAATTCTGGCAATGGGTCCGAAATACCTGATCATCAAAAAAGGTGAACATGGTGCGCTCTTGTTCCATGAAGACCTGATCTTCTCTGCCCCTGCTTTACCGCTTGCTGATGTATTCGATCCAACAGGTGCGGGTGATACATTCGCCGGTGGCTTCATCGGTTATCTTGCCCAGGTAGGAACAATCAATTTCAACAATATGAAGAATGCAATTATCTTCGGTTCTGCACTTGCTTCTTTCTGTGTTGAGAAATTTGGTACTGAACGTATTAAAAACCTGAGCCAGGAAGAAATTCAGGCGAGGGTACAGCAATTTGTGAGGTTGAGTAGTTTTGTTATTGAGAAGTAGTAAGTTATAAGTTGTAGGTTATAAGTTTTAAGGGTGCTCCGGATGAATGGGGTGCCCTTTTTGTTGGGCGGTGGATTCGATTGAAGAATGTGTCATTCCAAACGCTGCGCTTCAGAAGTGGAGGGAAATCGCGCTAAAGGATCAAAATCCTGCTTCAGCAATGAGATCCCTCCTGCGTCGGGATGACGGGTTGAATGATAGGGATGACAAATTGAACGATCGGGATGACCAATAAAATGGCTTACTCCCAAACTTCTGTATTCTTGATTCCTAAAGCTTTAGCGTCAAAAACCGGCTCTTCACTGCCTTGTTTTCGTTGTGTTTGATAATCTTTCAATGCTAAGAGTGCAGGCTTGCGCAATAGAATTATGGCTATCACATTTAACCAGGCCATAATACCGACCCCGATATCTCCGAGTGTCCAGGCAGATTCTGCAGTTTTAATCGTTCCATAAAAAGCAGAGATAAGCAGCAATAATCGAAGTGCCCACAAAGCCCACTTACTGCCCTTTTTATCCAGGTAGCTTAGATTAGTTTCAGCAATATAATAATAGGCCATAATGGTGGTGAAGGCAAAGAACAAGAGTGAAAAAGCCACAAAACCGGCTCCCAAGGCAGGGAATTCGGTGTTTACTGCGCTCTGGGTATATTCGGCACCAATTTGTGCACCCGGAATATTTTCAACCAGAAAACCTCCCTCCGGATTTATAACATTGTATTGTCCGGTGATCAGTATCATAAAGGCTGTAGCACTGCAAACAAAAAGGGTGTCTACATAAACAGAAAAAGCCTGTACAAGTCCCTGACTTACCGGATGCTTTACTTCTGCAGCTGCTGCAGCATGTGGTGCCGTACCTTGCCCCGCTTCATTTGAATAAATTCCACGTTTTACTCCCCAGGCAATTGCCAAGCCAAATACTCCGCCAAAGAGAGGCTCCAAATCAAAAGCTGAACTAAAAATCAGGCTGAACATGGCAGGTACTTTTTCAATATTGAAGCCAATAATGATAAGTGCAACGAGGATGTAGGCTCCTGCCATAAAGGGCACCACGATCTCGGCGACCTTCCCGATGCGCTTAACGCCACCAAAAATTATCAGACCCAGCAGTACAACAATAATAATCCCGGTATAAGCAACGGGCATATCAAATGCATTTTGCATACTTAGGGCAATACTGTTACTCTGAACCCCCGGCAAAAAGAAGGCTGTACTTAAGATAGTGGCCACTGAAAAAACAATTGCATACCATCTGATACCCAAACCCTTTTCAATGTAAAAAGCAGGACCTCCGCGGTACTGCCCATTATTTACTTGTTTATAAATTTGTCCAAGTGTAGCCTCAATAAAGGCAGAGGCACTTCCAAGAAAAGCGATTAACCACATCCAGAATATGGCCCCTGGTCCGCCCATGGCTATTGCGGTAGCTACTCCGGCAATATTTCCTGTACCTACACGTCCTGATATTGCGATTGCAAAAGCCTGAAATGAACTTACTCCTTTTTCTGATGATTTACCATGAAAAAGCAGCTGGATCATGTGCTTAAAATACCTGAGCTGTACAAAGCGGGTGACTACTGAAAAATAAATTCCGGCGCCCATACATAAAACAATGAGCGCATTACTCCAAACTAAATTATTAACGTAATTGATAATATTATCCATGAACAATGTAAGTTTCTTTTCCTTTTGTTAGCTATTCGCCTTTTTATGAGTGCAAAATCAGTAAAAAAAATGCTAATCTCTAATGAAGCTTAAAAAAGATCTGATTATTTAAGGTTAGTTTGTTATAAAATCATGATGGGGAGCAATCCTATGACATTTAGTACTCTTAGTTTGGAGATTGCTTCGCTACACCTGCCGACCGCAGGCAGGCTCCTTGATAGCGCACGCGTGTCGCGTGTTCTTTATTATTTCCGGAACGCGCGGCACGCACGCAACAGCAGCGGAAGCAGCAACCAGAGAAATGTAAAAAAGGCTCTCGCAGAGACGCAAAGACGCAAAATATGACATCTAGAAGGAATGATTTAATATAACCTGTAGCCATTTGCGTCTTTGCGTCTTTGTGAGAGAAAGAATTTGAGAAGTACTAAAGCAAAATTGATAAGCCTCAATAATATCTCAAGAGTTGCGAAGCGAAGAATCTAATTCAGAATCCAAAAATAGAGCCTTCAATCAAGGGCAAGATACGTGTCAAACCAAATTAAATCTAAAATTAATGACATTGCGCGCGCACTAGGAGCGGGAATCGATCGAGAAGATCAAAATCCTGCTTCAATCATGAGATCCCTCCTGCGTCGGGATGACGGATAATAGGCAACAGACATCTGACCTCAGACATCAGACCTCAGACCTCAGACCTCAGACAACAGACCTCAGACAACAGGCAACTCAAACCAGCCTCCCCACCACCTCAAACTTCGCAAATACCTGATCGCTATGCGGTGCATCTTTTAATTCATCTGTCAAATCCTGTCCGGCCCAGTGTTCATAGTGCTTCCCGTTCTTCCATAGCCGGCTATCGGTAACATCATAAATTATGCCTTTGAATGCGACCCAGATCTGCGGTTTATCCTGTCCGTTTCTCAGGGCGAGATAGGACTTACTGTACTCCGGAAGCTTATTCATGAATCACTAATATCCAATTAAAATAAAATTTACCAATTATTATACTTCTTTCACTGACTTAAAACCTCCAGTATTTTAACCTATACTGACAGGATCGTTCATATGCTTTTGCCTAAGCACAAAATCTCCGTTAACGTTTTTTTCCGCCTCAGCTGGTGCGGTAGGCACAGACCAAGCCAAAGCATTAACTTTAATAGCATCAGGTGCAGCGGCGGCATTTTGTTTCTTTTCTGCTGCAGGAAAAGAAAAGAGAAAAATTATTAGTTAAGAATAAGATCATTATTTCAATTTTTTCCGGACGCGGCTGATACGTAAACTTCCTTTGCCCGTTTACGGAAATACTCAAAGAACATGATATTCAGCAATAGCATCGCCATAGAATAAAAGTGATCTTCAAATGGGATGGTTCCCACCCTAAATGCCATATTCTCTTCATTATTATACATGACCACCGGAATGGAAGTCAGCAAACCGTTGACGATATAAAATGGGATCAAAGAAACCAGGTATGCCAGATAGAATCTGCTTAAAAACTTCAATTTGAAAACAAATTGGGCAAGCAGCAAAATTACAAGCAGCAGGCCAAAGGTGATCAGCGAATAAACTTTATCGTAATACAGCACCAACAAAACTGTACATAAAAGGATCAGCATATAAGTGATGTAAACAGAGACAGATACTAACAGGTCCCTTTTTATATAGTAATTAAGGCATTCGTAGATAAAAATACAGGCAAAGGGAACAGTTACAAAAAAGAGTATCTCCTCTAATGGGAGATTCAGGAAATAGATGCCTCTAATGTAATCAGGGTTGAAAGACCATACCCCGTAAATGGTAAAGAGGTAATCCCAAAACAGGAAAAGTAAACCGCTGATCAATAAGCCCGGAAAAATGTACTTCCAGCTTTGATAAAATCTAACCCGCTTATCAAATGAAAGAATGACAGGAAACAATACAGTCAGAAAATTAATCAGCAGATAAGTATTCTCCATACGCAAATATCAGATATACTTTTTGAATACGATCAATTCTTCCTTCAGACATCTGTCAGATTCTATCATAAATGCAGCTATACTCCTGACCAGGATAGCATCAGCGAGCCCGAACTTCCTGTTTTTGAATTGCCTGACAATCGCTTTGCGATCTTCCTCAAGATCTTTACTGAAGCCCAAAAATAATGGAGTATAATGCTGTATAGTGAATCGCATAAAGCGGATCTCCAGATTATTGGGATCCTGTTCTACGGCTTTCTTCATCGTCTTTTGAGAAAGGGATACAAATTTGATCTTATTGTAAGGATTCCAACTATGCTTTGCTTTTAAAGCCTCCAGTGTACCTATATAGGCCACAATAAGCGGGCTTTTGGTACTCCCCGACTTCAGTGCAAGATAAAGTGAATCAGTTACAGCTGAACTTTCAATTGCCCGGTGAACCGCTACCTTGACATTTCTGATTTCATCCGACACGGTAGGTTCTGCATACAAATGGACTGACAAGAATATAAATATGAGTACTAAGAACCTGAATTTCATCTACTATAATATCGTTTTCAAAATTAAGAAAAATGATTGCGGATGAGCTATAATTCTGTTTAAGCTAATACCACATCCTGTTCAGCGAAAAAAAAGGGAAAAAATATTGAAATAAATTCAAAATTCTTTAACTTAATAAAACCTAACGTATTAATTATGAAAGCATTGCGTGTTATTGGAATTATTGTAATTGGATTAGCTGCCATTTATTTTATTGGTGGACGCTTTCTTCCTAAATCATATTCTTTCCAGAGATCAGTTTTAATCAAGGCAGCAGACAGCGTAGTGTACATGAATGTTGCAGATATGAACAATTTCCATAAATGGAATCCATGGCTTAAAATGGAGCCTACGGCAAAGGTGAAAATCAGCGGTACGAGCGCAGAACCTGGCAATATATGGGAATGGGAAGGTGAAGAACTGGGTACAGGAAGTATGGAACTGGTTAAGGTAAATCCCTATACTTCACTGGACTATGAGCTTAAATTTCGTCAACCCCATGAAAATTCGGCCACGTCTAATTTCAGCTTTGAAAAGAAGCCGGATGGAATAAATGTTACCTGGTCATTGAGTGGTGAGTCGAAAACTTTACCCGACCGCTGGATGGGTTTAGCGATGGGCATGATGATGGATAAGCCGTTCACCAGCGGACTGGAATCTTTGAAGGAGCTTTCAGAAAAATAAGGTGGTGGGTTGATCAAAGTGTAGGGTAAGAAGGGTTTGGTTTGTGACCCTAAAGATGGTCGTATTTTTATATAAACACCATAAATTTCGTTTCCCCCCACCCATGGCAGGCTTATGAGCTTCGTTTGTCATAACCCCCCTTTTTCATTATCCAACCGTTAACTATTTTAAGAGTACCGGATACTCATTAATAATTCATCCTCATAAATATACCGCAACTTTGTATCGGATTTATTAATCACGATGCCAGGAACATTTTCTCAAATCTATATACAAACAGTTTTTGCTGTCAAATACAGGGAATGTTTGATTCGTTCCACCTGGGAAGAGGAATTATATAAATACATTACAGGTATTATTCAAAATAAGGGGCAAAAGATGCTTCAAATTAATGGCATGGCTGATCATATTCATTTTCTGATGGGCATGAAACCTTCATGTTGTCTATCTGATCTTGTTCGGGAGGTCAAAAAATCCTCTACAGATTTTGTAAACGAAAATAATTTTATCAGATCAAAATTTCAATGGCAGGAAGGATTTGGAGCCTTCTCCTATAGCCATTCATCATTGGATAGTGTAATTGGCTACATTCAACTTCAAAAAGAACACCATCAGAATATAACATTTAAGGAGGAATACATTTCTCTCCTAAATAGCTTTAACATTGAATTTAAAGATGAGTATTTGTTCCAATGGATTGATTAGCAAATACTTTGGCTATCACATGCGACCCCTTCAGGGTCGGGATTTCCGTATTAATACATTGCTATAAACATTTGACCCTTTCAGGGTCAGGGAAAAATTCCATCCGGAAGGACATCATCAATTCAATAATCGTACTTAAGGTGGCATTACAGAGTAGTCGACATCCGGTAGGACATCATCAATTCAATAATCGAACTTAAGGTGGCATTACATAGCAGCCGACCCCGTAGGTGGTCGTATGTTTATAGAAATAACCAAAAAGCTAGTCCCGACCCTGAAGGGGTCGTATGTGTTCGAAAATTTCATATACACCCAACTTCTGGATTAAACCGGCTTCTTTTCCTGAAGAACTTGCTTGTAAACCTTATATAATATTAACCTCTCGTTCCAGAAGAATACCGAATTTGGCATGCACGCTCTCAATAATTGATTCTGAAAATTGATAGATCTCCTTACCGCTCGCATTGCCATGGTTTACTAATACCAGAGCCTGGTTCTTCCATGTTCCAGTATTACCCACAACTTTACCTTTCCATCCGCAATGCTCAATCAGCCATCCTGCCGAAATCTTAATATGGCCTGCATCGGCAGGAAAATGAACAATCTCATGAAAATCACTCTTCAATTTAAGAAACTGAGCTTCAGGAATTACCGGATTCTTAAAAAAGCTACCGGCATTACCAATTGTAGCCGGATCAGGTAATTTACTTACGCGGATATTCGAAACGACAGTAGAAAGATCTTTTATACCGGGATTGCTGATTCCCCTTTTCTGGAGTTCATCGCTGATGGCCCCATAAGTCAGTTCTGGCTTAAATATTTTTGAAAGCTTAAAACTGACTTCAGTAATAATGTAAAGTCCCTTCAGTGCCGACTTAAATACGCTATCGCGATAGCTAAATCCGCAATCCTCCTTATCAAACACCCTGATCCTGCCACTCGCTATCTCAAAGGCCCTGCATGAATGGAAAATATCCTGAAATTCAACTCCATAAGCTCCGATATTTTGTACGGGAGCTGCACCTACTGAGCCGGGTATCAGGCTCAGGTTTTCAATGCCGGCGAATCCATGATCTACACAATAATTAACCAGATCGTTCCAAACAATACCTCCACCGGCGGTCACAAGAACATCATCTCCTTTTACTTCATAGCGGATGCCCTGAATTTTAACATGAACGACGAGGCCGCTGAAATCGGCAGTGAAAAGCATATTACTGCCTCCTCCCAAAACCAAACGAGGGTAATCCTTCCAGCGATCCTGTGCAAACAATAACTGCAAATCATCTTCATCCCTTATATCAACATACCAGGCTGCATTGGCTGCAACACCGAAGGTATTCAGGTTCTTAAGAGGGAAGTTTTCGATTACCTGCATTTATAAATATTTAAGGAAAATAGCATTTATTTCTGACTGAAATACTTTTTGGAGGCAAGCAACAAACCAAATTCTTCGGAAGGATTCTTTTTTGTTGACTTGTGATGAATCTTATGCGCCCTTCTGATTCCTAAAAGGTAAGGGTTTGTGGATTTAAAACTTTTAAAACGATTGTGTATGAACCAATCGTGAAAAATAAAATAGATTATTCCATAGACCGAAATCCCAAGCCCAATCCAAAACTTATAACTTAAATCAAGTCTGCCCTCCCACATCAGATAAAGCGATATGGAGGCAAAAAGCAGACTAAATACATCATTAAATTCTAACCAGCCATGTCTCTCACTGTGATGACTTTTATGAATAAACCATAAAGGACCATGAAACAGATACTTATGAATAAACCATGAAAAAGCCTCCATAGCTGCAATGGTGAGTAGGATTATTGCAATATGGAGTACAATTTGCATTGCTAGTTATCAGTTGTCTGAATTAGTTATCAGTTGTCTGTTATCAGTTGTCAGTAATTTATTGGTGAAGAATACAATCCTGCTTTTTATTGGGAATTTGGTAATTAATAATCGTGGCACTAATCTCCAAAACTTATAACCTATAACTTAAAACTTATAACTTATAACCTACAACTTATAACTTCCAAGTTAAATATGTATTGCCCGATTCTCAGTAGCCGCCATACTTGCCTCTTTAAACGCCTCTGTATAAGTTGGGTGTGCATGGGATATTCTTGCAATATCTTCAGCTGATGCCCTGAATTCCATTGCTACAACCGCCTCAGCGATCATATCAGCAGCTCTTGGCCCGATCATGTGTACACCAAGGATTTCGTCGGTAGATGCATCCGCAAGTACTTTAATAAATCCGTCTGAATCATTACTTGCCCTGGCACGTCCGCTGGCTTTGAAAGGAAATGAACCGCTCTTGTATTTGGTACCACTCCCCTTCAATTGCTCTTCGGTATAACCTACACTCGCAACTTCAGGCCAGGTATAAACTACACCGGGGATCAAATTATAATTGATGTGCGGTTTTTGTCCGGCAATAACCTCAGCCACAAAAGTTCCTTCATCTTCGGCCTTATGAGCCAGCATAGCACCTTTTATCACATCACCAATTGCATAAACTCCGGGAACGGAAGTTTCAAGATGTTCGTTAACCGGAATCTTTTTACCACGCTCATCCAAAGTGATACCAATATTCTCAAGGCCCAGACTTTCAGTGTATGCCACACGGCCTACTGCTACAAGGCAATAATCACCTTCCAGACTGATTTTTTCGCCTTTCGGACTATCAGCAGTCACAGTTACTTTATTACCTTTAACACTTGCTCCGGTAACTTTATGACTTAACAGGAATTCCATCCCCTGTTTAGCCAGAACTTTCTGAAGCTCTTTACCCAGACTCTTGTCCATAGTGCCGATAATAGAATCCATGAATTCTACTACAGTAACTTTTGATCCCAGACGGGCATATACAGAGCCCAGTTCTAATCCGATAACACCACCACCTATCAGGATCAGATGCTTTGGAATTTCGGTTAAATTTAATGCCTCGGTTGAAGTAATGATCCGTTTACCATCAGTTTTCAGGAAAGGAAGCTGAGTTGGCTTTGAACCAGTTGCGATAATCACATTTTTACCTGTAATAGTTTCAGATGTTCCGTCGGCCTTGTTAACTTTTACTGTGTTCTTATCCACCATAGATCCCATGCCTTGGTAGGCAGTGATCTTATTTTTCTTAAAAAGAAATGCGATTCCACCGGTAGTGTGGGCAACAACCTCATTCTTACGCTTAACCATTTGTTTCAGGTCGGGCTTAAGATCCTTAAGATTGATACCATGTTCTTTGAATGTATGGAGGGCATTATGATAGTGTTCTGATGAGTCTAACAAAGCCTTTGATGGAATACATCCCACATTTAAGCAGGTACCTCCATAAGTACTGTACTTTTCAATAACTGCTGTTTTTAAGCCCAACTGGGCACAACGAATGGCGGCAACATAACCACCCGGACCACTACCTATAACTATTACGTCGAATTGCATTTTGTATATTTTAAATTTGGATCAAAGTTAACAAATATTAGGATTATTAGGATTAATAGGATTTTAGGATTTTAGGATTAGGAAGGTTGCTCTTAAGATAACTAACACGCAATAAATCATGGCAATCATTCTAATCACCTTAATCACAGTTCAGACAATAGGA
>NCHA01000007.1 GCA_002257025.1 Sphingobacteriales bacterium 16-39-50 | reverse complement strand
AAAATTCGTGGTTATTGACAAAGAAAAAGAAGCAAAAAGAAAGCTTCAACAATAATAATAACCTACTAATCTTGTTGATGCTAATCTAAAGGTAAGTCCTTCCCCCATTTGCTAATTTGCTAATTTGTTAATTTCCTAATTCCCCTTTCATTTCTTTAATTTGCGATATGATCGTTTACAATCCAAAAGACTGGTTCTACGCAACCTTCTATCTTCATAAGTCTGATACAGCCCGGAAGCTATTTCCGCTTATACTAGCGCTGGCTGCATATTCTGCAGGTATTGCTTATCTGGAGTTGGAATACATCAAGCTTTCGGATGTTAGCTGGGTAAAAAATATCACCATTGTCCATAATCTCCTTGGATTCGTAATGTCAATTTTGCTCGTATTCCGCACAAATACGGCATACGATCGATGGTGGGAAGCCCGTAAACAATGGGGAACGCTGACCAATATAAGCCGGATGCTCGCCATAAAGATGAACGCGTTTCTTAAGCCGGATGACCGCGTGAACCGCAGTTTTTATAAAAAAGCGATCCCTTTATTCGCCGATACCTTGTTTGATCACCTTCGTTCCAACAAAACCCGGTTCATGCTGGATGAGATCGATCATCCCGAATTTGAAACGCTCGATGTACAGAAACATGGGCCCAATCAGGTAGCCTCAATGATCTTTAGCCGCAGCAATAATCTGTATCAGGATAGGGTAATCAGCGGCGATCAGCTGATAGTAATCAATTCAGAACTGAATGCCCTGACTGATGTTTGCGGGGCATGCGAACGGATCAAGAATACACCCATACCAATGTCTTACAGCTCATTTATTAAGAAATTCATCTTCATTTATGTGCTTACACTCCCTGTGGGTTTTGTATTTTCAATGGGTTATTTTGTCATCGCAGCAGTACCTTTTATCTTTTATGTTATGGCTTCACTGGAACTGATTGCTGAATCCATAGAAGACCCATTTGGAACTGATCCTGATGATCTCCCAATTGATAAAATAGGTGAAAATATCAGAAAACATGTTGCAGAAATAATACACTAAATAGCGGATTTAATTGATTTTATGTAATAAAATATCATCACTGTTCTGCACTTTTTTGTTAATTTTAAACCCGATCCCGGAGGGATTTTACCGCTTTACTAATTGTTGTTTTGAGATATTTATTCCTGTTTATATTTTGTTTTCTGTCCGGCACCCGACTTTATTCTCAAAAAATAAACAGCGCCTACAAACTTCATATTTCTGAAACAAAACTCCCTATCGTCATCGATGGATTTATTGATGAGGAAGCCTGGAATGTAAGAGATTCTGCCGCTAATTTTTTTATGGTTAGTCCGATGGACACCAGTTATGCAAAAGTCAAAACTACTGTCCGCATGACCTACGACCAGCATAACCTGTATATTTCTGCGATCTGTTATGAACCCAAGCCAAATACAAATTATGCAGTTGAATCGTTGAGGCGGGATTTTTCCTACACTAAAAATGATAATTTTTTGCTTATTGTCGATCCCTTCGACGACCAGACCAATGGATTTACCTTTGGTGTGAATGCTGCTGGTGCGCAATGGGACGGACTTATATTCAATAGCAATGGCTACGACCTTAGCTGGGACAATAAATGGTACTCGGAGGTGAAGCATTATGCCGATCGCTGGGTTTTTGAGGCCGCAATACCCTTTAAATCAATTCGTTATAAAAAAGGCATTCAAAACTGGGGAATTAATTTCGCCAGGTTAGATATCAAGGCTCCCGAAAAATCGGCCTGGGCAAAAATTCCAAGACAATTTAATGTGGCCTCTCTGGCCTATACAGGAAACCTGATCTGGGATAATCCACCACCTGAAGCCGGAACCAATATCTCTGTAATTCCTTATGTTTTAGGAGGATTTACCAAAGATTATGAGAACAATACCAGAACTAAATTTAAAAGGGATATTGGTGCTGATGCAAAAATCGGGATTACTTCGTCTTTAAATCTGGATCTTACGGTAAACCCTGACTTTTCACAGATTGAAGTGGATAAACAGGTCACTAACCTGGATCGTTTCGAACTCTTCTTCCCTGAACGCCGGCAATTCTTTCTCGAAAATGCTGATCTCTTTGCAAATTTCGGCTATTCAACAATCAGACCATTCTTTTCACGAAGAATCGGGCTGGGTGTTCCAATAGAATTTGGAGCACGTCTGAGCGGAAGTCTGAATAAGAAATGGCGTATCGGTGCGATGGATATGCAGACCAAGAGCATCGATGAAACAGGCCTTCCTGCTCAGAATTTCGCAGTTCTTGCTTTGCAGCGAAGGGTATTCTCACGCTCAAACGTCCGTTTCATGTTCGTGAACAAACAATCCCTTAATTATGACCCGGCGATGCATCCCGGAAAACCGGTCCATAATGCCTTTAACCGGAATATCGGACTGGAATACAATCTTGCTTCAACCAATAACCTCTGGACAGGAAAATCGATGTTCGTCAAATCATTTGGACCAGTTAAGAACAGTGATGATCTGGTACATGCCGCCAACCTGCAATACAGCAGCAAAAAATGGCTCCTGAGCTGGCAGCATGAATATGTGGGCGAAAATTATACCGCAGAAGTTGGTTATGTACCCCGCATCAATTACATTAAACTGAATCCTAAACTCAGTTATCAGTTCTTTCCAAAAGGAGGCAATATATTGAGCCATGGTCCAATTATAAGCTCAACGCTCTATTTTAATAAGTCTTTTAGCCAGACCGATAATGAAACCTCATTCAATTATAAATTCACTCACCGGAACCAGAGCACATTTGAAGTATGGACTTCTGATAATTTCATCCGTCTGCTCAGACCTTTTGACCCTGTAAATACTGGAAAAGGTAGTTTAAGTACCGGAAGCGAGCATTTATGGAATACCTGGGGCGCAAATTACTTCTCCAAGCCCCAGAAACTATATACCTACTCTTTTTCAGGTCATTATGGTGGATATTTTGCTGATGGAACCCGTTTGAATCTATCGGCAGACCTTGGCTACCGCTTTCAGCCCTATGTCAATATAGCAATGAGCACTAGCTATAATCACATTGTTTTGCCGCAACCCTGGGGTACAACCAATTTATGGCTTGTTGGTCCCCGGACCGATGTTACCTTCAGTAATAAACTGTTTTTTACCACCTTCATTCAGTACAACAACCAGCAGAAAAACCTAAATGTAAATACACGCTTGCAATGGCGGTATAAGCCGGCAAGTGATCTTTTTCTTGTGTTTACCGACAACTATTACCCTTCTCCATTTGCCATACGGAACCGTGCCCTGGTACTGAAATTCACTTATTGGTGGAATTAAAATAATAAACTTTATTTGAAATACTAATTACCTGAGTTCGATGTAAGGAAGGTGAATAGATAAGCATATAATTATTTAGAGAAGTCTCTGGAGCTAATTAATTTGATTTTGAAAATCAATGCCTGCATGTTATAGGCTGGTTCAGCCCTTTCCTCCGGAGTTATCCGGCAAGAAATCGCGTTCTAAATCAAACTTACCAATAGCCGGAAGCTACCTCCTCCGGCAAGGTTTATTCTACCCGGTGCTGTTTTTCATTGGGACGGCAGCCTGGCAAAAGGACCATTTGCCATAAGGAACTCCATTCCAAAAGCTGAAAGCTGAAAGCTAAAAGTTGAAAGCAAAAAATGGAATAAATAAAAATTAAAATATTATGCTTGCATAGTAATTGATTTAAAGGATAATGTTTATTTTTACCTATTAACCTATAAGCATATGGTTCTACAAATCCTTTTTCTGATCATTGCTGCTGCAGCTATCGCACTTTTTAGTCTGAATGTGCGCAAGATTATACGGAATATTAATCTGGGCAGACCTCTTGATCGTTCAGACAGGCCATCCGAGCGTCTTGCTATTATGCTGAAAGTAGCTTTCGGCCAGTCAAAAATGGCTAAACGTCCTGTAGCTTTTATACTGCATCTCTTTGTTTACATTGGCTTTGTAATTATAAACCTTGAAGTCCTTGAGATCATCATAGACGGGCTCTTTGGAACGCACCGCATTTTTGCAGACCCTCTGGGCGGACTCTACAATGTTCTGATCGCCTCTTTCGAAGTGCTGGCAGCATTAGTATTGATCGGGGTCATCGTTTTCTTTGCACGCAGGAACATTGTTCACCTAAAACGTTTTAGCGGCACTGAAATGGGCAAATGGCCACGTTCTGATGCAAATATTATTCTGATAGTGGAAGTTTTATTAATGGGTGCATTTTTAACCATGAATGCGGCTGATTATAAACTTCAGCAATTAGGTACTTTACATTATATTAATGCAGGATCTTTCCCAGTAAGCAGTTTTCTTGTTCCACTCCTGCCCGATTCAGAAAGCACATTGATTGCTATTGAACGATCCTGCTGGTGGTTCCATATCATCGGAATTTTTGCATTTTTAAACTACCTGCCCTACTCCAAACATTTCCATATTATTCTGGCTTTCCCGAATACTTATTTTTCAAATCTGGAGCCTAAGGGTGAATTCACTAATATGGCTTCTGTGAGTAATGAGGTTAAAGCAATGCTGGATCCAACATATACTCCTGAGCCGGTACCTGAAGGCGGGCGTTTCGGTGCCAAAGATATCGGCGACCTGAGCTGGAAAAATTTATTGGATGCTTATACCTGTACCGAATGCGGAAGATGTACCTCAGTATGCCCCGCGAATATCACAGGAAAACTCCTCTCACCACGCAAGATCATGATGGATACCCGCGACCGGTTGGAAGAAGTTGGGAAAAACATTGATAAACACGGTAAAGATCATCAGGATGGTAAATCCTTATTAGACAACTATATTTCGAGAGAAGAAATCTGGGCCTGCACCACCTGCAATGCATGCACCGATGCCTGTCCGGTAAACATTGACCCGCTATCTATTATCGTAGAATTGAGAAGATTTGCTGTGATGGAAGAATCACAGGCTCCGGCTAGTATCAATGCTATGTTCGGAAACGTGGAAAATAATGGTGCACCATGGAAATATGCGGCGGTGGATAGGGTGAATTGGGCGGAGGAGAAATAGGGAGTGGGAATGGGAAATAGGAAATAGGAAATTAATAACCGTTTACAGACAACTGGTAACTGGTAACAGATAACTGATAAAATATGGACAAATTAACAGTTCCAACAATGGCCGAAATGGCTGCAAAAGGTGAAAGTCCGGAGATTTTATTCTGGGTTGGATGTGCAGGGAGCTTTGATGAGCGGGCACAGAAGATCACGCGTGATATCTGCAAAATCTTGCAGCATGTGGGAATTAAATATGCAGTTCTTGGCACTGAAGAAAGCTGTACCGGAGATCCGGCAAAACGTGCCGGAAATGAATTTCTTTTTCAGATGCAGGCTATGAGCAATATCCAGGTATTGGATGGGTACAATATCAAAAAGATAGTAACCGGCTGTCCGCATTGTTTTAATACCTTGAGAAATGAATACCCCGGATTAGGCGGTAATTATGAGGTGATCCACCATTCACAGCTCATACAGCAACTGATAGATGAAGGCAAATTAAAAGCAGAAGGCGGAGAGTCGTTCAAAGGAAAAAAAATCACCTTCCACGATCCCTGTTATCTGGGCAGAGCCAATAATGTATATGAGGCTCCCCGAAAAGCTCTTGAAATTCTCGATGCAGATCTTGTTGAAATGAAACGCTGTAAATCTAACGGTTTATGCTGTGGTGCCGGTGGTGCTCAAATGTTCAAAGAGCCAGAAAAAGGAAAAAAAGATATCAATATTGAACGAATCGACGAGGCATTGGCACTGAATCCTAATATAGTAGCATCCTCCTGCCCATTTTGCATGACTATGCTGAGTGATGGGGTAAAGAACTATAATAAAGAGCAGGAAGTCAAGGTACTGGATATTGCCGAAATTACTGCAAGAGCAAACGGACTTTAAACTTCGGATATAATAAAAAAGGTACTTTCAATTTAGAAAGTACCTTCAAATTAATAAAAGTTAACCAATCCAATCCTTAATAATCGCTTTTTAAGGTATTAAATCTGATTAGAGTTTAAAGCAACCGAATTTACAGTTCCCCAACCAGAATAGAAATACCCATAAAGGGGTATAATTAAAAAATAATTTCAGAGTATCCCTCACTTATTGCGGTCCAGAAGCCGCTTCATTTCGAGCAGGTCATTATGAAGAGATGCAAGATCTTCAGCCTCAACACTATTTAATGGAAGGCGAAAATGGGTAGCCATCGAATCAACATTACCACTGCGGTCGTTAAATGTTTGCACGATTACATCATCTTCCTGTGTTTGAATTGACAGATCACCTGATAAAGTATTCCCGAGGTAATCAATGGCTTTAATGCGCATCAGATTGAAAGAATAATATTCCTGTTTACCATTAGTATATGTCCGTCGGTATCTCAGGAAACCTTCTTCGTTCAAAAGCAACTCAAACTGCCTGATCTTTATGGATTCTGATTCAGCATTATGAAGGGTGTTTAATTTTACCTGAGTACGCTGCGCGAGTTGATGCAGTTCTTCGTCAACTCCTGCTGTGGCGCTGCCAAAAACCATGAACAATCCTGCAAGAATAAGGGGAAGACAAACCCTCTTTAAACTACTTTTAAACCCAGTAAACATGAACAAGAAAGCAAATTCCTGTTTAAATTAAAAAGAAATGCCGGATTTTAAGAAAAATCCGGCATTTCTCTGAATAAAAAATGATTAGAATCGGATTCCAAGGCATAAACCGGCTCTTAAACCGGCCCATGGACCTTTGATATCCAATCTTGCACCATTTGCATCAACGGTTGTCGTTGTTTCAGCAAATGGAATATCAAGATCCTGAAGTTCGTTTCTTAACTCTGTTTGTTCCTGTGCATTCAGTGTTTTTTTACCATCCAGCAATCCGTTAGAAGAACCATATTGTGGACCAAGCATCCACCAGTCGAGATATACTTTTCCTCCCAATTTCCATTGCGCACCAAGTAATAAACCTCCGGTAAAAGTGTTCAATTTTCCACTAAGGGGCATAGTTTGAGTTGTTCCATTGACATCAAATTCAAATGGCATTTCTGCAGTATAACTACTGATACGGGCGAATGGAGCAAGATAAAACCCTCGCATAGCCTGTTTTCCCATGTAGAATCGGATCTCAGGTGTGAATGCCACATTCCCGGTTTCGAAATTATCCAGTTGTCTGTCGGCCTCCGGGTCATCAATTGCATTGGAAATCGCATTACGCATAGGAAGGCCTCCCTTAGGCATAATACGAACCCCTAATCCGGCAGTTACCTTCCGGCCAATCTTGTATTCATAAGCCAGTGAGAAATTTCGTAATGGTAATGAGAGAAGATTCACTTTCAGAAGGCTGTTTCCGGAATCTGTGCTTACATTCCTGCTTTCCTCTGAATCTGTATCCTGTGAATAAGCGGAGGAAGTACCAATAAGGAGTACGAGCAAAAAAAATAATTTTTTCATGATTTGCTTTTTTTGTGGACGTTTTTATTTTTACTGTATAAAAATAAGGACATAAATTGAATTTAAAAACAATTTGAAATTAGTTCCGAAACTATCTAATCAGCAATGGAATGTAAATACCTGAAATTAGGTATTTTGATCATGATTTTGTAAACCTGCAAGATAAAGGTCGGTAGTATACTATGAATTCGTAATTTTGCAGTATGAATATTTCAGAAAATTCCAGGGTTTGGATATATCAGTCAGACCGTCCCTTCACAAAAGAAGAAGAGCAGGCGATAAAGAAGATATTGAACGATTTTACTACAGAATGGCAGGCTCACGGACATGCGCTGGCTGCCCTGGCTGAGATCTATCATCATCAGTTTATCGTACTTTCGGTTGATGAGCAAATTGCAGGTGCCACCGGATGCAGTATTGATAAATCGGTTCATCTGATGAAAGAACTCGAAACTAAATTCAACATCAATCTATTCGACCGCTTCAGAATGGCGTACAAATCAGGCGAAGATATCATTAATTGTAGCCGGGAAGAGTTTGAAGATCGGATCAAAAAGGGCATTGTTGATGGTCAGACTCTGGTTTTCAATAACCTGATCAGTCGCAGGAAGGAGTTGGAGACCTCATGGAATATTCCATTGGCTGATAGCTGGCATGCTAAGGTGTTTTCGTTTTAGTATTGAGTAGTGCGTATTGAGTTGAGTATTGAGATGAGTTAATTCGGGTTAACAGCTCAATCCCAATAATTCTCATCTCATTAAAAAGGCAATTTCTTTAAACCCCGCATATTCCTCAAAATCAATCCCTGCTTATAGTAAACAAATCTGGTCGGTCTGGCAGGGCTCCAGCGCAAGGGGTTGGGTAAAACCGCTACAAGTAGCGCCGCCTGCGACTTGCTTATGCTCCTTGCTGATTTTCCCCAGTAATTCTGTACAGCGGCCTCTGCGCCGTAAATACCATCACCCATTTCGATCACATTAAGATAAACTTCCAGTATACGTTCTTTCCCCCATAACAATTCAATAAGGACTGTAAAATAAGCTTCAAAGGCTTTACGTATATAAGATCTTCCGGGCCAGAGAAAAACATTTTTAGCTGTCTGCTGACTGATTGTGCTACCTCCCCTGATTTTTTTACCCTTTTTATTTTTCTCGAATGCAGTCTCCATAGCCTTGAAATCAAAGCCTCTGTGGTTCAGAAAATTAACATCCTCACCGGCAATAGCCGCTCGCTTCAAATTGGTTGAAATATCTTCTATACGTATCCATGATTTATCAATTTTCAGGCCCTTACCATCGATTTTGCGTTCAACAGCACGCTGCAGCATCAGGAAAGTTATGGGTGGGTTGATAAACCGGTAGATAAGTACCCATACTAATGAGAAAGCAAGGAACCAAAAGATCGCTTTTTGAATTAGCCCGATGATTATTTTGAAAGTGTTCAATTCTTACAATTCAGGAGATTATATTTCTAAATTATCTTAAAAAAAAATTGCCTTCTGAAAATCCAGAAGGCAATAAAAATATAATTTTTTTCCTGATTTATTTCCGCAATTAAAACGGAAAAAGGAAATTACTCTGCAATAACTTCAAAAGGAACTTTAACTTTAACCTCTTTGTGAAGGTTAAGGTTTGCAGTATACTCACCTACAAATTTAGGCTCAGTATCGAAAGTAATGCGACGACGGTCAACGTCAAAGCCTTCTTTCTTCAAAGCATCTGCAATCTGGATCGTGTTAACAGATCCGAAGATCTTACCACTTTCACCAGCTTTTGCACCAATAGAAAGTTTAACACCTTCTAGTCTGGCAGCAATTGCATCTGCGTCCTTTTTTATTTTATCCTGCTTAAAAGCAGCTTGCTTCAGGTTTTCAGCTAATACTTTTTTTGCTGATTCAGTCGCCAGTGTGGCATAACCCTTTGGAATAAGGTAGTTACGTCCAAAACCCGGCTTCACATTCACAACATCATCTTTCTCTCCGAGATTCTTGATGTCTTGTTTTAAAATTAGTTCCATTTCGCTTATCTCCCTCTTATTTTAATGAATCAGTAACATAAGGTAATAAACCGATATGACGCGCACGCTTAACAGCCTGGGCTACTTTACGCTGAAATTTCAGTGAAGTTCCGGTCAAACGACGTGGTAAAACCTTACCCTGATCATTGATGAACTTTAACAAAAAGTTTGCGTCTTTGTAATCGATGTATTTAATACCGTTCTTTCTGAAACGGCAATATTTTTTACGGCTCTCATCAACCTTTGGAGCGGTAACATATTGGATTGTATCTTTTGCCATTATTTCGCTACCTCCTCAGTTTTAGTTTCCTTGTTTTTGTTGAAAGCTCCGCTACGCTTCTTCTCACTGAAAGCAAGTGCATGCTTATCCAGAGATACAGTCAGAAAACGCATAATGCGTTCGTCGCGCTTGTATTCAACTTCAAGTTTGTTAATAAACTCACCCGGAGCTTTGAATGTAGTTAGGTGATAGTATCCTGTTGTCTTCTTTTGAATCGGATACGCTAGTTTTTTCAAACCCCAATTGTCTTCATGGACAATTTCGGCTCCGTTATCAGTCATAAGCTTGTTGAATTTGGTTAATACCTCTTTCACTGCTTCTTCAGATAACAACGGGGTCAGAATGATCACTGTTTCGTACTGTTGCATTGTTGCTATTTGTTTTTTTAATTTATTAAACTCCAAACCCTGTAAATCAGGCTTTAAAGCGGGATGCAAAAATAGACATAATTTTCTATTTATCAAATGGTTTTAAGAGATTGAGGATAGAAATCAGAGAATGTCCCCCACCAGTAGTATTGAGAATTAAAATTTTCTGAGAAAATTTTAATAAAATGGCTTGAGAAAGGCAATAAGAGATAAAAGGACTAAGAATTATCTCGTATTACTTCTTATTACGTATGCAATAAACCCAATCGTAAATTTTATAAAATTATTAAATGATTTCATATTTAAATTCTGGCTCAAATATCTGTCATAACCAAATATGGTGCCATACCCAATAACGGGTATTTTTGTTGCAAGGAGTATGGCAGGAATAATTACACATGATATTTAATTTATACAATCTGATTCAAAATAATGGAGAGCCTTCGTTCAGTTTTTTCCGGACTGAAACTGTGAAGAAAAAACTTAATCTAAGTTTGGTTTAACCCATTCCTCTTTCTAATTTAGTCCCGATGGATAATTTCGTAGTATCAGCCAGAAAGTACAGACCAGCAACCTTCCAAACTGTTGTTGGTCAGCAACATATAACTGGTACCCTGAAAAACGCCATCATAAATAATCAGCTGGCTCAGGCATTTCTTTTCTGCGGGCCGAGGGGAGTTGGTAAAACTACCTGTGCCCGGATTCTTGCCAAGACCATCAATTGCCAGAATTTAACCGCTGATGCCGAAGCCTGCGGGGAATGTAATTCCTGCATTTCTTTTCAGAACGGCAACTCCTTTAATTTCCATGAGCTGGATGCTGCTTCCAATAATTCGGTAGAAGATATCCGTAACCTGATTGAACAGGTTCGCATCCCTCCTCAGGCTGGGAAATATAAGGTCTATATCATTGATGAGGTCCACATGTTATCGCAACAGGCTTTTAATGCCTTTTTGAAAACATTAGAGGAACCTCCTCCCTACGCGATCTTTATTTTAGCAACTACCGAGAAACATAAAATTCTGCCTACAATATTATCACGCTGTCAGATATTCGATTTTAACCGTATCCGGGTTGAGGATATGGCTCAGCATCTTGCAGAGATTGCTGATAAGGAAGGCATCAGCTATGATCAGGATGGTTTGCACATGATCGCCCAAAAGGCAGATGGCGGACTGCGGGATGCCTTGTCAATGTTTGATCAGATCGTCAGTTTTTCAAATAAGAATGTTAATTATAAAGCTGTTATTGATAATCTGAATATTCTGGATTATGATTATTACTTCAAATTAACAGATGCTCTTCTTACAGAAGATGTGGCGGGTTCACTCCTTATTTTTGATGAAATTTTAAGCCATGGATTTGATGGAAATCATTTCATTACCGGTCTCGCCTCTCATTTCAGAAATATACTGGTTTGCAAAGACAGCTCAACATTAAAGCTTTTGGAAGTGAGTGAAGGAATCCGGCAGAAATATCAGGCACAGTCGCAAATTGCACCTGTTTCCTTCTTAATTTCTTCGCTGAATATCAGTAATCAATGTGATCTTAATTATAAAACCAGTAAGAATCAGCGATTGCAGGTAGAGCTGGCATTGATTAAACTATGCCATATCCCATCGGTCATCAATCTTTCTGCCGCAGGAATGCCCTCCATACCGGAAGGGGAAATAAAAAAAAAACTTAATCCCCAGCTAAAACCTGAAATTTCTGCCAAGCCGGAATACCCTTTACCAGAAAAGGAAACAATCCAATCTATACTGACCCTTGAAGAACCTGTAAAAATCGTTGTAGACGCAGCCCCAGAGGCTCAAAAAGATAATCATAAGCCAGAAACTGATGCAAAAAAGCCTCTTATAAGTATCCCGAAGCCATCCCTTGGTGGGAATAGTGTATTAATTCCAAATCTGAATGACCTGGCCGCAAATTATAACAAAAAGGAAGACGATAGACCTGAGTACCTGAGCGGCGACAGTAAAGTGGATTTTAATGCAGATTCACTGCTCCGATTCTGGAATGCCTATGCTGCTAAGATAAAGAATGAAGGTAAGATCAATATCTTCACGATCATGACTTCCTACCCTCCCCGTCTACTGCCCGATTATGTAATCGAACTGGACATTGAGAACAAACTTCAGGAAGATCTTTTGCAGGCCGAAAAAGTTGATCTGCTGAATTTCCTTAGGACAGAGCTTAAGAACTTCAATATAGACCTCCAAACAAAACTATTGGAGCAAATTCAGAAAAAGCGTTTGTACACTTCCAACGAAAAATACCAGCATATGCTTGAAAAGAACCCAAATCTGGAGGAGTTCAGAAAGCGATTTAACCTCGATCTGGATTTTTGATCTTGTCTGTTAGGATCTTCATGAGTGTCCATTATGTAATCATCCTTACTAAAGGCTTTTCATATGGATCTTTTAGCTAATTTTTAAATTAAAGCCCTCGCTTTAACCTTGCCTCCCTCTATAGCCGGGAAGGCCAATTTCTTTTGAGGGCCAAAAGAAACAAAAGCCTTCTTCAATCCCTAGGTGCCTTGGCCACAAGCCCCCACACATCAAAAAAAAGCGATCGCTGCTTTTGGGGGATATCAGGATAGGTAAGCTTCCTGGGTATGATCCCAAAATCTGATGCTCGGAAGTGCTATTTGAATGAATCTACTACTTTTTTTTGATTTTGCAGGCACTGGGGATTGAATCGTCCTTCGGGCCAGTTTATCGGCTATGACTGGTAGCTGGGACAGTGCTCTGGGTAACACCCATTCATAAATTACTGGTATTGCCTTTTGCAGGGATCGGCATTCCGGGATTTGGCAGGAAAGCCGCACTTTATCCCTGCATTGTGGATTTACAACAAATACCGGGAAGCCGCGGCTCTTTTGCTTAATTCCCAGCTGCAGGGAAAAGGATTGCCCTTCCGCCGCAAAGGCGGTCTAATTTTATTATTTAGGACAAATTTTATTTTATTAGACACTAGTGAACCTATTCTATCTATATTTTTACGTTCTGTTGAAACCTGAATTGAAGCCGATATCAGGCAGATTACTAATCCAAAGGTAATATTTACTACTGATGATATAATTTAGCTAAATTTTCCTCACTATCAGATTTTCAGGTGTATTCAAAATTCCTATCTTTGTCGAAATTCCAAAAACCTCATTATTAAGTATATGTCAGTACAAAAAATTAAAGTTGCAAATCCGGTAGTAGAATTAGACGGTGACGAAATGACCAGAATTATCTGGAAGTTTATTAAAGATAAACTGATTACCCCATACCTGGAACTGGATATTAAATATTACGATCTTGGGATGGAATACCGGGACGAAACTAACGATCAGGTAACCATCGACGCAGCAAATGCGATCAAACAATATGGAGTTGGTATCAAATGTGCAACCATCACCCCTGATGAGGCACGTGTTAGCGAATTCAAGCTGAAGCAAATGTGGAAGTCGCCAAATGGTACGATCAGAAATATTCTTGACGGTACTGTTTTTCGTGAGCCAATTGTGATGAGCAATGTTCCGCGTCTGGTGCCAAACTGGACTGCTCCGATCTGTATCGGTCGTCATGCATTTGGTGATCAGTATCGTGCAACTGATTTTGTTACTAAAGGAAAAGGTAAATTAACCATTACTTTCAGTCCTGAAGATGGTGGTGAAACACAATCATTTGAGGTTTATAACTTCAAAGGTGATGGTGTAGCTCTGGCAATGTACAATACCGACGAAAGTATCTATGGTTTTGCACGTGCTTGTTTTAACCAGGCATTATCAAAAGGATGGCCTCTATACCTTTCTACAAAGAATACTATTTTAAAGAAATATGATGGCCGTTTCAAAGACATTTTTGAAGAAGTTTATCAGAATGAATTTAAAGCAGCTTTCGATAAAGCAGGTATTGTTTATGAGCATCGTTTGATCGATGATATGGTTGCTTCTGCATTGAAGTGGAACGGTAATTTTGTATGGGCTTGTAAAAACTATGATGGTGATGTTCAGTCAGACACTGTTGCACAAGGTTTCGGCTCATTAGGTTTAATGACCTCAGTGCTGATCACGCCAGATGGTTCTACCATGGAAGCTGAAGCAGCTCACGGAACAGTAACCCGTCACTACCGTGATCATCAGGCAGGAAAACCAACTTCAACCAATCCAATTGCATCAATCTTCGCATGGACCAGAGGTCTTGAATTCCGCGGTAAACTGGATAATAACCAGGCATTAATCGATTTTTGCCATGCTTTAGAGCAGGTTTGTATCGAGACCGTAGAAAGTGGAAAAATGACCAAGGATCTTGCTGTTTGTATCCACGGAAACAAAGTAAGTCATGGAGATCATTACCTGTACACTGAAGAATTCCTGGATGCTATTGACCAGAATCTGAAAGCAAAACTCGCTTAATTCCAATTTGAATTATATAGATAGCCGCCATTTAATTATGACGGCTATTTTTTTTTACACTAAATCCGGCTTTCATCTTAAATGAGTTCGATATAATGAGATATCAGGTTTGAGGTATCAGCGCCGAGCTTTAGAGAAGAATTGGGCCATGAAATTTTACTATCTTCAATTTCTACTCTATTCCCCATTCCCCATTTCCTATTTCCTATTTCCTATTCCCCATTTCATATCTAACTCTTGCTATCTTAAGTATTCCTGATTATTACTAAATTGCAGCATGAATACTTCAAACCGAATTTGGCTAATCACAGGTGTTTCCGGCGGACTGGGAAGAGCATTGGCGAAAGAAGCAGCCATGCAGGGAGAGACCGTTTATGGTACTCTCAGAAAACCTGAACAGATCTCTGCATTCAATGAATTGGTACCGGGTAAAACTTTCGGTCTTCAGTTGGATGTTAATCACCACAATGAGATAAAAACTGTTATTGAACAGATCGTTTCTAAATCAGGGCGACTTGATGTTCTGGTAAATAATGCAGGATATGGCTTACTTGGTGCTATTGAAGAACTGAATATGGATGAAGCCAGAATGCAGATGGAAACAAATTTTTTTGCGGTGCTGGCAATGACTCAGGCAGTTTTACCTATCATGAGAAAACAAAGGTCAGGTCATATACTCCAAATTTCTTCCATGTCGGGTTTACGGGCCAATTCGGGAACAGGATTATACAATGCCAGTAAATTTGCATTGGAAGGCATGAGTGAAGCTTTAGCTTTAGAGCTTCAACCATTGCATATTCATTTAACTCTTGTAGAACCCGGACCATTCCGAACCGACTGGGCTGGCGCATCCTCTGTCACAGCCAGGAATAAGATTGATGACTATGAGATCAGTTCAGGAGCCAGACTCCGGCAACTCCAAAGTATCAGCGGAAAGCAACCAGGTGATCCTGCAAAAGCAGCCAAAGCGATACTGCTTGCTGTTAATTCAGAGCATCCTCCTCTTCGCTTAATACTGGGCAAAGTAGCTCTTGATGCTGTTCGTGAAAAGTTCAGAACTGTGGAGGAGGAATTCTCGAAATGGGAGGCTGTAAGTTTAAATACCTCATTTGAGGATTGAATCTGGGGCAGAAGATATTAATATTTATTGTACATAGCGGTCAGGTACAGAAGTATTAATCTGATATAGCTTGATACCTATTCCCTATTCCCCATAACGAACTGCCCAACCAAATTTATCTTCAATCCTAAAAATCCTCAAATCGCTCCCAAAATCCATCCTTTGGTAATGGAGCAAAGATATTGACTGGTTCCTGCTTTACAGGATGCATGAACTGCAATCTTCTTGCATGAAGGCAAATACTCTTTTTGAGACTACCACGGGGGTAGCCATATTTATTATCCCCAACAATAGGGCAATTCATTGTTGAAAGTTGTACACGAATCTGATGGGGGCGACCTGTTATCGGATCTACCTCTATCAGATAATAACCCCCAAGTTCTCCGATTAATTTGTAATGAAGTTCTGCCCTCTGACTACCGGGAACCTCCTTTTCATAGGCCTTGGTTACATTTTTCTGAGGATTTTTAACCAGCCAATGTACAAGGGTACCCTGTTCAATTTCCGGACGGTTTCTTACCACCGCCCAATAGGTTTTGTGCATATCCCTGCTCTTGAACATCTTATTGATGCGATCAAGGGCCTTACTCGTTTTGGCAAATAGAATTACTCCGCTTACGGGCCGGTCGAGGCGATGCACCACACCCAAAAATGCCCCGTTTGGTTTATTATACTTTTGGGCGATATATCTTTTAACTTTCTCATCCAGAGATTCATCACCTGTATCATCAACCTGCACGATATCACCGGCACGCTTGTTTACTGCAATTAGATGATTGTCCTCAAATAAAATATCTTTATCGGTAATATCTGCAGCAAGGACAGGAAATTTAACCTTCTTATATTCGGGAGCAGCCATGAAGGGGTATTAATTAATATTGTTCCTTTTCATCCGGGAAGTTGCCTCTTTTCACATCCTTCACATAGGATTGCACAGCGCCATTAATCTGATCAAACAGGTTGAGGTATTGTCTCAGAAAGCGGGGCTTAAACCCTTTGGTCAATCCAATCATATCATTAATAACCAAAACCTGTCCGTCACAATGTGGACCAGCGCCAATTCCTATGGTTGGGATTTTAATAGAATCTGTTACTTCCTTAGCAAGTTTTGCAGGTATCTTTTCAAGCACTACAGAAAAACACCCGGCATCCTGAAGAACCATGATATCCTGTTTCAATTTTTCGGCTTCGGCTTCCTCTTTAGCCCTTACTGTATAAGTACCAAATTTATAGATCGACTGTGGAGTTAAACCCAAATGTCCCATTACTGGAATTCCTGATGTAATGATTCGTTCAATCGATTCACGTATCTCAAATCCGCCCTCAAGTTTTACAGCATGGGCTCCTGATTCTTTCATGATCCTGATTGCCGAATTCAGTGCTTCTTTTGAATTACCCTGATATGAACCGAATGGAAGGTCAACTACAACCAGGGCACGTTTGACGGCTCTCACTACAGATTGAGCATGATAGATCATCTGATCGAGCGTAATTGGCAGCGTAGTTTCATGTCCGGCCATTACGTTTGAAGCTGAATCACCAACAAGGATGACATCGATCCCACCTTCATCAACAATGGTAGCCATTGAATAATCATAAGAAGTCAGCATGGCGATTTTTTCGCCCTTTTGCTTCATTTCCTGGATCGTATTTGTCGTGATCCGCTTTACCTCTTTGTGTACAGACATGTAGCAGGAGTTTATTTTGGCTCAAAGTTAGGATTAAAAGAAACAATACTTCCATAATATTCTATATCAGGAAATGAAAAACAATATAAATTTTCATACTAAATCCCTTTTACTTTTAGTAATTATTCACTAATTTTGTCCCCCGTGATAAATGAAGTAAAAAACTTCAGTGTTCAAGCCTCAACACAACGGAAAACCTTCCGAAATCTTTGCTTTTCAATTGATTTTCAAATCCCTTATCAATATTTAATAAATGAATAATTACATCAAATTACCTGCTGTTCTCTTACTTGCAGATGGAACTGTCTACCACGGAAAAGCGGCTGGAAAGATTGGTACAACAACCGGCGAAATTTGTTTTAATACGGGCATGACCGGATATCAGGAGATTTTTACAGATCCATCCTATTTCGGACAAATTATGGTAACTACCAATGCTCATATTGGTAATTATGGGATTCATAATGAAGAGATAGAATCTGATAATATCAAAATCGCCGGACTGGTTTGCAAAAACTTTAACATTACCTATAGCAGAAAGATGGCCGATACTTCCATTCAGGATTATTTTCTTGAAGAGAAGATTGTTGGAATCTCTGATGTAGACACAAGGTCCCTGGTTAGACATATTCGTGATAAAGGTGCTATGAATGCAATCATTTCATCAGAAATACTGGATATCGAAGAGTTAAAGACAAAATTAGCTAAAGTTCCATCAATGGACGGCCTTGAGCTATCTTCACAAGTTTCAACAAAAGAGGCTTATGAGTATGGCGATAAAAATGCCCCAAAACGTGTTGCAGTTCTGGATCTTGGTGTGAAGAAGAATATTCTCAGAAATTTTGATAGCAGAGGTGTATTTTCTAAAGTATTCCCGGCAAAGACTTCTTTTGCTGAAATGGAAAAATGGAATCCTGATGGATATTTCATTAGTAATGGTCCAGGTGATCCTTCGGCAATGCCTTATGCTATCGAGACCGTAAAGGCAGTTTTAAAATCAGAAAAACCGCTCTTTGGCATTTGCCTTGGTCATCAGTTACTGGCACTGGCTAATGATATCCGCACAATGAAAATGTTCAACGGACACAGAGGATTAAATCATCCGGTAAAAAATATCATTATCAATCATTGTGAAGTTACCTCACAGAATCATGGTTTCGGAGTAATTCCGGAGGATGTCAGAAATTCGGATAAAGTGGAAATTACCCATTTGAACCTGAACGACCAGTCGATAGAAGGAATCAGAGTAAAAGGTAAGAAAGCATTTTCTGTGCAATATCACCCGGAATCATCACCTGGTCCGCACGATTCAAGGTATTTGTTCGATGATTTTGTGGCACTGATGAATAACTAAATTTAGTTGGTCAATTTATACATAAGCAAAAAATCATTCAATGCTCCTGAAAATGAGTATTTTTAAAAACATAAGTTAAGTGTATTAAGTACACTATGCAATCAGAATATATACATTTCTTAATAAAATAATATTATGAGTTTAATTCTCGACGTTCACGCTAGACAAATTTTGGATTCACGCGGAAATCCAACCATAGAAGTTGATGTAATTACCGAAAATGGCATTTTGGGCCGTGCAGCAGTACCTTCAGGTGCATCCACTGGTGTTCATGAAGCAGTAGAGCTTCGCGACGGCGACAAGTCGGTTTACCTTGGGAAAGGGGTATTAAAGGCTGTAGCCAATGTGAACGATAAAATTGCCCGGGAACTAAAGGGTATTGATGTATTTGAGCAAAACAGTATCGATAAACTATTGATCGAAATAGACGGAACTGAAAATAAGGGAAATCTGGGAGCCAATGCCATTCTTGGTGTTTCTCTGGCCGTGGCAAAAGCT
The DNA here is from genome assembly GCA_002257025.1 of Sphingobacteriales bacterium 16-39-50. Lineage (GTDB taxonomy): Bacteria > Bacteroidota > Bacteroidia > Sphingobacteriales > Sphingobacteriaceae > Daejeonella. Next base: position 114,466 of record NCHA01000007.1, on the reverse strand, counting down.
GCAGCACAGGAAAGTCGCCAACCTTTATACCGCTATATCGGTGGTGTAAATGCCAATACTTTACCAATCCCGATGATGAACATTGTGAATGGAGGCTCACATTCTGATGCTCCAATTGCTTTTCAGGAATTCATGATCATGCCAGCCGGTGCTTCTTCATTTTCCGAAGCTTTACGTTGGGGAACAGAAGTATTCCATACCCTGAAAAAAATTCTTCACGACAGAGGATTATCAACTGCTGTTGGTGATGAAGGCGGCTTTGCTCCTAAGTTTGAGGGGACTGAAGATGGGGTTGAGACAATTCTTGAGGCGATCGAAAAAGCAGGCTATACCCCGGGAAAAGATATCTTTCTGGCCTTTGATTGTGCCGCCTCTGAATTTTACAAAGACGGAAAATATGATTACACCAAATTTGAGGGTCCAAAAGGTGCGATAAGAACAAGTGCTGAACAAGCAGAGTATCTTGCCTCTCTGACAGAAAAATATCCGATCATTTCAATTGAAGATGGAATGGACGAGGATGACTGGGATGGCTGGAAATTATTAACCGAAAAAATTGGTTCAAAAGTTCAGTTAGTAGGCGATGACCTGTTTGTTACGAATGTAAAGCGTTTGCAGAGAGGAATTGATACTGATACAGCCAATTCTATCCTCGTAAAAGTAAACCAGATCGGAACATTGACCGAAACAATTAATGCAGTTTCATTAGCTCAAAACAGCGGTTATACTTCGGTTATGAGTCACCGCTCAGGAGAAACTGAGGATTATACAATTGCCGATCTTGCTGTAGCATTAAATTGCGGACAAATAAAAACAGGTTCTGCATCACGTTCAGACAGGATAGCGAAATACAATCAACTTCTACGCATTGAAGAAGAGCTAGGCAGCAGTGCCCGCTTTTTGGGAAAGAACTTTAAGTACGTTAAATAAACGAAAAGCACCCTTGTAAACCTGGGCTTTATAGCCTTTTGTTAATAAGTTGATAATAAGCCATCCCGGAATTATAAACTCCGGGATGTTTTTGTTTTATATTTGTATTGATGTACCGTTTTTTAGATCTGATTCGTAATAAGTATTTCATAGCAGGCATTGCATTTTTGACCTGGATGTTGTTTTTCGATCGTAATGATCTGATGTCGCAATATGAATACCGCACTCAACTGAACAAGCTTGAGGCTGAAAAAGAATTCTATCTCAAAGAATCGGCAAAAGCAGTTAAAGACCTCAATGAACTGACTACAGACAAGACAAAGCTTGAAAAATTCGCCCGCGAAAAATATCTGATGAAAAAGGAGAATGAGGATGTTTTTGTGATTATTACAGAGGAAGCAAAGAAAGAAAAATAGATTCCAATCTCTTGGATTTATGGTATTCACCTCAGGAACAATTACGCTTTACTCCTGGCAATATTGGTACAAGACTTTTCAAAAGTCTTATTCAACCAAAAAGAATCCAAATAAATTATAGGATGTATGCAAAGCAATTGTCAGCAAAACCGCAATAAGTTCATTCTTGTTCTTGAGAATGTATACATAAAAATAATTTAAAAATAATCCATTGATAAATGCTGCGACTACATAAAGCCAATGATACCAATGTGCTTGTGAAAAAGCAAATGACATGAGAATGATGATTATTGGCATATTATTAATTCTTGTTTTATCTAATAATCGATAAAGAAATAATTGAAAAATCAGAGTCTCAATTATTGGAGCAAGTACTACCGCTAAAAAAAACATTTCCTTCTCAGACAATTCTTCAAAAATTGCATTTTCAAGCTTAAAGAATCTATGGTTAATGTAAGTGAATACATAACCATTGATAATTTTAAACAGAAGTATCAGAAAAAATAATTGAATAAATTTTTTGTCTTCTAACTTAATCATAGTCCCGTTTTGTTAGCAGACTATATAAAATAGTCTGCTAATTTTCTAATTTTACTTATATACCGATGGATTACCAAAATTTGGATTACCATTTAGTGAATCAGAAAGGTCGGATGCAAAACGAAGTGCCCTTGTAGTTGCATAAAACACATCATAAATAAAATTTCCAAGGCCTCCCCCATCAATAGTCATCAATTCATCTGTTGTTAATTCTTGTAGTTTCATAATTAAATGTTTTTTAAAATTTATTGTTATAAGTCCCATTCCAGCCATCGGAGATTCCCGCTTTAACCGCGTCCCAATTCGATGCAAGTTCGTAAGCAATAGTTCCCCAAATTGATGCTTTAAGCCAATTACCTCCTTCAAAATTGATTAATTCCTTAGAATCAAGTTCAATTACATTCAATCGATTCAAATCCATAGTTTTTTAGTTTTAATTGAATAACAGATTTTAAAAAATTGCATTAAATAATGGAAATAAAAGAGCCGCCATCGTTAAATGAGAATTTGTTACAGCAAGGTCAAAGCTGATTTGCCTTGCCTGGCCAACGTTAAATTCCACTTATATGCATCATGATTGCAGCGGCTAATAAAAGCTTCATTTGCTTTAAGTCCAAAATCCAAATTCAAAATATTCCTATTATATCAATTTATATTTTACCTACTCTTTCCAGGCTTTTCGGTTTCTGCCTTCTGCTGTACAGCATTGATCGCGATAGTCTAAGTAAAACATCTTCAGTGCAAAAAAACTATAGTGAAGTAAAATAATTTTTCAATATGAGTATTTAATAATCAGCACAATAAGCTGAATAGGTAATACTTAATCGCCTATAGAGTTCAGGGTATTCCCGTTTTCGGGCTTGCATAGATCTAAGATTTCAACCATCTTAACTGTGAATAGAATGTGCCAGCTATATGTTAGAACTATTCGCATGCATCATAATGAATGGGCTGATATAATTAATGAATCAGCAAGTGCTTAGACCATTGAGAGCAATTCTATTTAGGCACAGAATTATACCCATCCCTAAAACCCCTTGCCATATCATCCCAATAAAAGAAAACAACTAAAACAATTAAAACAAAGGCTGCAAACCAGATTATTTTAGCATACTTTTTCATAGATAATTGAATTTAAGTACTTGATTAAAAAGAAATTATAGATAAAATAAACATATTTCACTACTTGAAGAATTATATGGCTGATAAATGAGTAAACGGTAAACAGAACGTAAATATTTATAATTAAACTATCCCTGCATTTCCTCTTCTGTGAGTGTTTTAAAATCAATAGATATCTTCATCTGAAAACTACGACTATAAAAATAAGTACCCATTTGCCTTGAATAAACGATTGGAGCCTCACGTAGTTTCAACTCATCGATTAGTTTATAAACCATTGAAGTAGATAGATTCAGTCTCTGGGCCAGCTGACTTGGAGTACCAGTCCGACGATGCTTGATCAACTCATGCAGCCGGTTAATTCGCTCAATTTGTTCCAGCAATTTCATTTGGCATCCATTAAACTTCGAAATTCCATGGGCATTTGCTGAGACCATAAATGATAATACTCTCCCGGATAAGCTATCAGTTCAGCATGTTTCCCCTCTTCCACTACTTTCCCATCTTTTAAAACAATGATCTTTCCGGCCTTTTGAATACTGCTGAGGCGATGGGAGATTACAATTACGGTCTTCCTATCAGAAAGTAAAAAATCTATTGCATTCTGAACATATCTTTCAGACACCGGGTCGAGGGAAGAACTCGCTTCGTCCAAAATAAGGATTTCAGGATCACGGTACAGGGCTCGTGCTATTGCAATTCTTTGCTTTTGTCCACCCGAAAGGCTTGCTCCGTTCTCGCCAAGCTGGGTTTGAAATCCATAGGGTAAGTCATCAATAAATTGGGTAATTCCTAGCATAGTGCAAATACCCAGGATCTTCTTCATATCGGGTTCATCATCCCCAATAGAAATATTGGTACTTACATCAGCGGCAAAGAGTTCTATCTTCTGTGGTACTACAGCAATGATCTGTCGCAAGGAGCTATTACTGATATATTTTATCTCAGAATCACCAATAAAAACATGACCATTATGAACCGGATATATGTTCTGCAGAATAGACATCAGTGTAGATTTTCCGGACCCACTCTCCCCGACTATTCCTGTCATTTTTTGATATGGGATCTCCAAATTTAGTTTATCAAAAACCATGACCCGCGAACCATATCGAAAGGAAACATCAACGAATCTGATATTTCCAAGGTTCGATCTTTCGATTTCAAACTTATGGTCCTCACTCTCCTGCTCCATATCCATAATTTCAAATAAGCGATCGGAAGCAATGATCGCATCCTGAACAGTTTTATTCATCCCCACAAAAGAAGAAACGGGCCCTGTAAAATAGCCGATCAGGGTATAAAAAGAGAGTAATTCACCCGGACTGATTTGCTTATCCAGAACAAATCCTGCACCAACCCAAAGTAATATAATGGTAAATGAATGGGAAACCAGCTCAGTAGAAGATCCTGAAAAAACTGCATTCAGACCGGATTTATAAACCGTAGTCAGTAGTTTCACGAACCGCATTTCAGTTTTCTGATTCGCATATTCCTCCAGCCCGAAACGTTTGATAGTTCCAACCGAATTCAGACTTTCTACAAGCTGCGATTCTAATTCTGCCGAATTCTCCATCAGCTTGCGCTGAACCTTGTTATTGAGCCTATTGCTTATCAGATAAATGGCAGAATAGAGTGGAATGACGATCAAAAGATACAGGGCAAGCTTCCAGTAATAGGTAAACATCATCGTGAAAGCAAATACCAGCATAAAAAAGTTTACCGCCAGATTGATGGACACATCATTTATAAACAAACGAATCTTTACAGCATCCCCAATTCTTGAAGTAATTTCACCTACCCTCATAGTGTCAAAAAACTGCTGAGGCAATTTAAGAAGATGCTTATAATAGCCCAGTATGAGCCTGGCATCAATCATCTGCCCGGTTCGAATTATAAAAATGCTCTTCAAGGTGCCTATAAATATCTGCAGGAAGAGTATGATGAACATCCCGGCACTCATGAGGTTGAGCAAATTCCTGTTCCCATCAACCAGCACAAAATCTACTATCTTCTGAACAAAAATGGACATTGATAGTCCCAGGAGAGTATAGATTAAGGCACCGAACAAAGCCTGAACAAGAACAGCATGATGAGGCAGTAAAAGTTTATAAAAACGCGTGTAAAGGCTTATTTTTTGATTCCCATGAACAAAACTGTCATCCGGTGCCAATAGTATAAGTACCCCGGTCCACTCCTCTCTGAAATCGTTGAGCTTTTTCACAAGCAATTTCCCATCAGCAGGATCCATAATACTGATCTTATGCTTATTTATTTTATAAATGACCACATAATGATGAAGCTGAGCATTGACAATGATATGTGCTATTGCCGGAAGCGGTATTTTAAAAAGGCTTTCAAAGGTTCCCTTAACCCCTTTTGCCTCAAATCCAAGTCTAACGGCAGCTTCAAGCATACCGGCAACATTTGTCCCCTTTACATCAGTTCCGGCATGTTGACGAATTCGCGCAACCGGAACATCAAGATTATAAAACCTCGCAACTGAGGCCAGACAAGCTGCCCCGCAATCAGATATGTCGCGCTGTTTTACCCGGATGTTCATATTTCAGGAGATGTGGCTGAAAGATTTGGATTTAGCCAATCGTCAAGTTTATCGTAAAGCAATTCGAACAAAGTACGCTCTGCTACTAAAAAGCGGGCGGTAAAACTCATTCCTTTCTTAAGGTATCCTCTATAATTATTCTTAAGTTTCAAATAATCGCCCTCAAGTACACAACGCACCTTGAATACTGGAACTCCCTGATCTGAAAAAATAATATCATCTGAAATATCAACCACTTTGCCCGAAATCAAACCCCATTGATTGTAATTGAAAGCATCAATCTGAAAGTTTACCGGCTGGCCATTTCTGATAAGGCCGATATCTGTTGGCTTAACATAACATATCGCAATCAATTGAGCATTTGGAGAAATTTCTGCAATCTTTTGGTTTGCGAATACATAGGAACCTGCTTGAATACCCGCCAGGCTTTGTACCGAACCATTAAAAGGAGCCCGAAGAGTAAACAGCTTATTCTGTTCTTCAATTTCAGCCTCCTGCGAAAGCAATTCACTCAACTCTCTTCGATAGCCGCCTGCTTCAATTTCCCACTGTGATCTCCATCGGTTTATTAGCAGGGCTTGATCAGATAAGGACTTATCATATTCAAACCTGACTTTTTCACCTTCCGCTAGAGTAATTGCTCCCTTTTCATACAAGGTACGATACCTCTTATAAATTCGCTCTGACTGATCTCTGTTCAATTGGTGTTCTTCGAATTCCTGACAGAACTGCAGCCAGGAAGCTCTGTACTGCTCAGTTAAAAATACCGGTTCTGTTGAGGACTTATCCCTAAGACCGGCATGATTAACTATACGCCCTATATCTTCAAGAAGCTGTCTGAGAAGTGCCGATCGACTCCTTAAAATTTTGCTTTGCTTTCCGGGCAAAGAGGAATCAATGACAAGAACAGTATCTCCGGCTGATATACTTTGATTGTCCTTCATCCTGATCTCAATTATCCTTCCACTAACTGCTGCAAAAAGATCCGTGCGCTCTAATGACGACTGTATCACACCCCGACTATTCATACTGACCTGAACAGGAATGAAAGGCAACAAAATCAAGGCAATGATGGTCGCAGATAGGATGACAGTATATATAATCCCAGCGCCCGCAGCAGAATTGTGCCTATATCCAATGGATATTAAGGGGGTATGCTGATCATTCCAGGCTGATACTGACATTTTCGGGAATTTATATTTAAAGAGATCTGGTAACTATCGAGATCTACTTTCAATTACCGGAATAAATATAGTTTAGAAGGTTTCAGGCCTGAATTTGATGCGAAGTTTTTTAGCAAGTGGTATCTACTGTCAAGTAAACGGCAGGTATTTGAGAAAATCAGAAATTGCCACTAAAGCCCGCTTTAGAAGATAGAATTTTAAGCTATTGCTGTAATTTAACCTGGGTTAGAATATAAAATCTTTTCTAGGCTAGTTAAATTGAATATTTTTTTTGTTTTAGAAAGCAAGGCCTTTCTCTCTACAGTCCTGCAGAACACATGCGCAATGTCATTGTTCAAGTGTCAGTTTAGGCTCTTTGATTCCCGTTTTCGCAGGAATAACTAATTTTTATTGTGGGAAAGTTAAAATTACAGTTAGGGATATTTAGGAGGTTGCCACTTTCGTGGGAACCGATAACCATCGGTTGACAAAGGTTTATTGGGGTCAGAAGATTCCAGCCTGCGCTGAAATTGTAATGCTAATCGTATTATCAATAGCACATCAATTTACCTGTTGTTAGCGCACGAGTATCGCATGTGCTTCCATATTTATTTTCTTTTATGAGCTGCAAGCTTACACAGCAGTTCCTTTTGCCGGGCTGCCCGTTCCGATGAAATACAGCTCCTAGTAAAATAAACCTTGCCGGAGGATTAGCTTCCGGCTAGTGGTAATTTGAATCAGAATGTGATTTCTTGCAGGAGCTAACCGGAGGAAAGGACTGAACCAGCCTATAATGCACAGGTATTGATTTCCAAAACCTAATCCTATTGGCTCCAGAGCCTTATCGCGAATTAATAACCGTATTTTTTCAGCTTTATTCTATCAAACCCAGGTTAAATTAGTCAATCTTGTCAAGCTGATCCAGAAGATCGTCAAGCCCGTCTTCAGTCTTCGTAATCAGTTTCCTAACCTGCATATAAAAAGAATCCAAACCTTCTATATCCGGCGAATATCCACCATACTCCAGGAGGCCAATTTTTGTGTTTAAATGGTTAAAGAGTTCAAAGGAAATTGTACCTGCACTTTTTCCAATATAGATCTTAAAGTCATTGATGGAAGTGTAAAATGTATTTCCATCTGCCTCTTCATTCCAGTGCAGTTTTCCCTCTTTGGTTAGTTTCCTGACCTTATTGTAAACAGACAAGGTTTTATTTGCTTCCATAAGATTAGCTTTAAGATTAAATTTCGCCGTTTCGCTTTCGGGAAAGCCATTCCAGACTTAAAATAGCAAGTATCATGAAAAATAATAGCTTCATATCTATAAGCTCACTATACTTTGGATTTTCATAAAAAACTGATTTCACCTGCTCATTTGCTTTGATCAATGATGGTAATTCATCAAGCTGTGCCGGAAAGAGCATCTTCCCCCCATTCTGCTTTGCGATTGTGAATAATAACTGATGATTTGCGATACTCTGCTTATATTCAGAATCTTGCCTACTTATTATAAATTGTCCTTCTGCCTGATGTTTTACACTCCCAAGAGCTGTTCCGGCAGTATAATTATATTCACCGGCAACTAATTCTCCGGCATCAAGTTGATATGAGTTCAAAGTGCGTGAAAAAACGAATGAATAGCTTTTTCCATTTTTGTTGTTCAGAGCAATACTGACATCCGGAGTATTTACAAGCTCAAAAGCATCATTATATAATTCCGCATTCAGGATGACATGCTCATTTTCATCAAAAGTATTTTTTGAGGCATAGACCCTGAATTTACGCTTATCATCTGCGCTAACCAGGTATTGTACGGTTTTTGTAATTAACTCATCAATAGCCTCATGGCTTGCATTTTCCTGAAAATCCTCCAGCCTCCATCGCCAGATTCCCTCCCCGGCAAGAACAGCAATTCTGCGCTGAACATCCTCTCCAAACAATAATAATGGCTTTTCTGTAGGCAATTTTCCAATCTGCTGGTTCATCAGCAGACTGGAAGGTCCTTTAAGGCCATAATTACCAAAAGGTGTAAACAGGGGTCCGAAATTACTGATCTTCGTCCTGCTGCTTTCACTGAGAGTAAAGGCATAAAAATCAGATTTAATAGCAGCGGTAGCTTCCTGCATAATCCCATTTGAACTAAGCGTAATCAAGCTTTGGGAGGCTGAAAAAGCAGTAATATTGCTCTGAGCACCCAACACATAAAGTATAGGCTTGTCAGATCCCAACTTCAGTACATCCCTTGTATTATTACCAATTGAAGGCACCTGATGCAAAATAAGCAAACCAGCTTCCTGAATTTCTGCCGGACTAACATCCTGTACCATTCGAACCTTCACTGAATAGTTCTTATTGATCTCGATGGATTGCCTGATTGCGCTGATATCCGGATGAGGGGCATTGGCAATGATCAGGACGTTCTTTCTACCGTCAATAACCTCGACAAAAATGGTTTGAGTATTATTGATCAGGGATAACTCGTTTGAAAGGGCAGCCAGTTTGATTGTGTAGGATTGAACCCCTTTCTTTTCTGCAGGTAAGTTCAGTAAAATAGTTTGCCGGAATTCATTGGAATTGATCGTTACAGGCTTTGATATAAGAACACCTGATTCTGAACTAACGGTAAGCATGGAAGTATTCCCTTCCGATTGATAAGCCTCAATACTTAGCCCGATCTGAAACTGATTACCCAGATATGCAATATTGTTGTAGTTCACATTAGAGATCAGAAGATCCCGCTTTGCTATCGTATCACCAAGTGCAATGGTATAAATTGGTGCTTTGAGATTCTTGCTCTCATATTGCGGATTTGAGCCTCTGTTATAGATCCCGTCTGTGCCAATAATCACAGCACCAATATTACGGTTAGAAAATTGATCATCGATCAGCTTAAAAACCGATGAAATATCCGTAAGAGAACCATCATACTTCACATCAAGTCCGCTTTTAATTTCCTCAGCAAAATTTAATGTACGCAGCTCATAATCAGCCGAGAGATCCTTCTCAAGCTTTTTGAGCTGATCATTATAGTTTTGCGTGTTGAAATCTCTAGTTTTGGAAAGAAGGATTGAAGCTGAATTGTCCTGTGCAAGGATGATTAAGGGTTTTTCTACTGTGCGGTTAATTGTTTTAACAAGCGGAGAAAAAAGCAAAAATGCGATTGTGCTAATTGCAATGGCCCTGAGAGCAAAGAGAAAATATCTCAGGTTTTTATTAAGATGTGCGGATGGTCTATATAAAAGAAAGGCATATGCGATACCCAATCCCAAACAGGCCAGGAGCCATAAATAGCTTTCTGAAGTAAATTGAATTTGAAATAATAGAGGCATAGCTAATACAAATATGCCTTTTTAAATCTAAGCTTTCAATCTTTCATGAGATATTAATCGATCTCGAAATTAGCATTGACTACGGCAATTATTTCCTTTCTGATGGAACTGACATCATTCACACCATAATCAGAAATCAGGTTTGAATTCTCAGGAGTAATTTGTAGAACCCCCATTCTGGCACTTTTAAGTGCCCCTAATTCCCGTCCGGTTGCCTCTGCTATCCGCTCGCCGCGAATCATGGCATCTTTTGCTGCTGCCGCCTGAATTTCAATCTTTATGTCTCCGATTTTGGTATAATAATATTCCGGTTGATTAACCTGAAAGTTAACTCCCCTTTCTACCAGCGAACTAATCTCAATAGACATCGCTTTAATCAATTGAACGTCAGAAGCTGAAATATCTATCGATTGAGAAGCACTATATGACCTGACTCCCGTATTTTGGCCCTGCTGATTGAAAGAGTAGTTAGGGAAAGAAGTGATTGTTTGTACATTAACCTTATCTCCGGCAAAACCCTTAGACTTAAAATATTCCATCAATATTGGTTTCTGAGCCTGAAGTAAACGATAAGCTTCTAAGGCTGTAGGAGCCTCAACACTCAGAGTCCCGCGCAATACCCCCAGATCAGAAACTATAACTTGTTTTGCCGAGCCTGTGACCGTAATCGTCTGGTTCTCACTTTTGATCTTACGCCATGTGCCAGAAAATATGAAAGTAGAAACGATCAGGGAAAATCCTAAAATGGCAAATGGGATAATGAAGCGATTGTTTATCATGATATTAATTTACGAAATTAATTATAAACAATACAGTCAAAATCCATACCATCTTTAAGATGAAAGCGGAAAGCACAAAGCTAAAAGCAGAAAGATGAAAGGAAAAGTAAATTGATCCCTAAGATCTCGTACCTCAGACTCCAGACATCAGACTTCAGACCTCAGACTTCAGACATCACCTCTCCTAAAGCATTCCCCCATCAACCGGAATCACCTGCCCCGTAATGTAAGAACTCATGTCAGAGCCTAAGAAGACGCATAGATTAGCTACATCTTCAGTTTCTCCGGCACGCTTTAGAGGAATTGCCTGTGCCCAGCCTTCTACAACTTTCGGATCGAGCACTTCGGTCATTTCGGTTCTGATAAAGCCAGGAGCAACCACATTTGATCGGATATTTCTTGAGCCCAGTTCCTTGGCAACTGATTTAGAGAATCCGATAATCCCAGCTTTGGAAGCTGCATAATTTGCCTGACCTGCATTTCCCTGTACACCTACAACCGAACTCATATTGATGAAAACACCCTTTCGGTTCTTCATCATGATCTTTGATGCAGCCTTGGTTACGTTGAAAATAGATTTAAGGTTAACGTTTAAAACCTCATCCCAGTTCTCTTCAGTCATGCGCATCAATAAACCATCTTTGGTAATACCTGCATTGTTAACCACGATATCCAGACTTCCAAAATCAGCAACAATATCGTTGATCAGTTTCTCAGCCTCATCGAATTTTGAAGCATCAGAACGGTATCCTTTAACCTTCGTTCCAAAGCTTTGTAATTCCTTTTCCAAAGCCTCACCTTTTTCAACGGAAGACAGGTAGGTAAATGCTACATCAGCACCATGCTCAGCGAATTTTTCAGCGATCTTACGGCCAATCCCTTTTGATGCTCCGGTAATTAATGCTATTTTTCCTTCAAGTAATTTCATAACAGATTTTAAACTGTGAAATTAGAACTTTTCTTAAAAATAAATACATTTTTAAGAAAAGGACCTTCAAATCATTTTCCAGATTCAGGATAAAGGTATCCCTGCAGAACTTTGGTCTTTTATTCAGCTAAATCTCCCTCCGAATCCCTCAGGGAAAGCAGGCAGACAGCTTAATAATTTGTAGTAGAAAAACGCATAGTAAACGCGGACTAAACGCGGACTAAACGCATACAAACCCTAGTATTTTTATGCGTTTAGTCCGCGTTTTCTTAGGCTTTAATTTGTACTTATCCGGAAGATGATAATAAGTTCTCCCGGCACAGTCAGGATTGATGCCTGAGGCTAATTAGCAGAAGAGGAAATCATTGGTCTTATAGGCCCTTCCGGGGATGGGAAAGAATACTTTACTATGAATGATTTCAGCGCGGGATATAAATACAAAAGAAAGAAATCAGCCTTGCTCGGATAGCAAAGAATTTCTCCGGATACAGGAAATTTCCTGTTCAAATTAATCAGGAAATACGTAATGAAGAAAGGTCCTCTGCAGAAACAAATTTCATAGAAAGTGAATTCACACAATGACGGGTGTTTTTCGGGGTTAATTTCTCTCCTGTAAAAACATGCCCTAAATGACCGCCACAATTATTACATAATATTTCCGTCCGATGCCCATCTCTGTCGGTCAATTTCTTCACGGCACCTTCGATCTCATCGTCAAAACTCGGCCAGCCACAGTGTGAATCAAATTTATCCTCAGACCGGTACAAGGGAGCATTACACTGTCTGCAGCAGTAGATTCCAGACTTCTTATTATCGAGATACTCTCCTGAGTAGGGTCTCTCAGTGCCTTTATGCAGGATGATGTATTCTTCTTCGGGGGTTAATTTATTGTATTCCATTTGGTTCAAAGATAAGCAAGCTGCATAAAAGAGTTCAAATCACGTTGAGATATGACATGGAGGATACATTTTACCTAGTTAATGCCAGGTAAAATTGTTTGGTTAAAGCTATTGTTCTTCGACCCTGGAGGGGTCGTATGTTTATAGAATAATCATAAATGCCCGTTTTCCGACCCTGAAGGGGTCGAATGTATTTGAAATCTCACATGCGACCCCTTCAGGGTCGGGATTTTCGTTTTAATAATACTATAAACATTTGACCCCTTCAGGGTCACTAGAAAAATTCCAACCAAGACTGTATTCAAAAGGGTTGAAAACACCCTAAATCTTGTTATTGCTATTTCATTTTCAAGCTTATCGCATTTTGAAGAAGGGGCTTACTTTTATAAATTCGTCAAAATATCCAATGAAGTGTATGAAAACCTATTTATTCAGAACTAAATTTTAATCGCAGACGAATTTGAACCAAATAATCTATTTATTGGCCATTTGATAACTGATTTCAACATTTGCCACGCCCTTTCCATAAAATCCAAGTTCTTTTGCAGCAGCCTGTGAAACATCAATGATAAAGGCTTTGGTATGGGGTCCTCGATCATTGACCTTGACAATCACTGTATTTCCATTATCGAGATTGGTTACTTTTACAAGAGTTCCGAATGGTAATTTAAGATGTGCGGCAGTCATTTTCTTATTACTAAATACTTCCCCATTGGCAGTCCGCCGGCCATGGAATTTGCTGGCATAATAAGTAGCCTTACCCCTAACTGTATGCAAGCTGTCATTTCGGAATACTTCAGTCAGGATGCTATCGGTTTGAATAGAATCCTTCTGTAAATCTGTCTGTTGTGCCGAAATCGAAGCAATTGAAAAAAAGCTGAAGAATATAAAAAATAGTACTTTCATCTGCTTCTTAAATTGGTTAGTAGGTGCAAAGGTCGCCATTTTGAGGCGAAAGAGCAAATTCAACCGCTTATAACCATTCTGAATAAATGTTAAAACATAACTCTTTAAATATTCACTGCTTCCCATCGGCATGAAATACACTATAAAAATATTATAGTAAATATTTTTAACATGGCATGTTTTTGAAAGCGAATGACTGGGAAAGGATACCAATTTATTCTTATGAGCAAACAATCGACCGAAGTATTCATACCTGATGAAGTTGTGATGAATAAGATCTATTTGACACGGAATCAAAAGATTATGCTTGACAGAGATCTGGCTGAATTGTATTGAGTAAAGACTAAAGTCCTCAAACAAGCCGTCAGGCGTAATATTACCCGGTTCCCTAAGGAATTATGTTTGAGATGAACAAAGAAGAATTCGAAATTTGGAGGTCACAGATTGTGACCTCCAAAGAGGACCATCAGGGGTTACGTTATATGCCATTCTGTTTCACAGAACAAGGAGTTACAATGATATCCTGCATTCTGAACAGCGAAAGGGCTATTCACGTAAATATTCTGATCATCCGGATCTTTACCCTTTTCCGGCAAATGCTCAATGATAATACAGAGCTTAGGCTGGAAATCGAAAAATTAAAAAACAAACTGAATAATCACGATAAAAATATAGATATGGTGTTTCAGTATCTGGATGAATTATTGGATAAAAAGGTACAACCCGAATCTCCCAGGAAAGCGATCGGTTACGAAATTACGAAATAAGGTTACAGGAGGAAGGTGATCAATAAAAACGATGAGAAGATTCTAAACAATATTCCTCCTCTTTGGTGTTTTCCAGAACCAGGTATAATTTTTAGCATAAAAAAACCGGCCTCTCAGCCGGTATATTTTACAAAGTAGTAAAGAGTCTTGGTTCTTGGCACCTGGCTCTTGAATCTTTCTATCCCAATTTCGCCAGTTCCTCAGCCATTGCTGCACCGATTTCTGCCGGAGATTCAACAACCCGAATTCCGCATTCTCTCATGATCTTCATTTTTGCAGCTGCAGTATCATCGGCACCGCCAACAATTGCTCCTGCATGACCCATACGGCGTCCAGGAGGCGCTGTTTGACCTGCGATAAAACCTACAACCGGCTTGGTTCCGTTTTCTTTGATCCAGTAAGCTGCTTCAGCTTCCATTCCACCACCGATCTCACCGATCATCACAATTCCTTTGGTCTCAGGATCATTCATCAACAGCATTACTGCTTCCTTGGTTGGTGTACCAATGATTGGATCTCCACCGATACCAATTGCTGTAGTGATTCCTAATCCGGCTTTAACAACCTGATCAACAGCCTCATAAGTTAAAGTTCCTGATTTAGAAACGATACCTACACCACCTTTTTTGAAGATAAATCCTGGCATAATACCAATTTTAGCTTCATCAGCAGTGATAATACCCGGGCAATTCGGACCAATCAAACGACAATCCTTATCTGCAATATATTCTTTCACCAGAATCATATCCTTGGTCGGGATACCTTCAGTAATACAAACAATAACTTTAATTCCTGCCTCAGCAGCTTCCATGATCGCGTCAGCAGCAAAAGCCGGTGGCACAAAAATAATGGATACATCGGCGCCTGTTTTATCAACAGCATCCTTAACAGTATTAAAAACCGGTCGGTCCAGATGACTTTGTCCTCCTTTACCCGGAGTTACACCACCTACAACCTGTGTTCCATACTCTATCATCTGGGAAGCATGATATGTTCCCTCATTACCTGTAAAGCCCTGAACTATTACTTTTGAATCTTTATTAACCAGTACACTCATTGAATATTTTTTTGTACAGCAAAGCTAAGAGAATCGCTCAGAATGTCAAAAAGTAAAGGAAAAAGATTTAGCGTCTGTTTGAAATTCATCTAACATTTTTACAATACAAATTTTATCAGGCTCTTATTGTTTTTTATTCATAAGAAGACTTGATCACATCATCAGCAGTTTTGGGATTAATTGCTCTTTTATAAGCATCCTGATCAAACTCCTTTTCGCTTTTTGCAATCACCACCGAAGCAACTCCATTACCGATCAGATTGGTAATAGCCCTGGCTTCAGACATGAAGCGATCAACCCCCAATAAAATGGCAATACTCTCAATAGGCACAACTTTTAAGGCCGTAAGTGTGGATGCCAAAACAATAAAGCCACTTCCGGTTACTCCTGCCGCCCCTTTTGAAGTAACCATTAATACTCCAATTATGGTTATCTGCTGGCCAATACTCAGGTCGATATTAAAAACCTGCGATAAAAAGATGACTGACATTGACAGGTAAATTGATGTCCCATCCAGATTAAATGAATATCCTGTCGGAACTACAAGTCCCACAACAGATTTGGAACAACCAAATTTTTCGAGTTTTAGCATCATGCTGGGCAGCACCGACTCAGAGGATGAGGTTCCCAAAACGATCACTATTTCCTGCCTGATGAATTTCAAAAACTGCCAGAGACTGAATTTATACAGGTAGCAGATCAGATTCAGCACCACAAAAATGAACAGTGCCATGGTCATATAAACAGCTATCATCAGCTTTCCGAGTGGATAAAGTGTTGATAAACCGTAAGTTCCAATCGTAAAGGCCATACCACCAAATGCACCAAACGGAGCCAGCTTCATGATCATTTTCATGATATTGAATATCACCTGCGATAATTTTTCGAATGTGACGATCAGGGAGCTGCCCGTTGATCCCATACGGCTCAGCGCAAAACCGAACAGTACTGCGAAGAACAGAATCTGAAGAATATCGCCTTTGGCAAAGGATACAAATATATTTTTAGGCACTATGTGGGCAAAAAATTCGAGCCAGTTCATCCCAGAGGCTGACTCCTGATAAGTTTGTATTTTTGAAGGGTCGGCATGAGTGGCAGCCACGTCAACACCTTTACCAGGTTTAAATATATTGGCAACCAACAATCCTATGATGATTGCCAGGGTCGTAATCAGTTCAAAATAGAGCAGCGCCTTTCCACCTACCCTTCCCACTTTTTTCATATCGCCCATTTGGGCAATACCAAGCACGATGGTAAAAAATATGATCGGAGCAATCAGCATACTGATCATATTGATGAAGGTCTGACTGATCAGTTTGGCAGTAGGTGCAAATGCCGGAAAATTCATACCGACGAGAACGCCGATTACGATTGCAACAAGCACCTGAAAAGTAAGATGGGAAACGACTCGCTTCATAAAAACGTGAACAAAATCATAAAAACCGAAGTTAATTTATTTTTCAGGATCAGTAAGCTAAAAATTAAGGTTTTGCTATGCCTTCTGAATTAAACTGAAGATCGTACAACTTCCTGTAAAAGCCATTTAATTTTAAAAGCTGCTGATGAGAACCCATTTCCTTGATTTCACCATGATCCAGCACAATGATCCGATCGGCATTTTGTATGGTTGAAAGGCGGTGAGCAATTACAATAGAAGTTCGGCCCTGCATTAATTTATTGATTGCATGCTGAATAAGCTCTTCTGTTTCGGTATCTACAGAGGCGGTAGCTTCATCCAGCACCAGAATCTGTGGATCATATACCATTGCCCGGATAAATGAAATCAGCTGAGCCTGCCCGGCAGACAAGGTTGCGCCCCGCTCCATCACATCATAATCGAAGCCTCCGGGAAGTTTCATAATAAATTCATAAGCGCCCACCTCTTTTGCTGCCTGAATGAGCTTCTCCCTGCCAATCTCCTCGTTACTCAGATTGATATTATTGGCAATGGAATCAGAAAAAAGAAATACATCCTGCAAAACAGTCGCAATATGTGACCTCAGATAACTTAATTGATACTCGCGGATATCATTTCCATCAACCAATATACTTCCCTTATTGATTTCGTAAAAACGGTTCAAAATATTGATTATGGATGATTTTCCCGCTCCGGTTGCCCCAACCAATGCCAGCGTTTCTCCTGGTTTAACATGGAAAGAAATATCCTTTAATACCCAATTCTCATCGTTATAGGCAAACCAAACATTCTTAAATTCAATATCGCCTTCCAATTTTTCAGGATGCATGGTGCCTTTGTCTTCTGTCTGCTCATCAGTATCAAGCACATTAAAAATACGTTCTGCACCTACCATACCCATTTGAAGTGTATTGAACTTATCAGCAAGTTCACGGATCGGCCTGAACAGCATATTAATATACATGATGAAAGAAACAACCACTCCCGGGCTGATATCATCCGAAAGGATCGATTTTGATCCATACCATACCAGAAGTCCGATTGAAACAGCAGAAATGATCTCGACTACAGGGAAGAAAATAGAATAATACCAGTTAGACCGTATATGTGCATCACGGTGTTTTGAGTTGATCTCTTTGAATTTCTTCATCTCCTGATCTTCCCGGGCGAAATATTGAATGATTCTTATTCCGGTGATATGCTCCTGCAAAAAGGTATTCAGATTTGCCACCTGAGTCCGGACATCCTGAAATGCCGATTTTATTGCTTCCTTAAAAACCAGGGAAGCCATGATCAGCAAAGGCATTGGAATCAATACGACCAGGGTCAGTTCCCAGTCAACATAAAGCATCACGCCAATGATGGCAATTACCTGCAGTATATCACCAACAATTACAATAAGTCCCTCAGAAAATATATCTGCAATAGTTTCGAGATCTGATACCGTTCTGGTAATTAACTGACCTATAGGTGTACGGTCAAAATATTTTAGCCTAAGACTGCTAATATGATTGAATACTTTAACACGCAGATCCTTAATTACCGACTGGCCTAAAATATTTGTAAAAAAGGTATGAAAATACTGAACGACAGTCTGAATCAATAATAGCCCTACCATCAAAAGGCTCA
This sequence comes from Sphingobacteriales bacterium 16-39-50, assembly GCA_002257025.1. Taxonomy (GTDB): domain Bacteria; phylum Bacteroidota; class Bacteroidia; order Sphingobacteriales; family Sphingobacteriaceae; genus Daejeonella. The sequence continues at coordinate 96,027 of NCHA01000007.1, read as the reverse complement.
TATCAATTAAGCCGGCATGGTCATTTAAAAGAATATATCGGTCGAGTGTAAATTGAATCAGCCATGGACGAAGCGGAGCCAGAATGGCAAGTAATATTGTTAAAACGATTGACCAGATAAATATACCACGATAAGGAGTAACGTACCGGAATACCCTTCTCAACAGGTTTATATCTACTGCATTACCGCTAACCTTAGCCATTTGTATTTTCGATCATTTATTTTTTAAACTAAACCCGGCATTTAAATTTCATCTGTAATATAAGGGTACTTCACTTCTGTTAGGAATAAACCACAGGCTGGTACAGATTCTCCGGCATTCGAGCGATCCTTACTTTCGATAATACTGTGAATATCATCCACATTCATTTCCCCTTTACCTATTCTCACCAGCGTTCCGACAATTGCCCGAACCATATTCCGAAGAAAGCGATCGGCAGAAACATGAAAAACAATACCATTATCGGTAGGAAGCCATTCCGCTCTGCTAATTACACAGTTATTGGTAAAAGTTTGGGTATTTGACTTGCTGAAGCAGCTGAAATCACGGTACTCCATCATCAATGCTGCGGCATTATTCATCAAGCCTATATCTGGTTTATCACGCAAAAGCCATGATAAATTGTGAAGGAATGGGTCTTTTGAAAAATGAATATGATACTCATAAGAACGTAAACTTGCATCAAAACGGGCATGAGCCTCTGGCGCAACTTTGATGAACCTTTTGATCACAATATCATAAGGAAGCATCGCATTAATACTGAGCAGAAATCTAGGATTCATGACATCAATATTAACAGGAAAATCCGCATGTGCAAAAAGCTGCCGGGCATGTACTCCGGTATCAGTGCGGCCGCATCCAAGGGTTTCAATTTCCTGCCTGCAAATTGTAGACAATGCTTTGTTGATCAATTCCTGAACTGAAAGGGCATTCTGCTGAATCTGCCACCCATGATAGGCCGTACCATTGTATGCCAGTTCCAGAAAATATCGCTGTGTTGTATCCAATCTCTAAACTAATATTGAAATGCCAAAGATACTCAACCGCAGCTTCAATACATTGCATGAATGAATAATCCCAAGGCTAAAATATTTATATTTGTTTCAAATTATCAACCCATGCTACAACGAGTACAAACCATCTGGCTATTTTTTGCTACCGCTGCGATTTTCAGTCTGTTTCTATTTCCTTATTTGCAGGCTATCAATTCTGATGGCACTTCAAAGGCTGTAAAAGTAACCGGTGTCTATGAAAGTATCGGAGGAAATATCGTTCAGACTGAACCTTTTCTGGCCTTAACCATAGTAACAGTCATACTTGGATTAATCCCCTTTCTGGCTATTTTTCTATTTAAAAACAGGAAAAAGCAAATGATGCTTTGCTATATCTGCATCGCAGGTATTCTGGGCTTTAGTTTCTGGATGGTTCAAACTGCAAAGCAGGTACTTGGGAATATCACCTTACAAACTGAAAACTACGGACTTGGAGTCATACTTCCATCATTGAGTGTATTGTTTGTTATTCTGGCACTCAGGGGAATCAGAAGTGATGAGAAACTGATCAAATCGGCGGAGAGGTTGAGGTAATTGTTATTGCGCCGTCCAGCCCCCATCAACAGGCATCGAAGTACCTGTAATCATTGAAGCATTTTCGGAAGCTAAAAACAAGGCAAGGGCAGCAATCTCCTCGGGGCTGACAAAGTTTTTGACAGCATGCTTTTGTAAAATATTTTTCTGAATCACATCGGCTTCGGGGATATTCTGTTGCTTTGCCAGATCTGTGATTTGCTTTTCTACCAATGGGGTTTTAACAAAACCCGGGCAGATAGCGTTCACTGTTATTCCAAAGTTTGCACCTTCCAGTGCCAGGGTCTTGGTCAATCCGATAAGTCCGTGTTTGGAGGCTACGTAAGCAGATTTGTTTTCTGATGCCACTAAACCATGTGCAGAGGAGATATTGATGATCCTTCCCCATTTTTTGGCTTTCATACTCTTCCAAACAGCCTGAGATGTACAAAAAGCAGCGGTAAGGTTTACATTAATGATATCATTCCATTTATTCAATGGGAAATCCTCAACAGGTGATACATACTGAATCCCGGCATTATTCACCAGAATATCTATATCACCCAGGTGTGCTGATGCCTCTTTTATCATTGATGAAATCTCTGCAGGTACAAGCAGGTTAGCTGAGGAGAAAAAAGTTTTGATTTGATATTGCATTCCAATCTCAGCAGCAATCTCAGCACCATCATTTTCCAGCCCGTGAAAAGCAAGGTTATATCCTGATTTTGCAAATTCTATCGCAATACCCAAGCCGATGCCACTGGTGCTTCCCGTGATCAAAACATTCTTCAATTCATAGAGCCCTCACTATTTTGTTTAAATGGATATGCGATCTAATTCTTTATGCATTCATCTGCAAGGTACAGAACAGACTCGTAGTTCTTACCCACCGCTTCAGACATTGCGATCTCACAGGTCTTACCAGAAGAATAATAGCCTTCATAAGAACCCTTTTTGACTTCCATGGCTTCAGGAGCAGTTGCCGAAGCAGTCAGCTCAGGATAAAGAAAACCCCGGTCTCCTGCCATTCCACAACATCCGGAATGAACCGGAACATCTGCGGTATTACTAAAATGAGATGCAACTGCAACAAACTTCCTCTCAAGGCCCATTTTTTGTAAAGAACAAACCGGATGAAGTACAACGGTTCCCTTCTTTTCAACAGGTCCGCAGGCAGGCATCACATAATCATGGAGGTAATCAATGCTATCTAAAATACTCAGGCGATCATACTTCTCCTTGTTACTATCACTCAAAACCGGACGACATTGCTGAAGGGTATGGGAACAGGAAGTTACATCCAGAATTACAGGCAACATTCCTCCATTAGTTATTGTCCAGAGCTTTTCGATAGTCTCATTAACCTTATCTGCATACGCCAGATTATATCCCTTTGAAGAAAAAAGCTGCCCGCAGCAAAGTGATTCAATTCCCTCAGGAATGATGACCTGAATCCCGGATTTGGATGATACACTTAAAAAAGTATCCGGGATATTCTTTTTACCTGTGACGCCACCCATTACCCTTGAAATACAGGTTGGGAAATAAACTACTGTCGGGCCATTACTAGTTTCAGGGGCAATAGAATGCTTGTATTTTCCTGAAATAGAGCCACTTACAATCAATTGATTACTCCATAGCGGAAATGCCGGAATGATCTTTTTTATCCCCTTTGTCAGCAGGTTCATTGAATTCTTTCCGAAGACCTTATTGATAAATGTACCTGCCTCTAGTGCAAAATTTACAATATAAGTTACCAGGCGGAAGTTCTTTGAGACAAAAAGCGCTACCTGATTAGAAAAACCAGAATGGCTTTCTCTTCTCAATCGTTTAACCAGATCGCCGGTATTTATGTCTACCGGACAACTCGTTGCACAGAGTCCGTCAACAGCGCAGGTATCAAGTCCATCGTATTGAAACTGATGAACAAGTTCGGCATGCTCACCTGTATTACCTTTGGATTTTAGTAAGGCAAGCTCCCTTCTGACAACAATCCTCTGTCTTGGGGTAAGGGTTACATTCCGGCTCGGACATTTATGCTCACAATAACCACACTCAATACATCTGTCGACTTCCTGCTCAACACTTGGCAAAGATTTCAGGTCGTGCAAATGTGCATTCTTGTTTTCATTGATAATAACTCCGGGATTCAGCAGATTCTGCGGATCTACCACCTGCTTCAAGCTCTTCATGATCTGATAAGCTTCAGCGCCCCACTCTGTCTCAACAAATGGCGACATGTTTCTGCCGGTGCCATGTTCAGCCTTCAGCGTACCATCATATTTATCGACAACCAGCTCAACGACTTCCCTTAAGAATTTATCGTAGCGTACAACTTCCTCAGCTGAATTAAAGGATTGAGTCACTACAAAGTGAATATTACCATCCTTGGCATGGCCGAAGATGATCGCATTTTCATATTCATACTTTTCAAAGAGAACATGCAAATCGAGTATAGCATCTCCAAGTTTAGCAACAGGGAAAGCAATATCTTCCAGAATTACGGTCGTCCCGCTTGCCCGAACTGCGCCAACTGCCGGAAACATTCCCTTGCGGAGTTTCCAGTAAAAGGCCTGAATGTATGGGTCTTCTGTAAAGCTAATAGGCTCCAGTAGCAAAAATGAGCTGGTATGAGGCAGGAGGCTGTCAATTTTAGCCTGTAATTCTTCCTTGCTGTTACTCTGATATTCAACCAATAATGCTGCCGCAGTTTCAGGCAGAGTTTTCAATATCCCGGGAGCACCTTTCAAATCTTCGATCGACCTTAGAGATGCTCTGTCCATTAATTCAACGGCCTCTGCCCCTGATGCAGTTAAAGGGCCGATTGCCTGACAGGCAGAATAAATAGTCTCAAAGTAGATAAATGCGGTCGATTTGAACGGATAGTCGGGTACGGTTTCCATCACTGCCTCAGCAATGAAACCAAGCGTACCCTCTGCACCTATCAGCAGGTGAGAAAGAATATCAAGCGGATCGGAATAATCAATAAAGGCATTCAGGGAATACCCAACCGTATTTTTAGTGAGATATTTTGTTCTGATTCTCTGTGAAAGAGCAGCATTCTCAGCAATCTGATTCTTTAAGTTTAATAATGTGGAATAGATATCCGGACATTCCTCCTTAAAACGGTGGTAATCTGCTTTGACCTCGGTTGAAAAGCTTTTACCGCAGGGGAGAATAAAACGAATGTGTTTTGTGGTATGATAAGAATTCAGGCTTACCCCGCAGCACATCCCGCTAGAATTATTTGAAAGAATCCCGCCGATCATTGCTGAGTCGATACTGGATGGATCAGGTCCTATTTTACGCTTATGCTTTCTTAGGAAGGTATTAACCATTGAACCGGTAATCCCCGGCTGTACCCTTACAAGGCTCCCATTCTCTTCTATCAGCAATTGATTCCAGTACTGGCTCAGATCTACCAGAATACCATCAGTTATTGATTGACCCGACAAGCTGGTCCCTCCTGTTCTAAAGGTCATCGGAATTTTATTCCGATGAGAAAATTCAAGGAGCGAGATAATTTCCTTTTCACTAACCGGCTGAACAACTGCTTTTGGTCTCAGATAATAAAACCCTGCATCAGACGCATAAGCAACAAGGTCAATTAAGCGGCATTTTATTCGTTCTTTTGGCAGAATAGCCTCCAAAAGCTTCCCAGTATCCATATTCTTTGTTTAGACCTCTAAATTGAAATAATTTCTAATGGAATACAAATTCCAAAGAAAAGCTATTAATTACATAGTACTCAAAACACGCTTGGATACTGCTATCGCGTGGTCAATATCAGCCTCAGTATGGGCGGTGCTAATATACCATAATCCTCTGCCGATGATCCTGATGCGCTCATCATGCATTGCAGCAATGAATTTACCCAGCTTTGCCTTATCATAAGTCAGGGTATCACGATAATCCTTCACTTTTTTAAGATCAGTGAAACCGATATTGAACATCGGGCCCGGACCCTGAACCAGTAAATTATGATTATTGCCAGTTGCTGCCTCTCTGAGTCCATTGATTAGCTTGTTTCCAAGTCTGAACATTCTTTCGTATGGGTTCTCCTGTTCAAGAACTTCAATAGTTGCCAAAGCGGCCGCAATAGTCGGATTGCTTGAGTTCATCGTTCCTGCATGAATCACTTTGGCTTCTTCAATCAGTCCCATCCACTCTCTTTTTCCGACAATTGCGCTGATCGGGTATCCGCTACCCATTGCTTTTGCGAAAATTGACATGTCAGGAGTAATTCCGAAATATTGCTGGGAACCACCAAGACTCATCCTGAAACCAGTGATTACCTCATCAAAGATCAGTGCAATCCCATATTGATCACATAAACTGCGCAAACCGGCGTGAAAACCTTCTTCAGGCATAATACAACCATTATTACACATAATTGGCTCAGTAATTATCGCAGCAATCTCAGTATGACGCTCTGCAAGAGTTTTCTTCACCAGTTCGATATCATTCCATGGAAGTATGATGAACTCATCTTTTGAATGATCTGGTATTCCGGCAGACCATGGATACACATTTGGATTCTCCCTGCTTCCGAGGGCTTCGGCAGATGGAGTAGAAATTCCCCAGGCCACATTATCCAGCCATCCATGATAATGTCCTTCAAAGCGAAGAAATTTTTGCTTTCCTGTCTTGGCTCTGGCAACCCTGAAAGCAGTTTGAACTGCCTCAGAACCATCAAGACAGAAACGCATTAGTTCTGCTGAAGGAATCAGCTTATTTATTTTTTCGGCAAGCTCTATTTCTTTGATATGCTGCCCGGCATAAAGCTGACCAAGTTCTGAATATTCATTTACCGATTTTAAGACATGAGGGTGTGAGTGACCCAGAATCAGTGGTCCCTGGCTTAAGGTAAAATCCAGGTAATCATTCCCGTCCACATCAAAAAGGTGGCTTCCTTTACCATGCGTATAAAATATCGCATGCGGATGATTGTATTTTCTAAATTCTGAAGAAACGCCCCCGGCAAGTACTTTCTTTGCCCTTCCAAGTAATTCGGCTGATTTGGAATAGTCTAAACTTTTCATGTAGATTTTGTTAATTTATTGAATATGAGACCAATTTATATTGGTTCACATTATTTAATGTTATATGTTTCTGTTTTAATTGATATCCTCTTTTAAAAAACGGATAAGCTGCTCTTCCCTTTTCTGATTCATTTCTTTCGAAAACTTCTCATCCCAGAAATAAAATCCTGCTCCATTTTTTTGCCCAAAATGTCCTTGGGAAACCAAATCTTTCAAATTTGCTGATGACTGATCTGCATTACTCAGATCTTTGAAAAGGTAATCAGAGATAGAAGCGAAAACATCCAGTCCACCCATATCCGCAGAGAGCAGAGGACCGGTTACAGGCAACCTTCGCCCGATACTGTAAGTTACTGCTGCATCGATATCTTCTTTACTTGCTATGCCTTGTTCCAGAAGATATTGCGCCTCCCTGAAAAGTGCAAACTGAAGACGGTTTCCAACGAGTCCGGGCACTTCCTTTTTAACTTCGATCGGCTTTTTATTCATGAACTTCAACATCTTGATCGCCCTGTTGAAAGTTTTATCATCTGTAAATTCAGCTCTTAATACTTCTACCAGAGGAATAAGATGAGCAGGATTCCAAAAATGTGTTGCAAGCGTCCTTTCGGGATGCTTTAAATTCAAAGCAATACGGCTTGGGCTCAGTCCGGAAGTATTTGTTGCAAGAATAACCTCATCACTGCACATTTGATCCAGTTTTCTAAAAAGATCATTCTTAAGCTCCAGAACTTCAGGGATACATTCAATGATAAAAGTAGCACCATCAACAGCTTCTGACAGTAAATCTGTTCCTGTAATTCTATTGAGTATCTGGTCTTTCTGATCTTTACTGATTAGATCGTTTTTAAAAAGCGTGTTTAATTTATCGGTGACACCTGACAATCCATTTTGGATATCATTTGTATCAACACCATACATTTTCACCGGCATACCCGCCCAGGCAGCATTCAGGGCAATGGAATGACCCATGGTACCGCAGCCTATTACTACCAGTTTTTCCATCTCATTTAAACCGGGCACAATCGATAAATTACTGGAATATCAATGTTCCGAAAAACTGGGGAAGATGAAAATTCGGTCTGGGATTATCCACTACATTCCAGGTAATATAATTCGGATTTGATGTCCTGCTTCCTGTTTTATAAAAATTGGCTTTCCAAACTACACCCGGTGCAGGACGGCTAACATTTGAGAATTTAGCCAACATTGACAAAGGGATTCTGTATTCAATGGTCCAGGTTACCGGTTCTGTAATCTCAGGATCAACCTTTGATGGTAAAGAATGTGCAATTTCAATTTCTTCAATTTCACTTGCTTGAAGTTTTACATAAGGTGTTGCAGGATAAGGATGTTTAATATAAAAAATCAAAGGTGTACCTCCGGCATTAATTTCCAGATTGAAATAACTTAATGGGAGCGAAGAATCAGGAGCGAAGAAAAATTCTACACAGGAATCGCCCGACACATTGCCATTATACTCCTGCACTACACTTTTAACAAAACGGTCTTTAACACGAAAGATCACATAAACGTTATCATTATCATACATCATTTTGGCTTCAACCGTTGGTTTAAACGGTGGAATTGTACCCATATAGTTTTCGATTTTAATCGTTTCTATATTCTTCCATTGTGCCTTATTCCAGTCTGCATTAATGGTTAAAGCCCCCTTCAATTTAGAAACCTTATACTTTTTATCTTCAGCCGGCTTTGTTTGAGAAGCAGATGCTGAAGATAAGCCTGGCTTCTCAGAAGAAAGAATATCTCCGCCTTTCATTAAGAAAGACAGAGATATAAATAACAGATAGGTGATAAATTTCATGCTCTATATTTATCTATTGTCGTCTGGCGCGATATCTGGACACTTCATTTGGGGTGATTGCACTTGAGTTATTTCCAAAGCTGGACCTGACATAAGTTAATATCTGTGCGATTTCAGTATCCTTAAGATAACCATGAGGAGGCATTGCTTCATTATATCCAACACCTTTAACCGTAATTGGACCTGAAAGACCGTTAAGTACTAATTCAATTAACTTTCTTCTATCGCCATTTACCCACTCAGATTCTGCTACCGGAGGGAAACGTGTTCCATCACCTTTGCCATTCTGCTGATGACATGATGCACAATAGGTATTATATAATTTTGCACCTGCAACCAATTGACCTTTCATCAAATTATCTTTATCGAAGTCTGGACTTTTAACATTTGGTGAAGTTAATTTACGGGCTGCCATTCCAGCAAGCTGGCTGGTACCAAATTTTTTCTTATCACCTTTGAACATTACTCTCCAAATCTTTCCTTTCTCACTATCATTCATGTAAAGAGATCCATCAGGACCTTGTGCAAGACCCATCGGGCGGTATTTAGCATCAGAAGTGTAAACGATTGTATCTACCCCACCAAATCCATCAGCAAATAATTCCCATTCACTTGAAAATTTACCATTTATAAATGGAACAAAGGCTACACAATAACCTCCCTGAGGATATGGCGCACGAATAGTGGAGCCATGGAAAGCTACAAATGCTCCGTTTTTATAACGCTCAGGGAATTGATTTCCGGTATAGAAAAGTAAATCGTTTGGAGCAAAGTGGCCCGGGAATCCAATAATTGGCATATTGTATTTAGCGGCATCACCTTCTTTTTTACCATCACCACCGTATTCAGGGTTTAATAATTTTTTACCCTGCATAAAATCATAATAGTAGTATGGCCAACCAGAATCAGAACCTTCAGGAACTTTCAGAAACTCTTCAGAAGGTAATAAAGCGCTATGCCATGAAGTGTAAAGATTTGACCATGTTCTGGAAAAATCATCACGACCATGCTGCATTGCATACAAAGAGTTATCCACTTTATTCCATGCCATACCTACAATACTGCGAATACCTGTAGCATACATGGTACCGTCACTTTGCTTCTGGTTTAATTTACTCTCACTGAATTTCCAAACACCAGCATGCTCTTTCAATTCAGGGCAAGGCATTTGACCCATAGAGCCGGGTTGTCTATCTGCAATCTGGCAAACATCACTTGGGGAACCAAATGGAACATACATGTTTCCTTTATTATCAAAGGCAATTGGCTTTGCTATATGAGAATATTTTCCCCTTTTATAATTATCAACAACAATAGTTTCTGTTTTACCTTCAGGAACTAATTTTCCCGGAGTCAGCTTGGTTCTTAAAACCTCGCCGGCAGTACTGAAATACAGATAACCTTTATGAATACGCATAGCAGTTCCATAATTTCCGGTATCAGGATAGCTTCCGAAATACTCAATGATATCTGCTTTACCATCGTTATTATTGTCTCTTAAGGCAACACTACCACGTTTTTGGGCATCAGGCACTCTTAATTTAACATAAATATCTCCATTCTTATTAACTGCAAGATGTCTTGCACGGCCGAGAGAATCAGCAACTACAACCGCCTCAAAATCGCCGGGAAGTGCAAGTCCGCCATTATCAGGATCACCCTGTGGTAGTCCACCCGGCCCTCCTGAGTTAATAAAACTGATCGTGATCAGAAATGCCAGACCTAAAAAAGCAGTTAGCTTTGTGCGAAGATTAGTCCCGTATAAGTTTTTAAAATTGACTTTCATTTTTATTGAATTTTGCTTTTAAATTGGGTGTTGTTTAAATACGATGCATATTCTTGACTTTTTACTGATTTTCCAAATTAAACACGTATTATTTCTGGTATATTTTAAAAAAAGTATCAGCTGATTAAATAAATTTTCACGAAATGACTATCATATTTTCACGAAATGACTATCATTTGTTCTTAAATGCATCCGGAATCATAAACTCATATTCTTTAGGGTGAAAACGACTAATACTTTGTCCTGTTGGACGTGGAGCAGTAGGCCTGATCGACTCATATCCGGCTGCAGAATATTTAACATCTAAAAAAGGTGTCAGCTTTACTTTACCTTCTTCAAGTGAACGTATTCCCATATCAATGATTCCACTTGTCAATAAATTTCGCTCAATCGGTGCGACAGGCCCACTTACAATAAATTTCTGAATGTTTAAAGTCAGATAACTAAAATGAGCGTAATTGGGACCGCCAGCAAGTACAAAATCAGACGCAACAATTCCTTTTGAGGTCTTTGCAGAATATGCCCAGCCTGTCTTGACATATTTGTCGAGCATCAGGATTGCACCTTTTGTTCCATCATTATAATTAACAATAACAGCATAAGGTATAGGAACAATCTCACGCATATTCCCGCTCATCTTATCCTTTATGGCATCACAAGCTGCATCAACCAACTTCTGTGAAATCTTACCTGAGTCAATCGCTTTCCATACATCATCTCCTTTTAAGCCCTCCACACTTTTAACACCGGTTTCACCACCTGCTCTCCGTTCTATCATACATTGTAGAATTTCAGTAACGTGAAATCCATAAGCATCCAATGATGCATAACCAATTGCCACTGCTTCAGATATTTTAACACCTATAGGATGAACCAGATTCGGATCTCTCCAGCAATAAGGTAAAGAAGATCCTGCCATCATTGGAACATTTAATTCTTTTGAACGGTCATATATCCATTTTGCATCTAACCAACTGTAAGATAATGCCTTATCAGTAAATACAGGTACGGATCTTTTAGATGCATCAAATACCCTGAATATCCTTTCAAGGTAATTCATACGTGGATATAATTTCATTCCCAATCGGTTATAAGGATATTCACCATGTTCACCCACATAAATCACTGCATCAACAGCAAGTTTATCTCCACCAAGGGTTAAAGCTTCTTCAACTGTGGGATAGACCGGCGTATTATTCATATTCGCGATTCTGATACCTGTGTCATTCGCACCAACCTGCTCAATATATACCGAAGCAATTTTTATCTGAGGAGCTACCATCCCCTCATCAGTTGGAATACCAAGAAAAAGTTTGGTGCCGATAACATCAGCATGGGCACTATTTCTGTATATATGGGTTATGAATGCAACTTTCTTAATCCCATCCTGACCGGCAAGGGCTCTTGACAATTGCTCAGTTATATCTGTGATTTCTCCATTTTCACCCAGTACAAAGCCCGGGATAACACTCATTCCTGCAGCAGCTATCATAGATTTCTTTATAAAATCTCTGCGTGGATTATTTTTTTCTGATTTCATATTATATTATGATTTAAATTTTAGTTCTAAATTAAAATACCTTTTAGAGATGCTTCTATTTACCTGAGTTTGATATTTTACTATTTCTTAAAGGCATCAGGAATAATAAATTCGTATCCCTTTGGAGGCCAAGGGCCAATACTTTGACCAATTGGCTTGGGTGATGTTGGCCTGATTGGTTCATATCCTGCTGCTGAATATTTAATTTTCAGAAAAGGAGTCTCTTTGACTTTACCTTCTAAGAGTGAACGTATTCCCATGTCTATAATCCCGCTTGTCAGTAAATTCCTTTCAATTGGAGCGATAGGTCCACTCACTATAAACTTTTGAATATTCAATGCGAGATAACTAAAGTGAGAGTAACTCATGCTATTATCACCCACAATTTCAGTCGCAACCAATCCATTTGAAGTCTTTGCAGCATAAGCCCAGCCAGAATTAACATATTTATCGAGCATCATGATTGCTCCTTTAGTACCATCTAAATAATTGATAATGACAGCATAAGGTGTTTTCACAATCTCGCGCATATTCCCGCTAGCCTTACCCTTGATAGCATCACAAGCAGCATCAACTACCTTTTGAGAAATTCTACCGTCATCCATAGCCTTCCATACCTCATCTCCTTTCAAACCTTCAACACTTTTCACACCAGTTTCGCCACCTGCTCTTCGCTCAACCATACATTGTAGAATTTCAGTTGCGTGGAAACCGTATGCATCCAATGAGGCATAGCCAATGGCAACCGCATCAGATATTTTGACACCAATGGGATGAACTAATGGTTTATCTCTCCAGCAATAGGTCAGAGAGGATCCTGCCATCATTGGTACATCCAACTCCTTCGCCCGATCGTATATCCATTTACTATCTAACCAACTGTAAGATAGTGCCTTATCGGTAAATACAGGTACTGATCTTTTAGATGCATCAAAAACTCTGAATATCCTTTCAAGGTAATTCATACGAGGATATAGCTTCATGCCTAATCTGTTATAGGGATATTCGCCATGCTCACCGATGTAGACTACAGCATCTACAGCAAGTTTATCACCACCTAGAGTTAATGCATCTTCAACTGAATTATAAACTGTAGCACCGTTCATTTTTGCGATTCTAACGCCGGTATCATTTGCCCCAATCTGTTCAATATATACAGAAACTATTTTTACCTGAGGAGTTACCATACCTTCATCCATAGGAATGCCAAGAAATAGTTTGGTTCCAATGACATCTGCATGAGCACTGTTTCTATATATATGGGTAATAAATGCAATATTCTTAATCCCATCCTTACCTGCCAATGCTCTTGACATCTGATCTGTCACAGAAGTAATTTGTCCATCTTTACCATGTAAAAAGCCAGGAATTACACTCATTCCGGCAGCTGTGAATAAAGATTTCTTTAAAAAATCTCTACGTGGGGTATTTTGTCCTGGCTTCATACTACCAGCCTACTGCATAACCATTCCTTCTCAGATCTGCACCACCCATAAGCCAGCCTGTTTTATGGTCAATGGTAATTCCCTGAGCTCCTCCTACAGTCATTGACCAATCGCCCAGGCTCGTATCTATCACATATCCCATTCCTCTTAAGGTTTTGATAACACCTGGTTGTACCCTGGTTTCCATAATAATTTCCTTTGCCGGTACTGATCCCAATTCATCTTTCCACCTGAAGCGGGGTGCACTGATCGCATCCTGAATGTTCATTCCAAAGTCTATGTTATTCATAGCAACCTGAGGAACAGATTGTAAAATACCGAAACTACCAGGTGAACCTACAATTAACTGAGGTTTGCCGTCCTTATGAAATTGCATCATCCCACCTATACACCACCCAACAGCTTTGCCTGGAGCAACAGTATTTGCTTTACCCGGCTCCAGTGTCATCCAATCCAATGCACTGTTAAATACCACACCGGTATTTCCTGCAACATAACCTGATCCAAATCCTCCGCCGTGAGTCTGAATAATTACCACTGCATTACCCCATTTATCAACTGCTGACAGACTTGTTGTTGCGTATCTGTATTTGGCTGCATTAGGATCGTCAACTGCATCCGGGCTAATGTTTTGAGAAGTCTCAGGCTTTAATCCGGCTTTTCTTTCTTTCACTTTAGCAATAACCTTTTCACGTTGTTTGTTTATATATGCATCAGAAAGCAACATATCCACGGGAACATTAACGAATTTCGGGTCACCAATATATTTATCAGAATCAATTCTGCTCAAATTAACCGCCTCAAGCAAATGTGCCAGATAGTCCACGCTGTTATGTCCCATCTTTTGCAGATCAAAACCTTCCATGATCTTCAACGTTTGTAGCTGCTGGAGACCCATTCCCGGAGGGGGGTTATTGTAAACTGTATAATCCCGGTATTTAATAGAGATAGGATCGACCCACTGTACTTTATCAGGAACTGAAGCCAGGTCTTTTTCAGTGATAAAACCTCCATCACGGGCAAATGCCGCAGCCATTTCTTTGGCAATCTCTCCTTTGTAAAAAACATCAATCCCTTCACTTGCAATCCTTCTCATCGTTTTTGCCAGAGGCTTGTTTGTAAAATAATCACCGATTACGAACGGATCTTTATCATTCTTAAAGAAAATCTTTCTTGATTCAGCATGAGGAGCAATCCTCTTTACAGTTCCTGCCCACATTGCCTGATCAAATTCGGTGATTGGAACCCCATTTTCAAGATAGTCAATTGCACTTTCGAATACTTCAGAAAGCGGCATTGTTCCGTAATCTTTCAATGCCTTTGCCCAGCCAGCAAGATTCCCGGGAACAGAGGCAATTCTTGGCCCTATACTTTCCATAGCACCATGACCGGCACCATCTGCAACTTTAACATCTGTTTTAAATTTTGTGATTCTGAAAGTTTCAGGAACCCAGCCTCCAAAAACCAGAGATCTGACCCTGTTTTCTTTTGCAGAGTAGAATAACATATACCCCACACCAGCAGTACCAGACATATAAGGTTCTGCAGCATTAAGGGAAGCGGCCGCTGCAACAATGGCATCGATTGCATTTCCACCTTTCACTAAAATCTTCTGGCCTGCAAGCGTTGCGAGCGGATTTGCGGTCGCAATCATACCATTCTTTCCAAGCGCTGCAGGACGCAGATTATCTTTTGCTGCCTGAGCATGTACCTGCAGATTCTGAAGGATTAGTAAAAATGCCAATCCAAAGATCAGAAAAGCTGCTTTGCTTCTGCTTTTGTTAATCACCTGTCTGTTCATTATAAATCAGTTTAAATTATTCTTTCTCAAATGAGAAAGAATTTAATTATTTATTAAAATATTATCTTGTATGTTAATTATTTTCAAAAGGAAACAAAGGTTTTCTCCTGTGTTCAAATTTAAACAGGGTCATATCCGCCTGGGTCACTCCTGGAGTATTTACCTGAATAACTGTCGGACAAACCGGTGCATAGGCCGCAATCGGAGCATTCACCCCTTTAGCAACTATTGCATCAAAATCAGAAGGTTGAACCCCTTGAGAAATTAATTGCTGTAAACTGAAGGGCATTACTCTTAGTGTGGTCAGCATGATTTGACTTCCCTGCTCAGTGGCAACTACGGCTGTTTTACCCATATTAAAATTGATCTGTCCGCCATGCCTTGGATTGCTTTCCTGGAATTCACCATTTGTTACCCTAAGTAATTTTACTTTAAGCCTGTAGGTTCTTATTCCATCATTCCCAGTACCAACTATAATCAGCTCAAACCACTCTCCCGGCTGATGGTTTCCTGCCATTCGAACCGCTTCAGGGTCATAAATACAAACAAAATATTTGTACTTTTTACTTTCTTCGAAGGCTTCCAAAATGCAGCAATTATTTGCAGGACCACCTCCGCCTACGTTATCACCCATATCGAGTAACAAAACCGGTTTCTCACTTTTATCAATCATCTCCAAAGAAGATTGAATATCGTTTTTAACTCCTACAAAACTTTCCCTTCTATCAAGAATATAAGTCTCCAGTTTCTTGCCAATCTCAAGTGCTTTCTCCCTGTTCCCATTGGCTACCACAATTATTGAGGTCCCCATTTCTTCCACATCAGCGTAAGGAAAACCGTGCTGAATACTGAGGGATAAAATCTCAGGGTCCCTGCTTAATTCATTTGCATAAGCATAAAGACTTTTACAAGGTTCATTTGCTGTTAACTGTTGCTCAATACTGATAGCAAGAGGAACCTGGACCAAAACCTGAACCGGATTTGTCTTTCCCTTTAAATAATCTACCAGCAAATTCGCTGCTTCAACACCCCGCTGTCTCATATCAATATGCGGATTCTCCTTATATGCCACTAAAGCATTAGTGGAAGATACCATCAGAGGACTGACGTTTGCATGTAAATCAAGAGTTCCGAAAATAGGAACTGAATCACCAACCTTTTTTCTTAACAGGCTTAACCAATGTCCGTCCATATCCGGAAACTCTTCCGAAACTCCGGCACCATGAGGGATAACAAGGCATGCATCAACAGGCAGAACTTTGTCGAGTTCATCCATCATGTTTTTCAGCAGTCCATTGTACGTATTTGCAGAAAGAGCACCACCGGGCGTTGCAGATGCGAACAGAATCGGAATAACTTCCATTCCTTCCTTGTCCATTACTTCCAGCATCCCACCTACTTCATTATGGGCGGTTTGATACTCTTTCCTGATCGCTTCACCAGTTAAATATTTTCCGTTCCTGAAGTCGGCAGTAGTTGTAGCCTGGGGAACAAAAGTATTTGACTCGTGGTAGATACCCATTAGGGCTATTCTAAAAGACATGATATTGTATTCTAATATTAAAAATTCAAAAATTCAGGATTTAAGCTTCTGCCATTCCGGCTGAAGCCTCCTCTTTAGGGGGATTACTGTTCCAGTATGAGGCCAGAATAGATGATGAAAAACCCATAATCGGCCCGCAAACCGCTGTTGCAAGTCCTACCGTTGCAATCTTCCCCATAACTTTTGCAATCCCTGAAACAAGTCCGGCATTCTGAGTGCCCGTGGTAATTGATATTGTACGGCAATCAAATTCAGATAATTTGAAAAGTCTTGCCAGCCAATAGCCGAAGAAAAATCCAAAGAGAATCATGAGGAAAACTACGATGATCAGTTCAAGTCCAATATTCAGGATACTATCCCTTCCTGCAGCCATAATTATCGCAACAATAAATGCAACACCAATCATAGAAACCAGAGGCATCGAATCATCCAGCCATTTCGCCTTCCCATGCAGGAATTTATTGAAAATAAGTCCGGCGCCAATAGGTATAAATACCATTTTGACTATGCCCCACATCATTTCCATAACATTTATTTCAATGAATCCACCCGCGAGTACTTTCATCAACAATGGAATAAGGAAAGGTGCGAGCAATGTTGTAATCGCTGTAATCGTAATTGCGAGTACCACATTTGCTTTTGCCAGATAACACATTACGCTTGCAGTAACAGATGTTGGGGCACAACCCAGCAGGATGATTCCAGCTGAGATTTCAGCAGGAAAGTCAGTAAAACTAGCAAGAGCAAAACCAAGCAGAGGCATGATCGTGTACTGGCTTATTACACCAACAATAACTGATTTAGGAGATTTTGCCAGGGCTATAAAATCTTTCAGGCCCATCGAACATCCCATACCAAACATGATTATCTGGATCAGAGGGGTAATTAGGGTGGCGAACTCAAATCCGTTATATTCTTTGAAATACTGCGGATAGTACAATGAAGTTGCAACTACTGAAAGGATAGTAGTAGTAAATGTTAGTCCGCGAAGTACAGGAAAACCTCTGAAACTAATCGCAAGTAATAATAAAAAAGCAATAACAAATGGCCCTGCCTCTGCAATATTGCCATTAGAAGCCATATATAGAGAAATCAACAAACTAACTATTGAAATCCCCATCAAGAGTTTAGAAAACGCACCCTTATTCATCGTATCGGATAAGATAAAACTTGATTAAAAAAAATTAAACAGATGCTTTTAATAACTCTTCTTTAACTCTGTTAGCAACGATTTTCTCCTGACCTGGTTTTAATTGCCATACAGAAAGTTCAATTCCATCTCTTTTACCCCCCATTGTTCCTCCACCCATAACTTCAATACCCGGATTACCGTTCCACAAGCGCTCTTTCAGCTGCCTGCCGGTCATTTTAATTTTAGTATCATCCCATGAAAGGTGTAAGGTTGGTGTATAATTGGCAATCTCAGGAATAAAAACTTCGGTTTTTACTCCATTTATATTTTTAATGGTATTCACAACAACTGCCATACTGGCTTCCCACATTTTCCATTCCTTTTCATGATCCATTTTAATATGTCTTTCCAATGCAACATACATCGCAAGGATTTCTTCCTTATTCACTTTATGTCCACGGCAGATTCCGCTATTTGGTGGTGCACTTAATCGTGATGCTGCTATCAGATCTTTTTTGCCCATGAGTATACCTGTACTTTGTGGTCCTCTCATTGCCTTACCACCTGAAATAGCAACCATATCGAAACCCATATCATTGAACTTCCAGAGATTTTCCACCGGATGTGCATCAGAAGCAATATCAATCATGGTTGGAATATTATGCTTTTTACCCAGAGCAAGCCATTGCTCATAGTTCAATTTACCTTTGTTTAATTCCCTGTTCAAAAACCAAAGCATTGCGGTCTTTTCATTGATTGCTGCTTCAACTTCTTCCAAAGTTTCCACGATTATAAGCTTCGCCCCTGTATTGGTCAATGCCTGATGGTATCCATTAGCATGGGCCTTTTGAAGGATCACCTCATACTTCATACCATCTACATTAGGAAGTTGCATCACTTTTTTACGGTCCATGCCAGTCATTGCACCCGCAAGTCCCTGCACCAATGCCGACCAGCAACCGGCGGTAACTGTAGCAGCCTCGGCATGACAAAGCTCAGCTATTTTAGCGCCAACTTTATCCAGAACATCATTTAGCAATACAAATTCTTCAGCACCTTTAGCAATTGCCTGGGTAACTTCAGGCGGCATCAAAGAAGCGGTCAAAGTTGTACAAACGCATGAGGCATTTATAAATGTTTTAAGTCCGAGTTCTTTAAAAAGGTCCCGCCCCGCAATTGCAGTGGTCGCTTCTTCGGCAGATGCTGACTGCACTGTTAAACCGTTTCCAATTATTCCACCTGCCAATGGAGCAGCTGATAAAAATTTAATAACGTCTCTACGTTTCATATTTATAATTTTTTTAAATATTAAAAATCAATCCTTCATTTCTACAATCATCTCAACCTCTACCGGGATATTTCTGGGTAATGATCCCAGTCCAATCGCTGAACGTGCATGTTTGCCATTCTCTCCAAACACCTCAACCATCAGATCAGAAAATCCATTGATCACCTGAGAGTGCTCATCAAATTCAGGAACAGCATTCACCATACCCAAAACTTTTACAATTCGCTTCACATTATTCAGATTACCAACATTGGCTTTCAGGGCTTCCAACATACTAATACCTGTTAAACGGGCAGCATTTTTGGCTTCCTCAAAATTGAGATCCTTACCAACTTTACCAATTATATATTTACCATTCTCAATTAATGGACCCTGACCCGAAAGATATACCAAATTACCCACCCTAACAGCTCCAATAAAACTCCCGGATGAACTCCCTCCACGAGTCCTTAACTTGATACCAAGTTCATGGATTCTTGTTTCAGGATCTGCTACCAAAGCTTGTGCCTTAACAGAATTTATTCCGAAAACACCTACTAATAACAATAGAAGAATAAATGTGATTTGTTTTTTCAAGTGATCATATTTATGCTAAAGAAAAATCAGTCTTTCATTTCAACGATCATCTCAATCTCAACCGGAATATTTCTCGGTAATGACCCCAATCCTATCGCTGAGCGCGCATGTTTACCATTTTCACCAAATACTTCAACCATCAGGTCAGAAAATCCGTTGATTACCTGAGAGTGATTATCGAATTCCGGTACTGCATTCACCATACCCAAAACCTTTACAATCCGCTTCACATTATTCAGATTACCTACTTCAGCTTTTAATGATTCCAATAAGCTTATTCCTGTTAAACGGGCAGCATATTTTGCCTCTTCGAAGTTGAACTCTTTACCAACTTTCCCAATCATAAATTTTCCATCTTCCTTCAGTGGACCCTGTCCCGAAAGAAATACCAGATTTCCAACTCTGACTGCTCCCAAAAAATTCGCTGAAGGTGGGCCTGGAGTCCTTAACTTTATCCCCAGTTCTTTGATCCTGGTTTCAGGATCTTTAGCAACAGATTGAGCTTTAACAGAGTTGAAAACAAGAACACTTGCCAACAGTATAAAAAGTATAAATGTGATTTGTTTTTTCATGTTGTATAAAAATATATTATTTATAAAAGATTAAATTTTCAATTGTACAAGTGGCTGGGCTTATTTAGCCATTGGAAAAGACAATGCATTCAGGTCATACATGATCTTTCCATCTTTAATGGTCATTTCGCATTCAAGTAAATTTTTTCCTTCTTTTTTGAACCTGGCAACATCATAGAATCCAAATTTACCTTCCCGAAGATTCAATACAGTAATGTCGGCAATTGCTCCAACTGAAAGATGCCCCAACTCTTCATGGTTAATTGCTTTTGCTGCAGACCAGGTACTGGCTTTAACTACATCTGCCAAAGGCATATTAAGAGCCATAAATTTAGACATCACATTCAATTGATCCTTCATAGCAGAGTTCATGCTACCGGTGTGCAAGTCTGTACTGATTGTTTCCGGGAAGAATCCCTGCTGAGTTGCTGGTATAGCTTGTGAAAAAGTAAAACTTCCACCACCATGACCTACGTCAAAAATGATTCCTCTTTTCCTTGCTTCGAGGACATGCGGATATAATTTCTTTGTTTCAAGATCTACAATAGTCTCCTTTGTTTTGATTATTTGTCCGTAAGTATGTGTAAAAATATCACCCGGACGCATTTTTCTAAGGAAAAGTTCTTCTAGGGATAATCTCGGGATCGCTCCTCCAAAATCAACCATAATTGGCTTATTGGCAAGTTTTCCTGCTTCAACTGTTCTGTCTACGGCAACCCAATCAGATTTGTGATAGTGTGCTACCTTAAATCCTACAATATATTCACTGTAATGTTTGGCTACATCTGCGGCCAGCACTGGATCAAAAAAACTATTATTTTGCTGCTCCAGAGAGAATTCACTGCCATACATTCCCTTTCTGGAAATATTTAAAAATGCGAGAACACGGGTTTGGGATTTGTCAATAACATTTTTCTTGAATAGTTCAAAAGTCTCAGCTCCTGAATCACCACAATCAACGATTGTTGTTACACCCACCCGGAAGGTAAATCCGTCAGCAGGGAGTGATGAAAATCCATTTTCAAGTTGACCATCAGGATCAGTACCCGCAAAAACGTGTCCGTGAATATCGATCAATCCGGGGGTTACATATTTTCCGGTGATATCAATCACCTGTTTCGCCATTTTAGGATCTATATTGGCGGCAACTGCTGCGATTTTACCATCCTGAATGGCCACATCCATTACTTTGTTAATGTTGTTTTTTGCATCGATAAGATGCCCGCCTTTCAGCAAGGTTTGATAAGTCTGTGCCTGAACTGAAAAACTAGTGAGTAAATATAGCGCTGCTAATAAGAAATAACGTTTTTGCATTTTTATTGATTTTTGATTTTTTGATTTATACTGAAGCCTTCAATAGTTCTTCCTTTAAACGACTTGCCACAATTCTTTCTTCTCCTGCTTCAAGAACATGCATGCCGCAACGGAGGGTATTAGGTGCTTCCCAGGAAATTACCTCTACGGAAGGGTTTCCCTTGCGAAGACGTTCTCCCATTTCAACATTCGTTAGCTTAATTTTATTAGGGTCCCAGGTAACTTTAAGAGTAGGCATTTTATTATCTTCTGTCGCCGGAATATGGGTTCCTGTTGTAACACCCGGAATAGACTTAATAACACCCGCTATGTAGGCAATTTTTCTTTCCCACATTTCCCATTCCTTTTTATGATCCAGGTTGATAAAACGTTCCAGAGCAGCATACATGCCAAATACTTCTTCCTTATTTACCTTTTGTCCGCGACCAATACCACCTCTTGGGTTATTGCTCAGACGAGCCGCATCAACATACTTCTTCTTACCCATTAAAATTCCAGCACTCTGCGGACCGCGCATTGCCTTGCCTCCCGAAATTACAACCAGATCAAAGCCCATATCATTGAACTTCCAAAGGTTTTCAACAGGTGGTACGTCTGCAGCAATATCAATCATTGTTGGAAGATTATACTTTTTACCTAATTCAAGCCATTCTGCATGCTTGATCTGACCTACATGAACTTCTCGGTTCAAAAACCAAAGCATAGCCGTATTCTCATTGATTGCAGCCTCAACTTCTGCCCGGGTTTCGACTTTGATCAGCTTTACTCCAGCCTGGGTCAGGGCATGATCATAACCCATCGAATGACTCTTTTGAAGAATCACTTCCGATTTCATTCCGGTTCCTGCAAGATTTGGAACCTGACTAACTCTCTTTGAATCCATTCCTGTCAGTACACCTGCCATACCCAGCATCAATGCCGACCAGCAACCTGCAGATACCAATGCGGCTTCGGCATGGCACATTTGTGCAATCCGTTCACCCACCTTCTCCTGCACATCATCAACAAGTGCAAATTTCTTTGATGCTCCATTAATTGCTTCCATAACTTCAGGTGGCATAAGGCAACCCGACATAACTGTATAATTGCCTGCGGCGTTTATAAAAGTTCGGATACCCAGCTCTTTGAACAGGTCACGGCCCGCTGCTGGAGCAGAAAGCATGTTATTCAGTGGTGCAGCTGTCGCTGTGATCCCACCAGCCAGCGGAAGCAGGGTGAGGGATTTTAAAATTTCTCTGCGTTTCATTATTGAGATTATTTATTATTAATTATTTATCATTCCTGATTAGAGGAAGGATTATAAAATTCAATATTTATAAAGTTTAAGGCTCTGTTTACGAAAAACAAAAATTAGAAAAGCTGTTTTTGGGAACTAGTTCCTAAATCAATGATTTGAAAAGCTCCTCCCTTATTCTTGATGCTACAATTTTTACCTCATCCTTTTTCAGCATATGGGATGTTACATTAATGCTTCCACCCGGACCGCCCATAACCTCTATAGACGGATTCCCATTCCTCAGGACTGCAGCCAGATTTTCCAGTTTTATCTTTGATTTATCCCATGAAATATTCAGGGTAGGAATACGATTAATCAATGGCAGAGGAATCAATTCGGCCTTTACTCCGGGAACAGATGCAGCTTCTTTCGAAATGACAGCTATTCTGTCCTCCAGCATTTTCCATTCCTTTTCCTGATCTGTATTGATAAAATGTTCCAAAGCTATATATAAACCAAATATTTCTTCTTTATTCACCTTCATTCCACGGCCAATATTTGATCCTCGTGGAGGGGCACTCATTCTGGCCGCAGCAATAAGTTCTTTCTTTCCGCTCAGGATTCCGGTGCTTTGAGGCCCCCGCATAAATTTACCTCCTGAAACACAAACCAGATCAAAACCCATATCATGAAACTTCCATAAATTTTCCTTGGGTGGAAGATCAGCAGCCATATCGATCATGGTTGGTATACGGTGCTTTCTGGCAAGCTCAAGCCATTCTTTATGCTGTATTTTACCCAGAGAAGACTGATAATTTATAAAATACATCATGGCAGTCTTTTCGCTGATTGCCTTCTCCAAGTCTTCTACTGTTTCAATAGTGATCAATTTCACACCACAATTGGTCAGGGCATGAGCATAACCATCATTATGAGCCTTCTGCAGGATCACTTCAGTCTTCATTCCTGAGCCCTCAAGTCTGGGGATTTGAGAAACCTTCTTTTGGTCGGTTCCACTAAGTACTCCCGCCATTCCAAGCATCAGGGCAGAAAATGCACCAGCGGTGACCATGGCCGACTCAGCATGTAACAGACTGGCAATCCTTTCTCCCACTTTATCCTGCACCTCTTCAAGTCTGCAAAAAGAAGTTGCAGTTTCACGTATTGCATCAGCTGCATCAGGTTGCATCAGTGATCCGCTAAGACTGGTAAAATACCCCGAGGCATTTATGAAAGTTCGTATCCCAAACTCCTTAAACAAATCGCGCTTTGATGCAGGTGCTGCCTGGGCAGGAGTCACCAATGAACCTGAATTCCCTATTGCGCCTGCAAGCGGCAACATGGTTAAGGTTTTGAGAATTTCCCTGCGCTTCATTTATTCGATAATATAATTACTCATTATTTAGTAAGGTCGGGAAGCGGGTTTACGATTCCGTTAAGGTCATAAACAATTTTACCTCCGAATATGGTCATTTCACATTCGAGCTTTTCATCGCTATCCATTTTAAAGCCCTGCATGTCATAAAAACCAAATTTTCCTTTCCTCATCCCAAGAATGGCGACATCTGCGATAGCACCTTCTGTAAGATGACCCAACTGTGGACGATTAATGGCCTTAGCCGGAGCCCAGGTGCTCGCATTAATAACCGCAGGAAGATCCATTCCTAATTTCAGGAACTTAGACATTACCAATAACATGTCCTTCATTGAACCCTTCATACTGCTGATATGTAAATCTGTACTGATTGTATTCGGGTGGAAACCGGCTTTTGCAGCTGGAATCGCCTGAGAATATCTGAAGCTAGAGCCACCGTAACCAACATCAAAAATGACTCCTCTCTTCTGAGCTGCCATTACGAAAGGCTTTAAAGCTTGTTTTGCTGTATCAACAATAGCCTCTTTTGTATCAAGTAATTCACCAAAAGTATGGGTAAAGATATCTCCGGGACGTAAACGTTCCATTAAAAGAGAATATAGGGAAAGACGTGGTTTTGTTCCCCCAAAATCGATCATAACCGGCATATTTGCTAATTTACCTGCAGCGACTCCACGATCAACATTCGTAAAATCAGGGCTTGTAAAATGCGCAACTTTTATTCCCACAACATGCTCTTTATAAGCCAGAGCTGCCTTTGCAGCTACCTGTGGATCCATATCAGTGGTATTTTGCTCAATCACTCCACCCCGCATACCATTACCAACGATATTCAGGAATGCTAATACGCGCGTTTGAGAATTATCTATAATATTTGTTTTAAAAGTCTGGAAATCTCTCCAGCCCGATCCACCGGCATCAACAACAGTTGTTACTCCTACACGCTGATAAAAACCGTCCGGCATTACGCTGTTAAACCCATTGCTATACATATGGTTCGGCTCTGTTCCTGCAAAAACATGACCGTGGATATCAATCAAACCCGGGGTTACATACATTCCTGAAGCATTGACCACATTACTTGCCTCAGAAGCATCAATGCTTGATGCCACTTTTGCGATCTTTCCATCTTTAATAGCCACATCCATAACACGGTTTATGTTATTTTTGGGATCAATAACATGCCCGCCTTTAATGATAATATTGTAAGGTTTTGTTTGAGCAAAAAGCGCAATCGGTAACAGGATACTTACAAAGAAAATACAGAGCTTCCTCATTTTAATTGGTGATTCTAAATGTTTATGAATTTGATAATTGAAATAAATTAAATACTACCAGTTTAACGGAATAATCCGAACTATTATCAGTCTAATCGCTTCCCATTTTTGTCCCATCCTTTGCTAAAAAAATGCGATTCAGGAGAGCTGAGGTAACGCACCCGTGACAATTCAGGTGTTTCCAATATTTTATATCCCAAGATACGGGATTCAAGTGCAAAATCCAAGATACCACTGCTAAGCATAGTGCGCTCAACCGGGTATGGAGCCTTACCTGTCTTGAACATGATCTCCATATTTTTAACAAGGCAACCGAAATGATAATGCGGCTTTCCGGCCTGTAATTTCATGAGTGTAGAAAATGGCTTTTGCTGGCCTTCGATATCGACAGCATAAGTAAAGTCCTGAAGCAGACCGGTAAGCAGAAATGCAGCAGCCTTCAGCCCATCATTATAATCGATAATAAATACTGCAGGTTTTTTAACTAATTCCCTCATATCGCCTGCCACCCGCGTTTCACTGTGTGAAATTGCCTGATCAAAAAGCCGTTTTACCCATTCATTCTGGTCAATATAGTTCCAGCAATCCTGTCCTTCAAGACATTGGACTGCACGAACACCTGTTTCACCGCCCTTCCTTCTTTCAACTACCGCCTGCAATCCGTCGAGTAAGTGAAAACCATAAATATCAAGTCCGCTGAATGAAATTCCAACAGCGTATTTTTGTTTTGCACCATAAGGAGTATCTACAGCAGGAATACGCAAGGAAACAGGAATAGTAGATCCCGCTAACATCGGAAATTTCAATTCTTTGGAAATCTCGACCATGCGCTTGGCCTGTCTCCAGCTCCATGAAAGATGTTTATCATTGAATACCGGGACTGATTTCTTATACTGACGGAATACATCAGTAATCTTCAAAAACATTTCAAATCTAGGATACAGTTTTTGCTCCTTGTCATTCATAGGATAAACTCCATGTTCACCGATAAGTATAACTCCATCAACAGCAAGCTGATTACCGCCTAAGGTCAAGGCATCTGCTACTGTTCTAAAGATTGGAACATTGTATTTCTTAGCTAATGGGCGACTCATATCATTATCAGGAACCTGTTCAGTAAACATCGAAACGATCTTTGAATCAGGGTAAGGTGCCATTTGATCCTGATTAAAACCTTCCAGGTATTTTCCGATAATTACATCGGCATGTGAATTCGGTCGATATTCAGTGATAATTGCTGCAAGCCGTTTTGGTCCTGATTGAAATTCTGGCTTAAAATCCGGCATCTCTTCAGCCTTAACCGACTGGAATGGCAAAACAGCACCTGCTACAGCTCCGGAAACCGGCAAAACTGAGAGGTATTTAATAAGTTCTCTACGCTTCATCTCTTTTAAAAAGGAATATTTATCTGTGAATTAAATTAAAAAACAAAGAGGAAAAATTTATATCCTAAGATATAAATTTCCCCTCTCTGATCATAAAAAATTACTCTTTATCCCACCATACACGACTTAAAAGCGTGTTATCACCACTTTGTCTTGCTTTGGCAGCAAGGAAATTCTCCCTGTTCAAAGTTTCTTCTGATTCAGGTACAATATAACGGCGTGGTATTCTTCCTCCTGTAATATTTCCAGGATAGTTAGTTGGAATTAATACCGGATATCCGGTACGTCTCCAGTTAGAGAAGTTTTCAATCTGGTCAAGATAACCCAATACCCAACGCTGAGTAGATATCTGCTCAAGCTTCTGCTCAAAGGTACCTGCAGTTAGGAATGGATTATATTTCAGATAAGTTGTTACCTTATCTGTAGAAATTGCCCCACCTGCACCATATAGTGACCATTGCTTCATAGCAGAAGTAACCCCATTATTATAAGAAGTTGCAGCATTTCCGGCATACCAGCCTCTGATTGAAGCTTCAGCAAGCAGGAAATGAACCTCTGCAGCACCCATTACAATTACAGGAGCATCATATCGCATCACTGTATTTGGGTTTGGTTCAGAATAAGTTTCAAAATCAGCAGGATATCCATTAAACTGAGCATTTTTCATACCTTTTTGCAGGGCAGTTGCTGTATCAGCAATATAGCCTCCAGTAGGTTGCTTAACCCATAATACTGAGATCACATTCAAGCGTGGATCTTTTGTAGTTGTTGAATTCCCTTTCAGGTGATCAATAAAACGCTGAGAAATTTTGGAACCCTGAACGTTTAATGGGTTCTGTCCGTCAACATAATCCAGCACCCTCATTTGCTCTGAGAATGGATTTCTGTTACTTAACAGTCCGCCATCAGCATAAGGTGCCCTTGTAAGGTCTGCATCTTCTGTAATGGGACCACCAGCAATTGCCTTTTCTACCCAGGTTTTTGCAAGTGCTGCATCAATTTTTGTCAAACGCATTCCCAGTCTCAACATCATTGAATAAGCGAACTTTTTCCATTTTACAGTGTTTCCATCATAAAACAAATCAGAATTTCCAAAGGTTGGTTTAGATGCATCAAAAGCAACAGCCGACTCTTCAAGCTCTTTAAACATATCCTTATAAATATCAGACTGAAGATCGTATTTAGGCTGATATTTGCCTTCCAGACCTTTCAAAGCCTCAGTATATGGTATATCTCCATATAGATCTGTTAACTGATGAACAATGTAAACACGCCAGATTCTGGCTGCTGACAGTTTATTGATATTTGCAGGATCCTTTCTGGTCTCATTAATTACCAGTTGAATCTGATTCAAACAGCCCGAATAGGCAGACCAGTTGTTTCTAACATAACCTTCAGCGAAATACTTATCGCCTGGTGCAGTTACCTCACTATAGGTAGCTTCCTGCTGCAGCATTTGCATATTGTTAAAACGATTGCCGTTAGGATTTAATCCGATAGCACTCAATTGAGCTTTTGTAAACAGAAAATTAGCATTTACACTTTCGTAAGCATTCGGATTCTTATTTAGCTCTGCAAGATCCTTTGTACATGATGATAAGGAAATTGCTAATATAAGAGCCGTATATATTGGTTTAAAACTTAGATTTTTCATCTTAAAAATTTTAGATAACATTAATTAAAACCTTACAATTAAATTAACCCCAAACTCACGGGTTCTTGGAATTGTATTTGAGGACTGTCCCTGATTGTTACCGATAGTATAAGCAGATTCCGGATCAAAGTCAGTGATATGCTTGAATAGAATAAATGGATTTCTGGCAACAAGCGAGATATCTGCTGACTGAATCTTCAGAGATTGCAACTTACTAACAGGTAATCTGTAACTCAGTACTGCACTACGAAGCTTTATAAAATCACCATCAAAAACTGAAGTTGTCAATGGGCTTATGCTGGCCTGATTATTATAATAGGTATCTAACTGATCAACAGGCCATGTTTTAGTGAATGGCAATCCAGCCTGATCAACTCCAGAAACTGTTAACCCATTTTCTCTGCCCGGAAGTGTATTTTTAGATAATCCGAAACGGTACATGTATCTACTCAAGCCGGATTGTACTATGTTACCAAATTTAGCATCAAGAAGTACATTCAAAGAGAAATTCTTATACCTGAAATTGTTTGTCAAACCCATTGTATAAGGTGGAACACCTTGCCCATACTCAATTTCAGCACTTTGCACTTCATAGCCACTAAGTTTATTGTAAACACGAACGCCACTTGCATTAGTTAAATAAGTTCTTCCTCTGATAGTATTGTAGGGTCTTCCAACACCTGCACCACCAACGGTACTAAGTCCCGGTGCAAGTTTCAAAATCTCACTCTTATTGTATGCTGCATTATAGCTTACATCCCATGTGAATTTATCCGACTTGATTGGTGTTCCTGTCAATAAAAGCTCGACACCTCTGTTACTCAACTCTCCAACATTCAAAAGTGCTGAAGTGTAACCTGAGGATGCTGCAATAGAAGTACTCAGAATATCATCCGTTGTTTTACGGTTATAATAAGTGAAGTCTAAACCCAAACGATTATTCAGGAACTGCATATCAATACCACCTTCATAGGTAGTTGAAGTAAGTGGTCGC
The DNA here is from genome assembly GCA_002257025.1 of Sphingobacteriales bacterium 16-39-50. Taxonomy (GTDB): domain Bacteria; phylum Bacteroidota; class Bacteroidia; order Sphingobacteriales; family Sphingobacteriaceae; genus Daejeonella. The sequence goes on along the minus strand of NCHA01000007.1, from coordinate 66,696 downwards.
AGATCCGGATTAGATAATGCGGGCGAAGTATTCTGAACTGCTCTTCCAATGTGACCACCCTGAGCAAAAGTATAAAGCTGGTTAATCTGGTAAGGATTTACAGTTGCACCACCCACTTGTGCCCAGGAAGCTCTGATTTTTGCAAAACTGATTATTGAAGGTAGTTTAATTGCATCCGACAAGATGAAACTGGTTCCGAATGATGGATAGAAAATAGAGTTATTTCCTGGATTCAATGTTGAAAACCAATCCTGTCTTCCGGTAAATGTAAAGTAAAGTAAGCTCTTATAACCAATATCTGCAGAACCGAAAACAGAATTCTGACCGAAACGGCTTAAACCTACGCTTGCGGACTGAATGGCGAGGTTAGAGTAACTGATGAAATCAGGAACGATAAATTCAGACCCGAAATTTGAAGTAGATTCAGCTACATTCCTTTCTATATTTCCTCCTGCCATTGCAGTAAACTGGAAATCCTCAAAGAAGGTTTTGTTATAATTCAATAAAGCCTGAGCAGTAGTTTTGGTTACAAATGAAGTTCCTGAATTAAATAATCCTCTTGGTCTTTTTGCAGTTCCAATTGGCATATAATCCATTGACTGGAACCTATCAATATCCCTCATTCCACTCACCTTTACAGATAACTCATCTAAAATATTGTACTGAACACTAGCCTGACCCATGAAACGGTTTTTAGCATCCTTATTTCCCATCCGATTAATTACGAAATAAGGATTTTGAGCTTCAGGAACCTGTTGCCATTGAACCTCATTGAAATTCGCATCATAACCAGGAGCCAGATCTCGGATATCTACAGTGTTAGCTAAAAGATTCGTTGCCCATGAGGTGGTATTATCGGCATAACCATTACCCGGACGGTTTGTACCTTTTTCTACATTATATTGTAGTGTCGATTCAAGAATGATCCTTTTCCCAATAACAGATCTCAAACTCACATTACCGGTCTGTCTGGCATAGCTTGAACCCGGTTCCATTGCCTGTGCTTCGAGATCAGATAATGATACCCTGTAAGTAAGTGCTGGAGAAGTTCCCCCTGAAAATGCTATTGTATTTGTTAAATTAGTACTTGGTCTGTAGAAATTTTTCCAGTTATCTTTTACATTAACCGGAGAATAAGGCCGCATAATTCCATCAAACTGGATATATGGCTGTCCATCCATCTTGGCTCCAAAAGATAAACGACCTGAACTGATCGCTTCAGCTTTGGTGGTAGGCTTTTTACCATCTAGCCCCTGACCATAAGTATATTGTAAATCAGGATACATTGATGGACTTCCAACTGTGAAATTGCTATTGAATTCTACTCCAATTCCCTTTTGAGCTTTACCACTTTTGGTTGTGATCAGAATTACACCATTTGATGCCTGGCTACCATAAAGAGCAGCAGCAGGACCTCCTTTCAATACGTTAATAGTCTCAATATCATCCGGATTGATAGCTGCGATACCATCTCCACGGTCTAATATGGTTGCTCCTTCACCTTGTGCCTGTGAACGTGCTGTATTGTTCATAGGCATACCGTTGATCACATATAGTGGCTGATTATTACCACTCAATGATCCGTTACCCCTGATAATAACACGGCTGGAACCACCCGGGCCAGATGACATACCGGTTACGTTTACACCGGCAATTTTACCGCTGAATGCGTTTGCCACGTTGTTCTCTCTTGCCTGGGTAAACTCTTCACCTTTCACTTCAGTTACTGCATAAGCAAGTGCCTTTTTTTCTCTTGAAATACCCAATGCAGTTACTACTACTTCAGTAAGCGCTGTATTGGCTGCTACCAGTTTCACATTTAAGGTAGTTCTGCTACCTACTGTAACTTCCTGAGTCTGATAACCGATATAGGTAAAGACGAGTACACTGTTATTATCTGGCACATTGATGGTAAACCGACCGTCAACATCTGTAGTTGCACCAACAGTAGTACCCTTTAGTTTGATACTTACCCCAGGTAAAGTTTCACCCTGAGCATCGGTAATCTGACCTTTTACCACAATGTCCTTCTCTTCCAACAAGTTTGAAATATCAATCAGATTACTTTCCGGAATCATAACTGACACTGTCTTTTTCAATACCAGTATTGTTTTATTCTTAATACTGAACTCTAAAGGCTGATCTTTAAATAAGGCAATCAAAACATCAGAAAGTTCCTCATTAACCGCATTAATGGTTACTGGCTTTGCTAAACTGATAAGTTCTTTCTGAAAGAAAAATCCATAACCTGTCTGCTTCTTTATTGTTGAAAACACTTTTTCAATCGGAACATTTTCGCCACTATAGGTAACTTTTTGAGAGTACCCTTCTGCGCGAACATTTAAGATTAAGGCTAAAAGAAAAATGAATGTCAGCTTCATGCCAAGGAGAATTGAATTAAATGAAATCAACTGGCTATTACTATACGTAAAGAATCGAATTCCGCCAGTATTTGTCGGCTTTAAGTCTAAAGTGGTGACACGACTTAGAGAGCCCTCTTTTTTAGTAAATAAATTCATAAATTTGTTTGGTTTGGTGATCAATAATCTATCTCAATATTTTTTATTAGAAGACCAGACTTTTGCCAGGAGCGCGTCAACGCTTCTGGTTTTTTTCTGCCCTCTACTTTTTAAGTTTAAGGCATAACGACAACCTCCTTTCCTTCCAGTCTAAAGTGAATATTACTTTTTTGAAGTATTTCCAACACTTCCAAAAGTGTCAGATTTGTGGCTATAGCACCTTCAAAATGATGTTCAGGTAATGCCGCCTCATATCTGGCAGTTATACCATACCACCTGCCTAACTGACGCATCACTGTTTCTATACTCGCATTTTCAAAATAGAAGTAACCCTCTTTCCATGCAACTTCTGCCTGAGTATCCTTTTTCTGTATTTTGATATCCCAGTTAACTTTTGATTGTTCACCCGGTTTCAGTATTTGAGATTTCTTCGAGTTCAATTCTATTACCCGAACGGCTCCTTCAATCAGGGTAGTGGTAATTGACGGTTCATCAGAGTAGGCATTGATATTAAAATGAGTTCCAAGCACTTCAACTGTCTGATTTCCGGATCTCACTGAGAACTTTTTATCCTCATTCTTGGATACTTCAAAATAGGCCTCTCCCTTTAACTCAACTTCACGTGTATCTCCGGCAAAAAACACAGGAAAACGTAAGGAGGATGCCGAGTTCAGCCATACTTTACTGCCATCAGCCAGATTTAACTGAAATTTTCCGCCAACAGGTGTTTGAATGGTATTATAAACTGTTTGAATTTCTCTTCTCTCGCTTAAGTTTTGCTCATTTGCAGACTTACTGAGTGTATACTCAATAATCCCTTTCGAATTCTTGTGAATCTTAATTCCTCCCTGATTAATCACAACCCCATTTTGCGAATCATCGAGGACAATCTTCTTCCCATCAGAAAGCGTGAGAATTGCTTTAATTCCACCTGGCTGAATATCTTTTACTTTTTGTTTTACAGCTACTTTTACAGGAACGGGAGCGGTTTGAATCTGATCCTTCTTAAAATAGAAATACAAGCCACTTACCATAAAAAGGAGAATAGTGGCAGCTGCTGTCAGGGAATAATATCTGCGATAAACCGGTATATGCCTTTCTGCGAGGTCAGGCAGATCAATTTTTGAAAAAATAAATGATTTCAGATTTTCTTCATCCTCCTGTGGGTCAAAATTCCATTCCGAATCCGCTTTCATTTCAGTTCGATACCACTGAAACAACTTTTCAGTTTCTTCGGCTGAAGCAGTGTTATGAAGATACTTTTCAACTAATTTTTGGACTTCTTCTTGTTGCATAGATCACCGATTTAGGCTCATATACTATATAGTGCCATAAGTCGACAAGTACCCTTGCAAAAAATGAAAAAAGATTTAACAGAAAATTTACAGGAACTTAAAACAGGAACAAGTTCATTGCATTCTTAAGATTCAGTCGAATGATTTTTAAGCCTTTTGTGAGATAGCCTTCTACAGTTTTCTTGGAAATACCAAGCTCCATTGAGATTTCAGTTGTAGATAGGCCATAATTACGGCTGTAGTTAAATACCATTCTGCAGTTCTCAGGCAGGTCTTCAACCACTTTATTAATATACTCCTGAATAAACCGGGTATCAATTTGCTCCTCAGTGAGTGTGGATAATTCATCCGCAACATTCTGAGACTCTATTTCAAGTCTTCTTTTCTGTTTATAAATTAGTTTGAATACTGAAAATCTGACGGCGGAACCAAGATAAGTATTTAGGTATTCAATATTCAGTTCGGCTTGTCTGGCCCATAATTTGGCAAATATTTCCTGAACAATATCCTGTGATACAGATTTATCCTTACTAAAAGTATAGGCTATTGCCAGCATCTGTTTCCAGTATCTGTTATAGATTTCTGTAAACGCTTCCTGGCTGCCTTCTTTTAAATACCCAAGTAATTCTTTATCAGATGAGGACTTATAGTTCAAGATACCTTCAATTATGTAAGACCAATATAGGAATATTCAATTACATAATACTCCAAAAAAAAATGATGATTTTAGTTAAAATCATCATTTTTTTTTGTAAAAACGTCCTGAATTCTGATAATTATGTTTCAAAAAACAGACTAAATCAAAAAATTACCCCCCTGCGGTCTTCCTTTTGGATAAACAACAGGTTTTCTGACAATTTCAGATTTGGTCCTTTTGGCGATAAATTTAGCCGAAAGAAATTCATGCATATCGATATCTCCGGAAACTGTTTCTGCACTAACTATACCTTTAAATGTGGTTTGAATCCTATCACCGGGAATTACCCAGGTACTTTGCATCTTTATCTCATTTCCTTCAATTGTTCCATTTATTTCGCGCTCCGAAAAATCGGATATATGCACACCTGAAAAATAATTTCCGTCCTGCTGATCAATAAATAAATGTTGCTTATCAAGACTGTTATAAAACTGGATTTCCAGATCCCAGCGTCCCAGCATATTTACTGATGGAGCCTTCATTGTCACAGCGGGTTTCGGACTTCTTTTCCTTGCTATGACCTCCTTTATCCGGGAAGCGGCAATCTTATCATCTCCGGGAACCATCATGTATCCTACCAAACTGATTCCTGTCAGACCAGGCTCATCCCGATAAATGGCAACCCCAACCCGTGGAAAGGTATTTCCCAATTCTTCAGAAACCTCCTGACCTGTAACATGAAGTTCATCAGGATTCCAGGTTATAAATAAATATGGAGTTACGTGGTGTATCAATTTAGGGTCGGGCATTCTGATACGATAACTAACCCCCTTAACTGTTGCAGCCTGTTTTCCAATATTTTCCAGCCAGTTTACCCAGTTTTGCATCTCCTTTTTATGATCCATCTCTACCCAGGTTTCTACTGCTGCAAGCATGCCGATATGCTCTTCGCGGGCCACTTTATTATCGCGACCAGGACCATGATGTGGGGCTGCAGCCTGCCAGGTAGACATCAAGAGGTCTTTTCTTCCCAAAAGGAGTCCGCAACTGCCGGGAGCCTTAAGTCCCTTTCCACCGCTAAAAACGACAACATCAGCCCCCCTCGACAAATGCGAATTGGGAAATGTAAGTATGTGGGCCGCAGCATCCACAAAAACAGGAACATTTAATGGTTTAGCGATTTTTGAAATGATCTCAAGTGGTAAAAATGATTCCTTTTCAGCATCTATGTAAATCATCGCTGTCTTCGGACCAATTTTTTTCCGAAGATCTTCTTCATTATCAACTGTAATAATTGTAGCTCCTGTACTTCTTATTGCCTGATCATAAACTGTGCGTGAAGCTCTTGGAATGATCACTTCTGTTTTTTCGAATCCTCTTAAATCGGGCATTCGGACTAGTTTTTCAGGATTTCCACCGGATAAGCATGCAAAAGTACAAAGCTTAATTCCTGCCGCTGCACCAGAGGTTACCATCCCCCACTCTGCACCTGTCAACTCTGCAAGGCGCTTACCAACTCCCTCTACCAATTCATCCATCTGCACATTCAGCGTAGAAACAGCCTCCATCGCCAATCTCACTTCTGGTCTTGACACCGAACCACCCATAATTGTATTCGTACCTTTACAATTGATAAAAGGTTCAACCCCAATTGACTTTAGAATTTTGTGGCCTCTTTCGGCAAGTTCAGCATCCGGAGTTTTGGAAACTCCTGATAAAAAAGCAAATCCATTTTTACTCTGAGATGCTTCGCTCTTCAATACTGATGCATTTGCAGCAAAAGGGAGTAGAGTGAGACCTTTAATTATATCTCTGCGTTTCATAAATTAAGAATTTTGTTTTAATATTTTCCTGGCTAATCAGCATTTATAATAAATCTATTTTGATTCTACTTTTGTTGCTCCGCGACCATTTAAATCCCATACAATTTTTCCTGCACGGATAGTAAGCTCCGTTTCCAGTTTTTGGCTTCCTTGCAAAACGAAACCATGTGAATCAATAAATCCAAAATCCCCGCTTTTAAGATTAAAAACTGCAATATCTGCCTCCGAACCAGGACTTAAATGTCCCAGTTCTGGCCTTTGAATATATTGTGCAGGATTCCAGGTTGACTTTAAAATAACATCGTTTAGCGACATTCCCATATTCAGGAATTTTGACATGATGTTAGTCATATCTTTCATTCCTGCATTCATATTTCCAATGTGAAGATCGGAACTGATTGAATTAGGATAAAGCCCCTGTTTTAGGGAGGGTATCGCCTGAGAGAATACGAAACCGTTACCACCGTGGCCAACATCAAAGATCACACCTCTGTTTTGCGCATTAAAAATATATTGTTTAACCTTTCCATTTTGATCAACAATCGCTTCCTTGTAGAATGGTGCAGTAGGCGACCGTTTACCTGCATGGTACATATGAGTTAAAATATCCCCTGGCCTCAGGTGCTTCATCAAAAGTCGCTCAAAGGAGTTTGTTGGAGGTAATCCTCTCCAATCGATCATTACAGGCATTTTTGCAAGTCTACCAGCTTTAACAGCACTATCAACCGGTATGGATTGTGATCCATTGTAATGAGCCACTTTAAATCCCACAATATCCTTTCTATAGTATTCAGCAAATCGTGAAGCTAATATTGGGCTCATATCAGTTGAATCCTGTTCATGAGCACCCATCCCATCCCCCAGGATATTTAAAAAGGCAAGAACCCGGGTTTTAGACTGATCTATAATATTCTTTTTGAACAGGGGGAATGACCTCCATCCCGAACTTCCTGCATCTACAACCGTTGTAACACCCGCCCTTAAAGTAAATCCATCAGGAGGAAGCGAGTTTGGACCATCCATATAATGCTGCTCCTTATTGGTTCCGGCAAAAACATGAACATGAATGTCGATAAGTCCGGGAGTAACATATAAGCCCTTAACATCTATTACTTTTTTGGCAGATGAGGCAGGAATATCCGCTGCAACACGAACTACTTTGCCCTGATTGATGGCAAGATCCATTTTCTCATTGATCTTGTTCTTCGGATCAATCAGATGCCCCCCCTTTAGTAAAATATCATACGTCTGGGCATGCAATATTACACTCATGCTCAATAAAATCCCTGTCAGGAAGGGGATGGAAATACGGACTAATTTTGAATTCATAGATTGATTTTAAGATGATTAAGGTAATTATTTTATAATTCAATCTTTAGCAAGAAATGTAATGAATCAGGTAAGTTACAATTCAATTAAAATATTGCTGAAGGGGTTCGCCTGCTGAAATATTCCAGGCTCGGCATTCAAACAATAATGCTAAATCAAGAAAATTTTATAACAATCAGCTTAATGAAGCATCAACATATTAATCTAAAAAATGGATAGATAAAATTGATGAATATTAAAACAACATTGTTAAAGTTTACAGTAAGGTATTCTATATAAAACAGTTAACTTTATAAGCAATTAAAATCTGGGCATAACTATTGTGCATTGGCCCCATAATTATACCCTAATAAATCAATTAGATATAGGCAATTGCATCTATTTCAACAATTGTATCTCCAGGAATACCGCCTTTTGCAACAGCAACAGTAGTACGGGCAGGTGGCTTACTTCCGAAACGACCTTTATATACTTCATTCATGCCCTGGTAATCTGCAAAATCATTCAAATAAACATTTACTTTCAAAACCTTTTCCATTGAAGAACCTGCTTTAATAAGCTCATCCTCAATTCGTTTTAATACAATCTCTGTATGATTTTTGATCTCAAACGGAGCAGTATGTGCACCCTTACCAGAAACATAAACCATATTACCATGTTTGGTATAACTTGAAAATAAGGGTACATCCTGGAACTCCGTTATGTTTCCAACTTCCTTTTCAGGAGAAGAGATTGGTGCTTTCGCATTAGCAGCCATACCAAATCCCGCAACGCCTACAATAGAGGCAAATAATTTCTTTAATACTGATCTTCTTTCTGTTTTCATTTTAATTTTAGTTTTTGAATTGTTAATAAATATTTTAACGTTTACCCTCTGCACAAAAAATTCTCATGAAAGGTTGAAAAACCAATATAAAGTTTTCTGGTAAATTCCCATGCAATCAAAAATCAAAACAGACTGATTATCAAGTATTAACTCGACTGTGGTCGATGCTTTGGATAAGTAATTGGCTTTTTGTTTTGAGGGTATTTATGCTTTTTTGCAGTAAACTTTGCATTATTAAACTCATCAAAATCCATATCACCAGCTAAAACACCAGAATTAATGTTACCCTGTATAGTAGTCAGAATCCGATCACCCGGCGTATAATACTTGCATAAGATTTTCACCTCATTGCCATCAATACTTCCTGAAAAAGGCCGACTTGACAGGTCTGTCTTAAAAACACCCGTAATCCAGTTCCCCTCCTGACTATCTATGAATAGATGTTGGGTGACTTTACTGCTGAAATATTGCACTTCCATATCCCATAATCCAACCATATTCATCACCGGATTTTTCATTGCCGGGATAACCTTGGGCTGCCTTTTCCTCGATAAAACTTCATGAATACGATTTGCCGCCACTTTATCATTACCGGGAATCATCATGTATCCGACAAGGGTAATTCCTGTAAGTCCGGCTTCATTCCTGCCCACCTGAACTGCAATTCGCGGAGCAATAGTACCAAGTTCTTCGGCAACTTCCTCACCGGTAACATGAAGCTGCTCCGGATTCCATCTGATGTGCAGGTATGGAGTAACGTGGTGAATCAATTCCGGATCAGGCCTGGTGATAGTTGTTTTAACTCCATTGATGGCTGAAACCTTATTTCCAATAGTTTCAAGCCATGAAACCCAGGTGTTCATCTCCTTTACATGATCGAGCTTAACCCATGCTTCCACAGCGGCCAGCATCCCTATATGTTCTTCGCGTCCAACCTTATTATCACGTCCAAAACCATGATGCGGAGAATTTACCTGATGGGCAGACATCAGGAGATCTTTCCTGCCTAAAATTAATCCCGAACAACTTGGCGCTTTGATTCCTTTTCCACCACTATAACCTACTACATCAGCACCCTGAGCCAAATGAACATCCGGAATGGTAAGAATATGAGCAGCCGCATCAACAAAAACAGGAATATTTAAAGGCTTTGCAATTTTTGAAACATTTGAGATTGTAAATTCATCTTCCGATGGGGTCATATAAATCATTGCAGTCCGGGAATTAATACTTTTTCTTAATTCATCAAGGCTTTGCACATTGATTACCCTTACACCGGCATTCCTGACCGCATGATCATACACATTGCGTGAAGATAAAGGAATGATTACTTCTGATTTTGCAAATCCGGTCAGATCAGGAATTCTAAGTAATTTTTCCGGGTCTCCACCTGTCAGACAGGCCGCCGTAACCATCTTAATACCTGCTGCACAGCCTGCGGTAACAATACCCCATTGAGCACCGGTTAGTTCTCCTAATCTCTTACCTATCCCAAAAGCCAGCTCATCCATCTGGACATTTAAGGTTGTTACCGACTCCATCGCTAATTTTACCTCGGGGCGCACTACTGCACCTCCCATAATAGTGTTAGTGCCTTTGCAATTTACAAAAGGTTCAACACCAAGGGATTTAAGGAGATTCTCACCCTTTTTCACCAACTCTTCATCAATAGTTCCGTAAAGATCAGCATGCTCCTGAATCCCCTTTGATCCGAAAGAAAAGTCATTCATTGGCGAAGCTACAGCACTTCCGGCAAAAGGTAATAAGGTTAAGCCTTTAATTATTTCTCTTCGTTTCATTCGTTTATTTTTTTGTTTTAAATAGTTAGATTAAATTAATTATTAGCCCATCCCCTATCAGCGATCCCGTTTAAATCCCATACAATTTTACCTGCTCTGAGTGTCAATTCAGTGTCAAGTTTCTTAGTTCCTTTAATCGTGAAGCCATGAGAATCTATAAAACCAAAATCACCATTTCTTATCTTAAAAACTGCGATATCAGCTTCCGCACCAACACTTAAATGACCAAGCTCTGTTCTTTTAATGTACATAGCAGGATTCCAGGTGGATAGTTTGATCACATCCTGAAGAGAAATTCCCATGTTTAAGAACTTTGACATGATATTTGACATATCCTTCATACCGGCATTCATATTTCCAATATGCAAATCTGAACTAATCGAGTTCGGGATAAATCCCTGCTTCAAGGCCGGTATGGCCTGACTGAATACAAAGCCATTGCCACCATGCCCAACATCCATCACAATTCCGCGCTGCTGTGCACGAAAAACATATGGTCTAACCTTACCATAAGGATCAACAATTGCTTCTTTATACATTGCTGCAGTAGCTCCTGCACCTTTTCCGGCATGGAAATTATGCGTTAAGATATCTCCCGGGCGAAGGTGTTTCATAAACAGCTCCTCAAGAGAATTTTCGGGTGGTAAACCTCTCCAGTCTACCATAACCGGCATATTTACAAGATTTCCGGCAGCAACTGCACTATCCACAGGAATTGATTGAGGTCCGCCGAAATGCGCTACTTTAAAACCTACAATATCATTTTTGTAATATTTGGCAAAGGTGGCAGCCATTTTAGGATCCATATCATTCCTGTCCTGCTGATGCTCACCCATTCCATCGCCTACAATATTTAAAAATGCAAGAACTCTGGTCTTAGACTGGTCAATTATATTTTTCTTAAATAATGGGAATGATTTCCATCCTGAACTGCCAGCATCAACAACAGTAGTAACCCCTGCCCTGAAAGTGAAACCGTCAGGGGGCAGGGAATTCGGCCCGTCCATATATTGTTGCTTCTTATTTGTTCCTGCAAAAACATGAACGTGAATATCAATAAGTCCGGGAGAGATAATCATACCTCTCACGTCCACAACCTTTTTTGCCCTGGCTGCAGGAATATCAGAAGCTACCTGGGAAATCTTCCCATTGCTAATGCCAACATCCATTTTTGCATCAATTTTGTTTTTGGGATCGATTAGTTGGCCGCCCTTTAACAGGATATCAATCTCTTGTGCAAATGCATAATTATAATAACATGGTAAAACAACAAGCAGGAGTATAGCTGTCGCAAAAATCTTTTTTAAGTTCATATCTGTTTAAGTTAATTCTATTAAATATTTTACCATCTGAATTGATTTCCTTCACGAAAGAAATTATTCAATGGGCTTGCAATTCCATTCAAATCATAGACTATCCTGCCTCCCTTGATGGTCATTTCGCATTCAAATTTTTTATTTCCGGTCATTTTATAACCAGCGGTTTCATAAAATCCAAACTTCCCTTCTCGCAGACTGAATACAACCAGATCAGCAGTTGCCCCCGGAGAGAGGTGGCCAAGTTCTTCCCGTTTAATTGCCTTTGCCGGACTCCATGTGCTTGCTTTTACAACGTCTTTTAAACTCATTCCCATGGTCAGGAATTTAGACATTACATTCATCATATCCTTCATGAATGCATTTGTACTCCCTGCTGAAAGATCTGTGCTGATTGTGTTTGGAAAAAAACCGGCCTTCATCGCTGGAATAGCATTTGAATACCTGAATGCAGAACCATGACCAACATCGAAAATTATACCCCGCTTTTGTGCTTCGGGGAAAGACGGTTTAATCAAAGCAGTTTGCTGATCAACAATCATATCCCGGGCATTGATATCTTCAATAATTGTGTAGGTATGCGTATAGATATCGCCTGGCCTCATGTGTTTGGTAAATAAGTCTTTAAGGGATGGATATGGATGATTACGGCCACCATCCAGCATGATTGGCATTTTGGCAATATTGCCTGCCTCAACTCCCCGGTCGACCGGCGACCAGTCGGGGCCGACGAAATCAACTTTAAAACCAACGATCTCTTTATTAGCCAAAGCCAGCTTTGCGGATTCGGATGCTATTTTATCACCTGTGCCCTTTTCATTTGCACCACCCTTATAATCACCTCCTTTAATATTCAGGAAAGACAGAACCCGGGTAGTTGATCTATCAATAATCTGCTTTTTAAAATTGGCAAAGGATTCATAATCAGAATCACCGGCATCAACAATGGTTGTGACCCCTACACGAAAAGTATAGCCATCAGGAAGAGTATAGCCCAGACGCGAATGAATATCAATTAAGCCCGGTGCTACATACATTCCCGCGGCATCAACCACCTGTGTAGCCTGATCAGCATTAATATTTTTTGCAATTAATGCTACCCTACCATCATTGAGGGCAACATCCATCACTTCATCAATATTATTCTTGGGATCAATTACATGGGCGCCCTTGATAATTATACCATAGACCTTACTGCTTTTCTGCGCGGATAATGTTAGGCTGCATAGCCAAAGGGCCAGAACTAATAGGTGCTTTAGTTTAAACATTGTGCAAAATTATTTTTTAAGTGGGACTGCATTTTTTGTGATATAATCATCCTGATTTGAATGAAGAGGACCAATGTAATGAAATCGTTCAGCCCATTCCAGACCATATTTTTCACCGATTTTTTTATCAGAAGGAGCAAATCTTAATCTGGGAGATTCTATATCCAGAACGAAATGCTTGATATAATTAAAATCAGCAGTCCTGTCGTCATCCCCAAGTATAGGCAGGCTCTTACCCTGGGCGGCCAGTTTTTTCCTGAGTATTGATCCGTTATTTCCGGCAGGCCCCTGAGTGACATTAACCATGTTTGATTCAACCTTCTTGTCAATGTATTTTGAAATATCTACAATTCGATTAACAAATTGGGGACCTCTTCTGGTAAAGAAATATCTTTCAGCAACGTTATGTGGCTTCACAAGATCCAACTGTTCAGGATAATCGAGATGACTGGCTGCAGGAGTAATGGCAGCTTCGACTGCACGACCGGTTATATAATGATCCGGATTATTTTCGTAAGGCGCCCAGGGATCATAACATATAATCGTATCAATCTTCAGCATTCTGATTAAGAAGATCATTCTGGCTTTGATTTCCTGAATGTTATTCTCATCCATATTGTGATTCCTGTAATTCAGGTGATAGGTTTTTTTTAAGCCCAGAACCCTTGCAACGGCTTCCGTATCAGCTTCATTATTTGCTACAACTTCACCATAGTTTTTTCCGCTTCCGGCGGCATCATCATTGGTTGTTCGGATAAGATAACCGGTATATCCTTCATCTATTAATTTGGCTACCGTTCCTCCGGCAAAAATTGGAATATCATCACAATGTGGCTGAATTACTGCTAATACCTTTCCCTGGTGGGGCTTACCACTGACCGGTCTCTCGATAACCACCTCATCAAAGACGGTTTCATTATCATTTTTATCAATTGGCAGTTCGTTTTTGCCAGCCCCATTATTAATAGCTGCAACAGAAGCCCCGGAAACCAATAAAGCACCACTGGTAGCTAGTGTTTTCTCTAAGAAATTTCTTCTTTTCATGATAAAATGTTTTAGCAAAAACCTGGTTTAACAGGCCTGATCTATGCGTCTCTATAATTACATTTCTTTGAGGGCAGCTTTCAGAATAGTTTAAACATATCCAATACAATCAATCTCAATAATCGAACGACCCGGAATTCCACCTTTAGCAACAGCAACAGTTGAACGAACGGGTGCTTTTGAACCAAACCTTCCTCTGTAAACTTCGTTCATCCCTTCAAAATCTGCCATATCACTTAAAAATACGGTTACTTTCAATACCTTTTCCATTGAGGAACCTGCAGCAAGTAATCTCTTCTCCATCTTTTTCAATACAAAGTCGGTATCGGCTTTAATTTCGAAAACGGATTCCGCGTCCGCACCAGTCCCGGATACAAAAACCAGATTTCCATATCTTATAGATCCGGGATACAAGGTAACATCGGGGGATGCTCCTGTACTCAAAAATGGGGCATCATTGGTTTTCGGGGTCTGGGATTGGGCTACCAGGCTAAATCCGGCCATTCCGGCAATGGTTGATAAAAGGCTGGTTATAACTGATCTTCGTGTTGATTTCATGTCCTATTGTATTATTTTAATATTCTTTAAAATTTAACGAACTGCTTAGGTTGCCAATGGCGGACCAGCAGGAATATTCACTTTTCTTCTTGGCGCTCTCTGCACATTTCGTTTGGCTGTGAATGTAGCTGTACGGTACTCACCCAGATGAATATCACCCGAAATGCTATCTCCATTTACAATTCCTGAAAATTGATAGGAAAGATCATCGCCTACAATCCGCATAGCGCTTTGCATCATGACCCGATTTCCCTCAATTGTCCCACTCATGCTTCCTGATTGGAAATCAGTCTGATGGGTTCCGCTCAACCAGCTGCCATCCTGTACTATATTTAATGAGTGCTGACTGACACTGCTGAAAAACTGAACACTTAAGTCCCATCGTCCGCTAAGGTTAGCTACCGGGGCCATCATACTTTCAGATTTAGGATTACGCTTTTTCGATAAAATTGCAAAAACTCTTTCTGCTACAATTTTTTCTTCGCCGGCCTGCATTTGTCCGGTGGTGATATTGAAAAAACTCACACCGCTGCTATCGTCTTCAGCCCATACCGCAATTCTTGGCTTATTCCTTCCCAATTCTTCAGCCAGTTCAAATCCGCTGATATGAAGTTTTTGAGGATCCCAGCTGACTTTTAAGACCGGTGTTTTATTATCCAGTAAGGTGCGTTCAATCACTTCTAATTTCAAACCCGAAATCGGACTTAATTTTTTTGAAATAGTATCCAGCCATCCAAGCCATTTTTTCCAGTCTGCGTCATGATCACCCTTCACCCAATCCTCTACTGCCGCCATCATCCCAATCATCTCTTCCCTGCCAACTTTATTGTCGCGGCCCGGACCGTGATGCGGAGAACTTGCCTGCCATGCAGACATTAAAATAGATTTATCACCCAACATTAAACCGGCGCACTGGGGTCCGCAAATTGCCTTTCCACCACTGTACGCAACTATTGTGGCACCTCTTTTCAGATGGACCGGTGGCAAAGTAAGATTCTCAGCAGCGGCATCAACCAATACCGGTACCTGGTGTGGTTTAGCTATCTGCGAAATCACTTCAAGTGACAATGGCTGTCCAGTAAAGGTATCTGTATCAGTTGAGCGGATATAGATCATTGCAGTACGTGGATTAATTGCCTTCCGAAGCTCTTCAGGTGTTTTAACACTCACAATTTTAACCCCAATATTTCGTATGGCATGATCATAGGCATTTCTTGAAAAATCAGGTATAATGACTTCATTCTTATCAAAACCAGTCAGATCAGGAATACGGATCAACTTCTCAGGATTTCCTCCGGTAACGCAGGCAGCTGTTATATGTTTAAGTCCGGCAGCACATCCCGCCGAAACCATACCCCATTCAGCACCTGTAAGATCAGCCAGCCTCTGACCAATCCCATCGGCCAGCTCATCATACTGCACGAAATTATGCGCGGCTGCTTCCATAGCAGCCCGAACTGCCGGACGTTCTAATGAACCTCCGATTATGGTAAATGTTCCCATACAATTGATGACAGGTTCGACCCCAATGGAACGAAAAATATTTGTCTCAGCCATGAAAGCTGATGCAGCTGAACCTGTTGGCAATGTTTCTATAATAGAATTACTACCGGCATCCAGCGTATTTGCCTGAACAGTTTGATTTCTAAGCACAGTCCCTGCGAACGGAAGCAGTGTTAATCCTTTAATAAGGTTTCTTCGTTTCATATTATACTTTGATAATTAAATTTTTTCTAATGCTTATCCCTAGGGCTACCAACATATTCGGTAAAAACATTACGGTATGAAATGATCTCCCTTTAGCCTGATAATACTAATCGGAAAATCTTGTTCAAAGCCGAATTACCGAAAATCAACAGCATTTGAAAATACAAAATAAACTTTGATGCACAGGAAATTATGGAATTATTAGTTTAAAATGCATCCTATTAATGATTTCCTTAATCCCTGACCCGATTTATTCCTAAACTGTACACCAGCTAACTAATATTTTTTTTAATTAATTTGGGAAACCAATAAAAACTCTATGGAGAGATAAGATCTATGAGTTTTCGACCATATCCTATCAATCCGATTAAAAAACAGCTGTTTTATGCCTCTGCTTCGCAAAAAAAACAATAGGCACTACAATCTCCACTTGAAATAATTCTGTCTTGACTCTTTCGGAATCTAAAGGGCATTTCCATGAGAATCCTCCGGACCAAGTGGCAGACATAGGGCAGACAAAGGGCAGACAAGTTTGGGATCTTGCCGAGAATTTCCCTGCCCTGCTTCGGCATTTTTAGCGGGAATTTAGCACATTTCTTCGGGTGTTCTTCGGGACTTGTTCGGGAAATACCCCCATTTGTTCGGGAATTGTTCGGGAAACGTTCGGAAAAAGGGCCTTTTCTTCGGAAAGACTTCGGAAGCTGTTCGTGTCTTGTTCGGCGGGGGCCGAAGCTTTCCTAAAGAATTGCGATATAAAACCGGGTAAAACCCCGGACTGTAATGCCCTTTGTCTGCCCTTTGTCTTTCTTTTGTGTGCCATTTGGCTGGGAGGAAAGTCGCACAATACCGAGTTTCAATTTTGCTAAGCTGTGGAAACACTGATTAAATACCCCATCTTTAGCTTTATAAGAAAATACCAAATTAAAACCTTACCTTTGCGGCGCTTTCAGCAATATAGCTGATAGCTATAAAAATTATCATGAACCCATTTAGTACCTTGGGTATCCGTCATGATATTGTTAATGCCATTACTGAACTGGGATTCGAAAATCCCACACCAATCCAGGAGCAATCTATCCCGGTATTACTTTCAGGCAGCAACGATTTTGTCGGATTAGCTCAAACAGGAACCGGTAAAACGGCAGCCTTCGGCCTCCCCCTATTAGAATTACTGGATTTTGAAGAAAATTATCCACAAGCGCTAATTTTATGTCCTACACGTGAACTCTGCCTGCAGATCACCAACGATATAAAAAACTACGCCAAAAACATGAAAAACGTTCAAGTCGTTGCTGTTTATGGCGGAGCAAACATCTCAGATCAGTTACGCCAGATCAAACGCGGCGTTCAGATCGTAGTGGCCACTCCGGGCCGTATGCTTGATATCATCAATCGTAAAGCAATTGATTTTACTCAGGTACAATTCGTAGTACTCGACGAAGCAGATGAGATGCTTAACATGGGTTTCCAGGAAGATATTGACAGTATTTTGTCGACTACTCCTGATGACAAAAAAACCTGGTTATTCTCTGCAACCATGCCAAACGAAGTTCGTCGCATTGCAAAAAAATACATGACTGATCCTTTCGAACTGACTATGGGTACCAAAAATACCGGAAATGTCAATATCGAACATGAGTATTACATTGTAAAAGCAAGAGATAAATACGCAGCATTTAAACGTATCGTTGATTTCAACCCTGAGATCTTCGGAATCGTATTCTGCCGTACCAAAATTGAAACTCAGGAAATTGCTGAGTCATTAATGAAGGATGGTTATAATGCCGATGCCTTACATGGTGACCTGTCACAACAGCAGCGCGATAAAGTAATGAAGCGTTACCGCGATCGCAGCCTTCAATTACTGATTGCTACCGATGTTGCAGCAAGAGGAATTGATGTGAATGATGTTACTCACGTAATCAATTATTCATTGCCTGATGAAATCGAAAATTATACCCACCGTAGTGGCCGTACAGGTCGCGCAGGTAAAACAGGTATTTCTATCGCAATCATCAATTCCAAAGAACTTGGAAAAATTCGTCATATTGAAAGAACGATAGGGAAGCAGTTTACAAAAGCTGAGATCCCAACAGGATTTGACGTTTGCGAAAAACAATTATTTGCCCTTGTTCATAAAGTTCATAATGTAGAAGTTAACCAGGAACAGATCGAACAATACATCCCGCGTATTATGGATGAATTTAAAGATCTGGATAAGGAAGAAATCATTAAACGATTTGCTTCCCTTGAGTTTAACCGTTTCCTTGAATATTATTCCAAAGCTCCTGATCTCAATATTTCTTCTGATGAAAGAGGATTTGAGCGTTCTGAAAGAGGTGATCGTTCTGAACGTCCAATGAGATCTGGTACAAGTGCCGGGTATACCCGTTTATTTATGAATCTGGGTTCAGTAGATGATTTCACTCGTGGAGATATGTTAGGATTCATTTGCAACAATACCAAGATCAGCGGAAAAAGTGTTGGGAAAATTGACCTGAAAGGTGTGTTTACATTCTTTGAAGTTGAAGATTCTGCAGTTAATCAGGTTGTTGAAGGTTTCAAGTCTGTTGATTTCCAGGGAAGAAGTGTCCGTATTGAGTTAGCTGGCGACCGTGATGGCGGAAGCAGCGAACGTGGCGGATACCGTGGCGCAGGTGGCGGTGGACGCAGAGAAGGTGGAAGTGGTGGTGGATACCGCGGCGGAAGCGGCGGTGGCAGCAGACGTGAAGGGGGAAGTGGCGGCGGTGGTTTCCGTGATTTTTCTGGCAAACGCCGTGAAGATCGTAGTGGAAGCAATGCCGGTGGAGCACGTCGTGAAGGCGGCGACAGACGCAGACGCATCTAATTAGAATAAAGAACAAAGATTAAGGAGCAAAGACGGAGGGTAAAACCTGAGTTTTTGCTCCTTTTTTTGTTTGGAACAATGATTAAGGAGCAAGGAATAAGGACGGGAATGTCCTTAATCTTTGATCCTTGTTCCTTGAACAATCACGTCAGCTGCTCCGACAATAATTTCATCTCAATCTGAGGAGAATGTCTCTCATAAAGTATTGCATAAACGGCCCGGCAGATCGGCATATTTACTTTATACGTTTTATTGATCTGATGAAGGCAGTTAACGGCGTAATAACCCTCTGCAATCATATTCATCTCCAGTTGGGCAGATGTTACCGTATAACCTTTACCTACCATAAAACCAAAAGTACGGTTACGGCTAAACTGCGAATAGGCGGTTACCAGGAGGTCTCCGAGGTAAGCCGATTCTTTAATATCCCTTTGTATTGGATGTATGGCCTCCACAAAACGGGAAGTCTCGCGAATTGCATTCGAAATAAGCACTGCCTGGAAATTATCCCCATATCCTATACCACGACATATACCACTTGCAATCGCATAAATATTTTTCAGAACCGCAGAATATTCAGTGCCATAGATGTCGTCAGAAACATTTGTTTTAATATATCGGGTATTAAGCATTGCTGCAAAATCAGCAGCCAGACCCGCATCCTGTGAAGCAATGGTCAGATAAGATAATTTCTCCAGTGCCACTTCTTCCGCATGACAGGGACCGCTGATTACAATAATGTCACTGAAAGGTATCTGATAATGCTTATTCAGAAACTCTCCGATGATCATGTTCTCATCGGGAACTATGCCTTTTATCGCAGAAATTATCTTTTTGCCTTTCAGATCCTCCGGACTTATCCCGGACAATGCATCTTTTAAAAAGGCAGCAGGTACATTCAGAACAATCAATTCGCAAGGTGCTATTAAATCCTTCAGGTTTGTACTCAGGTTCTCGTCAGGGATCCGTATTTCGACTGAACTCAGATAATGCGGATTGTGGTTATAATGACGGATATGTTCTATCGCTTCCTGATTTCTCATCCACCAATAAATCTCCTTACCGATCAGATTATCGGACAGGATCTTTACAATCGCGGTTGCCCAGCTACCTCCACCAACTACAGCTATCTTTTTCTGAATTTGTACCATAAAAATAATCCCGCTTAATGAGCTATAAATATCAGCACATTAAGCGGGCAATTTAGGTATTTCTGGTAAATTACTCCTTACCGTCGGCTTTAAAAAGCTTTTCTTTATCAACTTTCTCAACGACTGAGCCGTCTTTCAGCGTTTTTGAGATTGCTGTAAAAGGAAGTGAAACAACTTCTTCAGAGCCTTTTAACCCTGTTTTTACTAAAATATAAGTATCATCCTGAATCCCGGTTGTAACCTGAACCTGCTTTACCTTTCCGGCACTATAAACAAATACATACTCTTTAACAGGTTCTGCATTCTTTTCCTTCTCCTTACCATTTGTGGCTGGTGCAGGCGATGGTTTTGCAGCCTTTTCACCTTCCTTTGCATCCTTCTTCTCATCACGAATAGTTACCGACTGAATTGGAACAGCAATGCCATTGAACTGTTCGGTCTGGATATCTACCGTAGCAGATAGTCCCGGACGAAATGGAGATGGATTTGCACTATCAGAACGAAGTAACTTAGCATAAGATTCCGGTAAAATCCGAACCTTTACGGTAAAATTAGTAACCTGGTCAGTAGAAGTTCCAACTACACTTGATGAACTGGCTATCTCAGTTACTTCACCTTTAAACTTCTGATTCTGGAAAGCATCTACTTCAATATCAGCAAGATCACCAATAGAAACACGGTTAATATCACTCTCATTAACATCCACACTCACTTCCATTGAACTAAGATTGGATATCCTCATAATTTCTGTTCCGGCCATCTGTGAAGTACCAAGGATACGATCTCCCAATTCAACTGAAAGCTTCGAAATTACTCCGTCAACCGGAGCATAGATTGTAGTTTTAGCCAGATTTGCTCCAGCTTCTTTTACTACAGCACTTGACTGATCAACACCGAAACGAGCCCCTACAACATTCTGACGAACTGATTCAAGACTCGCCTTTGCACTCATATACTCGGCTTTTACTGCATCAAATTCTGCAGCTGATATTACCTTTTTGGAAAAAAGTTCCTGATTACGTTTGTACTTTGCCTCGGTATTGGCAAAATTCGCTTCAGACTGCTTAAGCTGTTGCTGGGTGCTTGCGAGTGAGGCACGCTGGCTATTCAGGGATGCTACTGCGCGATCATAACCAGACTGAAGTACGTCAGGACGAACCTTACACAATAATTGTCCCTTTTTAACCACATCACCTTCCTTAACATGCAATTCTACAACTTCCCCGGATACCTCAGCACTTAACTTTACTTCAACCTCCGGCTGTACCTTGCCACTGGCAGAAACTGTCTCGATGACAGTTCGCTTTTCAACCTTATCAACTGCCACCTTTATAACGTCGCTTTTGCCAAACCAGCCGAGTTTATTACCCGCAACCGCCGCAACCACGAGTACTCCTGCTCCAATGAGCACATATTTTAACGTATTACTTTTCTTTGCCATTTTTTTGATATAAGGGGAAATTTTTTTGATTAAAAAGTGATTGGATTGCCCAGATAATAATCAATTACCTTACTTCTGAAAATAAGGTCATACCGTGCCTGAATCTGATCAAACTGTGCTTTATTTAAATTTGTCTGTGCCTGATTAAAATCAAGAGAATTAACCAAACCAACTGCATAACGCTGCTGAATTACATTGAACGCTTCTTTTGATGACTCATAAGCAGTCTGTGCAGAATAATAACGCTTTTCTGCCGCTCTGAGATCATAAACAGCCTGGTTAATAACTTTATTCAGGTTATTTTTTGTAAGCTGCTCTGACAACATTGCATTTTGAAAATTAATATTTGCCCTGCGCACATTAGACTTAGCTGCAAGTCCGTTGAAAATTGGAATAGTCAATCCAAAACCGATGAACTGGTTGAAGTTATCTTTTACCTGTGCAGCAAAAGAATTATTAGCAAATGCTCCGTTCGAATACCGGGTACCAAAACCACTCTGAAGATTGAGGGATGGAAAATAACCTCCTCTTGCAATGTCTATTTCTTTCTCTAATACCTGTTTTCTATATTCAGCAAGCTTTATATCTGGAAAATTCAATGAAGCTGTTTTAAAAACATCCACAGCAGAATAGGCTGCATTAACATTACTAATATTGTCAATCTGAGGTTTTTCAACTTCGAATGATACTGATGGATCACGTTCCAATAACTGTGCGAGATTCAGGAAAGATAAATCAACCTGATTCTTTGCATTGGTAACATTTAGTTCTGCAGTAGCGACCTGCGATTTCGCCTGCGAAAGATCGGCTAGTGTTTTATTGCCTACATCAAAGAATTTTTGCTCAATATCCAGTTGCTGATTCGCTATATCCAGCTGTTGCTGTGATGCAATCAAAAGATCCTGAGCATTGAGTACCGACAAATAATTGGTTACAACTGCTAAAATCAGATCATTCTTAACTTTCTGTGTATTGCTTTTATCAGCTTCAAGCTGGAGTTTGTTCTGGGATATTTCGTTCATCCTTCTAAATCCCTGAAACAAAGCTGTATTGGAAGTAACGTTCCCGCTGGTTGATGTAATTGCCTGATTGATAAACTGGTTGGTCAATGGGTCAATACTACGTCCAAAGTTAAAATTCAAACCTGTATTGGCATTTAGTGAAGGATAAAGGGCAAGCTTTGACTGACTCAGGTTCTCTTCAGAGATGGCCTCAGAAAACTGAGCCTGCTTGATCTGAAGGTTATTCTCAATGACCAGCTCAGTAGCCCTTTTTAAGGTGATTCGCTCCTGCGCGAAAAGAGGATTCAAAATTGAACCGGCCAGTAATAAGGCAAAAACACTATATCTGTAAAAGACCTTAGGGTTTGGATGTTTCATATATTATTCAACAAGATTGGTTAGGATGTAAATCCACTCTAAAAATACTATCATTTAATTAATAACATATTTATCTTCGTGATAAATTATTAGAAGGCAATTGTATTTAGCTTATTCCCCCTTTTGGCTCAAATGGTTATACCCCACCCTAACCTGGCATAAAAGCCGCGAAGAAAAATATGTATATATCACTTTTGACGACGGACCTATACCAGTTGTTACACCCTATGTATTAAATACTCTTAAAAAATATAATTGCAAAGCCACGTTCTTTTGTATTGGCGATAATATAGATAAATATCCTTCTATTTTATCTGATGTAATCGCCGAAGGCCATACCTTAGGAAATCACACCTACAATCATCTCAAGGGCTGGAAAACATCAGACAGCGATTATTTAGACAATGTACGAAAGACTTCTTTACTTACCGGCACACGCCTGTTCAGGCCACCATATGGCAGGATAAAAAAATCACAGATAACTGACATCAGAAAACATTTTCCTGAAACAGAAATCGTGATGTGGGATGTACTTAGTGGTGATTTTGATGAGCGTATTACGAAAGAGCAATGTGTCAAAAATGTCTTAAAGCATTACAAAAATGGATCTATTATCGTTTTTCACGATAGCCTGAAAGCATTCAGGCATCTCGAACATGCCCTTCCCATTATCCTTGAAAATTTATCAGAAAAGGGTTACCAATTTAAAACGCTTTGAATAGAGGACTTTAACTGAGCTATTCATGATTTTTATTGCTTTTACATTATACATTGGCTATTTTTGCTGAAAGATCAACAGATGTTTTTTGCCAATTCAGCCAGAATATCTAAACAATAAAATCTTAAAAAGTGACTTATCTCACATTTCATTCCGATAACTATCATTTAAAGACAGTTTTAACTTTTATAGATTTACTCAGGTAAATGTAAGTTTTAGTATGAAGTATAAATTCATAAGTCTGGTTTTAATAATGGCACTGAGCTTTCAATGCCTTATTAAAATTGGTCTTATCAGTTATTACTCTATTAATATAGAATATATCATCGCTGAACTCTGCGAGAATAAAGACAAACCTGAATTAAAGTGTAATGGTAAATGTTATTTGAAAAAGAAAATGGGCGAGGCTGATAAGGCTGAAAAACAAACCACTGGAATTTTTAAACAAATCGAATTTCCGGTATTTATTCCCCATGTACACCTTTCAATTGACCCCGAATACATTCTTATTGAAAATACCATTCCTGAATTGAAAAACCTTTATACACATACCTTAAATAATAAGATATTCCATCCCCCTCTGGTCTAAGAGCAATAAATATTTCGCCCTGAAATAATGTCCGGGAATCATTGTCGGACAAGGACCTTACTAATTAATTATAAACGGTTAAAAAAGACCTTTAGCAAAATAGCGGATAGATTTCTATGCCTTGCTGGATAGCTATGTGCATCAGAATCTCCATTGCATACCATTATTGTAAACAACATGAAAAAGATACTATTCTTAGTACTTGCCTTTGCAGGTACAGTTCTCAGCTCTTGCCAAAAAGATTCAGACATAACAATTGAAGACCCTAAAAAAAACCTTATTAAAATTGCAGATGCCTTTGCTATTGGTTCTGCTACCAAAGTAGAGCTATGGTCAGGCACTGAATTAAACACCGGATATCAGAAATTATATATTGCCTTAACTGATTCGGCTAGTGGCAAAGCAGTAAACAGATCTTCTGTCCAAATCCTTCCCATGATGGATATGGATCTGAATGGTGTGAAAATGAGCCACTCCGCCCCTCTTGAAAACCCTGAGAGCATGGATGCTGATAACACACTTTTTCCTTGCGCTGCAGTATTTACCATGCCCAGCTCCGGTGAAAGCGGTAAATGGAAAATGATAGTGATGGTTAAAAAAGAAGGCCAGACTAAATATGGAAAAGCTGAAATGGCAATTCAGGTAAAACAATCCCAACCTGAACGGGTAAAAAATATGACAGCAGCGGATGGGTCAAAAATTATTATCGCGTACATCTCCCCTTCAAGTCCTAAGGTTGGTGTAAATGATTTTGAGATAGCTGTATTTAAAAAGCTTGATATGATGACATTCCCGGCCGAGGATAATTACAGCATCACTATGACTCCTGAAATGCCAAGTATGGGACATGGTTCACCAAACAATGTCAATCCGGTACTGACTAAAAATGGCCATTATAAAGGAAAAGTAAACTTTACAATGACGG
The DNA here is from genome assembly GCA_002257025.1 of Sphingobacteriales bacterium 16-39-50. Lineage (GTDB taxonomy): Bacteria > Bacteroidota > Bacteroidia > Sphingobacteriales > Sphingobacteriaceae > Daejeonella. The sequence goes on along the minus strand of NCHA01000007.1, from coordinate 41,524 downwards.
GTGATTGGAGAATAAACCTGGTTTTGAATAAGGAAGGTAAATCAACCACAAGCTTCTTTGACCTCTTATTTTAAAAGCATGAAATCTTTCTTAAATATTGTTTTGTTACTTAGTAGCCTGATCATTTCAGGCTACCCGGTAGCAGCCCAGCCAGTTCCAGATACAATTTACAAACGTATGGAACTGAAAGAGGTTTTAATACAAGGACATAGCCAGAGTAAACATCCCGGTTCGGCATTTTACCAGTCCTCAAGCCTTTCGAGTACCGAAGATATCCTCTCAAAAATCGAGGGTGTAAGTCTGATCAGAAGAGGCCCGATTGGAATGGAACCTGTACTTCGCGCTTTCAGTGCCGGCCAGGTCAATGTAGTGATCGATGGCATGAAGTTTTTTGGAGCGTGTACGGACAAGATGGATCCTGTGACCATTTATACAGAACCTGTGAACCTGAAAAGCATTGATATAAAATATGCGGGTGATGGCATGGCTATGGGTGCATCCATCGGTGGAAGCCTAAACCTGAAACTTGCTGAAGCCACTTTAAATCCGGAGAAAAAACTTTCGGGCACTCTGGCATCAGGTTATTATTCTGCTGCCGCTGCAGTTCAGAATATTTTGGCCTTCGATTACGGTACATCCAAATGGGCTATGCGGGTAAGCGGGGTCTATCGTAAGGCAGGCAATTACCGGGATGGTCTGAACAGAAAAGTAGATTTTTCACAATATGAGAAAGCAAATGCGAGTATTTCAGGCAAATATCAATTGAGCGAGAACAGTATCCTGAAAGCTGATGTTCTCATCGACGACGGATGGAACATAGGCTATCCTGCATTACCAATGGACGTAGGAAATGCCCGTGCAAGAGTTGGAGCTATCACCTTCAGGAATAATCCAAAAAATGGCTTGATCAGGGATTTGGAAGCAAAATTTTATGTAAACAGCATCAAACATGCTATGGATGATACCAAACGTCCTTCCGTACCCATGCATATGGATATGCCGGGCTGGAGCAATACCGAGGGTGCTTACCTGGAGACTCAATTAAGGAATCGCGGCAAACATTCAATCAGCTTGAAACTTGACGCATACCATAACCGCGTAAAAGCAGATATGACCATGTATCCCCCCAACAGCGCCCCGATGTATATGCTAACATGGCCTGTTAATCATCAAACTGTGACAGGTTTGTACCTTCAGGATCTGATCTCAGTGAACGAAAAAAGCAGGATCGACTTTAAAGTCAGAATGGATGCCGCTTTCTCAAAGCTTAGCGACAAAATGGGACAAGACCAGTTTGCAGTATTGGGATACGATGTATCGAAGCCGGCAAACAGGCTGCTGAAAAATTTCAGTACAGGGTACACCCGATATCTGAACTCAGAATTTACACTGTACGCAAATGCAGGATACAGTGAACGATTACCAACTACCTCAGAACGTTATGGCTTTTATCTCTTTAACCGGATGGATAACCACGATTATATCGGAAATCCGTATTTAAAAAATGAGAGTGCATTAAATGCAGGGTTAAATATTATCTATTCATTAAATAATATTTCTCTGAAGTTAAGTGGATTTACAAGCTATTTGCAGAATTATATCCTGGGACAAACTCAATCCGGTTTAAGTGTAATGACTATAGGTGCCGATGGTGTTCGCGGATATATCAATATACCATCAGCCAGAATCAGCGGAGCAGAAAGCAGCCTGAACTATCAGTTTGCAAACCGCCATTTCACGCTGAACAATACCCTTAAGTGGGTTCGTGGCAGGGACAATGCAGGTAATCCTCTACCATTGATCTCCCCATTAAAATCAATTACCGGGCTAAGGTATAATCATGAGAAATTATTCATTCAGGCAGAAAGTGAGATAAGTTCAGGACAGAACAGAGTCAGTACAGCATTTGGTGAAAAAACCAGTCCGGGCTTTTCAATCTTTAACCTACGTAGTAGTTATACCTTCAATATGGCAAAATACAATCTTGAATTTTCTGCAGGAATCGAAAACATTCTGGACGAGGCCTATTATGAACACCTCGACTGGGGTAAAATGCTTCGCCCGGGCAGGAATGTATATTCAATGCTATCTCTGAAATTTTAGGATTGAATTCATGATTGTTCAGTTTGATACAAAGCATCAGACATTGTCAGTTAATAAATGAGGTTAATTTTGAAAGAGAAATGATTTTAGCTTAGCATGAGTAGAAATTATTACGGAAACCATCGACCATTCGCTGTGTAAAATATTAAAAAGGCTCTCGCTAAGACGCAGAGACGCTAAACATATCAATAAAACGAATGATATTGTTGACAAGTAGGTCTTTGGGTCTTAGCGTCTCTGCGAGAGCAAAACATTTGAAAAATCTTAAGGATAATTTATAAGCCTCTATAAAATGCCATGGGCGGCAGTTTGAGAGAAGAATAAATAACCAAGCCAATGAAAGTAATAAGGCCTCCAGGAATGTAATCATTGGTTTTTTTGACAAAAAGTCTTGTTATTTTCCAAATCAGCAATATCTGCCTTACATTCGAAGCAATTTAAAAATTACAGTATTTAGATTCCATGAAAAACCTGAAAATAGCGATAAGTGGTTACGGAAGTATTTCGGCTTTAGGTGCAAACAGTGAATCTGTCTGGAACCAATACTTGAATAAACAGCATTGCTTTCAGCGGGGAAATATAATTAACAAATCTGAATGGGTTTCAAGGCTTTCAACTGAGGCGAAAGAACTAATTACCGGACTGATTAAGGAAAAAAAATACCAGCAGCTTGACCCCAGTGTACTTTATGCGATTGCCGCATCAAGAATTGCTGTAAAGCAGGCAGGATGGAATACGGATGAAGAATTTGGTATTAATATGGGTTCATCCAGAGGGGCAACAGGAAGCTTTGAAAAATATCACAGTGAATTTATTGAGAGCGGTAGCCAAAAAGTGAATCCACTTACCTCTCCCGGCACTACATTGGGGAATATTTCCAGTTGGGTTGCCTGCGACCAGAATATAAGCGGGCCTACAATTTCTCATTCTGCTACCTGTTCAACGGCTTTACAATCGATTGCCAATGCCTCTGCATGGCTCCAGGCAGGCTTTTGTACGCGCTTTCTGGCCGGAGGTAGTGAAGCTCCCTTAACGCCTTTTACAATTGCCCAGATGAAGGCACTCAAAATATATTCGGCACTTGATCAGGATTATCCCTGCAGGAGTATGGATCTTAAAAAAGAGCAAAATACCCTGATTCTGGGAGAAGCTGCGGCCTGTTTTTGCCTGGAGCTTAATTCTGAGAACGCACTTGGATTTATTACAGGTATAGGATTTGGAACAGAAATTATCAGTCATGGTGCCTCTTTATCTGAAAATGCCCTCTGCCTGCAAAAATCAATGCAAATGGCTCTTGAAGGTCATCAACCCGGAAGTATTGATGCAGTAATTATGCATTCACCGGGCACTATGTTGGGCGACAACTCTGAAATGATAGCCATTGAAACCATCTTTGGTAAAAATAAGCCCCTTTTAACCGGAAATAAATGGAAAATCGGGCATACTTTCGGTGCATCTGGTGCTATGAGTCTTGAAATGGCCCTTTTAATGCTGAAACATGATCAATTTATTCAGGTGCCATATCTTCCCCTACAAAAGCAGTCGAAATCTCTGCAAAAAATCCTCATCAATGCTGCAGGTTTCGGCGGAACAGCTTTCAGCATTCTTGTTGAAAATAATCCTCAAAACTGATCAGGATCATTTTTATCTTTAGTTTAGAATCTATTTTTGCCGCATGTTAATTTACAAGCAATTTACTTTCGATTCAGCACATTTTCTTCCCAATGTACCCGAAGGACATAAATGTGCCAATATGCATGGCCATACCTATGCGCTCAGTGTTTTTGTGGAAGGGCATCCCGATGAAAAAACCGGATGGATCATTGATTATGGAGACCTCAAAATGCATATCAAACCAATTATTGAAATTCTGGATCATCATTTATTGAACGAAATACCCGGACTCGAAAACCCAACCAGCGAAATCCTGACCATCTGGTTATGGGACAAATTAAAGCCCCTGATCCCTGAATTAAAAAGGATCGAACTAAAAGAAACCCCTACTTCAGGGGTGATTTACGAGGGAAGTTAATTTCAGATTTTCTGCCGCACTGATCTTTACTATAAGTTGCTCCATGATTTCATCGGCTTCAGCCTGATTAAAATCTTCATGTTCCTTCTTTGAAACACCCAGAGTACTAAGATCAATCTGTATATCAGGTACAATCTCATGATGACTCAGGCAAGCTTTGGAGCAAGCAAGCGGACACCCGTCAAGTACTATTATTTTTCTTCCTGAAAGTGCTGTTCTGACAAGTTTCTTTACTCCACCCCCAACACCAGCAATACACGACATATCTGCAATACCCCGACGGTCTAATCTTACAGCGATATAATTAGCCATTTGAGCAGCACTCGAACATCCCGAGCAGGAATAGATCAATGGTTTCCTTAAATTCATTTTTAAAAGATTGTTTAAAACAAATAAAAGATAATTTTATCTTTTATTAAAATCTTAGCATACATTTGAGCAGGTTTTAAATAAAATCTGATAAAAGAATGATAATGTATCCGATAAATTCAAAGAGTATTGTAACAGATGTAACAGTTAAAGAGATGAATTATCCGGATATTTGAGTATCATTTAAACCTTAAAACACAAGATCATGAGCTATTATTTTTCAAAAACATTAAACACAGATTTTGATACAGCAATTACAAAAGTTACTGATGAACTTAAAAAAGAAGGATTCGGTGTACTTACTGAAATTGATGTTAAAGAAACCTTTAAAAAGAAACTTGACGTGGATTTCCGCAAATATCGTATTCTGGGTGCCTGCAATCCAAACTTTGCTTTTGAGGCAATTAAGTCTGAGGACAAGGTTGGCACTATGCTGCCCTGCAATGTAGTTGTCCAGGAACACGAAGATGGTAAGATTGAAGTTTCGGCAATTGATCCGATTGCCTCAATGATGGCAATAAAAAATGATTCACTAGGAGATGTCGCTTCATCTGTAAGCGGAAAATTACGCAGAGTAATCGAAAATCTCTAGAAATCAGCAATCATGACACATGAAATTGAGACCCAATGGATGGGTAAAATGCAGTTCAATGCCTTGGTAAACGGCCATACCGTAATTATGGATGCACCTGAAAAAGTTGGTGGCGAAGACAATGGACCTGTTCCAAAGCCTTTTGTGCTGACAGCCCTTTCGGGTTGTACGGGGATGGATGTTGTAGCCTTGCTAAGAAAATTTGGACAGCCGGTAGATGATTTTGATATCAAAGCAATCGGAGAACTAAGCAAACAAGCACCGATTGAATATATTGCTATACACCTGATCTATAATTTTAAAGGTTCTGAATCTGCAAAAGATGCAGCAATGAAAGCTGTTACCGATTCTCAAGAAAAATACTGCGGGGTAAGTAGCATGCTCAAAAAGGCTCTTCCGGTAACATGGGAAGTAAATTATAACGATATTCAAATATTCACAAATAAAAATGAGGAACTAAGCCTGAGCTTATAATTCCTCATTTATTCTATTTTAATTTAAGTTCCAGATAAAATCTTGCCGGGCTGTCCGTCCCAATGAAAAACAGCTCCGGGTAAAATAAACCTTGCCGGAGGAGGTATCTTCCGGCTAATCGTAATTTGAAATAGAACGCGATTTCTTGCCGGAAATACTCTGAAGGAAAGGGCTGAATTGGCCTATAACATACAGGTATTGGTTTCAAAAAACAAATTATTATTGTTCCAGAGCCTTATCTTATATAAGGTGAACTCGACATAATATTTTAAAAACCACATAGAAACATAGTACTTTATTGCTTGTAACCTACATTTTAGACACAGATAGCATTGAAGCTTCGCTTCAATCTATGTGATTTCCAATCTATGTCTCCTTGAAAGCACAATAAATTCAATCTATGTGGTTAAATATTAATCTTTTTATAACCTAATATCGAACTCACGTTAATATAATCTAAAGCATTATTTTACCCTTCCTTGTATCTAACTCTGGTAATTCTAAGCTTCTCTCCACCTTCATTTTCGGGAAATTGTGTATTATTTTTCAGATAATGCATATTTTTTTGCGTTTTCAATGCCCTTATCTATTCATTTTTAAGGTCGTTTTATGTAACTTCGCTCGCAATTAGAATTGGAAATAAATTAAAATCAAGCAAATAAGATGGCATTTGATTTAGACATGATCAAAAAGGTTTATGACAACTACGGTCCGCGTCTTGCGGCAGCGCGTAAAGTTGTTGGTAAGCCCCTTACATTAACAGAGAAAATTTTATACGCCCACTTATGGGATGGCAACGCAACTGAAGCGCATGAGCGCGGAGTGACTTATGTTGACTTCGCTCCTGATCGTGTTGCGATGCAGGATGCAACAGCTCAAATGGCATTATTGCAGTTTATGCAAGCCGGCAGACCAACTGTAGCTGTACCTTCAACTGTACACTGCGATCACCTGATTCAGGCGAAAATTGGTGCTGACCAGGATTTGGCAACTGCCAATACTCAGAATAAAGAAGTTTATGATTTCCTTGCATCTGTATCAAACAAATATGGAATTGGTTTCTGGAAACCGGGTGCGGGTATTATCCACCAGGTAGTTTTAGAAAACTATGCATTCCCGGGAGGTATGATGATCGGAACCGATTCTCATACACCAAATGCAGGTGGTTTAGGTATGATTGCCATTGGTGTTGGTGGTGCTGATGCATGTGATGTAATGGCAGGTTTGGCATGGGAGTTAAAGTTCCCTAAGCTGATCGGTGTAAAACTAACAGGTAAACTTTCAGGTTGGGCCTCTGCAAAAGATGTAATTCTTAAAGTTGCCGGTATCCTGACTGTAAAAGGCGGTACTGGATATATCGTTGAGTATTTCGGAGAAGGAGCAAGATCACTTTCAGCAACCGGAAAAGGAACAATCTGTAACATGGGTGCTGAAATAGGTGCAACCACTTCAGTATTCGGTTACGATGATAAAATTGCGACTTATTTAAAAGGAACTGAAAGAGAAGAAATTGCAAAACTTGCAGATCAGGTTAAAGAACACTTAACAGGAGATGATGAAGTTTACGCTAATCCTCAAAACTATTTTGATCAGGTGATTGAGATTGATCTGTCAACTCTTGAACCTCATATAAACGGTCCTTTTACGCCGGATGCGGCTTGGCCAATATCAAAATTTGCAGAAGCAGTACGTGACAACGGATGGCCGCAAACTTTAGAAGTTGGTTTGATCGGTTCATGTACCAATTCTTCTTATGAAGATATTTCGAGAGCAGCATCTCTGGCTCAACAGGCGGTAGATAAGAAACTGGTAGCTAAGGCTGAATTTACAATTACACCTGGTTCAGAACTTGTACGTTATACTGTAGAGCGCGACGGTTACCTGAATACTTTCGAGAAAATGGGTGGTGTGGTTCTGGCAAATGCCTGCGGACCATGTATCGGGCAGTGGGCACGTCATAGTGATGACCCTACCCGTAAAAACTCAATCATTACCTCATTTAATAGAAACTTCAAGTCGCGTAACGACGGAAACCCGAATACCCATGCATTCGTAGCATCTCCAGAGATTGTTACTGCAATGACCATTGCGGGTGATTTAGCTTTCAACCCATTGACCGACACACTGACTAACTCAGAAGGTGTACAGGTTAAACTTGATGAGCCACAAGGTCTTGAAATGCCTACCAAAGGATTTGCAGTAGAAGATGCAGGATACCAGGCTCCGGCTGAAGACGGAACTAAAGTAAGTGTGATCGTAGATCCAAATTCTGCACGTCTTCAATTGCTTGATCCATTCAAAGCATGGGAAGGAACAGACATTACAGGATTAAAACTTCTGATCAAAGCAAAAGGAAAATGTACTACTGATCATATTTCTATGGCTGGTCCATGGTTGAAGTTCCGTGGTCACCTCGATAATATCTCTAATAATATGCTCATCGGAGCAACGAATTTCTTCAACGAAAAAGCAGATAACGTAAAAAACCAGCTTGATGGTGCTTACGGATCAGTACCTGCTACAGCCCGTGCATACAAGGCGGCTGGAGTAGGCAGCATTGTTGTTGGAGATGAAAATTATGGAGAAGGATCATCTCGTGAACATGCTGCAATGGAGCCAAGACACCTTGGTGTACGTGCCATTCTGGTAAAATCATTTGCACGTATTCATGAAACCAACCTCAAAAAACAGGGAATGCTTGCATTGACATTTGAAGATGTAAATGATTATGACCGTATTCTTGAAGATGATACGATTGATATCTGTGGATTAAATGATTTCACTCCCGGCAAACCATTGAGCATTGTGCTTCATCATGCAGATGGAAATACTGAATCATTCAGTGTAAACCATACTTATAATGAGCAGCAAATCGAATGGTTCAAAGCAGGTGGTGCATTAAATATCATCAGAATGAATCAAAAGGGTTAATTAAAAACCTGATATAATTTAAAAGCCAAAAGTTCAATACTTTTGGCTTTTTGCTTTTAATCCAGTTCTATTTTATAAAAATTTCATCATGTCAAAAGTAATTCTCATTACCGGGACTTCAACCGGCATCGGACTCGAAACTGCGGTTCAGCTTGCTGAGCAGGGCCATCAGGTTTATGCAACAATGCGTAACCTGAATAAAAGAGCTTTGCTGGATCAGGAAATTGATAAAAGAAAAGTTAAACTCCGGGTTCTGCAACTGGATGTCCAGGATGAAAAAAGCATAACAGCATGCATTGCTGAAATCATTTCGGCCGAACAAAAGATTGATGTACTGATCAATAATGCCGGAGCGGGATTTATCAAACCGATGGAGCAGGCAAGCATGGAAGAAATTCAGCAGGTGATGGATGTTAACTTCTATGGACCTATCCGCTGCAGCAAAGCTGTAATGCCGTTTATGCGCAAACAAAAAAGCGGCCATATCATCAATGTTTCTTCGGTCGGGGGAATTGTAGGTTCTCCGGTAAACGAGATTTATTGCGCCGCAAAATTTGCACTTGAAGGTTTAACAGAAAGTCTTGCAACATATTTGGAGCCTTATTTTGGGATTAATGTATCACTGATTGAGCCCGGAGGCACGATCACAGAATTCGGTAATAGCCTTACTGAATATTTCGAGTCGACCGGTGGTATTCTAAATGATGACTACAAACCTCTGATGGAAGATTATATGGCTTACCGCTCTACTTTTACGAAAGAATTTAAGGAAAAAGCCTTTCAGAAGCCGGCAGATATCGCATCTGTAATCATCAGATGCATGAATGACCCGAATCCTAAAGTCCGCTACCTCACTTCTGAGGGCACATTGGCCTTCACGAAATTAAAAACAAGCCTCGACCCAGATGGTGAATTGATGAAAGCTCAGGTGAGAAAGGGAATATTGAATAAGTAATTTTTTCCTTTGTCTGAACCATGATTCAGGTGATTTATTTGATTATTATGATAGAATGAATCTTAAAAATCATGCTAATCATAAAAATCAAAGTTCAGATAACATCCACCCTTTGTCTGAACCATGATTCAGGTGATTTAATTGATTTATATGAAAGTATGAATCACAAAAATCATACTAATCATAAAAATCAAAGTTCAGATAACATCCACCCTTTGTCTGAACCATGATTCAGGTGATTTATTTGATTATTATGATAGAATGAATCATAAAAATCATGCTAATCATAAAAATCAAAGTTCAGACAATGAACTAACCGGGAGGCTTTTTTCGTATTTTCGTAACAGCCTACATCAGAAAATTGAGATACATTTCACTTTTTTTCCTTCTTTTCCTTTCAGTGTTTACTGCATTTGCACAACCTGCAAACGACAGTTGGGACAAGGCCATTCCATTAATTGAACCTTCAAAATGCTCGGCAGATGCAGCTTACTCAAATATCAATGCAACGGATGAAGGGGCTGTCGGGTCTGGATCGCAATGGCCGGCAGGTGAAACCGGCAGAGATGTATGGTTCAAATTTACAGCAAGTGCTTTTGATGTAACAGTAACCGTTACCGGTAACAGCACAGGTGGTGGCAGTTCTGGTGGAACATTGCGTGATCCTCAAATCGCAATGTACACGATTGAGAAATCCGGTACTACCACTAATTATTCTTCATTGGTTGGTAGCCTGGCAGCAGGAAATTCGATTTCAACCTATAATAAGGGCGGACTGACAGTCGGAAAAGAGTATTATATCCGAGTTAGTGCCAGAAACAACGGTACAGGTACATTCAGACTTTGTTTAAACAATTATTTTGCACCATTAAAAGCTGGACAGGATTTTAATACTGCTTCTGTATTGTGTAATAAACAAAGCTTTTCTGAATTGAAATTGGAAGGTGCAGGAACAAATAATACAGAAACTGCCGGCTCCTGTTTGGGACAAGAGTCTAATTCAGTCTGGTATAAATGGACTGCAGCAAACAATGGTACTTTAACTATGGACATAATCCCCATGGTCAATACAGACGACATCGATTGGGTTTTATATGACCTGGGACCAACAGGTAACTTTAACAATAAGGTTTTGCTTCGATGTGCCGCAGGGCATGGAGTTACCTTTGATAATAGATGCCCCAATGAGCCCTTATACTTTAGAACAGGCATGAATATGACTTCTACTGACCTTACCGAGGAAAGTGGCTGCGGAAGAGGGGGGCAGGATGGTTACCTTCGCTATATCGATATGATACAAGGGCATACTTATGCGCTAATAATTGATAGGTTCACCCCTGGAAATACCAATGGCTTCAAATTAGAGTTCGGAGGCACAGGAGAGTTTGTCGGCCCTGAAGCCAAAATCGTACTTACAAAGAATCAGCCATGTAGTCCTACCCAGAGTTTCACTTTCAACAATACAGGATCAAAAAATTATACCAGAGCTGAATGGAACTTTGGCGAAGGTGCCAGCATTGCTACTGCGAATACTGCCGGACCACATACAGTAACTTACTCCAGTCCGGGGTTTAAAACAGCTGTATTGCAGGTATTTAATGAAGATGGCTGTGCTGTTAGCATCACGGAATCTTTTCTTGTTGGCTTAAAACCTGCACTTCCGCAAATCACTGGTTTAAAACCAAGGTATTGTATCGGCGAAATAATTGAGCTGAGTACACCCATTCTTGAAGGTGCAAGCTATTCCTGGACTGGTCCCGGAGGATTTAGCTCAAGCACTGCAGAAATTAAAGTCCCGGTTGACGGCCCTGGAAAGGCGGGCACATACTCTGTAACTGTTAGCCTGAATGCTTGTACCAGCGACCCGGCATCTGTCACAATAGCTTCAATCGGTCAAACACCAACAGCCTCATTTGTTATAACCAATAATAATCCCTGCACAGTCGGACAAAGCTTTACTTTTACGAATAACTCCAAAGACTTCCAGAAACTCCGATGGGATTTTGGAGCAGGTTCAAATATTCCTCCCGGCGGCAGTAATCCGGTAAATACGATTACCTATTCTAGCTCAGGGACCAAGATCATCCGCCTCGAGGCTGAAGGAAGCTCAGGCTGTATCAGCGTTTTCACACAAGAGATTATCGTGGCTTTAAGTCCGGCAAAACCTGCAATCATTGTCAACAAACCTGATTTCTGCCTGACTGACGTAATCAGACTCAGCACTGCCGCGCAAAGTGATGTTACATATAACTGGACCGGCCCGAACAATTTCAGCTCCAATATGCAATCACCTGAAATACCGGTTACAAGTGAAGTAGTAGCAGGCACATATTCCCTGACTTTAAGCAGAGGAAATTGCAATACTGAAACGGTGAGTATTGTAGTACCTCCTATTTATAAGAACCCGGTGGCGGCATTCCGTTCAGAGCCAAAGCCGCCCGCAAAACTTTCATTCCCTATCCGTGTCAGCTTTTTTAATGAATCAACAGATGCAGATGCTTTCTTATGGGATTTTGGGGATGGAAATACCTCTACCGATAAGGATCCCGAACATACCTACCTCAGTGCAGGGGATTTTGATGTAAGCCTTACTGTCTTTAAAAGCTCGGTTTGCAGCGCATCCACTGCACAAGGCAAGTTCATGATTAGTGCAAACAATATCCTGTTCATCCCTAATACATTTACGCCTAATAACGATGCTTTGAATGATGAATTTGTGATCAGTATGACCAATATTAAATCTTACAAAATACAGATATTCAATAGATTCGGTGTTTCTATGTTTGTATCCGACAATCTTTTTAATCATTGGAAAGGTACATTCAATAATGAACCCTTACCGGTTGGGACTTATTACTATTTAATTGATGCCGTCGATTTTAATGGAAATATGATCAAAAAAACAGGTCCGGTGACTATATTACGTTAACGATACGGGCCTGCACAGATAATAAAACAATTGCTATCAGATGAAAATCACTCTTTTAACCATAGGCAAAACAGAAGATAAATATCTGATTGAAGGGATTGACATCTATCAGAAACGCCTGAAACATTATATCCCATTCCGCATACTCGAAATCCCGGAATTAAAGAATACGAAAAGCCTGTCGCAGGAACAACAAAAAACTAAGGAAGCAGAACTGATCTTTAAAAATATTCAAAGTACCGACCATGTTATTCTGCTTGATGAGAATGGCAAAGAGTTCAGTTCAAGAGGTTTTTCGGTATATTTAAATAAAAGGATGGTAAGCGGGCTCCAGCACATGGTATTTATTATTGGAGGCCCTTATGGATTTAGTAATGAAGTCTATGAGCGAAGTAATGAAAAAATATCCCTTTCTAAAATGACACTTTCACATCAGATGATCCGACTATTTTTTGCTGAACAGCTGTATCGGGCATGCACCATTTTAAAAGGAGAACCTTATCATCATGATTAAGCTGTGAATTATGGCAGACTATAAAAGAAATTACAGATTCCGCTCCGGCAACCGATCGAAAGAAAGCAGGCTTTTTTGGATAATGATCTTGATTGCTCTTGCCATAGGATATCTGATTATACGCTACTTGTGATTCAGAATTTATGGAAATAGGAAATGGATTATCTATCATCCATTCCTACTTCAGACCTCCGACTTCAGGCCTCAGACCTCAGAGCCCTGACTTCAGACCTCAGATCCCCTACTTCGATTTCTGAGACAATCGTGTAGCGCTCTTTCCTGCAGCTTTAGTAGCCTTAGGTTTTTCTTTCACAGGTTCAGGCTTTTTAACAAGCGGAGTTTCTGCAGCAGCAACCGGAGATCCATCAGTTATTGGCTCAGGAGCTTCTTCATTGAATAAAGGCAGATCTTTAATGATGCTAAACCAGTTGATGATCTTCTTCATATCGGAGGCATAAACACGTTCCTGATCATGATCTGGTGCCACTTCTGTAAAATAGGCTCGCAAAGAATTTCCATCTGCAGTTTTTGCATCAGGTAAATTTTTGCTATCCTTCATTTTCAGAAAAATATCGCTCAATTTCAGATCAGCCGAATCACCAAAAACGGTAATATCTTCTAAAGAGGCCATCTTTGCAGTACTGATGTTGACTACGATCTTATTCTTCTGCTCATCCAGTGTTTCCAGGATAAAGCCCGATTTATTTTGGCCAATCAGTTTAAACAATCCCGGTTTACCGGATACGGATACTAATCCTCTTAAATTCATATTTTTTTAGATATGAGATATGAGATGTGAGATATGAGATCATAATAGACGCTATTCAGGCGTCTCATATCTCATATCTCATATCTCATATCTATTCTTCAACAATCTCTATTCCTAATATTTTATCACCCTGACGGATATCATCAACAACATCTACATTCTCAATAACCTTACCAAAACAGGTATGATTACGATCAAGATGAGAAGTATTTGTACGGCTATGGCAAATGAAAAACTGTGAACCACCTGTATTACGACCGGCATGAGCCATAGAAAGCACACCTCTGTCGTGGTATTGGTTCTCACCCTCAAGTTCACAATCAATGCTATATCCCGGGCCACCGGCACCTGTACCTGTTGGGTCTCCGCCCTGAATCACAAAATCATTAATCACTCTGTGGAAAGTTACACCATCATAATAACCAGATTTGGCCAATTTCAAGAAATTTGCAACTGTATTAGGTGCATCTTTATCATAAAATTGAACGGTCATATCACCTTTCTCGGTTTTAATAATTGCTTTGCTCATATTTGTTTTCTTAACATTGGAAGACAAAGGTAATTATTTCAGTCAATTGATGAAATTCTTCAAATATCTTCTTCTTTTTATACCTTTAAATACTGTAGAACGTTATAATACCTGATGTTAAAAGCCAGATTAACACTTCTTTTCCTTCTTTTAACTGCAATTTGCAAGGCCGCCTCCATCCTTATTCCTATGGATGAGGATCAGAAAAATCATCTGAAAGCCTATGGTATCACTTACTGGGCTCTAAAAAATGGATTGGAAACCGACTGGCTGCTAAATTACAGAGGCGGTAGTTTTCTGATGAAATATACCCAATCCATGGAATCGGAATGTAAGGTCAGAGGAGTGTCTTACGAAGTGCTGGCAGATGGGAAGGTGAATGCGATTTTGAATGAGGTGACCGATCCTTCTGTAAACATGGAAATGGTAAAACTCGAGAAAGCACCAAAAATTGCCGTTTATTCACCCAAAAACAAGCTGCCATGGGACGATGCTGTGACTATGGTACTTAGCTATGCTGAAATTCCATATGATATTTTGTATGACGATGAGGTTTTAAAAGGTGAATTACCCAAATACGACTGGCTGCACCTTCACCATGAAGATTTTACAGGCCAATACAACCGATTCTGGAGTGCATTCAGAAATGCCTCCTGGTATATCGAAGATGTAAAATTGCAGGAAGCCACGGCAAAGAGGAATGGCTTCAGCAAAGTGTCGGAAATGAAACTGGAGGTAGCCAGAAATATTCGCAACTTCTGCTCAGGTGGTGGTTTCATGTTTGCTATGTGCTCCGGACCTGAAACTATTGATATCGCACTGGCTGCCAATGATACGGATATCGCAGAGCGTGTTTTTGATGGCGACACCTCAGACCCAAAAGCTCAGTCAAAACTTGATTTTAATCAAACCTTTGCATTTCAGAACTTCAAGCTGGATATGAATCCTGCAAACAATGAATTTTCGAATATAGATGCTACTCCAATCCGTTCGCAAGTATTAAATCGTACAAATGACTTTTTTACACTGTTTGAATTCTCTGCAAAGTGGGATATAGTGCCTGCCATGCTTACCCAGAACCATGATAAAGTGGTTAAAGGATTTATGGGCCAGACGACTGCATTCAGAAAGAATATTATTAAGCCAAATGTGCTTGTGATGGGTGAAACCAAAACAAGTGATGAAGCCCGTTACATCCATGGAGAGTTTGGGAAAGGGCAGTGGACCTTTTATGGCGGGCATGATCCGGAAGATTATCAGCATATGGTTGGTGACCCTCCTACCGACCTGAATCTGCATCCAAATTCACCGGGCTATAGACTGATACTGAATAATGTGTTATTCCCTGCGGCGAAGAAGAAGAAACAGAAAACCTAGTTAATTGACAGTTGACAATGGACAGTTGACAATTTGAATAGTAGCAGGTGTGAAAATCTTTCACCATTTTTTATTTACCGTTAAATAGATCGTCGCTACCTAAGGATAGATTTTGATTGAAGGTTCAGTAGATAATTTTGAAATTAATCTCTTTAATTATCAATTGTCAACTGTCAGTTATCAACTATCTACATGAGTATTGTCGCGACAAAATCTTATGCCTTTGCAATCCAAATAATAAGGATTTACAAAGTACTGTCTGAAGAGCGGAAAGAATTTGTCCTATCAAAACAACTATTAAGAAGCGGCACATCAATAGCTGCCCAAATCAGAGAGGCAGAACATGCCCAATCATCTGCTGACTTTCTCCATAAAATGAATATCGCCCTGAAAGAAGCTAATGAAACTGAATATTGGATAAGCCTTTTAAAAGATACTGGATTTTTAAATAAGGATGAGTACATTTTAATCAGTCAAGATTGTTCAGAAGTACTTAGATTGCTTATCAGTATTGTAAAAACCACGAAAAATAATTTAATCAAACCTAAAAATGCCTGATAATTTCATTAATTTATCAGGCATTTTCAACTGTCAACTGTCAACTGTCAACTGTCAACTGTCAACTGTCAACTGTCAACTGTCAACTGTCAACTGTCAACCACTAGTGTCCGGTAAAAATAATTAAAAAAAATAGGGAGGAACGAATTCCTCCCATGATGTGGTTAGCTTTGAGTTACGACACTTAAATTAACCATGAACAAAAGTAGTTTTTTTACCGGACAGCCGATCTTTTCTCAACTTATAAAATTAATTCCCAGATCAATTATTTCTCAGGCGTGTTTAAGTCATCAGAGTGACCGGTATTGCAAGAAATTTGATACTTATCACCATCTGATCACCATGCTTTATTGCTGTTATCAGCACTGTACTTCACTTAGAGAGGTTGTAAGCGGTATTGGAGCCTGTGAAGGAAGACTTCAACCCTTAGGCATTACCCATCTGCCGGCCCGAAGTACCTTATCGGAAGCGAATATCCGCCGGAGCTATAAGACCTTTGAACAAATCTATTTTTCTTTATATAGACGATACCGGGGATTTTTACCGGACAGCCGGCCGGATAAGCTGTCCCGGCGTCTGGTTATTATCGACTCGACCACGATCAGCCTATTTCAGGAGATATTAAAAGCAGCAGGTACGCGCGGATTAAACGGTAAGAAGAAAGGTGGTATCAAGGTTCACACCGCCATTCGTGCTCATGAAGATGTTCCTTTTCTGGTCCGTTTTAGCTCTGCGGCTAGCGCAGATGTGAGTTTTCTAAAGCATGTACATTTACCTAAGGGCTCGATCGTGGTGATGGATCGGGGTTACAATAGCTATAAGAAGCTTCATGAATGGAGTTTTCCACTGGCGTGGACTGGGTTACACGGCTACGTGCCGATAGTAACTATGAAGTCACCGGTGAACAACTGGTTACTGATCAGCAAAAGGCGCTCGGAGTGCTTAGCGACCAGCACATAAAACTGGGTTTTAAGAATAATGTCATTCAGCAGGTCGATGCCAGGCTTGTACGATATTATGATCAGGATAATAAGCGCGAGTTTGCTTTTATCACCAATAACCGAACTTGGGAGCCTTACAGAGTGGCTGAAATCTATAAAAAGCGCTGGCAAATCGAACTCCTGTTCAAAAGGCTAAAGCAAAACATGCCCCTGACTTATTTCTTGGGAGATAATGAAAATGCAATCAAAATACAGATCTATTGTGCTTTAATAGCAGATTTGATACTTAAGATGGCCACCAATGGCATTAAAAGGAAATGGGCATTCTCAAATCTTGCTTCCATTGTCCGCTTACATCTGATGCATTATACCTCTCTGAGAAAGTTCCTTGAACAACCAGATAAATGCCATATTCGAAACCCTGTACCTGATCTAAACCCTCAACTTAAGTTAAATCTATCCGGATGAGGGGGCATGCGAAACCAAAGTCGGAAAAAAAGCAGGATGGCAATAGCAAAAATGATGTATTTAAGCTGATATCAAAAGTTTACCGGACAGCAATGACTGTCAACTGTCAACTGTCAATTAATTATAAAATTTCCAGCTCACCCCAAACTTCAATACTTTATCCTGCATCGGATAAGACCTTACGGTATAGTATCCTCTTGAAAGCCACCCCTGATTGACGTAATCATATTTCAGAAACAGATTAGCCCGCTTTAAGGTTGCTCTTACCCAAACATCCATTACCGGATAAGTAGAATATTCAAGGGGAGTATTGTCGTTGTAAAACTGGCTCACGTTGATTGCATAGGCCGGAGCTTTGAATGGGGTGTTAAAGCGAACATCGAAGCCAACATTGGTATAAAGTACCTTAAAAAGCCTGCTTGCATAGTAGAAACTATTATAGGTATATATTTCAGGGGTTCTGATAATATTCTGAAAATCAGTTTTTTGATAAACTATATGATTATCGAGATTAAACTTTCCAAACTTAAAGTCCTTGGAGAGGCTAAGCTTAAGCAGGTTAATATTAGTCCCAAACTGATCTGGTGTAATCTGTTTTGCACTCGCAGTTTCTTTAAAGTAGAGATAATTACTTACCAGGAAATACTCAGCTTTTGCAGCCAGTTTATATTTCAGATTCTGGTACAGAAAGGAAAGGTTACTGATCTTTGACTTATCAAAGTTTCTGTTCCAGCTATGGTATTGATAATCGACACGCTCATACATCTGTTCAGGAGATTTATTTTGAACATATGCCCCAAGTACAATCCTGCCTATCGATTTGCTCAATAAGAAGCTGGTATTAGCCTCATACAAAAAGTCCCCTGCATTCTTACCCTGTACGATCTGATTCAGATCCGCATCAATATTTACCTTATCACTAAAACGGTATCCCAGACCTGCTTTGAGCATTGTATTCGAGAAATTCGTCTCATAAGCCAACTGTTCATAATGATATAAATCATTTTGAATACCCAGATCGAGTTTAAGTTCATTCTTTATGAAACTCAATGCCTTCCCCCTCAGGTAAAAACTATAGTTAAACTCATTTCTAAGATTCGATACTTTGGTTGAATCATTGGTCAATGTAAACGATTGGGAAGGAAGAGTAGGAAAAGCTCCATATACATCCTCTTCATTCCTGAAAAACTTATATTGATCGCGGGTATAAGTCAGGGTATGGGATACGCGCTGTGTAGGTAAAATCCGTGCGGAAGAGTCAGGACCCTGGAGACTATCAATTCTGCCAATATAGTAAAGCTGCTTAATAAAGAATTGGGTCTGCCTCCAGGTCTGCATTGGGCGGTCTGCCCCTGTTGCTTTCAAATACACAGGTTCAGCTTTTTTATCGAGGGAACTTTCCTTAAAAATAGTGTCATTCCTGGTGGATCCGTTTTCCCCTGCCTTTAGAGTATTAAAAATAACATCGCCAACGATATTGTAACGTTTCTTTGGCGACTCATACCAGGCAAACAGTGCCGCATTCAAATGATCTGCTTTCTGATTCACGTAAAAGCCATCCCCGGTCAGGCGGTTATAGTGCGCCCCAACATTAAAATTGGGTTTTACATTCTGTGAATGAGTTACTTTAAACATTTGCTCATGAATCTTCCCATTCACATAATACAATTCGGTATAGGGCGATTTAGCCCGATAAAATTTAATTGAATCCTGTATCAGGCGGTAGAGGTCAAGACTGTGAAATCCTGCATCAAAACCAATAGTTTTTGAGGGACTGAAAAGCATTTCACGATAGGCGATGCCGGCACTCCCAAGTCCGATAGTAGGCCTTTTAGGCTGATATAATGGACTGAAATTCTGAAAATTATGTACCGTAGTATCAATTCCCCTGGTCTGGGTACCTTCTTTCAATAAATTGATATTGGTATAACGAATATGTCTGGCATAGTAATATATAGAATCGGCATCACTGGTTTTATTCAGGGATGTGTCCCGTTCACCAGTCTGGCCCATACGGCCCGATGAACCCACACTCCCCTCTGCTCTGATTGTTCTTTGAGCAAATGACTCTGAAACAAACAGATACAGCAATAAAAACAATCCTGAGACTAAGCGTTTGATCATTAAATTTCCAGAATGAGGTCTTTTAATATTTTAGTCATTTTGGGTTCAGCTTCTTCTGCAGTTTTTAAGATCTCTTCTAATGATACCACTTTCAAAGTATCCGGAAAGCCCTCATCTGTCAGTACTGAAATAGCAAAAACAGGAAGAGCCATATGATTGGCAACAATTACCTCCGGTACAGTACTCATTCCAACCGAATCAGCTCCGATCAAACGTAAAAAACGGTATTCAGCCCTTGTTTCAAGATTCGGGCCATTTACAGAAACATAAACTCCTGAATGGCAGCGAATATTATTCTTATGGGCAATTTCCATGCCCTTTTCGATCATTGATCTATCGTAAGGTTCACTCATATCCGGAAAACGTGGTCCCAGACTCGCAGTATTCCTCCCCCGAAGCGGGTTATCACTCTGCATATTAATATGGTCATGAATGATCATCAGATCGCCTTTGCGATATTCCGGATTCAGGGCACCACTTGCATTGGAAACAAACAATTTTTGAATCCCAAGCATTTTCATCACTCTGACAGGAAAAGTGATTTGCTTCATATCATAACCTTCATAATAATGAAGCCGACCCTGCATCGCGACTACCTTTTTTCCACTAAGCATTCCAAAGATCAATTTCCCGGAGTGAAATTCAAGCGTTGAGATCGGGAAATTTGGAATATTGGAGTACATTAAACTATTGAGAATTTCAATATCCTCTACCAGGCCACCTAAACCGGTACCTAAAATAATTCCAATCTCTGGCTCAAAATCACCAATCTTTTTCTTGATGTAATCAGTTGTTGCCTGTAGATTTTGATGCATATTCTTCTATTAAATTATTAAATTTCTTGACTTCAGGCTCATTAAACGCCGCTTCAACCGGCAGATAATAAATAGCCAGATCTTTTAACTGTTCTATGATGCCTGCCGTTCTTAAACGTTGAGCATCTTTTTCAGTGGTGATGATCAAATTGTCATCTCCAGTAAGCTCATTGAATTCGTTTACAAGTTTAGCGATATTTTTGTCGCTGAACTGATGATGATCAGGATATTGATGATGGATTAGTTCGGGGCCATAAGAAGCTAGTTCTGCTAACAAGAGTGATGCTTTGGCAATACCCGTTAATAAAATGACCTTACTTTTCTGATTTATCGAATTAAGACTCCGATCATGGGCGTTTTCATTGAATGATTTTAAATTCCCATACTTAAGAAAAGAAAAAAACAAGGTATCAGTACGGAATTTATTACGTATCGCATTTTGCTGCTCGGAGTTCATCTTTTCCGGGCACTTGGATATAACCATGATATTTGCACGATTAATCCCCCACAGAGGCTCCCTAAGGTCGCCAGTGGGAAGAAGCCATTGCTGTTTAAATAAAGTATCGTATTCCAGAAGTAAAATGTTTAATCCCGGCTTCACTGATCGGTGCTGAAAAGCGTCGTCCAGAATGATCAGTTCATGATCCGGCTCAAGGCGAAGAATCCCTTCTGCTCTATTTTCACACACAGCTACTGTAATATCCCTGAACTTACGTTTAAACTGAAGTGGTTCATCGCCAGATTCTGAACTTAAAGAATTTGTATCTACATACAGAAAACCTGAAGTTTTGCGACCATAACCCCTGCTTAATGTTGCGATTTTATACTTATCCTTAAGTAAACGGACAAGGTATTCAGTCATCGGGCTTTTACCGGAACCACCTACCGACAAATTCCCAACTGAAATTACAGGCAGTGCAAATTCACGCGACTTAAATATCCCGAAATCGTAGGCAAGGTTTCGGAGTATCACTCCGAGGCCATACAGGATTGAGAAAGGAAATAATAATAGTCGGACTAGTTTCATTCTTAAACTTAGGGCAAAAATACATAATTGATCTTATGCTTCGGTTTAATGACGATTGATTAGTTAAATAAACAGAACATAGATTTGATAAACTAGCTTGCTTGTTAGCTGATAAAATAGGAATACCATGAGGCATCATTCGGCGTGTTCTTGTAAATCTCAGCACTTCCGGGAATGAATATGATCCAAAGCCTTATCTTTGCGTTAACCAATTAGACCAATTATGTTAAAAGGATTTTTCAAGGTACCCCACCCGGTGAATGAGCCTATATTGAATTATGGACCAGGAAGCAGGGAACGGCAATTATTAAAGGATGCACTTGCTGAAGCCAGGGCTGAACAAATTGATATACCGATGTACATCGGTGGCAAAGAGATTCGTACTGGAACAAAAGTAAAGATGAGTCCGCCACACGATCATCAGCATTTGTTGGGCACTTATAATCAGGGAGATAAACAACATGTCACCAATGCAATCAATGCGGCACTTGCTGCAAAACCTGAATGGGAGAATCTACCCTGGGAACAGCGCGCGGCTATATTTTTAAAAGCAGCCGACCTGATTGCAGGTCCTTATCGTTATAAACTGAACGCAGCAACGATGCTGGGGCAATCAAAAAATGCATTTCAGGCAGAAATTGATGCAGCATGCGAGCTCATAGATTTTTTACGGTTTAATGTTAAGTACATGTGCGAAATCTATGAGCAACAGCCTCCGGTATCGCCCAGGGGCAGCTGGAACCGCCTCGAACAAAGGCCACTCGAAGGCTTTGTTTTTGCATTGACCCCTTTCAATTTTACAGCTATAGCAGGTAATCTCCCAAGTTCGGCAGCCATGATGGGAAATGTGGTTGTTTGGAAGCCCTCCAATACCCAGATCTATTCTGCCAATATTTTGATGCAAATCTTCCGGGAGGCGGGATTACCTGACGGGGTGATTAACCTGGTATATGTTTCAGGGCCGGACGCCGGAGAAGTGATCTTTAATCACCCTGATTTTGCTGGAATTCATTTCACAGGATCTACGGCGGTATTTCAGGATATCTGGAAAACAATTGGTAATAATATCCATAAATACAAAACCTACCCTCGTATCGTTGGAGAAACAGGTGGTAAAGACTTCATTTTGGTACATAGTTCTGCTGATGTCGAGGCATCAAGTACTGCAATCCTGCGCGGGGCTTTCGAATATCAGGGACAAAAATGTTCTGCCGCATCAAGGGTTTACATTGCAGCCTCGGTTTGGCCAAAAATTAAAGAACTACTAATACGCGATCTGGCAAGCCTTAAAATGGGACCAACGGAAGATTTCGGCAATTTTATCAATGCTGTGATCGATGAAAAATCATTTGATAAATTGTCAGGATATATTGACAGGGCAAAAAGCGACAAGGGTCTGGAGATTATTGCCGGGGGTAAATATGATAAATCCAAAGGCTATTTCATTGAGCCGACAGTCTTGTTGACTAAAGATCCATATTATATAACCATGTGCGAAGAATTATTCGGACCGGTGCTAACGATCTATGTATTTGAAGATAAAGACTTTGAAAAAACGCTTGAAATTATAGATAAAACTTCAATTTATGCCCTTACCGGCGCTGTTTTGGCACAGGACCGATATGCTTTGACTAAAGCTACCCATGCTTTGAGAAATGCCGCAGGTAATTTCTATTTAAATGATAAGTGTACCGGTGCAGTGGTGGGGCAGCAGCCATTTGGAGGTGCCAGAGGATCAGGAACAAATGATAAAGCAGGTTCAATGATCAATTTATTGCGATGGGTATCTCCAAGAACAATTAAGGAGACATTTGACCCCCCTAAGGATTACCGTTATCCATTTCTGGATAAGGAATAAGAAAAGGGCAGCAAACTGATTAAATTGAGCTTGCTGCCCTTCTTTGCTTAAATAATATTACTTCACTTTCGATTCATCCAGCTTGAATACCTTTCCGAGGTTTTCACTCGATTTAGCCGTAACCTGAAGATCCTTCACAAGTCCTGAATTCAGATCAATTACCCAGCCATGTATTTCCAGATCCTCGCGTTCACGCCAGGCATTCTGAACGATCGTTGTCTTACATAAGTTGTAAACCTGCTCAATTACATTTAATTCAACCAGACGATTCAGCTTGACATTCTCATCTGTAATCCTGTCCAGTTCATTACTATGCAAACGGTAAACATCTTTGATATGCCTGAGCCAGTTATCGATAAGTCCGAATTGTTTATTGCTTAATGCAGCGGCTATGCCCCCGCAACCATAGTGTCCGGCAACAATAACATGCTTAACTTTCAACACATTAACCGCATAATCGAGTACACTCAGCATATTCATATCCGAGTGAACACAAACATTCGCTATATTACGGTGTACAAAAACCTGACCCGGCTTTGTATTGGTAACCTCATTTGCAGGTACCCTGCTATCCGAACATCCAATCCACAAGACATCAGGCTCCTGTCCGGCCGCCAATTTGGCAAAATATTCAGGGTCTTTTGCAGTTTCCATTTCCACCCAGTCACGATTCCCCTGAAGTAGTTCTTCGTAAGCACGTTTTTGCCTTTCGATCCTATTCTCTGACATTTCTCCTGACTGTTCTTTAGTATCCCGAATATTAGGCATTTTAATTAATGTTTTCTATTTTATGTACAAATTCTTTCGTATTCGGGACATCATAGTGATCACGAATATTAAGTATTTCAACCATTGTACCTTTAGAAAAGGCACTGTGTTTAAAATTATGGATAATCTCAAGCACATCTTTATCAATAAACAATGAATCAGAACCGTCAATAATCACATGTGATTCTTTTGGCAATTTCAGCAAAGTTTGCTGGATAGCAGCCTTATTTAAAAATGAAACTTCCTGCGCTAGTTTTATCCTGATCACATTCTTTTCTCCGTTCTTTTCTAGTTTGTAGAAATAAGAATTCCGAAGATTGGTTCTGAGAATATAAAAGATCCCAATCATCATTCCGATAGCTACACCTTTCAGCAAATCTGTAAATACAACCGCAAGTACAGTGACCACAAAAGGAATGAACTGGTCCCTGCCATTCCGCCACATTTTCTTAAATAAGCTGAGTCTGGCCAGTTTATACCCTGTAATCAAAAGAATAGCAGCCAGA
This sequence comes from Sphingobacteriales bacterium 16-39-50, assembly GCA_002257025.1. Classification (GTDB taxonomy): domain Bacteria; phylum Bacteroidota; class Bacteroidia; order Sphingobacteriales; family Sphingobacteriaceae; genus Daejeonella. The sequence goes on along the minus strand of NCHA01000007.1, from coordinate 16,885 downwards.
CTGGCTAAAGGGATTTTATTGAGTAAAAAAGGAATAAAGAGCAACGAAAGCAATAACCAGAAACCATGGTAGATAGCCCCCATCTTTGTCTTACCTCCTGAATTCACATTCACTGAGGAACGTACAATCACCGAAGTCATAGGCAGCCCGCCCAGCATACCACTGGCCATATTGCCGACACCCTGAGCAACCAATTCTCTATTGGTAGGAGAAACCCGCTTGTATGGGTCCATTTTATCAACTGCTTCAATACTTAACAGCGTTTCAATACTTGCAACAATAGCAATTGTGAAAGCCACGGTCCACACCTCTTTGTTTCCGATTTGTCCAAAATCAGGAAATACAAACAAAGCCATAAACTCATTATAAGAGTTAACAACCGGAATGGTAACCAATTGCTCAGGACTAAGTGCCAGAGCGGTATTCTGGAATACCATACTTAGTACGATTCCAAGAATCACAACCAAAATTGCTGCAGGAATAGCACTCAACTTTTTGATTCCAGGCCAGTAAATCATTATCAGCAGTGATAAAATACTGATGATTACTGCGCCATAACTTATCATATCAAATGAAGAAAGCAGTGCCGAAAATGTATTTTCATGATTAAGCTGCTCAAAGCTTTCATCACCTTCAAAATCTGAATCAAAGCCCACAGCGTGTGGAATCTGTTTCAAAATGAGTATCACACCGATAGCGGCCAGCATACCTTCAATCACAGAAGAAGGGAAATAATTTGCTATAATTCCTGCTTTTAATATTCCAAGAAAAATCTGAAGTATACCAGCAAGTACAACTGCAAGCAAAAATGTTTCATAGCTGCCAAGGGAAGCAATTGCGCCAAAGACAATTACCGTTAAACCTGCGGCAGGGCCACTAACGCTAAGCTGAGATCCGCTGATAGATGCTACTACGATACCGCCAATTACACCAGTTAATATGCCGGCAAACAAAGGTGCACCTGAAGCAAGAGCAATTCCCAAACATAAGGGCAAGGCAACCAGGAATACAACAATACTGGCAGGCAGATCTTTTTTTACAGAGCTTGCAGCAAAGTATTGACTAAAATCAAATATTGAATTTTTCTTTTCCATTAAAGCTTATTTAGAGGTATTGAATTTTATTATCCTTTTTTACCGCCTGTCTGGTATTTACAGACAGAACCATTTTTGATTAAACCATTATTTATATTGACAGTATTTACCTTAGAGAGTCTGATGTTCAGTTTCTGCATCAAAGTGTTCTAAATCAAACATCTCGTCGAAAAAATTAACTTCGCCTGTACCTATATCATACATGCCTCCGATAATTCCGATTTCCTGATTTTGAAGAAGCTCCCTGATAGTATCGCTTCCATTGATTATTCTTTCAATTTGTTTATGAACATTGTTATGTAATACATTATTCAAAAAAACTTGATTGGAGCCATTACGATCGCCGATGGTTTCCTTTTCAGCTTCAATTGCAGGATTAATATGTTTCAATAATACTTCAAGGTTACCCATTTGAACATTATTGCAGGCTGCGGTTACTGCCCCGCAATTGGTATGTCCAAGTACCACTATTAGCTTACTTCCCAATACTTTACAGGTATATTCGAGGCTTGCAATGGCTTCCGGACTTGCGACATTACCTGCAAGTCGGATGCTAAAAATATCGCCAAGACCCTGATCAAATATCAGTTCTGTTGCTAAGCGCGAATCACTGCAATTCAAAACTGCAGCGAAAGGCCACTGTCCTGTAGCTGTTTCCATGATGATTTGCTGATTATCCCGGTTATAGCTCAGGTTTTTACAAAAGCGGCTATTCCCATCTTTTAAAAACTCCAGTGCTAAACGCGGTGTGAGTAATTCTCTTGATTGTTCTTTATGATGTCTCATTCGTTAAATTGCTGTATATGAATTAATTGATAATTAAATTCCTGCTAAAAAATAGCAGAATCGCGGACTTTAACGCCGTAAAAACGATTGAATAAATTCAAGAGAATTATTTCATTTTTTTGAATAAAAAGAAAATTACCAGAACCAATAAATGATTAAATCAGGAAATAATGATCTACAAAAAAAAAATGAAAAGGGTGATAAAGCGTTAAATCAGATTTAACAGTTTGGAGGAGGCGTGGGAACAGATGGAAAAAATGGTTCTATTAAAAACTGGCTCATTGCACTATACTTTTTCAATGCAACAGTAGTTTGAGGACTAGACAGGTTAAATTTGAATATACCACTTAACCATTCTCCTTTATTCAATGATTCTTTAGCCTGATCAACGCCTTTTGATGTATTTGTTTCAATCTCAAGCTGCATAATTACAGCATTGACAATTCTGTTATCAATATGGTCGGCGATTAAAGGTGCAATGGATATCACCATCTTTGCGAAAAAGATGAATAAAAAGACGAAACTGAATAGTTTTTTAGCGAATTCCTTCTTCATCCAACTATACCCTCAGAATTATAAACTTTCAATATCACTTCACAAAGCTAACACAAACTGTAACCAATGCATTAAAAATCACAAAATTTATGAAATCGTTACATAAAATCAACACCCGAAAAAACAAATCAGATACCCAACTCAAACTGGGCTAAAACACCCCATTTATTCCCGGGATGTTTGAGGGCATAATTACCATCAGTAGCCATGTAATTCAGGTTGAGCTGCATCTTAACCCTATGTTTATTCAAATACTTTGTCGCGCCCAATTCGAGTATATTTTTTTTGTCTTCCTGAGCCAGAATTTTGACTGAGGGAGTCAGGCGCGAATATCTGAACGCAAATTCAATATTAGACGGAAAGATATAGGAAGCCTGGTGGTTTATTCCATTTCCTGTAAAAGCATAACTCAGGCTACCGGCTGTATTAAAGGTTAGTGGATTATCAACATGCCTTTTAATATATTCTACTGAATACGCCCAGCCTCTGTATTTCCCAATTGCATCAATCATCCAGGTAGCCATATCTACAGGATTGTAAAGTTCCTTTCCAAGCTGCCCACCAGTCCTGTTCGTCTTCTTATTCATGCTATAACCTGCCGCAATAGAAATTTTTGGTTTAGGTTCCCGTTCAAGGTCTCCCTCCGAATAATCACCATCACCTGTAAAAGAACCCATTGGTAATAACTCTATACGACCTGTATAAGCAAGGCCATTATCAGTTGAATTGACACTTCGTCCTTCTCCTGTTGTGATTGCACCTTTTAAATGATAATCCATTTCACCAATCTTATTATGATAATAAGCTTTAAGTCCGAAATCACGGTCAATGGTCAAGGCTCCATTTACTATAGAACGATCGGCAAACTGCAGCTGGCCTGATGAGTTTACCCTTTGTCTGTTGCCCGGCAGTTTATTCTGCCCAAATCCCATGTAAAACTTTGGTGTAAACTGGTAAAAGATGATGGCATCCCTTACAATATTCGCAATACCTGTGTTATCAACATCCTGATCACCACGGGTAAAAGCAAGCTGTACACTATAGGATAATTTAGGATTCATTATAAAACCATCGACACGCATTCTTAATCTGCGAACACGTGCTTCATATTCATTAAAACTGAGATCGGAACCCGAAGTAGTAAAAGCTCCGATTCTGTTCTGCATCCTGAAACGAAAATTAATATAGAATGATGAATCAGGTGATTTATATTGTAATCCTTTAAAATTATTGATAGTTGCACCTTCATCACTCTCATTCTGAGCAAAAACATTAGCATAAACCAGCGATAAAAAAATTAATGATACAAGTCTAATAAAGGACATCTGATAGTTTTTTTTGCGAAATTAACGATTATTTAATACTATTTTGATTCTAAAAGAACATCCTGAAAGTTTAAACGGAAAATTCTTAATTACATGTAATTTTTAATTTCCGGAGACAGAAAAACAAGCAATTTTCAATTGCTTTATGCATTTTTTAGTATTTTCACGGTTCCGAATAACCAATCATAATCCTGCAAATTGTGGATAAAAGAACTCAAATATTAAGGAAGAAGCAAGAATCAGCCCTGCTGGGTGGTGGTAAGGCGAGAATTGAAAGTCAGCATAAAAAAGGCAAACTAACTGCCAGAGAGCGATTGCATTTTTTGCTGGATGAGGGTTCTTTTGAAGAGATCGGGATGCTGGTGATGCACCGCTCAAAGGACTTTGGCATGGAAAAGGAGCATTATCCCGGGGATGGGGTTGTAACTGGCTATGGCACCATTAACGGAAGGCTTGTTTATGTCTTTTCGCAGGATTTTACTGTTTTCGGCGGTTCACTTTCAGAAACTCATGCAGAAAAGATCTGCAAGATCATGGATCTTGCAATAAAAAACGGCGCCCCTGTAATCGGCTTGAATGATTCGGGAGGAGCCCGGATTCAGGAAGGAGTTGTTTCATTGGGAGGCTACGCGGATATTTTTTACAGGAATACCATGGCATCGGGAGTTGTCCCGCAGATCTCGGCAATAATGGGTCCCTGTGCAGGAGGTGCTGTCTACTCCCCTGCCATCACTGACTTTGTACTGATGGTTGAGAATACATCATATATGTTCGTCACCGGGCCAAACGTCGTGAAAACTGTCACCCATGAAATTGTCAGTTCCGAAGAGCTGGGTGGTGCCGCTGCGCATGCCACCAAATCAGGTGTCACACATTTTGCCTGCAACAATGAGCTTGATGCGATCAATCATGTGAAAAAACTGCTCTCATTCATGCCGCAGAACTGTGAGGAAACAGCTCCATCAATTGCGTATGAAATCACAAATGAATCAAGGCCAAAACTGGATGATATTATCCCTGAAAATAATTCTCAGCCCTATGATATCCGTGAGGTAATTTCGGAAGTATGTGATGAGGGTAGCTTTCTGGAAGTTCATAAAGACTTTGCAGAAAATATTGTGGTTGGCTTTGCTAGGCTGGCGGGCAGAAGTATAGGTATTGTTGCAAATCAGCCTGCTTTTTTGGCGGGAGTTCTGGACATTAAATCTTCTGTAAAAGGCGCGCGTTTTGTCCGTTTCTGCGACAGTTTTAATATTCCGCTTCTGGTTCTTGAAGATGTTCCCGGCTTCCTCCCGGGTACTGATCAGGAATGGAATGCGATCATTACAAACGGTGCTAAATTATTATATGCATTCTGCGAAGCTACTGTTCCAAGAATAACAGTAATTACCAGGAAAGCCTATGGAGGTGCTTATGATGTGATGAACTCCAAACACATTGGCGCAGACATGAACTATGCCTGGCCTGGAGCTGAAATTGCTGTAATGGGAGCTAAAGGAGCAGCCGAAATCATTTTTAAGAAAGAGATCAGCTCTGCAGAGGACCCAAATGCGCGCTGGATAGAAAAGGAAAAAGAATATTCAGACATTTTTGCGAACCCATACAGAGCCGCCGAAAGAGGTTTTATAGACGAGGTTATTGAGCCATCCCAAACCCGGGAAAAGCTGATCAAAGCATTTAAAATGCTGGAGAATAAGGTGGTTAATAATCCAAGGAAGAAGCATGGGAATATGCCTTTGTAAACGGACTTACACATGTCTCATATAGAACAAATTCCCCCGGAGCTTACCTGGCGTATTCGCCGGCAGGTTTTGTATCCGGATCAGGAATTCGGCAAGGCTATTCTTGACAATGATGACGATGGTATGCATCTGGGCTTATTTTATGAAAATAAACTGATCAGTGTGGTATCGCTATTCAGGAAAGAGAATGAGATGCAGTTACGTAAATTTGCAACGATTGAAGAATATCAGGGCAAAGGTTTTGGCACAGAGCTATTAAAGTACCTGATCGAAATAGCGGAAACAGAAAATTGCAAACGAATCTGGTGTAATGCGCGCAAAAATGCTTCGGGGTTTTATGTTAAATTTGGTTTTACAGAAACCGATAAAGCCTATCATAAGGATGGACATGATTTCATGATCATGGAGAAAATCTTGTTTTAAGAATCAGAAGCAATGAATGACATTCTTCAAACCCGCCAATTTGAGAACTTAATTTTTGAATTAAGAGGTTTTAAGGTAATGATCGATACTGATCTGGCCTCGCTTTATGAGACTGAAACAAAACGATTGAAAGAACAGGTCAAAAGAAATATAGATCGTTTTCCTGATGACTTTATGTTCGAATTGACATTGGAAGAAAAAGAACAACTGGTCGCAAATTGCGACCGGTTAAATAACCTCAAACATTCCAGTATTAACCCAATGGCTTTTACTGAACAAGGTGTTGCAATGTTATCATCTGTATTAAGATCGCCCAAAGCAGTCAAAATTAATATCGAAATTATGCGTGCTTTTGTATATTACAGGCAGATCCTGTTGCAAAATCAGGATTTATACAAAAAGGTTAAAGAGCTGGATGATAAGATCAATCATGTTTATCGCTTTTTATTAAATAAAATTGAAAACAGTAAAAACAGCATAGAGCCGGTTGGCTATAAATTAAAATCCAAGAAAGAACAGAAATAATGGCAAAGAAAAAAGAGCAGAAACATATCCCGGTAGTGACTAAAAAATCACTGGAGTTTTTTGAAAAATACATCAATAATCCCTCACCTACCGGTTTTGAATGGGAAGGTCAAAGAATGTGGCTGGATTATATAAAACCCTATACTGATGAGTATATGGTCGATAATTATGGTACCGCAGTGGCAGTAATTAACCCAAAAGCTGAATTCAAGGTAGTAATAGAGGCTCATGCTGATGAGATTTCCTGGTTCGTTAATTATATCACCAAAGATGGATTAATCTACGTGATCAAAAATGGTGGATCTGACCATCAGATCGCTCCGTCAAAGCGGGTTAATATTCATACAGATAAGGGAATTGTCAAGGCATTATTCGGCTGGCCTGCTATCCATACCCGTAGTGGTGAAAAAGAAGAAGCCCCAACCTTGAAAAACATTTTTCTGGATTGCGGATGCACCACCAAGGAGGAGGTCGAGGAATTAGGAATACATGTTGGTTGTGTAGTTACCTACGAAGACGAATTCATGGTCTTGAATGACCGTTATTATGTAGGAAGAGCACTTGATAACCGTGCCGGTGGATTTATGATCGCCGAGGTTGCCCGATTGCTAAAAGAGAATAAAAAGAAATTACCTTTCGGACTTTATATCGTAAACTCTGTACAGGAAGAAATTGGCTTACGTGGGGCAGAAATGATTGCTCATCGGATCAAACCAAATATCGCAATCATTACCGACGTGACACATGATACCCAAACCCCGATGATCAATAAAATCACTCAGGGCGATCTTGCCTGCGGAAAAGGCCCCGTGGTATCCTATGCCCCTGCCGTTCAAACAAATCTGAATAAATTACTGATCAAAGCAGCCGAAGCAAATAATATTCCCTTCCAGCGCCAGGCATCTTCCCGCTCTACCGGAACTGATACCGATGCCTTTGCCTATTCAAATGACGGGGTGGTTTCTGCATTGATCTCCCTCCCATTGCGATACATGCACACCACAGTTGAAATGATCCATAAAGAAGATGTAGACAACGTCATACGATTGATTTATGAGTCTTTACTGTGCATTGAAGTTGGACATGATTTTAGATCGATAAAATAATTGACAGTTGACAATGGACAGTTGAGAGTTGAGAGTGGACAAAGACATTGGCTATTAATATTTATTTGAAATTTAGCAGGATGTCATCCTGAGTGTAGCGAAGGAACTCCACAATGGATAAGTAGGAGTTTGGTAGCGAAAATAGGAGTCAATAGGGGCTAAGGTCCCTCCTGCGTCAGGGATGACAACAGCAAATAAATTTGGAGTTGAAAGTGTATAAGGAATAAATAAAGTATTAAAATGTGAATTTTAAATGAACCACTAATTTACTAACACACCAACAACTAACCAACTGACAACAAAGCTATATGAAAAGAATCATCATCCTGTTAACGGGACTAACGCTAATTTCCAGTTTTGCTTCAGCGCAGGATATTCAGGCTTATCAAAAGCCTCCTCAATCAATTCTCAGCTTATTTGAGTCGCCTGTAAGCCCGGTTGTAAGGATCAGCACAGATGGTGAATGGATGCTCCTGCTCGAAATGGAGGATCTTCCTTCCATTGCAGAATTATCCCAGCCCGAGCTTCACCTGGCAGGCCAGAGAATAAATCCTGCCAACAATGGACCAAGCCGCAGTACAGCATACAAAAGCATAAAAATTCTGGCGGTTAGTACCGGAACCGAATACACGCTTAGCGGACTCCCGGATGAACCCCGGCTATCGGAAATTACCTGGTCTCCTGATGAAAGCAAGCTTGCCTTTTTACACAATGGACCAAAGGGTATCGAATTATGGGTAGCTGATCTGAAATCCTTCCGGGCTAATCGTTTAAGTATTTTTTATATAAACAATACTTACGGTAATAGCTTTATTTGGAACCCTGACGGGAAAAGCATTCTTGCCAAATTCGTTCCTGACGACAGAGCAGCTTTATCTGCCCAAAATATAAGTCCGCATGCACCTTTAATACAGGAAAACACCGGCAAATCAGCGCCTGTTCCAACCTATCAGGATCTTTTGAAAAACCCATACGATGAAAAACTTTTTGATCATTATTTCACATCGCAGTTAAAACAAGTTAATCTGGAAGGGCAATCGGCCAATTTCCTGCAGCCCGCCATCATCCGCTCGATGGAATATTCGCCTGATGGAAAGTATTTACTTATGGCGAACATCACCCGTCCCTATTCCTATCAGGTTCCGATAAATGCTTTTCCTTTTACAACTTCCATTTTTGATGAGGGAGGAAAGCTGGTAAAAAAACTTCACGAGGCACCGCTGGCAGAGAATATTCCTGCCGGATTTGACGGAGTTCCCAAAGGACCAAGAGCATTCGGCTGGCGGGCAGATAAAGGAGCCGTTCTATATTGGGTTGAGGCGCTTGACAATGGCAATCCGGCACAACAGGCAACAATTCGCGATATAGTTTACACACAACCCGCTCCATTTAACCAATACCCGCTTAAACTTGCCGATTGCTATTTCCGTTTCAATTCGATTGTATGGGGGGATGATAAAGTAGCTATCCTGACCGAGCGTTGGTGGAAGACACGTTTTGAGAGAAGATCATTCATTAAACCTTCCAATGTAAATTTCAGGGTTAATCTTTATGACCGCTATTTTGAAGATGGTTATGGAGATCCCGGAGTAATCCTAACCCGGAAAAATGAGTTTAACAGAAATGTACTCCTGACAGAGTTCAATGCATTGAAACGAATCAGTGATCCCGACAATGTCAATATTTTCACCATTAGTGATGGCGCTTCACCCGAAGGCGATCGTCCATTCCTTCAAAAGTTCAATATCAAGACCAAACTGATGGACACCTTGTTCCGATCAGTTTCTCCCTATTATGAGCGGCCGCTGTTCTTTAATAATGGGAAATTTATGATCAATAGCAGGGAAACCAGCGACACGGTCCAGAATTATTTCAGGATCAATCTCGAGGATAAAAGCTATACCCGCTTAACTAATTTTAAAGATCCATACCCTGAACTTAAGGGTGTTAAAAAGCGGCAGATTAGCTATAAAAGGCTGGATGGAATTACTTTAAGTGGAACACTGTACCTGCCTGCAGGTTTCAAAACAGGAGATCCACCCCTACCTATATTGATTTGGGCCTATCCAAGAGAATTCAAGACTGTAGCAGCAGCCGGACAGACTAAAGGTTCTCCTCATAAATTCAGCATTATTGGTAAAGCGTCGCCAGTGTATTGGATCACCCGGGGATATGCCGTTCTTGACAATGCAGATATGCCGGTAGTAGGAGAAAGCAATACGGAACCCAATGATACTTTTGTAGAGCAGATCAGGTACAATGCAGAAGCAGCGATTAACCATTTGGTGGAAATGGGGGTAGCCGACCGAAAACGGATTGCCATAGGTGGGCACTCCTATGGTGCATTCATGACAGCCAATCTATTAGCCCATACCGATCTTTTCGCAGCCGGCATTGCGCGAAGCGGAGCCTACAACCGCAGCCTGACTCCATTTGGTTTTCAGGCTGAAGAGCGCACTTTCTGGCAGGCACCGGCAGTGTATACGCGAATGTCACCATTTGCCTATGCCAATAAGATCAAAACCCCAATTCTGCTTATCCATGGGCAGGCAGACAATAATACCGGGACATTCCCCATGCAAAGTGAACGATTTTATACAGCATTAAAAGGGCACGGTGCCACTGCACGTCTGGTCCTTTTGCCATCCGAGTCGCATGCTTACCGGGCCAAAGAATCATTAATGCATATGCTCTGGGAAATGGATAGATGGCTTGAGAAATATGTAAAGAATAAATAATTCTCAATTATACATTTTAATTTATTTTAGTAAATGGTCTGAGTTTAGCTCAATTCCTTAATCAAACCTGTTAAATTCAATTGTATGGATAGAGTTTCAAATTTTACTGAGAAAATAAAAACCTCATATACCACTAAGGGGGAGAGTATTTATTTAGGGGCCGGTATACTTGACGGCGAAGTTATTGCCGGCGCAGAGGTAAATCTTTCATTGAAAATGATGAATCGCCACGGCCTGATAGCCGGTGCAACCGGTACAGGAAAAACCCGGACGCTTCAACTAATTGCAGAACAGCTTTCTGACGCCGGGGTTCCGGTTTTCATGCTGGATGTAAAAGGCGATCTCTCGGGTTTGAATCAGGCGGGATTTAGCAATCCGAAAATTGAAGAAAGAGCAACCGCACTGAATATTAACTACAGTCCATCAGGATTCCCTGTCGAGCTATATTCATTATCCGGAAAGAAGGGTGCCCAGATGCGGGCAAGTGTGCTTGAATTCGGTCCGGTTCTGTTATCGAAAATTTTGGGTTTAAATGAAACTCAATCAGGAGTAATGGCTGTTATCTTCAAATATGCCGATGATAATAAGCTACAGCTGGTTGATCTCGACGACCTGAAAAAAGTAATCTCATACCTTTCTAGCGGACCTGGTGCTGCAGAGATCAAGGAAAGCTATGGCAGTATTTCGGGCTCTACTTCAGGTACAATACTGCGAAAAATAGTTACTATAGAACAACAGGGACTTGCTCAGATATTCGGGGAAAAATCATTTGATATACAGGATATGTTCAGTCGCGTTGATGGTAAAGGGGTAATCAGTCTCCTAAACATCTCAGACGTACAGAATCAACCGGTTCTGTTTTCAACCTTTCTCTTAAGTTTGCTGGCCGAGATCTTTTATACGATGCCCGAAGCCGGTGATATTGAGAAACCAAAACTGGTTTTCTTTTTTGATGAAGCACACCTGCTGTTCAAAGATTCACAAAAAGCTTTCCTTGAGCAGATAGAAACGATCATCCGGCTGATTCGTTCAAAAGGTATTGGCGTGTTTTTTTGTACCCAAAGTCCGATGGATGTTCCTGATACAGTACTTGGACAGCTTGGGAACAGAGTTCAGCATGCTCTGAGGGCATTTACTCCGAATGATGTTGAGGCTTTGAAAAAAACAGTGAACACCTATCCCCGATCTGAATTTTATCAAATAGACCGGGTTCTTACCTCGCTCGGTAAAGGTCAGGCATTAATTACTGTACTTAATGAAAAAGGAATTCCAACAGAGGTGGTTGCAACACATTTAATTCCGCCAAGAGCAATTATGGGACCGATGTCTGAAGCTGATTGTGATACCCTGATGCAATCGAGCTCACTTTATCAGAAGTATCAGGAAGTGATCGACCCAATCAGCGCCTATGACATTCTTACTCAGCGCATTAATGAAAAAATGGCGGCAGATGAACAAGTAAAAGAGCAGGAAATAGAAAGCAGACCAAGTGCAAGGGCCGAGAAAAGTACTTTCAAAAAGGTAATTAATGCTCCTATCACAAGGCAAATCGGCACGGCTATTGTGAGAGGTTTGTTCGGGATGCTTACAGGCAAAAAACCCCGTATAAGATATTAAGGACAGATAAATCGTTTATCTTTGCATATAACAAGGTAAAACTGAAAATATCTAATTTACACTCAAATAAAAGCATGAAACCTACTTTAGTAATCCTGGCAGCTGGAATGGCGAGCCGATATGGCAGTATGAAACAAACCGACGGATTCGGACCAAATGGAGAGACCATTATTGAATACTCTATCTACGATGCGATTAATGCGGGATTTGGCAAAGTTATCTTTGTAATAAAGGAAGAATTTGCTGAGAATTTCAAAGGTATTTTTGAACCTAAATTAAAGGGAAAGATTGAAACAGATTATGTTTTCCAGACTTTTGACCTGAAACCTTTCGGCATTGATATTGAAATTGAGAGATCAAAACCATGGGGTACTGCACATGCTGTTCTGGCGGCAAGAGATGTTGTTAAAGAACCTTTTTGTGTGATCAATGCCGATGATTTTTATGGCCGTGAGTCTTATCAGAAAATGTGTGATTTTCTGAAAAACGGGGTCTCTGACACTCAGTTTTCAATGATCGGATTCCAGATTGATAAAACACTTTCAGAACATGGACATGTTTCAAGAGGAGTATGTGAAGTTGATGCAGACGGCAACCTTGCTGAGATTCATGAACGTACCAAAGTATACTTTAAACCTGATGAATCAGGAAATAAAACCATAGTATTTGAAGAAGAAGGTCGGGAGTACCCGATAAGATCAAATTCAAGAGTTTCGATGAACTTCTGGGGCTTTACACCAAAAATTTTCGAATTATCTGCAGGTTTTTTCAAAGAATTTGCTCTTGCAAACACTGATAATCCCAAAGCTGAATTTTTCATTCCGCTTGCCGCTGAAAAGCTGATAAGAAATGGTCAGGCAAGTTTTAAAGTTATCCCGACACAAAATCAATGGTTTGGGGTAACCTATGCAGAAGATAAGCCAATTGTTCAGGAATGTATTGACAGGCTGGTTGCCGAAGGTGAATATCCAAAGGATTTGTGGAAATAAAGACTAAGAATTGATGCGGACTGATCTCTGAATCAGTTCGTATCAATTTGATACAAATTTGCCTGTTTAATCAATCCGTCCCGGCAATAAGCCTCGCATTAAGCTGTGCATCAATCCATCGGTTCCATTCATCCTGCTTAGACTTGTTAATTCCGTGATTGGTTTCCTGATCATACTTCTGCTGTAAGCGGTTCATCTCGCGGTAGGATTCAAGATATTCAAAGTTGATGATTCCCTCATAATTATCAGGATTCAGTTTTTCTGAAAGAATCTTAGCCTGAAACCGTTCCGAAATTAATTTAACCAGATCAAAATGCCGCTGTTCATGATTCAGGCTATAAGTACTCTTTATCATAGGAAATGCCCATGAAGCACTTTTAATCATATAAACTTTAAGAACTATCTGAACCTGAATGAGGCCTCCTTTAAGTTCACGCTGCATATCATAACCGAAAGATGGAAAGATAGCCGCCTGAAATCTGGTATTCTGCGGAGGCTTTGCCTGAAAGTCATTAAAGCTCAATGATCTTCCTTTCTGATAATAAACAGTATCCGCATCCTGCTCATTATAATTCCGAAATGAAAGTTTTAAGCCTTTGGCAAGTAAAATATTTGTCGCCGACTCCTTCTTCATCCAGTTATGGATATACCTCAAACTATTCCCAAGAACCTTTCGCAATGCCGGTTCAATATATTCCAAATTATGAATTGAACGAGTATATTTCAGGTTCATATTGTAGGTTGTCAAAGGCTGGGTTCCCCAGTCTTTTTCTAACTCAAACTGAACTTTTAAAGTCACCCGGCCTGAAACATGGGTACCTTCATTACTTTCCCTGATCATACACTCCAGAATTCTGATATTAAGTGGTCTTCCTTCTGTACTCCGGGGCAATCCATCAGTCAGGAAGCTGGAAAGGGCATTTTTACTGCCACCGCTAAGATCTGAAGTATAGTTTTTCATATTCCCGCTTCCATCTCTATACCATAAAGTGGCAAATACTTGTCCCGGGGCACGGGCATCGATTACTCTTTCGATATAATAATCCCAATTCCCATTTAGAACTTTCTCAGTCTTAAGCTGTATCGGTTCGGGCTGGGCAAAAACAGCTGAGGAAGTAAACAGAATACTTACTAACAGCAGGATGACTGAAAATGCCGGGCGGTTTTTCACTTTTAATAAACGAACTGGAATTGAAAATGTTGTTTACTCAGTTGACAGTTGACAATTGATAGTTGACAATTAAAATTGTTGAGTAGCGAATAAATTTCCGTCTTGTCTTGATTCCTGGTTCTCAGTACTCTATACTCTATACTCAATACTCTATACCCTATACCCTATACTAAAAAAGGCTGCCCCTTTCGGAAACAGCCTATTCTTCAGAAGAACTTATCTTACTTCTTATCGTCTTCTTTTACTTCTTCAAAGTCTACATCAGTTACATGATCACCTGCATCCTGAGCTGTGGCATCACCCTGAGGAGCATCCTGACCTGCACCGGCTTCCTGAGAAGCTTTGTACATTTCTTCTGACGCAGCATTCCATGCCGTTTGAAGCTCTGCCTGAGCAGTATCAATTGAAGCGAAATCTTTAGCAGCATGCGCATCTTTCAGTTTTTTCAAACCCTCTTCAATAGGTGCTTTTTTATCATCTGCTAATTTATCACCGTATTCTTTGAGTTGTTTCTCGGTTGAGAAGATCAATGCATCAGCCGCGTTCAGTTTCTCAACTTCTTCACGTGCTTTCTTATCCGACTCAGCATTAGCTTCTGCCTCATCTTTCATTTTCTTGATCTCTTCATCAGTTAAACCTGAAGAAGCCTCAATACGGATTTTCTGCTCTTTATTGGTTGCTTTATCTTTTGCAGCTACGTGTAAGATACCGTTAGCATCAATATCAAAAGTTACCTCGATCTGAGGAATACCACGTGGTGAAGGTGGAATACCATCCAGATGGAAACGTCCGATCGTTCTGTTCTGATTAGCCATTGGGCGCTCACCCTGAAGGATATGGATCTCAACAGAAGGCTGATTATCAGAAGCTGTAGAGAATACTTCAGATTTTTTTGAAGGAATAGTAGTATTTGCTTCGATCAGCTTGGTCATCACACCACCCATAGTTTCGATACCTAATGAAAGCGGGGTCACATCAAGAAGCAATACATCTTTAACCTCTCCGGTCAAAACACCACCTTGAATAGCTGCACCAATTGCAACAACCTCATCAGGATTTACACCTTTAGAAGGCTCTTTTCCAAAGAAAGCTTTAACTGCATCCTGGATTGCAGGTATACGGGTTGAACCACCAACCAAAATGATTTCATCAATATCAGATGTGCTTAAACCAGCATTCTTAAGCGCTTTTTTACAAGGCTCTATCGTGCGTTTGATCAGGCTGTCTGCCAGTTGTTCAAACTTTGCACGGGTTAATGACTTAACAAGGTGCTTAGGCATACCATCACCAGCCGAAATGTAAGGCAGGTTAATCTCTGTCTGGGCAGTGCTTGATAATTCAATTTTAGCTTTCTCTGCGGCTTCTTTCAAACGTTGTAAAGCCATAGGATCTTTACGCAGATCAATACCCTCATCACTCTTGAATTCATCCGCCATCCAGTCGATGATTACTGCATCAAAGTCATCACCCCCCAGGTGAGTATCACCATCAGTAGATTTAACTTCAAATACACCATCACCCAATTCAAGAACAGAAACGTCATGTGTACCACCACCACAGTCGAACACTACGATCTTCATATCCTTATGGGCCTTATCCAGACCATAAGCAAGTGCTGCTGCAGTAGGTTCGTTAATGATCCGGGATACTTTCAATCCTGCAATCTCTCCGGCTTCCTTGGTTGCCTGACGCTGAGCATCATTAAAATATGCAGGAACAGTAATTACCGCTTCATTTACCTCATGACCTAAAAAGTCTTCAGCAGTTTTCTTCATTTTTTGAAGAATCATTGCTGATATCTCCTGTGGAGTGTATAAACGGTCGTCAATTTTTACACGTGGTGTATTATTATCGCCCTTTACTACCTGATAGGGTACTCTTGTAATTTCATTTGTTACCTCACCAAAGCTATTACCCATGAATCGTTTAATCGAAGAAATGGTTTTGGTTGGGTTGGTAATCGCCTGACGTTTCGCCGGATCCCCTACCTTACGCTCTCCATTATCTACGAATGCTACAATTGAAGGGGTAGTACGCTTACCTTCACTGTTTGGAATAACTACAGGCTCATTACCCTCCATTACTGATACGCATGAATTTGTAGTTCCTAAGTCTATACCAATTATCTTTGCCATATATTAAATCTTAATTTGTTACAGTTTATTAATGTCTAATTATCAAGCCTTGTGCCAAATGATCTATAACCAGAATTGACAGTATTATATTCTCCAAGGCTGCAAAAATAGGGTTTTGGGAAATGACAGGATGGCAGTACTCAATTGAGAGTTGACAATGGATAGTTGACAATGGGGAATGGGGAATGGGGAATTGGAAATAGGAAATTGGAAATAGGAAATGGAGAATTGAAAGTTGAAAGTTGAGAATGGGGATTGTGAGTAGTATAATATTTTCGCCTTGTCTTGGTTCTTGACTCTCAATACTCAATACTCAATACTACCCCACAAAAAAAGCCCCTTTCGGAGCTTTCTTCTTGGTTAGTTGTATTAAAATTATTGCTGTGTTACTGTATAAACTACAGGAACCACATTTAAACCTGTTGCTTTACCTGCGTATGCACCACCTGCACCAATCAGGTAAGAAATATTGAATTTGTTCGTAGAATTTGAACCACTCCATGAAGTGTTCGCTGCTGTAATAACGGTTGCTGCTGTTCCACCTGTTACCGGTAAGGTTACTGCTGAACCGTAAGTGATCCCTGCTGTATTACCACTGTTTGTAGCTCCAACTGCTGAAGTGATTTTTACTGATCCCGGTGCGATTGCTGCCGAACCTGTTACCGTTCCTGCAATTGCC
>NCHA01000033.1 GCA_002257025.1 Sphingobacteriales bacterium 16-39-50 | reverse complement strand
ACGTACTCCAGGAATTACAACCTTATGGATTGGGCTCAAATACTTTAAAGCCGCAAAAGAAGGATGGGATACACACAGAGATGTGTCCACACGATAGGATAGCTATCGGGTAGGTAATGGAAGATAATTTTTGACATTGGATACCGATTTTTTTCGTTGTCAACCCGATAGCTATCGGGTGTCAACTGTCAACTGTCAATTTTCTTAAGTAAATTTCCTGCTCCTAATCCTATATCACAATACTTACAAGGTAAAATCTACAATTTTCTTAAATTCGCTCCATACAACATTTACATTGGCAAAACCTATACTCGTACTGAAATTCGGCACGGCATCGATCACTACCCCTAAGGGTGAGTTAGATGAGATCGTGATCGGAGAAATTGCCCGTCAGGTGGCAATGATACATAAAGACTATAATCTGGTGATTGTTTCATCGGGGGCTGTTGCTGCGGGCAAAAAATTCCTGAAGAATTACGGCGGCACATTGAATGAAAAGAAAGCGGCAGCTTCAATCGGGAATCCGCTTTTATTAAATACTTACGCTAAATATTTTTCACCTCATGGCATTGCCATCGCTCAAAGTTTATGTGAGAGGCATCATTTTTCAAACCGCGATCAATTTCTGCAGTTAAAGCGGACCTACGAAGAGTTATGGAACAGTGATATAATTCCAATTGCGAATGAGAATGATGTGGTCAGCAACCTGGAACTGAAATTCTCTGACAATGATGAACTGGCAACTCTGATTGCTGCCGGATTTGGCGCTTCGCAGATACTCTTCAGTACCTCGGTACCGGGTGTGCTCGACGGTTCCGGGCAGGTGATTCCTGAGCTGGATACCTCAGACAAGAAGGTGCTTTTACTTGCAAATAAAGAGAAATCGGCATCCGGTTTGGGTGGCATGACCTCCAAGCTGAATTTTGCCCGCCTGGCTAATCAAATGGGAATCAGAGTTGTGATTTTTGGCATCAGAACTGAAGATGGAATTCTGAAGGCCCTTGATGGAAAGACCGGTACTTTATGTTTGCCACAGAAAAGCACTTTGCCGGCTCGTAAAAAATGGCTGGCTAGCGGAAGCCTTGTGCGGGGTCGTATTCAAATCGATTCGGGAGCTTGTAAGGCATTGCAAAAGCGGCATAGTTTGCTGGCAGTAGGAATTAAATCAGTATTGAATGATTTTGAGAACGGCGAGATCATAGAAATTCTCGATGAGGAAAATAATGTGGTAGCTGTGGCTAAATCAAAAATCGATTCAACTATACTGAACAGCGATACTAAAGTTAAGAACCTCGAAGTGGCGCATGCCGATAATATTGTTTTATTGTAATTTTTAATCATGGAATCGATACAATCTCTTCTTGAACAGGCCTCAGAGGCAACGATAGCAGTGAAGCTTTTAAGTGACGACAAGAAAGAAGATATACTCAGGGCGCTGGCTGCAAAGCTAAGGGCCAAGATAGTGACCATTCTCGCCGAAAATCAACTGGATCTCGACCGCATGCCGGATACTGATCCTAAAAAAGACCGTCTATTACTTACGGCTGCGAGGATAGAAGATCTGGCTAAAAGCGTGGAGGATATTGCTGCACTTCCTGATCCGAGTAATCGTCTGCTTTCTGAAAAGATTCTGGATAATGGCCTTCTGGTACAGAAAATTACTGTTCCATTGGGTGTTGTAGGTGTGATTTATGAGTCGAGACCAAATGTAACCGTTGATGTGGCTGCTTTATGTATTCAATCAGGAAATGTCTGCCTTCTTCGGGGAGGTACCGATGCTTTTTATACAAACACCTATCTGGTAGCCTTGATACAGGAGGTTCTGGCAGGTTTTGATCTGGATGTGAGTATCGTTCAATTGCTGCCTGCCGACCGGAAATTTATGCCTGAACTGCTCACCGCGACAAAGTATGTGGATATTTTAATCCCAAGGGGATCACAGCAACTGATAGATTATGTGCGTGAGCATGCTTCTGTTCCGGTAATCGAGACAGGGGCAGGAGTTTGTCATACCTATGTGGAGGCATCTGCCAATCTGGAGAGTGCAGCAAATATTGTGACTAATGCCAAAGTTACACGCCCATCGGTCTGTAATTCACTGGACACGGTCATTGCCGACCGGGAAATTCTTGAGCCTTTACTCAAATTACTGGCACCAAAACTGGAAGCTTATCAGGTTGAAATTTTTGCAGATCCTGAATCCTACCTGATCTTGAAAGGTCTGGAGTATCCATACCTCAAAGAAGCTGTTGAAGAAGATTTTGGACGTGAGTTTCTTGATTTTAAATGCTCAGTAAAAACAGTCGGGAATTTTGATGAGGCGGTGAAGCATATCCGCAAGTTTTCATCCAAACATTCCGAAGCGATAGTTTCCAGCACTATGGAATACTGTGAACGTTTCCTGAATGAAGTGGATGCTGCAGCTGTTTATACCAATGCTTCTACCCGTTTTACGGATGGTGGAGTGTTTGGTCTTGGAGCAGAGATTGGGATTTCCACACAAAAACTACATGCCCGTGGCCCATTTGCTTTGGAGAAACTGGTAACTGAGAAATGGATTGTAAGGGGGAATGGACAGGTAAGGTAGTTGACAGTTGACAGTTGACAATGGACAGTTGACAATTGAGGTCCCTCCTGCGTCGGGATGACAGATAATGTTTTGAAATGAATTTTAAAATGATCCACTAGATCACGGGCAACTGATAACAGACAACAACCCAATATTCCCTCTGCCAGGTATGAAGTATAGAGGGCCTGTTTAAATATATTTGAGCCTTGCCTGAATTATTTATATATTTAAAACAGGGGGTCAATATTCCGAAATAGAAGACCTGACAGTAACATCCTGTTTATGGAAAAAACTTCTGCTGAGTTAATTCTTGCCAACAAAAAGCTGCTCGCTCAATACCTGGCGAAAGAGAAGCTTACCAATAAACTTATTTCAGCAAATAAAGAACTGGCTTTTCAAAATTCAGAACGGGAGAAACGTGCCACTGAACTTGCCTTTCAGAATAATGAGAAGGAGAAACGTGCTTCTGAACTACTTATTGCTAATAAGGAACTAGCCTTTCAGATAAAGGAGAAGGCAAAACGTGCTTCTGAACTATTGGTTGCCAATAAAGAGCTTGCATTCCAGAATAAGGAGAAAGAGAAACGGGCATCAGAGTTACTCATTGCAAATACTGAGCTTGCTTTTCAGAATATAGAAAAGGAGAAGCGGGCAGCAGAACTTTTGCTCGCCAATAATGAACTTAAGGAGGCCCACAAGTCGCAACAGGAGAATATTAAAGGTCTGCAGGAAATG
This sequence comes from Sphingobacteriales bacterium 16-39-50, assembly GCA_002257025.1. Classification (GTDB taxonomy): domain Bacteria; phylum Bacteroidota; class Bacteroidia; order Sphingobacteriales; family Sphingobacteriaceae; genus Daejeonella. The sequence continues at coordinate 14,769 of NCHA01000033.1, read as the reverse complement.
ATGTATATGATCTCTCATGAACTCAGGCAGCCGGTTGTGCAGATATTAGGAATAACCAGTCTGTTTGAAACTTTAAAGAATTCACCGGAAGAAGCGGCAGAGATGACTGAGCTTATAAGAGAATCGGCTAAGTCGCTGGATAACTACACAAGGGAATTAACCACTTTTGTTTATGAAGCCGAGTTAAAGGCAAAGAATGAGTTAAACACTTAAACGCTGGCACGACAATAAAGCATATTTGATGTTTTTCTGTAGATATTGCACGCTCCCACCAGCAGCGCCGGGCTGCCCGTCCCGATGAAAAACAAGCCAGAGTAAAATAAACCTTGCCGGAGGAGGTATCTTCCGGCTATTCGTAATTTGAAACAGAACGGGATTCCTTGCCGGAAATACTCCGGAGGAAAGGGCTGAACCAACCTATAACACACAGGTATTGATTTCCAAAACCCGATCATTGTGGCCCAGATCATTATCTGACCAATTATAATCGTATTATTTTAACCTTCCTTATATCAAACTCAGCTTATTTAACTTGAGTTTGATATTAAACTATCAAAGGATTAATATTTAACCACATAGTTTGAATTTATTATGCTTTAAAGTAAACATAGATTGAAAATCACATAGCTTGAAGCTAAGCTTCAAGGCTATCTGTGTCTATAATGTAGGTAAGAAGCAATAAAATGCTATGTTTCTATGCGGTTTTTAAAATACTATGTCGAGTTCACGTTATTTAAGGTTTCTTCATCCCTGTTCAGAACAAAATAAATCAATAATTGTTACCTTATAAAAATTAGCCGAATTTAGCAGCATGTTAACAGCCTTAAGGTCAGTAAACGTTACCCGTTACGTTACTCCGCTTCGGGAAGGAGGTTCTATGCCTGCGATCGCTGAGGCGGATGACGGGTTTTTGTATGTGATCAAGTTCCGCGGTGCAGGACAGGGACCAAGGGCTTTGATCGCTGAGCTTATTGGTGGAGAAATTGCCCGGACTTTGGGTTTGAATGTACCTGAACTCGTTTTTGCAACACTGGATGAGGCTTTTGGCCGTACTGAAGCGGATGAGGAGATTCAGGACTTGCTTAAATTTAGTGTCGGACTGAATTTGGGTCTGCATTATCTTTCAGGATCAATAACTTATGATCCTGCAGTGAATAGCATTGATGATCACTTAGCCTCTAAGATTGTCTGGCTGGATGCTTTGCTGATGAATATGGACCGTACTTGCCGGAATACCAATATGCTCATCTGGCATAAAGAATTATGGCTGATTGATCATGGAGCGTCGCTTTATTTTCATCACTCCTGGCAGAACTGGGAAGAGCAGGCTGAGAAGCCATTTACTCTGATCAAAGATCATGTTTTATTAGCTCATGCAACTCAGCTTGAGCTTGTCGATAAGCAATTAAAAACTTTGTTGAGTGGAGAACGAATCAAAGAAATTGTTTCACTGATTCCGGATGAATGGCTTGAAGACACTACTTTTCAGAGTACTGAGGAACACCGTAATGCCTATATCAGCTTTCTCGAAAGGCGTATAAATAAATCAGAAATTTTCGTAAACGAAGCCCTGAATGCAAGAGAAATACTTATTTGAGTATGCCGTAATCCGCCTTGTACCGAGGGTGGAACGAGAAGAGTTTTTGAATGTCGGAATAGTACTCTATTGTTCCGCTCAGAAATTTCTGCAGGCAAAATTCTGGCTCGATGAAGAACGCCTAAGAGCCTTTGCTCCGGGCACTGATCTGTCCGAAATTGAAGAAAACCTGAATGCTTTTTGTAAGATCAGTATGGGAAAAAAGGAAGCAGGTCCAATAGCCAAACTCGACCAGGCTTCCCGTTTCAGATGGCTGACTGCGACCAGAAGTACCGTTTTACAAACATCAAAAGTTCATCCTGGTTTTTGCGAAGATGCTGCAGAAACGCTGGAAAGGTTGTTTGAAGAAATGGTACTAATTAATTGAGAGTTGAGAATTGAGAGTGAAGAATTCCAAGCAAACACAAATGCACGAATTTGGCGGGTGGCAAACTATCATTATCCATCTCCAGCACTGACATTTCTAAATTGCGATAGCTTTAAAGCGACGCGGCACAGGCGCACTCAATTCGTTTTTAAGGATTTGGAGGTTCCCGCATTCGCGGGAATGACAAATCGGGAAAAAGAATTGGGGAGATTCCAGCCTTCGCTGGAATCGGATTATTTACCTACAAATTAACGAGCCAATCTTAGGCAAAATCCATAATTGTAATCCACAAATACATATAGGCAAAAAATGAGTAAAAGGGTTATATCATTTATCATGTGGTTCAGCATTGCGATTCCAGCGAAGGTGGCTGTTGCTCAACTCAATTAGCTTAATAAAAGGTGATTTCAAAAAGATTTGAGCCCATTAGAATTTAATATTTGCAAAAACATTCTACTGAACTCTTTAATATTCAACTCTCAGTGGGTTAAGTTAAAGGATTAACAATTAGAAAATTTTAGCTTCGAGTTGAGCAACAGCCACGCAGGCTGGAATCTCCTAATTCTCAACAACACTTGTCATTCCCGCGAAAGCGGGAACCTCAGGCAATCCATTTTATATTTTCTTATCAACGAAGGCTCGAATCTTCACAATTCTGCTAAACGACGTAAGTCATTACCCCGAAAGCGGGAAGCAAAAGAGCCCTCGTTGGACTTTTAAAGATTAAAATTACGGGCAGTCAAATTATAAATAAGGTTAGCTTAACTGCCTTCAAATCATTTATCCTTTTTCGTCGTAATTACAACAACCCCATTCCTGCCTTTTTCTCCGAATTTGTTTAAGGCTTTTTCGCCTTTGAATACCTCTATCGTGGCAATAGACATTACTGAAAGGTCGTTTAATACTGATTTTTCTACTTCATTTCCGTTGAGAAGGATCAATTCATTATTATTTAAACCACCTAGGGATACTTTTTCGCTTTGTACCTGCCTGAGACTAATGCTAGTAGAAGATTTGGTATCAGTTATAGCCGGCATGCCAGCAGTTTTTGTTGTAATCTCAATAACTCCATTACTGCCTTCGGTACCGTACTTAGCTGTACCTGCTGCCCCCTTAAGCACAGCTATCTTGTCAATGTTTTTAGGGTTTAATATACTGAGATCTGTAACTTCTATTCCGTCGAGTACGTACAATGGTTTTCTTTCACCCGACTTAATACTATCACCCATTGCGGTGAGTTTGATGATTACGTTTTTAGGTTTAGTAGTATCTGCCGTAATTGATACTTCTAAATTGCCGACTGACTGATTTTTATTTTGAAGCATTACACTTTCTGAAGATTTTATGCCCTCGGATGTCAGTTCGCTGTTTATACCGATGATCTTTGGCATCTGCGGGAGATTGACGATAACACTACCCAATTGGCAACCGTTTAATGCAGCCTTAGAATTTGTAACGATCAGTACCAGACACATGATGGCCGGCAAGAGCAGGATGTAAATACCCTTTTTGATTCGGTTTGATTGTCTCTTGTTCATCATGGCTATTCTTCTTTTTATGGTTAGTAAATGAAAATTATTTACGGGTAATGCATTTTGCGGCAGAACATTAATCTTTAACAATGCATATTGGTATTCCCTCCTGTCGATACCTGAATTCAGAACTTTGAGGTCGGTTATGTATTCAAGGTTAGCTTGTATTGAATCCTTTATCAACCAAGCTGCCGGATTGAACCAATAAAAAACAATGCATATTTCAGCGAACAAAACATCAAGGCTATGTAATTGCCTGACATGTACTTGTTCATGTTCTAAAATGGATTGCAGTTCTTTTTGCTCATGATATTCAGGATTAAGGTAGATAGTTTTCCAGAATGAAAATGGATTTACCTTTTTACTGACTATTCTGAAACTGTAATCGCCTGAAACTGCAGGCTCAGATTTTCTGTGCAGGATTAAGAGGGAGATCAATTGAATAATCAGTCGGGCCAGCATCAGGGTTACACCAGTCCAGAATATCAGGATAACTGCCTGCCAGTATATGCTGTCCGGAACCGGGGATGTGCTATTTACATAACTGACTGAATACTGCCAGTCGGGACTTATATTACTGATCTGCTGTTTGATTTCGGGATTGCTTTTAAACAGATCCGCGATGTTTATCAGAGGAAAAAGACTCGAATAAATCAAGCCTAGCAACAGATAGATTCGGTTTAGTGAATAAAAGGTGAATTGTTTCAAAAAAAGCCGGTAGCCGAAATAGAAAAGTAAAATCGATAAGTTCACTTTGAGCAGGTAAATGATGAGTTCGGGCATCATGGCTTCCTTCCTTTCTCAATCATTTCAATGATCTCTTTTAATTCATCTGTACTAATCTTTTCCTGTGTCGCAAAAAAGCTTACCAATTCTTTGTAAGAATTGCTGAAATAATCACTTACAAACTCACCCATAAACTTCTTCTTGTATTCCTCTTCCTTGATTTTTGGAGCATACAAATAAGTGTTTCCTATCTTCTTTGCTGAGATGAATTTTTTCTTTTCCAGATTCTTCACGGTTGAGGCAAGGGTAGTGTAGGGTGGTTTAGGCTCAGGGAGGTCGTTCAGGAAATCTTTAATAGTCCCGCTGTTTAGGTTCCAGATTACCTGCATTGCTTCTTCCTCATTTGCTGTTAACTTCTCCATGTCTACGAACTTTTCGTAAACATACTACGAACTTTTCGTAATTGCAAATTGTTTATATCAGTTAACTGGCAAAACGATTTAGTCTCATAAATTTTTGACAAGCAAACTTCAAATGATTATTCCATTTTCTTACAGCCAGCGATCATCCTTCACAAATCTTTTCGAATGTTTGTAGCGTGTTCATTTTCCACTTCCGCAGATCGTATGACTATAGATCGGATCACAGCATCAAGTTCCTGTGCCGAGGTTAAGATATGCGCGAGCAATTCAGAGTAATAGGTTTCACCTTCTGCATTTTTCAGGAGGTCTGTTAATCCCATAATACGGGCAAGTGGTGCCCTGACCACATGCGACTGAAACCAGGCTATTTCCCGCAACCTTGTATTCTGATCTTCAATGGCCTGTATATATTTTTTTTGTTCAGTAATGTCCTGTATGGCTCCGATCATTTTTACAGGTTCAGCCTTCTCGTTGTAAATCAAGAAACTTCTGTCGAGTACATAACGATAAGTCCCGTCAGCTGAACGGAAACGATATTCAGCTTTCCATCTGGTTTTCTTCTTCTTTATACAGTTTTCAAAATTCTGGACAGTTCGTTTCGTATCTTCCGGATGAACATTTTTTAACCACCATTCCTGCGTACTTGTATCAGCAGGCAGCTTATGACCAAAAATTCCCTGTATTCCTTTATTCCAAACGACTTCATTTGTTAAAAAATTATAATCATAAATGGCATCGCTGGTGGCTTTTGAGACAATGTTATATCGTTCCAGTCCGGCTTTGATTTTATTTTCATCCTCGATACGCTGGGTCACATCTCTCGAATTGGCTATAATACCGGCAATGACAGGGTCATCACTCATATCAGTGATAATGGTTTCGATCCAGCGATATTTATTATTCCCATCTATAAATCTGAATGCTGAAACTTCAACCCGCTTCTGAACAAATAGCATATTAAATTGATTCTTTACCGATTCTTTATCATCCCAATGTATAAAGTCAAATGCATTTTTCCCAATAAAAAAATCCGCATCAATACCTAAAATAGATTTAGCGGTAGGACTTACATATTTGTAATTGCCGTCTGCATCAAGAATGACAATCAGATCAGAACCATCCTGCACTAGTGCTTTAAATCGCTGCTCACTTAATTTTAAAGCCTGTTCAGATTTGATATTCTCTGTTATGTCAGTCGCAATAACCAGCCGCGCATCTCTTTCTTCAAATAGAATGCTATTTGCTTCAATATTGACATAAATAATTTCGCCTGATTTTTTTTGGTTTCTGATCTTTAGCTGATTGAAAAGTTTGGCTTTCACTTTTGCTGCAATGATCTCTTTCAAATGGTTCAGGTCATCTGAGAGTGTGATTGCATGAATGGTCATGGATAGAAATTCACTTTTACTATAACCATAATGTTTGACCGCTGCCTTATTTACATCAAGGAACCGGAGTGTTTCAACATCATACACCCATTGGGGAATCGGACTGAAATTAAAAAGGTCCCTGTATTTTTCTTTTTCCAGATTTAGTTCATTCTCAACCTTCTTTCTGTTACTTATATCCCTGAAATAAACGGATAAGCCATCTTCTGAGGGGGAAGCTGATACTTCGAACCATATATCAACAGAAGCCAGGTATTCCTCGAAGTGGACAGACGCATTATACTCAAGGGCTTTATGATATTCAGTATAGAATTTCAATGGGATGGCTTCAGGATAGATATCCCAGAGATTTTGACCCATAATATCTTCGCGTGATTTTAATAAAATCCGCTCTGCTCCATTATTCCAATAGGTAACAATCCATTGGCGATCGACAGCGAAAAATCCGTCAGTAATACTTTCCAGTATATTTGTTACCCTTTTATGGTATACTTCAAGCTGTTTTTCAGCTTCTTTTGTATGAGTGATATCTTTAGCAATTCCGTAAACACCAATAACTTCTTTGTTAATTACTATTGGAATATTCGTAATATTTAGAATCCTTGCTTTCCCAAGCCAGCTCTTTACCCTGATATCGAAGTTTATAATATCACCTTTAATGGTTTGCTGAAAATAATTAAGTGCAATCTCGAAATCTTCTTCAGCTATAAATGGGATAAAAGATAGTTTAAGTAATACTTCTTTGCTGCATTCAGCCAGTTCAATCATTATATTATTCACACTCAGAAAGTTTCCCTGCCTGTCGAGTGTAAAAATACCATCCGGATAATCATTGAATAGCGGGTGCTGAAAGCTCTTATCCAGCAAGAGCTTATTATTAAGGGCATTTGCGCTTTTCCTGGACACCAGCAGATCATTAATTTCAACTATTGTATGAACTATATATTCTACGATTCCATCCTCATTGATTAGTGGATAAGTATCGCATGTCCAGAAGTGGTCATCATTTTCTTTAGTTTCATTACAGAATACCCTATATTTTTGCAGAGGTATTTTATTAGGCTGCTTTAATAGCATTACCTCATTTAAAGATGCTTTCAAAGTTGCCCTGCTGTCTGAGATATCATCCCCTTTTTCAGGTGTTAAAACATCGAAAATACTTTTACCAATAAGATCTTCCCTTTTAGTGTTGGTAGCCTGAAGAAATGCTTCATTTACTTCAGTAAGTCTGAAATTGGGGGATTTAGCCTGCAGGATGATACTTGCTGCTGGAGAAAAATGAAAAACAGGTATATTTTGTAAAGATAGCATGCTCATTGGTAGATGATCAGATGCGTAAATTTTACTTTATTGACTTAACCCCGAATATTAATTCGCTTAAATATATTTTAGTATGGCTTTATTTAAATATATCTAATCAAAAATTTTAATCTGGAAAATTCCCTTGTAAATTAAGCTACAGCTATCATGCCAAAATTTCTCAATACCCATATTTTGCGCAGACCTATACCGTTGTCAAAAGCTCCTGATACAGACTAATGCTGTCAAATAGTAACTAAAAACGAAAAATCCTCCTTTGTTCTTTAATCCGAAAACAATAGTTTTGAGACCTGTCAGATCTTAAAGTTCTTCTGTGAATAAACTCCTAATCTCATTCCGCAACGTAAGCATCCGCCAATATAATTCTCTCGTTTTCGAAGGGCTTGATTTTGATCTTGAAAAAGGTCAAAACTGGGCTTTGCTAGGTAAAAGCGGATCAGGAAAGAGCACTTTTCTGGATTTTATCATGGGTAAGGCCTCTATGGCCAGAGGGGAATCTAATTATCCTTATTTTGACAGCTATATTGCCGAACATCATCAGGATGATCCCTTCTTTAACCGGTATAAATTGATGGCACAGGTCTCTGCCCGGCATGAGTTCCGTAATCTTTCAAATACCAGCGACTTCTACTATCAGCAACGCTTTAATTCCTGCGATTCTGAAGATGCTGATACGGTCGCAAATTATCTTTCAGCGATAAGAATTGTTCAAGCGTCTGGTTTCTGGACTTATCAAAGGGTCACCGAACGATTGAAACTCCTACCCTTGTTAGACAAACAGTTGATTAAACTATCCAATGGTGAAACCAAGCGTCTGCTGATTGCATCGGCATTGATCAGAAATCCAATATTATTATTACTGGATAATCCTTTAAATGGGCTTGATGTAGCCGCACGTCAGGATTTTAATGAACTTATCCGTGAAATTTCTGATTCAGGCATCAGCATAATTATGGCTACCACTCCTTCAGAAATACCAGAAGCCATAACTCATGTTGCAGTTCTGGATCAGGGTAAAATAATCAGTAAAGGCCCTTCAGATAAGTTTAATCCGGAAAATCTGTACCTAAATACAGCAGATAAGATTAATCGGGATGAATTGAAGGAACTGCTTTCACAGACACAATGGCCTCTTTATCATACTATTATCGGGATGGAAAATGTCAGCATCAGGTATGGTGATAAACTGATTCTTGATCAGGTAAACTGGCAAATGAAGCAGGGGGAGCGCTGGATGCTGGTCGGACATAATGGGGCAGGGAAATCAACTCTATTAAGCCTCATCAATGGGGATAATCCCCAGGCCTTTGCCAATAAAATCACTCTTTTTGATCAGCGAAAAGGGACTGGCGAGAGTATTTGGGAAATTAAAAAGAAGATCGGCTATGTTTCACCTGAATTATTTCAGTATTTCCCGACTGGAAACACTTGCCTTCAGGTCATAGAATCGGGATTTGATGATACATTGGGCCTGTTTCGTGTTTCAAGCAAATCGAAAGTTGAAATTTCAAGACGCTGGATGAATCTGCTAGGGGTCGAAGAATATGCCGGCAGGATGTATCGCAATGTTCCTGTGAGTGTTCAACGCATTTGTATGCTTGCCAGGGCAATGGTCAAAAATCCGGTTCTGCTGATCCTCGATGAACCCTGCCTTGGACTCGATTTTGCTCAGCAGGAACAGTTTAAAAATCTGATAGATGAGATCTGCTCAATCAGTAAGTTGAGTTTGATTTATGTCAGCCATTATCAAAATGAAATGCCTGACTGTATTACACATTCCTTAAAACTGGATCAGGGAAGAGTAGTTTAAGGGAAGACTTACGAATTTACCTAAGCATCATGCAAGATAAATTCGTCAGTCGCCATTATAGGATATGAAGACGAAATCAACTTTCTAACCGCTCAGGTGATTTCGCAGGTCGTTCGTTAGCCCCGTAGCAGATAAATTACGCACTCCTTCTCTATTCTATCCAAAAAATTTCTAATTTGAATCCGAATTCAATCACTTGTTTTAAAAATTATAAATGACTACTGATTCTACCACCCCTGAATTTGCAAACGAGGCTAATGTGACCCCTGAAAAAAAGAATAACCTGAAATTGGTTATAGTTGCCTCATCAGTAGGTACGCTGATCGAATGGTATGATCTTTTGCTGGCTGTAATCATGGCAAATATATTGTCCATGCAGCTATTTCCTGCCGGTGGTAATAATTTCATTGAAACACTGGGGATTGTTGCAACTACCTATCTGATCAGACCTTTCGGTTCATTATTATTCGGGAATTTCGGAGATAAAATAGGACGTAAACACACCTTTCTGGTTTCACTTTTATTGATGGGTGGTGCTACTTTTCTGATCGGCTGTATTCCTACCTACGAGCAGGCAGGCTGGGTTTCACCGATTCTGTTTTTAATACTTAGATTATTACAGGGTCTGGCAATCAGCGGAGAGTATTCCGGAGCTGTAATCTATGTTGCTGAACATTCTCCAGCAAATAAACGCGGGTTTTATACAGGTTTTATTCAGACAACTTCTTCCATTGCCCTTATTCTTGGGCTTGTTGTTGTATTTACAATCAAAAGCCTAATGTCTGATGAGAGTTTCAATTCTTTTGGATGGAGAATTCCATTTCTTTTTAGTGCGGTATTGGTAATTGCTAGTTACTTTATTCGTCGTAAGCTGCATGAAAGCCCGGTTTTTGCCCAATTGAAAAGTGAAGGTAAGACGAGCAAATCTCCGGTTAAAGAAACCTTCAAAACCAAAAAGAATATTGGTCTTATTCTGGCTGCCGTTTTCGGGGGTAATGCTGCTCAGAGTGCGATTATGCAGGTAAATCAGATTATTACTTTGTTCTTCCTGCAACGGACGGTTAAACTGGAAGATACTACAGCTCTGTTGATCATGGCTACCGGAATTCTTCTTGCCGGACCATTCTTCCAGATTTTTGGAGCAATCAGCGATCGTGTTGGGCGTAAAAAGATAATGCTCCCCGGAATGATTTTAGGTTTGCTGGTAATACCACTTATGTTTTACTTATTCCTTGAGCTTGGAAACCCACAGCGTTTGGATACCATCCAATATATAGATACCCAGACCAAGATTATATTCATTGGGCTGGTATTTATGCTGACCATATCGGGTACCATGGTCTATGGCCCGATGGGTGCTTTTCTAATGGAAATGTTCCCAACTAAAATCCGATATACCAGTATGGGATTTGTATATAATGTTGGAAATGGCGCAATTGGCGGATCAACCCCAGTTATTACGGAACTGATCAAATCATCTGTTGTGATTGGATTTGCGGTTTCACCTTTTGTTGGACTGGCTTATCCGCTTTCGCTGATTTTGATTGGAATTATTGTCAATATCTTTTGGGTTCCTGAAACCTACAAGAACAAGCTAACTGATTAACAGAACCTATAATTATTTTTATGGCAGATAAATTAAGCAGGCGAAAAGTTATAAGCAGCTTTGGCCTGACCGGTCTTGGGCTGCTTGCCTCCAATGTTCAGGCAGCTAACATTAATTCAATATCTCTAATCAAGGAAGGTGAAAACATTCTGTTTTATTCGAGTTTAACAGAATTGAAAGAAAGCAATGTGCTGAAGGAAGGCAATATTGTCCAAACCGGCGGATATTATCAGATCGGTGATGGCGGTGAGGGAACCTATATCATCAGAGCATCTTCTTCTGAATTTACTCCTGATGGAGGTGGAATAATCGGTTTAAAAAAGAATTTGATTGCCGGTCTGATCAATGTCAGGGAAGTAAATTATAAGTTATTCGGGGCTGTTGGCGACAAGAACAATGATGATGGTGTACAGATTAAGACAGCGCATGAATATGCAAATAAACATCGTGTTCCTGTTATAAATCTGAGTGGAGAGTACTGGTTTAGAGAGACAACTGCTATTGTTATTAAAACAAATGTGGATTGGGGACAAAGTATTTTTCATTTCGATGAGAAATTCAACGGTAAGGAACCCCGGTTTAAGGTATTGAGCGATGTAGCTCCTTATCCTATCCAACTTTCTGAGGATGCTAAGAATGCATTAATCAGCCAGATAAAGCCGGGTACCCAGGTTATTCCTGAACTGGCTCCATATAAAAATTGTCTGGTAATTGTAGCCGATTCAACCGATATGATCGGACTGAGAAATCAGAGTACTGGTATCAGCAGAGGATGGGCCAGGGAAGAACTTTTCTATGTTGAGGAGCATGGGCGCATCGTAGGAGAAATGGCCTGGACCTTTAAGGATTATACCAGTTTAATGGCTTATCCAGCGAGTGACAGTTACTTAACTATTAGCGGGGGTACATTTTACCTTTCGGGAGATAATGAAGGTAATTATGTAGAAAATGGAATTCGTATTGAACGGAGCAGAACTCTTGTGTCAAATCAATGGGTTGGTCTGGAGCCTGGTAAACACGATGTGGCTAAAATTCAGCGGAGTGGATTCTATTCACTAAGAATGGTATATGATGTAGTAGTTGAGAATATCAGGCTTATCCCATGGGAAAAAGACAGGCCGGGTGTGCCGATGGTACCACAGGGTACTTACGGAATCTCGGGTAACCGCTGGATGAATGTTACATTTAGGAATATTACCGCTGAAGGAAGTCCGGTACACTGGGGAGTTTTCGGTACCAATCTGACCAAGAATTTCAGAATCGAAAACTGTATGCTTAACCGGGTAGATGTGCATTTCCATTGCTGGAATCTCTACATCAAAGACAGTAAGGTAGGGCAGAGGGGATTGACTTTAACAGGCGGAGGCGATCTCTTTGTTGAAAATACACTGGTGAATGCCAATGCATTTATCTCATTCAGAGCTGATTATGGAGCTAAATGGGATGGAGATATCCGTATAAAAAATTGCAGACTCGTTCCGCGTACCGGTGCAACACAGGTTTCAGTTTTGCAGTTTGTTACGGCTGATTTTGATTTTAAATACCCCATAGGATATGGACGTACTCTTAGTGTGCAGGATATGGTTGTTGATTTTAGCGGGCAGGAACAGAGTAAAGCTGTTTGCTGGCTGATGAAAACTTCGGAATGGAAAAACAATGCCGATAAGGTAAAATTGTTTTTTCCTCAACAGATGGATATTAGCAACGTCAGCGTTCGTGGTCGCAAGCAGGGGCTACGTTTGTTTCAGTTATACGACTGTTCTAAATATTACATGCAGAATGAAGGCTCTTATGACGGTGTCAGGATGGAAAGTAATTGCCGGATCCTGGTCCGGAATGTTGATCTCGAGAAGTTAAATCCTGCTCCAATGAGTGCCATAAAGGATAATGTTCATTTTTATCTGAATGATACTTCTGCTGATAAACGGCCGGATGCTTTATATCCTGATATCAGGTTTGAAGGTTGCCGGAATATGGATCTTTATGCCGGAAAGGGAACCGCAAATCTGAGATTCGAAAATTGCTCCATCAGCCGGATTACAAAAGACCTTTCAACTTTCAAAGGGCGTCTTTCATTTACGAATTCTGAGTTTATTCCGGAAGTTGAAGCGGGTTCTGAACGAATTTATGATCTGGATTCAGAGCTGGGTGTGAGTTTTAGTGACTGTACCGTTTATATGCCTGAAAAAGCCGGACAAAAAATGTCTGAATGGCTTGATAAAATTGGCTTTCTTCAAATTAATAAACAAGTTCGTTTTAATCATTCGAATACCCGTTTGGGGAATGATATTATTCAGTATTGTAAATCGAATTCAATTAAACTTAATCCAAATTTCATTGGGATGCTGAAAAGTCATCATGAATTGGAATCAGATAATATGAAAGCTTAGGATGATCAGTTTATAATTCGAATGGATCAACCTTGATATCATTAATTCGGGAATTGTGACTTATCGATTCCGGGAATTAAGCGGATTGCATTCTTATAATATACTTTCTTTAATACCTCATCACTCAGCCCGAGGCCATACATTTTCCAGTAAGCATGGTATTTTTTATGATAAGGAAAATATTCATCTTCAGTTTCAAGGACTCTGAAGTAGGTAGTATATTCAGAAGGAACCCAGCTGTCCTTCCCGAACAGAATCCGGTCCTGGTATTTTTCAAAGAACTGCTTTGCCCGGCGTGGTTGACGGCCCAGTTCGGCGATGATTGCTCCAAATTCAACGTTCATGTTCGGATATTTATCGAGTAGCGTACCTAAGAAATCTAAATTGTTTGCATACCATCCAAAATGAGCAATAATGAAATTGGTTTTAGGATTATTTTTAATCAGGTTGTGTTGTTGTTTAATTAATTCTTCCCATGAAAAACCATCCGACGCACTTCTGTTACGTCCGGGTTGGGTTAGTAATTCAAGCCATCGCTCGTTTTGTTCATTAGGCTCATCCCAGAATTGTTTGGGATCGGCCGTATGGATCAAAACAGGTATTCCCAGTTGGGCGCATTTTTGCCAGATTGGATTCAGCCGGGAATCATCAGCCGCAACCAGTGCACCCTTATTGTCTTTGACAGAAAATCCAAGGCTTTTGAATATTTTTAAACCCTGTGCACCTGCTTTTACATCGTCTTCTATCTGTTTTGCAGCTTTATTCCCATAGTCGCTTTCACCAATTCCTGAAAAATTCGGATTTGCAAAAACGATTAAGCGGCCCGGCTCTGCAGCTTTTGCATTTTTTACCGCAAGTGCAAGGAAATCACCAGATCGGCCGCTTAAATTCACCATGGTCTTCATGTTCAGCTTATCCATTTCGGATAGGAGAACTTTGAGATTTTGAGTTGGCATATTCCCCTGATGGTTATGAACATCGATGAATGGGAATTTAGCTCTGGTAAGAACATGCTCAGGTACGACCAGTGAGGATGGGGGATTATAGGTTTCGAAATCAATTCTGCCCTTGTTATTTTGTGCAAGGCTGCACTGACTGAACAATAAAAAAGCGGCAAGATAAGTGGATCTCAATCTGAGTATTTGCGTCATATTCATTTCTTTAATCTATGAAAATACTATAAAGTGGCTAAATTTCGAAAAATCCTTTTAACTGTTTAGACAAAGCTCTCATCTTTTGTTTGCAAAATTGTAAATATCATGTTCTGGAATGGAGGAGTCTGAAGACTCCTCATCATTTGAGAATCCGGAGAGACGCTGCGCTAAACTGTACAACAGCTATTAAACTCATCAGATGACTCCAAGTCATCTGATGAGCCTAATAATCAAAGTTGTGCCTAATAATCAATTTTCCTTAAGTACTATGAAGATTTTTAATCTCGCAAAGACGCGAAGACGCAAATGCCTATAGGTTTACTAAATTTCATTTTAATGGAATATTACGCGTCTCTGCGTCTTTGCGAGTGAAAAAATTAGGATAACTCTGAAGGTTAAATGACATAAATTTGTTCACCGTGCAGTTTGGCCGTAGGTCGTATAGTGCTTAATGCCT
>NCHA01000032.1 GCA_002257025.1 Sphingobacteriales bacterium 16-39-50 | reverse complement strand
ATTGATTACCAGTATAATATACAAAAAATAGTTCAATATTTAAACATAAGTAATTGATTTACAGAAACTTAAATCCTTAACTTAATGACATTGGGGTCAAGCCCGCCACCTACCAATCACTAATCAATCATTGCCACCTCCCGTTCGACGCGCCGTAACATGCCAATTATTCTATTTTTCATAAAAAATTTCACCTTTTTCTCATTAACTCCTCCATTTTTAGTTAAAACCTCAAAATTTCATCTCAAAATTCATGATTTTATATGTTTCTATTTGCGATATTTTAAATTTTACTCTATTTATAGGGCATTTTATCTGTTAAAATCTTATTTAAGATTATAATTTTATTAAAAATTGAACATTTTATTAAAAAAGTATTAAAATAATAATGATTTTATTCAAAATGATTATACATTTGTATCAAATAATTAAAATTTTGTTCTGTTAATAAGAAATTTTATCATGAAAGTCGGACTAAAGCAAATTTTGCCATTTTTAATTCTTGCCAGCATAGCTATAGCTGCAGTTTTTGTTCCTTCTCTTCCGGATTTTGCCGATACCGGCAAGTATAACGGAGCTGATATCGCCTGGTTACTGGTTGCGACGGCTTTGGTTTTCCTGATGACACCAGGTTTAGCATTCTTTTACGGTGGAATGGTTCATCGCAAGAATGTGATTTCAACCATGATCAAGAGTGTCGTTGCCGCCGGGGTCGTAAGTATCCTGTGGGTGACCGTTGGATTCAGTCTTTCTTTTGGAGAGAGCCTGGGTGGTATTATTGGGGATCCAAGAACTTTCCTGTTCTTTCAGGGAGTGAATTCAGGTGAGCCCTGGAGTCTGGCACCAACCATACCTTTAACTCTATTTGCCTTATTCCAGTTAATGTTTGCAATCATCACGCCTGGTTTGGTGGTAGGTGCAGTTGCAGAACGTATTCGTTTTACCTCTTATATTTTATTTATAGTTCTATTCAGTTTGCTGGTTTATGCGCCAATCGCACATTGGGTATGGCATCCGGATGGATTTTTGTTCAAAATGGGCGGACTAGATTTTGCCGGTGGTGCCGTTGTTCACATCTCTGCAGGTATGGCCGCTTTAGCCGGTGCGATGGTGTTAAAACGCAGACAGGCACATATTAACGGACTGGAAGTTCCACCTGCAAATATTCCTTATGTATTAATAGGAACAGGTTTATTATGGTTTGGATGGTTTGGCTTCAATGCCGGATCTGCACTCGGAGCTAATGCACTCGCAGTATCTGCTTTTGCAACAACCAATGTCTCAGGTGCAGCAGGAGGATTATCCTGGATGTTCTTCGATGTAGTGAGAGGTAAAAAACCTTCAGTGCTTGGTTTCTGTATCGGTGCGGTTGTCGGTCTTGCAGCTGTTACTCCCGGAGCCGGATTTGTAGGCATTCCACAGAGTATTTTTATAGGTTTTGTGGCAGCGATCATATCAAACCTTGCTGTTTACTGGAAAACAAAAACTACCCTGGATGATACACTTGATGTGTTCCCTTGCCATGGAGTAGGTGGTATCGTAGGTTTATTACTAACCGGATTGCTGGCTACAAAAACAGTTAATCCTGCTGGTTCTGATGGATGGTTCTATGGAAATCATGAGTTTTTCTTTACCCAGCTTAAATTAGTTACCATCACCGTAGCTTATAGTTTTATTGTCTCTTATGGAATCTTCAAGTTTATTAATTTATTACAACCTATGCGTGTAAGTTCCGAAGAAGAGGAGGAAGGACTTGATTCAACACAGCATAATGAAAAATACACACAAGGCACACTGCTTGTTAGCAGCCATGGATTTATCTATGAAAAGGAAGTGGAAGATGAAATGGAGGAAGACATGGAGAATGTGAGGCAGATTGTTACTGAACACACTAAACTAAAATCATCATAAACCAATTATTAATCACAAAAGAAGCCATTGCCTAAGAACAATGGCTTTTTTGTTTACTGAACAAGCTTGTTAGCACATGCCGAACTGGCAAAGGCTTCAGGTTTTGCTTTAAATACAAATCCCATACTTAAAATATATCCCATAGCTTCGTGCAGCGCCATGTTTGACTTGAAATTCGGATTCGTATTGATATCAGCATGGACTTCAAGATCTACATCATAAAGATCAAGCAGGTCGCAAAGGGAATAAGCACATTCGATTGATTTCTGGACTTCTGAGAGCATACGTTCTTTAATTCCCATTCTCATGGAAGAGCGCTCCTGGTGGATATACATGAATCCACCTTTCTTTTCTCTCAGGAACACGATGACAGTTGCGAAGTCGATGATTGATCCTTTAACCTGGGAGTCTGTGCCGATACAAACCTTTAATTTATTGCCCAGTGCAGATTCGCGTTCGATGGCATGCTCTACTTCTTCGAGGATCGGGCTTTCGATAGTTTCTCCATTAAATTTCTTCCAAGTCATAAATTTTGATTCAAGGCGTGAATTATTATTTAAACTGGTGTAAAACAGGAAATTACATTATAATTAAAGATAGCTGATTATCTTTCAATCTATCTGCCCAGGTATGTTATTTATTTGTTAACATATTAACAATGAGGAGGTAGTCATTTTGGCCATCTGGTTGGTCCTCTGGTTGGTGTTCTCACCGATCAACTCTATCACGGGTTATGTATGGTACGGTAATACCGACCATAGGAAAGGATATCAATCCATAATTATATTCGTATATTCTATTATGAACAAGTTGAAAAGTGTATTATCAGGTTTGCTGTTTATCTTTATTATCAGCGCCGGCTGTAAAAAAGCGCCCGATCAACCTGAGGAAGCTGCCCAAAGCTCTCAGGATCTCCTAAATGTGTCCTATGGTTCGCATGTTCGTAATTCATTGGATATTTATCTGCCCGAGCGGAGAGATGCTACAACCGCAGTAATACTGCTGGTACATGGAGGCTCCTGGCTTGGGGGTGATAAATCTGCCTTTACAGATCTTGCGAAATACTGGCGGGATAAGGGTTATGCAGCTGTCACCATGAATTATCGTTTAACGAATACACCCGAAAATAATATTCATCCCGCACAGGTAAATGATATTGCGAAGGCTATCGGGTTTATAGGTTCAAAGGCTGCAGAATGGAAGATTTCCTCAGATAAATTTGCGCTACAGGGTGTGAGTGCCGGTGGGCACCTGGTGCTTTTATACACTTATAAATATGATACCAGCAATAAGGTCAAAACTGTGATTTCAATGGCCGGTCCTACTGACTTTACACCAACGAGTGGTTTGAATCCTAATCAGGCGCAACTTGTGCAGTTATTGATCGGCACATCCTATCTTACTAATCCCTCAGCTTATGCCGAAGCAAGTCCGATAAGTCATGTTACGGCTAATTCAAAGCCCACGCTCTTGTTTCATGGCAAACTTGATGTTATCGTGCCATATCAGCAATCTGTTGACTTGAAAAATCGGCTTACACAATTTAGTACTATCCATAAGCTCGTATCCTATGAAGATACGGGGCATGAGGTTATAAACGCGAACTACATGGCAAGTTTCCTGGCGGAGTGTGATAACTGGTTCAAGCTAAACCTAAAATAAATTGATTTTGGCCGTCTGGTTGGTATTATCACCAACCAGTTCGGACGCAATCTTAGTCAGTTAATTTTTTATATCTCAAACGGTGAGGTGTTATGTCTCCCGTACGTTTCTTTCTGTTCTCTTCGTATTCAGAATAGTTTCCTTCGAAATAGTAAACCTGAGAATTGCCTTCAAATGCCAGGATGTGTGTACAAACCCTGTCAAGAAACCATCGGTCGTGGGAAATAATCACTGCACAACCACCGAAATTTTCTAATCCTTCTTCAAGTGCTCTCAATGTGTTCACATCAATATCATTGGTCGGCTCATCCAGCAAAAGCACGTTAGAGCTTTTCTTTAGTGTAATTGCAAGGTGAACCCGGTTTCTTTCTCCACCGGATAGAACACCAACCTTTTTCTGCTGATCTGCTCCGTTAAAATTGAATTTTGAAACATAAGCCCTTGAGTTGATTGGTCTGTTGCCAAGCATAATGGTTTCATTGCCGTCGGTGATGTTTTCCCAAACTGATTTTTCAGGATTCAGATCATCATGATTCTGGTCAACATAGCCCAGAGCTACCGTAGGACCTACTCTGAAAGAACCAGAGTCAGGTTGTTCCTGGCCGGTAATTAAGCGGAATAATGAAGTTTTTCCAGCCCCGTTTGGTCCGATGATCCCAACAATACCTGCCGGAGGTAATGAAAAACTCAGGTTATCAAAAAGAATTTTATCGCCATAAGCTTTGCTGACATTTTGAGCCTCAATTACCAGGTTGCCAAGTCTTGGTCCTGGAGGAATAAACAACTCCAGTTTATCTTCACGTTCTTTAGTGTCTTCGGAGGCTAGTTTCTCATAATTTGAAAGACGTGCCTTGGATTTTGCATGACGTGCTTTTGGAGCCATTCTAACCCATTCCAATTCTCGTTCAAGGGTTTTCTGACGTTTACTTTCAGTTTTTTCTTCAGATTCCAAACGCTTGGATTTTTGTTCCAGCCAGGATGAATAATTTCCTTTCCAAGGAATACCTTCTCCGCGGTCAAGCTCAAGGATCCATCCGGCTACATTGTCCAGGAAATACCTGTCGTGGGTAACTGCAATTACAGTTCCTTTATATTGTTTCAGATGCTGCTCCAGCCAGTCAATACTTTCGGCGTCGAGGTGGTTGGTAGGCTCATCTAATAATAAAACATCTGGTTCCTGAAGCAACAAGCGACATAATGCTACGCGCCTGCGCTCACCTCCTGACAATATGGCAATTTTTGAATCAGGCTCCGGACAACGCAATGCATCCATCGCCCGCTCCAGTTTACTGTCCAATTCCCAGGCACCAGAAGCATCGATCTGATCCTGTAATTCACCCTGTCTGGCGAGTAGTTTATCCATCTCATCGGCATTCTCATAAACCTCCGGAAGGCCAAATTTCTCGTTGATCTCTTCATACTCTTTCAGGATGGCGGTGGTTGAGGCAACACCCTCCTCCACAACTTCCCGAACTGTTTTTTCAGGGTCCAGAATGGGTTCCTGAGCCAGATAGCCCACAGTATAGCCCGGAGCAAACACAACTTCACCCTGGTATGATTTGTCTAATCCGGCAATAATCTTTAATACAGATGACTTACCCGAACCATTTAATCCGATTACCCCGATCTTAGCTCCGTAAAAAAAAGACAGATAGATATTTTTAAGAACTTGCTTCTGTGGAGGGTAAATCTTATTCACCCCGGCCATAGAAAATATTATTTTTTCGTCTGACATTCGTATATTGATTGAGGTTCAAATATCGGATTTTAGTCAGAGACATGTCAACTTTATTATGTCTTCATATCGTAAAACCTTTTTAACCGAAATGGCGTAATTGTTGATAACTTGTTACAATAGCCTGATGTCTATTAATTCATTTTATTAATAGCTTAGGGCATTAAAATACAGAAAGGTATACTAATGGAAGCGAAATTTTCTCCACGCGTCAAAGACGTGATTTCATATAGCAGAGAAGAAGCTCTGCGTTTGGGCCATGATTATATTGGCACAGAGCATTTATTGCTGGGACTTATCCGGGAAGGAGATGGCATGGCAATAAAAATTTTAAAAGGTTTAGGAGTTGATACTGCCCGTTTGCGCAAATCTGTGGAGGATTCTGTGAAGGGGACATCCAGTACGACTGTTAATCTTGGAAATATTCCTTTAACAAAGCAGGCTGAGAAGGTATTGAAAATCACTTACTTAGAGGCTAAAATATTCAAAAGCGACATTATTGGTACAGAGCATTTGCTTTTATCTATTTTGAGGGATGAGGATAATATTGCTTCTCAGATCCTGCAGCAGTATAATGTGAACTACGATATATTTAAAGCTGAAGTAGAGAATAATAAGGAAGGCTTCCGCGATGAAGCTCCGGGTTCACCTGCTGGTGATGATGATTTCAGGGAAGAGGAAAGCTTTAGTCAGCCAAAAAAGGTTTCTGACATCAAATCCAAAACTCCGGTTCTGGATAATTTCGGTCGGGATCTGACCCGTGCTGCTGAGGATGGTAAACTTGATCCGATTGTTGGTCGCGAAAAAGAAATTGAACGGGTATCCCAGATTTTATCCCGTCGTAAAAAGAATAATCCGATACTTATTGGTGAGCCTGGAGTGGGTAAATCTGCCATTGCAGAAGGACTTGCGTTGCGAATTGTTCAGCGTAAAGTATCCCGTGTATTATTTAATAAAAGGGTAGTTACTCTGGATCTTGCGTCTTTAGTTGCTGGTACCAAGTACCGTGGTCAATTTGAAGAAAGGATGAAAGCAGTGATGAATGAACTGGAGAAATCTCCGGATGTCATTCTGTTCATTGATGAGATCCATACCATTGTTGGAGCCGGTGGTGCATCGGGTTCATTGGATGCTTCAAATATGTTCAAACCAGCTTTAGCAAGAGGTGAAATTCAATGTATTGGTGCTACAACTCTTGATGAGTACCGTCAGTATATTGAAAAGGATGGTGCCCTTGACCGTCGTTTCCAGAAGGTAATGGTTGAGCCGGCAACTCCGGCCGAGACTATTGAGATTCTGAACCGCATTAAAGAAAAATATGAAGAGCATCACGGTGTAACCTATACTGATGAGGCGATTAATGCATGTGTTAGTTTAACAACACGTTATATCACTGACAGGTTCCTGCCGGATAAGGCTATTGACGCCCTTGATGAATCAGGATCACGTGTTCATCTGACCAATATCCATGTGCCGCAAAACATTATCGATGTGGAGCAGAAGATAGAGGAGATCAAAATTGAGAAAAACAAGGTTGTTCGCAGTCAGAAGTATGAGGAAGCTGCTAAACTTCGTGATACAGAGAAAAATCTGCTCGAGGAGCTTGAAAAAGCGAAAAGTGAGTGGGAAGCTGAAACCAAGACTAAGCGTTATACAGTAACTGAAGATAATGTTGCCGAAGTCGTATCCATGATGACCGGTATACCTGTTCAAAGGGTTGGTCAGACAGACAGCATCAAATTGTTGGGAATGTTTGATGCAATCAATACAAGAGTGATTGGTCAGGAAGATGCGGTTAAGAAATTAACGAAAGCAATTCAGCGTACACGTGCCGGATTAAAAGATCCAAAAAAACCAATTGGCTCGTTTATATTCCTTGGTCCGACCGGTGTTGGAAAGACAGAGTTAGCCAAAGAACTTGCCCGTTTCATGTTTGATACTGAGGATGCATTGATCCAGGTTGACATGAGTGAGTACATGGAGAAATTCGCTGTCTCACGTTTAGTTGGAGCGCCTCCGGGATATGTAGGTTATGAAGAAGGCGGACAACTGACAGAGAAAGTCAGAAGAAAACCATATGCAGTAGTTCTTCTGGATGAGATTGAAAAGGCTCACCCTGATGTGTTTAATATACTTTTACAGGTGCTTGATGAAGGTCAGCTGACTGACAGCTTAGGCCGTAAGGTAGATTTCAGGAATACGATCATTATCATGACTTCGAATATCGGAGCCAGACAATTAAAGGATTTCGGTCAGGGTGTTGGTTTCAGCACTGTGGCAAAATCCTCACAGGCAGATACTTACTCAAGAGGAGTTATAGAAAACGCATTGAAACGTGCCTTTGCTCCTGAGTTCCTGAATCGTGTGGATGATGTGGTTGTGTTTAATTCACTGACCAAGGAAGATATCTTCAAGATCATTGATATCGAGTTAAAGGCTTTATTTGACCGGATTCAAGGATTGGGTTATGAGATTAAGCTTACTGATGCCGCCAAAGATTTCATCGCTGAAAAAGGTTATGATTCAAATTTTGGTGCACGTCCTTTGAAACGCGCAATTCAAAAACATCTTGAAGATCCGATCGCAGAAGAGATTCTGAAAGGAGAGCTTGCAGAAGGAGATACAATGGAGGTAGATTACGATAAGGAAAAAGAGGAGATCCGGATTATTTCTAAAGCCAAAACCGTTAAAAGAAAGAAAGAAGAAAAGAAAGAGGAATAAACCAGTTTAATTTCTTCATAAAGGGCTGACAGATGCAACTGTCAGCCCTTTTTTTTCGTCATCATTATACAGGCTTTTCCTGTATTAACGTTATGAAAAAGTCAGTCTTTCTTTTTGCCATGAGTATTATGTTATTAGGTGCAGGATGCAAAAAGGAATATATTGTCCCTAACCGCACCATTTTTGCAACACTAAATCCGGGGAACTGGATTAAACTTGATGGAGGCCGTAGTTATACTGCTTCAATCAATATGCCTGAGATCGATAATAATTTCAACGATTATGGGGGAGTTCTGGTTTATATCTCCTTTGATAATGGAACTTATGAGCAGATTCCTCAGGTCTATAATGGTGTATCCTACAGCTATTTAACCCGTTCCGGACAAATTGTTCTGGAAATACAAAGCTCTGATGGAATTGGAACAGTCACTCCTCCGGGATCGGTAAAGGTGAAGATTGTTCTTATTGAATCACTGTAATCAATTGATAGTTGACAGTTGATAGTGGAGAGTTGAGAATCACTAGTGTGCGGGGAAAGCTTGAAATGGAATTTCAAGAGTTTAGGAGGTTCCAGCTTTCGCTGGAATGACAATCCGAGGGGTGGATTAGGGAGATTCCGGCCTTCGCCGGAATCCGAGTGGTATCATTACAGGTGCTTTTTGGGCACTACGATCCTGACGGAGGTCAGGATCTCCCCACTTCTAAAAAAATGCATGTCATTCCAGCGAAAGCTGGAACCTCATTTTGCATATCCTATAATTTTGATAAAACAGGGCGATGCATCTTACAACGCTAATAAATTCCCATTTTAGTTTATAGCTGGCACATTTGACTAGAATTTTAATTTTAACCGGACACTAATGGTTGATAATTGACAGTTGAGCAAGAATCATATTTCAGAACACAAAAAGACCCTTAATGGAATTCCAGAAAGGGTCTTTTTGTAGATGTGTACGGCGTTTAGTGCGTTAGGGATCGGAGTGAAAATCCTTTTTATGCGTAGCAGAAAAAGATTGTAACGTAGAGCCCGACCCGCCCAAGCGGGTAACGCCCAAAATATTCTTTAATTCATAATAGAAATTAATTTCCGATCTGAAATAATATATAACTTCTCAATTACTCTTCATTCAATGGGTATAGGGAATGGGAAATTGGGAATGGGAAAAAATTATTATTTCGTTATATATTAACCCTCACCATTTTCAACACCTAAACGGTACATCACATCATCACTTACTCCGGTAGAAGAATATCCGCCATCGTGAAACAGATTTTGCATAGTTACCATGCGGGTAAGGTCTGAGAATAAGGTGATACAATAATCTGCACAGGATTCTGCATCAGCATTTCCAAGTGGGGCAATTGCATCGGCATAATCGTAGAAACTACCAAAACCCTTGATTCCGGTGCCTGCAGTAGTTTTTGTTGGAGACTGTGAAACGGTGTTGATACGGACTTTCTTATCCAGTCCGTAGTGATAACCAAAACTCCTGGCAATGGATTCAAGCATTGCTTTGATATCAGCCATATCAGTATAGAAAGGGTAAGTGCGCTGTGCTGCCATATAAGTCAGGGCAACAACACTTCCCCATTCGTTTATTGCATCCAGCTTCTTGGCTACACTTAACATTTTATGTAATGACAGGGCAGAAACATCTATTCCTTTTTGAAAGTATTCGTAGTTAAGTTCAGGATAAGGAATCTTCTTGCGTATGTTAACACTCATGCCAATCGAGTGAAGAACAAAATCGATTTTTCCTCCCAGGATTTCCTGAGATTGAGTAAACAGATTGGTCAGGTCTTCTACGCTTGTAGCATCAGCTGGTATAATTTGTGATCCGGTGGCTTCAGCTAATGAGTTGATTTCACCCATCCGCATAGCTATTGGTGCATTGGTAAGAACAAATACAGCGCCTTCTTCATGAGCTTTCTCTGCAACTTTCCAGGCAATTGAATTTTGATCTAAAGCACCTGAAATGATTCCTCTTTTACCTTTCAGTAAGTTATACATATGATTGATTTTGGTTTTTGACGTAAATAAAAAGGTAAAGTTATTATTAATCTCTAATTCTAAAACTCTTTAAAAATTTAAGAGTAATTCTCTGGCATTTTGTATCGCAGATTCTCCGGGATTATTGCCGCTGAGCATTTTTGCAAGTTCCATCACCCGTTCTTCTTTATGCAGTTCCCGGATGTTGGTATGGGTAATATCGCTTTCTTCATCCTTGTAAACACAGAAATGAGTATTTCCTTTGCTGGCAATCTGTGGCAGATGGGTTATGGCGATAACCTGCATATTTTTTGATAGTTTTTCCATAATATTTCCAACTCTCAGTGCTACCTCTCCCGAAATTCCGGTATCGATTTCATCAAATATTATGGTTGGAAGTGAGGTATGTACTGCAACTAAAGATTTAATGGCAAGCATTAAGCGTGAAAGTTCACCTCCGGAAGCAACCTTATTCATTGGCAAGGGACTCTGTCCTTTATTTGCACTGAAAAGAAACCTGATCTGATTATTTCCATTTGTGTCGAATTTGCCATCCGGCAGGCTTTCATTTAATATTTGCAAAACGGCATTTGGCATGCCAATTTCTGATAATGTATGCATTACCTGTGTTTCTACATTGGGAATAGAATCAGTCCGGCGTTTACTGATCCGATTTGCCAGATCCGTCATTTCCTGGTGCAGTTTATCGCTCTCAGTTTTTAATTTCTCAATATCTTCATCAGCGAATAAAATGCCGCTAATTTTTAATGAGAACTGATCCCGGACAGTGATTAATTCGGTATCTGAGTTTACCCGATGTTTCTTCTGCAGGGAATAAAGTAAATCCAGCCGCTCATTAACTTCTTCAAGCCTTGATTCATTGATCAGACTCCTTTGTTCAAAGTCTTCAATTTCAGATATAAGGTCTTTTATTTCTATCAGAGCGCTGTTGAGCCGTTCAGAGATTTTGCTTAGCTCAGGTTTAAACTTTTCTGCATTGACCAAACTGATCCAAGCCTCTTTAATCTGAACAGCAGCAGAAGGCTCATTTTCGCTCAACAGGCCAATTGAAATAAGTAAACTTCTTTTAATTTCCTCAGCATGAGTCAATTCGCTCTGTTCCTGTTCAAGTTCTTCCTGCTCACCTGCACTTAAGCCTGCTTTTTCGAGTTCGTCAAACTGAAACTGGAAATAATCGAGATCTGCTTTGTTCTGCTCACTATGGCTAATCAATTCCTTTAGGCGGGATTGAGTATTTCTATAGGATTTGTATGTTTTTCTGTATTCTGAGAGAAGGTCATCATTTCCTGCTACTGTATCAATGACCAGTAACTGAAATTCTTCATCATTAATTTCGAGTGTAGCATGCTGCGAATGAACATCGATCAGTTTCTCTCCAAGTTTTTTCAGGAGAGCCAGATTGACAGGAGTATCATTGATAAAAGCCCTCGTTTTTCCATCTGAGGATATTTCCCTTCTCAAAACCGTTTCACGGTCATAGTCAAGATCGTTTTCTGTAAAGAAATCCTCAAGCTGGAATCCATTTACTTCAAAGGTCCCTTCGATCACACATTTTTTCTGCTGGTTAAAAAAGTACTTCCCTTCGGCTCTCTGACCTAATATTAAGGAAAGTGCACCAAGGATGATTGATTTACCCGCTCCGGTCTCACCGGTCATGATATTTAGTTCATTTGAGAATGAAATATCCAGGTTATCAATTAAGGCATAATTTCTAATTGCCAGTCGCTTGAGCATGTAATCGAAAAGTTTGAGCTAAATTAAGTATTTTGATTAATTGTACCGGCATCCGCAAATTGAATGCTAAGGTTTTTTGAGGATCTCATACTTTAAACTGTTTGCAGGATCGATTACTGATAAGGCATTGTAAGCTTTAATCTTTTCCTGAGGTTCAGCAGCGCCAAGTATATTGATTATCTCATCAGCTTTTGCTGTAAAAAAGATCTGATTTAAGATCGAACCTTGTTTTTGTTTATCGATTTTCTGAAGTTGCGGAATGACAGAAAGTACCGCTTTTCTCCCTTTGGACTGGTTTTCTGCCATGACATCCAAACCTTCTCTGTGGTAAATGTAGAGGCTTTCACGAATCGGGTTATACGATTTATTAGTTAGGTTTTCTATAAGCCAGAATCGGTTTCTCAGGTTTTCAAAAGCTTTCCAGCCGCCATTTGGAGCGGTTTGAGCATTGTTCAATACCGTTTGAGCTTTCTCAAAATAGGGTGTTCCTCCGAATTTAGAAAAAGTATCATAATCCATCCCGGTAATGATGTAGGCGTAAAATGCGAGTAAGGAGCTTAGGTTACCGATATAGTTTTGTTCAGAAAAATCGAGTGGCTGACCTTCAGAATAGGTAAAGTCAAAATCCTTATCGCTGATATTTAATAAAGTACTGCTGTAAGAACTGTTGAATACAGGCCTGTTCGATTGAATCTGAGCCTCTGCTTTGAAATTGCTTGAACCATCCCAGTCGGTGATAGTAATTACAAAATTGCAATCGATCCTTTCCTGGGGCTGAAGTGCATCTGCAGACCACCGCTTGTTATTTAAAAAATCTTTGATACTTGCTTCGAGGATATCGAGAACGCGTTTATTTGAGTTGGCCAGTTGTGGTGCCAGAAGTTGTACTCGTGCATTCAAATCCTGTGAGTGGACTGTATGGGAAATGATCAGAAAACAAAAAAAGATCAGGTATTTCATCCTAATAAATCTAATACTTTTTTACAGATATCTGCTGCCACTTCAGTCTTCGGTTTTAAGTCGAATGTTTCTTTATTGAGTTTGCGGTCGATGATCGTAATCTTATTACTATCATTTTTAAATCCTGCCCCCTCATCTTTAAGTGAATTCAAAACAATGAAGTCCAGATTTTTCTTTTCAAGTTTTTTTATGGCATTCTCTTCCTCATTATTGGTTTCGAGGGCAAATCCGACAAGTACTTGGCCGGGCTTCTTTTGTTTTCCTAAAGTTGCGAGTATATCGGGAGTTTTGATCAGGTCGATTTGAAACTCAGAACTATCCTTTTTGATTTTGTTAAGAGAGATGTCCTTAGGCCGGTAATCTGCAACAGCTGCACTTAATATGGAGATATCTGTTCCGGTAAAATTGTCCAGGGCTGCTTCAAGCATTTCTTCTGCTGAGGTAACGTCGATTCTCTTAATTCCCTGAGTGCTAAGTTTGAGCGATGTTGGTCCGCTAACCAGGACAACGGAGGCACCTAAAGCAGCGAGTTCTTCAGCAATCGCAAATCCCATTTTCCCTGAGGAATGGTTTCCAATGAATCTGACAGGGTCGATTGCTTCATAGGTAGGTCCAGCAGTTACAAGAGCCTTCTTACCTTTTAACGGAAGTTTTTTTTTTAGTTCATTACTCAGGAATTCTAAAATAGCTTCAGGCTCTGCCATCCGCCCTTCTCCTGTTAAACCGCTGGCTAATTCACCATAACCCGGCTGGATCATTGTGTTTCCAAAACTGACCAGTGTAGAAATGTTCTTTTGAGTTGCGGGATGTTTCCACATATCCAGATCCATTGCCGGAGCAAAGTAAACGGGACATTTTGCTGATAGATAAACAGCCGTAAGCAGATTGTCACATAATCCATTTGCAAACTTAGCCAGTGTATTGGCACTTGCAGGGGCTATAATCATAAGATCCCCCCACAATCCAAGTTCTACATGATTATTCCAGCTTCCGGTTTCCGGATCGGAATAATTGCTAAGAACAGGATTTTTGGAGAGTGTTGAAAGTGTGAGTGGGGTGATGAAGTTGCAGGCATCCTTAGTCATGACAACCCTCACATTAGCGCCGGCCTTAACCAGTAAACGTACCAGAGATGCCGATTTATAGCTGGCAATACTGCCACAAACGCCGAGGAGAATGTTTTTGTTAGTAAGCATAGGGCAAAGATCTACCCATCTTAAAGCATGCATGGTGCATAGCACATGAAAGTACTATGCTCCCTTGCTTCATTAGTTTTGCTCTTTAGAAGGATTGCGGTAATAAACCTTGTCGTGTAAAAACTCATCCACAGCAATAAGCGATGGCTTAGGCATACGCTCATAATGTTTAGATATTTCAATTTGCTCACGGTTTTCAAATACCTCTTCTAAATTGTCATTAGATGATGCAAATTCTGCCAGTTTACCATGAAGTTCTTCTTTCAGGTTATTCGCAATCTGGTTAGCACGTTTACTGATAATTACAATCGACTCATAAATATTGTCGGTTGTTTTATCCAGTTCACGAACATCACGTGTTACTGTACTGTTAGGAATAACGGGTTTAGTAGTACTCATTTTACTTGTTTTTAGTGTCTTCTTTTTTACTTTCTTCTGCAGCTTTGATCTTTTCTTGCTGTGCTTTCATTTCTGCGGTTTGCACTGCGATCAGTTTTCTAACATCAATAATAGCTTTTTCACTGCTTTTCTTTATTTCTTCCGCTTCTTTCAGGTATTTACTTGAAGGGTAGTTTTGTACAAATTCGTTATATAATTGAATTGCCTCATTATAACGCTCTTCCTGTTTAATTTCAAAACTTGCTTTAGCATATAATGCCTGGGCCTTGATGGTCAGGAATTCCATTTCCTCAGCATATTTTGTATCGGGAAATTCGCGTGCTGAATTTCTGAAAGCAATTACTGCCGATTTATAATCTCCAATATCCAGGAATAGCTTAGCATTGGCGTATGACTTGGTTTCAAGTTTATCGCGCAGATTGCTGATCAATTTACTTGCTTCGGCAACACGTTCACTTTTTGGATATAAGTTTATAAATAACTGTAAGGCCTCGATCGCTTTTATCGTGTTTTCCTGATCAAGTGAAAAAGTCGGCGATTCAAGGTAAAAACAATAGGCAGCCATAAAGCGGCATTCTTCTGCTTTTGCACTGGATGCATAGGTATCTGCAAATGTTTTAAAATGATATCTGGCGGTAGTATAATCCCTTAATTTATAATGCGTGTATGCAAAATAATAGGATAAATCTTCAGCTTCTGCAGTCCCGCGATATTTGGTAACAAGATCATCAAATAGACTGAGAGCCTTATTATAGTCTTTTTTCTCATAAAGACGCACAGCTTCCCGATACTTTTTAGCGGTGTCATTGCTTGCGCGTAATTTTTCAAATTTGCTTTTGCAGCCTGCAAACGCAATTATTATAACCAGTAATATGCTTAGGGATATGTTAAGCTTATTTTTAAACATTCTGCAAAGATAAGGTAAATCGGTAAAACATCAATTATATTTATGTATAATATAAAGGATGCTAAAATATCCCTTTCCTGACTCTTTCAGCTGTTTTTAACACTATTTAACAAAGTGAATTGAAATCTATGTATTGATTTTTTTAATTGGTTTTAGCATTCCTTTTCAAACCTTTAGCGCCTTTCAATACAAACCACATTAATGGGATAACTCCCCCAAGTGTAAACATAGAACCCCCAATTATACGAAGCCAGGTTAAGTTCTGAAAGGCGGTGCTGTCAATAAATTCGGCACTTCTGGCAAACCATAAGCCCCTTTCAGTTACGGTCTGGAATTGGAGTATACCTGCAGGGAACAGATCAAGCAATACCATTAACAGCAAGCCAATGTTAATTGACCAGAATGCTGTTCTGATCGCTTTTGGTCTCCAGTATTCTGCCTTTATCAATAATTGGCTGCAGAATAGTACTGTTGCCAGGGCAAGGTTTCCATAAACACCCATCAATGCAGCGTGTCCATGATTTACAGTTAAATAAGTTCCGTGTTCATAGTAGTTCGCAATAGGAAGATTGATTATAAATCCAAGTACCCCTGCTCCAAAGAAATTCCAGAAGTTTACTGCAACCAGGAATAGAAATACTTCGGGGAAACCGAATTGCTTATTTGGATCCCCATTTACCTTGTTATTATCCTCCAGTATTTTTGGGAGTTTACTGAAACGCCAGGCCTCCAATGTGAGCAGAACCAGAGGGACTACCTGTAAGGTTGAGAATACAGCACCGAGAGCCATGGTTCCAACAGGTTTTGCATTCCAATAGAAATTATGAGAAATACCGAGCAATCCCGATCCCAGAAATAAAAGTGTGGCCAGATAGATAACGCGAATAGCTGCTTGTTTACTGATCAGGCCCATTAAAACCATAAAGTATCCTATCAGTACTGTAGTGAAAACTTCAAAAAACGCTTCGGCCCACATATGTACCACCATCCATCTCCAGAAGTCGGCGATGACAAAGTTTGTATTTGGAGTGGCAATAAAACCAGAGATGAGCAAAAGAATAATGCTGAAAGTGGTGTAGACGAGCCAGTTTGGCAAGGCCCATGGCTGTTTTACTTTCATTACTGGTTTGATTCCGCGATAAATGGTTATCGCCCATATTATGAAAACTATTCCTAATATGATTTGCCATATTTTACCCAATTCTACATATTCCCATCCCTGGTGCCCCAGCCAGTACCAGCTTTTTGCGAGCAGACCATGGGGGCCAAGGAACATGCCAACCATCGATCCGGCGACCAGCAATACGGTAAGCCAGAATATTGTATTAATTAGTTTTACCTGGCTTTTGGCTTGCGCAGGTGAAATCAGCGACATCATAAAAAATGAAGCTCCTATCCAGCAGGCCGAGATCCACAGCAAGGATAATTGAACATGCCAGCTACGGGTTATTGTTACCGGCAAAGCTTTTGAAATGTCAAATCCAAAGAAGTTGACAAATCCGACAAAATCATGGACGGTTAAAATTCCGGCCAGAACCTGAGTCCCGAATAGCAAAATGGCAACATAGAAATATTTGAATGTGGCATGCTGGATTTCATCAGGAGCGAATTTTGCAACTTCTGCTTTTGTCATAAAGGCTTGTGCCTTATTGGTATATGCATCATCGTCCAGTTTATCCATTCTGCCGTAATAATATAATACTATTCCCAGCCCCAGTAACAAGCCCAAGGAGCCAATAATACTCCATATTATAGTTGCTGAAGTTGGCGTATTTCCGGCACTTGGATCAAAAGGCCAGTTATGGGTATAACTATAGGTTTCGCCGGGTCTTTCCACTCCGCAGACCCATGCACCCCAAAAGAAGAATTTAGATAATGACTTTATGTCTTCTTCGTCCTTGATATAACCCATAGGCTTAAAGGCACCTGCAAATTTTGGATTAGTGAATATATTCTTATAGTAATCCTCTAAATTGGACAATGCTGCTACCTGTGAATCTGCAAGCTTTACACTATTGGTATTTTTGTCGTATTGGTTAGCTTTTATTTCATATTTAACTTGTTCCTGTGCCCCTCTTATAGCAAGCTCGCTGTTTTCGTCGCTGTTTAGACCCGATTTGTAATAATCATTCATATACTCAGACATGCGATGGAGTGCTTCTGCAGTATAGTCGGGGCCTCTGTTCGCACCGTCGCCAAACATTGAACCATATTCCATCAGGGCATATTCCTGAAAAACAGCCTGTCCTTTTAAAATATCTTCTTTAGAAATTATGACTTTTCCTTTCTCTGTAACGTAGTTGGGAATAGGTGGGGCTTCAGTATAAGTATGAATACCTATCATTGCTACTCCGCATATGCTTACAATAAAAATGATCAATAAGGGCAACCACCAGTTCTTTGGATTAAGAAGGTATGTTATAGTATTATTGTTGGACATGAGTTTTTTTAAGTAAATATATTAATAACAATAATTAAAGATAAAAATATCTTTAATTATTTATCAAATATTTTGATAGCTGAATATTTCTGATTAGTTGTTGCATAAAATTTGTAGTTTTCTTTTTTTAAGTAATTATGTTTTCAAAATCTACAGAATATGCCCTTAGGGCGACCATATATATAGCTCAAAAAAGTTCTGAGAATTGTAAGCTGGGAATAAAGGCGATTTCGGATGCGACAGATTCTCCGCCTCACTTTACTGCAAAAATATTGCAGGTGCTTACCAGGAACAATAAAATTATCAGTTCTGTTCGTGGACCAAATGGCGGATTTTATATGACTGAGGAAGCGAAGAGCCTGCCGGTACGTTCTGTTCTGGATGTGATGGAAGAGGATAGTGTGCTGGAAAGATGTGTTTTGGGTTTGAATAAATGTTCTGAAGCTAAGCCATGCCCAATGCATTCCCAGTATAAACTGATTAAACAGCAACTGATAACACTTTTTGAAACTAAAACGATCATGGATCTGGCATCTGATATCAGAGATGGGGAGGCTTTTATCAATAACGATTAGCTTTGGTTATTATAAGTGGATTTTTCTTATTCATCAGATAGGGGTAGATTTTAAATAGCAGGTGGGGGCTAAGTCCATATTTAATCATTCCAGGGATACTATTTTTCTCCAGGTTCTTTTTATTTAAACTTTTTCTTCTTCACCCACAGCGACTTACCTAAGTTCTATGAATTAATTCCTGATAAGTATTGTGTAGTGTGGTTGAAATGCATACCTTTGCAACCCGCAACGAAGGAGATGTGGGTTGTTGTTTGAGGGTTTTGAGGGAAGAAGGAGAGAGGAATTAGTGAGGAGAAGGGTGTTAACAT
>NCHA01000066.1 GCA_002257025.1 Sphingobacteriales bacterium 16-39-50 | reverse complement strand
TGGATTGGGAGTAGCGTTTAGACTGTTTCTAAATAATGGTTTAAACAATTGAAAACATTAAATTTCTTAAATTTGGGCTCATTTTAGACTTGTCTGAATTGGGCTTTTTCTTTTGAAGAATTATGACTGAAGTAAATTTAGTAGAAGCGCCTCCGGGCCTTGAGGGATCAGGTTTTTTTGCTACCTCAATGGATAAGGTAGTCGGATTGGCCAGATCTCATTCCTTATGGCCATTACCTTTCGCAACTTCCTGCTGTGGAATTGAATTTATGGCAACCATGGGATCGCACTATGATTTCGCTCGTTTTGGATCAGAGAGGCCCAGCTTTTCACCACGTCAGGCAGATCTTTTGATGGTTATGGGCACTATTGCAAAGAAAATGGGGCCGGTCTTGAAGCAGGTTTATCTTCAGATGGCAGAACCACGCTGGGTTATTGCAGTAGGTGCATGCGCCAGCAGTGGTGGAATATTTGATACTTATTCTGTGATGCAGGGGATTGATGAGATTATTCCGGTTGACGTTTACGTTCCGGGTTGCCCGCCAAGACCAGAAGCAATAATCGATGGCTTTAATAAAATACAGGAACTGGTAAAAAATGAGTCACTTCGCAGGAGAGACTCACCAGAATATAAGGAATTATTAGAAAGATACGGAATCCAGTAATGGGCAAACTCAATAATCAGCAAGTTATACAAAGTTTAACATCTGCGTTTGGGGACAGGATTTCTGTTCCTTCAGAGCCTTATGGTCTTTTAACTTTTGAAACTTCTGCTGAAAATATCAGCGAAGTTCTTCGTTTTCTAAAGGAAGATAAGGAGCTCAAATTTAATTATCTGACTGACATAACAGGTATACATTATCCTGAACAGAAGCTTTCACTAGGTGTAATTTACCATTTGCACAGTCTGTCAAATAATGTAAGGGTCAGAATTAAAGTTTTTATTGATGGAGATGCACCTCACATTCCAACTGCCACTAAGCTTTGGGAAGGTGCTAACTGGATGGAACGTGAAACCTACGACTTTTTCGGAATCATATTCGATGGACATCCGAATTTGGTAAGAGTTTTAAATGTTGATGATATGACGGTTTTCCCGATGCGAAGAGAACATCCGCTGGAAGACCCGAATCGTGTTGATAAAAAGGATTATTTCTTCGGAAGATGACGAATCACCCCATATTCAAAGATAACGACCCTCAGAAGGAAACGTTTATATTAAATCTCGGTCCAACCCATCCGGCGACGCATGGTGTTTTTCAGAATGTTCTGGAAATGGATGGAGAACGCATTATAAGTGGTGTTTCAACCATCGGCTACATTCACCGTGCATTTGAAAAAATTGCTGAACACCGTCCCTTTTATCAGATCACCCCACTTACTGACCGTTTAAATTATTGTTCCTCACCGATCAATAACATGGGATGGCATATGACAGTTGAATGCCCGTATTTCTGATCATTTAATATGTAATGGAATTTTAGGGGTCGATACCGGCGCATTTTCAGGCTTTCTCTACCTGATGGAAGAGAGAGAACATATTTACGAAATATACGAAGAGATTTGTGGTGCTAGGCTTACCACTAATATCGGCCGTATCGGTGGTTTTGAGCGAGACTTTAATGATATCGCCTTTGCCAAAATCAAAAAATTCCTTGTCAAGTTCCCGCCTATTCTTAAAGAATTTGAAACCTTGTTTAACCGGAACAGAATCTTTATTGAGCGTACCTCTGGTGTTGCTGCAGTAGATTCTGAAACGGCACTCAATTATAGCTGGAGCGGCCCGATTTTACGGGCAACCGGTGTAGATTATGATGTGAGGGTAAATGAACCTTATTCTTCTTATCAGGATTTTGATTTTGAGATCCCGGTAGGTACAAGTGGCGATGTTTACGATCGTTACATTGTACGTAATGAGGAAATGTGGCAGAGCCTGAGAATTATTGAGCAGGCATTACAAAAGATTGAGAAAGAACCAAAGGGTATTTTTCATGCTGATGTACCTGAATTTTACCTGCCTCCAAAAGAAGAGGTTTATAATAGTATGGAAGCTTTGATCTACCATTTCAAAATTGTGATGGGTGAGATTGATACTCCAAAAACTGAGGTATATCATGCAGTGGAGGGGGGTAATGGCGAACTGGGTTTCTACCTGGTTAATGATGGAGGGCGTTCTCCTTACCGTCTGCACTTCAGAAGGCCAAGTTTTATTAACTACCAGATGTATGCTCCAATGAGTGCCGGAATGTTATTATCCGATGCCATTATCAATATGAGTAGCTTGAACGTAATCGCAGGAGAATTAGATGCTTAGTGTAACTGAACATAAGGAAATTGAATTTTCATCAGAACTGATTAAACA
>NCHA01000006.1 GCA_002257025.1 Sphingobacteriales bacterium 16-39-50 | reverse complement strand
AAAATTCGTGGTTATTGACAAAGAAAAAGAAGCAAAAAGAAAGCTTCAACAATAATAATAACCTACTAATCTTGTTGATGCTAATCTAAAGGTAAGTCCGTAACAAGGCTGTAAACAGAAAAGGGCCGGATTTATCCGGCCCTCTCTGTTTGGTTTATTATGGTTAGTTTTTTAAGATTTGCGGGTAAGAAGTATTATTTCTTCCTGTATTGGCATCAAACAATGATTTGCTTTCTGCATTTGCATTAGCTAAAAGCCTGCTCGCCCTGTTGTTGTATCCGTAACGCATAGGGTTTTCAATAATCTCTTTCATAGAGATCAGTTTATAAACATAAGAAGCAGTTTCTCTGTTAAGTTTCATTTTATAGTAATTATCCTGGCTTTGTTTATGCATCTGACGTTTAAGACTTCCCTCGCCAATATTATAGGCAGCAGCAGCCAGTGTCCAGCTATTAAACTCGCGATATAAGGATTTAATGTATTTTGCAGCAGCAATACTCGATTTACGAATATTTTGCCTTTCGTCAAGTTCAGCGTTTACTTTAAGTCCAAAATCCCGGGCAGTTTGTGGCATAAATTGCCAGTAACCTGATGCCCCTTTAGGGGATGTTCCACCCTGAAGTCCGCTTTCAACCAATGGTACGTATTTAAAATCTGCGGGAATTCCGTATTGTTTCAATATAGGTTCAATGATCGGGAACCATTTTTCTGCCTGCCTGTGAAGTTTTGATGTCTGTAATGATTCGTAAGAATGAGCGCTTAAAATAGCATTCATTTTCAGCTTGATGCGCTGATCTCCCAATGGTAGAGTTTCATTTGCGAAACTCAGCGTATTGAAATAGGGTTCGATTGAAAATTCTTCGTTTTGAGCCCCCTGAATCGTTTTTAAATAATTATCAAAAGTTGCAGGAGTACTATAAATAAACATCTTGGCAGTTAACAGCAAGCCCAACATCACAGAACACGTTATCAAGTGTTTCTTTATCATTTTTACCTCTCTTTTTAGTTCCAAATAAGGATATTTTTCACAAAGGTACAAAATATATATCTAATTATCAAATAGTTATGAAATCGGACTTGTAATGGAGCTGTTTTTGGAGTAATTTTTTGATAGGGTTTAGTGTCTGATTTTCAATATTAAATCAGCTCTGTTTCCGTATTTTTGCTTACATTTGTGGTTCTCTTTTAAGGAGATAAAAAGCGTATCATGCCATTCAAAAATAAAAGGAACAGTCGCGACGACAAATCCGAAAAGTCTAAGCGTACTACAAAACCGGCTTCAGGTTCTGGTTCGAAAAGTAACTCTTACAAATCAGACCGTCAGGAAAGTACCAGCAATACCAAGAAGAAATTATTCTCAGACGACCCGAAGAAACCATTCAAAAGTAGTTTCAGGAGTTCTGATGATAAATCAGGCCCCGGCTTTTCCTCTGAAAAGAGAAGCCCAAAGAGCTTCGGACGCTCTGATGATCGCCGTTCAGCTTCTGATCGGCCAGAAAGGAAACCATTCGGTGATAAAAAGCCATATGGCGACAGGCCACAAACAGGAGACAGAAAACCTTTTTCTGAAAGATCTCAGACTGAAAAAAGACCTTATTCAGATAGAACTGACAGTAGTAAAAGATCTTTTAGCGAAAGACCACAGGGAGATAGGAAACCCTATTCAGGGTCCAAAGACACCGAAAGGAAACCGTTCCAGTCCCGGGATAATAAATATTCAGACAAAAATGCACCTGTAAAAAGGTTCAATGATAAGCCGTTCAAATCGCGGCAACCCAGTGAGCCTTCCGCATTCGATCGTCCTAAATACAGATCTGATGACAGAAAGTGGAGTTCTGAAGAGCATTTAGGAAATAAGAGAAGTAAAAAGCCAGCAGCTGCAAAGGATGACGGACTAATCCGTCTGAATCGTTTTATTGCAAACGCAGGTATTTGCTCAAGACGAAAAGCCGATGAATTGATCGCAGCAGGTGTAGTTTCTGTGAACGGTGTTCCGGTGACTGAGCTTGGCTATAAAGTTGATCCTGCTAAAGATTTAATCCGTTATAACGGAGAGAACCTGAAAAGGGAGAAAATGGTATATGTTTTACTGAACAAGCCAAAAGATTATATCACTACCACTGACGATCCTCAGGAACGTAAAACGGTGATGAGCCTGGTTGAGAAAGCATCGCGTGAGCGAATCTATCCGGTAGGGCGTCTTGACAGAAATACAACGGGTTTATTGCTGATGACCAATGATGGTGATCTCGCAGAGAAATTATCCCACCCCCGAAATAATATCACAAAACTATACCAGGTTGAACTGAACAAAAGTTTATCCCAGGGAGATTTGAATAAAATCCAATTTGGAGTTGAGCTTGAAGATGGTGTAATTAAGCCTGATCAGGTTAGTTATGTTGCCGGAGGGAGTAAAAAAGAAGTGGGGATTCAAATCCATAGTGGTAAGAATAGGGTAGTAAGGCGGATTTTTGAAAGTCTGGGCTATGAAGTGGTCAAACTTGACCGTGTAGTCTATTCTCAGCTGACTAAAAAGGACCTCCCAAGAGGTCGCTGGAGATATCTGGAAGAAAAAGAGATCATTCAGCTTAAACACCTGATTAAATAAGATTTAAAGCCTTTGGGATTACCCGAAGGCTTTTTTGTTAATTTGCAGAATGATTCTGACGGATACCCATACCCATTTATATTACGAAACAGATTCCGCAAAATTGACAGAGCTGATGCAAAGAAGTCTGGATAATCAGGTTAGCCGGCTCTTTTTGCCAAATGTTGATTCCAAATCAATACCATTGGTTTTCGGACTGTCGGAGCAGTATCCACAGCATTGTTACCCCATGCTTGGTTTGCATCCCTGTGATGTGAGAGAAGATTTCAAAGAGGAATTAGCTCATATCTATAAAGAAGCAAATCTCAGAAAGATTTATGCTATTGGCGAGATCGGTATCGATCTTTACTGGGATAAATCAACCTTAAGCATTCAACAGGAGGCCTTTCGCACTCAGATTGGCTGGGCAAAGCAAATGGGTCTGCCCATCGTGATCCATTGCCGTGAAGCATTTGGTGAGATCTTTGAAATTCTGGAGGAGTTAAAGGATGATAAACTCAGGGGGATCTTCCATTGTTTTACGGGAGATGCTGCGCAGGCAGAAAAAGTAATCAGCCTCGGATTTTATCTTGGTATCGGTGGAGTGCTGACCTATAAAAATTCAGGATTAGATAAAGTTGTACAGGATATTTCATTAGAGCACCTTGTTCTTGAGACTGATTCGCCATATCTGACACCTGTTCCATTCCGCGGAAAACAAAATGAAAGCAGTTACCTGGTTTATGTGGCACTGAAACTTGCAGATCTGAAGCAGATTCCTATTGAAGAAGTTGCCAGAATAACTACCCTTAATTCTGAAAAGGTCTTTGGCGTTTAGGCATTTGATATTAATCTCCATTCATGAATTGATTTCATTTACCTTCTTTTTCTATATTTACAATCCAATATTCAATTAATTACGCAATGACCAATGTTCTGATAATTTATACCGGAGGTACAATCGGTATGATCAATGATCCTAAATCCGGAGTATTGGTTCCCTTTAATTTTGAGCAGATCACTGATCATGTGCCCGAACTAAAGAGGCTTAAATATCAGTTTACAGTACACTCGTTTGATCCCCTGATTGATTCATCCAATATGAGTCCGGAGATCTATAAAGAGCTTGCCTTGCGTATCCAACGAGATTATGATCAGTACGATGGGTTTGTCATATTGCATGGTTCAGATACGATGTCTTATACTGCCTCAGCTTTGAGTTTCATGATCGAGAATCTGGATAAGCCTGTAATTTTTACCGGATCACAGCTGCCGGTAAATGGAATACGTACCGATGCCAAAGAAAATCTGATTACTGCTTTGGAGATCGCAGCAGAAAAAAGAAAAGGCAAAGCTATGGTGCCTGAGGTTTGTATCTACTTTGATTATAAGTTATTCAGGGGTAACCGTTCATTCAAGTATAATTCCGAGAAATTCGAAGCTTTCAGGTCACCAAACTACCCCATACTTGCAGAAGCGGGTGTTTATCTAAAATTCAACAGAAACTATATCCTGAAACCTAATTCCGAACCAGTGAAGTTTCATACGAAGCTGGATAGTGCGATTGGAATTTTAAAATTATACCCAGGAATTAGTCCGGCAATAGTGAAGTCGGCTCTTTCAGCAGGATGTAAAGCAGTGATCATGGAGACTTTTGGCTCAGGAAACACTTCTACTCAAAAGTGGTTTCTGGATCTGTTGCGGGAAGCCATTAAAGAGGGTAAGCTTATTTTGAATATTTCTCAGTGCAAGGTGGGTACAGTGGAGCTTGGGCGATATGAAACCAGCAGGGAGCTCAGGGAAATGGGAGTAGTCAGTGGTTACGATATGACCTTTGAAGCTGCCGTAACCAAACTGATGTATCTGCTGGGTAATTTTAAGAGCAATAAGAAGATTGCAGAATATCTTGAGACTGATCTGAGGGGTGAGCTAACAGTTTATTAAAATTATTACCTGCAACTTATTACTTACCACTTAATACTTATTACTTACAACTTAAAATTCCGTTTTTTTTAATAGGTTTATTTAATCAATCTGTTAAGAGTATGCAAACACCAGACTATATAGTATTCTTTATTTACTTTATAATAGTTAGTACGTATGGATGGTACGTATACAAACGAAAGAAGCATGAAGATTCGAAGGATTATTTTCTTGCAAAAGACTCCTTAACCTGGTGGGCTATTGGAGCCTCGCTAATTGCCTCTAATATATCTGCCGAACAGTTTATCGGGATGAGTGGCTCGGGCTTTACCATGGGGCTTGCCATTGCAGCCTATGAATGGCTGGCAGCTGTTACACTCCTCGTAGTTGCGGTATTTTTTATCCCGATCTATCTCAAGAATAAGATCTATACCATGCCACAGTTTCTCAAAACGAGATATAATGAGACTGTGGCGATGATTATGGCTGTTTTCTGGCTTTTGTTATATGTAGTGGTCAACTTAACTTCCATACTCTTTCTGGGTGCATTGGCAATAAGCAGCATCTCAGGACTTGATTTTGCTGTGTGTATGGTTGGATTGGCATTGTTTGCCATCATTATTACCCTTGGTGGGATGAATGTGATCGGGTACACCGATGTAATCCAGGTGGTGTTCCTGGTGCTGGGCGGTTTGGTAACTACCTACCTTGCACTGGATATGGTGGCTCAGCATTTTGGCTCAGAGGGACCGATCAATGGCTTCAACCTGCTGACAAAAAATTCCGGGGATCATTTTCAGATGATCTTTGAAAAGGATGATCCTTATTTTATTGACCTCCCGGGACTTGCAGTGCTTGTTGGCGGGATGTGGATAGTCAATCTGAACTATTGGGGCTGTAATCAATACATTACCCAGAGAGCTTTAGGTGCAGATCTTCAAACGGCCCGCAGCGGAATACTTTTTGCAGCTTTCCTGAAATTATTAATGCCAATAATTGTGGTTCTTCCTGGTATTGCAGCTTATGTTTTGTTCAAGGAGAATGTTTTCAGAGATGAAATGATGCTGAACGGAGAGGTTATGGCCGACCGGGCCTATCCTGTGCTTTTGAATTTATTACCTGTTGGATTAAAGGGTC
Source organism: Sphingobacteriales bacterium 16-39-50 (assembly GCA_002257025.1). Taxonomy (GTDB): domain Bacteria; phylum Bacteroidota; class Bacteroidia; order Sphingobacteriales; family Sphingobacteriaceae; genus Daejeonella. Next base: position 126,994 of record NCHA01000006.1, on the reverse strand, counting down.
TTGCTTTTGCAGCACTTACTGCAGCTGTAGTGGCTTCACTCGCCGGTAAGGCCAATAGTATTGCCACTATTTTCACACTTGATATTTACAAGAAAGTATTGAATCCGGTAGCAGATGAGAAAAGGCAGGTAGAAGTTGGGCGCTGGGTTATTGTGATCTCCATGATCATGGCTGTGGTTATCGCACCTTATCTTGGCATTGATAAAAAAGGCGGATTCCAGTACATTCAGGAGTATACAGGTTTTGTCTCTCCTGGAATTCTGGCGATGTTCCTGCTAGGGTTTTTCTGGAAAAAGGCTACTTCTAATGCGGCCTTATTTGCAACCATTGGCGGCTTCCTGCTCTCCATCATTTTTAAGTTCATACCTGACTATGTTGATCTTCAATTCCTGAATTCTACCGGATTTTCGGTTGCAAATGCAGAAGGGGTGTATGAGATTCCATTCATAGACCGAATGGGTTTTGTTTTCATGATTTGTGTGCTGGTCATGTATCTGATTAGTATCTATGAAAATAGAAATGGAATTATTCCGAATGCTTTGAAAGTAGATAACAGCATGTTCCGTACAACTCCGGGATTTGCAGTTGGAGCATTATTCATAATCGGAATAATTGCAGCATTGTATGGTATTTACTGGTAGAATCCGGTTAAATCAATTCGGGACTATTAAAGGAAATTAGCGTACATTTTGACATGATACTTGATTCAAAGGAAGAAGTAGTAAAATATCTCATTCAGGAAGGGTTTATAAATGGGGATGATAAAGCCCTGGTAGAGCACCTTTCCGGAGGTGTTTCATGTCGCGTCTGGAAGATCAGTGTGAATAATGACCGCTGGGTAATCAAACAGGCTCTTGAAAAACTAGATGTAACGGCAGACTGGTTTTCGGATGTGGAGCGAATCCATCGTGAGCATGAGGTAATGAAGCAACTGGAGCTGGTCATTCCTGATTCCAATATCCCTAAAATCCTGCATGTTGATTATGTCAACCACATCTATATGATGACCTGTGCTGAAGAAGGTGTTCAGACATGGAAGGAATACCTGATGGATAGGGTATTTAATACTGAAACTGCCAAAAGTGCCGCCGATATTCTCAGTCTGATTCATAGCCAGAGCCATAAAATTGATGAGCAGGTGAAGGCAAAGTTTAGCGATCAGAAATATTTCATTCAGCTTCGGATTGATCCCTTCCACCGTTTTTTAATCAATAAATACCCTGAGCTTTCTACAGAGATTAATACTTTGATAGAAGAACTGACCGAACAAAATACCTGTCTGGTTCATGGCGATTTCTCTCCAAAAAACATGCTTATTGAAAAGAGCGGGCGTATTGTTTTGATCGATTACGAAGTGGCGCATTGGGGGAATCCGGTGTTTGATCTTGCGTATTGTCTGGGTCACCTGATGTTAAAAACCTGGCATTTGAAAAAGCCTGAGCAGATACTTAAACTGATTAGCGTTTTCATTACAAATTATAAGGGCCAGGTCAGCAATCTGCTCCCGCATTTGGGTTTGATGCTCCTTGCCCGGATGGATGGAAAATCACCTGTAAATTATATACAAGATGATACTTTAAAGCAAGTTATCCGTACTACGGCCATTAGCTGGATCAGAGGAGCAGATTCTGGCCTGAATGTATTCGATGCAATCAAAAAGCAATTCTGAAATCATTTCTTTTGGTATTTTTACCTCCTGTATACACGTTTATCCCTCTAATTTTAATATATCATGTCAAAAATTAAAGATTTAAAATCCAGAGAAATTTTCGATTCACGCGGTAACCCAACCGTTGAAGTTGATGTATTTCTGGAATCAGGTGTAATGGGAAGAATGATGGTTCCTTCAGGTGCTTCAACCGGACAGTTTGAGGCTTTGGAACTACGTGATGGAGGTAACAGGCATCGGGGTAAAGGTGTGAGTAAAGCCGTGGCGAATGTCAATACGGAAATCAGAGATGTTTTGATTGGACAGGATATTGAGGACCAGGACAATTTGGATGCATTAATGATCCAACTGGACGGCACTCCTGAAAAATCAAGGCTAGGTGCCAATGCAATACTTGGTGCTTCTTTTGCCTGTATTCATGCAGCCGCGAATGAAGCAAGGGAACCATTATTCATACACCTGGCCAAGAAATATCTTCCTTCCGGAGATGCGGTTTCAATGCCTGTTCCAATGGTAAATATCATTAGTGGGGGATTGCATGCCGGTAAGAATATTGATCTTCAGGATTTTCTGATTATACCTGTATCGCCTAAAAACTATCCGGATGCACTCGAAATGATCTATAATGTGTATTGGAAAACAAGGGAAATACTGATTAAAAAAGGGTATAATGCCTATCTGCTTGCTGATGAAGGCGGTTTCGGACCTGCTTTACCTTCAAATGAAGCTGCTCTGGAGGTTTTGGGAGAAGTATTTAATGCATGTGGTTATAAACCAGGTGCTGATGTTGCGATTGCACTGGACGTGGCTTCCTCTCATTTCTTCGATGAAGCTAAAGGAATATATCATCTGCATTCTGAAGATCGTAGCCTTAGCTCTGAGCAAATGATAGATATGCTTGAAAAATGGACCAAAGAGCATCCGGTCATATCAATTGAAGATGGCCTGGCTGAAAATGACTGGGAGGGGTGGCAGGCCCTAACTCAGAGATTAGGCAAGCATGTTCAATTGATTGGCGATGATCTCTTTACTACAAATAAAGTCCGCTTACAGAAAGGCTTTGACATGAAAGCAGGAAACTCCATTCTTGTTAAAATGAACCAGATCGGAACATTAACCGAGACTGTAAATACCCTCAGGATGGCTAAGAATGGTGGTTTCAGTACAGTAGTTTCAGCACGATCTGGTGAAACAGAGGATGCTACTCTGGCGGACCTTGCCGTTGGATTAAACGGCGGACAGATCAAAATCGGTTCTGTAGCCGGATCTTCAAGATTAGCCAAGTATAATCAGTTGCTTAGGATCAATGAAGAGGTTGGTAATAATTATGCGGGAAGTTCTGTTTTCAGATCTTTTGGCCTATATTAAGGTTTAATTAACAATTAATTATTGCTATTTACCTGTAAGAAATTAATAAGCATAAACCATGGAACGTAGAAAATTCATTACTCTGGGAGCAGCCGGCATCGCGGCTGGTTCGATACCGGGCATTGCAGTTGCAGGTATCCAAAATAAAGAGAAAAGGTACCAGAAAGGGAAGAGTCCATGGCCGGTTTGCCTCGATACAGCTACCATCAGACCTGCTTCCTTAAAAGAGAAGGTCAGGATAGCAGCAAAGGCCGGTTATGATGCTATCGAACCATGGGATGGCGAATTGCAAAAGTTTGAGGCTGATGGCGGTAACCTGAAAGATCTAGGGAAAGAAATAAAGGATAATGGTTTATTCGTGCCTAGTGTGATTGGACTTTGGAATGCCTTGCCACCTACTCAGGATTTATGGGATAAGTCTTTGGCCGATACCCGTAACCGCATGCGTATGGCTGCGGATATCGGTGCTCAGCATATACAGACAATACCGAATACAATTGGCTTGAACTATAATCAGAAATGGGCTGCTGACCGCTACCGGGATATTATTGAAATGGGAATCAATGATTATAAATTGAATCCGGCATTGGTATTTGTTAAATATTTTCCTGTTAAAACATTGGGGCAGGCAGTAGGTATCGTGCTGGATGCCAATCATCCCAAAGCGATGGTCATTCCGGATGTTTACCACATGTATATCAGTGAAGGTGGTTTTGAGGGCATTAAATTACTCAGAGGTGATATGATCGCTATTTTCCAGTTTAATGATGCTCCTGCAGCTCCGCAATTGGATCAACTTAATGATTCTCACAGGGTTTATCCCGGAGATGGAGTTTTGCCTTTGCCACAAATCTTCAAAGATTTGAAAGGAACCGGGTATAAAGGATGTATTTCACTAGAGATGTATAATCCGGAGTATTGGAAGGAAGATCTAATGATGGTGGCACAAACCGGACTCAGAAAAACATTGGAAGTTCTTCAAAAGGCTGGGGTATAAGTTTGTTACTTGTATAAAACAACAAAGATCAGTTGCCAAATAAACAAAAAGGGCAGGATGCATTTACATCCTGCCCTTTTTTATGCCTTTTTTAATCTACGTAGGCAATACAATCAATTTGTACAAGAATCCCGTCCCTTCCCATCAGGTCAGTTCCGCATCCTGTGTATGAACGTACAGGTGCAGGATCAGGGAAATATCCACGATAAGCTTCGTTCAATGCAGCAATATTTTTATTAGGCTCTGCAACAGTCATGTGTACTTTGAGCACATTAGCCATTGACGATCCGGCACCTTCAAGTACTTCTTTCATGGTGTCTAATGCACTGCGTATCTGCACCTGAATATCTCCCGGCTCTTTGCGTCTTTCAGCATACCAGCCTCCGATTCCCGAAAGGAATAAGAGATGCCCTGAACGGATACATCCCGATAATACTCCTCCCGGTCTTGGGGCTCCTCCTGCAGGGGCAGCAACTGTAGGATTTGTATTGCCTCCGCTATTACTCCGCCGGATTACTTCTTTTTTGGGTGTCCACTGTCCCTTTTGCTTTTTGTTTTGAGCATTGGCTTCTGAGGGAATTACTGCTGCAGCTCCTGCCAAAGGAAGAAGACTCAGACTTTTTAGAACCTTTCTGCGATCCATAATATTATTTTATTAAAATTTTAAATGCGTTTAATTAATCAACATAAGCGATACAGGCCACCTGACAAAGGATACCGTCCCTACCCATCTGACTCGTTTTAGACCCGCTGTAAGAACGTACAGGTGGGTTTTCAGGAAAAAACTCAGCATAAGCCTCATTAAGTTTTGCCATGTTTTTGTTTGGCTCAGCTACAGTCATCTGTATCTTCAGCACATTGGACATGGATGATCCGGCACCTTCAAGAATTCCCTTCATGGTAGTCAGAACGCTTCGGATCTGAACCTGAATATCTCCGGGCTCGGCCCTCTGGTTAGCATACCATCCTCCAATACCACCAATGAATAATAAGTGACCAGAACGAAGGCAGGAGCCTGCCGGTGTTTTAATCAATTCTTTCTTTGGGAGCCATTCTTCGGCTGCCGCTGCGGCTGATTCTGCATCGGTTCCAGCCTGATGCTTCGCAATAGCAGCACCGGCAACTCCTGCCAGTGGAATGATGCTTAGCCCCTTTAATATTTCTCTGCGTTTCATCGATTTTATTTGTGTTTTACTATTTCTAAATATAAAAAAAAGGAATAATTATGTGAAGGATATTATTTTGAATCCGGAACCGCAATGCCGATCTCCTTAGATAACTTTAAAACTTCTCCTAAAATTAGAGGCTCAATAGATTCTTTCCATTTTGCAGGCAGTCCGAAAGCCATTTGAGAGGTATGACCTTCATATCCGCCTTCACGAAGAATTTCAACAGTTGGAATATAGGCCATCACATCATTTGAATATCCCATCACAAACAACTCAGGACCGAAGATCTTTTTAAGTCTGATCGCATAATCCACAACCGGCTCTCCGCCCAGAGCAACCACCGACTGATCGCCCAATTGCCAGAACTGAACAGGATAGGGATAGTTGTTCAATATACGTTCTCCCTTTTCGTATTTCCGGATCATTTCAAGAGCCCAGTTCCTGATGTAACCACTTTCTTTAACTAGAATTTGGTTTAACTCTTCCTTGCCGGGTGGGTTTTCAAATTCAATAGCTACTTCTGAATAGGCGGTTTTCAAACGAGGTTCGAGTTTCCTCATTTCCCCTTCCAGCACGGCTTCCACAGCCAATGCAAGCTCCTGACCATATTGTTTGGCCAGTGGAATTGATTTACGGGGCAATGCATTCTGGTTACCCCCGCAGCCCTGGAAAAATAATGCAGCGGCTCCGGGATGAGCTTTTTCTACCTGAAGCTGTGCATAGCCTGCATAATCTCCCGACCATTCATAACCACTTAATACCGTATTATGACAGGCGTATCCAAAAGCGATGGCCAGTACTTTTCCCTGTTTATTACTTACCCTGATTACCGGGACGGCATAATCACTAGGCCCCTTCAAATCAGTCTGTGCATCAATTTTGGTTTCAATATTATTTCTCCTGTTTACCGCAAAGCGGGTGATCCCATTTTGGCTTGAAATATTCACAGGCATGATGGAGTTTAAAGCCTTTTTAACCAATGCTTCAATCTGATTTTCAAACTTTATGGTATAAATCCTGATAGCCTCTTTTTGCTGCTCATTAAGCGGATAAAGTGCATGAAGCGCATCCTGCAGCACCGGACCAGAATGGGTATGTGAGGTATTGAAAATGATCTGACTTCGTGAGAGCCTGAAACTTTTTTCGAGACGGGTCCGGATATTATCTGAAATACTTTTTGGAATGCCTGAGAGATCAGTAGTGATGAGTACCGCTTTTTTGCCTGCAGCATCCTCAAATACCAATGCTTTTGCCCAAAGTTCATGAAGTTTACCTTCCGATGGACGGGTACGGGCTACAAATCCGGCCATCCACATCGATTCTTCAGGAGTAATAATTACACTCGCTACTCCAGCTTTCCAGCCAGCCTGATTATTATCCCTTGCGGATAAGTTTTGAGCGAACAGAATGATTAGAGAAAAAAAAGTAATTGAAACGAGATTTTTTTTCATGGCATGATAAAAAATAAACACCTGTTTAGATTCCCTATATAGAAGATCTTAATTTCAGAACCTCACTGAAGTACCTGTTTATACTTTAAAAGATCTGCTTCCAATTCTTTATATGGAACATCCTGAACACTATAATTCTTGTCAATAGCAATACTCGCGGCAATTGCTGCAGATTGCCCCAGCACCATAAAAACAGGTTCCATACGGATGGATCCGAAGGCGATATGAGTTGCAGACAAGCATGCAGGCGCGAAAAGATTATTCACTTCTGATTTTTTGGGAACTATCGATTTATAACTTATCGGATAAGGACTTGCAACATGTGCTTCAACATTACCTTCGTTCTTCACGAAGCCATTCACATCCACATAACGTTTGATGTTGTGAGAATCCATGCCATAAGCACCCATTCCAACAGGATCTTCGGCAATAACCAGACGCTCGCAATTTTTTTGTGTCATCACATAATCACTGATCATACGCCTTGCTTCCCTGATGTATAATTGCCCCTGCCAGCCGTCTTCCCTTTCATATTCATCCTTGCAGGTACCCCAAGTAGAAACCACATCACGTACTTTTTTAGGAATGCGGGGATGATAGGCCAGGGTCCACATTAAACCTTGCTGGTATTGACGGTGGCGTTCGACAATCTTTTCGCGCTCTTCATAACTTGCTTCGGGGTAGTCGTAGTTCTGTCCAATAAAATCAGTTGAAAATCCTTTCTGGTTATTGGTATCTGTTTTACGGTTTGGCATATCCGAATTTATCCAGGGTACTAATGGGTCGCCATAGTCATACATTTTTTCAACAGGACCTTCGGCTGCTTCGTAGTTTCTTAGTAATAATTCATAGTCCAGTTCCTTATACCCTGCAGGTTTTGCAAAAGGTATTCTGTTATCAGGGTGATTGGTTAGGGTCATGCGGAAGCAATAGGTCTGTATTTTCTTGTCGCCTTTTCCATCAATTCCGGGCTTGCCGGCTGTGATAAATGGAAGAAGTCCGCTTTTAGGATCCCCCTTCTTAATGTAGGGATCTACACCTTCAATGAAATTATGATTATACGTGTTCATTGAAATGGTTCTACGCAGAGTCAGACTGATTTTGTTTGCCTGAATGCCATTTAGTGATTCACCATACTGCGAATTAGACTCACGTCCAACCGTATAGCTTACACCGGCGGCTGCCATTAAATCCCCCTCATAAGTAGCATCGATAAACATCCTGCCCTGATAAACCTGTCCGCTTTCCATTTGGATAGATGTGATTTTTCCGGATTTTTTTTTGACTCCACTTTTACGATTCAAACGCTGATTATACACGAGATCGATGTTTTTTTCCTTACTTAACATCTCTTTAAAGATCTTCAATGCCGCTGAAGGTTCAAAGGTCCACATCGCATCTTCATGCGCCGCGCTGGTTGTTTGTCCGCCATCTTTATAGCTTTCCCTTTTTTGCCAGACCCAGTTTTCAGGCTTTTGATAATAGGCTTTAACCTGTTGATAGAATTCCCGTGATAATCCTCCGATTGCCTGTTTGTTCCCAATATCCGTCTGCCCGAGTCCACCGGTTGTTAATCCTCCGATTCTGTTTGTTGGCTCAATCAATATCACCTTTTTCCCCATTCGCGAACTTTGAATAGCTGAGCTGATCCCTGTTGAGGTGGCACCATAGACTACGATGTCATAGTTTTGGATGGTTTGGCTGAAAGTGGCCTGGTTTCCTGAGCAAATTAGAATCACTATCAGGATGCCGAATTTGTTAATGGACTTAAGAGTAAAATTTATCGAATACATAAAATCTGTTTTAATCAATATTGAAATACAACTAACCTAAACTAAGGAAATATTTGTGTTTTCTGAATAATATGTTTTGGATGTTTTTTCCTGTGGTCTATGTTATTACCGACCACTTTTTGATTTTGTTATTGTAACCCAAACCTATTTTCCTTATCCCCGCAAATCGCTTATATTTAATTTGCAGTAAATCCCTTGAAAAATTGTTGATTTTTCAAATAAAAGCCTGTATAAGCAAGCTTAAAAAACGGAATATGAGAATAATAATCAGCTTTATAGTGTTAGCATTTTGTCTGTCACTGTATTCTGCGACGGGTTTTGCTCAGGGAAAGTCACAACCAAATGTTATTATAATCATAACCGATGATCAGGGTTACGGAGATTTTGGTATAACTGGAAATCCACATGTTAAAACCCCTGTGATCGATAGGTTTGCGACTGAAAGTATTCGCTTTAATAACTTTTACGTGTCCCCGGTTTGTGCCCCAACCCGTTCAAGTCTGATGACCGGGCGCTATTCATTGCGCACAGGTGTTCGGGATACCTATAACGGCGGAGCAATAATGGCTTCAAGCGAAGTCACTATTGCAGAATTGTTAAAGAGAGCAAATTATAAAACAGGGATTTTTGGCAAATGGCATTTGGGCGATAACTATCCAAGCAGACCCAGCGATCAGGGTTTTGATGAATCGCTGATCCATCTTTCTGGAGGAATGGGACAGGTTGGCGATATTACAACTTATTTCAAAAGGGATAGTAGTTATTTTGATCCTGTACTCTGGCACAATAATAAAAGGGAAGCCTATCAGGGTTATTGCTCAGATATTTTCACAGATCAGGCTATAAATTTTATTAGTAAAAATTCAGAATCCCCCTTTTTCTGTTATCTCTCATTTAATGCTCCCCATACTCCATTACAGGTTCCGGAAAAGTACTATTCTCAATATAAGGATATTGATCCGGCATCGGGGTTCAAAGACGATAAGAGACCCTTTTTGAAAATGACAGAGAAGGATAAAGAGGATGCCCGAAAAGTGTATGCTATGGTCACAAACATCGATGACAACATTGGTAAACTTCTAAAAAGATTGGATGAATTAAAGATTACAGAAAATACCCTGATCATTTTTATGACCGATAATGGTCCACAGCAAACGAGATATGTTGCAGGTATGCGGGGTTTGAAAGGAAATGTTTATCAGGGAGGGGTTAGGGTGCCATTTTATGTGAGATACCCTTCATCCTTTGGAAAGAATAAAGACATTGAAACAATGGCTGCTCATTTAGATATCTTACCAACAGTGGCTGAACTTTGTCATGTTGATTTGCCAAATGACAGGATAATTGATGGTAAAAGCCTGATTCCATTAATTAAAGGTAAACAGGTAGATTGGGCTAACAGGTCCTTGTTTACATACTGGACCCGGCGTTATCCCGAGTTATACTCCAAAATGTCAGTTCATAAAGGCAATTATAAATTGGTCGGGAATACTGACTATAACGCCAAGATTGAAGACTTTGAATTATATGACCTTAATAAGGATTCATATGAGCAAAATAACATCGTATTAAAAAATAAGGCACTCGCAAATACCCTCAAGCAGGAACTTGACAGAACTTTTAATGACTTAATAAGCTCTGAAAACCTTATCAATCAACCACCAATCATCGTGGGAAGTAAATTTGAAAATCCCATTATCCTCAACCGTAATGATGCGGGAGGAGAGCGAGGCATCTGGGATCAGGAAGAAGTAAATGGTAACTGGAAAGTTAAAATTCAGAAGGGACATTATAATATAAAATTTAAATTCCTTAAGCCGCTTAAAGCAAATGGAAGGATGTATCTGGAGGCAAGTACGATAGTAAGACAAATCCAAAATAAAACAGAGGGTAAAGATATAATTGAGATGAAGAACGTTTACTTTCCGGATATGGATTGTGAACTTAGGCCATACTATAGTTTTGACTCGAAAAACATATTCCCATTTTGGGTTGAAATGGAGAGAATTGATTGAAGGAGCAACCGACTAAAATAAAGCTAATGCCACTAAAGGTACCGTCATCCCTGCCTGCCGGCAAGCCGATCCACCCTTCTCGGGAGGGAACTTCGCTGAGTGAGACAAATTTTGCTTTCCCTTTCGTTGGTGTTTCCCTGTGGTCGGTGTTATCACCGACCACTTAACTCAAAGACCAATCACTTAAATACAATTACCACATCTGTGGTCTAATTATCATTCTTTCAGGAAAAGGTGGGATTAATTTTATTGATCCCATGTGTAAGCTTCCCTGTAGTCGCTCTCAGCTACTAAATCCTTCCTCCAAGAAAGCCTTTACAATATGTTGGCTTGAAAAATATTTGTTTAAACGAAAAAAGATAAAGAGTGCTGACACTATCGATATGGAATAATAAAGCTCCATATAAAGTTAGGTCTAATGAAACATTCTAAACAATTTAAATCATTTACGTGGGAAAATCTAAATTCGATAGTAAACCTATTTAAACTATTACAGTCAATATTTGAAATAATATCTAAATGGCCTGAGTGATAAGCGATAATTTACTACCATTAAAAAAGGGAAACGATATCAAGCCGCATCCCTCTAGACTTTATCCAAATAACGCCAAAGCAACTACTAAAGCAAATTGTAAGTGCCAGAAGTATTACCGGGATTAATGTAACCAACATTGAAAACTACCCTCTATTTTCTATATTTATCACCCAATCGATAACACTTAGCAATTGAAGAACCTTTTCTATCCGAAAGCAGCTCTCCCTCTCTTGATCCTTATTTTGGTGGCAAACATTACCTCCGCCCAGAAAATAAAAGAGAAGCAATTTATATATTGGGATGAGCAAGATAAAATAAGCTGGGAAGATTTTAGAGGAACCGCGTTTCATAAATCTGTACAGGGCATACCCGGAACTGCTGCAGTAAGCAGAGTCGGAATTCAGAGAAAGTATTTTCGATATAAGGAATCACCAGATACAATATCATTAATGTTAAGAGTGACCTTCAACCGCTTTCTCTCATCCGTAAGAGCCAATTGGAAAACAGACAGGTATCTAGAACATGAGCAACTGCACTTCGACATGACCGAGCTGCTTGCTCGAAAGATGAGAAGAGCCTATATTTTGGTCGACTTAAATATCCCGGCGGAAGGCAAAAAGGTTCCCAAGATAATCCGTTCACTAACCGAAGACTATAAAGCTCAGCAGGTAGCATTCGATAACGATAGCTACAGTTCCGCTGAAAAGCAGAAGGAGTGGCGAATAAAGATTGATGAGGAATTACTGTTTTTGGCGGAGTACAATCATCCTGTTGTGAAGATTCCAGTGGTGACAAGCAAATAGGCTGTTAGCGGTCGGTTATTGTGGAGACAAAGCCTCTATAATAATAATTGACTTATGGCTCGCTCGTCTTTAAGATTGGTAAAGCTTTCATTATCGTTAGCCTGAACAGTTACCCTGTAGTAGGTGTTATTACCGCCCAATTAACTCTGCTCTAAAAGGATGCTGTCTGCTTTTGGGGTGACAGTATTTCTCTGCGGAGAGGCTGGGATTAATTTTATTGATCCCTTTAGGGGGGAACCAGCAAAGAAATGCTGTCGCTTCGTTTCACTCCGCTACTGTCATTTTTTGTTCCATGCTTATACGAGCTATGCTCGTAACGCCTGAAACAAAAAATGCCATCCGCCTAAGGGCGGACAGCATTTCTTTGCGGAGAGGGTGGGATTCGAACCCACGGTACCATTGCTAGTACACGAACTTTCCAAGCTCGCTCGTTCGGCCACTCTGACACCTCTCCATATCTGCAGCCTTTCCTTTCAGAAGGGATGCAAAAGTATCAAAATTCTGTAAATATTGCAGGCTTTTACAAATTTTAGATCAAATCTGAATGTGTGGGCTTTGATTTCGTGCTAAAATAATCCCGCATTTTCAATATGTTTGCAGAATAATTCATATTTACCAGCAAGCCATAATTAATGCTGAATCTCGAAGAGATTAAAAAGCCCATCGCCGCAGAACTTGAAACTTTCGAAGCAAAGTTCAAAGCGTCTATGCAGAGTTCTGTGCCGCTTCTTGATCGCATTACACATTACATCGTCAAGCGTAAGGGTAAGCAGATCCGACCAATGTTTGTATTCCTTTCTGCGAGCCTTTGTGGCGGAATTACGGAAGCAACTTATCGTGGTGCAGCACTCGTTGAATTATTGCATACTGCTACTCTGGTCCATGATGATGTAGTTGACAATTCATACGAGCGCCGCGGATTCTTTTCGGTCAATGCTTTATGGAAAAATAAGATTGCGGTTCTGGTAGGTGATTTTCTCCTATCCAAAGGGCTGTTACTTTCGATAAATAATGGTGATTTCGGATTACTCAAGATCGTATCTGATGCGGTAAAACAAATGAGTGAGGGTGAATTATTGCAGATTGAGAAGGCCCGCCGACTGGATATAGACGAAGCGGTTTATTATGAAGTGATCCGTCAGAAAACAGCCTCTTTAATTGCATCATGCTGTTCATGTGGCGCGGCTTCTGCAGGTGCTGATGCTGAAATTGTTGAGAAAATGCGACTGTTTGGCGAAAAAGTTGGTATTGCTTTTCAGATCAAGGATGATCTCTTTGATTTTGGAACAGATGACGTCGGTAAACCTCTTGGAATCGATATTAAAGAAAAAAAGATTACACTTCCCCTGATCTATGCTTTGAATAAGGCAGGCAGTTCTGAAAAGCGAAGAATCATTAACCTCGTAAAGAATCATAATGAAGAGTCGGATAAGGTTTCTGAAGTTATTGATTTTGTTCGTAATAGTGGGGGACTCGATTATGCCCGAAGCCGTATGGATGCCTATCAGCAGGAAGCTTTTACTATTTTAAATGATTTGCCAGAACACGAATCCCGTGATTCCCTCCAGCAACTGGTCAGGTTTACTACCGAGCGTAAAAAATAACTATGTCAAACGAAATTATATTTTTCGGCAGCTTTCTGCTTTTTATTGTTTTGATGCTGGCCATCGATCTTGGTCTTTTTAACAAGAAGGATCATAAGGTCAGTATGAAAGAAGCGGCCATTATGAGTTTTATCTGGGTGAGCTTTGCGATAGGTTTTTATTTCCTGTTGCTTACAGAAGGTGAAATATTGCATGATATCACCAGCTTTGCCAAACTGCAGGGGGTTACTACCAAGCATCTTCATAATATCACACTTATCCCTGGTAATTTTGAGGCTAGTCTAACGCTTTACAAACAAAATCTTGCACTCGAATTTCTGACAGGTTATGTTATAGAATACGCCTTATCGGTTGATAATATCTTTGTAATGGTGCTTATTTTCTCTGCTTTTGGGGTGGATGAGCGGTATTATCACCGGGTATTATTCTGGGGTATCATAGGCGCAGTTTTGATGCGCTTTCTGTTTATTTTCCTTGGCTCAACCCTCATCAATGAATTTGGCTGGATTCTGTACATTTTTGGTGCATTCCTTATTTATACCGGTGTTGGCATGTTCCTGAGCAGGGATGAGGAAGAGAAGATCGATACCGAGAACCATAAGGTTGTTCGTTTTGCTTCAAAATATTTCTCTGTTTATCCGGAGTATGTGGGTAATAAATTCTTTATTAAGGTCGATGGAAAGAAAATGGTTACTCCGCTTTTCATTGTTTTGCTGATCGTTGAATTTACCGATCTTATTTTTGCAGTAGATTCCATCCCGGCAATTTTTGCGGTAACCAAAGACCCTTACATCGTATTTTTCTCAAACATTTTCGCCATTCTTGGCCTAAGATCAATGTTCTTCCTGTTGGTGAATGTGATTCATAAATTCCATTATCTGAAAGTAGGATTAGCCTTCCTGCTCGTATTTATCGGTGTCAAAATGCTAGCCCATCATTGGCTGTCCTTATGGGGTTTTACAACCATGCATTCGCTTTTCGTAATATTATTTATTCTTACAACGAGCATTGTTGCATCATTGGTTTTCCCCAAGAACGTGAATAAGGAATAAGGAGCAAGGAACAAGGATTTTGGAAAATATCGTCCAGAATTTAGATTAGGAATCGATTATGTGGTCACCTGATAGCTATCCGGATGTCAGTATCAGTAATAGTACTAATTTCCAATGAGGAAGTTAATGTCTTTATTCTTTGCTCCTTAATCTTTAATCTTATTACAAAATCTCAAGCAAACCGGAATTTATCTTGATACTTGCTACTCCTTACAGCATTTTCAGTATCTCATCCACATATGCCCTGTCATTCGCCAGTCGGGGTACTTTATGTTGTCCTCCAAGCTTGCCCCGGTTTTTCATCCAGTTATAGAAAGTGCCATCAGGAGCTAGGTGCAGCAATGGACGGCGTAATGCCATATCCTTAAAACGTTTGGCATCATAATCAGAATTTACTTCCCTTAGGGTTTGATCAAGGAGATCTGTAAACCGTTCGATATCATCGGGTTTTTGTTCAAATTCGATGATCCATTCATGGCCCCCAACCTCGTCACCTTCAAAATAAATCGGACATGCGGTATAATCACGGATAACTGCATGCGTTTCCTGGCAGGCTTTGGCAAGCCCCTTTTCAGCATTGTCTATGATCAGTTCTTCGCCGAAAGCATTTATGAAATGTTTGGTTCGGCCGGTAATCTGAATGCGATGCGGTGAGAGGGAGGTAAACTTGATCGTATCGCCGATCATGTATCGCCATAATCCGGCATTCGTAGAAATGATCAATGCATAATTCTTATTCAGCTGCACCTGATCGAGCCGAAGGGTTTTTGGGTTCTCAGCATGCAGATCTTCCATCGGAAGAAATTCATAATAAATACCATAATCGAGCATCAGGAGCAATTCTTCTGAATTAGGCTGATCCTGAATACCAAAAAATCCTTCAGAGGCATTATAGGTTTCCAGATAATACATATCATCCGAAGGAATAAGTTTTTTAAACTGCTCACGGTAAGGATTGAAATTTACAGCTCCATGAAAGTAAAACTCAAGATTTGGCCAAACTTCAAGCAGATTATTTTTACCCGTAATTTCAAGAATGCGCTTTGCAAGAACCAGGTTCCAGGTAGGAACACCAGCAATGTTAGTTACATTAACATCAATGGTAACCCGGGCTATTTTTTCTACTTTTTCCTCAAAATTGTCCATCAATGCGATTGACATATCCGGTGTGCGGTAGAATTCGGCCCAGAATGGTAAGTTTTTGATCAAAACTGCTGATAGGTCGCCATAACAGGAGTCTGTATTCAATTGGTTGATCTGATGGCTTCCTCCCAATACCAGGCATTTTCCGGTAAATATTCTGGCGTCAGGCCGGTTATCGCAATACATGGATAGGAGGTCTTTGCCGCCTTTAAAGTGGCACTCTTCAAGTGATTCTTCACTTACAGGGATGAACTTGCTTCGGTCATTTGTAGTGCCTGATGATTTGGCGAACCACTTGATCTCAGATGGCCAGAGCACGTTCTGCTCACCATTCATCATTTTTTCGATATAGGGTTTCAGCGATTCATAATTCTGAATCGGAACCCGTTCCTTAAACTGATCCTGATTGTAGATGGATGAATAACCGTACTTTTTACCCCATTCAGTATGCTGGGCGGTGGAGATGAGCGTCTGAAACCATTCATCCTGAACATCATATGGGTATTTAATGAAAAGCTCGATCTGATGCATCCGCTTTTTCATGATCCAGGTAAAGATGGAATTTACAATCGTCATTCTGCTTTATGGCTTATTTGGGGCTCAGACTTTCTTTTTTCGCAGTTCAAAATTCTGACCAAGATAGAATTTTTTGGCCATTTCATTATTCGCAATCTCCTGAGGGGTACCTGTGAGCATGATCTTACCCTCGGCAAGCAAATAAGCTCTGTCGGTAATTGAGAGGGTTTCCTGAACATTATGATCGGTAATCAGAATTCCGATATTTCGCAGTTTAAGTTTTGCAACGATACTTTGTATCTCTTCAACTGCGATGGGGTCAACGCCAGCAAATGGTTCGTCCAGAAGGATGAATTTGGGATCGGCAGCAAGTGCTCTTGAAATTTCAGTTCTTCTTCTTTCTCCTCCCGAAAGCAGGTCTCCGCGGTTCTTCCTTACTTTGTGAAGGCTGAATTCATCGATCAGTTGTTCTAGCTTGTCCCTTTGTTCTTCTTTACTGAGTTTGGTCATCTCGAGAACTGCCATAATATTATCCTCAACGGATAATTTTCTAAAAACAGAAGCTTCCTGAGCAAGGTATCCAATACCTTTTTGAGCCCTGCGATACATTGCATCTTCGGTAATATCTTGATCATCCAGAAATACATGGCCTTCATTTGGTCTGATGAGCCCTACAATCATATAGAAGGAGGTAGTTTTTCCTGCACCATTTGGCCCCAGTAATCCCACGATTTCTCCCTGCGAAACATGAAAGGATACATTATTAACAACAGTACGCTGTTTATATTTTTTTACCAGATTCTCAGCTCTTAAAATCATTGTCCCTTGTTTGGAAGAGCCGGCCGTATCCCCTTGATATTCAGTTGTATCGATTTTTTCTCTTTCCATGTGTTCTCTTCAATGGTATAACAAATGTCAAATGCTGCTCCCGAATTGATCAGGTTAAGGTATTCACCCAGACCAAAACCTATACAATTATAATAGGTATAATTATCCTGATGCACACACATTTTCAAATGATTGCTGCCAACAATTGCTGCCAAACCGTAAGTATAAACATTTCTGCTAAGAAATACAGGGGCCATGTTTTGCGGACCGAATGGTTCAAACTGTTTTAAGATCCGGAAGAATTTCGGATCAATCTGTTTCAGTTCAATTTCTGCATCGATATTTATCGCCTGTATGAGCAATTCTTCAGGAATGCTGGCTGCAACAACCTCCTCAAAACGCTGCTGAAATGCAGGGATATTCTCAGTTTTCATCGTCAGCCCCGCTGCATATTTATGGCCACCGAACTGGATCAGCAAATCACTGCATTCACATAATGCTTCATAAAGATCGAAGCCTGCAACTGATCTTGCCGAACCTGCCGCATAACCATTTGAATTTGTCATAACGATGGTAGGACGATAATATTTTTCGGTAAGTCTTGAAGCCACAATCCCAATCACGCCTTTATGCCAGTCTGCATTATAAACAACTGTTGTTTTGCGTTCAATCAAGACCGGATCTCCATCAATCATTGCTAGTGCCTGCTCGGTAATATTGCTGTCGTGTTCCTTACGTTCAGTATTTTTTGTGTTGATGATCTGGCTTTTCTCAAGAGCTATGGCTTCGTCATCAGCGATCAGTAAGTTTACCGAATGCTTCGCATCATCAATCCTTCCGGCAGCATTGATCCTTGGCCCGATTGTGAACACGACATCCATGATGCTCAGGTTTTCTTTTCTTCCCGAAATATTCATAAGGGCCAACAAGCCCTTGCATGGATCTGTATTTAATTTGATGAGACCATACCAGGCCAGTATCCTGTTTTCTCCGGTGATCGGCACAATGTCTGAGGCAATACTCACTGCGACCAGATCCAGATATGTACATACCTGCTCAAAAGGAATGTCATATTCGAGGGCATAAGCCTGAATCAGCTTAAAACCGATACCGCAGCCCGACAATTCTTTGTAAGGATAAGTACAATCGCTGCGTTTGGGATCAAGCACTGCAATAGCTGCTGGTAACTGATCTCCCGGAAGGTGATGATCACAGATAATAAAATCTATACCCCTTTCATTTGCATAATCGATTTTATCAACTGATTTAATGCCGCAATCCAATGCGATAATCAATGAAAAACCATTTTCAAAAGCATGATCTATTCCCTGGGTAGAAATACCATAACCCTCACGGTAACGATCAGGGATATAGAAATCAATTTCTGAATGAAGCTTTTTAAAGAAGCTAAACGTGAGTGCGACTGATGTGGTTCCATCTACATCATAATCACCATAAATAAGAATCTTTTCACCTGATGTAATTGCCTGATTGATACGGGATACTGCGATTGCCATATCCTGCATCAGGTAAGGGTCGTGAAGCTTGTCGAGTTCAGGCCTGAAAAAATTTCTGGCCTCTTCATAATCTGTGATTCCTCTCTTGACCAGAAGGCTGGCAAGAACCCTGTCAATATTTAGTGATTCCTGCAATTCCGCTATCGCTGCAAGGTTTTCAAGCTCCCGTTCCACCCACCTTTTTTGCATATCTTTGCCTTAGTAAACCGTAAAAATAGAATTTAACATCCTAATAAACAAAGAACATTGAAAGCTTTCGCCTTATATGAAGGATCTTATTCTGTAGATAATTCAAAGACATTTATTCCATTTGATCCTGTAATTCATAATCCCAAAGACCGGCCTGCCTCCCTGTTTGTTTACGTGCAGCCTTTTCTGGTTGAAACCGGGAATGATTTGATTATTCTGGATACCGGACTGGGCTTTCAAAATGAGCAGGGCGAACTCATCATACATGAGAATATAAGAAAAGCAGGCTATGATCCCGCTGATGTCAGTCTGGTTCTGATGTCGCATCTGCACTTCGATCATGCCGGTGGAATGATCAATCATTCAGATGGTAAGTTGTCATTAAGTTTTCCGAATGCCGAATATGTGATCCAAAGAGGAGAGTGGGAGGCAGCATACAGTAAACCATCACGATCTTACAAAACAGAGATTTTTGATTTTGTTCAACGCAGCGGCTCAGTGCACTTTATTGAAGAAAGCGGACAATTTAACAGGGAGATAGCCTTTGAGTTGACTGGAGGTCATTGTGAATATCATCAGGTATTCCTGATCAGGGAGGATGAAGAAACCATATTCTTTGGCGCAGATATTCTTCCTGAGCCTGAGCAATTGCTAAGAAAATTTATTGCTAAATATGATTTTGACGGCAGAAAATCTATGGAATTAAGACAGGAATATGGGAAACGGGCCGCTGAAGAACATTGGGATTGTTTATTCTATCATGCTAAAAGTAAGGCTATTGCAAAAGTAGCGTATGAGAATGATGCGTTTAGAATAGTTTAGAAGTATTGAGTAGTATCAAGTATCAAGAACCAGGACGGGATTCTGGTTCATTTGAGACTTAGTAGTTTTGAATAAAGAACAAGGAGCAAAGAACAAAGACTATTAGGTATTCATTTGACATTTAGTAATCTCAAAGTTAATTAACCATACTTGTCTTTGTTCCTTAATCCTTATTCTTTGTTCTGATCTAGTTTTTTTTCGCTGTCAGGTTGATGTTCAGCTCAAATTCATCATCAATTGCTTTATCGCCAATGTCACCGAAGAAGGTTTTTGAACGAAACTTGATATCATATTTTGTACGGTCAACCCTGATACCTGACGCCACAGCCACTACCACATCTTTTCCTTGTTTAACAGTTGCAGGGAATGTCAGTGGATGTGTAATTCCCTTGATGGTTAGATTTCCTGTAATATTTACACGCTCTTTACCGGCTGCGGTAACTTTTGTAATCTCAAATTTGGAGCTTGGGTTTTTTTCAGCAGAAAAGAAATCTGGTGATTTTAAATGGGTTGTAACCCGTGCATTATCTGAGGTAATGCTTGACATATCCATAAGAAATACCCCTTTTTGCAAAGATTTTCCGTTATAAACCAGGCTGCCTTCAGTGATTTTTACTGTTCCGGTATGGCCACCACCAACTTTTTTTGCTGACCATCCGATTGAGGAGTTTGCTACGTCAACTGTGTAGACATCTTCTTTAATTGGGTTAAATGCCATCATAAGGATGGTGCCCACCAAAAGGATTGTAAAAGAGAATAGTTTCTTCATTTTTTTCATTTATTAATTGATCAATTCCCCTAAATATATTCTAAATATATTTTTGTTTGAATGTTTAAGGAACTGTCACTGATAAATTACCTGAGTCTGACATTAAGACAAAGCGTTTCTATGCTTTTTAAAATAGATGCAAAAGGTTGTGCCTACATCAGGCAAACTATCAACTTCAATCTTGCCATCCATAGCTTCAATCTGTGATTTGATAATGTATAATCCCAGACCTTTCCCCTCAATATTGGAATGGAATCGCTGATATAGGCCAAAGATTTTATTTCCGTATTTATCAAGATTTATACCTATGCCGTTATCACTAAAGAAAAGTTGTGTAAAATCCTTCCCTTCACGTGTTTTTAATGAGATCACCAGATTTCTGTCTTTGGATTTGTATTTAATCGCATTTGTGAACAGGTTAAGCAATATGCTATGAAGGTAATGCCTCGGGAAATGGATCTTTAAATCCTTAGCAAAGTTTACTTCTATTTTTGCACCAGAACTCTTGATTTGGTTTTCTATAGTTTTAATGACAATATTAAGTTCAGTTTGAAGATCCAGATCTTCACTTTTAGCCGATTTTCCTGATTGGCTGGCTACGATTTCTACCAGGTCATTTAAGGTATTGTCCAATTGCCTTACACATTCATGAATATTCTGGCGAATCTCATCCTGCAGCTCCTGAGAAAGGCTGGTTTCCTGCTGCAGCTCCGTCAAGCTTATAAGATTTACTACTGGCGCACGGAGATTATGAGAAGTGATATAAGCAAACTTTTCAAGTTCATTATTCTTCTTACGTAATTCCTTTGTAATTTCCTGTAATTCAATTTCTTTTCGTTTGATGAAGTCGATATCCAGAATTGAACCTACAACTATGTTTCCAGCACCATTACCTTCTGAATTGGTCATTTTACTAAATGAAAGCAACCATTTCCATTCCCCATGAATTGTTCTAAGACGATAAGTAAGATTATTATATTGATTTGTACCTTTTCTGAGTGCTGAAGTAGCTTGCCTCACATTTTCCTGATCATCAGGATGAATGGATGCAATCAGTTTATCATGCTCCATGAATACATCCGGGTCAATGCCCTGGTTTTGGAACCAGTTTCGATCATAAATTAACTCATTTGTATCCAGGTTCCTGCTCCAAATGCTAAGTCCTGCCGCTTCTATTGCGATCTCCAAACGTTGTTCTGCCTTTGTGCGATTAATGATCTCAGTTTGAAGGTCTGCAGTTCTTTTTAATACCTGTTTCCGCAAGCGCCAGTTACCGATTATATTTATTATAAATAGAAATCCTGCCACTCCGATTGCGTAGAGCAAATAGTCGAAATATTGCAATTTTTTGATGCTCGAAGACCTGAACAATAAACCTTCGATAGTTACATCCTTATCTGCAAGTCCGAGTTGCTTATATATATTGAGCATGTTCTGCCAGCGTCCGGGATTCATATGTCCAATTTCAACAAGCTCTGGTAGAATCAATTTATTCATTTCATTGGCTTCATAAAGCAATTGCTCTCTGCTAATTCCCCGACTTTTTACACCAGGTAGCCCAAGTATATATTCTGTAATTTCTTGAGGATGGCTCATCGCATAGTGCCAGCCTTTCAAACTTGCTTCGTTGAATTTTTCAACAGTTTTGGGGTGGCTATTTGCCATCTTAGCCGTAGTGAAAAGAAGGTCGCCGTAAAAGTCGATACCATAATTCATGGGATTGATTATGCTTACTTCATGTCCCATGTTACGTAAAATCTGTGGTTCAACAGTAATGTAGGCGCTTTGAGCATCAACTTTTCCTGTGATAAGATCCTGAATTTGCCAGCTGTGATTAATAATGTTTACAGAGTCTTTTGGAATTCCCTCGTTTAATAACAGGGCTTTTAATAAACTACCTCCCTGATCTTCGGATACCATGATTGACTTTCCAGCAAGATCCGAAGGAGAATTGATCTTTTTATCCGACAAAGTCATAAAAATATATGGGGAGTGCTGAAAAATAACAGAAACAACTACTACGGGCTTATTGTTGATAAAGGAATTTAAGATATCAGATCCGGTAACACCGAAATCGGCTTTACCTTTCAGGACATTATCTACAGGTGGATTTAAAGCATTGCCTTGTAATATTTCAACATCGAAGCCGGCATCTTTATAAAAGCCCTTTTCTTTTGCAGCATAATAACCAGCAAATTGAAATTGATGCAACCATTTTAGCTGAAGTTTTATTGGTTTTAACTCTTGAGAAATAGCCTGGAGAGGAAAAATCAGATATAGCAATATCAGAACAACATATTGGATTAGGATATGAAAATTTATTTTCATTTTGACACTCATTAATTGCTATTCCGAAAAGGAATCAATAAAGTTTAAAATTACTGATTTTCAAGTAGTTAATATCAATATATAAGAATATTGATTCAGGCCTGTCAATTCGTGTTTCTCTGACAGGAATTTATTTTTACGAGGATTTTACAAAATTGTTTTATGGTTAATAAATTTAACACGAGAGTAATGAAAATGAATATAATTCAATAAAAATACCCTGCTTTTGGGCAGGGTATTTTTTGTATAAAGAGTTGAAAAGAATAAGATTATGCTACTTCCTCTGCATATGATTCTATTGGAGGGCATGAACAAATTAGTGTCCTGTCGCCATGAGTATCATTAACCCGGCCAACTGATGGCCAGAATTTATAGGTAGCTACATAAGGCAATGGAAATGCGGCAGTTTGTCTGGAGTAAGGATGTGTCCAATCATCTGCAGTCACAACAGAAGCTGTATGAGGTGCATTTTTCAGAGGGTTATCTACTGCATCCAGTTTACCGATTTCAACTTCTGATATTTCAGCACGGATAGCAATCATTGCATCGCAAAAACGATCCAGTTCATGTTTAGGTTCTGATTCGGTTGGTTCTATCATGACCGTGCCTGCAACCGGGAATGACACTGTTGGTGCATGGAAACCATAATCCATCAGTCGCTTGGCAATATCAGTAACTTCTACACCGTATGCCTTGAAAGCACGACAATCCAGGATCATCTCATGTGCACAGCGGCCCTGACTTCCCGAATAAAGAACAGGGTAAGAATTCTCAAGCCGGGCTTTAATATAATTGGCATTCAGAATCGCGAATTTGGTTGCATTGGTCAATCCCTCGCCGCCCATCATCGCAATATATGCATGTGATATGATTAGAATTGAGGCTGAGCCCCATGGTGCTGATGAAACCGCAGAAATTGATTTTTCATTACCCATATCAACAACGGCATGTCCCGGTAAAAATGGCACCAGATGTTTTGCTACGCCTATTGGGCCCATTCCAGGACCACCACCTCCATGAGGGATACAAAATGTTTTATGCAGATTAAGGTGACAGACATCGGCACCGATTGCTGCCGGGCTGGTTAGTCCAACCTGAGCATTCATATTTGCTCCATCCATATAAACCTGTCCGCCATTCTTGTGGATGATTTCACAGATTTCGATAATCGATTCCTCGAATACTCCATGTGTTGAAGGATAAGTTACCATCAGACAAGAAAGATCAGAAGCATGTTCTTCAGCTTTCGCTTTCAGGTCGGCTACATCGATATTGCCCCTTTCGTCGCATTTAACGATTATTATCTTCATCCCTGCCATGGCTGCTGATGCAGGGTTTGTCCCATGGGCCGAAGAAGGAATCAAGGCAATATTCCTATGAGTATCGCCTCTGTCTAAATGATATGCGCGAATAACCATAAGTCCGGCATACTCACCCTGAGCACCAGAATTTGGCTGCAAACTCATAGAGGCAAAACCGGTTATTTCACTCAACCATTTATTCAGCTCATCGAAGATCTGCATGTATCCTCCAACCTGATCGATAGGTGCAAATGGATGAATCTTGCTGAATTCTGCCCAGGTAACAGGGATCATTTCTGTTGTGGCATTGAGCTTCATAGTACAAGAACCTAATGCAATCATTGAATGGCAAAGTGAAAGATCCTTTGCTTCAAGTGACTTAATATATCTGAGCATTTCATGCTCAGAATGATATGAGTTAAATACCGGGTGTGTTAAATAAGCCGATTCCCTTTGTAACTGGGAAGGGATATGACTACTAATCCCTGATTTAATTTGATCCAAATCCAGCTCATGAGCATTTTTACCCATA
Source organism: Sphingobacteriales bacterium 16-39-50 (assembly GCA_002257025.1). GTDB lineage: Bacteria > Bacteroidota > Bacteroidia > Sphingobacteriales > Sphingobacteriaceae > Daejeonella. The sequence continues at coordinate 102,593 of NCHA01000006.1, read as the reverse complement.
ACTTTTGCAAAGAAGCGGATGATTGTCAGAACATCATTGGGAGTAGTGGTTTCATCAAGCGTTATGCTAACCAAAGAACCTTCATAGTTCAGATTTACTTCATTATTAAGAGCTTCTGCATGGATTGGGTTGATCAGATCTCCCAGTTCTAATTTAATGGTGTCAAAGAAAAATTTATTTTCCTGTTTATATCCAAGGCTCTCAAGGGCTTGAGATAAAAATACACTTAGTCCGTGGATTCGTTCAGCAATCTGCTTAATTCCTTTAGGACCATGGTATATCGCATACATACTTGCCATGATTGCGAGAAGTGCCTGCGCAGTGCAAATATTTGAGGTTGCTTTATCTCTTCTGATATGCTGCTCACGGGTTTGAAGTGCCATACGCAGTGCATAGTTTCCGGCACTATCAATGGTTACCCCAATTATCCTGCCCGGTAAAGAACGCTTATATTCCTCTTTCGTAGCAAAAAATGCGGCATGAGGTCCGCCAAAACCCATTGGAATACCAAATCGCTGACTTGAGCCAACTACGATATCAGCACCCCATTCTCCCGGAGGACTTAATAAAGCAAGTGCCATGATATCGGCAACTACTGTAAGTTTTATGCCTTTCTCATGTGCTTTGCCTGCAAAATCTGAATAATCATAAATCTGACCTTTAGCTGCAGGGTATTGAACAATAGCCCCAAACATTGTCTCATCCAGATTCACTGTTTCATGGCTGCCGATAAGTATCTGAATTCCATAAGGGGCAGCGCGGGTTTGAAGGATGTCAATAGTCTGAGCTAAAACCTCTTCCGAGACAAAAAACACCTTTGCATTCTCATTTTTACGAAGGCTGTATTGCATGAACATCGCTTCGGCAGCGGCAGTTCCTTCATCCAGAAGTGAAGCATTCGCAATTTCCATTCCGGTGAGATCCATCACCATGGTCTGGAAATTTAACAATGCCTGTAAACGCCCCTGTGCAATTTCAGCCTGATATGGAGTATACTGTGTATACCATCCCGGGTTTTCGAGAATATTCCGTTGAATGACACCCGGAACAATTACATCATGGTAACCCTGACCGATGTACGATTTGAAAACTTTGTTTTTAGATGCTGTTTGTTTCAGATCATTCAGGTAATCGGCTTCACTCTTTGCTGCCGGCAGGTTCAGATTATTTTTTAATCTGATATTTGGAGGTACTGTTTGACTGATTAATTCGTCAATGGAATTCACACCAATGGTGCTTAGCATTTTTGCGGTGTCCTGCTCATTCGGAGCAATATGACGCTGCTCAAATTTTTCCTGATAATCTATATTAAGCTTCATTAAAAAGAGGGGAGTTTTTATGAGGCAAAAATAAGGATTTTCAGCACATTATTTAATTGCAGGAATAAATTGCATGAAATATTCTTGTCAATAATTGAAGAGAGCAGTTATCATATCTAAAAAGGCTGAATACTACTGATTTTCAGCATTTTTTGAAATTTATTTTTCACCGGAAACAACCCAGCCTTCATCTTTCTTATGTTTGAGTTTATAGGTTTTTGTAATAAACTCACTGTTTGAACCTTTGTTGTTGTCAAAAGGGTAGAAGTCTGTTTCAGCCTTAACTAAAGTAACGGTCACTTTTGCAGAATTATCATTGGTTTTTACAAAATTAACGGGCTTATCATTATCCATTTCATAAATGATAGTCTTGACCTTTGCCTTATCATTACCCTGCTCCAGAACAAATGGTGCTGCTTTCTCCGTTAATTTGATCAAATAAACAAATGAACTGTCTTTGGAAAGGAAAACCTTCTTTTGTTCCTGCACATCCATGGTAATGTACCCGGATTCTTCCAGTTCCTTGTACTTATTTAACTCCACCTGATCTTTATTTTGACGGAATTTCATTTCACCAAAATTGAAACTGGCTGTTTTATATTCCGGATTTTCATCCAGATAATTTGAGATTACGGATGCCGCCTCGTCGTCATTGATTGTTGTTTCAGTCCCGCATCCGCTGATGAAGCTGAATCCCAAAGCAATGAATAAATAGAAAACTGTTCTTTTCATAATCGTGTTTCTTAAAGATAAGCAATTCCAGAGTAAATCATACTTAACGACAGGAGCTATACCCTTTTAAATTATTTCTACCAGATAATCTCCTGTCTTCTCCCTTAAAGATCCGAAACATATAATATTTGATTCAGGAATACCATTTGACCGAAGTACTTCTTCAAACTCAGCTGTTTTCGATTCTTCCACAGCAACCAGCAGGCCTCCGCTGGTTTGCGGATCAGCAAGGATAGTAGTTTTCCGGGTCAGTGTTTTACTGCCCGAATCAATCTTATGGCCGTAACTGCTCCAGTTTCTGTTCGTACCTCCCGGGACTGAATTTTGATCAAGGTATTCTTCGATCACCTCAATTTTTGGAACTTTATCAAATTCAATGACAGCCTGTAAATTACTGCCTTCACACATTTCTGAAAGATGCCCTAGTAATCCGAAACCTGTAACATCTGTCATTGCTTTTACATAATCCAATTTGCCTAGTGTTTCACCAATTTTATTTAACATCGACATGCTTTTTGGGGCAATGGCTGCGTGTTCCGGTTTTAGAATTCCCTTTTTTTGTGCCGTGGTCAGGATTCCTACTCCAAGCGCTTTGGTAAGATAAAGCTTGCATCCTGCCCCTGCAGTGGAGTTTTGCTTTAAATGTTTAATATCGACTATGCCATTGACAGACAGACCAAATACAGGTTCAGGGCAATCAATGCTATGCCCTCCGGCGAGGGTAATTCCCGCTTCCGCACAAATTGCCCTGGAACCTTCGAGCACTTTTTGTGCAACTTCGGGCGATAATTTATCGATCGGCCATCCCAATATAGCGATGGCTAATACTGGCTTCCCTCCCATCGCATAAACATCGCTGATGGCATTGGCTGAGGCTATTCGGCCAAAGTCATAGGCATCATCCACAATTGGCATGAAAAAATCCGTTGTTGAAATGAGTGCATTCCCATTACCAAGATCGAGTACTGCTGCATCATCCCTGGTATTATTCCCTACCAGTAAGTTAGGGTCGGCCTGGTGGCTGGTTGGGCTGTGCAGAATAATGTCTAATACTGCCGGACTAATTTTACAACCACAGCCTGCACCATGTGAATATTGAGTTAATTTTATTTCTTCGGGGATCATATAAATAAGTAGTGAGTATTGAGATATGAGTATTGAGATAAGAAATGGAAAACATGAAATTAAAAATTTGTATTGATCATAAAGCTTGATTTAATGTGATTCAACAGTAGTGTGCAGTTTTCTTCTGCATTTGTACTGCTGCATTGAATGATATGGATGCTTTCTTTTTCCCTTTTTCCCTGCCCGTTGGCATAGGTTTTATCATAATAGACCAATACAATTTTAATAAAATCATCCATCCGGTTTTCTCTGATTGCCAGAACCGCATCGCGGGTTTGCTCTGGACCAAGTCTTTTTCCGATTCTCAATGTACTTTCAATCAGAAACTCCTTGTCAAGTACTCCGTATTCCTTTACAAGAAAATCAACTCTCTCCTGAAAAGGTACTATGATTTTCATCACAGGAGCCTGGCGCATTTGATGGAAAATGGGATTGGGAATAAAACACCGGCCTATCGATAAACTCTCATCCTCCAGCCAAAGTGGAGTGTTTTTGTCAATTTTATTCAGTTCCCGGGCGAGTAAATTTTCGAATTGCTCCTGACTGGGCTGAATTAGCTGACCCATTGATCCATAAGAAGAACCCTGATGTTGCGCAAGGTCTTCAAGGTCGATAACCTGTTGTGAATGATATTTGAGATGATTGAGCGTCTTTGTTTTCCCGGAGCCCGTCATTCCTCCCAAAATGAGTATAGAATAAGTTTCTTTAAATTGATCGAGCACCCAGTTACGGTATCGTTTATAACCGCCTTCAAGAAGAAAGACTTCAAAACCATAAAGATTTAATGCCCAGGCCATTGCACCACTGCGCATACCACCACGCCAGCAGTGAACCAGGATCTTTTTCCCGGGAGCAATCTTGAGGGCTTGCTTAATAAAACCTGACCATTTCGGACCGGTAAGATCAAATCCAAGCAGAATTGCAGCTTCACGACTTTTTTGCTTATAAGTTGTACCTACCTGAACCCTTTCATCATTTGAAAAGATGGGAAGATTATGAGCATCCGGAATATGTGCGTGCGCAAACTCAAGCGGGGTTCTGACATCAATCACCGGGATAGTTTCGGCCAGTTGCAGAAATTTATCAATGTCCAGTGTTTGAATCATACGCAAGGAATAGTGCAGGTTATGAGATTAATTATTCTTTAGTGCCCTCAGGTACATTTGGATGGTATTTTCCAAACCCAAATACAGAGAGTCGCAAATAAGTGCATGCCCGATACTCACTTCGAGTAATCCGGGAATGTTTTTTGAAAAGTAATTTAAATTATGCAAATCAAGATCATGTCCTGCATTTATACCCAGCCCCAATTTGTTGGCAAGCCGGGCAGCTGCGATATATGGTTTAATTGCAAGTTCCTTGTCGGCATGATAATTACTGGCATACGATTCAGTGTAAAGTTCAATGCGATCTGTTCCTGTAAGCTCTGCGGCTTCAACCATTTCTTCTGCAGGATCAACAAAAATGGATACACGAATGCCTTTGGATTTAAACTCAGCTATAATATCTTTAAGATAGTCCTGATGTTTGATCGTATCCCAACCATGATTGGATGTTAACTGACCCTCAGCATCAGGTACCAATGTAACCTGTGCTGGCTTATTGGCTAAAACCAAATCCACAAATTTTTGTTCTTTGGGATTACCCTCAATATTAAACTCCGTCTGTATCACCTTTTTCAGGTCGAATACATCCTGATAGCGGATATGCCTCTCATCCGGACGTGGATGAACGGTTATTCCCTCCGCTCCGAATCGTTCGGCATCCAGGGCAACTTTAATCAGATCAGGGTTATTGCCACCTCTTGAATTACGAAGCGTAGCTATTTTATTGATGTTTACAGAGAGTTTAGCCATAGTGCAAAGGTAAGTTAAGTGTCTAAATTAACGTGAACTCGACATAATATTTTAAAAACCACATAGAAACATAGCATTTTATAGTTTCTAACCTAAATTTTAGACACAGATAGCCTTGAAGCTTCGCTTCAATCCATATGATTTTCAATCTATGTTTCCCTTAAAGCATAATAAATTCAATCTAGGTGGTTAAATATTAATCTTTAGATTGTTTAATATCGAACTCGCGTTAAATTATTTTCTTAGAAAAATGAAAAATGCCCATGTAATTAATGAAGCAATTTTTTTTAGTTTTACGAAACATCTATGAATAAACGCTTTCTCTGCTTCCTGGTATTTAAACTAGTTTTTTTGTCCGTAGGATTCTCTCAGGAATCAGCAAAAGAGGTATTAAGAGCAAAAATTCTGAACTATCCGACGCCTCCTGATACCGGGTTAGTCAATCTATTGAATTCAATATCAACAGAGTATATGCTTGTTAAGCCGGATAGTATGATCTATTTTGCTACCGAATCCATTCAGATTGCCCGAAAAGTTAAATATCCTTTGGGAGAAGCAAGAGCGATTGGTAATATGGCCAAAGCATATTATGTTAAAGGTTCTTATGATCTTTCCCTCAAACATGCTATCTCCGCGAAAAGCGCCAGTGAGAAGATTAATGACAAGCTCGGACTGGCCTATGCATTAAATAGTATTGGGCTGATTCATTTAACCCAGAATAAAAATGAAGAGGCTATTCAGGATTTCTTAAAAGCATTGAAACTGGCAACTGAAATAAATAGTGTGAAGATTCAGGCTTCGGTTTATATAAATCTGGGTCTTGCCTATACTGAATACAATCGCCCGGATGTAGCTCTTAAATATCTTGGAATTGGTCTTGAACACTGCAAAAAGCACAGTTTGAATAGCTATTCAGCAATGTTATTGAACCGAATGGCTGAGACGTACTATTCCCTCAAAAAGTATGAAAGAGCTTTGGAGCATTATCGTTTAGTTCTTAGTAAACCGGAATATAAAAATAGCTGGGAATATAGTTTAGCTTATTCAGGTATTGCCCGCATACAATTTGAAAGAGGGCTTTTAGCAGAAGCCATTGATAATGCAGAGAAAGCATTGCTTTATGCCAGACAGGTGAATGCGAAATATGATATTTCACGCGCTCTTAAAATTCTTTATGCTGCTCATCAGAAGCAGAATGATTATATAAATGCGTTTAAATATCTTGAGCTTGAAAAGCTTTATAGTGACAGCTTGTTCAATGAGGCAAAAGAAAAGGAAATTAACCGTCTTCACCTTCAGTTAAAGCAATCCGAAAATCTTCAGTTACAGAAGCTGAATGAACAAAACAGGGAGCAATTGAAGTTCATCAGGAAGGTGACCATCGTAATTGCCGCTCTGGCTTTGTTTCTCCTGATCAAGACGATATTGATTTTTAGATTCTCCCGGCAAAAAAGTAAACTGAACCATGATTTAAAAATCAAATCTCAGGCTGTAGAAGAGCAAAATCAGTTGATTCTTAAGCAGAATGTCCAATTGGAGACGTTAAATCAGACTAAGGATCAGTTATTCTCAATTATCGGTCATGATCTGCGGGCACCGTTTGGGTCTATCCTTAAGGCTATGGAGATGATGAGGGAAGGCGGTCTTTCGGAGGCTGAGCTAAAATTCTTTTTGGATGGCTTCTATGAAAAGTTGAGGGAAACATCTGATATGCTGGATAATCTTGTAACATGGGCAAGCAGTCAGCAGTTGGGTATAAATGCCCGGCCGGTGAGCCTCGATCTTAGCAGGCAGGCAGATGAGATTCTCAGTATCTATGATATTCTTTTAAAGGAAAAGAATATTGAACTTAAGCATTTTCCGTCGCCGGATACGAATGTCTTTGCAGATCCCGACCATGTCAGGATTATAATTCAGAACCTGATTGCCAATGCAATAAAATTCACTCCGCAAGATGGTGAAATATCAATTTTCTATACTGCAGATGCTGATCGCATAGCAATCCATATTAAGGATTCGGGTATCGGAATTCCTGCTGAAAAGATCAGTAAGCTGTTCAATCTTGCCGGTAAGGAGATTAGTACTTACGGTACTAAGAATGAGAAAGGCATAGGAATTGGACTTTTGCTGGTTAAAAGGTTTGCTGATGAAAATGCTGCGCTGATCAGCATTGAAAGTAAGGAAGGAGAAGGTTCAGAGTTTAAGGTTAGTTTTGGCAGGAGAGGGCCTGTGGGATAATTATTGATTAATACCTTCTCTAAAAATATACCAGAGATCTAATGAGTACCCTTTATTAATTTGTACTTTTTTTAGTCAATTTCTAAGTACTAAGTATCCTATCGGATATGAATATTATCAGGTTTTGGATTTACAACAGGATTAACTCAATTGATTTTAGTTTTCAGACAAATTGCAATAACTTAGAAAATCTACATTAAATATTCTGCAACCGTTGATGGATTAAATTCCAATAGCTTTTGATAATTCAACAAATCTAAATTCCGATGATTTAATGGCCAATGTAAGCGAAGCAGAGAAACATTCAACCGTAAAAGACTGGGTTTTAGAATATTCAGATTCATTATACACCCGTGCATTAAACAGGACTTCCTCGGTAGAGATCGCGGAGGACCTTGTACAGGAAACTTTTCTTGCCGCTTTTGCGGCTTTTGATGGTTTTCAAAATAAAAGCAATATAAAAACCTGGCTGACTTCTATTTTGAACAACAAGATAATTGATCACTATAGAAATAAATCTAACAGGCACCAGAGCTTGGATCAATTAGAGGAAGATAAGGCATTTAATATGACTGATTCTATGTTTAATATGAATGGGGAATGGAATTCTGGAAATCAAAATTCAATATGGGAGGATGAAAAACACCTCCTTGACGATGAGGATTTTAATGCTACAATGAAATTATGCATGGACGACCTTCCCGTTAAATGGAGATTAGCCATAAGCTCTAAATATCTTTTGGAAAAGGAAACCGCAGAGATTTGTCAGGAATTGGGTCTCAGTACGTCTAACTATTGGCAGATAATGCATAGAGCAAAGCTCTTGTTAAAAAAATGTATCGAAATGCACTGGAAAATATAAAATGATGAGTAAACTATTTTTAACATGTAAACATGCAACTGAGCTAATTGAAAGGAAGCAAGAAAGTGAGCTTTCGCTTAAAAGTGGTTTACAGCTTAAATTACATCTGTTGATGTGCAAAGCATGTACAGCCTATTATGCTCAAAGCTTATTGATCAATAAAGCTTTAAAAAAGTATTTAAAAAAGCAAGAAGGTCAAAAGGATACTATTGTCAGAAATGAGAAGCTAAAAGAACGGATTATCTCCAAAATTCAATAACATCACAATGAAATATTCTGCTTTTACCTTAGGTCACTTTCCCTTTATTTTAAACTGAATTCCTGTTCAGGTCTGCACATAATTTCTCTTAAATATTGCCCCTTTTTCAAGCTATAAAAGCCCTCTAAAAATATTTTCATTTTTTTTGTCAGGTAAGCCAGTCCCTTTCGTCTAATCATTCAAACAAACAAAAATTGAATTGGTTATGACTAAAAATAAAGTTATCAGGATTTCACTAATTGTAGTTGGCATTTTAGTACTGCTGGGAGGAGTTTTCGGTTTTTATTTATTCAATATGCCCCAGAGGGATGTTCAGGCAACTCGAACCGATTACGTGTTGACTTCATCACAATTAGTGAATGAATATTTAGCGAATCCATCAGAAGCTAATGAGAAATACCTTGATAGTCAGGGGGAATCCAAAATTTTTGAGATTTCAGGAATTGTGAATGATATATCTGAAGATTTTAATGGTAATACTGTTGTAATTATAAAATCCGATGAGGATTTGGCAGGCGTGAGTTGCACCTTCATTAAGGAAACAAATGCAAATGCGGCAAGGTTGAAAATGGGCAATTTAGTTTCCATCAAGGGGGTAATCCGCTCAGGTGCTTCTTTTGATAGCGATTTAAATATGTACGAAAATGTGATAATGGAAAAGTGCGATCTGATATCAATGAATAAATAATCAAATAAATAATTTTAAAACAATTAATATGAAAAGGATAACAGTTTCAGGAATTTTAAGTTTAGTAATATTTGCTTTCGTTGCATTCACTCCCAATCCAGGTAAAATGCTAAGTACTAAAACTCATATTAAATTCTTCAGCACAACCGCTGCTGAAAATATTGAAGCTAATAATTACAAATCTGTCAGCACATTCGATACACAAACGGGTGAAGTAGTATTTTCGGTACCAATGCAAAGCTTTGAGTTTGAGAAGGCATTGATGCAAAAGCATTTCAACTCTGAAGATTTTCTGGATACCAAAGCTAACCCGAAAGCAAAATTGGTAGCAAAACTCAGCAATTTGGCAGATTTTAATCCTGATAAAAACGGAACTTATTATACCACTTTTAAAGGTGAGATGACCATTAATGGGAAAAGTAATCCCATCAATGAGAAAGCAACAATTATAGTTAACGGGACTAAAATAAAGGTTCTTAGCAAATTCAATTTAAAACTGGCCGATTATGGAGTCGCATTTGAGAAAGGCAAGCCTTCAACAAACATTGCAAAAATTGTAGAGGTGACTGTTGATGCTGAATATTAAACACAAATCAAGCAAAATGGAAAATCTAATCTTCTGCTTTATTGCCTATTTTACGTTAATTATTGTTTCTGTTGAGCAAGAAACCAGGATTAAAATTAGTCAGGGATTTATCAGTGCATCTGATAAAGTTTTTTCTGCGCTTTAATAACAATTGATTAAATGAAAAAAGCAATTAGAGTATTTCTAGTCATCCTTTTAATAGCCTCCGGGTATGTTAAAGCAGAACTAAGGCCAGAATTAGCTTTTGGTTTACAGTTTAGAAAAAATACGTTTTCTGAAGCCCTTCAAATGGCTAAAAAGGAAAATAAACTTATCTTTTTATATGTAAACGCATCCTGGTGTGGACCATGTATTGAACTGAAAATGACTACATTCAGGAGTAAGGCAGTTGGGGAGCAGTACAATTCCGCATTTGTTAATATTTCCCTTAATGGTGAGAAGGGGGATGGGCCAGCCTTGGCGCGTAAATACCAGGTTCGGGGATATCCAACTTTCTTATTTATCAACTCAGACGGTAAAGTGGTTTACAGAACCGATGGTTTCTTAAATGCGAAAAATTTTCTTGATTTGGGAGAAAGAATATCCAAAATGAATCAGAGAACTTTAAAAAGGGGGTAATGTCTTTCTTATAAATCAAAACTGGAGTATTTACCGTATATATTAAACTAAATTTAGTAAAAAGCAATATTTCCTGATAGGAATTCCAAATACCTATAATATGATAATCCACTGCAAGGAAAACTTACAACAAATAAAGACCCTGATTGCCTCTTTTGAAGAGGGACAATACGGTTATAAATCACAATTATTGTCTGATGCAAGTATTGGTCAGCATGTACGTCATATATTGGAGTTTTATTTGTGTGTAATTAATGGTGTTAGTCGCGGATTTATCAATTACGATAATAGAGACAGAGACCCTGAATTGGAGCAGAATCCTGTATCTGCAATTTCCTGTATTGACAGGATATGTGATAATATTGAATGTCTTAGCACTGTTCAGGAGATAAATTTAGTTGGCAACTTTTCTTCAGAAACTGAGACTCTTAAAACGATAAGAACATCAACAGATCGTGAATTGGCTTATTGTCTTGAACATAGTATTCACCATCAGGCATTGATTAAAATTGGATTGATCGAACAGAAAATGGATCATTTAATTAATGAAGGTTTTGGTGTAGCGCCGGCTACGATAAGATATAAGCAGCAATGTGCACAGTAAGCTACATACCGCTTAAAGAAGGATTTATTTTGACATCAAGCAGGGATGAGTTGACTTTGCGCGATACACTTAAGCCTCAAATCTATACAGATAATAGTAACATCCTGGTTTATCCCAAAGATGTGGTGGCCGGAGGTACCTGGATTGCCGCAAATCACAAAAAGCAGATTGCCTGTCTGCTAAACGGGGCTTTTCAAAACCATATTAAGCAGGATTATTATGCAAAAAGCAGGGGTCGTGTTTTATTGGATAGTTTCGGCTTTAGATCCCAAACTGAATTCATGGCCGAAATCAATCTGGATAATGTTGAACCTTTCACACTTCTGCTGATTGATTACTTGAATGAACCTGAATTTAATCAACTAGTTTGGGATGGCTCAAAAAAGCATATTCAAAAAATTGATCAGAATTCGCCAGCTATCTGGTCATCGGCTACTCTTTATTCGGATGCCGACAGGGACCTGCGAAAAACCTGGTTTAAGAACTGGTTAATTAAAAACAGTGAATTTGAGGATTTAAATATTCTGAATTTCCATTCTGTAAACCATAGTGATATCGACAGGGTTAATATATTAATGAAAAGAGAAAACAATCTTCAAACCTTAAGTATTTCTCAATTCAGAATAATTGAAGAAAGTGAAACATTCAATTACCTTGACTTAGGGGATAATAGTCTGACAAGCATTAATTTATCTGATCTTCAATGCATACAGGTTTCGCAATAAGTATTGCATGGCCGGAAACCTTGTGCAAACAAGCCGGTGCATGGTATGATTCCATAATGGACCTATTGGGTTTTAGTAAAAATAATTATTATAAGGTTGGTCATTCTGCAGTGGTTCTCATTGAGATAGAAACTGGGAATTGCTATTATTTTGATTTTGGCAGATACCATGCTCCATTTGGACAGGGCAGGGTTAGGGATGTGGAAACAGACCATGATTTGCAGATTTATACACAGGCACAGGTTTCAATATTGAGAAATGAATTGCTGAATTTCAAAGAAATTTTACTTGAACTTACTGAGAATAAATCTTGTCATGGCAGTGGAACTCTTCATGCATCCTACACAAGAATAAATTTTGAAAAAGCTTTTTGCTTCGCAAAAAAAATGCAGGATATGAGTCCCTGGAAATACGGTCCGTTTGTCATACAGGGAACAAATTGCTCACGTTTTGTGCGAAGTGTCGTTTTGTCGGGAGACCCTCCAATTTTTGACAAACTAAAACTATTCGTTCCTTTAACCATTTCACCCAGTCCCATTGGCAATGTAAATAGTTTGAGGAACAAAATTGCTATGATTCAGAATCATTGATTGGGAGAGGAGATTTTATGAAAACCAAGCAGCATCTCTACATTACGCTTAGTGCTCCTGAATTGGCAGAAGGTATCCCTGAAAATAGCCAATGGCTTGCAGGGGAAGGGGCAGGCTCATGGTTTACTATTGTGCGTGAAGGAAAGGATTATAGAATTACGAGGTACAGTCCAGAAGGGAAAATTGAATGTACAGGATTGTTTAATACTGCATCGGAAAAAGATTTCAATATCAATGCTCCTTTTGAATTTGTACATCTGTCTCATTGTAAAAGTGTTACAATCAGGCAGATGGATCAGGTTCTGAAATTTCACAGGATTAGCTGATTTCCTTTAAAAATGTGATGCAAAAAAAATGCTTACCCTTGGGTAAGCATTTCTATGAAATTTGTAAGAAAGTTTTCTTTACTAGTTACCTGCTAACAGATAATTATCAACTGTCAACCCGATAGCTATCGGGTATCAACTGTCAATTATTTAGTATCTGTAAGTATCTGCTTTGAAAGGACCTTCAACTGGAACACCAATATAATCAGCCTGATGCTGATCTAATGTTTCAAGTTCAACACCGATCTTTGCAAGATGTAAACGGGCTACTTTTTCATCCAGGTATTTTGGAAGAACATAAACCTTGTTCTCATACTTATCAGTGTTTGTCCAAAGTTCTAACTGAGCTAAGGTCTGATTAGTAAATGAATTAGACATAACGAATGAAGGGTGACCAGTTGCACATCCTAAATTCACTAAACGGCCTTCAGCAAGTACGATTACATCTTTACCATTCAGGGTATATTTATCAACCTGTGGTTTGATCTCAACTTTAGTATTGCCATAGTTTTCATTTAACCATGCCATATCGATCTCATTATCGAAGTGGCCGATATTACAAACGATAGCTTTGTCTTTTAAAGCAAGGAAATGCTCACCACGAACGATGTCACAGTTACCGGTAGTAGTTACTACGATATCTGCTTCTTTAATTGCCGTAGCTAATTTCTTTACTTCATAACCTTCCATTGCTGCCTGTAAAGCACAGATAGGGTCAATTTCAGTTACAATTACACGAACTCCCTGAGAGCTTAATGAAACTGCTGAACCTTTACCAACATCACCATAACCACAAACAACAGCAACTTTACCAGCCATCATTACGTCAGTTGCACGACGGATCGCATCAACCAATGACTCACGGCAACCATATTTATTGTCAAACTTAGACTTGGTAACTGAATCATTTACGTTGATTGCAGGTAAGTGCAATGTTCCGTTTTTCATACGCTCATATAAGCGGTGAACACCGGTAGTAGTTTCTTCAGAAAGACCTTTGATACCTGCAATCAGTTCAGGGAACCTGTCAAATACCATATTAGTTAAATCACCACCATCATCAAGAATCATGTTTAATGGTTTGCGATCCGGACCGAAATGTAAGGTTTGCTCAATACACCAGTCAAATTCTTCCTCATTCAGACCTTTCCAGGCATATACCTGAATTCCTGCAGCAGCAATTGCAGCAGCAGCATGATCCTGAGTTGAGAAAATGTTACATGATGACCAGGTTACTTCAGCTCCTAACTCAACAAGAGTTTCAATCAGGACAGCTGTCTGGATGGTCATGTGTAAACATCCTGCAATACGTGCACCTTTAAGAGGTTTTGATGCACCAAATTCTTCGCGAAGTGCCATTAATCCTGGCATTTCTGCTTCAGCAAGACCGATCTCTTTACGGCCCCATTCTGCTAATGAAATGTCCTTAACTTTGTAAGGAACATAATTTGTCTCTACTGATGACATAGTTTTTTGTTTAAATGCGTTTTACCGCACGATAAATGGATAATTATAATTTTCTTTCAGTTAAAAGAAAATTGTTTGCAAAGGTAGAGTATACTTTGGTCAATTCAAAAAGTTTGGAGGTTAATTAGCCAAGAAGTTTTGCTTAGAAGATTCGGTGACTGGTTTTATATTTTTGATAATGAATTTAGTAACGATTTGTTTAATGAAAGCAAATTTGTGGTGCTTGGGATAAGATAGTCCGGCTCTCTGCTATAGTTTTGGCTATAAAATGGAGAGTAAATATTCGAGTTTTCCTTAGCCAAAAGCTGCCGCTTCGATCCGGTTTATTTAACTTAGGCTTCATGCATTGATCTCGGGACAGTAAACCGTACAGTTTGTTACTTATAACCTACAACTTACAACTCCCTTAGTAATCTAAAAGTCAAACGATTTCAAAATACATCATATCATTTGTAAATACTTAACTTTGTATATTATTCAATTTTTAAGATTAAATTAATTAAGATATGTATCCAGAATATTTAGTTGCTCCAATGCGTCAGGAACTTGTAAATGCAGGTTTTCAGGATTTGAGAACTGCTGAGGAAGTTGAACAAGCCATAAAATCAGACGGAACGGTATTGGTCATGGTGAATTCTGTTTGTGGTTGTGCGGCTGCTAATGCACGTCCCGCTGCCAGAATTTCAGTACAGCATGAAAAACACCCGGATAAATTTGTTACCGTTTTTGCAGGAATGGAAAAAGATGCTGTTGATACGGCCAGGGCTTTTATGTTGCCTTACCCCCCTTCTTCCCCCGCAATTGCATTATTTAAGGACGGTAAACTAGTTCATATGATTGAGCGTCACCAGATTGAAGGACGTCCCGCACAGATGATTGCGGATAATCTGCAACAGGCATTTGATCATTTTTGCTGATCAGAAATAAATTTCTCTATTAAGTCCTGCACTAAATGCGGGATTTTTTTTGTCTGAAATTTTAATAATCCTTGTTCAGAAGCTTATCCAGTTCCGAAAAACTTAAATTCATTCTGACCCGTCCTTGCTTGGCATAGGAGATTTCCCCGGTTTCTTCGGATACTATTATTGCGACGGCATCACTCATTTCAGTAATCCCTATTCCTGCCCTGTGTCTGAGTCCGAATTGTGGTGGCAGCTTATCGTTTTCTGTAAGGGGTAAGATACTGCTGGCGCATTTGATACGGTTTTCGGAGATAATTACTGCTCCATCATGCAGCGGACTCGTTTTCTGGAAAATACTTTCCAATAGTCGCCTGGAAACTTTTGCTTCAATGATTTCTCCGCTATTCTGGTAAAATTGTTCATCAAAATATTTAGCAAATACAATTAGAGCACCTGTCCTGCTCTTTTGAAGACTCTTGCAGGCATCAATAATTGGCTTAATCCTGATCGAATTATTTTTAACAATCTCTTTCCTGCCAAACAGAAAGGACCACCAGGCCTTGTTTTTCTGAAGCGATGCATTTCGGCCTATGAGTAAGAGGAACCGCCTGATCTCCTGCTGGAATACCACAATCAGCGCGATGAAACCTACGCTAACAAATGCCCCCAATAATTCAGTAAGTAGTCGCATTTGTGCCTGCTTTACCAGAATGTATGCGGCATAAATGATCACTAGTCCGAGCAATATATTCAGCGCAATTGTTCCCCTGATCAGGTTGTATATGTAATAAATAATAAGTGCAACCAGTACAATATCCAGGAGATCCAGAAAGCGAAGATTAAGGAAACTAAAGTCAAATCCTTCCATTCTATAAATGTAAATAATAATTGCGATTTGCTTTGGAAATTAGTATTGAGTAGTGAGTATTTAGTATTGAGAAATCATACGCCGCAAAACTAATTTAGCGCTGAATATTCATCTGATTAACAATTTTAACAACCTCAGTCGCTTCTTTAACATCGTGTACACGGAGAATGTTTGCTCCTTTTATCAGCGCAATTGTATTTGCAGCGGTTGTGCCATTCAGTGCATGTTCTGCATCAGTCTCAAGCAGTTTATAGATCATCGATTTGCGTGAAAGTGCCGCGAGAACCGGATGTCCGGCAGATTTTAAGTGTTCAAGATTAGCCAATATTTCATAATTCTGTTCCAGATTTTTTGCAAAACCAAAACCGGGATCAACAATCAGATCATTGACTCCCAGATTTTTTAATTTTTGGATTCTGTATGCAAAGTATTGACAAACTTCAGTTGTAATATCTTCATAATCATTCTGTGAGCCCATCGTTTGAGGGGTTCCTTTCATATGCATCATAATGTAAGGCACACCGAGATTTGCTATTGTTTGAAACATCTCAGGATCCATCGATCCGGCTGATATATCATTGATAATTCCTGCACCTTCATTCACTGCCGTTCGGGCGATTTCAGATCTGAATGTATCAATTGAAAGCAGAGCATCCGGGAATTCACTTACAATAGCCCTTAAAACAGGTATCAAACGCTCTGATTCTGTTTCTTCGGAGATATGCTCTGCGCCCGGCCGGGATGAATATGCCCCGATATCTATCAGGTCTGCACCTTCCGACAAGATTTGTTCAGTCTTTTTTAGGGCATCATCTAAGCTGTTATTTCTACCTCCGTCATAAAAGGAATCTGGCGTTAGGTTCAGTATGCCCATTATTTTGGGTTTTGAAAGATCAAGGAGCGTTCCCCGAACATTTAACGTAGATTTTTGTTGAAAAACTGTATTTTTACCCGTCATGTACTGGCAAAATACCGATTATTTCATGGTTCTAACAAATAAAATATTAAGGCTTTGATTAATAAAACTTCAGCAGAATACGATAGTGTCATCAAAGTTTGCAGAGAACTTTTTCTAAAGAAAAGTAGCGATTATGGGACTGCCTGGCGTATTCTCAGGATATCATCTATAACTGATCAGATTTTTATCAAGGCTCAGCGAATCCGGACCCTTGAAGAAAAGAAGGTTTCAAAGGTAGGAGAGGATATTACTTCAGAATATATTGGAATCGTTAATTATTGCATCATCGCGATGATGCAGATGGATCTCGAAAACGATAATAGAACAGAACTTCCGCTTGATGAAGTGGAGATGTATTTTGATAAAAGGGTAAATGAAACTAAAGAACTTATGTTTGCCAAGAACCATGATTACGGAGAGGCATGGCGGGATATGCGAATCAGTTCATTGACTGATCTTATATTAATGAAAATCCTCAGGGTAAAACAGATTGAAGATAATGCCGGACAAACACTGGCTTCAGAAGGCGTCAGGGCAAATTATCAGGATATGCTAAATTATTCTGTTTTTGCATTGATCAAACTCGGTCTTTAAGAAGCCAGTTCCAATAGGGTGGATTGAATTTCGGTCCTCCCTGATTTATAAACCTTGAATTTTATTTTAATCCCGCATTTGCGGGATATTAAATTAAATATATTCCAATGAAACATGCCTTATTACATTTGCTGAGAGCGATTGTTGGTTTACTCTTTATCTTTTCGGGACTGATCAAAGCGAATGATCCGCTTGGCTTTGGCTATAAGTTGCAGGAGTATTTTGAAGTTTTTCATATAGCCTTTCTGAATGATTATGCGACTGTATTTGCAATTTTACTTTGTACTATTGAAATTGTTCTCGGGGCACTGCTGCTCCTCGGCATCCGTTCCCGCAATGTTGCTTCAGGCTTATTGTTAACAATCATTTTCTTTACCTTTCTAACCTTCTACTCAGCCTTTTTTGAGGTAGTTACATCCTGTGGCTGCTTTGGTGATGCTATTCCACTGACTCCTTGGCAGTCTTTCTCAAAGGATATTGTATTGCTGATCATGATCCTGTATATCTATAAAAAGCGCAATGAGATCATGCCTTTGATTAGCAGTGAAAGGGCTCAAAATTGGATATTGGGATTCATTCTACTGATATCCCTCGGATTTGGCTTGTATACCTATAGTTTTTTACCCATTCTTGATTTTCTGCCATATAAGATTGGGAATAATATCCCAAGTTTAATGATCATGCCTCCGGGAGCGCCACAGGATGTATATCAAATCACCTATACTTTAAAGAATAAGAGTACGGGTGAGACGAAATCCTTAACTGATAAAGAATATCTGAGTTCAGGAATCTGGAAGGATAAGAATTGGGAAATTACCGGAGATCCTGAAAGTAAACTGATTAGCAAAGGATTTGAAGTTAAGATCAAAGATCTGAAAATTACGGATAGTCAGGGGACTGATTATAATGCTGAGATTTTGGAAAACCCTTATTATAATCTGGTGATTGTGGCTTATGACCTTTCGAAAACCGATTTGATCGGGATTGGTAATCTGAATGCACTTGCAATTAATGCGGCAGAAAATTTCAACATCCGGACGGTTTTTCTAACTTCAAATTCAGCTCAGGACGCAGAGGCATTCAGCAAAAAAAATAAGCTGGTAATGGAGATCTTTTATGCGGATGCCATTCCTCTGAAAAGTATGGTGAGGGCAAATCCCGGAGTGTTATTACTTAAAAATGGGACAGTTATCAATAAATGGCATTTTCGTAATTTACCGGATTATGATGAGTTGGTGGGGAAATATTTTAGAGGGGAATAGGAAATAGGAAATGGGGAATAGGAAACTGGGAATAGGAAATATTGCAGCGTTTAGTTCCATTCTCAATTTCCCATTCCCAAGAACATAATGTAGTTTAATTATCAATAGCTCTATACAATAACCTCCGTTATTGCGATATGACTTAAAGATTTTGGAGAAAGAATTTTATGAAGGTATTCCTGATTGGATTTATGGGTAGTGGAAAGACAACCATTGGAAAAAAACTAGCTAATTATTTAAAATATGAATTCATCGATCTCGATAAGTTAATTGAATCTAAGGCAGGAATGAGTATTGTCAGTTATTTCGAACTCTATGGTGAAGGTGCATTCCGTGAACTTGAGCGGGATATTTTGCAAAAATCTGAATTTCCGGAGAATGTTATTATCGCTACCGGTGGCGGAGCACCCTGCTTTGGGGATAATATGGAATGGATGAATAAAAACGGATTAGTAGCCTATCTTTCCTTGTCGCCAAAGGCTCTGGCAAGTCGCCTGGAGCATTCAAAAACCGACCGTCCCTTGATCCGTCATCTCAAAGGGGATGAACTGATCGATTATATTAGCAGCAAGCTTCAGGAGCGCGAAGTATATTATAATCAGGCTAAGTATGTGGTAAGTGCGAGTGACCTGACGGCCGAGCGCTTATCTTTTTATTTGAATTTGGGGTGAAGCGTTGCCTTAACTCAAATAAACAGCATCATCCTTCGATTTATCATCCATCACCACCTCAATATGCTCTTTGACGAGTGTAGACATTTCAAGGCCTGTAAAATCAGAGGAAATTGGAAAATTACGGTGACTTCGGTCGATCAGGACCAGCGTTCTTAATTTTTTTAAGGGGATATCGATGAACACTCCAAGTCCATAGGCTAAGGTGCGGCCGCTGTTCAGCACATCGTCAACCAGAATAACAACCTTATTCTTAACCGCATTGATATCAATATCCGAACTGGCCTGAAGATGGGAACTGTCTTTATCTATATCAATCTTCATTAAAACAACCTTAATCTCTGAAATAGATTCAATGACTTTTTTCAGGCGTTTAGCGATGATATATCCCTGATCTATAATTCCTGCAAGAACGACTTCCTTTTCATTCAGGTTATCCTCCAGAATCTGATAGGCCATTCGATCGATCTTCTGCTTAATCTGCGTTTTATTGAGTATCAGTAATTTTTTAACAGCCATCTTGTTCTCAAATTTCGATTCAAATTACGTATTCCTGTGCAAACCTTGTTATTTATTCCTTCAATTTATTTAAGAAATCAACTAATCCAGATTCTATTGATAGGGGAAGAAAATAAAATTAGCTCCTTCAGGAACAATGACAAATACACACATAAACTGGTACGGGTCTTTATATTGTTTGATGAACCTTTCTTTCTTATCTGGTTGAATAAGTCCTTTTTCAGAAAATTCTTCGATTGTGGAGGCATGAATGCTCCATCCGGTATTCAGTTCATTTCTGTCTAAAATAGGTTCACCTAATTTTACTTCATGCTGATGAGCCACGAAAATTGGAAATTCTGAAATACCTTCCACCATTATTTCAATGGCTACTTCTTTCACCGACTCGCTATAAAACTTCAGATCGGTTTCAAGACTCTTCAGCGGACTTTCCTTAGCTTTATTATTACCTTCTGTGTTTTCTTCAGGATTTAGCAGGTCTTTGATTTCCATTGCAATCTAATTTAATACGCCCGGCAGAATCTGCCCCGGGTTTTGATCTATACTTTAATTGTAAGCAGCACCACATTTTCAACATGCTGGGTATGTGGAAACATATCCACTGGTTTGATTCTGCCTACTACATATTTTGCCTGAAGTAGTTCAATATCCCTTGCCTGGGTTGCTGCATTACAGCTTACATAAACTATTTTTTCAGCTTCTATTTCCAGCAATCGCTTCACCACATCAGGATGCATACCTGCACGGGGGGGATCAGTGATCACTACATCGGGTTTGCCATGGGCGCTGATAAAATCCTCATTAAGGATATCTTTCATATCACCGGCAAAAAAGCTGGTGTTTTTAATTCCATTAATTTCAGAGTTGATTTTTGCATCTTCAATTGCGGTAGGGACATACTCAACCCCAATAACATTTTTAACTTTTCCGGCAATGAAATTGGCTATTGTTCCTGCACCGGTATAAAGGTCGTAAACAAGTTCATCCCCTTTAAAGTCGGCGAAATCGCGGGCTATTTTGTAAAGTTCAAAGGCCTGAGCAGAGTTGGTTTGGTAAAATGATTTCGGACCGATTTTGAATTTCAATCCATCCATATTTTCAAAAATATGATCTGCTCCACAGTAAGTGTGAATATCCTGATCGAATATTGTATCATTCTTTTTATGATTGACGATATATAGTAAAGAGTTTATGCTTTTAAATTCAGTAGCTATGAATTTCATCATTCCCCCAATCTGTTCTTCATCGGCATAAGCAAACACAACAATCACCATTAATTCACCGGTGCTGGAGGTACGAATGATCAGATTCCGAAGTGCTCCTTCATGATTTTTCAGGTTGTAAAATGAAATTCCTGCCTTGAGTGCATATTCCCTTACTTTGTTTCTGATCTCATTGGATGGATCAGCCTGCAGATAACAATGATCTATGTCAAGGATCTTATCAAACCGGCCGGGAATGTGATAACCCAGGGCATTCATTTCCATGGTTTCACCATTGCGCATATCTCCGTCAGTTAACCAGCGTTTATCGGAAAATGTATATTCCAGTTTATTTCTGTAGTAGCGTGACTCGGCAGAGCCCAGAATTGACTCCATATGAGATACATCTACTTTGCCCAACCTTTGCAATGCATCGCTCACACTCTTTTGTTTGAATTGTAATTGTGCATCATAAGTCAGATGCTGCCATTTACAGCCACCACATACGCCGAAATGTTCGCAAAAAGGCTCAGTGCGATGTTCGGAAGGCTTTACAAGATTTTGGATCTTTCCCTCGTAGAACTTTTTCTTTCTTCTTATTAACTCAACATCTACAATGTCGCCGGGAACAGCTTTGTCAATGAAGATAACCAGATCATCTGATTTACCCACACCCTTACCCTCTTCGGCAATGTCGATTACCTGTATATTCTGTAAAAATTTTTTGTCGGCCGGAATTTTTTTCATGAGCGGCAAAATTAAAGATTTTTATCTTAGGAATGGGTTGCGAAATATAATGACAAAGGATTTGCCAAAGCCATGCAAAAAGCTGGTTTAAATCAGACAGATTAGCTTTTTGAAAATAATATCCCGAAGTATTTAAATCAGGACTTAAAATTCAAAATGCTCATCAATTAAATCGGACAATATTAAAATTTCGCGGCTCATGGATGATAATTGGTTTTTAACATCAGCAAAATATTAAAATTTATACCAAAAACCAAATCGGTATAATAGTTTAATATTAAATTTACTTTAAGTCTACAATGCCGCGTGGAAATTGCGACTTATTTTACGGCAGCCTTAACTAAATAAGGCAGGATTTCTTTCTGGAAGGATATAAAATTTTTGCGAACATCAGAATCGCTCACTGAGGTGAAAGCAAATGAGAATACTATACTTTTGCTTGCCTTGATCAAAAAGCGAAGGCGTTCTATATAATCATCAGCTTTAAAGAGTTGTGTTTGATTGAAAGATTGGATAAGGAGATTCTCAAGATCATCAGATAAAGTTTTCAGAAATTCCTGAGAATTGGCCGACTCACGTATAAATTCCCATCCAATAAACTCATTGCACACGGTATAAGATAATCGGCTGGTTTTAAGGATGATCATACTCAGATAAGCTTCCTCATCGAGCTCTTCAGATGAATTATGAATGATTTCGTGAACACTTTGCTGAATATATTCCATCAGGATAGCCTGCAGCAGTAATTCCTTGCTTTCGAAATATTTGTAAATGGTTGCTTTAGCAATCTTAGCACGCTTGGCAATCTCATTTACGCTGGTTTTATGGTAGCCATATTTTCGGAATAAATCCTGGGCTGCTTTCTTTATACTTTCCTTGATCTTATCGACTTCCATATCAGTTCAATACCGAGATTTCAAAATTACTAATAATTACTTTATATTCCTTAAGGGGTCTCTTCGCCGGAGCTTTCACAGGTGAACCATCAAATAATGAAAATTTTGCGCCGCTGCATGGATCAGTAGCAGTCAGGTTTGGATCATCCGGTACTACCGCACATCTGTTTTGCGGATTCACAGAACTGCAACGATCAAATGCTACGTAGGCATTGTCTGCCCTGCGGTAAATAATCAGTCCGGCAACCCCTGTATTATCCATCTTATTGACCAGCAGCAAACCATTTTTGTTTTTAATATTAAACTCCTGGATGGTGATTCTATAATTTACATAGGCTTCGGGAATCCGGTCTAAGCCATCCTTTGTGCAGGAAAGCAAAATAATCGAAATGAGCACTATTAAAATTCCTGTTCTCATCAAATCATTTCTGATTGGAACTGCTTTAAAAAGCGGATGTCATTTTCTGAAAATAACCTGAGATCTTTAATTTGGTACTTTAGATTGGTGATCCTTTCAATTCCCATTCCAAAAGCATAACCTGTAAATTTCTTGCTATCGATGTTGCAGTTCTCCAGAACATTCGGGTCGACCATGCCGCAGCCCAGGATTTCCACCCAGCCACTGTATTTACAGAACTGGCAGCCAACACCTTTACAAATAGAACAGGAAATATCCATTTCAGCTGATGGTTCTGTAAAAGGGAAATAACTTGGTCTGAACCGCACTTTTGTACCCTCCCCAAATAACTCCTGAACAAAATGGAATAAGGTCTGTTTCAGGTCGGCAAACGAAACATTCTCATCAATATAGAGTCCTTCAACCTGATGAAAAAAACAATGTGCCCTTGCTGAAATAGCCTCATTACGATAAACTCTGCCAGGCATAATAGCACGGAATGGCGGTTTACCTGCTTCCATCATTCTTACCTGAACAGATGAGGTATGGGTACGAAGTGCAATATCCCCCTTTTCTCCTCCTTTTTTAATAAAGAAAGTATCCTGCATATCCCTTGCAGGGTGTTCTTCAGGGAAATTAAGTGCCGAGAAATTATGCCAGTCGTCTTCGATCTCAGGGCCTTCGGCTACATTGAATCCCAGTTTTTTGAAAATCTCAATAATTTCTTTTCTAACCAGAGATAAGGGGTGGCGCGCACCAAGTTCGAATCCTTCTCCCGGAAGAGTAAGGTCAAGCTCAGAGTTTTCGCTTTTTTCAACAGACTCCAGACTTTCTTTCAGTGCCTGATATTTGGCTTCAGCCATTTGCTTAAACTCATTCAGCACCTTGCCCAGAACCCGTTTCTCTTCTGCAGAAACAGTTTTGAAGGCTTCGAAAAGGTCTTTTATAATACCCTTTGTGCCAAGAAATCGAATTCTGAATGATTCAAGCTCTTCAGCATTTTTAGATTGAAAATTAGTTATTTCTGAAGTATACTGAGTTATTTTTTGTTGCATTATTTAAATTGTTCTTAGATACTGCTCTGCAGACATTATTGGTAATAACGATTTTTTGTAGTCTTTTAAATTTCGGGTAATAATAACATCGCACTGATTTTGCATAGCTATAAAATGTTGCATTGCATCTTCAATATCATTGAAACTACTATTCATAGCAAGAGTTATACAGTCTGCATCAAGTGGCAATACCTTCAGCATTTTTAATAGTTTATTCACTTTATCTTTCGCTTCTTTTTTCCCCAGTACCTTGACAATTATGTAATAAATGTTTGCTATAATTAATGCTGAAGTGCTAATTTCAATTTCTTTACCTTTGCCCTTATTTAGGAGTTTCTGGCCAAATTGATAAAATGGATCCCTTTTTAGTAAAATATCTAAAAGAATGTCACTATTAATAAAAATACACCTATAAGCCATGTTTATGTTTTAAATATTGATAACGTGCTTCTTTTAAATCCAAATCATCAGGAATTTTGCCTTTCAAAATTCCCGTTAATTCTAAAATATCAGAATCTATTTCATTATCAGGATCAGGTTTATACTTACTTAATTGATCCAGATAATCCTGAATCAATTTTGAAAGGCTTATATGCCTCTTTTTTGCATATTCTTTAGCACGATACACAACTTCAGGTTCCATGCTGAGCGTTAATTTTGTATTAGCCATATTCTTTTCTTTGTACGTACAAATATACAAAAAAATATACGTGCTAATTTATCGTTCCTAGTTTCTTGCCAATCTTTATAAACGCTGCAATGGCCTTGTCCAGATGTTCTCTAGTGTGTGCAGCAGATAATTGCACCCTTATTCGTGCTTTATCTTTTGGTACCACCGGAAAATAAAAGCCGATCACATAAATTCCTTCCTTTAGCAATTCTGCTGCAAAATCCTGTGAAAGTTTTGCATCATACAACATGATCGGTACAATTGGATGTGTTCCCGGTTTGATATCAAAACCTGCGGATGTCATTTTTTCACGGAAGTACAATGTGTTTTCTTCAAGTTTATCCCGTAATTCTGTACTTTTCTCAAGTAAATCCAAAACTGCAATCGAAGCCCCAACAATTGAAGGCGCCAATGTATTTGAAAATAAATAGGGTCTTGAGCGTTGTCTGAGAAGATTAATCACTTCCTTAGGCCCTGAAGTAAATCCTCCTGATGCCCCACCTAATGCTTTTCCCAGAGTTCCGGTAATGATATCAACACGGCCCATTACTCCATGATGTTCATGTGTCCCGCGGCCGGTTTTACCCAAAAAACCTGATGAATGACATTCATCAATCATTACCAGAGCATTATATTTATCGGCCAGGTCACAGATTTTATCCAGTTGGGCAATTGTTCCGTCCATAGAAAAGGACCCATCACTTACAATTATTCGGTGGCGTAAATGCTGAGTTTCTTTTAATTTTTCCTCAAGATCCGCCATGTCATCATGGTTATAGCGGAAGCGTTGCGCTTTACACAAACGAACTCCGTCAATAATAGAAGCGTGGTTTAATGCATCAGAAATAATGGCATCCTGCTCATCAAATAAGGGCTCAAATACACCCCCATTCGCATCAAAAGCTGCTGCATATAAAATGGTGTCTTCTGTACCCAGAAATTTGGAAATTTTTTCTTCCAGCTCTTTGTGGATGTCCTGTGTTCCACAAATGAAGCGGACTGAAGCCATTCCGAAACCATGAGTGTCGAGAGTTTTTTTAGCGGCTTCAATCACCTTAGGGTGAGATGCAAGTCCGAGGTAGTTGTTCGCGCAGAAATTGATCACTTCCTGTCCGCCCTGAATTTTAATATCAGCACCCTGAGGAATGATAATAACACGCTCACGCTTATATAGCCCGGCTTTTTCTATTTCCTCCAGTTCTTTCTGTAAAATCGGTTGAAGGGTCTTATACATAATTAGTCAGTTTGAGAGTGTAAAATTAAGAATTCTGCGGACTTTCAGGTTCTTCCTCTTCAAACAGGTCATGTCAAGGTCGAATTTATTACAGAATCGATTGTCTATTCATATTATTGCCATCTTTGCAAGAAAATATACATGCGATCACTTCTCGTATTTCTGTTATTTGTATTAGTTTCTCATGGCTTATATGCCCAGAAAGTTATTCTAAAAGGCAAAATAACCGATCCTAAAGGACTTCCAGTACCCTTTGCCAGTGTGTATGAATTGAACACTACAACAGGAACCTCTGCAAACAGCGAAGGAGAATATCAGCTGAAATTAAGTCCAGGAAAACATACAATAATATTTAAAGCTATTGGCTTTAGCCAGGAGCTCAGGGAGCTTGACCTGCAATCAGATCAGTTCATTTCTGTCATTTTAACCGGGGCAATTTATGAACTCAAAGATGTTATAGTCCGTGCTTTTTCAGATGACCCGGCTTATGAGGTTATCAGAAATGCAATCAGAGAGAGAAACTATTATTTAAATGAGACCGATGAATACACTGCAGATGTGTACATCAAGGGAATGCAGAAATTGCTCGGGGCGCCAAAAAAATTTCTGGGAAGAAATATTGATGATCTGGGAAACCAAATCGGACTGGATTCAAACCGAAAGGGGATCCTTTACTTATCTGAATCTGAATCAAAGTTGAGTTATATGCAGCCCGGAAAGTACAGGGAGGTAATGATCTCCTCAAAGGTTTCGGGTAGTAATCGTGCTTTCAGCTTTAATCGTGCATCAGATATGGGAATCAATTTCTATCAGAATCTTTTGGAGATGGAGGGACTGAGTGCACGCCCCTTTGTTTCGCCAATTGCTGATAATGCATTATTTTATTATAGATACAGATTGCTGGGTACCAGCATAGAGAATGGTCAAATGATCAATAAGATCGAGCTGATACCCAAACGCTCGGCAGATCCGGTTTTCAGAGGGGTAATCTATATTCTTGAAGATAGCTGGAGGATACACAGTGCCGATCTTTACCTGACCAAAGAGTCAAATATTCAGTTTGTGGATACCCTGAATATAAGACAGGAATTTATTCCTGTAAATGCTAAAAGCTGGATGCCCTCATCGGTTCGCTTCGACTTTTCGGGAGGTTTTTTGGGCTTTAAATTTGGAGGTTATTATATCGCACTTTACAACAACTATGACCTGAATCCCGGGCTAAATCCTAAAGATTTCAGAGAGGTTTTAAATATTAGCCGCGAAGTAAATAAGAAAGATACGGCTTATTGGAAACAGGCGAGGCCAATTCCATTGACAGCTGAAGAACAAATTGACTACGTAAAGAAAGAGGCTTTGGCAACAAGGCGAGAGTCTAAAGTATATCTTGATTCACTGGATAAGGCTAACAACAAATTAAAACCATTAAATTTTCTGATAGGTACTGGTTATAATCCGCGAAACAGATTTAAGAAAGAGTATTATCAATTCGGATCTATGATCAATTCTCTTTTTTATAATACGGTAGAAGGCTTCGGAATAAATTACCGGGCCTCGTATTCAAAACAGATTGACTCTCTGACCAACAAATTTCTGCGTTATACCGGAAAGGTTCGCTATGGACTGTCCAGCGAGAAATTCTATGCAAGTTTTTCTGCTTCTATTCCACTGGAGAGTAGCAGGTTCGTATTTAATACGGGATCTGATGTTTTGGACCTGAGCGATCAGGAGAGTATTAATCAGTTGGGGAATTCAATCAACTCATTATATTATGAACGCAATTTGCTCAAGCTCTATGAATCGAGGTTTTTAAATCTATCCTATTTAAAGCCATTTGGGAGTGTACAAACCAGTTTAAGCGCCGAATACTCTAACAGAAGACCGCTTCAGAATACATCAGATTATACGATCAGGGATCTGACAAGAAGGGAATTTACTTCGAATAACCCTCTCGTTCCAGGCTCAGATTTGCCAATGTTTTCTGAAAATCAGGCATTTAAAATTAAGCTTAGGGCCAGTTATGCGTTCAGTAATGATTATGCTACCTACCCTTCAGGTAAATTTTACAGGCCATCAAAATATCCATTACTTGGTTTAAATTATGAAAGGGGACTAAAAGGGCTTTTCGGGTCGGATGTGGATTATTCAAGGATCTCGCTCGATCTTACAAAGACAGATATAAAGTTAGGCTTGTTGGGTCATTCGGCTTTCTGGCTGGGAGCAGGTAAATTTATAAACGACAGGAAAATATATTATATTGATTACAAGCATTTTATAGGTGTACAAACACTAGGTTATACTCCAAGAGTGAATAGTTTTCTATATCTTGATTATTATAATTTCAGCACTGCTGATCAATACCTGGAAGGTCATTTTGAGCATAATTTTTCAGGCTTTCTGTTCAATAAGCTGCCGCTTTTAAGGAAATTAAAACTGAATGAGCTTGCTGGTTTTAATTTCCTGGGAACACCAGCTACCAACTCTTATTCGGAATTCTATATGGGTATTAAATATCTGAATTTCCGTGCCCTATATGGATGGTCTTATTTAAATGGAAAAAAGGCTGACTTTGGTTTCAGGATAGCCACCGGCCTCTAGGTTTTACTCTGATTTGCTTGCCTTAATTCTACTTGCAGAATTTGTTTGACAGCCTTATATTTGCATTGCATTAAACGCTGTTTGCAACAGTATCAATGATTTATGATTAAATACCAGACCCTTCTCTACTATTGTTATAGTAGAATAGAGGATGCGGAACAATTCGCATCCAATCACCTTCAGTTTTGTAAATCCCTGAATCTTGTCGGAAGGATTATCGTTGCCGACGAAGGACTAAATGGAACAGTTTCAGGCACAGTTGAATCCTGTAAGATTTACATGGATACGCTCCATGCTGACCCCCGTTTCTCAAAAATCGATTTTAAGATTGATGATGTTGAAGAGCCTTCATTTATTAAGATGCATTGCCGTTACAAGGCAGAAATTGTTCACTCCGGACTTCGTGATCCGGGCATTATCGATCCCGAAAAGAAAACAGGAATACATTTAGAGCCTGCTGATTTTGTGAAGATGAAAGATGATCAGGATGTGGTTATAGTTGATGTAAGGTCGAACTATGAGCATTCAATCGGGCGTTTCAAGAACGCGGTTACTTTTGACATTGAGAATTTTCGTGATTTTCCGGCAATGATTAATGAGCTTGCTCAATACAAGGATAAGAAGATCGTGACCTATTGTACCGGTGGGATTAAATGTGAAAAAGCTTCTGCATTATTACTGCATGAAGGTTTTGAAAATGTATATCAGCTGCATGGCGGGATCATTAAATATGGAAAAGTAGCCGGTGGAGAAGATTTTGAAGGGAAATGTTATGTATTTGATAATCGCGTTGCAGTAGATGTGAATACAGTAAATCCGGTGGTAATTTCAACCTGTCGCAATTGTGGTGCTCATACCACTAAAATGATCAATTGTGCTAATCCTGAGTGTAATGAGCATTTTACTCAATGCGATGCTTGCGGTGAAAAGCTGGATGGTGCTTGTTCTGAAATTTGCCAGGCACATCCAAGAAAGCGTGAGTATGATGGGACTGGCTATTATGTTAAAGTTCCACAACCTATAAATAAGCAGAAGTTAAAACTTTCTCAGGTTTAATAATTTAACTCAAAATATTTTCATGAAAAAATTCCTTTCCTCTGCAATTATAGCCTTATTAACGCTACAGTTTTCTGTTGCTCAGGATAAGTCAATGTTTTCTAAAGAGATTTTTACCAGTGGTAACGATACACTATTGTACAGAATGTTACTTCCTGAGAATTTTGATGCTGCAAAGAAATATCCTGTTCTTATATTCCTGCATGGTGCCGGTGAACGGGGTAATGACAATGAGGCACAGCTGATGCATGGGAGCAAGCTTTTTTTAAGATCGGATATCAGGAAGGATTTCCCGGCAATCGTCGTTTTTCCGCAATGTCCAAAAAATGATTTTTGGGCAAATGTAAAGTTTGGGGATGGAAAATCAGGTGACCGCTTCGGTTTTCAGAAGGGTGGGGAACCAGGTAAAGCAATGCAACTTTTAATGGGTCTTCAATCTTATTTGAAATCACAGAAGTATACAGATAATTCCCGTTTTTATGTTGGAGGCCTTTCTATGGGGGGAATGGGGACATTCGAGATATTGAGACGCAAACCTAAGGCTTTTGCGGCTGCGTTTGCAATCTGTGGAGGTGATCACGTCGGGAATGTGAAAAAGTACAAAAATGTTCCACTCTGGATATTTCATGGAGGAAAAGATACAACAGTTCCACTTTCAAAATCAGAGGCTGTGGTTAATGAGTTGAAGAGACTAAATCGCCCGGCAAAATTTACAGTTTATCCTGAAGCAGGACATAATAGCTGGGATCCGGCTTTCGCAGAACCTGAGTTTTTATCCTGGATATTCTCATACAAAAGGTAATTATTCGGTCTCCGGATTCTTTTTTGTCAGGCCAGGTTTGAACCTTGGTTTATAGGCAGGCTTTGCTGCAGGTTCATCAGATTGAGGAATAGCTTCTGCCGGCATTTCAGGCAGTTTTTCCTCCTGTGCCGGAATTTGGGCCTTAAACCTTGGTTTGTATATCGGTTTTGCTTTTTCCTCTGATTCCTCTTTATTCTGGCTGGTATCTTCTTCCTTTTCCGCTGTTTTAATGGCAGCTTTAAATCTCGGCACGTAGGCAGGAGTTGGATCAGATTCTATATTTTGAGCGGATTGGTCTGCTTTTTGCGCTGATGCAGCCTTAAAACGGGGCACATAAGCCGGCTTTTCCAGATTTATTGCTTCATTTACTGATTTATTTTGTGCAGAAGCAGGAATCTCATCGATTTTGGCTTCTTCTTTAACAGGTTTTGGTTCTTCTTTTAAGTGATAGGCTCTACGTAATTTATTAAACCAGAATTTCTTACTATGATCAAAGCTTTTTTCTCCCATTTGAAGGAAATGACTCTCGAACTCAGAAAAAAATGCCTGATCTTTGTCTTTAAGCTGAATAGCATCAATTTTTTTCTTTATTAAAAATTCTTCAAAGGTCATTTCAGCATTTTTGGGTATTTATTCTGCCATATTGTGATAAACTGCCTGAACATCATCGTCCTCTTCCAGCTTGTCGATCAATTTGAAAACATCTGCGGCTTGTTCTTCAGTTACCTCGGTTGTTGATTCGGCTATGCGCTCAAGTTTGGCACTGATTACCGGGATATTCTTCTCTTCAAGCGCCTTCTGCATTTTTCCGAAATCTTCAAATGAAGTGTGAATTACACCAATATCTTTCCCTGATTCATCAACTTCTACATAAAGATCCTCAAGACCAGCATCGATCAGCTCAAATTCCAGTTCATCCAATTCCATTTCTCCGGGATCAAATCTGAAAACTGATTTACGGGTGAAAATAAAATCCAGTGAACCCGTCTTACCAAGGGTACCATTGGTTTTATTAAAATAACTACGAACATTAGCTACCGTTCTGTTGGTATTATCTGTAGCGGTTTCAATTAATACGGCTACCCCATGAGGAGCATATCCCTCATACACGATTTCCTCATAATTGCTTTCATCTTTGTTGCTGGCTCTTTTGATTGCTGCTTCAACCGTATGCTTTGGCATATTTACGGCCTTTGCATTTTGCATCGCGGTACGCAGGCGTGAATTTGCATCGGGATTTGACCCTCCGTCTTTCACGGCCATAACAATCTCTTTACCCAGTCGGGTAAATTGTACGGCCATTTTTGCCCAGCGTTTGAACTTTCTCTCTTTACGGAACTCGAATGCTCTTCCCATTTTATGTACTGTTTGTTTCTATCGTTTTTTAAAATTCATCAATTTCGCCGCTAAAATACAGGTCCTGATAAAATTTCAGGTCTCTTTAGGCGATTTTTTATTTTTACTGTACCAACATATCCAATTTCACTGGCTTGATTCTTAATTATCTCTTTAGGTTTTTAAGCATTGACTCTGTCATTTTGGAGAGGTCAAATTCTGGCTTCCAGCCCCAGTCATTACTAGCACTGCTGTCATTTATTGACCTTGGCCAGCTATCTGCAATTGCCTGACGCTGATCATATTCCGTATATTCTAATTTAAAATCAGGTATGTGCTTTTTAATTTCATTTGCCAGTGTTTCCGGAGTGAAACTCATCCCTGTGAAGTTATAGGAAGATCTGATATTGATTTTATCTGCAGGTACATCCATCAACTCAATGGTTCCGCGAATGGCATCATCCATGTACATCATCGGTAGCTCAGTTTCAGCCGAAAGGAAACTTTTGTAACTGCTTTTCCTGAGTGCATCATGGAATATGTGAATGGCATAGTCTGTTGTTCCACCACCAGGTGCTGCTTTCCAGCTAATCAATCCCGGATATCTTATACTTCTGATATCCAGTCCGTAGCGATGAAAATAATATTCACACCAGCGTTCACCGGCAAGTTTACTAATACCATAAACAGTATTGGGATCCATCACACAGTATTGTGGGGTTTGATCTTTGGGTGAATTCGGACCGAAAACAGCGATAGAACTTGGCCAGTAGATGCGGGCTGTTTTGTGTTCAAGAGCGAGATCAAGTACATTCAGTAAACCATTCATATTCAAATCCCAGGCTAATTTGGGATTTTGCTCACCTGTTGCAGATAACAGTGCGGCGAGCAGGTATACCTGAGTTGGCTTGTATTTCTGAAATAATTGCTTCAGAATATCCTTTTCCAGTACATTGACAAACTCGAATGGCCCTGCATTTTTAATATCGTAATCAGGCCGGCGAATATCGCATGCTATGACATTCCCATCGCCATAGTTCTTTCTTAATTCGGTGACTAATTCTGTACCTATCTGCCCGTTAGAGCCAATAACCACAATTTTTTCTAACATAATAATTGGTTTTCATCAAAGTTAGAAAATTGCCTTGCTTTAGTCATTAAAAATCCGAATCATGATTTATTTAACCTGAGTTCGATATAAGGAATGGTAAAATAATAAGTCAATAATTGGTTAGAAAAGGCCCTTGAGCCACAATAATTTGATTTTGGAAAGCAATACCTGTCTGTTATAGGCTAGTTCAGTCCTTTCCTACAGAGTAGTTCCGGCAGGAAATCGCGTTGTATTTCAAATTACCATTAGCCGGAAGCTACCTCCTCCGGCAAGGTTTATTTTACCCATTGCTGTTTTTCATTGTGACGGGCAGCCCGGTAAAAGGACCATTTGCAATTTGAAATAAACTTTAAGGGGGGTGGCAGCTTTAGCTTTTGTAGTACTGAATGTCATGACCTATACTAATTCTACTGCAAAAATAAAGGCAGAACACGGGAAGGCGCGGCCGAATAAGCACAGACCCTACTTTCAAAACAAGAGAAAAATTATGCAATCTAAAATAGTCTGGCTAGATTTAATATCGAATCCACGTTACTTAAATTTAACAGCCAAAACAAAGGGCTTACTAAATTTTCTGATATACCCATCAGTATCAAAGAATTCTGCCTGCAAAAGGTAGATTCCACCCGGAGCGGGCTGGCCCTGTTCGTTATATCCATCCCAAATAAATGAACCTTCATTGTTTAAAATGAAGTTTTTAAGAAGCTTCTTTATTAAAACACCATGGACGTTAAATATGGATACATTTGCAATCTTTCCAGGGCCGGGAAATTGATAATTCATCTCCAGCAGATCTTCATAACCATCGTTGTCGGGAGAAAATGTTTTTGAAGCAAGTTTGAAATTTTCCTGAAATACAGGATCATCTGAGTACTGGGAATTCTTGTAGCCCGGAGTAGCAAAACCAGACGCTGAAGTTGCCGATCTTAGATTCCCTGGATCATTATTCGGTCTGTTCAGTTTACTGCGTTCCAAACTTACACCTTCTCTGGTTTTAAGAAGCTGGAAATGCATTTTATCAGAATAACTCAACTGATCTATTTTTTGTCCTTTACTGATAAGAATAGCAGTACCGGCATCATCATTAAATATCGGGAAGGGATCGATTTTGATTATTGAGGCAGTATCTTTTATGGTATACTCCTTTTTAATATTGTCGGGATCTGGTGTAAGTGCGATATAGTTTCCTGGTTCAATGAATACTTGCTTTTTGCTCAGTTGCTGAATTGAATTTATGCTGTCTTTGATCATTCTGGCGATTGAAAGGTCCTTCAAATCAAGTGGATAATCACTTTTGTTTAAGATTTCTACAAAATCTGATCCTCCCGCTCTTGGATTAAAAAGTATTTCGGTAATCAGAATATCATTCTTGCTGATATTTCGGCTAATGGTAAATTCCAGGGAATTGAAATCTGCCGGAATTATTGTGTTCTTGCAATCACTGACATTACTTGCTGTTATTCGATAAGTATATCCTTTACTTAGTGGCTCACTGAAAGTTAGCATGACCTGATTAAAATCTGGTCCGCTTATTTTGGAGTTGATAGGGTTTCCTACCCCATTATTCAGAAAATAATTACTGTTTACACTTGCCTTAACGCTATCTGCTGATTTGTTAAAGGTTAGGGTAATTCTCAGACTGTCTATAATCTCTACCAATTTCAATTTCAGAACTTCCGGTTTATAATCAGTCTGGTAAACTGAATTTTTCTTTCCTGGAGTTCCCCCGCTACTGTCCCTGCTGGCTGTCCAGTTCTGAAAACCAAGACAGATTGATTCCGGATCAATAAGTTCAAGTGTGTATCCTCCTTTTCTTTTCTCGGAATCCCGGTACCAATTGAAGTCGTACCTAAGCTTGTGTATTTCTTTGCCCTTGTTATTTTTTAAAATTAAAATATCTGTTTCATTATTCAGGTCGGGCCACACCGGTAAACCAATGACTTTCCCATAAGAGAGGAAAAGTGAGGTATCCTTTTCAGCACATAATATGAGGTAGGATTTTGCTGCAATTTCACCTTTGGTTAATGAGTAATTCCTGCCCTGGTCACCAAAGTTTAAACCTGTGATATTTACAGAGCTTGATGTTGGATTAAATAGCTCCACAAATTCTGCTTCTGGTAAACCCCGGCTGGGGATTGGGTCGGCAAAAATTTCATTTATTATCAAGGGATAATCAATTTCAGGTATTGATGGTATACTGAAAGAAATTCGACTATGCGTTAATGAACTTAATTTTCCGGAACAAGAATAGAGTGAATCGGCGAAAAGGGTATATCCTGTTCCTTCATTGAATTTTTTACTGAAGCTTAGTATTAATCCAGTGTAATCGGGCAGGATCGCTAAACTCTTTGATCTTCCAATTTCCTTGGGGATATAAAAATTGTTGGCTTTTAAAAAATTTGTATCTGGAATCTGGTTAAATAGAATGCTAAGCGTGCTATCTGTAAGGATGTTGACAGAGTCGATTTTTAGTTCTACATCTATGCTTAATGTGACTCCCTGACTGTTTTTTCTGCCGGGTGTACCACCGGATTGGTCTGTGGATGCTGCCCAGTTGTAAAAATTGGGACATGAGATTGAGTTCAGGTTAATTTTTTCCAGCGACCATCCGCCAGATTTTTTCAGAGCATTCTTATACCATTTATCTGAGTAGGAAACAGAATCAACTGTTCGGTTTTTATGACTTTTCAGAACCAGGTGATCGGAACTGTTTCCCAGCGAGGGCCATGGAGATATTCCTGCAGTTTTACCAAAAGCTTTGTACTGGGTAGTATCTGCCGCCGGGCAAAGAATCAGAAATTCACCAGGTGCTAACAGGCTTTTCTTTAGGTTTCCTTTGGTTTGAGTGTCAATCAGACTCCATCCATCGAGGTTGATTGTATCCTTACCCGGGTTATGAATCTCAACGAATTCTACAAGTGGCAATCCGACCTCTGGAGAAGGGTCAGCGAAGATTTCAGTAATATAAATTAATGCAGTATCAGGTTTTTCTGCGGGAGTAGGTGCTGCTGCAGGCAAAGTAAAACTCAAATGAGTGGATGTACTTTGAATTGAATTCCTACTGCAGTCTTTTACTCCGGATATGGCAAGCTCATATGTTTTTCCCGCAACAAATTTTTCACTGAATGTGATTTTTAGCTGCCGGCTCTTTGAATCCTCAGTGACATTTTTAATCTGACCAGCAGAAGGTGACAGCACAAAATGCTCAAGTCGAATTGAAGTAATATCAATGGATTTGTTTAAAAATAGTAATAAGGTTGTGTCAGATTTCAGAATAATACTGTCCGCTTTAAAGGGTATAGAGTCATAATTCCGGATATTTACCGAGTTTTTCTTACCTGGCGTTCCACCCAAAGTATCTGTTGATGCCATCCAGTTTAAAATATCCGGACACTTTGAAAAAACATCAATTCGTTCCAGGCTCCATCCTCCCAGCCTCTTTTTTGCATCATCATACCAGATGTCTGAATAGGAAACAGAATCAACAGTTCGGTTTTTGAAACTTTTCAAAACCAGACGGTCAGAACTATTTCCCAATGAAGGCCAATCTGATATTCCTGCAGTTTTACCAAAGGCTTTGTACTGACTTGTATCTGCCGCCGGGCAAAGAATCAGAAATTCTCCCGGTGCTAGCGGGTTCTTCTTTAGGCTTCCTTTGGTTTGAGTGTCATTTAAACTCCATCCTTCAAGATTAAGGGTATCCTTTCCTGGATTATGAATCTCAACAAATTCCACAAGGGGTAATTCGACCTCTGGAGAAGGGTCAGTGAAGATTTCAGTAATGTAAATCATGGCTGTATCAGGTTTCTCTAAAGGCGGTTGAGATGTTTCAGGCAAAGTGAAACTCCATTGAGAAGATGTACTTTGAATAGAATTTCCACTACAGTCTTTTATTCCTGAAATATTCAGCTTATAGGTTTTTCCTGCAAGAAATTTCTCATTAAAGGTGATTTTTAGATGCCGGGTCTTTGAATCTTCAGTGATATTTTTGATCTGGCCAGCTGAAGGTGATAGCACGAAATTCTCAGACCGAATTGAATTAATATCAGCGGATTTATTGAAAAATAGTAGTAAGGTAGTGTCAGATTTTACGGTCAAACTATCTGCTTTAAATGCTATTGAGTTATAATTGCGAATATTCACCGAGTTTTGCTTCCCTGGTGTTCCACCCAAAGTATCGGTTGATGCCGTCCAGTTTAAAATATCAGGGCACTTTGAAAAAACATCAATTCGTTCCAGGCTCCATCCTCCCTGCTTCTTTTTTGCATCATCATACCAGGTGTCTGAATAGGCAATGGAATCAACAGTTCGGTTTTTAAAACTTTTCAAAGCCAAAAGGTCGGAACTATTTCCCAGGGAAGGCCATGGAGATATTCCTGCAGTTTTACCTAAAACTTTGTACTGAATGCTATCTGTAGTCGGGCATAGAATCAGGAATTCTCCCGGCGCGATCAGGGTTTTTTTTATGCTGCCTTTGGATTGAGAATCATTCAGACTCCATCCTTCAAGATTAAGGGTATCCTTACCGGGATTATGGATTTCAACAAATTCAACAAGCGGTAGTCCGACCTCAGGAGATGGATCAGCAAAGATTTCAGTAATGAAAACTAATGCAGTATCAGGTTTTTCTATAGGGGTAGGCGCTACTGCAGGCAAAGTAAAACTCAAATGAGAGGATATACTTTGAATAGAATTCCCACTACAGTCTTTTACACCGGATATAGCGAGTTCGTATGTTTTTCCTGCAAGGAATTTTTCACTAAATGTAATTTTTAGCTCTCGGCTTTTTGAATCTTCAGTAATAGCTTTGATCAGACCAGATGCAGGTATCAAAGTGAAACTCTCAATCTGTGTAGAACGCGTATTTCCGGATTTATTCAAATAAAGGAGTAAAGTGGTGTCAGATTTAACGATTAGACTATCCACTTTAAAGGGTATAGAGTCATAGTTTTGAATAGTCGCCGAGTTTTGCTTCCCTGGTGTTCCACCCGAAGTATCAATTGAAGCCGTCCAGTTTAAAATATCAGGACACTTTGAAAAAACATCAATTCGTTCGAGGCTCCATCCTCCCTGCTTCTTTTTTGCATCATCATACCATATGTCTGAATAGGCAACAGAATCAACAGTTCGGTTTTTGAAGCTTTTCAACACCAAACGGTCAGAACTGTTCCCCAATGTAGGCCAGGGGGATATTCCCGCAGTTTTACCATAAGCTTTGTATTGGATTGTATCTGCATCAGGGCAAAGAATCAGGTATTCACCCGGTGCCAGCAGGCTCTTCTTTAAGCTTCCTTTAGTTTGAGTGTCATTCAGACTCCATCCTTCAAGGTTGATGGTATCCTTGCCGGGGTTATGAATCTCAACAAATTCTACCAGTGGTAATCCAACCTCAGGAGAGGGATCAGCGAAGATCTCGGTGATATAAAGTAACGCTGTATCGGGGTTTTCTGGTGGCAGCGGAGTTATTAGCGGCAAACTAAAACTCAATTGAGATGGGGTACTTTGAATCGAATTTCCACTGCAATCCTTTAATCCGGAAATACTCAATACATAATTTTCCCCTGCTGAAAACTTTTCTGAAAAAGTAATCCTAAGTTGTTTATAGTCTGTGTCTGGAATAATATTCCTGATACTGCCTGGATTTGGAAGCATAGTAAAGTTTTCCTTAAGGACTGTAGATTTATCCAGATGCCGGTTAAAATAGAGATTGATTGTGGTGTCTGATAATCTCTTTATGCTATCTACTTTTGGGGATAGAAGGTTGGAATTCATTACATAAACAGAATTCTCTTTCCCGGGTGTTCCTCCGGCAGAGTCAACGGAAGCGGCCCAGTTAAACAGACCCTGACAAAGTGATTTGGGGTCGATACGCTCCAGACTCCATCCTCCCTGCTTTTTTTCAGAGCTGCGGTACCATATATCAGAGTAGTTAAGAGAATCGATTAAGGTGTTTTTCGCATTTTTCAGTTTAAGTATATCACCGCTATTGTTTAAACCTGGCCAGGGTGAGATTCCCAGAACCTTGCCGAATTTTTGAAACTCAGAGGTATCTGTTTTTGAACATAGTATTAAAATGGAACCGGGTGCGATGCTGATATTCCCCAATATTGCTGTACTTGAAGGATCTAGAAATTTCCAGTTATTTAAAGAGATTGTTTTATCACTTGAGTTAATTAATTCTACGTACTCAACTGATGGGAGGTCGATTTGTGGTGAAGGATCGGGAAATATTTCATTAATTATTATATCCCCGAAACTGCCATAATATGGTTTTATGTA
This sequence comes from Sphingobacteriales bacterium 16-39-50, assembly GCA_002257025.1. GTDB lineage: Bacteria > Bacteroidota > Bacteroidia > Sphingobacteriales > Sphingobacteriaceae > Daejeonella. The sequence goes on along the minus strand of NCHA01000006.1, from coordinate 63,445 downwards.
GCTGAATAAAAAGGAGTTGCCTGATTTTATTATATTCCCACTTCTATCACCAACGTTCAGTACCGTCAATAGAAAATTTCCTGTATTCAAGGGCTCTGAAAGCCGAATTCTATAATTCTGTGGATCAGCTGTTGTATTTATTTGAGCTATATGGCCGGGGAAATTATTGATATTGTAATTTGTTTTGTCTTTGACACTCAGGCTGTCCATAGCTTCACTGAACCTGACATCCAAAGTGCTTGAATCAAGAACAGTGACCATATTTAGTACGGGAGCTATGCTGTCTGTATTCAGTGTTCCAATCTTGAAATCATCAAAGAAATGTTTCTGAAAGAACGAGGCGGTTGATTGCTGGATAAAAATCCCGAAAGATGAGGTATTGATATGGGTATTGTCAACAAATGAACCTTCATTGACGATAGTTGAATTAGTACCAATCACTTCCCGATCGAGAGTAAAAAGGCCAAGATGGTTCCGGCTGACACGAATTTTGACTGTATTATTGCTTGAGCCAACCGAGCCATTGATACCATCAATAATACGAATGCTGCTACCTGTAGTGCCTGACCTTTTATATAAACTGATTTCATCTTCAGTATTACCTATTCTTATGAAATAGCCATTGATCATTGTGCTCTGAAGATCAGCTTTATTAGAGATCAGGTAGATATCGGCATAGTTTAAGCCCGAAGTACTGAACTGCAAGTTGATCCAGAACTCCCAGTAGCAGTTAAAAGCAAGTGAATTTGCTGTGCTCAGGTAGAAATTCCCGGATGCTTTATTCGATTCAGACCTCAGCCGATTGTTTATGATTTTGAAATCTCCCCCCGAATTACTGCCATTCCATTCGGGGTTTGCATTAAAATTGCCGTCCGAGAAATCATCAACTATCTGGCTAAAGCCGGCATGGCAGCAAAAAATAAGAAGGAGAATCAGTGTATTTTTCATTCCCGGCAGGTAGAAACAGAATTAAGTTATGTCCTGTTGGGATAATTAGAAAATAGAATGAGTATTCGGTATGTGAGGCCGTTATTATCGGTAATTTACCGGCGATTTGATAATAATAGTAACAATTGACATGAAAATTGACTTGTGCAGGCAGGAATCGGGTAAAAGCCCAAACAATTTCCCATATTTGCTTAATTATTATATGTTTAACACTAAAAAGAATTAAAAAATGAAAGTCGCAGTAGTAGGCGCTACCGGCCTGGTAGGTTCGGTGATGTTAAAAGTTTTAGCAGAGCGCAATTTCCCGGTAAGTGAGTTGATCCCAGTAGCTTCAGCAAAGAGTGCAGGTAAACAGATCGAATTTAAGGGAAAGAAGTATACTGTGGTGACCATGGACGATGCTATAGCAATGAAGCCTGATGTGGCGTTGTTTTCTGCTGGTGGAGGTACCTCTCTTGAAAACGCTCCACGCTTTGCAGAAGCTGGTACAACAGTTATTGATAATTCATCAGCATGGCGGATGGATCCTTCAAAGAAACTTATCGTACCAGAGGTAAATGCAAATCAGTTAAGTGATCAGGACAAAATTATTGCCAATCCTAACTGTTCTACTATACAAATGGTGGTAGTTTTAAAGCCATTGCATGATAAATATAAAATCAAGCGCGTTGTTGTTTCAACTTATCAGTCAGTTACCGGAACAGGTGTAAAAGCTGTTGACCAGATGATGAATGAGCGCAAAGGAATTGATGGTCCGATGGCTTATGCTTATCCAATCGATTTGAATGTAATACCACAAATAGATGTATTTCAGGAGAACGGATACACTAAAGAGGAGATGAAGATGATTCTCGAAACCAAAAAAATAATGAGCGATGATTCAATTCGTGTAACCGCTACAACGGTTCGCATACCGGTTATGGGAGGACATTCAGAATCAGTTAATATTGAATTTGAAAATGAATTCGACTTGAAAGAGGTTCGTTCAATACTTGAAAAGGAGGAGGGAATAATCGTTGTGGATGACCCAGCAAACCTGAAGTACCCAATGCCAATGGACGCTCATGAAAAGGATGAAGTTTTTGTTGGTAGAATCAGAAGAGATGAGTCGCAGGATAAAACCTTAAATCTTTGGATTGTTGCAGATAATCTTCGGAAGGGCGCTGCAACCAATGCAGTACAGATCGCTGAATATCTTCTGGAGAAGAAATTAATTTAATCCTGATCAGAACCGAATAGGAGCCTGGCAATATTGCCGGGCTTTTTTGCTTTACTCCTTGATCAAAATTAGCTATTTACTGACTTGCAAGTTCTATCTGCCTTTCAAATGTATTTTCGATAACTATACTTGCTGAGCCCAGAATACCTGCACTATGCCCCAAAGTAGATAGAACGATTTTTGTGTGTTCCCTGATTCTGGTCATACAATAAGTATTGATTGCATGTCGCATTGGAATGGTAATATATTGCTTTGCCTCAGCTATTTTACCGCCGAGTATAATAAGTTCAGGGTTAAATAATTGAATAAGGGTTGCTACGGCTTTCCCTAAATTCTCTCCAACCTGCGATAATATGTTAATTGCATATTGGTCCCCTTTATTTGCGGCATCAATCACAATCTGAGGTTCAATCTGGTCGATTTCTTCTTCCGACAATGTATTTAAAATGGAGGTCTGGCCTGATTTTATCCCTTCTTTAGCCATTCTTGCCAATGCAATTCCCGAAGCCACCGTTTCGAGGCAGCCTCTTTTACCACAATGGCAAAGTTCACCATCTTTTACAAACGGGATATGACCAATTTCACCAGCAAAACCCGACATTCCACTCTGCAGTTTACCATCCATGATAATCCCAAGACCAATACCCCAATCCATTAACAAAACCAAAGCATCCTTTTTGTTCAATGCAAGTCCGAATCTGCACTCCGCCAGTGCATTAGTTTTAACATCATTCTGAACATAGACAGGCTTATTAAATTTTTCTTCCAGAATATCCTGTAAGGTTTTAGAATCGGCTGAACTACTAACCAGATATGTATAATTCCTGCCTGCATTTGAATCTACAAGTCCGGGCATACCAAGCCCTATTCCCACTAATTTATTAGTATCTATTCCGGAAGAGGTAATTAATTGTTCTGCAAATTCATGAAGTAGTTTAATCGCACTTTTATCCTTAGTTAGTTTTAAGGAAAAACTTTTGATTCCTGTTATATTATTGTTATTGTTGTCAAGAATTGCCATTTCGGTTTTAAACCGATCCATTTCTATACAGAGAACGTAAAAGGAATTATTACGGAGGGAATATAATTCGGGCTTTCTGCCCCCGATTGATTTACCTTTACCTTTTTTTTCAATAATCCCTTCGCAAAGAAGTTCATTAAGCAGAATTATTGATGTCGGTGAACTTATATTCAATACCCTGCAGATATCTGCATTTGATTTTGCCCCTTCTGTATGCAGTAATTTAACGAGTTTAACTTTTTGTAAATATTTCTTTCTTTCAATATTGGTTAGTGAGTCCAAATAGCACTTTTCAAGAAGAATAGATTTCATTATAAGCAATAGATTGATTGAACATATTTACCATTAATAATTGTAATTTCATAAAGAACCTTTTTCAACAGGAAAGATCATCAGAAAGCAAGGATGATTTTTCTCAGCACATATTATATAGCAAGTCTCATAACTGAGATGTTACAAAATTGCTTTTTGGTAACAAATTTTATAGAATCAAGCATAAATATGCCCTTCCTGGAAAAAAAAGCAATAAAATTGTGATCTGTTTATAATGAATAGTTTTGCATGCTATTATGTGGATCATCTATTCGAATGTTAAGCAAATGGATTTATTTAATCATAAATTATTGAAAAACAGATTATTGTAATTTTTTATAAATATTTATGATATCTTTCAAACTTTAAATTCATTGGATATTTTAATAATAATTTCCAATATTTACTGTATATTTAGTTTGAATACTGTAAAAAATGCAGAAAAGAGAACAGATTTGCGATTTTGAACTTATCACCCGTATAAAAGAGGGTGATGAAGTTGCATTTCGTATAGTTTTTGATTCCTATTCCAGTAAACTCTATTACTTTTGTCTAAGGTTTCTAAAAGATAAAGAGCCTTGTCAGGAGGTTGTTCAGGAAGTTTTCATGAGTCTTTGGATTAACCGTGAAAAGTTAGATACCCAATATCCAATTGCTCCATATCTGTATACTATTTCCCGCAGGTTAACATTAAATGTACTTCGTCAGGTTGCAAATTCTCAAAATGCAATGGAAAAAATGTGGTTGAATCTTCAAACAAGCAGTAATGAAACTGAAGAGCTTGTTTATCTCGAGGATCTTCAGCGATTTACAGAGCAGGTATTAGCAAGCCTTCCAAAGCAGCAGCAACTGGTTTACAGAATGAGCAGGCAGCAGGAGCTTAGTTATGATGAAATAGCTGAAGAGCTCAATATATCTAGAAATACTGTAAAAAATCATCTGGTTTCGGCTCTAAAGACTCTCAGGACTCAATTGCAAAAGGCGTTTTCTATACTTTATTAGAAGGAATATCCCCATCTATTATTTTTTTTTCAATAAATTTTTTTCAAGACTAGTCCTGTTTTGTTGTTGGGGTGTATTACCATTAAATCATTTTGAGTTTTGCACAGGCGATAATGAATCAAAATAAATTAGATGAGCTTTTAAGTCTTTTTGCTGAAGGAAAAATCAGCAGGGATGAGTTTGAGCACTTATTTGGTTATTTAAGATCAGATGATGATGATGAGAGCATTAATTTTGCGATCGATCAGGAGCTTGGAAAAATGAAGCAGTGTGCTTCTTTGACCAATGAAGAAAAGGATGCAATTTTTCAGAATATTGTCACAAACGATAAATTTGGACAGGAACCAGATTCCAACAGGTCTGGCAAGCATGTGATCAGAGCATGGTATCAGGTTGCTGTGGCTGCAAGTATTCTTGCGATGCTTTCTATTGGCCTCTACTTTTATAGCAACAGAACTATAGATACTCACGTAGCGATTTCAGAGTCCGAAACCATCAAAGAAAAGTCAATAATCAAACCCGGTGGTGACAAGGCTGTTTTGACACTTTCTGATGGTTCTAAAATTATTTTAGAAGACGCAAAGAAAGGTTTATTAGCGAACCAGGCTGGTGTAAGTATTCAAAAGACTGCTGATGGAGAGTTACTCTATTCATTTGCTAAGAATGTAAATTCTGTATCCGAAGCATTGTCTGAGGAAGTGATTTACAATAAAATAGAGACTCCTTATGGTGGGAAGTACCAGATTAATTTGCCTGATGGAAGTAAAGTATGGTTGAATTCAGCTTCAACTTTGCGGTTCCCTGCCTTGTTCTCCGGAAATACACGTGAAGTTGAATTGAATGGTGAAGCCTATTTTGATGTGGCTAAAAATCCTAATAAGCCATTTAAGGTAATTACTAAGGATCAGATTGTTGAAGTTTTGGGTACTCAGTTTAATATTAACTCCTACTCAGATGAGGAAACCTTCAAAACAACTTTAATTGAAGGCTCAGTAAAGATAATATACAAGGATAAGGTTGTTTTATTAAGCCCTGGGCAGCAATTTCAACCTAATATGAACTCGTCTAAAGTGATTGAGGCCGATACAGAAGAAGTAACCGCCTGGAAGAACGGATATTTTTTATTTAAAGATGAAGACATCAGGAGTATAATGAGAAAAATATCAAGGTGGTATAATGTTGAAGTTAATTATTCGGGAAATATACCGGATGTTGGCTTTGGAGGAAACATTTCCAGATCCAAAGATATTAATGAAGTATTAAATGTACTTCAGTTAACTAATGCCGTTCATTTTAAAGTTGAAGAAAGGAGGATTACTGTTATGCGATGAGATAGACCCCGAAAAGCTAATGGTAATCTAACAAAAAAGTCAGGAGCGGTTGCAACGCCCCTGACCATATTCGGGTTACCAATTTAATTGTTGTGAACAAGTATTAACTAAACCCAAACGCGCAAAGATATGAAATTCTATTCATTAAACATATGTAGGCCATCTGATTACATAATAAAACTCTTGTTGATGATAAAACTAACTTTTGTTTTATTGATCACAGCCCTACTTCAAATAAGCAGTGCTGCATCATTCTCTCAAACGGTGAGCTTAAGATTTAAGAATGCCAAACTTGAGACGGTCTTAAAAGAGATTGGAACCCAAACGGGTTATGATCTGGTGTACATCACCCCATTGATAAACGAAGCCAAACCGGTGAGTATCAATGTGAATAATGCACCTTTAAAAGAGGTACTTGAAAAATCTTTTTCAAATCAGTCCCTCACCTATACTATTAGTAATAACACCATTATTGTACAGCAAAAGTCATCGGCTTTTTTATCGGCTGCACTTATTGATATCAAGAAACTTACAGAAAAGGCACCTCCAACAGAAGTGAGAGGTCAGGTTACTGACAAAAGCGGAGAAACACTTATCGGAGTTAGTGTAACAGTAAAGGGTACTACTATTGGGGTAAGTACTGATGTTAACGGTCGTTATACGATTAATGTTCCGGATGGTTCAAGTATTTTAGTATTTACCTATATAGGTTATGCTACAAAAGAGGTTTCAATGTCAGGCCGTACTAGCCTTGATGTAACTTTGGAGCAAAGTACTGAGGCCCTTCAGGAAGTAGTTGTAGTTGGTTATGGTACTCAAAAGAAGAGTGATTTAACCGGTTCTGTTGTTTCTGTTACTGCAAAAGATATTAAGGATCAGGCTTTCTCTAATATTAACCAGGCATTACAGGGCAAGGTTGCGGGAGTTTCCTTTACCAGTACTTCGGGTGATCCGGGAGAGAATGTAAACGTTCGAATCAGGGGATTAAATACTTTCGGAGGCTCTGGTCCGCTTTATGTAGTTGATGGTATGCCAATGGAGGCAGCAGATATTAACAGTATCAATCCGAATGATATTGAATCTACTACCGTCTTAAAGGATGGTTCTGCGGCAGCAATTTATGGTGCCAGGTCTGCAAACGGTGTGATCTTGTTAACTACCAAAAGTGGTGGGGAACGTGCACCATCAATCAGCTTTAATTCCTATTATGGTATTCAGTCATTCAATAAATTCATTCCATTGCTGAATTCCCAGCAAATGGCGGATGTAATCAATGAGGCCCATGTAAATGGTAATTTCTTCCCTTTACAACCTGCAATGAACGATCCGGTGAATTTACAGACAAATACTGACTGGCAGGATGCTGCGATAAATCCTGCTCCAATTCAGGACCATTCACTTACAGTATCAGGAGGCAGCAAGGATGCAAGTTATTCAATTTCCGGAGGTGTTTTTGATCAGGAAAGCGTCCTGGCATTCCGTACCTATAAGCGCTATTATTCGAGGGTAAAAACCGAGTTTAAAATCGGAAAGTTAACCATCGGACAATCATTGATCGCAAGTAAAGATCAAGGACTGAATTTAAATTTCGGTAATAACTTGGATTTGGCTTATATGATGGGGGCAGCTCCGACCATGCCGATTTATGATCCTAATAATGATAGTGGTTACGCCGGTCCACAACCTACAACAACGGGTGTTAATAACAGGGATAATATTCTTGGTCGTCGTGACATGAACAGGGCTTATACGTTTAACAATAAAATAATTGGTAGTGCTTATGCTTCATTTAAAATTCTTCCTGATCTGGAATATAAGTTAAACGGAGGTTTGAACGTGGGTAATAGAAGGTTTAAAAATTATGTTCCTCGGTTTCAAATGAATAATAGGGGAAGTAATGTTAGATCTTTAAATACAAGTTTGAATGAGACATACGAATATCTGGTTGAAAATACCCTAACCTACAACAAGGTCATTAAAGAAAATTACAGGCTTAATTTATTAGGTGGGTTTACGCAGCAGAATTTTTTCGGAAATGGCATTAATGGTAGCAGAAGGGATTTTCCAAGTAATGATATTCAGGTTCTGAGTGCTGGTACCGGTGTATTTACAGTTGGTGGAAATGAGCAGGAGTGGGCTATCAGATCTTTCCTGGGTAGAGCAAACATTACTTTGTTCGACAGATATTTGATCACTGCTACAATACGTCGAGATGGTTCATCACGATTTGGTGCCGACAATAGATATGGAAACTTCCCGTCTCTAGCTGTGGGATGGAATGTAGATCAGGAGAATTTCCTGAAGGATTCCAAGTTGATCAGTGGTTTAAAAGTCAGAGCAAGTTGGGGAAAGTTGGGTAATCAGGATATAGGTAACTACAGTAATCAAACAGTAGTATCAACCAATGCCCGTTATTTCTTTGGTGCTGACCAATTAGCTCCTGCAGCAGTGGTTAACAATCTGGGTAATCCAAATCTTCGCTGGGAAACAACAACTCAAAGCAATATTGGGGTAGATTTAAGCTTTCTTCAGAATAAAATTTATTTCACTGCTGATTACTGGATAAAGGATACGGATGGAATTTTGGTTCGTACACCAATCTCAACAGTAACCGGATTTGCCCGTGATGCCGGACCTTTCCAAAATGCAGCTCAATTGCAGAATAAGGGTTTGGAATTCTTGTTAGGTTACAGAGGGGGTAGTGGAGATTTGAAGTATGGCGTTTCAGGTAACTTATCTAATGTGCAAAATAAAGTAATTTCACTGGGTGCCGGTACAAGTATTATCAACCTGGTTGAAAATGTTTACTACTCAGGAACCTTTACCCGCACCATGCCAGGATTGCCAATGTCCCATTTCTATGGTCATATCAATGATGGTATCTTCCAGACTCAGGCTGAGATTAATGCACATCCAACGCAGGTTGGTGCCAAGCCGGGTGACAGAAGATTCAGGGATATTAATGGTGATGGTAAGGTAGATGCTAATGACAGAACCAATATAGGTGATCCATGGCCAGATTTTGATTATGGGTTTGCAGCTGATGCCAGTTGGAAAGGTTTTGATATCAATATGAGTTTTTATGGAACCAGTGGTAAAAAGTTGTATGATTCTCAGGGTGTTTATCTTGAAACTATGCAAGGTGAGTGGAATAATAAAACCACTGTATTAAATCGCTGGAAAGGACCGGGTACATCTAATACTCTGCCTCGTGCTGTACGTGGTGATACCAATCAAAACAATCGTAGTCAGTCTGACTATGTATTGGATGCAGATTTCCTTAGGATGCAGAATTTCCAGATTGGTTATACGCTTCCTCAGAGTCTGATTAAAAGGGTTGGTGCCAGAAATGCAAGAATTTATTTTAATGGACAAAACTTATTTACTATTACCAAGTATCCTAACTACAATGCGGATACATTGGGAGGAGTAGGTTTCAATGATGACTCGATGAGTCCACTAGCTTTTGGAGTAGATACAGGTTCAACTCCTATCCCTAGTATTTATTCATTCGGAGTTAATTTGACTTTCTAATCTTTTAGATCGCAGAATTATCTTATTAATAAGTTCATTAAGAAATTAAAAATACAAGAATATGAAAAATCTAAAATTAGGTATATCAACCATGTTAATGCTGTTGTTGTTTGCAGGTTGTAAAAAGGAGTTTTTAGAAAAATCACCGCCAGATGCATTAACTGAAGATGGTTTTTATAATTCCGCAGAACGAGCTCAGTTAGGAGTAAATGCGATATATGTTTCACTTCAAAGTGCCTGGAGTATAAATCTGCAGAGGATTTATGATGTGCCATCAGGTGAGGTTTTACTCTCCAACACTGTTCCGTTGGAGTATAATAATTTCACATACTTTCCGGCCCTGAATCAGATTCATGATACCTGGAGAGGTTTATACCAGGGGATATACAGGTCAAATATTGCCATTGCGAATATTCCTTCAATTAATATGGCAGATGCTTTAAAGAATCAGTATTTAGGAGAAGCTAAATTTCTAAGAGCCCTTTTCTATTTTGATCTCGTTAATATATTCGGTGCAGTTCCATTGATCACACAACCATTACCTGATACCGATGCATCTCTGGTTGCAAGAACACCAGCTGCAGATGTTTATAAAGTAATAATTGCTGATTTATTGGCAGCAGAAGCAGGTTTGCCAGTTTCCCATAGCGGTGCTAATTTGGGAAGAGCAACCAAAGGTGCAGCTCAGGCATTGTTAGGTAAAGTTTATCTGTACAATAAGGATTATGCTAATGCAGAAAAATACTTTTTGTTGGTAATGAATTCAGGAAAATATGGGTTGATGGATAATTTCCAGGAAGTATGGCACCGTAGTTTCGAAAACAATAAGGAATCAATTTTTGAGGTTCAATTTGCTGATATTGGTGGCAGTGGTACCAATGGCCGTAACGGAAGTTATCTTCCTGCAGTGAATGGTGCAACCGGTTCAGGTTTGGCTACAAAAAGAGCATTTGATGCATTTGATCCGGCAGATCCAAGACGTGGTATGTCAATCTTCAAACCCGGTGATTCCTTCGCTCCGAACATAAGTACTGCTCTGAGTACATTTAGTGCAGTTTGGTCAGCTACAGGTTATGCAGTTAAAAAAGGTATGTGGCCTATCATGTACGTTAATGCAAATGGTATAAACTATCCTATCATTCGTTATGCTGACGTATTATTGATGTATGCTGAAGCAGCAAATGAGCTAAATAAGTTAACTGAGGCTAGAGCTGCTGTGAATCAGGTTCGCGCAAGACCTTCTGTTAATATGCCTGCATTAACCGCAGGTGATACAGGAACAAAAGCAGCCATGTTTACAGCCATCGTTAAAGAAAGGCAGGTGGAGTTGATGTTTGAATTTATCCGATTTAATGATTTGAGAAGGTGGGGTTTAGCTATTCAGGAATTAGGCCCAATTGGATATACAGCTAAGCATGCTTTATTTCCGATCCCTCAGCTTGAGATGGATATCAATCCTAAACTGACACAAAATCCGAGCTGGTAATCTATCTTTTTAAGGCGATATTTTTAGCCTGAAAAGTACAAAGGGATACTGTGAATCTATTTCACGGTATCCCTTATTTTAACCTTATAAGGCCGGATTTCTAAAATCGAAGCTGGCAGGATCATGAACTATTGTATCATGATTGACATAATTACATGGCTTATTTTGTTTTTTTCTATATTGAAAAGGAAAATAAGCGAACTCTTTCTCTCATATCAGAGCATATTTGAAGGGCTATCCCTGAGGTAGAAGCTCATTTTTCAAATACAGAACAATTGCCTGTTATTTGGGTTTAATTTGGAATAAGATACATGAAACGCAGGGATGTCATAAAGTGCTTAACGATTCTGCCAATAGCTGAATTTTCTCCTTTTAAAATCGGTGAAAATTCAATTATTGATGAATACGGATCTTTATTCAATTCTGCATCAGCTAATTATTTCAATTCTGATCTTCATAAAAAGGCCTTTGTTATGGATGGTCATATTCATATGATGACCAGGCAGTTACTGCAGGGGCTTGATATCGGAGATCGTTATCCGGATGGCCATGTTGATATTCCAAGAGCTATTGAAGGGGGACTGGATGCAATGTTCTTCTCCTGTTATACTCCGGAGCCTTATTATCCCAATCGTCATGAAGTAAAAAACACTTTTCGCGTTGTTGAACTGGCTCTTGCGCAGATAGAGAAGAACAATCATCTTATTGAACTTGCACATAATGCCTCAGATATTGTCAGGATAAACCGAAAAGGAAAGATGGCAGCTTTTCTGGATCTTGAAGGAGGTTTTGACCTCGATGGAGATCTGAATATATTAAAGGCTCTATACCGTTTGGGGCTTCGCTCAGTGCAGCTTACCGCTCATAACGAAACGAATGCATTTATTGATTCCTGTTATGGAGAAAAGCGCTGGGGGGGATTAAATGCCCATGGCCGTGATGTTGTAACTGAGATGAATAAGTTGGGGATGCTTATTAATGTATCCCATGCATCAGATGATGCTATCCTTCAAACTGTTGAAGCGAGCAGCCAGCCAGTGATTTACAGTCATGGAGGCTTTCGCGGCATTGTTAACAGTTTAAGGTGTATTACAGATGAATGCGCCAAAGCTTTAGCTGCAAAAGGAGGTGTAATCGGAGTACAATTCGGCAGCAGTTTCAATAATCCTAAATATGCTGAATGGGTAGCATCTAAACGTCAGCCTGTAGCGAATTCGAAAGTTGTTCCAAGAGAGAAAAAAGTTTTGACTATTGAACAAGTGGATCAAACCCTTTCTAAAGGACTTCCATTTGTCCATAAAGAAGTAATTCCAGATGAGGTTTGGATGGGTGTTGACCAGCTTGCAAGAGTCATTGATTATGGAGTTCGTTTGGTTGGTGAAGATCATATTGCCCTGGGCTCAGATTTTGATGGTGCGCCACCTCTGCCGAGAGAAATAAGGGATGTAAGTGATTATCCTCAAATGACTTATGCAATGCAGAAACTGGGGTATTCAGAGAAGCGCATTCGTAAAATTCTCGGATTGAACTGGCTGCGTGTAATACGGCAGGTGACAGAAAAGGGATGATAAAAGGAAGTATAATGTATGATATAGCTGAGGTGGATTTTACAAATTAAACAAATTAAAAGAAAAATTTACAGGGTTTTATACAAGCCCTTAACTAATTAACCCAGTAAAAATGAAACGTAGAAATGTTCTTAAAACCTTGTCACTTCTGCCATTGGCAGGCAGCGCCATTCCATTTAATTCGTCACTTGCATCCCCGCTTGCCGAAAATTTAACCGCTGCACCGTTCAATACGGGTAGTCCTGTTGAAGTTACATTAGAGTCGTTTTTGGATAAAAATAATATTTACAGAACCCACGGTATTGAGCCGGTAATAAATTGCCGGGGAATTTTTACAATTATTGGAGGCTCATTGAAGCGTCCTCAAGTTAAATCTGCAATGGAACTGGCATCCAAAAACTTCGCTCAAATGGATGAGGTAGCCGACGGTATTGGCCAAGAACTTGCCAAACTGACCGGTGCAGAATGGGGGGTAGTATCAGCTGGTTGTGCTGCAGGATTAAAACTTGTAACGGCAGCAGTGGTAGCTGGAGGTGATCCTGAGAAACTGGTCCGTATCCCGAATCTGGAGGGACTCGAAAAAACAGAAGTAATAGTTCCCCGTACTTCACGTAATGCTTATGATCATGCCATCAGAAATATTGGAGTAACCATGGTTAATGTAGAATCGATGGAAGAACTTGAGAATGCAATTAATCCCAAAACAGCAATGATCTATTTAGTGAATGGTGACCGGTCATGGACTGGTGCTCCGATGTCTCTTGAAAATATTGTTGCGGTTGCTAAGACTAAAAATATACCGGTACTTTTTGATGCAGCCAATGAGATACTAACTTTCCCCCCTGTTCACTTGAAGCGTGGAGCAACAATTGTTGCTTACAGTGGCGGGAAGGCAATTTGCGGGCCACAGTCTTGTGGATTGATTCTTGGAAATAAGGATATTCTAACCTCTGCCTGGTTGGCAAGCTCTCCTCACCATGGGCCATGCAGGGATAATAAAGTAGATCGCGACGAAATGTTTGGGATGGTGGCAGCAGTCAGAGCATGGAAAGAAATTGATCATGATGCGATTCTGAAACAATGGTATTCCTATCTCGATCATATCATTAAAAAAGTCTCAGGTATAAAAAGTGTTCAGACAATGATTCATGTTCCGTCAACCCAATCCGGACTTTCTAACGTGTCGCCGGAAGTTGTAATAAGCTGGGATAAGGATGTGCTTAACATCACCGGGCTTGAAATGGCTGATGAATTAGCCAGAACAAAACCAAGGATAGCAGTCGCTGCCGGAGGTGGAAGAGGGAAGGACCCTAATGTAAACGGGATTGCTGTTACAACCATAGGAATGCAACCCGGTGAAGAAAAAATAGCTGCGGATAAAATTTATAATATTTTGACAGCTAAAAGATCTCCGATTTCAACAGAAATGAAAGCTCCTTCCCAAAGTTTGGCAGGAAGTTGGGATGTGGAAGTAAAATTCGCAAGCAGTTTAGCAAAGCACAAACTCTTTATTGAACAAGATGGAAACTGGATTAAGGGCGGACATCAGACAACCTTTGCTGTAAGTGATTTATCAGGCAGTATTGAAGGAAATCAGATCAGACTTCAAAGTTCTCTTAGGCTTATCGGAGACCATGTGCCATATACTTTTACAGGTACAGTTTCCGGTGATCAGATGACCGGAAGTATTTTCATGGGAGAATACAGAAGTGCAAAGTTTACCGCGATAAGGGATAAAAAGATGGGTCCAAAACAAAAGATTTTTGTTCCTTCGGGAGCTCCACTTGCTAGCTGATAATAATTATTAAAATTGAATTTTAAACACTTAAACTAATATATGATGAATAAACATGTAATAATAAAAATCAGAGAATACGCAAGCATCTTTGTTTTTGGCTTATGCCTGATGGTGCAATCAGCTGCGCAGGCACAGGAAATTGATATATTAATAAAGGGTGGCCATGTGATCGATCCGAAAAATAATATTAATTCGGTTATGGATGTCGCAATTAAAGACGGAAAGATCTACCGGGTTGCCGCAAACATTCCAGCAACTTCTTCGAAGAGAACTGTAGATGCCAAAGGCTTATATGTTTCACCGGGCTTTATAGATATGCATACACATGTATTTGCAGGTGCTCAGGAACCTGGTTTCACAGGCTTTGGAATTACAAATGGCTTTGGAAGTGTTGTCCCTGATGATTTTACCTTCCGTTCAGGAGTAACTACAGTTGTGGATGCAGGATCTGCAGGATGGAGAGATTTTCATCAATTCAAAAAGCAGACAATAGACAACTCTCAAACCAGAGTGCTTGCATTTATTAGCATGGCCGGACATGGGATGTTGGGTACTGTTCATGCCCAGGACACTACTGACATGAATCCGGTTACAACTGCTTTTATAATGAAAGAATATCCGGACATCATTGTAGGAATTAAAGCACATCATTATCAGGGAAATGATTTCGGTCCTGTGGATCGTGCGATTGCTACCGGAAGATTAACCAATAAACCAATTATGGTGGATTTCGGATCAAGCACACCAAAATTATCAATCGAGGAGCTGTTTATGAAGCATTTCCGCCCTGGTGATATTTTTACCCACACGTTTTCAGGAAATGCCGCTTCAGCAGTGACTCCAAATGGTCGTGAACCAATTGTGGATGGCAATAATAAAGTAAAACCATTCATTTTTGAAGCTCAAAAACAAGGCAGAATCTTTGACACTGGTCATGGAGGTGGTGCATTTGTCTGGAGTACTGCTATAAATGCATTAAAGCAAGGCTTTTATCCGAATACCATCAGCACCGATCTTTATAGAAACAGTAGAAACGCAGGGATGAAGGATATGGCTAATGTCATGTCTAAATTTCTGAATATGGGAATGTCTGTTCAGGATGTGATTTTACGCTCTACCTGGAACCCAGCAAAAGTTATACAGCATACTGAACTTGGACATCTAAGTGTAGGTGCAGAAGCCGATGTAGCAGTTTTCAACATTAGAGAAGGTAAATTCGGTTTTATGGATGCACGCGGTTCAGTATTTAATGGAACCAAAAAATTAGAGGCAGAATTAACCCTACGTGCCGGTAGAGTTGCATGGGATCTAAATGGTCTTAGCGGACCTCAATGGGATGCTGTCAACAGATAATTAGTTGTATTTAAATATAGTCTAATGAGAACTAAAACAGCAGGTATTTCAGAATTTATTCAGCACAAATTTGTCCAAATTGTACATGGAATTGCCGCTGTTTTAGTTCTCATCCTGATAACAGCAACGGTTCAGGCTCAGGAAATAGATATTCTTTTGAAAGGCGGACATGTAATTGACCCAAAGAACAATATCAACTCTAAAATGGATGTTGCAATAGTTGGTGATAAAATATTCCGAGTTGCAAAGGATATTCCGGCTAATACTTCAAAAAAGACGGTTGATATAAGTGGCTTGTATGTTACTCCGGGCCTTATTGATATGCATACCCATGTTTTTCACGGTACCGATCCGAATAGTATGACAGCAAATTCTTACGGTGGCTTGCAGGCAGATGCCTTTTCTTTCCGTGCAGGAGTTACTACTGTAGTTGATGCAGGGTCTTCAGGCTGGAGGAATTTCCCGCTGTTTAAAGCACAGTCAATTGATCGTGCTCAGACCCGGGTATTAGCATTTCTGAATGTTGTAGGTCACGGGATGCTTTCCCGTTTTGATCAGCAGGACGTGACAGATATGAATCCGGAAATGAATGCCTATATGATCAAACGCTTGTATCCAAATCTGATTGTCGGATTAAAGTCTGCACATTTTTGGGGTGATTTTACATCGGTAGATAAGGCAGTTGAATCGGGTAAACTGGCCAATGTTCCTGTTATTGTTGATTTTGGGGAACATACCCCTGCCAATTCAATTGAATCTTTGTTCATGGAACATTTCAGGCCGGGTGATATTTTTACACATACGTTTTCGGAAATTAATGGAGGTCGTGAATCTATTGTCGATGAAAAGTCCAGAAAAGTTAAACCATTTGTTTTTGCTGCACAAAAAAGAGGTATTATTTTCGATCTAGGCCATGGTGCAGGTGCTTTCAACTTTAACCAGGCAATTCCTGCCATGAAGCAGGGCTTCATGCCAAATACGATTAGTACAGACCTTTACAATTTAAGTATGAATGCAGCAATGAAAGACATGACTAACGTGATGTCCAAATTCCTCGCAATGGGTATGAGCCTTCAGGATGTCATTTTACGATCAAGCTGGAATCCTGCAAAAGTAATTAAACGCACTGATTTGGGTCATTTGAGTGTTGGTTCTGAGGCCGATATTGCGGTTTTTAATTTAAAAAAGGGAAATTTCGGCTATATGGATGTTCGGCGCACGAAAATCAACGGTACAGAAAAGCTTGAAGCAGAATTGACTCTAAGAGCCGGACGCGTAGTCTGGGATTTAAATGGGATTAGTGTTCCCGAATGGCAAATGCCGGCAGCTACAAATTGATTTTTTTAAATAGAATCATAAAACTAAAACAATATGAACAAGCTATTAAATTTCAAAGGGTCAATACCATTAATGATTGTAATTATATTCTTTGCTTTTACCACTCAGGTAAAGGCACAGGATATTGATCTTTTATTAAAAGGTGGCCATGTAATCGATGCAAAAAATAGTATTGATCGCAAAATGGATATCGCAATTAAAGCAGGTAAAATATTTCGTGTCGCAGCCGATATTCCAGCAAGCTCTGCAAAAAAGGTTGTGGATGTAAGCGGTTTGATTGTTGCTCCTGGCCTGATCAATATGCATACACATGTTTATGCTGGCAGCAATCCCGGATTTACCGACGGAACTTCAAGTCAGTTGCCTGATGCCTTTGCTCCACGTGCAGGAATAACAACTGTTGTTGATGCAGGTACTTCAGGATGGCGCACCTTCCCTGATTTCAAAGCTAAAATAATTGATAATTCAATGACCCGTGTGCTGGCCTTTCTGAGCATTGCTGCATCAGGTTATTCAGTAGATAAAGCTCAGGAAAATATCGCTGAGATGGATGTTCAAAAGACTGCTGAGACTGTCAATAAGTATCCGGAAATCCTGGTGGGTGTTCGTATTGGACGATATGATGGAACTGAGTGGACTCCTTTTGATCGTGCTTCAGAAGCTGCCAGGTTAGTTAATAAGCCACTTTTTGTGGAATGTCATCTGCCAATGTATTCTCTCGAAGATCAGTTAAAGCGTATGCGTTCAGGAGATATTATGACTCATGCTTTCGAAAATGTCTCTGAACGGATGACCGTGGTGGATGAACAGGGCAAAGTCAGACCTTTTGTATTGGCCGCTCAAAAAAGAGGGGTGCTTTTTGATGTTGGTCATGGCGGTGGTGGATTTTGGTTTAATCAAGGTATCCCAGCATTTAAACAAGGTTTATGGCCAAATTCTTTCGGGACAGATGAGCATCGTACCAGTATGAATTCAGGAATGAAAACCATGCTTAATGTGATGTCAAAATATTTGAATATGGGAATGAGCATGCCCGAAATCATTGCCAGAGGTAGCTGGAATGCTGCCAAATCAATTAAACGTGAAGATCTGGGGAATTTATCGGAAGGATCTGTCGCGGACATTGCTGTATTGAGTGTCTCTAAAGGTAAGTTTGGTTTCGTAGATTCAGGAAATAATAAGATTGAAGGGGATAAGAAACTGGAAGCAGAGCTAACTGTAAGGGCAGGTCGTATTATATGGGATCTTAATGGTCTTGCAGCAAATACTTATAAATAGAAAAACATAGAAATTAAAACAAATAAAATGAAACGTAGAAATGTAATCAAGGGTTTAGCGATGCTGCCTGTTGCAGGAGCTGTGCTTCCGGCACAATCAGTCTTGGGGAATTCACTTGCCGAAAGCGGATCCACTGCTTTGAAAGGACCGGAAGCTGTAACAACAGCAGCCTCATTCATGGCGGATACCAATATTTTTCGTAGAATAGGTGTAGAACCGGTGATAAACTGTATGGGAACATATACGATCATTGGAGGATCGATCGAGCGTCAGGCAGTTCGTGAAGCAATGGAAGCTGCAGCGCATAACTTTGTACAGTATGATGAGCTGGCTGATGGAATTGGTCAGCGCCTTGCTGATCTGACAGGAGCAGAATGGGGTATGGTTTCGGCAGGTTGTGCTGCGGGGCTTAAACATATCACCGCTGCTTGTGTAACAGGGGGTAATCCTGAGAAACTGATTCGTATCCCCGACCTCACCGGTTTTGATAAGGATGAAGTTATTATTCCAAGATATTCACGTAATGCGTATGATCACGGAATCAGGAATATTGGGGTGAAAATAGTTCATGTTTCCACTCCCGAAGAATTAGAAATGGCCATTAATCCAAAGACGGCGATGATTTATCTGACCGCAGGAGCTGCTTCTGAAACAGGCCAACCGTTATCGCTGGAGGTGATTTCATCCTTTGCTAAACCAAAAAATATTCCGGTTCTGATTGATGTTGCAGCTCAAAATCTAACCATTCCACCAGTACACCTAAAGCGTGGAGCCACTCTGGTTGCATATAGTGGAGGAAAAGCTATCTGCGGGCCGCAATGCGCCGGATTAATGTTAGGGGATAAATCAATTTTAATGTCTGCATGGCAGGCAAGCTCTCCTCATCATGGTCCCGGACGTGATAATAAAGTAGGCCGTGAAGAGATGATTGGCATGATGGCGGCGGTAGAAGATTGGGTTAAAAGGGATCATGCTGCCGACTGGAAGAAATGGTTAGGTTGGCTTGATACAATTTCTAAGAAAATTGCACCGATCGAAGGGGTTAAAACAGAAGTTTATGAACCTGCCGGTCTTTCCAACAAGTCCCCTGTATTATATGTAAGGTGGGATACTAACAAGCTCAATATAAATAGTTTTGAGCTTGCAGAAGAATTGGGCAGAAACAAACCAAGAATTGCTCTTGCAAGTCGTGGTGAAACTGATGGTATTAGTACCGTCAGTATAACTACCGGGCAAATACAAGCAGGAGAAGAGAAAATTATAGCCGACAGGCTTTTTGAAGTTCTTTCAAAAAAACGCAGTCCAAGACCTGAAATGTCTGCCCCTTCAGCAAATCTTGCCGGCCTTTGGGATTTGAATATCAAGTTTTTCAGCAGTAACAGTATGCATACATTAAACATTGAACAGGATGGAAACTGGCTTTCAGGTACTCATAAAGCAGATTTCGATACCAGAGCTGTTGCAGGTACAATTGATGGCAATAAGGTGAGGTTCGAAAGCACGATTAAGATCATTGCTGATAATATCAATTACCTGTTCCAGGGAACAGTGAGCGGAGATTCGATGTCGGGAGATATTCACCTGGGCGAATACCGTACAGCTACTTTTACTGCAAACCGCAGGAAATCAACACCCGCAAGGAAAAGAATTCAAATCCCTGCAGGTCCGCCTTTAGCAACCTAATGTCATTTTATCCTGTCGGTTTCTTTCAATTCTCAAGGAACCGGCAGGTTTAATCAGACAATTTTGTCTGATTATTAAATATGAAATATCTGATTTAACCCCTTTGCAATAAATAACAATCAAATAGATGAAAAAATTAAAAACCACCTCACTTTTTCTTTTAATCTTACTGTTTTTTGTCAATACATTAAGCGCTCAGCAAGGTTCTGCAAACAATTCGTCAGATTTTCTTGTTTATAATGTTAAAAAATCGGCTAAGACGGTTGATGTGAATGATAAATGGAATGAATCCGGATGGAAAGGGATAAAATCAATTAAAATTCGGAATTATATGGGTGAAATTCCTGCATTCAAGCCTAAGGCAGATGTTAAAATGACCTATGATGATGATTTTATATATGTTATTTATAGAGTTAAGGATCGCTATGTAAAAAGTATTACTGAGAAAATTAACGGACCTGTATGGAGAGACTCTGCAGTGGAATTCTTTTTCTCACCCGAGGCCGATAATCCAATCAACTATTTTAATCTCGAGATCAATTGCGGAGGCACTCCTTTGCTTCACCACAAAAAGAACAGGCCTACTATTGAGGATATTCAGAAAATTCAGATAAAGGCTTCTTTGCCAAAGGTAGTTGATACAGAGATTACTGAGCCTGTAACCTGGACGATGTCTTTTAAGATCCCATTGAGTATGCTTGAAAAATATACCAACGTGGTTCGTCCTAAACCGGGTGTTGCCTGGAGAGCGAATTTCTATAAAATCGCTGAAATTAACTCCAACCCTCACTATATCACTTGGAATGAAGTTAAAAATGACAAGCCTCAGTTTCATTTACCTCAGTTTTTTGGGATTCTTAAATTTCAATAAGCACATGTAATAAGTCTTTGTCTATTGAAATATTAAAATGTACAGGTATAATCGAATGAAATCAGAGAGAAATAGAATGACAACATTAAAAGAGTTTAATTCATACCTGTTTCGCTATCAGATAGTTAGTCTGATAGTCCTTTTTCTTCTGGCTATTCAAACAGTGAATGCCCAGGAAATTGATATTCTTTTAAAGGGTGGTCATGTGATCGATCCCAAAAATAATATTAATGCCAAAATGGATGTAGCCATTTTAAATGGTAAAATATTCAGGGTGGCAGTAAACATTCCGGAATCCTCAGCAAAAAAAACTGTCGATGTTAGTGGTTTGTATGTAAGCCCCGGAATCATTGATATGCATGTACATGTATTTCAGGGTACAGACAAATACAGTACATCAGTTGCCAACTCTTCCCGTAGTCAGCAGGCAGATGCTTTCTCATTCAGAGCCGGAGTAACTACAATGGTTGATGCAGGAACTTCAGGTTGGCGAAATTTCAGAACATTTAAAGCTCAGTCAATCGACAAATCTCAAACCCGAATTCTGGCCTTTCTTAATGTGATCGGAAATGGAATGATCGGCCGCTTCGAAGAGCAGGATATCAATGATATGAATCCTGAAATGAATGCCTATATGATTAAAAAGTTATTCCCCGAGATCCTCGTTGGTATTAAATCAGCACATTATTGGGGAGAATTTACTTCGGTGGATAAGGCAGTTGAATCGGGCAAGCTCGCAGATGTACCGATTATGGTAGATTTTGGAGAGCATGTGCCAACAAATTCCATTGAGTCGCTTTTTCTAAAGCATTTTCGCCCCGGAGATATTTTTACCCATACTTATTCTGAGATCAGTTCCGGCCGTGAATCGATTGTAGATGAGAAGAGCAGAAAATTAAAGCCCTTTATTTTAGAGGCTCAAAAGCGCGGTGTTATTTTCGATGTAGGGCATGGTGGTGGAGCATTTTCTTGGTCGCAGGCTATCCCTGCATTCAAACAGGGTTTTTTGCCCGATGTGATCAGTTCTGATCTGCACGATCAAAGTATGAATGCCGGAATGAAAGATATGACAAATGTAATGTCCAAGTTTCTTGCTTTGGGTATGCAATTAAAGGATGTGATTGAGCGCTCAACATGGGCACCGGCTAAAGTAATTAAGCGTACAGATCTTGGACATTTAAGTGTTGGTGCCGAAGCGGATATTGCAGTTTTTAATTTGCGGGAAGGAAAATTTGGCTTTACTGATGTCCGCAAAGTCAGTGTGGAAGGCTCAAAAAAGCTGGAGGCTGAACTGACTTTAAGGGCTGGGAAAATTATGTGGGATTTAAATGGAATAAGTGGACAGCCCTGGAAAAACTAAGATTAAGAAATTTATTATCATGGAAAATAATTTATTGCAAACTGAAGAATACAGGTTCATGAACTTTTTCTATTTTGAAATCAGGAACCGGGTTATGATGTCTCTTCAAAGGGCATCGCTTATTCTATTTTTGGTTTTAAGTCCGTTTTTATCCCGGGCTCAGAATTATGATTTATTACTTAAGGGCGGAAGGCTAATTGATGCAAAAAATAAAGTAGATGCTAAAATGGATGTTGCCGTAAAAGACGGGAAAATATCCAGGGTTGCTGCTGATATCCCCGCTTCTGCTGCAAAGAAGGTTCTTGATGTAAGCGGACTTATTGTCGCCCCGGGTTTGATCAATATCCATACTCATGTTTTTGCGGGCAGTAACCCTGGCTTTTCTGACGGACAGTCCAGTCAGCTGCCTGATGCTTTTGCAATACGCTCTGGCATAACTACAGTTGTTGATGCAGGTACTACCGGTTGGAGAACCTTCCCGGAATTTAAAGCGAAAGTAATTGATCCCTCAATTACCCGTGTGCTTGCCTGGATCAATATTTTCGAAACTGGATTTAGCTCTGGCTCTGGTTTTGAACCTGATATGGGTACAGTAAGTGTTCAAAAGACTGCTGAAGCAATTCAGAAATACAAGGACTATATTGTAGGTACCAGGGTTGGTCATTATAAAGGTAAAAGCTGGCTTCCATTTGAGCGGGCATCTGAAGCTGCAAAAATTGCTAATACCCCCCTTTTTGTGGAATGTCATATGCCTCAATACACACTCCAGGAACAGCTGGATCATATGCGTCCTGGAGATATTATTACCCATTCATTTGAGAATGTCTCTGAGCGTATGACCGTAGTTGATGAACAGGGGAAAGTCAGGCCTTTTGTTTTGGATGCACAGAAAAGAGGTGTGCTTTTCGATGTGGGACATGGAGGAGCCGGATTCTGGTTCAATCAGGCAATTCCGGCATTTAATCAGGGACTATGGCCAAATTCTTTTGGAACCGATGAGCATCGCACAAGTATGAACTCAGGTATGAAGAATATGCTGAATGTGATGTCAAAATATCTGAATATTGGCATGAGCATTCCTGAAGTGATAGCCCGTGGAAGCTGGAATGCTGCTAAATCAATCAAGAGGGAGGATCTTGGAAATTTATCGGAGGGCTCAGTAGCAGACATTGCGGTGCTTAGCATAATTAATGGCAAGTTTGGTTTTGTGGATTCCG
The DNA here is from genome assembly GCA_002257025.1 of Sphingobacteriales bacterium 16-39-50. Lineage (GTDB taxonomy): Bacteria > Bacteroidota > Bacteroidia > Sphingobacteriales > Sphingobacteriaceae > Daejeonella. Next base: position 40,126 of record NCHA01000006.1, on the reverse strand, counting down.
GGCAAAACCGGATTCAGGGGGATCGTAAACTTGAGGCAGAACTTACTGTACGCGCCGGAAGGATAGTTTGGGATCTGAACGGACTGGCAGCAAATACATATAAATAAAATGAAGCGTAGAAGTGTGATTAAAGGCCTTGCTTTACTTCCGGTAGCCGGGAATATTCTTTCCGTTGAAGCAGCAGAATCAGGTAAATTGCAAGGGTCTTTGGAAGGTTTAGCAGAAACAACATTAAGTTCATTCCTGGACGAGAAGAATATTTATCGATCAATGGGGGTTGAACCCATTATAAATTGCAGAGGTTCATTTACTATCATTGGTGGTTCAATTAAACTTCCCAAAGTAAAAGCTGCGCTCGATGCGGCCAGTAATAATTTCGTTCAGCTCGACGAACTCGCAGAAGCGGCAGGTAAGCGACTTTCTGAACTCACAAAGACTGAATGGGGAATGGTTTCATCCGGTTGTGCTGCCGGAGTTAAACACATTACAGCAGCTTGTGTTACTGGTGGAAGTCCCGAAAGGCTGATCCGTATCCCTGATCTTACCGGATTTGAGAAAACGGAGGTAATCATACCGAGATATTCACGTCAGCATTATGATCATGCAGTAAGGAATATAGGAGTTAAAATTATAACAGTTTCGACCGCTGCTGAGCTTGAAAAAGCGATCAATCCAAAAACGGCAATGATTTATCTGACTTCCGGAACTCCCGGAGCGGCTTCAGATACCGGTCAGCCTCTTTCACTCGAAGTTATCGCAGCAATTGCGAAGCCAATGAATGTTCCGATCCTGATGGATGCGGCAGCAGAAAGCCTCACCATTCCACCTATACATTTGAAAAGAGGGGCAGATATTGTTGCGTATAGCGGGGGTAAAACTATTCGCGGACCGCAGTCCGCTGGATTAATGCTTGGCAATAAGAATATTTTACTTGCGGCCTGGCAGGCAAGTGCGCCACACCATGGACCAGGCCGTGATAATAAGCTGGATCGTGATGAAATAGTTGGTATGGTGGCTGCAGTTGAAGATTGGCTGGTACGTGATCATGATGCGGAATGGAAGAGATGGCTTAGCTGGCTGGATGTAATTTCGAAACGGGTATCGGGAATCAGAGGAATAAGCACAAAAATTATTGAACCGGTAAATCTGAATAACAAGTATCCGGTACTACATATTATCTGGGATCCTGCAAAGTATCCTGTTACAGGTTATGAGATTGCTGAAGAAGTAGGAAGGAATAAACCAAGGATTGCATTAGGGAATCGTGACGAAGCTGATGGAACTACTTCAATACAGATTACTCCGGGTCATATGCAGCCTGGTGAGGAGAAAATAGTAGCCGAGCGCCTCTATGGAGTCTTGTCGAAGAAACGAAATTTTAAACCTGAAATGACTGCACCTGCTGCTAATCTTAGCGGACGTTGGGATGTTGAAGTACAGTATGCTTTAAGTACCAGTATGCATTCCTTTGTGATAGAGCAGGATGGAAACTGGATTCAGGGAACTCATAAAGGAGATCTCGATACAAAAAATATGGTGGGTACGATAGATGGAAATGAGGTAAAGATCAGAAGCACAATCCCAATTGTTGGAAACATCATTATCTATCTCTTTTCAGGAAAGGTGAATGGAGATATTATTGCCGGAGATATTCACATGGGCGAATATCTGACCGCTAAATTCACTGCCAGACGTAACACAACTAAACTTCCGAAACAAAGAGTAATGATTCCGGGTGGTCAGCCATTGGCAACCTGATAAGATGATTTTTAACAATTAAAAAGCATTATAATATGAAACGCAGAGACATCATAAAAGGTATGGCAGCACTGCCTCTCTTAGGTTTAATTGATCCTTTTGATTCAGTACTGGCATCAATGCCTGAGAAATTTAAGAAAAAGCGTCTGGTGATCGACACTCATGTGGAAACCTGGAATTTTGATTCGCGTTTTCCATTCAAGCATCCTGAAAATCCAAATGCTACAGCGGCAATTGAAGCACCTATCGAAAATCAGGTGAAGCAGATGAAGGATTTTAATATAACTTATGGTGTATTAATAAATCCGCGTTATTATGGATGGGATAATTCTTACAAGGCTCATTGCCTTAAAACCTATCCCAATCATTTTGTTGCTCATGGTTTATTGAATCCACACGATCCTAAAATTGTCGATAATCTGAGGTATTGGGTCAATGAGCATGGTTTTCAAGGGATGCGGTTCAGTCCGATTTACCATCCTAAAGAAACCTGGCTAAATTCAGCAGCTCATTATCCATTGTGGAAAGAAGCCGAAAAACTGGGGCTATGTTTCAATTATTATATTCTGCCTCATCAGATGCCGATGCTTGAAGATATGGCTGAGCGTTTCCCGGGTGTGAAAATAGTTGTTGATCATGCAGGTAAACCGGATCTTAAAGCTGATGATTGCTGGCCTGAATTTAAAAAAATGTTTAAACTCAGTCGTTTCAAAAATGTCTGGATCAGCAATTCAGAACCCTATGAAATGTCGGAGATAAAAAAGTATCCTTATGAAGATACGCTGCCCTTCTATAAAGCAATTTATGAAGAGTTTGGTGCAAAGCAGATCATTTGGGGAACTGGATATCCTTTCCCACGATGGGAACTTCCAATGGATAAAGAACTGGAGTTTATGTATAAATACTGTGATTTCTATACCGAAAAGGATCTGGATTTAATTATGGGTAAAAATGCCCTGGAGATCTGGAAGTTTCCTAAGAAAGCATAAATTTTCTGGGTTTTAAGCGTTATTTTTTTTAAATTAAATCACTATCAATTTTAATTATATGTTTTCAAAAAATTATAGATTTTATCTATCTCTTATTTTTGTTTGTTTTTTAGGTTCTGTGTCGACTGTATTTGCGCAGGCAATACCTAAAGATGAATTGATATTTCTGACTTCAGCCTGGAAGGGTGAGCGCTTTGCCGACGGTAGGCCACGGATTTCGGATGACCTTGTGAAACGTGCTCGCGAAATAGGAATTGAAGAAGCCTGGCAGATTCTGAATAATGAAGGATACCTCTATCAGTATGAGCGCAACTGGAAAATACTTCATGAAGAAGTAAAAGTAGTAGGTAGGGCATTAACGGCTCAGTTTATGCCGATCCGCCCGGATGTGGAAAAGAATATAGTAGATCGGGCAGCAAAGGAAGGTCGCGCCGGAAGACATTTACATTGGCCTATCAATATGCTTACTCAGGGGGATGTGTATGTGGCTGATAATAAAGGCAGAGTAGGATCATTGATGGGTGATAACCTTGGTAATGTGATCTATAAAAATTCTGGTAATGGGGTTGTTTTCGATGGATTTGCACGGGATGTTGATGGACTGGCCGATATCAAGGGGTTTAACGCTCATGTCAGAGACTTTGCTCCACAGTTTTTACAAGGTGTAGTACTTATGGGACTGAATACACCGATTACAATCGGAGCGGCAATTGTACTTCCCGGCGACCTGGTTATTGCCGGAAGGGCAGGGGTAGTTTTTATTCCGGCACATATGGCTGAACTGGTAGTTTCCACAGCAGAGTTTATTGCATCCAAAGATCGTTTTGGACATGAGATGATCAGGAATGGGACATATAAGGCAAATGAGGTCGATACACAGTGGACTGATCCAATCAAGGTCGAATATCTGAAGTGGCTCGATCGTAATCCGAATGAAAAGAAGATTAGCCGTGCTCAATTGGATCAGTTTATGTCGAAAAGAACCTATTAAATACTTATGAAGCCAATATTCAAAATCGTAATGGGGCTGGGGGCAATCTGCCTCCTTGCTGCGCTGATCCTTTATCTGATCAATAGTCCAAAAACAGCAGAACCTTTCTTAATTGCAGGGATCGTTTGTGTTGCCCTGGGTGTCAGGGGAGTTTCAGCTTTGAAAGGATTTGCCTATCCGATCATGATTGTTGGTGTGGTTTCAACTGCCCTGATTTTTCCGCAGTATTTCGTAGAGATAAATGGTTATAAGCTTTCTGGATTGATAACCCCGCTGATTCAGCTGATCATGTTCGGGATGGGTATCACGATGAATTACAAAGATTTTCTTGGAGTATTCAAAGCACCGAAAGGAGTTTTTGTGGGTATTCTGAGTCATTTTACAATTATGCCCCTGCTCGGCTTTGCTCTGGCAAGTATGAGTAGTTTTGAACCGGAAATCGCTGCTGGAATGATTTTAATTGGCTGCGCCCCAAATGCGGTAGCGGCCAATGTGATTTCTTATCTCGCAAAAGCGAATCTGGCTTTGTCGATCACCCTGACCTCAATAGCAACTTTATTAGCCCCATTCCTTACTCCTCTACTTATGAAGCTGTTGGGGGGCTCATTTATTGAGATCAATGTACTCGATATGATGTGGGATATTATGAAAATGGTCATTCTGCCTATCACACTGGCCATTGTGCTGAATGAATTACTCAAGGATAAGATCAAATGGCTGAACTCGGTAATGCCGATGGTATCCATGTTTGGGATTGCTTTCATTATCATCATTGTAACTGCAGTAGGTAGGGAGAGTCTGCTAACTGTTGGACCGCTGCTAATCTTGCTGGTATTGATCCATAATTTAATGGGATATACCCTGGGCTACTGGTCGGCAAGATTATTTGGAATGAATGAAAGGGATTGCCGGACGATCGCAATAAATGTGGGTATGCAGAATGCGGGACTTTCAAAAGGTCTGGCTCATGGTATGGGTAAACTAGGGACTGTTGGATTGGCCCCAATGATTTACGGACCGATGATGAATATCAGTGGATCTATCCTTGCCTCCTACTGGCAGAATAAACCGCCGCTAGGTGCTGAAAATGAAAATGAAACCGAACTTAATTCTGCTAAGTAAAATATGAAAACAAAATATCTCTACATTTTAATCACATTAATAGCAATCAGTTTTAGCTTAAATGCCCAGACTAAAAAGGAAGAACGTTTCGCGCAACTGGTCAATGAATTTAATCAGGCAATTATCAGCACTGACAGTTCAGCCTTAAAAAACCTGGTATGGGAAGATTTGAGTTACGGACATTCTTCCGGCGCAATCCAGGATAAGGCGGCATTTGTCGCAGGTGTAATGAATGGCCCCAATTTTTTCAAGAAATTTGAACTTCAAAATCAAACGATTAAGGTTTCAGGAAAAAATGCGGTGGTGAGGCATATTGCCATAGCCCAGGCCGTAAACAAGGGCAACCCGGTTGAGATCAGATTTGGCAATATCATGGTTTGGCAAAAAAAGCAAGGCAAATGGAGGCTTCTGGCCCGTCAGGGTTATAAACTTTAACATTACCTAAGTAAAATTCAAACAGTAGAATATGTCCTCAGGGACTATTGATCAGAATACAAATTAGATAAAATGGATAAGAAAGCAGAGCTGAAGTCTCTCATAAAAGAACAAGGGATTGTTCCCTTGTATTATGCTGCTGATGCCGGTGTAAGTATTGAGTTAATGCGTGCAATGTACCAGGGAGGGATTCGGACAACCGAGTATGCCAATCGTGGTGAGCAGGCAATGAAAAATTTTAAGGAGATGCGCAAGGCTTGCGATGCAGAAATGCCGGGCATGCGTCTGGGCATTGGTACTATAAAAAATGCTGAAGCAGCGAGGGAATATATTGATGAGGGTGCAGAGTTTCTGGTCTGCCCGGGTATTCTGGAATCAGTAATCGAACTCTCAGATAAGCATAATTTACTTTGTGTGCCGGGTTGTATGACTCCAAGTGAGATCATCCGTGCCGAATCCTGTGGAGTGAATATGGTAAAACTTTTTCCGGCAAATACCCTGGGCCCTTCTTATATTGAGGCAGTTCAGGCATTGTTTACCGATATGACCTTCTTGCCAACAGGTGGTATTGAACTGAATGAAGACAACCTTAGGGGCTGGTTTAAAGTTGGGGTTTGTGCTGTGGGTGGAAGTAAAATGATTACCAAAGCAGTGATTGAGAATCAGTTGTATGATGATTTGAGTAAAGAATGTCAGCGTGCACTGAATCTGATTAAGACGATTCGGGAGAGTATATAAATCAGAGAAATTAAAGCTAATAGAATTCGAATTATTAATACAAAATATCAAAATGAACGAATCATTATACAAATACATGCGTGTGGGCCTGGTCCACTTTATGGCCTTTCCGGCAACGATAAAAGGTGAAGGGCCGGTACTTGAAACAATCCGCAAGATTGCAGTGGATGATTATTTTAGTGCAATTGAAATTACCACGATCAAGGATCCTGAAACCCGTCAGGCTGTAAAGAAGATGCTGGAAACTTCTCATATGACGGTAGCTTATGGAGCTCAGCCAAGACTGTTAACCACAGGAATGAATATCAACAGTTTGGTGGAGGAGGAACGTCAGAAAGCGCTGGATAATTTGAAACAGGGAATTGATGAGGCCTATGAAATTGGAGCAGCTAGTTTTGCATTTCTGAGTGGAAATTATGAAGAAAGCAGAAAAGAAGAAGCCTTTCAGGCCCTGGTGAAATCAACCAATGAAATTTGTGCCTATGCCAAGAGTAAGGGTGATATGAAAATCGCCCTTGAGGTTTTTGATTATGATGTAGATAAAAGGAGTCTGATTGGTCCTGCAGATCTGGCTTTGCGATATGCTAAAGAGATCCGCAAAGCACATGATCATTTCGGTCTGATGGTAGACCTGAGCCATATTCCCCTGATCCATGAAACAATTGAAGAATCAATACTTCCGGTAAAGGACTATATAGTGCATGCTCATATCGGTAATTGCGTTGTGAAAAGTCCGGATATGGCTGCTTACGGAGATGTACATCCAAGGTTTGGCTTCCCTAATGGTGAGAATGATGTAGATGAAGTGGTGGAATATTTAAAGGTGCTGCTGGACATAGGTTTTCTTAATACTCAAACACCACCGGTAGTGAGTTTTGAGATCAAGCCTTTTGGAGATGAGGATGCTGATGTGGTGATAGCGAATGCCAAGCGGGTATTGAATTTGGCATGGGCCAGAGTTTAATAAGCTAAAAGTAGAAAGCTTAAAGCAGAAAGTTAAAAAGATTATTAGAATTGAAATAAGCATGAAGTTAGTTGTTTTAGATGGTTACACCTTAAATCCCGGAGATTTGAACTGGGAGGGTATAAAAAAATTCGGCGATCTGGAGGTGCATGACCGTACACCGGAAAGTCAGATTGTGGAGCGCTGCCAGGGAGCAGAGATCATTTTCACGAACAAGACCCCGCTCAGAGAGGCTATACTTTCTCAGCTTCCTGATCTGAAATATATCGGAGTTCTTGCGACGGGCTACAATGTAGTAGATGTTGATTATGCTAAAACCAGGGGCGTTGTAGTAGCGAATGTGCCGGGTTATGGTACAGCGTCAGTGGTTCAAATGACCTTTGCCTTATTGCTGGAATTATGTCAGCACGTACAAAGCCATAGCGATTCGGTACGTCAGGGGGATTGGGCAGCTTCACCTGACTTTTGTTACTGGAATTACCCTTTGATCGAGCTCGAAGGTAAAACGATTGGAATTATTGGTTTCGGAAGCATTGGTCAGAAGGTAGCGGATATTGCAACGGCTTTTGGAATGAATATTATTGGATTTTCAAGAACCAGATCAGATCAATCGCATCGTAAAAACTTTAAATGGGCAGAACTGAATGAGCTGTTGAAGGAATCGGATGTGGTTAGTGTTCACTGTCCGCTCTTCCCTGAAACGCAGGGTATCATTAATAAGGATAGCTTAAGACTGATGAAGCGTACGGCATTCTTTCTGAATACTTCCAGGGGCCCGCTGATGGTTGATCAGGATCTGGCAGACGCATTGAACGAAGGGATCATTGCCGGGGCAGGAATTGATGTACTGTCGGTAGAACCTCCATCGGCAGATAATCCTCTTTTTAAGGCAAAAAATTGTTTAATTACCCCTCATATTGCATGGGCAACAAAAGAAGCCCGTTCCAGATTGATGGGAATTGCAGAAAATAATTTATCTTCATTCCTGAATCAAAAACCTATTAACATTGTAAATAAATAAAACCAAAAATTAAATTATTATGAAAAAGTACTCCTTATTATTTCTTATTTCGGCAGCCTTATTAAGTTGTAACCCAAAGCAGGAAGATGCTGCAAAACAGGAAACAGCCGCTGCTACGGATACAGTGAATATCGAAGCTCGTTTAAAAGAATTGAATATAGAGCTTACAACTCCGAAACCACCAACAGCAAATTTCGTAAAAACCGTTCGTGTAGGTAATTTGGTATATACTTCAGGTCACGGTCCAGACCGCGCAGAAGGTGGTCCTTTAACAGGCAGAGTTGGTGATGATTTAACACTAGAGCAAGGTCAGGAAGCTGCCCGTTTAACCGGTATCTCATTACTTTCAAGTTTAAAAGCAGAAATTGGTGATCTGAGTAAGGTTAAGCGTGTGGTTAAAGTTTTAGGAATGGTTCAGTCAACACCTGAATTTAAAGATCAGCCAAAAGTGATGAATGCATTTTCAGATATGATGGTTGCTATTTTCGGAGATAAAGGAAAGCATGCCCGTTCCGCCGTTGGTATGAATGCATTGCCAGGAAACATTGCCATAGAAATTGAAATGATCGTTGAAGTGGAGGATTAATAATTCCCTAAACGCATACATCTCCAAACTTAATGCTGATTTACTTTTCTTAAAGATTTAGTAGGTCAGCATTAATTTTTTTACAGAAGTTGATTTGATTTAAATTTTACCAGAATTAAAATAATGAAGAAGTATTTCCTAATATCCATGATTGCTATTGCTTTAATTGGCTGTAATTCAGCATCCACAGAGCAGGAAAATGATGGGCCAAAAACTGAAGTTATTGACTTCGATAAGCGCCTGAAGGACCTCAACATCGTTTTAGCAAAGCCAAGTGCGCCTTTAGCCAGTTATGTAAAGACTGTTCGTGTAGGTAATCTTGTATATACGGCCGGACATGGGCCTGATAAACCGGATGGTAGCAGGGTTACCGGAAGGCTTGGAGATGATTTGACTCTTGAACAAGGTCAGGAAGCAGCACGATTAACCGGAATTTCATTGCTTTCGAGCTTAAAAGGTGAACTTGGGGACCTGAATAAAGTAAAGCGAATTGTCAAGGTTTTAGGTTTGGTGCAATCTACTCCTGATTTCAAAGATCAGCCTAAAGTGATGAATGCATTTTCAGATCTGATGGTAGAAGTATTTGGAGAGAAAGGTAAACATGCCCGCTCAGCAGTTGGGATGTCAGCGCTTCCGGCAAATTGGGCTACGGAAATTGAAATGGTGGTAGAGGTTGAAGATTAAAATTGATCTGATTTCATAATCATGCATATTTTGATTGCCCCAAATGCCTTTAAACATAGTCTTACGGCAAATGAGACTGCTGATGCTATTCAGGAGGGTTTAAAACGCAGCGGTTTAAATTTTACTTCTGAATGTTTTCCCATTGCAGACGGTGGGGATGGTACCGGACATTTGATTGTTGAGAAATGCGGGGGTGTCTGGCATGAGTATGAAGTTCATGATCCATTAGGGCGATTGATTAAAGCTTCGCTGGGTATAATAGATCGGGGTAAGACCGCAGTTATTGAAATGGCAGATGCCTCAGGTATCCGCTTGTTAAATCCGGAAGAAAGATCACCACTAATGGCCTCTTCTTTAGGTACTGGTGAATTAATCCGTTTTGCACTGGATAGACAGGTCGAAAGGATTATAATCGGTCTTGGAGGTTCTGCAACTGTTGATGGTGGAATTGGAATTCTAAGTGCCCTTGGTGTGAAATTCAAGGATGCTGATGGACTCGAATTGGCAGCTTTACCTCTCAATATGTCCCGCTTCCGACAAATTGATAACTCAGCATTTGATGAGCGGGTCTTGAAATGTCATATCACAGTACTTTGCGACGTTGATAATTTACTTCTGGGGGAACAAGGGTCTGCAGCAGTTTTTGGCCCCCAAAAAGGAGCGAGCCCTGAAGATGTGAAATTTTTGGATCTTGCTTTGACCAATTTGTCCGATCTTGCTTTTAAGTCGACAGGAATCAAAATGAATGAGATTATTCATGGAGGAGCTGCAGGTGGTATCGCTGCGACATTGCGGGCATTTTTAAATGCAGAATTAGTAAATGGAGGCGAACATTTTTTACAGATCACCGGTTTTAAGGAAAGTTTGAAAAATGCCGATCTGCTGATAACCGGAGAAGGCAGTCTGGATGAGCAGACTTTGCAGGGTAAGGGCCCCTTCGCAGTGGCTAAATATGCAAAGGAGAAAGACATCCCGGTTATCGGACTTGCCGGAAAAGTGCCCCTGCATGATCATCCTGCGATGAATAAATATTTTGATCTGTTATTTGCTATTGGTAACCAGCCAACTGATTTGGAGACTGCGATGAAATACACTGCTTCTAACCTGATCCGTACTTCTTTAGCAGTAGGAAGATTACTTTCTTTGTCAAAAAGTATTTAATTATATTTTCATTCGGGTTGAATTTTTTGATTCTGAATAAGGATTAACAAATAAATATGAAAAATTTCCTGTTTCTTATTCTTGTATTTTCTATTTCATCTGCTTATGCACAAGGTCTGAAACAAAAGATCGAAAATGCTTACAAAACGTTCGAATCTGATCCCCAGATGAGGTATGCCAGTGGCTCATTGAGCGTATTAAATGCTGAAACCGGAGATGTGATTTATTCAGCAAATGGGAATACAGGTCTGGCAAGTGCTTCTACGCTTAAAACAATTACTTCAGCAAGTGCCTACCATTTTTTGGGTAAGGATTTTACCTGGGAAACAACTCTAGGCTATTCTGGTTCAATTTCTGCAAATGGAACCCTGAACGGGGATATCATCATTACCGGTGGAGGAGATCCTGCCCTGGGGAGTGATCGCTACGACCAAAGCCGGTCTGATCAGATACTGAATAAATGGGCTGATGCACTGACAAGAACCGGGATTAAAAATATTACCGGACAAATTATTGCTGATGATCGTTTATTTGGCACTGAAACCATGCCAGGGGGCTGGACCTGGCAGGATATGGGGAATTATTATGGTGCCGGACCATCTTCTTTAACCTGGCGGGAAAATCAATTTGACATGCATTTTAAATCTGGCAGAGTCGGGGAACCTGCGGAGCTGGTGAGAACCGATCCCGAAATGTCATACCTTAAGATTGTTAATGAAGTAAAAACCGGCGCCCCGGGCACAGGAGATAATGTTTATGCTTATTCCGCCCCTTTTTCAACTGTGATTTACCTAAGGGGAACTTATGGGGTCGATCTTAAGAAAGCAATTTCAGCTTCAGTTCCTGATCCGGCTTTTGATCTTGCTTATCGTTTGCAAAATAAGTTAAGGCAATCTGATATTCAGGTTGAAAATGGTGTAGTTACTGCAAGAGTACTTGCAGCAAACAGGAAGCCATTGCTACCTCAAGCAAAAATTATTTCAGTTCATACATCTCCTCCGCTTCATGAAATTGTTTATTGGTTTAATCAGAAGAGTATTAATCTGTTTGGTGAACACCTGATAAAAACAATAGCCTGGAAAGAAGGTAAAGATGTAACCATAAGTCAGGGTACTGAACTTGTGAAGGATTTTTGGAGTAAAAGGATCGGAATAGATCCAGCATCAATGAATATCTATGATGGAAGTGGTCTGTCGCCTGCCAACCGTGTTTCCACTATGGCAATGGCCCGGATACTTCAATCCCTGAAGAAGGAGATCTGGTTTGAGAGCTATTTCAATAGCCTTCCACAGTATAACAATATGAAAATGAAAAGCGGAACAATCAGTGATGTAATCGCGTATACCGGATACCATACATCAGCTTCCGGCACTCCTATGGTATTTTCGTTTATGATCAATAATTATAATGGAAGCAGTTCTGGCATCAGGCAGAAGATGTTCAGGGTACTCAATACCCTTAAGTAAGTCGCAGTACCTAAGTTTAATTTGCTTTAGCCCCCAATTTTTTGTAAATTGATATAATCAACTCGTTAAAAAGGAGGTTGTTATGAACTTAGTTCAAAAAATAGAGCACTGGGGCGATGTACATCACGCGAAGTGGCTCGACTCAATCCGGATAGTTCTTGGACTTTTTATTTTAAGTAAAGGGCTAGCTTTTATCAGCGATACTGATGCTCAGAAGGACTGGATTATTCAAAACAGTGCTTTTGAATTTTCGGGCCTGATGGCTCTTGCGCTTGTGCATACAGTCGCTTTTGCCCACCTTGTAGGAGGGGTTTTAATTACCCTGGGACTTGTGACCCGTTTTGCCGCTGTTATTCAGATTCCTATACTTTTGGGAGCGGTATTTTTTGTGAATCTCACAAAGGGGTTTTCTCCGCTTAATTCAGAGCTTTGGTTATCAGTTCTGGTCTTGATGCTGCTTATTCTTTTCTGGATTGTAGGTTCCGGTCCATATTCAGTAGATCAGTGGTTAAAAGGTTCGAGGGGCAGATAATTATTTACAGAGGAATTAGCGGTATTATTGAATAATATTCCTGTCATATTTTCATCCCAATCTCATTTAGGGATGAAATAGCGTATTTTCGCTTCATGTCTAAAGCAATTATTATTGGTGCAGGTATCGCCGGTATTGCTGCCGCTATTCGACTGGCTATAAAAGGCCATCAGGTTGAGGTTTTTGAAGCCTCGGCTCAGGCTGGAGGAAAACTTTCAGAAATCAGGCTGGGGTCTTTCCGTTTCGATGCTGGACCAAGTTTATTTACAATGCCTCAATATGTGGATGAGCTTTTTCGTCTTGCGGGTAAAAATCCTCCGGATTATTTTCAATACAATAAACTTGACACCATTTGTAATTACTTTTATGAAGATGGTACCAGGATTCATGCATTTGCTGATCCTGAAAAGTTTGCGGAGGAAATAGCTGAAAAGACCAATGATTCTGCGGGTTCTGTTTTAGATTTTTTAAGTAAAAGCAGGGATATCTATGAAATTACAAATCCTGTATTCCTGCAAAGATCCCTGCATAAGCTGGGCAGTTACCTGAACCTGGGGACCCTTAAGTCTCTTCTGCGTTTCCCTCAGATTGATGCTTTTCGTTCAATGAATCAAGCCAATGAGGCCAGATTTAAGGATAGCCGAACCATCCGACTGTTTAATCGCTACGCAACTTATAATGGTTCCAATCCCTATCAAGCCCCTGCCACACTTAATATAATTCCACATTTTGAGCAGCATTTTGGGGCTTATTTCCCACTTGGAGGAATGTATGCCATTGTCAGTTCACTTACAAAACTGGCGATTGACCTGGGGGTTAAATTTCATTTCAATTCCTATGTTGATGAGATAGAAATAAAAAGTAGTAAAGTTGTTGGAATTAGTTGTGGAGAGCAAATTCATCCCGCTGATCTGGTTATTTCCAATATGGATGTTTGGTATACTTACACCCGTCTATTGAAAGGAACCAAGCTTCCGGCACGTTTGAAAACTCAGGAACGCAGCAGTTCAGCCCTGATCTTTTACTGGGGTATAAATGCTTCTTTCGCTGAATTAGGCCTGCATAATATATTTTTTACCGAAGATTATCAGGAAGAATTCAGACAGATATGGAATGAAAAAGTTATAGGCTCTGATCCAACAATATATGTTCACATCAGTTCAAAAAGTAATCCCAAGGATGCTCCAGAAGGTTCCGAAAACTGGTTTACAATGATCAATGTGCCATCGGATACAGGGCAGGACTGGGATGAACTGATTCGGGTATCAAGAAAAAATATTATAGAAAAGCTTTCAAGAAATCTTGGAAGAGATATTAGTCAACTGATTAGTTGTGAATCTGTTCTTGATCCAAGGGGTATCGATTCGAAGACCTTTTCATACCAGGGCTCATTGTATGGAAGCAGTTCTAACAGTCAGTTTTCTGCTTTTTTAAGGCATGCTAATTTTTCATCCGGTATTCAGGATTTATATTTTGCAGGTGGCAGCGTACACCCGGGGGGTGGGATACCACTTGCACTACTTTCGGCAAAAATAGTTGACAGACTGATTAAGTAATATTTTAGATGTTCTGTCTTTAAATATTTCAGGGTTTATAAAAAATTATATCTTTAAATATGCTTGAACCACGCCGGAACAAAATTATTTTTCAATTCTTCTCCTGGTATATTAATAGAATTATTAGATCAGACTTTGAAGAGCTGAAATTTAATCAAACAGTGTTTAATAAAGACCAGTCAATTTTATTGCTTGCTAACCATTGTTCCTGGTGGGATGGTTTTTTAATGTTTCAAATCAACCGGCTTTATTTCAGGAAAAGGTTCCATGTAATGATTACAGAAGAAAACTATAGAAAGGTTTGGTTTTTAAAGTATCTGGGAAGTTTTTCGGTAAAGAAGAATTCCCGGAGTGCAATCGAAACACTGGAATATGCAGGGAAATTGCTAAATGATCCTGAAAATCTACTGCTTATCTTTCCTCAGGGAAAGCTTTATTCAGGCCACGTCGATGAAATTCAGTTTCAAAAGGGTTTGATCAACCTGGTCAATAGTTCAAGCCGTAAATTTCAGTATATTTTTGCTGCCAGCTTTGCCGATTATTTTCAGCATCGCAAACCGGTAATGACCTGCTATCTACAGGACTGGGAAGGTGCGGAGTTTACCAGTCTGCAGTTAATTAAAAGCGCATTTAATAAACATTATGAATTATCGCGGCTAAAACAAACCGCGATTCAAGTATAAGCATGATCCTGATTTACCTCATCTATTTTTTTCTTATTCTGAGATTTACGGTAACCCTGTTTAACTTCATATCTAATCCGAAGCTGACCAAGACCGGGAAAAAGTACCATGACCTGGTTTCAATTTTAATCCCGGCAAGAGATGAGGAACGAAATATCATAGATCTGCTTGAGTCTATCCGGGATCAGGATTATCAAAACTTTGAAGTTATTGTGCTTGATGATCATTCTTCTGATCAAACCTTTAAGCTCTGCTCGGATTTCTGTGAAATTCACAAACGCTTTAAAGTTGTTAAGGGTAAAGAGCTTCCCAGAGACTGGCTTGGAAAGAATTTTGCATGTTCTCAGCTTGCCGACCTGGCAAAAGGGGAGTACCTGATTTTTCTTGATGCGGATGAAACGATCACAGATGGGCTGATTAATAATTCAATTCACCGGATGAAACTAAATAAACTCGGTCTTCTCAGTATCTTTACAGACCAGGTGACAGTTACATGGGGTGAGCGATTGGTAGTTCCGCTTATGCATTTCCTCTTGCTCAATTTGCTTCCACTCCGGCTGGTCAGGTTATCAGCTAATCCTTCTTTTTCTGCCGCGAGCGGGCAGTTTATGATGTTTGATGCAGATAATTACAAAACGAATATATGGCATGAACAGGTGAAAGGGAAAGTGGTAGAGGATATTGAGATAATGAGGCTGGTCAAGGTCAATGGCTACAAAGCAGAGGCTCTGCTTGCAAACGGATACATTCATTGTCGTATGTATCATTCATTTTCGGAGGCCGTTGAGGGGTTTAGTAAAAACTTTTTTGCAGGTTTTAACTATAATGTTCTCGGCCTGTTTTTCTACCTCTTGCTTGTAGTTCTGGGACCAATAGCTATCACTTACTTTCTTGGTATAGAACTGGTAATGTTCGCCTTATCGCTGATTGTTTTAAGCAGAATAATGATTTCTTTACTTTCAGGTCAGAGTGTGTGGCGGAATCTTTTGCTACACCCTTTTCAATTACTATGCATGGTATTTATTTCGGTACAATCAGTGAAAAAACATTTTACTAAAACCATCCTTTGGAAGGGAAGGATAATAAAGAGCTGAAGATGAACCGGATATTAGTTTGCAGTTTGATAATCGTATTATTTCATCTTGTTGGTCTGTATGGTTTTCTGAGTCCGGCGCTTGAGGATCTTTTTATAAAACTTGTCCCATTCCATTTATTGCTAATGCTGTTGCTGATGGTACTAACTGTAAATGACAGATCTGCTGACCTTATAAAATTTGTTATTGGGATCTATCTGGCAGGTTTTTTTATTGAATTGATCGGGGTTAATACCGGGCTGATCTTTGGGAATTATACCTATGGAACCGCTTTGGGTATCAAATTATGGGCTACCCCACTGCTCATCGGTGTAAACTGGTTGATTCTTGTCTATTGCACCGGAGTATTTCTGCACCAGTTCAATCTTAAAAGCAGGCTGTTGTTTTCTGCATTGGGTGCAGGTATACTGCTGGGAATTGATTTTCTGATTGAGCCTGTTGCAATAAGGTTTGATTATTGGTCATGGCTTGGAGGCATTATTCCTGTTCAAAACTACCTTGGATGGTATATTTTTTCTTTTTTTCTATTTCTGTTTTTTTCAGGTTTGAACTTCAGAAAAGAGAATACTGCGGCAATTGTGCTACTTTTTACACAGTTCTGTTTTTTCCTCGCCCTTAACATATGGGCTTTCTGACAAACAATTTAGTATTTTTGTAGTAAATCCGCTGAATTTCAGCAATTGAGTAAAAGCAATGGAATATAATCTGAAGGTAACGATTGATCAGGATTCAGGATTCTGTTTTGGAGTGGTTTATGCCATTGATATGGCTGAAGATATTCTTGCAGAAGACGGTTATCTGTATTGTTTAGGTGATATAGTGCATAATGATGAAGAGGTAAATCGCTTAAAGGCGATGGGACTTAAGATTATTTCTCATGATGATATGCTTGATATTAAGAATGAGAAGGTGTTGATCCGGGCACATGGTGAGGCCCCGGAAACATACCGTTTAGCCCTTGAGAATAATATCACGCTGATTGATGCATCCTGTCCTGTTGTACTGAAGCTTCAGAACCGGGTTAAGAACTCCTATGATAATAATGAAAAAGTACTTCTGTTTGGTAAGCATGGGCATGCTGAAGTCATAGGATTACAGGGCCAAACTAATAATGACGCATTGGTATTTCAGGATATAGCGGAGCTTGATAATGTGGAACTACCACATAAATTCACGCTCTACAGCCAAACAACCAAAAGTACTGCAAAGTTTTACGAGATTAAGGATGAACTGATCAGACGGGGATACGATATTAAAGCAAATGATACCATTTGCAGACAGGTTTCAAGCAGGGATGAAGATCTGAGAAAGTTTGTTGTAAACTATGACCATATCGTTTTTGTATCTGGTAAGAAGTCTTCAAATGGTAAGGTTTTATTTGATGTTTGTAAGAGTGTTAACCCAAATACTTATTTTGTTTCAAGTGAGGAAGAGTTGTCGAGAGAAATGTTCAAGCCTGGAGATAAGGTTGGAATTTGTGGTGCAACTTCAACTCCTTTATGGTTGATGCAGCAGATTAAGGCTGTTCTGGAAGAATATTGAGAAAATAAAATACTATGCCCAAGCATCAGTCGAATACAGGTTTAATTATTGCGCTGATTGTAATCGGATTGTGGCTTTCGAGTATTATAAATCTAATGACCTGGCAGGTAAATCTGCAGAATCCGGTCCTTTATTTAATGATTCTTATTCAGATGCATTTATACACAGGGCTCTTTATCACAGCTCATGATGCAATGCATGGTACAGTAAGCCCTAAGCCCACACTTAATAATTTTATTGGCCAGGTTTGTACAGCATTATACGCTGGCTTTCCATTCAGTAAACTGTATGATAAACATCATAAACATCACAAGCATGTACATACCGAGCTCGACCCTGATTATCACAAAGGGAATTTTGTAAGCTGGTATATTAGTTTTATCAAAGAATATTTATCCTGGTGGCAGCTTGTGCTGATGGCTTTGATTTATAATGTGCTTAAGCTGTGGGTTGCTGAAGTAAATCTCATCTTATTCTGGGTCTTACCCTCCTTACTTAGTACCCTTCAACTGTTTTATTTTGGCACCTGGCTTCCTCACCATGGGGAACATTCGAACAAGCATCAGTCGGGTACCCAAAGTAAAAATCATCTTCTTGCTTTCTTTGCCTGTTATTTTTTTGGCTATCATTACGAACACCATGATTCACCCGGAACTCCCTGGTGGAAACTCTGGAAACTGAAGCACTGATCTCAAAATGTTTTTCTTAAGTCAAATACAAAGAAGCATTTTTTATAAATGATTCCTAAGACTATCTTTGACCCTCTTTATAAGTCATATGAGCAAGCAAGGTATTTTATTAGTCAATTTAGGAACTCCTGATAGTCCCTCAAACGCAAATGTTCGCAAATACCTCGATGAATTCCTGATGGATGAGCGGGTAATTGATATAAATCCCGTTTCGAGAGCATTGCTGGTTAAGGGCATTATCGTTCCTTTTCGGGGCCCTAAATCTGCTAAATTATACAGGGAGATATGGTCAGATACCACCGGATCGCCGTTAATGCATTACAGTCTGCTTCAAAGGGATCTTTTGCAGCAGCGCCTGGGCGATGATTATCATGTCGAGCTAGCTATGCGCTACCAAAGTCCTTCTATTGAGAGTGCATTAAGTAAATTAAAGGATGCCCAGGTCAAAAGCATCAAAGTTATTCCAATGTTTCCTCATTATGCTTCTGCAAGTACTGGTTCAGTTCTGGAAAAAGTGATGGAGCTGGTCAGAAAATGGCAAACAATCCCTAATATTTCGTTCATTAATTCCTTTCATGATAATGAACTAATGATAGAGGCATTTGCAGAGAATGGAAGAAAGCATAAGCCTGAAACATACGATCATGTTTTATTCAGCTTTCATGGATTACCTCAAAGACAGCTTGTTAAATCAGACCATTCACAAAAGCATTGTCTCAAGGTTGAGAATTGCTGTTCAACATTGACCGAGAACAATAAATTTTGTTATTCAGCGCAATGTCATGACACTGCCCGATTGATCGCTAAGAAACTTGGCCTTACTGAAGATAAATATTCGGTTTGTTTTCAATCGCGTTTAGGTAAAGATCCATGGGTTCAGCCCTATACAAGTGTTGTTATAGAAGAATTGGCAGAAAAGGGAGTTAAAAGGCTGCTTGTATTTTGTCCGGCATTTGTTGCAGATTGCCTTGAAACAGTATATGAAGTAACAGTTGAATATGGTGATGAATTTAAGAAACTGGGTGGTGAACACGTTCAACTAGTAGAAAGTTTGAACGATCACCCGCTTTGGATTGATGCCCTTGTGGAGCTTTCTAAAGGGGGAGCTGATTAATTTTACCAATAAAATTAAGGATTGCCAATGTAGCGCCGGTATGTGTTTTTACATAATTAAGTGCTGCCATTCCGCATGCTTCCCGCGTACTGGCTGTTTGCAGGTTTTCCATACATTTCCCTAATTCTTCCTGATCTTTGATTGAAAAAGCTGCTCCGGCAGTAATGAGTTCGACAGCTTCATTGAACCTTTGATAATTCGGACCAAAAATAACCGGTAATCCAAAAGCAGCGGCTTCAAGGGTATTGTGTATTCCCACTCCAAATCCTCCACCTATGTAGGCAATGTCACCATATTGGTAAGCTGATGAAAGTAAACCGATATTATCTATAATTAAGACCTGAATATTTGAACTGATTTCCTGAGTTTCTTCAAACTCTGGTAGCTTATTGTTTATATCCGAATATCTGATTGAATTTGAAAACAACTCAGTTATTTCGTTGATCCGCTCAGGTTTAACTTCATGTGGGGCAATAATGAATTTCCAGTCTGGAAAAGTGGAAGCCAGTTTTGCAATCAGTTTTTCATCATCAGGCCAGGTGCTGCCGGCGACAAATATTTTATTTTCTTTAGTAAAATCACTGATAATTTTAATTCCAGCGGTGTGTGTTGCATTGTATTCTACTCTGTCGAAGCGGGTATCGCCGTTTACTGTGACATTTTTAAATCCTATTTCATTTAGGAGATCGCTACTGTTTTGATTCTGGACAAAGAAATGTGAAACCTTGCTCAGCATTTTTCGGTGCAAACCTCCGTACCATTTAAAAAATACCTGCTCTTTTCTGAATATTCCGGAAATCACATATAAGGGAATATTATTTTTATGTAATTCATCAAAGTAATGATACCAATATTCATATTTTGTAAAGATGGCCATCACCGGATTTAAGATCCGGATAAACTCTTTGGCATTGGCACTGGTATCGGTCGGGAGATAAAAAACATGATCAGCAAGGGCATAATTCTTTCTGATTTCATATCCTGATGGAGAGAAAAAAGTAATTACTATTTGCAATTCAGAATTCTCGGATTTTAATCGTTCAAGTACCGGCCTTCCCTGCTCAAACTCCCCCAGGGAGGCGAAATGAAACCAGGTGTAGTTTTTGTTTTTGTCCAGACTGCTTTCAATTAACGGAATGAGCCCTTTTCTACCATTAATCCAGGCCGCTGCTTTTTTATTTTTCAGGGAAGCGATCCGGATGAAAAGTGTATATAAATAAATACCTGTATTGTACAAAAAAAGCATTTTGAATATAATTCTTATCTTCGTCGAAGTTAATGTTAAATCTTTTAAATAGTCTTCGTCAATAGATGAAAATAGCAGTAGTTGGTACAGGATATGTAGGCTTAGTAACCGGTACTTGTCTTGCCGAAACAGGAAATACCGTTACCTGTGTGGATATAAATGAGGAAAAGGTTAAAATGATGCAGGCATATAAATTGCCGATTTATGAGCCTGGTCTGGATATACTTTTTCACAGAAATATAGAACAGGGCAGGTTGAAATTTACAACTGTTCTTTCTGAAGCAATTCAGGACGCTCAAATAATATTTCTTGCATTGCCCACACCTCCCGCAGGTGATGGCGCAGCTGATCTTAGTTTTGTGCTGGGTGCAGCAAAAGATATTGCTAAAATCATTACCGGATATAAGGTCATTGTGACAAAATCAACGGTGCCTGTTGGTACAGCAGATAAGGTGATCAAGGTGTTCGATGAAAATACATCTGTTGAAGTGGATGTGGTCTCAAACCCCGAATTTTTAAGAGAAGGAGTTGCTGTTGATGACTTTATGAAGCCCGACAGAGTGGTAGTAGGTACCCAAAGTTTGAGAGCTCAGAAGCTGATGGCAGAATTATACGGTCCCTATGTAAGGCAGGGAAATCCAATCATTTTTATGGATACCCGCTCTTCGGAACTGACAAAATATGCCGCAAATTCATTTCTGGCTACAAAAATTACCTTCATGAATGAGATTGCTAATTTATGCGAGCTTGTTGGGGCAGATGTAGATGCAGTTCGAAAAGGGATTGGAGCTGACGACCGCATAGGTAAACGATTTTTATTTCCGGGAGTTGGTTATGGTGGAAGTTGTTTTCCTAAAGATGTTCAGGCTCTGGGCAGATCTGCCACTGAAAATAACTATGACTTTAAGATTCTTACTTCTGTAATGGAAGTTAATGATTCACAAAGAATTAGACTGGTTGAAAAAGTAAGAAAATACTATAATGGTGATATTAAGGGGAAGAAAATAGCAATCTGGGGTCTGGCGTTTAAACCTGAAACGGATGATATCCGTGAGGCTCCTGCACTTTATATTATTGAAGAACTGTTGAAGGATGGCGCTTTAATTACTGCTTTTGACCCAGAAGCTATGGCTAATGTAAAGAAACAACTAGGAGATAAGATATCTTATAGTGAGAACCAGTATGATGCTTTGAAAGATGTAGATGCCTTATTGATAGTTACCGAATGGTCTGTTTTCAGGACTCCTGACTTTGATAGGATAGCAGAACTTATGAAAACAAAAGTGATTTTTGATGGACGCAACCTGTATGATTTGCAAAAGATGATCGATTGCGGGTTTTATTACAATAGTATTGGTCGAAAAACTGTGGAATAATGAATCAGCGTAAACGTATTTTAATAACAGGTGCAGCAGGTTTTCTTGGCTCCCATCTCTGCGACCGGTTTATTAAGGAGGGTTTCCACGTGATTGCGATGGATAATCTAATCACCGGAGATTTGCGTAATATAGAACATCTTTTTCCTCTGGAAAATTTCGAGTTCTATAATCACGATGTTTCAAAATTTGTATACGTGGCCGGAGAATTGGATTATATCCTGCATTTTGCCTCTCCTGCAAGCCCGATTGATTATCTAAGAATTCCTATTCAAACATTAAAAGTCGGGTCATTGGGAATTCATAATTTACTGGGTTTAGCAAGATCCAAGAAATCAAGAATCTTAATCGCTTCAACATCAGAGGTTTATGGTGATCCGGCCGTAAATCCGCAACCGGAAGAATATTGGGGGAATGTCAATCCTGTAGGTCCCAGAGGTGTTTACGACGAGGCTAAGCGTTTTCAGGAAGCTATGACTATGGCTTATCATACATTTCATGGTTTAGAAACACGAATTGTAAGAATATTTAATACCTACGGGCCAAGGATGAGATTAAATGACGGAAGAGTATTGCCGGCATTTATCGGACAGGCTTTACGTGGAGAAGATCTTACTGTATTTGGTGATGGCTCACAAACGCGTTCATTTTGTTATGTAGATGACCTGGTTGAGGGTATTTACCGATTGTTATTCTCTGACTACGCATTACCTGTAAATATCGGTAACCCCGATGAGATCACCATTCGTGAGTTTGGAGAAGAGATCATCAAACTGACAGGAACCAAACAAAAGATGATATTTAAAGATTTGCCTACCGATGATCCAAAACAACGAAGGCCCGATATTACAAAAGCCAGGACCATTCTGGGCTGGGAGCCTAAGATCAATCGTGCCGAGGGTTTGAAAATTACCTATGAATACTTCAAATCCTTACCTGAGCAAGAGATAAAACATAAGGATTTTACCTACTACAACAACAAATAATGTCTGGCAGAAAAATTTTAGTAACCGGTGGAACCGGATATATTGGCTCGCACACTGTTGTTGAATTGGTCAATGCAGGGTATGATCCTGTAATTATTGATAATCTTTCGAATTCAAGTCCGAAGATTATTGATCAGATTGAGAAGATAACCGGTACAAGGCCTGAATTTTACAATTTCGATCTTTGTGATGAAAAATTAACCCTTGAATTTTTAGAAGAACATCGCGATATAAGCGGGATAATACATTTTGCCGCGTTCAAAAGTGTTGGTGAGTCTGAAAGGGAACCACTCAAGTATTATAAAAACAATTTTTATCCTCTTATAAATCTTCTTGATGCCTGCTCAGACCGTAAAATGGATCTGGTATTTTCATCAAGTTGTACCGTTTACGGAGAGCCTGATATATTACCTGTCAACGAACTTGCTCCGGTAAAAAAAGCGGAATCCACTTATGGAAATACGAAACAGATCGCCGAAGAAATACTGGAGGAGGTATCAGGTGTCAGTGAAAATCTTAAAGTAATCGCCTTGCGTTATTTCAATCCGGTTGGAGCTCATTCATCTGCCCTCATCGGTGAATTGCCAATCGGTGTTCCTCAAAATCTGGTTCCATTCATTACCCAGGCAGCGATTGGAAAGCGTGGAAATATCATTGTTTTTGGGGATGATTATAATACCTCTGACGGGACCTGTGTAAGGGATTACATACATGTAGTTGATCTTGCGAAAGCACATGTTGCTGCTATTAAGCAGATGGAAAATATCCAGACTGTAAAGAAATTTGATATTTATAACATAGGTACCGGAAGGGGAAATTCTGTTCTGGAAGTAATCCATGCATTTGAATCTGCAACCGGTCAGAAATTGAATTATACAATCGGAAAGCGAAGAGCAGGGGATATTGAAAAGATTTATGGTGACGTAAATAAAGCTGAAAAGGAGTTGTTTTGGAAAGCTGAGTTGGGTATTGAGGACATGATGAGCTCTGCCTGGGAGTGGGAAAAGTATATCAAGCAAAATCCATTGTAAACAGGATTTTATTCTCAGAATCAAATCAAAGATTTTACATCTTAACATAAAAATTATCAGGGAATGAAGAAAATATTGATTACCGGGGGAGCAGGATTCATTGGGTCCCATGTAGTGAGGCGATTTGTAATCAATTATCCTGAATATCAGATTGTTAATTTGGATAAACTGACTTATGCGGGTAATCTCCTAAACCTCAGGGATATTGAGGATAGACCCAATTATAAATTTATCAAAGGAGATATTGTTGATGCCGGATTTATTGATAAAGTATTTTCAGATGAGCAAATTGACGCAGTAATTCATCTTGCTGCTGAGTCGCATGTGGACCGGTCCATCAGCAGTCCGATTGAATTTGTAATGACCAATGTGGTTGGAACAGTAAACCTTTTAAACTCTGCCCGTCATCAATGGAAGGATGATTATAAATCTCATCGGTTTTATCATGTTTCAACGGACGAAGTTTATGGCAGTCTGGGTGAAGATGGCCTTTTTACCGAGACAACTGCCTACGATCCGCACAGCCCATATTCTGCATCAAAAGCTAGTTCTGACCATTTTGTTAGGTCATATCATGATACTTATGGGATTGATGTAGTGATCTCAAATTGCTCTAATAATTATGGTTCATTCCATTTTCCGGAGAAGCTTATTCCGCTTTCAATTAATAATATTAAGAATAACAAAGCTATTCCGGTTTATGGGAAGGGTGAAAATATACGTGACTGGTTGTGGGTTGAAGACCATGCCCGGGCAATTGATGTGATCTTTCATCAGGCATCCAGTGGAAGTACCTATAATGTTGGCGGACATAACGAATGGAAGAATATCGACCTGATACGTTTGCTTTGTAAGATTATGGATGAAAAACTGGGAAGAGAGGCCGGCACATCTGCAAAACTAATCACTTATGTTACCGATCGTGCAGGTCATGATCTTAGGTATGCAATCGACTCATCAAAACTCCAGAAGGATCTCAACTGGAAACCTAGTTTACAGTTTGAAGAAGGATTAGAGAAAACGGTAGACTGGTATTTGCAAAATGAGGAATGGCTACAAAGCGTAACATCAGGAAGCTATCAGTCTTATTATAATGAGCAATACGGTAAGAGATAGCACCAGTAGTCCTGGTTCCTTGCTCTTTACTCCTTAATCCTTGTTCAATTTACTCGTATCTCAAAGATTCCACCGGGTCCATTTTACTAGCCTTTACTGCAGGATAAAGTCCGGAGATCAGTCCAACTCCAATACATAAAGTCAAACCCAGAATCGTCCAGCCCCATGGCATAATAAATGACCCACCCATAACCATGGATAGTAGGTTGCCGATCAGAATGCCAAGAAAAACACCAGTTATTCCTCCCATCAGGCAAATAACAATTGCTTCAATAAGAAATTGACGCCTTATCACGATAGGAGTAGCACCAATTGCCTTGCGTATACCAATTTCACGCGTGCGTTCAGTTACAGAAACAATCATGATATTCATCAGAGCAATAGCGGCACCAATTAAAGTAATCGCACCGATTACGATACCACCGATTCTTACAAATTTTAAATTATCGACCAGAGTTTGAGCAATTGCATCGCTTTTTGTTATCTCAAAATTATTTTCATCGGCAACTTTCAGATTACGGATATTTCTAAAGAGGGAGGTGGCTTCACCGATCGCTGCATCCATCTGAGAAGGATCATCACTCATTACCGAAATAGTGTAAGATGGATTCTGAATAGTCATCACCTGTTTAGCCCTGTAAAGCGGGATCACACAGATTTTATCACCCCCAAAACCGACGCTGGATCCTTTAGCTGCCAAAATACCTATGATCCGGAATTTGTTATTACCTATACTGATTGTTCTATTGATTGGGTCAACATTTGGAAAGAGGCGTGTTTTGATCTCATCCCCAATTATCACGACACTGGTGCCGAATTCCAACTCCGACTGCGAAAAATTTCTTCCTGAAGCCAGCTTATATCCTGCAGACTGAATATAATTTTCATCCGCTCCAAGTACAGAGATATTTGGATTGGTCTTTTCATTACCATATTTCACAGTACCTCCGAATGAGGCAAATACGTTTACAGAAATCATTGCAGGGAAAGTAAAGCTGCTTTTAAATTCGGTTGCTTGTCTGTAATCTATTGATTTATAGCGTTTTGGTCTTTGTCCGCCACCTCCAATACGAATTCCTATACCCCGGTTTCTGATTGTAAATGAATTGGCCCCCATGCTTGAGAAAGTGTTATTCAGGGAACCTTCAATGGCATCGATAGAGGTCAGGATGCCGACAAGTGCGGTTAGTCCTATGGCAATGATAATAGCGGTAAGAAATGTCCTTAGCTTGTTACCCTTAACGGATTGCATCGCCACTTTGACATTTTCCGAATAACTCATTTTTGTAGCCATAGTATAAATATAAAAAGTCCTGCTGGTTTGACAGCAGGACTTCATGAAATGTTACAAATTTTTTGTTAAACTGAGAATGATGTACCGCAACCGCAGGTACTGCTGGCATTTGGATTACTAAAAGTGAAGCCACGGGCATTTAATCCATCCTTGAAATCTACTTCCATGCCTGCCAGATATAATCCGTGGGCTTTATGCATAAAAACCCTGATTCCATCAATAAAATACTCCTGGTCACCATCTTTCTGCTGATCAAACCCAAGTACATAGTTCATTCCGGCACATCCACCACCCTCAACACCTAAGCGTAATCCATAGTCTTCACCTAACTCCTGTTGTTGAATGAGTTTTATAATTTCTTTTTTAGCACCATCCGTCAAAGTGACCGGTGCAACAAGATTTGCAGTTTCTGTACTCATAATTCTTTTAAAATCTTATCACAAATATACGTGAAATTGCTCACTTTTGTTTTGACCGCAGGCATTTTGACTATCTGTTAACAATTGCATAAACATGAATGAAACTGAATTTATATTTGATATACTGAAATATGCCCTTGCCGGACTGATCGTGTTCTTCACGGCATGGTTCATTATAAAGAATTACCTGAGTGAAAAGCTTAATTTCCAGCGAATGGAACTTAAAAGGGCCGGACTCAAACACACCCTGCCACTCAGACTTCAGGCTTATGAGAGGACCGTTTTATTTCTTGAAAGAGTAAATCCCTCTAATATGTTGATTCGGTTGCATACACCAGGTATGAGTGCCCGTGAAATGCAGGGGTTAATCATTTCAGATATTCGGGCTGAATATCAGCACAATATTTCGCAGCAGATTTATGTCAGCGACCGGGCATGGGCAACAGTTAAGCAGGTAAAGGAAGATACGATCAGTATGATTAACAGCGCTGTGAATGCATTGCCCGAAAATTCTTCTGCAGTCGATTTGAGCAGGGCAGTTCTAAGCCATTTGGCGAACCTGGAAACAGAAAACCCCTATGATCTGGCATTAAGCATTGTGAAGGGGGATATGCAGTCTTTATTTTAAAGGAATGAGCGAAAAGAAAATTAAAACCAGTTCCGGTATTGAAATAAAGGAAGTCTATACTGAAGCAAAAAGTATTGAACTGCCCGGGGAGTTTCCATTTACCCGTGGAATACAGAAGGATATGTACCGCGGCAGAATGTGGACAATGCGGCAATATGCAGGATTTTCTACTGCTTCTGAATCAAACAAGCGTTACCATTACCTTCTTTCACAAGGCACCACAGGTCTTTCTGTCGCTTTTGATCTTCCCACCCAGATCGGTTACGATTCAGATCACATGATGTCGGAAGGAGAAGTGGGTAAAGTTGGGGTTGCAATAGATTCTTTAAAGGACATGGAAGTACTTTTTGATGGGATCGATCTTCAAAAAGTTACCAGTTCAATGACTATAAATGCAACCGCACCAATCCTGCTGGCTATGTATATATGTCTGGCGAAAAAGCAGGGAGCTGATTTAAAGCAAATATCAGGAACTATTCAGAATGATATTTTAAAAGAATATGCAGCAAGGGGTACCTATATATATCCTCCGAAAGCTTCAATGCGATTGATTACTGATGTTTTCGAATATTGCAGTTCAGAACTTCCAAAATGGAATACGATTTCCATTTCAGGATATCACATCAGGGAGGCAGGTTCTACAGCAGTTCAGGAATTAGCATTTACATTGGCCAATGGGAAGGCCTATCTTCAGGCAGCTATGCAGAAGGGTTTAGATATTAATGTATTTGCAAAACGCCTGTCTTTCTTTTTTAATTGCCATAATAATTTCTTTGAGGAGATTGCAAAATTCAGGGCAGCGCGCAGAATGTGGGCTAAACTAACCCAAAGTCTTGGTGCAACTGATCCGGCTGCACAAAAACTCCGTTTTCATACCCAAACCGGTGGTTCAACATTAACTGCTCAGCAACCTCTTAATAATGTGATCAGGGTAAGCAACCAGGCTATGGCAGCTGTGCTGGGTGGAACCCAATCGCTCCATACCAATGGTTATGATGAGGCTCTTTCATTGCCCACCGAAGCTGCAGCTAAGGTTGCGCTCCGTACCCAGCAGATTATTGCGTTTGAAAGTGGTGTCACTGATACAGTCGACCCGCTGGCAGGCTCTTATTTTGTTGAAGCACTAACTGATGAGGTTGAAGCAGCAGCCTGGAAATATATTGATATTATCGATTCCAAAGGAGGATCGGTTGCAGCTATTGAAGAAGGGTACATTCAGAATGAAATTGCTGCATCAGCATATCAATACCAAACAGAGATTGAAAGTGGTGAAACTATTCTGGTAGGTGTGAATAAATACGTGGATGCAGAAGGAATCAAGCCTGAAGGTTTCAGGGTTGATGATTCCATTCGGAAATTACAGATGGATAAACTTATCAGCCTCAGAGCCGAGCGTGATACATTAGATGTTGAAAAGGCTCTGCTTGCATTAACTGAAGCCGTGAAGCAAGGATTAAATACTATGCCTTATATCATCTCGGCTGTGGAAGTTTATGCTACACTTGGTGAAATTGCCGACACCTTCAGAAAGGAATTCGGGGAATATTAGGGATCTGATGGGTAAAAGTATTTAATATCGGTTCTGTAAGGAATTATTGTCAATTTTATTTCTGTAATAAGCTTAGATATTTCATATTAATCCCGATATTCATAGTATTGAGGATGCCGGTTCAATCAGAATGTGGAAATATTTTTTTTGGAAAGAATTGTTATGATTTTAGGTGCTAAAACCCTTAAAAATTAATGTATTCTTCTGTTTAGCAGAAAGTTAAAACTTATTTCAAAAATTAGTTTTTTAATCCGATTTTTTTCCGAATATTCGATACTCCAAAGAGTTACCAACATTTCTTTCGGCATCAATTGGAAATCAGATTATTAGTAAAATTTTATGGAAAAAACTTGTACACATGTATGGAATAATTGCCTACTGATTATTAAGGACAACATCCCGGCCCAGAGTTTTAAGACCTGGTTCGAGCCGATAAAAGCCTTGCGTCTGGATGGTAATGTATTAACTATACAGGTTCCAAGTTTGTTCTTTTATGAGTGGCTCGAAGAGCACTATGTTGGCTTGCTTAGAAAGACTGTGAAGAAGCAGTTGGGAGAAGAGGGCAGACTGGAATACAACATAGTTGTGGAAAAGTCTTCAACCAGTATTCCATACACAACCAACATGCCTTCAAATGGTAATGGCGCAGAAGGGAAAAACCAGTCAATGCCAATGCCTATTTCCCTGAATAAGGACATTAAAAATCCTTTTGTAATTCCGGGATTGAAAAAATTGCAGGTAGATCCGCAGTTAAATCAGAATTATACTTTTGAAAATTTTATAGAAGGAGACTGTAACAGGCTTGCCCGTTCTGCAGGTTATGCAGTTGCCGGAAAACCAGGAGGTACCTCATTCAATCCGCTAATGATTTATGGCGGGGTTGGCCTCGGAAAGACCCATCTTGCCCAGGCTATCGGTAATGAGATCAAGCGTACTCTGACTGATAAGCTGGTACTTTATGTTTCATGCGAGAAGTTTACCCAGCAATTTGTTGATGCGTTAAAGAATAATAATATCAATGATTTTGTAAATTTCTATCAGGCAATGGATGTACTCATCATGGATGATGTACATAATTTCGCCGGTAAGGAGAAGACTCAGGATATTTTCTTCCATATTTTCAATCATTTGCATCAATCAGGCAAGCAATTGATCATTACTTCAGACAAAGCACCAAAAGATTTGTCCGGGTTAGAGGAAAGATTGTTATCCCGTTTCAAGTGGGGCCTGTCTGCCGATCTTCAGATCCCTGATCTGGAAACACGTATGGCAATCCTGAACAAAAAGATGTACTCAGATGGCATTGAACTTCCTTCAGAAGTGATTGAATATGTTGCCCATAATATTGATAATAATGTTCGTGAGCTTGAAGGAGCGATGGTTTCCCTGCTGGCACAATCAACCTTGAATAAAAAGGAGATTGACCTGAATCTGGCCAAATCCATGCTTAAGAATTTTATAAAGAATTCAAGCAAGGAGATTTCGATGGAATATATTCAAAAGCTTGTTTGTGAGTATTTTGAAGTGCCTATCGAAATGGTTAAATCCAAAACAAGGAAGCGTGAGATTGTTCAGGCCCGTCAGATATCGATGTACCTTGCCAAACTGCATACCAAAACATCCCTTAAATCAATCGGAGCCTTCTTTGGCGGCCGCGATCACTCAACTGTGATTTATGCCTGTCAGACAGTGGATGATCTGATCGATACCGATAAAAAATTCAAAGGCTATGTGGCTGATATTCAGAAAAAACTGAAGATGAGCTAAGTGGTGTTGATTTAACGATTCTTCTGTAATTATTTAACTCATTTATTTTAGATAAATTATCTACCACTGCTTCCCGGGTTAATTTCAAACAACAGATTGTCATTCTTGACGGACTGCCTGTTCCCCTGAAATACAGCCTAGGGTAAAATAAACCTTGCCGGAGGAGGTAGCTTCCGGCAGAGGGTAAGTTGAATTGATATCGATTTCATGCCGGAACTACCCTGAAGGAAAGGGCTGAACTAGCCAATAGCACACTGGTTATGCTTTCCAAAAATCAAATACTTTGTATCTAAAGCCTTATCTGACTAGTCAAAACCGATTGTTTTAACCTTCCTTACGTTAGCTAAGACTAACTGGAGTCTTGACGATGGGTTCCCTGATTGAATATAATAATCAATTTCAGCTAATTAGCCCTAATACTGCCCCTCCGAAAAATACCTATTCTCTATTTATACAATCTCTTTTGATCCTTGCTTTTGTTCACTTAAATCCTTTAATTGCTTAAGTATTAACCTCTAGCAACATCCCAGTGAAAACAATCCAATCAAAATTCTTTGTTCTATTAATTCTTACTGGTCTGGTATTTAATTCCTGCTCTGATTCAGGATATAATGATTATTCGACCTGGGCTAGCTATGGCGGTACAAAGGATGCCAACCGCTATTCCTCTATTGATCAGATCAATTTAGAAAATGTTGCACAGCTAAAAGAAGCATGGGTTTTTAATACCGGCGATAAAGACACTGCTAACCGAAGTGAGATGCAGTGCAATCCAATTGTGATTGATGGGACATTATATCTGACAAGTTCAAAGTTGAAGCTTTTTGCTCTGGATCCCGCTACAGGAAAACAAAAATGGGTTTTTGATCCCAATACAAACTCAACTGAAAAAATTGGATTTGGAATAAACCGCGGACTAATGTACTGGGAAGATGAAAAAGGCAAAGATAAGCGGATTTTTTATGGCGCTGCCTCAAGACTTTATGC
This sequence comes from Sphingobacteriales bacterium 16-39-50, assembly GCA_002257025.1. Lineage (GTDB taxonomy): Bacteria > Bacteroidota > Bacteroidia > Sphingobacteriales > Sphingobacteriaceae > Daejeonella. Next base: position 8,602 of record NCHA01000006.1, on the reverse strand, counting down.
AGTGAATGCTGCAGATGGAAATCCTGTCAAAGATTTTGGCACAAATGGCTCTATTGAATTGAAAGAAGGGCTTGATATCCCCGAATCACAGGATGGCTCTTTAATCCTGAAAACTCCAGGAGTAATTTATAAGGATCTGGTCATTGTCGGGATGAGTCTCTCGGAGGATGCAGATGCTTTGCCGGGGCATGTCAGAGCGTTTGATGTTAGGACTGGGAAACGTAAATGGATTTTTCATACCATTCCCCAGCCCGGTGAGTTTGGATATGATAGCTGGGAAGATAAGGATGCCTGGAAAAACATAGGAGGTGCTAATAACTGGACAGGTATGTCACTTGATGAAGAACGTGGAGTGATTTATGTTCCAACCGGTACAGCCTCTCCCGACTTTTACGGGGGAACCCGTAAAGGCTCTAATCTTTTTGCCAATAGCATCATAGCGTTGGACGCTTCAACAGGAAAGTATATCTGGCATTATCAGGTAGTGCATCATGATCTTTGGGATCGTGATCTTCCTGCCGCACCTAATCTGGTTACTGTGAATCATAATGGTAAGAAGATAGATGCACTGGCACAGATAACCAAGCAGGGATATGTTTATTTGCTTGACCGAACCAATGGAAAGCCAGTTTTTCCGATACCTGAAGTCCCTGTCCCTCAGGAGGAAGCCTTACCCGGAGAAAAACCATGGCCTACTCAGCCAATTCCTACACTCCCTGAGTCTTTCTCAAGACAGAAATTCGGACCGGAAGATGTGAGTGATCTCAGCCCTGAAACTCACAAGGAATTAATGGAAAGATATGTTCAGATTAAAAACAGAACACAGTTTAGTCCGCCAAGTAAGGAGGGTAACTGGATGTTCCCTGATTTTGGCGGAGGTGGTGAATGGGGCGGTGCTGCGGTTGATATGGAAACAAAGATTCTTTATGTCAATAGTAATGAGGTTCCTTCAACCCAGGTAATGCTTGATGCTCCTCAAACTGAAGGCACAGGGATTACTCCCGGCAGAGCAGTTTATAATAAATATTGTATCAGTTGCCATGGTGCTGAATTGAAAGGCAGTGGCTCTGAATATCCTTCTTTACTGAATATCAATAAGAAGTACAATGTGATGGAGATTAGTCAGATCATTCAGATGGGCCGGAACAGAATGCCTTCATTTAAGCATGTTCCTGAATCGGAAAGGAAAAATTTGGCAGCCTATTTAAGCGGGACTGAAGATATCTCTAAACAAAAAAATACTGTTGCTGTGACTAAGATAAACAGGAAGAGTCAGATTCCTTACATCATGAAGGGCTACGACCGCTTTGTGGATAAGGATGGTTATCCCGGTATCAAGCCTCCATGGGGTACTCTTAATGCTGTGGACCTGAACAGTGGGAAATTGCTCTGGAAAGTGCCATTGGGTGAATATGCAGAATTGATCAAAAGAGGATTGGGAATAACCGGCTCACGTAATTATGGGGGACCGGTAGTTACGAAGGGAGGCCTTGTATTTATTGCAGCAACTCCGGATGAAAAGATCAGGGCATTTGATAAAAATTCAGGAAAAATGGTTTGGGAATCAAAATTGCCCGCGGCTGGCTTTGCAAGCCCGGCGACTTACATGATCAATGGAAAGCAATTTCTGGTGATTGCCTGTGGTGGAGGAAAACTCGGGGTAAAATCCGGAGATAGTTATGTTGCCTTTGCTTTGCCTGATTAGGATATTAAGCCAAGTTTAAATAGGGCATAGAAGATTCCGCTGGTATGCAATGCCTGTCCAAAGGCATTGTTTAAAACTAGTTCCTTTAATTTCTCAGGGCTTACCAGCTCAATATCAATTTCTTCTCCCCTGTCGAGTTTTTGTTCTGCAACCTTTTTGCCGCCTTTGGCAATAAAACAAAAGGTTTTATTTTTTGCTGTTGCCGGATTAGCGTAGAGTTCAGAAAGGAATTCGACCTCATCAAATTCATAACCCGTTTCTTCGAGTAATTCTCTTCTCAGAGCATGTTCAGGGCTTTCATTTTCCTCGATGCAACCGCCAGGAAGTTCAAGAACCACCTCTTCGGCAGCATGCCGGTATTGTCTAAGCAGAATAACCTGATTGTCTTCTGTCAGTGCAACCGCATTGACCCAGTTAGGGTATTCAAGAACGTAATAATCAGGGATAATTGTGCCATCAGGCATCCTGCAGGTATCAACCCGCAGGGTTGCCCAATTTTTTTGAATGATATATTTACTTGAAATCTTCTCCCAATTGAGATGGCTCATGTTTAAACAATTTTCTCTCTTTATGCATTTAGCCCATAGCTTTCAGCTTTTAGCTTTTGGCTTTCAGCTTTCCGTTACCAACTTCCACTTGATCCACCCCCACCGAAGCTTCCCCCACCGAATCCGCCAAAGCCTCCTCCGCCACCACCGCCAAAACCACCACCACCGCCTGAGAATCCTCCAAAACCACCACCACCGCTTCCTCTGCCCAATTGTGAGCCCATCAATAGCCACCAGAATGGACTCGCACTTCCACGGCCACCAATAACTTCACTTCCACCGCCTCCACCTTTCTTAATCGCGATCAGAATAATAATGACTATGATGATTACAAAAAGAATCCCGGAACTTCTCTTTTTTACACGCTCTTTCGGGGCATCGTTTTTATATTCACCTTTAGTGTAAGAAATGATAGCATTTGTACCTTGATCAAGACCAGCAAAGTAATCTCCCGATTTAAAATTAGGAGTAATTTCTCTGGTAATAATTCTTTTGGTAATTGCATCAGGTAGAGCACCTTCAACACCATAACCGGTTTGTATGGTTACTTTCCTGTCGCCAAGTGATACCAGAAGCAAAACCCCATTATTGTTTTTTGCCCCGCCTATTCCCCAACTTTCTGCAAGCCGTACTCCATAGTCGGCTACATCATACCCTTCAAGCGATTTAATCAAAACAACAGCGATCTGTGTTGAAGTTGAATCGTCGAATGCGACTAGTTTTTGCTCAAGCTGATTGATCTGGTCAGCAGAGAGAGTCTGCGTATAGTCGTTTACAAGCCGATTAGGTTTTTCCGGAAAAGTTTGTGCCCGAAGCACCAGGCTTAGTAAAACCAGGACGAGTGTTGGGAATATATATTTAAATTTCATCTGAAGCTTGCTTATATTTTTTCAATACCATTATTTACCATCACCGTAGGAGATCTCATTAGGTAATTCATTTACATCACCATCTATGTATGGAAAATAGGTCTGAAGTTGTTTGCCGGCCAGTCTTACTCCTGTAATTATACCTGAAGCGAGCTCCCCATTCTTAAAATGGCTCAACATAGCCTCTTTCGTACTGTCCCAGAAATCATGAGGTACCAGCCTGTTTATTCCGGCATCTCCAATAATTGCGAATTGATGGTCATTGGTCGCAATATAAATCAGCACACCATTTCTTTGAGCCGTCTTATCCATTCCAAGTTTATGGAAATAGTTTGCAGCACGATCCAAAACCGGTTCACTGCAGGTTTTCTCAACACAAATGCGGATTTCACCTGAAGTATATCGCTCTGCTGATTCAACCGCTTGGCTGATAAGCTGTTGCTCTTTTTCACTAAAAATTGACATGGCCTTAATTTAAATCGCCGGAAATAAATTCCGGCGATCAGTTAAAAATATAAATGCACTAGACAGCTTAGAATGCAACCTTTGGTGCTTTGTTAGCACCTGCTTCTGCCTGGAAGTATCCTTTAGCCTTGAAACCAAACATACCCGCTGTCAGGTTATTTGGGAAAGTTCTGATAGTAGAATTGTACTCCTGCGTAACTGTGTTAAACTTTTGACGCTCAACAGTGATGCGGTTTTCTGTTCCCTCAAGTTGTGCCTGAAGTTCCAGGAAATTCTGGTTTGCTTTCAATTCAGGATAGGCTTCTACTGTAGCGAGTAATCTTCCCAATGATTGACTTAATTGTCCCTGAGCTGCCTGAAATTGTGAAATAGATTCAGGAGTTAACTTTGTAGGGTCAACATTTACCGAAGTTGCTTTGGCACGAGCCTCAATTACCTGGGTTAAGGTCTCTTTCTCGAAATTTGCTGCCCCTTTAACAGTAGACACCAGATTTGGAATAAGATCGACTCTGCGTTGATACACATTTTCAACCTGAGCCCATTGGGAAGTTACCTGCTCATCGAGCTTCACCATACTATTGTATCCGCAAGAGCTTAATGAAAGCACTGCGAAAAATGCAACGATATTCAATACTATTCTTTTCATAATTGATTTTTGCTTTAACTGTAATCTATAAATTTACAGTATAGGAATCAAATTTCATACCTTTGTTACACATCCGGGATAATACCCGGCAAAAATTATGATCAAAGAGATTGAATTAGTTCTTCCTCCGGAACATTCAAATGATGAAGACTTTATCAGAGACTTGGCTCGTAAGTCACTGAATGTCAGTCATAAAAGTAGTTTAACAGTCCAGATTTTAAAACGTTCAATTGATGCCCGAAGCCGTAAAGTCGTTTTCAGGCTCAAGGTTAATGTTTTTATCGATGAACTTCCTGTACCTGAAATTTTTACCGTTAAATACCAAAATGTCAGCGACAAAAGGCCGGTCTTGATCATCGGGGCCGGACCGGCAGGCTTATTTGCTGCATTGAGATGTATCGAACTAGGTCTTAAACCAATCATTTTGGAGCGTGGTAAGGATGTGAAATTAAGGAGAAGGGATCTGGCTTTAATCAACAGGGAGGGCCGTATCGACCCTGATTCAAACTATTGTTTTGGAGAAGGGGGTGCAGGAACCTATTCTGATGGTAAACTCTATACCCGGTCCAACAAGCGTGGAGACGTGAACTATGTTTTAAAGGCATTTGTCTCTCATGGTGCAACAGAAGATATTTTAATAGATGCCCGCCCGCATATTGGTACCAATAAATTACCCGGAATAATTACATCTATGCGCGACAGCATATTAAATGCCGGAGGGGAGATACATTTTGAATGCCGCATTACTGATCTTATTATAAGGGCTAAGAAATTGAAGGGAGTAATTGCCGGGGATAAGAAGTTTGAAGCTGATCATGTGATTCTGGCTACCGGGCACTCGGCAAGGGATATCTATTTCCTCCTTGACAGGCATCAGGTGCTAATGGAAGCAAAAGCTTTTGCCCTTGGGGTGAGAATAGAGCATTCACAGAAAGTCATTGATCAGGCACAGTATCATTGCAGTGATCGCGGGCCGTATCTGCCGCCATCCTATTACAGTTTGGTTGAACAGGTAGATGGTCGTGGGGTATTTTCATTCTGTATGTGTCCCGGGGGGATAATAGCCCCATGTTCTACCGATCATAATGAAATTGTGGTGAATGGCTGGTCGCCTTCGAAGCGTAATAACCCTTACGCAAATTCCGGAACTGTTGTCCAGATTAATCTGGAAGATATTCCTGGTAGCTCGGGCGATGCGTTGAGTATGTTAAAGTTCCAGTCGGAGATAGAAAAATTGGCCTTTAAGGCAGGTGGTGGGAATCTGGTGGCTCCTGCACAAAGGATGCTTGATTTTGTGAATAACAGACTCTCTGCTGATCTTCCTTCCAATTCATATATTCCCGGCACAAAAAGTGCAGATCTGAGATCTGTGCTTCCTGAATTCATTTTTAAACGACTCCAGAAGGCTCTTCCTTTATTTGGGAAGAAAATGAATGGATATTATACGAATGAGGCAATTCTGGTTGGGGTTGAATCAAGGACATCTTCGCCTGTAAGAATACCCCGTGATAAAGAGTCCTTGCAGCATCCCCAATTGGCGGGTTTATATCCCTGCGGAGAAGGCGCCGGTTATGCCGGTGGGATTGTTTCGGCTGCAATTGATGGAATGAATTGTGCGGATGCGGTTTTCAGAGCAATTAATTAAGCTGAATTATTGTTTATAAATAAGGCTTGTGATGTTTTTTGGGTGTTATTAGATTTTTATGTTTGGAAATGTGCTGATGTGCAATTTCAAATGGTATTCCCGTCTTCCGCTTATACCCCACAGGCCTTTAGCACTGGCCGGTATCCGCTACAGCCGGGTTTAAGACCGTCAAGACTGTGCTTTTAAACCTAAAATATACTATAAAGGAGCAAAATAAACTCAATTGTTAAAAAAAGCTGAATGCATTATAATCTTAATATCTTATAAATTGTCGACCTTAAAATGAAAAAGACCCTTATACTTGGAGCAAGCACCAATCCTGCGCGTTATTCCAATCTTGCTGCACAGCGGCTTGTTGCTAATGGACACCCAATTATCAATGTTGGTTTAAAGGCAGGTGAGGTTGCCGGCGTGGCGATTGAAAAACCCGAACTTATTCATACTGATCTGGATACAATTACTTTATATCTGGGTCCACAGAACCAGCCTGAGTATTATGATTATATATTAAAGTCTAAACCCAAACGTATTATTTTCAATCCCGGAACAGAAAATCCTGAACTTGAAGAACTGGCTGAGGCTAATGGGATAGAATGTACAGAGGCTTGTACTTTGGTGCTGCTTTCTACCGGGCAATACTAATAACCGGAGTTTACCATAGAATATAGTTGGGGTAAGTTTAGATTGACTGATTTTCTTTTAGAAAGCATGGTCTGTGTTTCTTCGGTCCTGCCAGTCCCGTGTTCTGCCCTAGTTTTTTGCAACAGATTTAGTAGATATCATGAAATTGATTAAGCAAAAAAGCTAGAGCTGCCACCCGGGTTTATTTCAAATGGCAGGTGGTCCTTTTGCCGGGCTGCCCTTCCCTATGAAAAACAGATCCGGGTTAAATAAACCTTGCCGGAGGAGGTAGCTTCCGGCTATTGGTAATTTGATGTAGAACGCGATTTCTTGCCGGAAAACTCCGGAGGAAAGGACTGAAATAACCTATAATACGCAGGTATTGCTTTCCAAAATCAAATTATTTTTGCTCCAGAGCCTTATATTATGAATTATAACCGTATTAATTTATCCTTTCTTATTTCGAATACCTTTTTAAGAGGCATCATTTGAATACCCTAAACCACATTTGGATTAGTAATCCGGATTTCTTTGGGGAAATAGTTGTTCAGGCGATTATCCAGAATCTTTGCCCATCCCATAGGGTGGCCCTGAAAACACATCAATGCCCAGCCCCGAATGTCTGATTCAATCCGGAGTTCATCCCTTTTGAGGTAAGCAATGGATTGTTCCCTGCTAAGATTAATTTCTGGTAATACCGAACCGGCTAAGAGGCTTATTGCAAGCTCATGATTCGGGACCAGGTCTTTGCCCATTATTTTTCCGATTCTGACCCCTGACTTTTTCAAATACAGATTGGACTGTAAATATTGCAGATCTGCCTCATGCCGGGCCGGAATTGCAAAATATTCATCATTCAGATTAATTATTCTGACATCCTCGGTGTGTTTAAGCCATCTTCTGATCAGGTCTTCACTTTTCTGGTTCACAGAGTTTTCTTTTGCTCTTTTAATATGCGGAGATGCTGTTGCCTGATTTTTACGGAATGCTGCAATGAAGAAACCTTCTCCTTTTACTTTGTGAGGATAAAAACGGTAGCCAAAACATTTATGCTTATCTGAGAGGGTTTCAATAATGCCCCACTCAGGTTTTATTGGGATTTGAATCGGCGAAAGATCAAATTCTTCGCAAAGCCAGTCAGATATTTCTTCGTTTTCCTGTTTTGAATAGGAGCAGGTGGAATAGATCAGCGTTCCGTTTTGTTTTAATGCGGGATAAACATCCGCCAGTATCCGCTTCTGCCGCTGGCTGCATAATTCTACAGCATTTTCCGACCATTCATTAATTGCTGCGGGATCTTTTCTGAACATTCCGGAGCCTGAGCAGGGTGCATCAGCTACGATTACATCGAAATAACCCTCCAGCCGTTTAAAGTCCTTAGGGTCATTATTACTGACATAAGTATTTTCAGGACCCCATTTGCTAAGGTTATCACAAAGTACAGGTACTCGTGTTTTGATGATCTCATTGGCTAGCATTAGACTGTTTTTGTTCAGAAGTGAACTGATCAAAGTGCTTTTTCCACCCGGAGCAGCACATAAATCGAGGACTCTGAGGTTTTCAGAAAGATCTGCAGAATGTTTCAGTACCTGTTCAAGGAACATGGAAGAAGCTTCCTGTACATAATAGCAGCCTGCATGAAAAAGCGGATCAGCGGTAAATGATGGCCTTTCTTTCAAATACCTTCCATTTCCGCACCAGGGTACCTGTTCCTCAGCATTAAACAGATTCGAAGGTTTAAAGGGGTTTATCCTGACCGAGGTGAGCTGTTCGCCGCTTTCATGGGATGAGATAAACTCCTCCTCTTCTATATTATAGTGTTCTATTAAAGATCGTATAAATGCCGGTGGAAGTTTGCTGCTCATAATTGATCCAAAAATACATGAATACTTGATATTGGATCGTATTCAATCACCTTAAAATATTTTTGTCTTTAGTTACCAGCGACTTACCTTCGTTCTATGAATTAATTCTGATTAACTGTTGTGTAGTATATTGAATTTACATACCTTTGCAACCCGCAACGAAGGAGATGTGGGTTGTTGTTTGAGGGTTTTGAGGGAAGAAGGAGAGAGGAATTAGTGAGGAGAAGGGTGTTAACAT
>NCHA01000031.1 GCA_002257025.1 Sphingobacteriales bacterium 16-39-50 | reverse complement strand
CTTAACCGGCACTTCGCTAGCAGCAAACGTGACTTCATCGTCCTTAACTTCGGTAGGCACACTGGGCAGTCTGACCGTTACCGCTCCGATCTCAGGAAGCGTGACCGGTAATGCCGCTACCGCAACTGCGCTGGCTACCCCGAGAACGATCAATGGCGTTTCTTTTGATGGCACATCGGATATTAACATCACCGCTACGGCAGATGCCAATACGCTGACCGGAACAACTCTTGCAGGCACCGTAACTGCTTCATCCTTAACTTCTGTAGGTACGCTGGGTAGTCTGACCGTTACCGCTCCAATCTCAGGAAGTGTGACCGGTAATGCCGGAACCGCAACTGCCCTGGCTACCCCACGGACGATCAACGGCGTTTCTTTTGATGGAACTGGGGATATTAACATCACCGCTACGGCAGATGCCAATACGCTGACCGGTACAACTCTTAATCCTACAGTAGTTAACTCTTCGTTGACTTCGGTAGGCACACTGGGGAGTCTGACGGTTACAGCTCCGATCTCAGGAAGTGTGACCGGCAATGCAGCTACCGCTACTGCGCTGGCTACTCCAAGAACAATCAACGGCGTTTCTTTTGATGGAACTGGGGATATTAACATCACCGCTACGGCAGATGCCAATACGCTGACTGGTACAACTCTTAATCCTACAGTAGTTAACTCTTCGTTGACTTCAGTAGGTACGCTGGGCAGTCTGACCGTTACCGCTCCAATTTCAGGAAGTGTGACGGGCAACGCCGCTACCGCTACTGCGCTGGCTACCCCAAGAACGATCAACGGTGTTTCTTTTGATGGAACTTCAAATATTAACATCACCGCTACGGCAGATGCAGGAACCTTAACGGGAACGACACTAGCAGGCACCGTAACTGCTTCATCCTTGACTTCAGTAGGCACGCTGGGCAGTCTGACCGTTACGGCTCCAATCTCAGGAAGCATCACGGGTAATGCAGCTACCGCAACTCTTGCGAGTACAGTAACCACTAACGCGAACTTAACCGGGGAGGTAACTTCAACCGGAAACGCAACGACCGTTACCAATGCAGCTGTAATTGGCAAAGTACTGACCGGCTATACCGCTGGAGCAGGCACAGTAGCAGCCACAGATAATATCTTACAGGCGATCCAGAAAATAGATGGCAATGCAGCAGCAGCGACAGCAGCAGCATCAGGCAAACAGGACGTGCTGACGAACTCAGCAGGACTGGCCGGAGCATTGGATGATGAGACCGGAACAGGCCTTGCGGTATTTGCAACCAGTCCGACCTTAACTACCCCAACGATTGGGGTAGCTACAGCAACGAGTGTGAACAAGGTAGCGATCACTGCCCCTGCCACAGGCTCGACCCTGACGATTGCAGATGGCAAGACGCTGACAGCAAGCAATAGTTTGACCTTAACGGGAACAGACGGTTCGACGTTGAACGTTGGAACAGGTGGTACCTTGGGAACCAATGCATACACCAGTACAGCATTTGCACCATTGGCCTCACCAACGTTTACAGGAATACCTGCTGCTCCGACAGCAGCAGCTTTAACGAGTACTACCCAGGTAGCTACAACGGCTTTTGTTACTGCTGCGGACAACTTAAAGGCTAACCTTGCTTCACCAACTTTCACCGGAACGCCAACTCTTCCAACAGGTACCATAGCAGTCACCCAGGCAGCCAACAATAACTCAACTGCAGTAGCTACAACAGCCTATGTTGATGCTGCCAAATTTCAGAATGGTACAGCCACAGGAAATACTCCTTATTGGAACGGGACTTCCTGGGTTACAAATTCCAGCAATATTTATAATGCTGGAGCAAGTGTAGGTATTGGATTAACACCTTCAGGTACTTATAAGCTTGAAGTTAATGGTAGACTGAAATCGACAGGAATAAACGAATCTTCCGATATCAGATGGAAAAAGGATATTAGCACAGTGCAAAATGCATTAGCCAAAGTGTTGGAAATGAGAGGAGTGAATTATAACTGGAAAACTCAGGAATTCCCTGAAAAGAATTTTGAATCCGATTTACAGTTGGGTCTTATTGCTCAGGAAGTTGAAAAAGTGATCCCTGAAGTAGTAGATACTGATGATAATGGGTTCAAATCTGTAGAATACTCTAAGTTGGTAGCTTTATTGCTTGAGGCAATAAAGGATCAGCAGAAGCAGATTTCGAAACAGGAAGCTGATATTGCGGCTCTTAAGTTTGATATTAAAAGGATTGATAAAATGGAGGAAGAACTGGCTCAATTCAAAATCTTATTGCAGAATATTGTGAAAAGTAACGTTTCAGCTCAGAGCAATCAGTGATAAAACTAGCATTAAAAAGAGGAGAAATATGAAATGGTATATGTCGTTCCAAGCGTTTAAATCTTTGAAGATATCTGCGTATAGCATAAATCTGGCCGCACTATTTTTATTTTTCTTGCTTTACATTCCATTAGCGGTAAACGGAGCGCCCCGTACAGCAACAGTTAGTGGGAACTGGAATTCCACAGCAACCTGGGGTGGGGCTTCTGTGCCGATTGCTGGCGACGATGTGACTATTAATGCTGGTGTAACAGTTACAATTACTGCAAATGCTGCATGTACTTCGATAACTTTTAGCAATGCCAGCACCTTAACTTTTAGCGGAGCCTTTTCCCTGGATGTTTCAGGTACGGTTACAATGCCCGCTCCCAGTAATAATAATCCCATAACCTTTGCATTGGGTGCAGGTACAGCTACAATTGGTGGATTGTTTACAATGAATGGAGGGGGTGGTAATGCCAGCAGAAGAAACGATTTAACGATTTCTACAGGAACTTTAAATCTTAACGGAGGGTTTACAACCGCAGTAGATAGGTGTAACGTATCGTTTAGCGGAGCGGGAGTTTTAAATATAGGTGGAGCTATAAGCACAAATACGATGATTTTAACTGCAGGTACAGGGACGGTCAACTACACAGGAAGCACGGCTCAGGATATATGGCAACTTACTTATAACAACTTGGGTGTTTCCGGAACTGCCACAAAAACTTATACAGGAATATTAACTGTTCCGGGAACCCTGACTGTCGCTTCCGGCGGTACGTTGGCATTGACTGCTGCTGGAACACCTCTAAATTATACGGGAACAGTTGCAGGAACCGGGAAAGTATTATACTCGGGTGCCTCCGCTCAAACTGTTTCCGGTATAACCTACTATGATCTTGAGTTTTCAGGTGCCGGAGCAAAAACAATAGCAGCAGGAACAACCATTACTGTAGGCAATAATTGGATTGTTGGAAGCGCCACAAGCTTGACCACAACTGCAGCCGCTGCTGTAACAGGAGGTATCAGTGGATCGGGCGCTATTACTATGGGATCCGGCACGATAAATATTGGAGGCAACTGGACCAATAACGGCACTTTTACAAGTGGAACAGGAACTGTAAATTACAACGGAGGTACCCAAACCATTGGCGGCTTGACCTATTATAATCTGCAAACTTCCAATACAGGGGTAAAAACGTTGGCAGGCAATGCAACAGCCAATAATATTCTCACAATTGGGGCTTCAACCACACTTGATTTATCATCCGCTACTTTGACCCTTTCTGCTGCAGGTACACCACTGGTTAATAATGGTACTTTTACGCCTTCAACATCAACAGTAAATTTTACCAATGCCGCATCTACAAATATTCCTGCTGTGAATTTCTTTAATTTGAATGGAACAGGTGGAGATAGAGTACTTGCAAATACAGGAACCATAGGCATAGCTGGAGCCTTTACAATTGGTGCAGGTGCTTATACCGTGACCGGGAGCACGGTTAATTTTAACGGAGCTGCGCAAACAATTCCGGCATTTACTTTCAATGATTTGATTCTGAGTGGATCAGGAGCCAAAACCATTTTGACAACAACCACAGTTAACGTAAATACAATCGAAATTCAGAATGGTCCAAGTTTGGATCTTCCGGGAACAGCACAGTTAAATATTACCGCACCTTAATTTAAACCCAAATATTAACTCAATTTTCAATTAATATAATGAGCCAGTTTATTAAGAAATCGTTACCTATTATACTATTAGCAGTACTTATTTCGATTGGGGTAAATGCGCAAACCCGTCCGGGGAAGCAGGCAGTAGAAAAACCAATAAACCTGGCTGCACCTCAGGATTCTCTGCAATACACCCTCGGTGCCTACCTCGGAGCATGGATTATCAATAATGGTTTTACCATCACTAAGCCCGAAGTATTTAAAAAGGGGATGGACGATGTATTATTAAATAGAACTTTGCTGATTAATGCAGCAAGTATTGCTCCAAAACTTGATGAATTTCAAAAGCGTCTGATCTCACAACGAAGCAGTCAGCAGGAAAGATTGTTATTTGAGAACGTGAAAGGTAAGGAGGGTGTAGGAATGCTTCCAAGCGGTATAGCTTATGTGATAATGAAGCCGGCTAACGGTTATAAACCTGCACTCAATGATTCAGTACTGATTCAGGTAAAAGGCTTTCTTCCTGATGGAAGTTTATTTGAAGATACCTATGCCAAAGGCACAGCCCTTCGCACTACTCCTGCTAATCTTATTCCTGGTATGGCAGAGATATTACAAATTATGCCAATCGGCTCAACCTGGAGGGTATTTATTCCTTCAGCATTAGGATACGCTGAGCGGGGTGTTCCTGGACTGGTTCCTGCATATTCTGCTCTGATCTTCGAAGTTGAACTACTTAATGTAGGAAGAAGGTAGGGTTTGAGTATTGAGATGGAATTCTGGTTCATCTCAATACTTGTTATCTGTTGTCAGTAAATCCTGGTTCATTTTAAATTCACTTCAAGGCCGACGCAGGAGGGACCTTCGCCTTTATTAAATCAATTTTCGGCATCAAACTACTACTTACCTATTGCTAAGTCCCTTCGCTACATTCAGGATGACATCTAACTTCAGATGAAGTAAATTGTGGAAGTAAATTTCTATGTTCCATTATCTGTCCTCCCGACACATGAGGAAATTGATCCTACAATTGCAACCTTTAATGTAAAAGTCTTTAAATAGGATATCAATGAGAAGGACAGCGAGCCGGGCTGACTGCTGCCTTTTAATTATAATACCTACTTCCCCTTCAATTCATCCACCAAATTCCGTTCATCCTGAAGTTCACGTGCGAGTTTACGTTCCTTTTCAGCTGCTTTGCTTTTATATTCGCGGAATTCTGTGCTGAGTTCCTCGTAGCGTTCGTTTTGTTCTTTTACTTCCTGTACTGAGCTGCGGCTGCGATAGATCACAAACACAATTCCGGCAGCAAGTAAGACGATGAGTCCCCAGAGCAGGCTGGTATCACTCACATTACTTAGTTTTTTAATAGGAGAGTTAGCTTCTTTTAATTCCCGGATCTCGGCCTGAAGGACTGGAATTTCTGCCAGACCTTTTTCTAATTGAGCTTTACTTTCTGCAGCGATCTGTCTTTCTTTTTGAAGGCTGTCGGTTACATTCTTCCAGAGCTGTTCGATTTTCGTTTTCCGGATGTTCTTATACACCTTATAAGAACCCGATTTAATGACTACTTCTTCGTATTGTTTTGCCAGATTAGTATCAGGAACCTGGGCAATGGCATTCATGCTTATAAAAATAAGCAGCAAACTAATGGTTAATAGGCTGATATTCTTCATGTTTTACAGATAGGATTTTTAAAAATACAAAAATGATTAGGAAATGAGGAAATTTGAAAATTAGCAAATGAGCAAATGTATTGACTTACGAATTTACATAGGCGTCATGCAAGATAAATTCGTCAGTCACAAGAAAGCGACCTGATAGCAATCGGGTGACGAAATCAAATTCTAAACGCCCAGGTGATTTGTAAGTGGGAAGTTCGGGATTTCAAACAGGAATGATTTTAAGTTCAAGTTTAGGTCTGCATATTACTTGCTGTGCCGATCCTTCGATCAAAAGGACCTTTGATCGATGGATCGGCGAACTTGGTATAATGTTGGTCTAAAGTTGATAATAGCCTTGTTTCGTCTTTACAGATTGGTGTCGTCCAGCTATGTTTAATACGAATATAACAATTCAAGGGTTATTCTTTTTCAGCAATTCCGAAATAAGGATATTGTGCGGACGCTGCGCCCCTTTGCACCTCTCTTTGTAGAAAGCTTTTATAGCAGGATCAGATAGCATATTTAAAGCTATAGCTTGAGCTTCCTTAAAATTCAAGCGCTGCTGCTTTTGTGCTGTTGTAGGCTTAATGTTTGTCATGTCGGGGTAAGCACTTAAAATGGTTCTTCCCCAGGGATCTATACGGACAACAACGGTCTTTTCAATGGTACCTCTGAAGCCCGTTAAGTTTGGTTCTTTCGAAATTGCCATGACAATCATTTTATCTTAAGTTACGAAAACAAAAACTTCTATCAAATACTACTGATTTTTCATTTATTGTAAAGCCTCAACAAAATTAGTTTGTTTCACTAAGGAAGGGTAGCATTAGAAATTGTAAACCTCGCTGGCGCACGCGTGTCGCGTGTGCTTCTCAATTTAATCTCTCGAACGCGCGGCACGCGCGCAGCCAATGTCATTATTTAAGGATAAATTACGCGTTAATTACAAAGGAGGTTCTCGCTTTCGCGAGATCCGATAGTATCGGATGACAACTCCTTGGGTGTCGAGAGGAGATTCCAGCTCAAGGCCGGAATTGGAGTCTTATCAATAGCTGGAATTTACACATTGAAAAGGCCTTTTTTAGGTACTCACTCCGATCCTGACGAAAGTCAGGATCTCTTTCATTATTAAAAAAAATGCATTGTCATTCTGGCGAACGCCAGAACCTAATGCCCTTAACTTAATGACATTGCGCGCGCAGCAGCAAGTCCGAGATGCCCGTCCCGATGAAATACAGCTCAGGGTAAAATAAACCTTGCCGGAGGAGGTATCTTCCGGCTATTCGTAATTTGAACCAGAACGCAATTTCTTGCCGGAAATACTCCAGAGGAAAGGACTGAACTAAGCTATAACACACAGGTATTGCTTTCCAAAATCAAATTATTTGGCCCCAAAATCCTTATCTGGATAATTATAACCCTCCTTGTATCGAGCTCACGTTATTTAAGGATTGCGATCCTGAGGAAAGTCTGGATCTCCTCCATTATTAAAAAATGCATGGTCAGCCTATAACTATCGGTACTGCGAAAGCCAGAACCTCCTGCTCCTTAAAAGATTTCCAATTCTCAACTCTCCCTTCTCCTCCCGGATAGCTATCGGGTCTCAATATCATTTATGCTATCAAAATGCCCTATTCTCATCCCTCCCCAAATAAATTAAAAAATAAACTCACAACTATTTGATAATTAATAAGACTTTCCTATCTTTGCCCTCCCTTTAGAGGGGTTTACTATGTCTTGAACGAAGCCCTACTGCTTCGATGGACACAAATTGATTAAAGAAAATGTCAGGAATTATTGGAAAAAAAGTAGGAATGACCAGCATATTCGATGCTGACGGGAAAAACATCCCGTGTACAGTGATCGAAGCTGGCCCATGCGTAGTTACTCAACTACGTACCGTCGATACAGACGGCTACAGCGCGGTTCAGTTAGCTTTCGACGACAAGAAAGAGAAAAACACGACAGGATCATTAAAAGGACATTTCGCAAAAGCTAAAACTACACCTAAGCGTAAGCTGGTTGAGTTTAAAACTTTTGAAGACGAGAAGTCATTAGGTGATGTAGTTAGTGTTGAGATCTTCGCCGAAGGCGATTTTGTCGATGTAGTTGGTACCTCAAAAGGTAAAGGATTTCAGGGTGTTGTAAAACGTCATGGATTTGGTGGTGTGGGTGGTCAAACTCACGGTCAGCACAACCGTTTAAGAGCTCCGGGTTCACTCGGTGCATCTTCATGGCCTTCACGTGTATTCAAAGGAATGCGCATGGCTGGTCGTATGGGTGGTGACCGCGTAAAGATTCAAAACCTTCAGGTATTGAAAGTTTATGCAGACCAAAACTTATTAGTAGTTAGCGGTTCAATTCCGGGAGCTAAGGGTTCATACGTAATCGTTGATAAATAAGAACATGGAAGTTAAGGTTATTAATATATCAGGTAAAGAAACAGGTGCCAAGGTGCAGCTTCCTGATGCGATTTTCGCAGTAGAGCCCAACGATCATGCGATCTATTTGGACGTAAAGCAGTACTTAGCCAATCAGCGCCAGGGAACACACAAGTCTAAACAACGTAATGAGATCGCAGGATCTACCAAAAAATTATACAAACAAAAAGGTACAGGTGGTGCCCGTGCAGGATCTATCAAATCTCCATTGTTCAATGGTGGTGGTCGTGTATTCGGTCCGCAGCCCCGCGACTATAGTTTCAAGCTGAATAAAAAGCTGAAATCATTAGCCCGTAAGTCTGCCCTTACATATAAAGCAAAAGATAACAACATCGTTGTTTTGGAAGCGTTCACTTTTGATTCTATCAAAACTGCGAACTATGCCAAGATCGTTGCCGATTTGAAATTAACTGATGTTAAATCATTATTGGTACTTCCGGCAGCAAATAATAATGTTTATTTATCAAGCAGAAATTTAAAGAAAGCAAAAGTGGTTACTGCCGCTGAGTTGAATACATTCGATGTATTGAACGCAGGAACTTTATTGCTGACTACAGAAACTGTTAAAACATTGGAGGAAGCGTTCGCTAAGTAAGATGGAAATTTTAAAGAAACCAATTTTAACTGAAAAGGCTTCAGCATTAACTGAAAAGTTAAACCGCTTTAGTTTCAAAGTTGATCACAGAGCCAATAAATTGGAGATCAAAAGTGCGATCGAATCAATGTACGGCGTGAACATACTGGCTGTAAACACCGCAGTAGTGTATGGTAAAACAAAATCGCGTAACACTAAAGCTGGTGTTGTAACTGGGAATGCTCCAAAGTACAAGAAGGCAATCGTTACGCTAAAAGATGGTGAAACTATTGACTTTTACAGCAATATTTAATTAAGACATGGCAGTAAGAAGATTTAAACCGGTTACCCCGGGTACTCGTTTCAGAGTAGGAGGAGTTTTCTCTGATGTGACGACTAACGTTCCAGAAAAATCGTTAGTTACCAGCATCAAGAAGTCCGGCGGTAGAAATAATTCCGGTAAAATGACTATGCGTTATCTCGGTGGGGGACATAAAAAGTCATACCGATTGATTGATTTTAAACGCGATAAAAACGATATCCCCGCAATTGTTGCCACTATTGAGTACGATCCGAATCGTAGCGCACGTATCGCCCTGGTAAATTATGCCGATGGTGAGAAGCGTTACATCATTGCACCGGAAGGCTTGAAAGTTGGAATGAAGATCGTTTCTGGTGCAGATTCTGCTCCGGAGATTGGAAATGCACTTCCTTTGAAGAACATTCCACTGGGATCTATTATTCACAACATCGAACTGAACCCTGGTCAGGGAGCAATCATTGCACGCAGTGCAGGAGCTTATGCCCAGTTATCGGCACGTGATGGTAAATATGCGATCATTAAAATGCCTTCAGGCGAAACCCGTATGATCCTTGCAACTTGTATCGCTACTATCGGAACTGTTTCAAACTCCGAGAAAGCAAATGAGGTTTTAGGTAAAGCAGGTAGAAAACGTTGGTTAGGACGTCGTCCAAGAGTAAGAGGTGTAGCTATGAACCCTGTCGATCACCCTATGGGTGGTGGTGAAGGTAGATCATCAGGTGGTCATCCGCGCTCAAGAAAAGGTTTATTGTCTAAAGGCTTTAAAACCCGCGATAAAAAGAAGTCGTCTGATCGTTACATCATAGAGAGAAGGAAGAAATAATGGCACGTTCAATAAAAAAAGGTCCCTATATCGATCATAACGTAGCGAAGAAAGTAGCTACGCAGAATGAGGGAAATAAGAAAACTGTGATCAAAACTTGGTCACGCAGGTCAATGATCTCTCCGGATTTCGTAGGCCATACATTCGCAGTACACAACGGAAACAAGTTTATTCCGGTTTATGTAACTGAAAACATGGTTGGTCATAAGCTTGGTGAATTTTCTCCAACGAGAACATTTAGAGGTCACTCTGATAAGAAAAAATAAGCAATGGAAGCAATAGCAAAATTAAACGATTGCCCTACCTCACCACGTAAGATGAGATTGGTTGTTGATCTGATCAGAGGTGAGCGGGTTGAGAAAGCCTTGTATATTTTGAAGTATACCAATAAAGAAGCAGCAATCAGAGTTGAAAAACTTTTATTATCTGCAATCAAAAATTGGGAATCCAAAAATGAAGGTCAGCGCCCTGAAGACAATGAATTGTTTGTGAAAACGATCATGGTTGATGGCGGACGTCAGTTAAAAAGATTAAGACCAGCTCCTCAGGGTCGCGGACATAGAATTCGTAAGCGTTCTAACCACGTTACTCTGATAGTTGACAGTAAAAACAGTGAACCAAAAACTAAGTAAGGAGAAATGGGACAAAAAGCACATCCAATAGGTAACAGATTAGGAATCATCAAAGGTTGGGATTCTAATTGGTTCGGTGGGAACGATTACTCTGATAAATTAGTTGAGGACGAAAAGATCAGAAAATACCTGGCAGCACGTATTTCAAAGGGCGGTATATCTAAAGTAGTTATCGAGCGTACTTTGAAGCGTATCACCATCACTATTCACACTGCCCGTCCGGGTATCGTGATCGGAAAAGGTGGTCAGGAAGTTGATAAGATCAAAGAAGAGTTAAAAAAACTGACTAAGAAAGACGTACAGATCAATATTTTTGAGATCAAACGTCCTGAATTAGACGCACAATTAGTAGGCGAAGGAGTTGCAAAGCAATTAGAAGCTAGAATCTCTTTCCGTCGTGCCATGAAGACTTCAATCGCATCAACCATGCGTATGGGAGCTGAAGGGATCAAAATTATGTGTTCTGGTCGTTTAGGTGGTGCCGAGATGGCGCGTACCGAGCAATATAAAGATGGACGTGTTCCATTGCATACTTTCCGTGCTGATATTGATTATGCTTTATCAGAGGCTTTAACCACTTACGGTAAGATCGGTGTTAAGGTTTGGATCATGAAGGGTGAAGTTTACGGTAAACGTGATCTTTCTCCAAACATTGGTCAGACTACCGGTGTTAAAGGAAGAGGACCAGAAGGAGCGGCACCATTTGCAGGTGGCGGCGAGAGACGTGGCGGTGGCGACAGACGTACGGATAACCGTGGTGGCGGTGGCGACAGACGTGGCGGTGGTGATAACCGTGGCGGAGGTCAGAATCGTGGCGGCGGACCAGGTGGTCAGAACCGTGGCGGACAGGGAGGCCAGAACCGTGGCGGTAACGCAGGCGGTGCAGGTGGTTTCAGAGGAAAGAAATAATTAGATAAGACATCGTACAACGATAAAAAAATAAGAACATGTTACAGCCAAAGAGAACGAAGTTCAGAAAGATGCAGAAGGGCAAAATGAAAGGTCTGGCCGGTCGCGGTGCAGAATTAGCCTTCGGTTCTTTCGGAATCAAATCATTAGAGCCTGCCTGGATCACCAGTCGTCAGATAGAAGCTGCCCGTATTGCCGTTACCCGTTTCATGAAAAGGGAAGGTCAGGTTTGGATCCGTATTTTCCCGGACAAGCCAGTTACGAAAAAGCCTGCTGAAGTACGTATGGGTAAAGGTAAAGGTGCTCCTGAGTATTGGGTAGCAGTTGTAAGACCTGGTAGAATGATCTTTGAAGCTGAAGGTGTGCCTTTGGAAGTAGCCAAAGAAGCCATGCGTTTAGCAGCTCAGAAACTGCCGGTACAAACAAAATTTGTGATCAGAAGAGATTTTGTAGAAGCATAAAAGTTATAAGTAATAAGTTTTAAGTTATAGGTAATAAGTTTTAGGTTTTACGACTCAGAACTTAAAATTTAAAACTTACAACTTACAACTCAAAAGAAAATGAAAAACTCAGAAATACAAGGATTAACAACTGAAGAGGTTGTTGCCAGAATTAATGAAGAGAAAGCTAATCTCACCAAATTAAAATTTGCACATACGGTTTCTGCTATTGAGAATCCTTTGAGGATCACAAAAGTGAGAAAAGATGTAGCACGTTTAAACACAGAATTGACTAAGCGCAAGGCGGAAGCGAAAGCATCTGCTACGCCAGAGTCCGCTTCTGAATAAATAAAAGTCCAAAATGGAAAGACAATTAAGAAAAACAAGAACCGGGTTGGTAGTAAGTAACAAAATGGAGAAATCTATTGTCGTTGCGGTTGAGCGGAAAGTGAAGCACCCGATCTATGGTAAGTTTGTTAAGAAAACTACCAAATTTATGGCTCATGACGAGACTAACACTTGTGGTATCGGTGATACAGTGTTGATTATGGAAACTCGTCCGCTGAGTAAGACCAAGAACTGGAGATTAGTGGAAATTTTAGAAAGAGCTAAGTAACATGGTACAACAGGAATCAAGACTGAATGTTGCTGACAACAGTGGAGCTAAAGAAGTTTTAGTAATCCGTGTTTTAGGTGGTACCGGTAAGCGCTATGCATCCATAGGTGACAAAATAGTTGTCACTGTAAAAAGTGCGCTTCCATCAGGGAACATCAAAAAAGGAACTGTCTCTAAGGCAGTTGTTGTGAGAACAAAGAAAGAAATCAGACGTAAAGACGGATCTTATATCCGCTTTGACGATAATGCAGCTGTATTGCTGAACGCTCAGGACGAGCCGCGTGGAACGCGTATCTTCGGCCCTGTAGCTAGAGAGCTACGTGAAAAACAATTCATGAAGATTGTATCATTAGCACCGGAGGTTTTGTAAAATGGAAAAGAAGATAAAATCACAGCCTAAATTGAAAATCCGTAAAGGAGACCTGGTACAAGTTACTTCAGGTGATTCTAAAGGAAAACAAGGAAAGGTTTTAGAAGTTAAATTAGCTACTAACAGAGTTATAGTTGAAGGTGCCAATATGGTATCTAAACATACAAAACCGAATGCTGCCACTCCAAACGGTGGTATCGTTAAAATGGAAGCCAGTTTGCATATTTCTAATGTTATGCTTGTTGATGCCAAAACTGGTAAACCAACACGTGTAGGCAAGCAGAAAAATGCTGATGGTAAATCAATTCGCATCGCTAAAAAATCTGGGGAGGAAATTAAGTAATGGCTTACGTACCAAGATTAAAGTCAAAATATAATGAGGAAATCGTTACTGCTTTAAAGGATAAATTCCAGTATAAAAGCGTAATGCAGGTTCCACGTTTACAGAAGATCGCTATCAACCAGGGTGTTGGAGCTGCTTCTACAGATAAAAAGTTAATTGATACTGCAGTGAATGAAATGACCACTATTACTGGTCAGAAAGCAATTCCTGCAAAATCTAAGAAAGATATTTCTAACTTTAAATTACGTAAAGGAATGCCGATTGGTGTTCGTGTAACTTTACGTGATAATAATATGTATGAGTTCCTTGATCGTTTGATCGCTGTAGCTTTACCACGTATCCGTGATTTCAAAGGTATCAATGATAAAGGCTTTGACGGACGCGGTAACTATACATTAGGAGTTACTGAGCAGATCATCTTCCCTGAGATCAACATCGATCAGATCAATAAGATCATGGGTATGGATATCACTTTTGTAACCACTGCTAAAACAGATGTTGAAGCACTCGAATTATTAAAGCAATTCGGTTTACCATTTAAGAATCAAAATACAAACAATCAATAATGGCTAAAGAAGGTGTAAAAGCACGTGAAGTAAAACGTGCCAGATTAGTTGCCAAGTACGCAGATAAAAGAGCAGCCCTTAAAGCTGCCGGAGATTTTGAAGGTCTGGATAAATTACCTAAGAACTCTTCACCAGTACGTTTACACAACCGTTGTAAATTAACCGGTCGTCCACGTGGATATATGCGTCAGTTTGGTATTTCAAGGGTAACATTCCGTGAAATGGCATTGGCAGGTAAGATCCCGGGAGTGCGTAAGGCATCCTGGTAGGGGAGTTGTAAGTTGTAGGTTATAAGTTGTAAGTATTAATACTTCTAACTTATAAAACTACAGTTTATAGTAGAGAATTTCGCTAGGCGTTATGCTACTTATAACTTAAAACTTACAACCTATAACTTTGAGTATTAACCGATGGCAGGTCCAAGGATACCACCATCACAAACAATAAATAATGAATACAGATCCAATAGCAGATTATCTTACACGGGTAAGAAACGCCATCAAGGCGAATCACCGCGTTGTAGAAATTCCTGCATCGAACCTGAAAAAAGAAATGACAAAAGTTCTTTTTGATAAAGGTTACATCACCAATTACAAGTTTGAGGATACCAATGTTCAGGGAACGATCAAAATCGCCTTGAAATACAATCCGATCACTAAAATTTCAGCTATCCGTAATATCTCACGTATCAGTACTCCTGGTTTGAGAAGATATGCAGGGGTTGATAATATGCCGCGTGTATTAAACGGCTTAGGTATTGCCATTCTTTCCACTTCTAAAGGTGTAATGACCGATAAAGAAGCCAGAAATTTGAATATTGGTGGTGAAGTTTTATGTTACGTTTATTAATAGGAGGATAAGAGATGTCAAGAATAGGAAAAGCCCCGATTAATATTCCTGCAGGAGTTACAGTATCAGTATCTGATGCTAACCTGGTAACGGTAAAAGGTCCGAAAGGAGAATTAACTCAAAATGTTGATTCAGATATTAAAATAAGTCAGGATAATGGTGTTCTTACCGTAGAGCGTCCTTCTGAGCAAAAACGTCATAAAGCATTGCATGGTTTATATCGTTCATTGATCAATAACATGGTTGTTGGTGTAACTGAAGGCTATAAATCTCAGCAGGAGCTGGTAGGTGTTGGTTACCGTGCTACAAACGTAGGTAATACACTTGATCTGGTTTTAGGTTTCTCTCACCATTTCGTGTTTGAGTTACCAAAAGAGATCAATGTAACTACTACCTCCGAAAAAGGTAAGAATCCGGTAATCATATTAGAGAGTATCGACAAACAATTACTTGGACAGGTTGCAGCGAAAATCCGCTCATTACGTGCTCCTGAGCCTTACAAAGGAAAAGGTATCAAGTTTGTTGGTGAAGTATTAAGAAGAAAAGCTGGTAAATCAGCCGCTAAAAAATAATCATCATGGCAGGAATTAAATTATCTCGCAGAGAGCGAATTAAAAGAGGAATCAGAAAGAGATTAACCGGTTCTGCAGAACGCCCGCGTCTGTCTGTTTACAGAAGCAACAAAGGGATCTATGCTCAGGTTATCGATGATAATAGCGGAAAAACCATTGCATCAGCTTCTTCTTTATCAAAAGATTTTACCGCAAACGGTAATAAATCAGAACAAAGTAAAGCAGTTGGTAAATCAGTAGCAGAGAAAGCATTAGCAGCAGGTGTTAGCCAGGTTGTTTTTGATAGAAATGGTTACCTGTACCATGGTCGTGTGAAATCACTGGCTGAAGGTGCACGTGAAGCTGGTTTAATATTTTAATTAGCATCGGTTACAGCGATTATAATCATATCGGTGTTATCATAAAATAAAGAGAATGTCAACTATCAATATAAAAAGAGTAAAATCAAGCGAGATCGAATTAAAGGATCGCTTAGTTAGCATCCAGCGTGTTGCTAAAGTTACCAAAGGAGGACGTACGTTCAGCTTTTCTGCTATCGTTGTGGTAGGAGATGAGAACGGGATTGTAGGTTTCGGTCTTGGTAAAGCAAAAGAGGTTACTGAAGCTATCGCTAAGGGAATTGATGATGCTAAAAAGAATCTGGTAAAAGTTCCTGTAATCAATGGAACTGTTCCTCACGAGCAAATCGGTAAATATTCAGGTGGTTTCGTATTCATTAAGCCAGCAGCTCCGGGTACCGGTGTAATTGCAGGTGGTGCGATGCGTGCAGTACTTGAAAGTGCCGGAGTACACAACGTACTTGCTAAGTCGAAAGGTTCTTCTAACCCGCACAACGTGGTTAAAGCAACTGTACTGGCCTTATCACAATTACGTGATGCTTATACTGTTGCTCAGCAGCGTGGTGTGAATTTAAATAAAGTATTTAACGGATAATCATCATGGCTAAGATCAAAATAACCCAGATTAAAAGCGTTATCGACAGAAGTGAGCGCCAGAAAAGAACCATGCAGGCATTAGGTTTAAAGAAAATAAACCATTCTGTAGAGGTTGAAGCTAATCCGGCTATTATCGGAATGGTGAGAAAAGTTAATCATTTAATAGCAGTAGAAAGTATCTGATTATGAACTTAAGTAATTTGAAACCTGCAGAAGGTTCAACAAAAAATAGAAAACGTATCGGTCGTGGTACTGGTTCTGGTCGCGGTGGAACTTCCACCCGTGGTCATAAAGGTGCCGGATCACGTTCAGGATACAAAAGCAAGGTAGGTTTTGAAGGTGGTCAGATGCCATTACAACGCCGTTTACCTAAAGTTGGATTTAATCCAATCAACCGTACTGAGTATGTAAGTATCAATCTTGATGCTTTACAGGCTCTTGCTGATAAATATAGTTTAACTGCAATTGATTTTGATACATTCAGAGAGCATGGTTTAGCTTCAAAGAATGACCTTGTTAAAATTTTAGGCAGAGGTGAAGTTAAGTCCAAACTGGATGTTAAAGCCCATGCGTTCTCAGCATCAGCTCAAAAGGCTATCGAAGCTGCTGGTGGTGCAATAGTTAAATTATAATTATACATGAAGAAGCTTTTTACAACGCTATCCAACATCTGGAAAATTGAAGACCTGAGAGCGCGGATTCTTTTCACGCTCTTATGCCTTTTAATTTATAGAATAGGTTCATTTATCGTAATCCCTGGGGTTGATTCGGCATCTCTTGATGACCAGCAGGCCAAAGAGGGATTACTTGGATTGCTGAACATGTTTGCAGGAGGTTCATTCTCCAGAGCATCCATTTTCGCATTAGGTGTAATGCCATATATTTCTGCATCCATCGTGGTTCAGTTATTGGGTATTGCTGTACCTTATTTTCAGAAATTACAGAAAGAGGGTGAGAGCGGCCGTAAAAAGATCAATCAGTTTACCCGTTACCTGACTATTATCATCACTGCATTGCAGGCAATAGGATATGTTCGTTCACAGATCAGTCCTGATGCCCGTTTATTATCTGAGCCTTTATTCACTATCACTGCGATGTGTGTATTAACTGCTGGAACGATGTTCGTAATGTGGTTAGGTGAGAAAATCACTGATAAGGGTATCGGAAACGGTATTTCCCTGATCATTATGGTGGGTATCATTGCACAATTGCCGTTTGGTGTACTTTCTGAGTTCAATTCCCGTATGGGTGCTCAGGGAGGATTGATTTCCTTTATTGTCGAGATCGTAGCATTGTTCCTGGTAGTGATGTTTACTATTCTGATTGTTCAGGGGGTGAGAAAGATTCCTGTGCAATACGCTAAGAAGATTGTAGGAGCCAAACAATATGGAGGTGTTCGTCAGTATATTCCTTTAAAAGTTAATGCGGCAGGTGTAATGCCTATCATTTTCGCTCAGGCGATTATGTTCATTCCAACTACCATTGGCTCTTTCTTCCCTTCAGCACAGTCTTCATTTCTGGCATCTTTCAGTGATTATACTTCTTTGACGTATAACCTGACCTTTGCCTTTATGATCATAGCTTTTACCTTTTTCTATACCGCCATCACCGTTAATCCGGTGCAGATGTCGGATGATATGAAAAAGAACGGAGGTTTCGTTCCGGGTGTTAAGCCAGGAAAGACTACTGGTGAATATATTGATGCTGTGATCTCAAAGATCACTTTACCTGGATCCGTGTTTCTTGCAATCATTGCAATTATGCCTTCAATAGCGATTATCCTTGGCGTTAACAGTCAGTTTGCCAATTTCTTTGGTGGTACTTCCCTGTTAATTCTTGTAGGTGTTGTTTTGGATACATTGCAGCAGATCGAAAGTCATTTATTAATGCGTCATTATGATGGATTAATGAAGACCGGCAGAATCAAAGGTCGTACTCCTGTTCAGGCAGGTGGTCCGGTAATGTAAAATTCATGTCTAAAATTCATTACAAAAATCTCGAAGAAATTGAGAAGATCAGAGAAAGTGATCTTCTTGTTTCAAAAACCCTTGCTGAAGTAGCAAAGATTATCGGGGAAGGAGTAAAGACTATACAGCTTAATATATTAGCAGAGGAATTTATTCGCGATCATGGTGGAGTTCCCGCTTTTTTGAACTACAACGGATTCCCATACTCTCTCTGCATATCCTTAAATGATCAGGTTGTTCACGGATTTCCCGGAGAATATGAGATTAAGGACGGAGATATTGTCTCTGTTGACTGCGGAGTGGTACTGAATAATTTTGTCGGCGATTCGGCCTATACCTTTCCGATTGGAAATGTAGATCCGGAGACATTGCGATTACTGAAGGTTACTAAGGAATGTCTGTACCTTGCTATTGATAAAGCAGTAGTAGGGATGAGGATAGGGGATATTGGCTATGCTGTTCAGGAACATGCTGAAAAAAATGGTTTTGGAGTAGTGAGAGAACTGGTAGGACATGGGGTAGGCTTCAAACTTCATGAGAAGCCTGAAGTTCCAAATTATGGAAGACGCGGTTCAGGTATAAAGCTCGAAGAAGGAATGGTGATTGCGATAGAGCCGATGATCAATGGCGGGAAGGCCGGAGTGAAATTCTGGGATGATGGATGGACAGTGAGCACGATTGATAAGAAGCCATCAGCTCATTATGAGCATTCAGTGGCTGTAAAAAAGGGTAAAGCAGATGTTCTTTCAACATTTCAGTACATTGAGGAAGTTTTGAAACAAAAAGATTAAAAATTAAAAATTTTTATTTAATTTTGCATCCCTGTTCCGATTGGCTGAGAGCTGGAATATGTTATTGTAAATCAATTGTTTTACAGATTACAATAAAATAATTGAGGCAAGCCAGACAGGAATTAATAAAAACAGGAAAAACTTAAATAATATATGGCCAAACAGGCTTCAATTGAACAGGACGGAATAATCAGGGAGGCATTGTCAAATGCAATGTTTCGGGTCGAGTTGGAAAACGGACATGAGATTATTGCGCATATTTCAGGAAAGATGAGGATGCACTACATCAAGATCTTGCCAGGGGATAAAGTGAAATTGGAGATGTCACCGTACGATTTAAGTAAAGGAAGAATAACATACAGATACAAATAGAGAAAAGATGAAAGTTAGAGCATCCATCAAAAAACGCAGCGCTGATTGTAAGGTGATCCGTCGTAAGGGAGTACTTTATGTGATTAACAAAAAGAACCCTAAGTACAAACAACGTCAGGGATAAAATTAATAGTTATAAGTTATAAGTTATAAGTAATAAGTTTCTGACTTGCGACTTACAACTTACAACTTACAACTTACAACTTCAATAAAATATGGCAAGGATAGCAGGTATTGATTTACCAAGAAACAAAAGAGGAGAGATCGGACTTACTTACATTTTCGGTATCGGAAAGGCAACCGCACAAAGGATCCTTAAAGATGCAGGAATTGATGTAAACATCAAAGTACAGGATTGGACCGATGATCAGTTAGCAGCAATACGTGGTTTCATTAATGATGAGATCAAAGTTGAAGGTGCATTACGTTCGGAAGTTCAATTGAACATCAAGCGTTTAATGGATATTGGTTGTTACCGTGGACTTCGTCACCGTAAGGGACTTCCTGTTCGTGGTCAGCGTACCAAAAACAATTCACGTACCCGTAAAGGAAAACGTAAAACAGTTGCAAACAAGAAAAAGGCAACTAAATAAGATATGAGATGTGAGATTTGAGATATGAGAATATTTCGAATCCTTATCTCGATTAATTAACAAATTGAGCGGATATGAAGTTTCGGATCCCAATGGATCATACTTCATGATTAAAACAAGAAATAGATATGAGTAAAGAGAATGTATCTCACATCTCAAGTCTCACATCTCAAATCTAAAATAATGGCAAAAACTAAAAAAGTTACCAAAAAACGTATTGTAATTGTAGAGCCAATTGGTGAAGCTCACGTGAATGCTACATTCAACAACATCATCATTACTCTGACTAACCTTCAGGGTCAAACAATCAGCTGGTCTTCAGCTGGTAAAATGGGCTTTAAAGGTTCAAAGAAAAATACTCCATATGCTGCCGGACAGGCTGCGAGTGACTGTGCTAAAGTGGCACATGATCTTGGACTTCGTAAGGTTCAGGTATATGTAAAAGGACCAGGTTCAGGCCGTGAGTCTGCTATTCGTACATTGCAGACTGCAGGTATTGAGGTAACTACTATCCAGGATATTACTCCGCTTCCGCACAACGGTTGCCGTCCTCCAAAAAGAAGAAGAGTTTAACAAATAATAATTAATAAATTTTTTTAAAGCTAAGATTCTTCAGCCATGGGCTGAAAGATACTTTAAAAACCCACAAACATGGCTAGATACACCGGACCCAAGTCCAAGATTGCCCGTAGATTCAGAGAACCAATTTTCGGTCCTGATAAGGCATTAGAAAGAAAAAACTATCCTCCGGGAATGCATGGTACCTCCAGAAAAAGAGGTAAGCAATCTGAATATGCAGTTCAGTTAATGGAGAAGCAAAAAGTTAAATACACATATGGTGTATTGGAACGTTATTTTGAGAACCTTTTCCACAAAGCATCTGCTAAAGAAGGTATTACTGGTGATAACCTCTTGAAATTTCTGGAAGCCCGTCTTGATAATACTGTTTACCGTTTAGGGATTGCTCCAACCCGCTCTGCTGCACGTCAGCTTGTAGGTCATAAGCATATCACTGTAAATGGTGAGGTTGTGAATATCGCATCTTACTCTTTGCGCGCAGGTGATGTAATCGCTGTACGTGAACGTTCTAAATCACTGGAAGCGATTTCGCATGCAGTGGCTGCCAGAACAATAAATAAATTCAGCTGGTTAGACTGGGATGCAAGTACCTTAACCGGGAAATTCCTTAACTATCCAACCCGTGATGAGATTCCTGAAAACATCAAGGAAAATCTGATCGTCGAATTGTACTCTAAATAAGATATGGGATTTGAGATTTGAAATGTGAGACATTAATGTTCTCATATCTTAAATCTCATATCTCAAATCTCATATCCATAAACAATAAACAAATTTGATAAATGGCAATTTTAGCATTTCAGAAACCTGATAAAGTTATCATGCAGAAATCTACGGATTTCGAAGGAACATTCGAGTTCAGACCTTTAGAGCCTGGTTTCGGTGTTACCATTGGTAATGCATTACGCAGAATACTTTTATCTTCCCTGGAAGGTTTTGCAATAACTTCAGTTCGTTTTTCGGGAGTATCCCACGAATTCTCAACAATTAAAGGTGTTGTAGAAGATGTAACTGAGATTATTCTGAACTTAAAGCAGGTACGTTTCAAAAAGACCGGTGAATCTGGTGATAATGAGAAGATTTTCGTGATCATTAATGGTAGCGACCAGTTTAAAGCTGGTGATATCAGTAAGTTCTCCAATAATTTTGAGGTTCTTAATTCTGATCTGGTTATCTGTAACATGGAGACTTCAGTAACTCTGGAGATCGAACTGACAGTAAACAAGGGTAGAGGTTATGTTGCCGCAGAAGAAAATAAGAATGCAGATGCTGTTTTAGGTGTTATTGCAATCGACTCGATCTACACTCCAATCAAAAATGTGAAGTATTCTATCGAAAACTTCCGTGTTGAGCAGAAGACAGATTATGAGAAATTAGTTCTTGATATTGCTACTGATGGTTCAATTCATCCTGAAGAGGCATTGAAAGAAGCAGCTAAAATCCTGATCCATCACTTCATGTTATTCTCTGATGAAAATATCATGCTTGAATCTCAGGCTAAAGAAGAAACTAAAGAAGTTGATGAGGAAATCCTGCACATGCGTAAGATCCTTAAAATGGAATTGGTTGATCTTGATCTTTCTGTTCGTGCATTAAACTGCCTGAAAGCTGCTGACATCCGTTCGCTGGCTGATCTTGTTTCTTATGATGTTGCTGACATGCTTAAGTTCAGAAACTTTGGTAAAAAATCATTAACAGAAATACAGGACCTGGTTAAATCTAAAGGATTATCCTTTGGTATGAACCTTTCCAAATTCAAATTAGACGAAGAATAATAATAAGCGAAATGCATAATTCCCGATCCCGAAAGGTTGATTGACGGTATGCACGTGCACAATTTAACAAAACATGAGACACGGTAAAAAAGTAAACCATTTAAGTCGTACAGACAGTCACCGCAGAGCGATGCTGGCTAATATGGCTTCTTCGCTTATCCTACACAAGCGCATCACAACTACACTTGCGAAAGCAAAAGCTTTACGTGTGTATGTTGAACCAATCATTACTAAATCTAAAGATGATACTACTCACTCACGTCGTACAGTATTCAGTTACTTACAGAACAAAGAGGTAGTTTCAATCCTTTTCCGCGATATTGCTGCAAAAGTGGCAAACCGTCCGGGAGGTTATACCCGTATTCTTAAAATGGGTAATCGTTTAGGTGACAATGCATCTATGGCTTTAATTGAACTTGTTGATTACAACGAGGTTTACAAAGGTGGTGATGCAGCAGCTGCCGAGAAGAAAACAACCCGCCGTCGTGGTTCAAAAGCTAAGTCAGCCTCCGCTAAAGCTGCGGCTGATAAAGAGACTCCAAAAGCAGTTGTGGCTGCTGAAGAAGTAGAAGTTGTTGAGGCTCCGGTTGCTGAAGTTGAAACTATCGAGGCTGTTGAAGCTCCTGTAGTAGAAGTAGAAACTGCTGAAGAAGCACCAGAAGCTGACGCAACTGAAGAAGCTCCTGCTGCTGATACTGAAGAGAAGAAAGGAGAGTAATATTTTCATCTCATAACGAAGAGGCTTGCGTGTGAACGCAGGCCTTTTTTGTTTGGAGCAAATACGGATTACTAGTTACGAATTATCAATTACGAATTAATAATTACGAATTACGGGTTACGAATTAATAATTACGAATTACGGGTTACGAATTCCCTAAAACAATTGAGTAATCTTTACTCAAATTTTCATCATTACGAACACATACCCAACGAATACGAATTAAATCTCAATACTCAATACT
>NCHA01000030.1 GCA_002257025.1 Sphingobacteriales bacterium 16-39-50 | reverse complement strand
GGAAAGACCACATCAGGGGATTGGTGGAAAGCGACCTGTGGATATGATTGTTAAAACGAATGACGGAAGCTGATCAGGATCAATTCTTGCTTCTCAAAAGCAAAAGAATTGGTCCTGATCGAAGTACTTCCTTTAATTATAGGTAATAAGTTTTGTCCGCGAATTATTAAACATTTACAATCCCGACGCAGGAGGGAACTTCCTAGATCTTGTCAGAACCAGAATAAGGAATAAAGAGTAATGAACAAGGACATGGCACTGTTCCAGTCAACGTAATTGTCTTTGATCTTTGTTCCTTGTTCTTTAGTCTGTTTTTTAGAAATTCGGTTTCAGCACATACTTCTCATAGAACCTGAAAATATGCTCCGTTGCTTCTTCTGCAGTATCTACCAAACGGTATAAATTCAGGTCATCTTCATTGATATTGTGTTCCTGTTCCAGCATATGGGTTTTTACCCAGTCCATCAAACCCGACCAGTAATCAATGCCAACCAATACAATAGGAAAACGGGCTACTTTGCCGGTTTGTATGAGGGTTAATGCCTCGAACATTTCGTCCATAGTTCCAAATCCACCGGGAAGCACAATGAATCCCTGGGAATACTTCATGAACATCACCTTACGAACAAAGAAATAATCAAAGTCAAGGTTTTTATCGCGGTCGATGTATTTATTATGGAACTGTTCGAAGGGGAGGTCAATATTTAAACCGACAGATTTACCTCCGGCTTCAAAGGCACCTTTATTTGCGGCTTCCATGATACCGGGGCCACCGCCTGAGATCACTCCGTAGCCACGTTCAGTCAGCATCCTGGCACAGTCTTCAGCCAGTTTAAAATATTTATTTTCTTGTGATGTTCTTGCAGACCCGAAAATAGAAACGCAGGGCCCGATCTTAGCCAGCTTTTCAAATCCATCTACAAACTCGGCCATGATTTTAAAAATCTGCCAGGAATCTGTGACTTTAATTTCCTGCCAGTTTTTATTTTCGAATGCGTGCCTTATTTTATCGTCATTACTCATAATTGGATTCGGATGGATTAAAATTGTGTTTTACTGGTAGCAGGTTTGCTGATCAGTAATAAACCAATAAATGTGATCAAACCATTCACTACGATCAATTCATTATCAAAAATATAGCCACCCATTAAAGTTTTTGAGTTTGCATTCAGAAAAAAGCAAATTGCCGGAGATAATAAACAAATGAAAGGCACCAGTTTATCCTTCACTCCTCTGTTTTTCATAAATAAACCGAAGCCATAAAGTCCCAGCAATGGTCCATAGGTATAAGACGCTACAGTGAATATGGCGCTTACCACTGCCGCATTATTAACAATGTTGAACAATATGATTACCGTGAACATCAACAGGGAAAGACCAATATGAACTGTGTGTCTGGTTCGGATTGCAGCTTTAGAATTCAAATCTTCCCTTTTTGAGAATCCAAGGAAATCTACACAAAAGGAAGTGGTCAAAGCAGTCAATGCTGAGTCGGTAGTTGCAAAAGTGGCAGCTGTTAAACCAAGCATAAACACTACTGCCGGTATCATCGTTAAATGGTTAAAAGCAATCTCCGGGAATAGAAAGTCGGTTCGCGGTTTACCTGTAACATGGTCGAGCGGAAGTTCAATTCCATTTTTGCTTGCATAAATATAAAGTAGTGCACCTACGCTAAGGAAGAAGATATTAACAATCACAAACACAGTTGTGAATGTGAACATGTTTTTCTGGGCTTCCCTGATATTATTACAGCTCAGATTCTTCTGCATCATGTCCTGGTCCAGGCCTACCATTGCTATGGTAACAAAAATCCCCCCCAGCAATTGCTTGCTGACATGGAACTTGCTGGTCATGAAATCTTCGTAGAAGAATACTTTCGAATAACCACTATTCTTAATAGTATCAAATGCCTGTACTAAATTCAATCCCAGGCTATCACAAATAAAATATATGGTCAGCACGACCGAGGAAACCAGAAATAAGGTTTGAAGTGTGTCGGTAATAATGATGGTTTTTAAACCGCCTTTAAAGGTATAGGACCAGATTAATGCGAGTGATATAAGTACTGTGGCCCAGAAGGGTACACCGTAAGAATCGAAAATGAAGCGCTGTAATACGATTACAACCAGGTATAAGCGGAAAGATGAACCTATTGTACGGCTTAAAAGGAAAATACTGGCAGCAGTTTTATAGCTGTATGTACCTAAACGCTCCTCAATATAGGTATAGATCGAGGTCAGTTTCATTCGGTAATAGAGTGGGAGCAGGACTGTAGCGATGATAATGAAGCCTATTGCATTACCTAAAACGAATTGAAAATATTTAAATTCATTTCCTGCGGGATTACCAACTTCGCCCGGGACTGAAATAAAGGTTACCCCGGATAAGGCAGTACCGATCATCCCAAAAGCTACCAGATACCATTTTGAGTTCCGGTTTGCGGTAAAAAAGGTTGAATTGTCTGAAGATTTCTTGGATGTGAAGTAAGAGATACCCAATAGCATCAAAAAATATCCAATCAGAAAACTAAGTAAAATTCCCGGTGCCATAAGATTTTTATAATTGATAATCTGCGCAAATTAATAATTAAGTTCTGAATATTCTTCGACTGGTACTACTAAACGTTTTGGGATGCTTCATTGTACTGCACTTCCGGTCAGGCGATCCTTTCTCGCAATGCAATGTTAGAAGGCTTATCAATTCTCCATGAGAACTTCTCAATTTTTTTTTCTCGCAAAGACGCAAAGACGCAAAGGGCAAGAGTTATATAAAATCCTTTTTAAGGCAATATATTTTGCGTCTTTGCGAGAGCTTTTTTAATATTTCCAATGCTTACTTGTCCTCCCCGTGATGAAGCCAGTATTTTCTTATAAACCCATGCAAAAAAGACTAAGTTTAACTATAAATTTGCAGAATGAATTTTTCTTCCAAGCTGCTGGAAAATGCAGTCAATGAATTTTCAAGTTTACCCGGCATAGGTCAGAAAACGGCCCTTCGTTTAGTTTTGCACTTGCTAAACCAGCCTCAGGCTGAGGTTGAGAAGTTCAGTAATTCACTTTTAATTCTAAAGCGTGACATCAGGTATTGCAATGAATGTCATAATATTTCTGATCATGAGCTTTGTCAGATCTGCAGTTCTGTAAAGCGTGATAAGTCCTTGATTTGCGTTGTAGAAGACACCCGCGATGTGATGGCGATTGAAAATACCGGTCAGTATCAGGGTGGATATCATGTAATGGGTGGATTAATTTCTCCAATGGATGGTATTGGTCCCTCGGATCTGAACATCGAAAGTCTGGTAAAACGGGTTCAGGCAGGTGGAATAAAAGAGGTGATTTTGGCTTTAAGTGCTACCATGGAAGGTGATACGACAATTTTTTACCTGTATAAGAAACTTAAAGATGCGGGTGTTTCAATCAGTACAATAGCACGCGGTATCGCATTTGGAGGAGAACTCGAATATGTCGATGAAATCACTTTAGGAAGATCCATAGCTACACGAGTACCTTACGAAAACTCTTTAGCCAGATAAATCTGATAAATAAAAAAATGAACCTCAAAAATAAAACGGTAATCATTACCGGTGCTTCATCCGGAATTGGAAGGTCATGTGCCGAAGAGTTTGCTAAAAAAGGTTCAAACCTTGTTTTAGGGGCACGGCAGTATGTTACTTTATGTGAAATAGCACAGGAACTGGAAACAAAGTATGGAATTAAAGCAGTGGCTGTCCAGTGCGATGTATCGAAAGAATCAGACTGTCAGATTCTGATCGATCAGGCAATTTCTACTTTTAATCGTATCGATGTTCTGGTGAATAATGCCGGTATCTCAATGAGGGCATTGTTCAAAGATCTTGATCTGCAGGTTTTACGAAACCTGATGGATGTCAATTTTTGGGGCGCCGTTTATTGTACTAAATATGCAATCCCCGAACTGCTGAAACATCAGGGTTCGGTCGTGGGGGTATCTTCAATCGCAGGTTATCGAGGATTGCCCGGCAGAACCGGATATTCTGCTTCTAAATTTGCCTTGAATGGCTTTCTGGAGGCATTACGTGTCGAAAATTTGAAAACCGGACTGCATGTGATGATTGCATCGCCCGGCTTCACTTCTTCAAATATTCGCAAAGTAGCATTGGTTAAAGATGGTACAGCTCAGGGAGAAACCAGTATGGATGAGGATAAAATGATGAGTTCCGAGGAGGTTGCTCAAATCATTGTAAAAGGAATTGAGCAACGTAAACGTTCATTGATCATGACCGCTCAGGGGAAACTTACAGTCTTTCTGAATAAGGTATTACCTGCCTGGTTAGACGGATTAGTCTATAATCACTTCACCAAAGAAAAGGATCCCCTTATTAAATGAAAGCGAAGTACTTCCTCTTAATTTTGTTACTGACTTCATTTTTTGAGCTTTCAGCGAAAGTATTGACCCAAAAGGATATTCCTTACCGTGAAAATTCTACAGATATCCGAAATCTTCTGGATGTTTATTACCCTGAAAATACTGAAGAGGCAAAGGATGTATTTGTTTTTATTCATGGAGGTTCATGGAATAGCGGAAAAAAGGAAATCTATTGGTGGCTGGGTAAGAACATGGCCCGGAAGAATGTGGTTTCAGTGATTATTAATTATAGCCTCAGTCCTGAATCTCAATATGAAAAGATGGCCTCTGATTGTGCAATGGCAATAAAATGGGTTAGGGATAGTATCGCAAGGTATGGAGGGCGTGCAGATAGAATCTTTGTCATGGGGCATTCTGCCGGCGGACATCTGGCGGCATTGATCAATACTGATCCCAGATTTTTTGTAAGTGCAGGGATTCCCAATCCGATTAATGGAGTTATCCTGAATGATGGTTTCGGACTCGATATGTATGAATATTTGACGGTTGCTGAGCCGGATGAACGGACGGAGGAGTTTCTGGATGCTTTTTCCAGGAATCAGGAAACATGGAAAACAGCTTCACCGATGTATTATCTCCAAAATGTAATGAAGCCATTTCTGGTTTTTGTCGGCGACCGGACCTATCCCGCGATAAAACTACAATCTAAGCGATTGTACGATGAACTTCTTAAAGCCAATAAGTCGGTTGAGCTGAAATACATAGAAAGAAAAAGGCATAAGGGAATGATCATTCAAATGATTTCAAAGAAAAATCAGATGTATGATTTTTTTCTGGAATTTATGGCTAAAGGTCAATAGATTTCAGGTTTTAATTCATTATTGATGAATCAAGTTGTCCGGGAAAAGTTTTTATTAAGGTTTAGTCCGGCAGCAGAATTGAAACTCTTTCCATATTTAGGAAGGAGGGTATTTTGTTAATGATTGTTTATTTTAATCTCGGGTATAGGCGTATCGTTCAATAGGGCCCGCCTTTAGGCGGGTTGTAATCGACCGGTGCTTCAGCGCCGACAACATTTAATCGGGCTGAAGCCCGATGCGGGTGTTCCGGTATAAACGGATTATTTTGGGCTGAAGCCTGGAATATCCCCATTGTATACCCCGCTTAAAAGCGGGGCCTATTGGAGTGTGCTAACAGCGGGGCTTGTTTTTTGAAATCAGGAAATAAAATCGTTCACGATACTTTTTAAAGGGATATTTTTAAACATTTTATTTTTACCGGACAACAGTGATTAATGAATTACTTACATCTTTCTCTGAATTTTCTTTATAGCTGTTTCGATTGATTTTTCAGGTTCAATGATATTGTA
The DNA here is from genome assembly GCA_002257025.1 of Sphingobacteriales bacterium 16-39-50. GTDB lineage: Bacteria > Bacteroidota > Bacteroidia > Sphingobacteriales > Sphingobacteriaceae > Daejeonella. The sequence continues at coordinate 43,123 of NCHA01000030.1, read as the reverse complement.
TTCTCCCCAGAATTCGGGATCAGCAAAGTTTGAAACCTTGTCCATCATAATTACGTTTTGCCTTAATTTCTGAGTTAGCTTTTGAGGCTCATTAGTTTTCTTTTTCCAATCTGTTACGGCCATTTCAACTGATGTTTCATAGGTTGTGTTGAACAGTTTTTTATCCCAGTCAACCAGGAAAGTAATATCACCACGGGAATAGGCAAAGATCCATTTCCCGTTTTGCTCGCGATAATTGATCTGGTAACTGGCTTCAAGGGGGTATACTTCAGCTCCGGCGGGTTTCTTTTGGGTAAACATCAAACCAGCCGCTTTTTTATCCTCAACATTCAGATTAAATGTGGCACTAATTATAGCCATACTCTCGGTGTCTATAAATAATTTACCATAATACATTGGTGCAATAACCTCAGGTTTTTGCTTAAATGCCAGCACGTAAACTTTCCTGTCGTCAATTTGTGTATTATTTTCCAGAGAGAAGTTATAAATTTTTAAAGCATCATCGGTGAAAATTAAGCCCGGATATTTCATGATGTCGAGGAACATTGTGGTATACGGACCTCCCTGTAATTTGAAAGTCAGGGTATCTAGTTTGGTGTAATCCGTATTCTTGCGTCCTTTGAAAAGTTCGATAAAATCATCAACATTACTCATATAGGGTTGCTTTTGAATTTCAACAACCGATTCTGAGAGTGATAAATAATTCCGGCGTTTTCTGATCGTCTCCCGGTAAAATCCGGTCATCAGGTTATGATCATTGCTGTAGTTCTGCTCTATTCTGCTGATTACCTGATTGAATAGTTTCTCAGCATCGTTTGTCGAGACAACAACTTCGCCGAGAGCGATATTAAAGGATTCAAGTAGGATCTGGTTATTTTCTGGCTTCAGATCTTTCAGACTGATTAGCTTGTTTTTGTATCCCAGATAAGAGACCATTAAATCTGCATTGGAGTTTTGCCTGGGTACTTTAATAGAAAACTCACCTTCGCTATTGCTAACTCCCGAGATGTTAGTCCCCAGCACCGATAAGGTCGCAAAGGCAAGTTCCTTTTTACTTTTGCTATCTAAAATTATTCCCTTGTATTGGGTAAAACTGCTGGTATCACTTTGACCGAATACCAGGCTTGAGGAAAAAATATTCACAGAAAATAAGACAATCATTACAAGTTTTGAACCTGTAAGGAATCCTTTGATGTTTAGGTAGCCCGGATTTTTCATCGCAAAGGTTTAAAGTATCGTTTTAAATAATTGGTTATACAAATTTAAGCATGGAAATTAGGATTTGATAATGATTAAGATCACACATTTCCTTGCAGGGGAATTTCAGATTGAAGGATTTTTTTTTGAAATCAGCATGTTCGCAGAATGTGAATATTAATGCGTTGATTGTCAATATCTTGCAATTATAGATTGAAAAAAAATTAATTATTTTCCTTTGGCTGCAAAATAATTTATGACAGAAAATCAACCATCCTGACTGAAAATGTTACATAATGGCTTGATAACCTGATAAATAAATGGAAAAGGAGGGGGTTAAACATCACTGTTGTCTGGTTAAAATAAATTTTCAAATGAAAAAGCCATTTACATCCTACAAAGCATGTTTTTTAGCGTACAATAAAATTAAGCCCCCTCTTAAAGGTTCAATTATTATACTTTTTTCACTGCCTTAAAACCTGCAGTATTTTTACCTAAAATGACAGGATTGTTCATAAGCTTTGGCCTAAGCACTAAATCTCCGTTAACGTTTTTTTCCGCCTTGGCTGGTGCGGTAGCGACAAGTCAAGCCTTGATACTGACTTTCGAAGCAGCAGACGCAGCGGCGGCATTTTGTTTCTTTTCTGCTGCAGGAAAAGAAAAGAGTAAAATTATAGGACATAAATAGGTTCATTATTTCTACAATTTCGATTTTTTCGGAGACCATGCCGGTAAATAACCGTCATTGAAGTTTGGTAAGACTTATTTTGCATCATTCATAATGAACCCGGAAATATTATTTCAGGCTTTACTTTTCAGTGATTTTTCTGAGCGGGATATTTTCTAATTTTATCGCGTAAATCATAAAATCAATCAAAATGTTTAATTCTCCATTGGGTCGTTTCCGCTTCATTGCTTTTATAGAAGGTTGTTCTTTTCTACTCATTGGTTTGACGATGATACTCAAGTACCGGTATGATATGCCCGGACCTAATTATGTTGTGGGGATGGTGCATGGAGTACTTTTTATTATTTATGTTTTATTGCTGCTTCAGGTGACTTACCTTTACAAATGGTCATTCTGGAAATTGAGTCTTGGTTTTCTGGCATCATTAATTCCATTTGGGACATTCTATGCCGATAAGAAGTGGTTTTCAAAGCAAGACCCGAATATTTGAGAAAAGGTGATTGTATTCAGGGAAGAACAAAGGTTTACTCAATGGTGGTTATGGCTGATTCTATTGGCTCTCGCAGTGATTCCTTTGTTTGGTATCTACGAACAGATAATTCATGGACGACAGTTTGGCGATAAACCAATGTCAGATTCTGGTCTCATACTTTTTGCAGTTTTTATTTTTGGATTAATTTCATTGATGTTCTTTATGAAATTAAAGACTGAGGTAAATTCATCCGGTATAAAAATGTCATTTTCTCCATTTGTCAAGAAGAATATCAGCTGGACTGATATAAAAAGTGCAAAGATTGTCAGTTACGAATTCGTAGGTTATGGTATTAGGTTTGGCAGTAGTTACGGTACTGTTTATAATACTAAAGGAGATATTGGGCTTGCGATTGAGACCATGAGTGGAGAGCGGTTTGTAATTGGAACCCAGAAGCAGGATGAGCTTCATAAGATCATTCAAAAGTATTTTATAATTACTGATTTTCCGGTAGAACAAAAGAATGATACGCTCTAGCAGACTTCTAATTTAATTTAAATGAATAATAGCTCATTGAAAGACCATCGCGCAGTAGCCACCTGGTTATACATTGGGGTTGGAATGATCATGGTACAGGTTTTAATCGGGGGACTTACCCGTCTCACCGGTTCAGGATTATCCATTACTGAGTGGCAGCCAATTTTAGGTGCTTTCCCTCCAATGAATGAACAAGCCTGGCAGGCAGCTTTTGATAAATACAAAGAGATTGCGCAGTTTAAACATCTGAACAGTCATTTCAGTCTGGAAGATTTTAAAATGATCTATTTCTGGGAATGGTTCCACCGCGATTGGGCGAGGCTAATGGGATTGGTTTTCATATTTCCATTTATTTACTTCCTGATTAAGAAAAGAATCCGCCGGGATATGGTCAAGCCGATGGTCATCTTATTCCTTTTGGGTGGATTACAGGGGGCTATTGGCTGGATCATGGTAAAAAGCGGACTAAATGACGAGAATCTGTATGTTAGTCATATTCGTCTTGCTGTCCACTTTATTTCGGCCCTTGCCTTATTATCTTATACGCTTTGGTTTGCGATGAAAGTCAGCATTCCTTCAGGTCAGGTTTTATATGTTCCTTATTTGAAAAAGCTAAACATCTGGCTGCTGGTTTTGATTACCCTTCAGTTGATCTACGCCGCATTCATGGCAGGTTTACATGCTGCATTTGCTGCGGTTACCTGGCCTGATATGAACGGTCAATGGATACCGGATGGGATGCTTACCCAGGGAGGATTTTGGGAGGATATCACTCACAATCTGATTACTGTTCATTTTATTCACCGCGCACTTGCTTATATCATCTGTATACCGGTCATTATCTGGACGTTGAAGACCAAAGACCTTCCGGTAAACAGCCTGTTTCGCAAAATCCGCTTTCTGCCTGTAGTTTTACTATTTGTCCAGATTCTTTTGGGGATTCTTACAGTAATCAATACAAGCGGACAGATTCCTTTAATCTATGCAATTCTGCATCAGTTTGTCGGGATGTTATTCCTGCTTTCGTTTGTCGGGACTTTGTTTTTGAGTGGGGGAAGGAAGGGGAAATAGGGATTTTCTGTCAACTTTATGTTTCAAAACACTAAACCAAAAGCCCTCCCGGGATTTTGGTTTCTGTTATTTTGTATTGAACTTTATTTTGGACTTTGGTTTTGTAAACGGGTATATTCGTTTATAAGCGGATAGGGGGGTGGGACATGCCTCAATTCTTTATTTAGCAGCAATTATCTGAGACAGCATATTTATTCAATGGAAATAATAGAAAACCCTAAAAGATTATTTAAATATGCAAGTTCCGATATTGCCAAAATAATCCTTAGGACATCTAGTATTAAATTTTCTCCCCCCAATGACTTCAATGATCCATTTGATTGTGATATCGATTTAGTGGACTTTCATTTTCCTTCTGACCAGCAGTTAGACAAGGAAGTAGCATATGAAATCGAAGTACTTAAGAAACAATTTAAAAATTGGCCTGGCTTCTCTGAGAAGTCAAAGGATAAGTCATTTTGGGAAACAGGATACAAAGAATCTCAAATTGGAAAGATAAAATCCTGCGGAATTTCGTGCTTTTCATTGGTAAATAATTCAGTTTTAATGTGGTCCCACTATGCTGAAAAACATTTTGGGATTTGCCTTGAGTTTGATAATACAATTTCGCCGAGATTCGAAAATTTATCGGACGCAACCGATATCTCTGAAGGTATTGTGGGATATACAGAGTATGAGCGCATTAATTATATGTCTACTGAACGGAAATATGCAATTTTCAAAATCTTCCTTTCAAAAAGTGGTAGCTGGAGCCATGAAAACGAATACAGAATGATTCTGCTTAATGACAAACCTCAGATTCAAAAATTTAAACCTCAATTTTTAAAAGCCATTTACTTTGGATTAAGAACAAGTGATCGTGAGCAAAATGAAATTATTTCAATGTGTACAACATTAGGATTTGTGGATATCGGTTTTTTTAAATGTACTAAAAGCGATCTTTCTATAAGATTTTCGAAAATTACAGTATAATAACTGCTGCTAACATCACCTTGGATACAGCGGGCGGTTCCGAGTAAATTTGAAAATCAGTACCTTAAAGAAGTTTGGAGTAGGCTGGAAGAGAACGTCTCCAAATGCCCGTCGCCTCCAAGCTGAATCCCGTTATGCTAGATTTCATACGATCGTACTCCTATCCATGATTTTCCTCCATTGCGCATAAATAAGCTATCAAAAGTTGTACATTCGGACAACTATATTTATCTTTGCAATGTATGAGCGGCCAAAAATTCAGAACAATTTTTTTATACAAAGAGTACTTCTCTGACTTTTACAACAAGCAAAAGCCGAAGGTAAAAGAAAAGATTATCTGGACGTTCAGATTGATCGAAAATATTCAACAAGTACCAGAAGATTATTTAAAACACATAACAGGTACTGATGGGCTTTATGAAATCAGGATCCAATTTGCCAGTGACATTTGTCGAATATTTTGCTTTTTTGACGAGGGTAAGCTGGTTGTAGTGGCAAACGGATTTCAAAAGAAAACTCAAAAGACCCCGAAATCTGAAATAGAAAAAGCGTTAAAAATAAAGAGAGAATATGAGACAGAAAAATAATTTAAAATCCCTTGACACATTCGTGGACGAGCAATACGGATTAAAGGGCACTCCAAAACGTGACGAGTTTGAAAAGGGTTATGAAGGATTCAAACTTGGGTTTTTACTTCAACAAGCACGCTTGAAAAAAGGCATGACACAGGAAGAATTGGCTGAAAAGTGCGGAACAAACAAGGGTTATATCTCGAAAATTGAGAATAATATAAAGGAAGTTCGTTTTTCAACACTTCAAAAGATTGTTGAGCTTGGACTAGGCGGACGTCTGGAGTTCTCTATTAAGCTTTAATGCATCAGGTACCGGAATTATAATCCCAGCGTAACAACGTCTTCAAGCTATAGCGGTCATGCTATTTGAAACATACTGTTTTCTAATTACTTTAGCCTGCCTGCCGGTAGGCAGGTGCTAAAGGCCTGGTGTAGTGCTCCCGATAGCTATCGGGATAAACGCTACGGCATAAAGCCTTGAACGTTATAGGTAACTATAAAAACCAGCAATTTGCTTAACTGAAAAAATGACCAAGTTAAATTATATCCTTATCTTTTTCCTATTTGTGATGGCGTCATGCAAGGTGGATAAAAAGTTTAACAAAGAACGATGGTTGGCGAATAATCATGTGAATGACACCCATAATCCACGAGCTTATATGACCGAAGACCTCCTGGAAAATCACTTAAAAATTGGTATTACGAGAGATTCAGTATTTGCATTATTAGGTAAGCCTTATAAAGATGGAATAGAAAATAGACTTCCAAAGGGGCTTAAAATGCCAGATTCCTTGTCTTTTTCGAACAAGGAGAATTTAAAGCCTGAGAATAGTGATAGAGCTACATACAAAATTAATGAATTTATGCGTTTGAATTCTCAGCCTGACACATTAGTGCTATATCCTGTCGGTTGGTCGACTATCGACCCCAACTTCTTGGTAATCAAGTTCGACAATAAGGGTGTATCATCTGACTTTTGGATCGAGCAACATTGACTAAAAAACCTAAGAATGAAATAACTACTCATAACATAGGCTTTGCAAAAATCGCTGGTGACGTTAACCTTGAAATTTCTCTACTTTAAGATGAGTTTTGTGGCATATGACAATGAAGTATTTTTTATCTGCTATTTTCGCAAAGCCTAACCGTTAGTGCCCATATTAAGAATGATGACAACATTCAAAATAGCAACAATTTTATTTTGGTTTATAACCATCGGACAAGTTGCTGCACAGACAATTCATTCGATATGCTACATCCATAAGGTAAAATCCCAAAACGATAAGTTTTTTTTAAAGACTATCCCTTTTGATAATATTGATCAAACGTCAACAGGTAAAACAATTGTTTACAATTCAGACTCAACAAAGTTTTACGAAATTGAAAGGCATTTTGAATTACTAGACAATAAAAAAGAAATCTTCCTGAGCAATGATGGTAAAAACATTGCTTATGTGATTGACAGAGAATTTCTTTGGAATGGAGTTCAAAATAAAAGTATTCAGATATTCAATAATGGTATTTCTATAAAACAATTTCAATTAACAGACTTACTTGATTGCAACTCTGACAAGGAAGACTGTTATTTGTTTTATAAAGAAGCAATTGACTCAGTTTTTTATAAAAACGGTAAAAGAAATTTTATTTTCAAAGAGAAAGCAACAGACTTTGAAAAGCAACTAACCGAAAAAGCAACATTTTTAAACAATGATACTCTTTATATTTTTACAAAGACGGACAAGTTAATTTCGATTGACTTGAGAACGGCTAGTTTGAGTTTTACCCCAATATCAAAAATTAACCCGGAAAGGTTTAAGCAGATTAAGCCATTTCAAGTAAGTAAAGCAAACCTAAAGCAACCTTCGTTATTTGGTCTTCCACATCTTTCAACCGGCGTAACCCTTGAGAAAGGATTGGCTGAAACACTAGGTATGGCAGTTTTCCCTGAAGACCAAATTGCTTCAAAGAAATTTAAACGATATGGTGCCAATGTTCAAATTATAGTAGATAAAAATGGTAAGGCTATTCTAGATAAGATTGAGAATTACCATGGACTTCCAGAAGATAAAGTAAAAGCCTTCATTCAATCACGAAAATTTGCTACGAACTCAATTCCGACAGAAGCGGAAAAATGGAGATTCAGTGGTTGGCTTATTTTTATGAATAAGAATAAGGAAGAAGCAGAAAGAGAAAAGCAACGAGAAGCTATTCTAGAGGCAGAAGCTTATAAAAAACGAATTGTTGCTGACTCAATAAATCGAATTTATATTCCTAAAAATCTAGAGGAGTGCTTTGCAGAGCTCAATAGAATTTTAAAGCCAAAAGATATTGAAGCAATTAAAAACCTAAAAGATAGAAACGGAACAATTTTATATCATCATGGATTTGGAACTTGGCTAAGAAATAATTGGGGCCTTTGGGGCGGATCAAGGCTCCAACAGTATCTTTTAAAAAAAGGAATTTCCTATCCTGATTCTATGTCATCAACAATACTTATATATTATTATGATTGGCTTAATGGACAGAATGACAAATGGAAGGAATTTGAAGCTAAATAGATTTCAATACTTTGATGAAGTTTTATTCATCTATCTTAGTTTGTTTTTGGCTAACAGTTTAGCGGTTCGAAATTAGCTTCTTCACCATTCCCCAAAACGTTAGCACCTTTATAAGACAACCCTAAAATGACATCAGTATGAACAAATCATTCTACATTCTGTTTTTGTTTATAACAAACTCCGTATATGGGCAAAGCGATCAGAAATATTGGGATAATTGGAATAAGAACTATCCCGAAGTAGATATTGTTTCGATTTTGAAACAAGAAAAGTTGTACGCAGACAGTATAGAAAAAAATCCTGCCATCCCTCGCTATTACTCAAGACTTGATAACTATAGATTTAAAGCTGTTTATCTGGGAAAAACCAGAGCTACAAGTCAGGAAGTGATAACTTCAATGAAAAATGTATACAAATTGTTTACTGGAAATGCGTCCCGACTTGATGGGATGATTGAGAGCGAAGTGTTATTTAAAATAGGACAGGAAGAAACATGGATGCCAGTTCAACCACAAATTCTTGAAGCACTGAAAAAGGAAGTTAAAAAGGGAAATATGCTTACTGTGTACTGTCTCCATTTTAATGAGCATAACAGTAAGAATATATTATACAATACTTTTTTGATTTCCGAATTTTATAAATAGGAACTACTAACAGGTTTTTGGCAAAAACATAGATGAACATACCAGAACACATCGAAAAGTACATCGCCAGCCAGTCCGAACCAAAACGTTCTGAAATAGAAACCTTGAACCAGCTCATACTTCAAGTTTCGCCAAATTGCAGACAATGGTTCTTAGACGGTAAAGACGAGCAAGGAAAAGTGGTTTCCAATCCTCAGATAGGATACGGTCTTCAAACAATAAAATATGCAGACGGAAAGACCAGGGAATTTTATCAGATTGGTATCAGTACCAACACTACCGGAATTTCAGTTTATATTATGGGTATTGAAGACAAAAAGTATTTACCGGAGAAATACGGAAAAACAATAGGAAAAGCGAGCGTCACAGGCTATTGTATTAAGTTCAAAACCCTAAAAGATATAAATATTGATATACTTGAGGCTGCAATAAGTTTTGGGTTTGAGGCGCAAACTTGATATGACAAACTTTGGAATGGCACGCTAATATGTTTAGAAAGCAAAACATACTTTTTATTATTTTCATATTATTTACATCATGTTTTCTCCTTTGCTGTAAAAATAAACCGGAACAAAAAATCGTAAGAAAATCGATTGACTATATCAGAGCAATACCTGGTGTAAGCGATAGCATTCCTGCCGAAATTGCTGAAAAAGGTAAAGTACTGATCGCTTATTCAGATTGTTATACCTGTCATAAAATTAATGAAAGATCGGTAGGGCCGGCTTTTAAGGATATAGCAAAAAGATATCCTGTAAATAGGGCTTATATTGAGATGCTTGCTCAAAAAGTAATTATGGGAGGAAGCAGAAGCTGGGGCTACCCAATAATGACGCCTCATCCTAAACTTAAATTGGAAGAGGCAAAAATTATGGTTAGTTATATCTTGTCGATGAAAGAGTAATTCACCGCCGGTTTGAAATTGTAAATCAAACTCGACAGGTTGCAAGGGCATTAACATTACGAATAATCGAACCAAATGATCTTTGTAAATGAAACAGTTTTTTGAAGAGCTAACTGAATATAGTCATCATTTTAATCAAAAATTGATAGACGTTTTTATTGACAATCCTGACAAGATTTCTGAAAAAGCTGAAAAATTTTATAACCACATTTTAAATGCCCATCAGATTTGGAACAATAGAATTGATCCAAAGCAATCGGTTTTCGGGGTGTGGGAACTTCACCCTGTTCAGGATTTAAAAGGAATTGAGAATGCAAACTATGAGCATACTTTACAAATACTTAATAAGTATAATTTGAAATTAATTATCAATTATTCAAACAGTAAAGGACAGCTATTCAGCAATAGTATTCAGGATATGTTGTTTCATATAATTAATCATTCAACCTATCATCGGGGACAGGTTGCAACAGAATTTAAACGACAAGGGCTTGAGCCTTTGGTTACTGACTATATTTTTTTTAAACGATAAATAATAAGTATTTGTAGTTCTAATCCGAACTCCTCCCGGATTTTGAAAAATGTATTTTGTAGTTAAAATTATTTGAATAATTGGTTTTGTAAAATGGGTATATTAGTCTATGGGTGTTTGACCTATCTCTATGCATTATTTAGCGATCATGAAAAAACATAACTAACATGAAAACCCCTTACCTTTTTAGAAAGCTATTGCATTTTTTTAGTTTAGAATCCGAACTGGAAGATCAGGATTCTGTATATGAAGAAATTAAAAAGGGGGGTGTTTTCAAAGGTACCAATCTTTGGATTTTAATTTTTGCAATTATTGTGGCTTCAGTGGGTCTGAATATGAACTCAACGGCTGTAATAATCGGTGCAATGCTAATATCTCCCCTAATGGGACCTATAAATGGAATGGGCTATAGTATTGCAACCTATGACTTTGAACTATTCAAAAAATCTATAAAAAACTTTTCGTTCGCAATATTGGCAAGTCTTGTAGCTTCCACTACCTATTTTGCATTAAGCCCTGTTTCAACTGCCCATTCTGAACTATTAGCCAGAACCAGCCCGACGATTTATGATGTTTTGATTGCTTTATTTGGTGGTTTAGCCGGTATAGTAGCAATTAGTAGCAAGCAGAAAGGAAATGTAATACCCGGTGTCGCGATTGCAACCGCACTTATGCCACCCTTATGTACTGCAGGTTACGGATTAGCATCAGGGCAATTTGATTTTTTCTTTGGAGCTATTTATCTGTTTACTATTAATACCATATTTATTGCATTAGCATCAGTTTGGATTTCACAATTATTAAAATTTCCAATTAGAAATATAGTTGATGTAGGTAAAAAGAAGAAAATTAATAGTGTGATTACATTGGTTATTGTAATTGTCCTATTACCAAGTATATTTTTTGGTTATAAGCTAGTACAACAAGAAAATTTTTTACAGAAAGCAAATAAATATGTCTCGAATGTTTCGATTTTCGAAGGGAACTATCTCCTGAAATCCGATATTAATGCAAAATCAAATAAGATTACTTTGATTTATGGAGGCTCCACACTTACAAAAAATCAGAAAAATAAGATCATTAAAAAATCAACCGACTTTGATATTGAAAACGTTTCAATTTTAATAGAACAAGGATTGTCTTTTAGTGATATGGGTGACACGAATACTGAATTATTTAAATTTAAGGAGCAAGTGGTCAATCTTAACAATTCTTTAAGTAAGAAGAATTCAGAGATAGACAGTATCTTAAGCCGACAAAAGTTTGGACTTACCATATTGTCAGAGATTAAAACTATTTTCCCAGAAATAAAAGGCTGTTTATATTCTGAATCATTAAATTTTAATGACACTCTTAAATCACCACGGATGACCCCGATTGTAATTTTGTCAATCGAATCAAAAATTCAAGAAGCTAATAAAAGGAAAATCAATAATTGGCTGAGACAGAGATTAAAGAAGAATAATGTCAAAATTTATTATGAGTAAAATGAAGCTGGAGACACAAATAAAAGTATAATGTAATCTTCCCTGAGCTTGCTCAAAAAGTAATTATGGGTGGAAGCAAAAGCTGGGGCTATCCTGTTATGAGTCCTCATCTTAAGCTTTCATTAGAAGAGTCAAGAATTGTGGTTAGTTATATCTTGTCGATGAAAGAGTAATTACCTAAGCAGATTAATAATGGGATTTAGATTTAAACCTGTCTATTACTGGTTTGCATTTTTTGCATTGACTTCATTAGCATATCAGCTGGTGCAAGACAATATCAGGCCAAATTATAATGGCGGCGATTTAATTATTAAATACATATTAGGTATTGCACCTAATTTTTTCCCTGCAATTGGAATTCCCGCCTTGTTTGTCATTTTGATCCCTGAATTCAATAAAGGAAAAAGTTCTAATCAATGGTTGAATAGTAAAAAGAACATAACAGCAAATTTGATTTCGCTTACAGGACTACTATCATGGGAATTTTTGCAAGTGACGACAACAAGAGGAAGATTTGACTGGAATGATATTCTCTGGACCTTAATTGGAGCATTGATTTTTCAGTTAATATGGATTTTGAGTCCAATCAAATACAAGGGAGAATTGGAAGAAAGCAATTAGAAAAAGGATGCCACCAAGATATTTTGAATAATTTAGGAGTGACATATTTATTACTAAATGAATAAGTTCTATGAGCAGTCAATATTCCTTCAATGGTTGGAGGCAATATTGCTTTTAATAGTCGGCTTTTATCCTGCTATTATGTTTATAGAATTATCATATTCTCAGCCTTTATGCGGGCTTTTATTTTTTATCTATTTGCCATTAGGACAATTTGCAATAACTCCACTTTTTAAGCTTAGTGGAATTTACAAATATTATTCTCCGATGTTGCTTGGTTATATGGCTAATCAGTTGCAAATTGATTTACACAGCGGTGGGAGTTTTGACTACCTCTTTGTAATGAGAAAATTTAAAAAGGGTATTGAACTCAGAAAAGCATTATTAACCTATCATCTGGTAGGTTTATTAAACGTTATTTCTCAGATAGAGGAAGGTGCAATTCCAAAGACAGTTACTATTGTTGGGACATCGTATTTTTTTAATGAAAGGACAATTAACAAAATTGGTTTTGAGTCACAAAAGCCTTCCTTATTTTACCGCATAAATTTGTTTGTCAATTTCATCGATTTGACTTGGATGTACTCTGTTGCAAAGGGGCATTTTGCAATTCCGAAGTTATGGAAAGCAAATAAGGCACAAATTGATGGTGGAAAACTATTGGAGAAAAAGGAAATGATTAAATTGTTATATGAAAAATTGAATAAATATTAAGTAATGACAACAGAAATCATTAAAACAACACCTGATTGCGAAATTGTAAGTTCAAGAATTTTCAATTTTTCAAGAGAACTTGTTTTTAGGGCATGGTCTGAACCGGAACATTTAAAAAACTGGTGGGGGCCTGCAGGCTTTACAAATACATTTAATGAATTTGACTTTCGGGTTGGCGGGAAATGGAGTTTTATAATGCACGGTCCGGAGAAAGGAAATTACCCGAATGAATGTGAGTTTATCAAAATAGAAAAACCTTCGATTATTGCCTGGAAACGCTTCTCAAAGCCACACTTTCAGGTACTTGCAACATTTGATAAACTCTCTGATAATAAGACGAAAATTGTTTTTAAAATGTTGTTTAATTCATCAGAAGAATGTGGAAAATTAAAGCCCTTTGTGGTAGATAAAAATGAAGAGAATTTCGATAAGCTGGAAGTCGAATTAGCAAGTATGAATTCTTAATATTTACAGGAATGACCAAATCATCAGGCAATCTAAACCATGAGGTAAGTGACTTTTTAGATCTGCAAAAGCATCCGTTTAGAAGTGAAATTGAACTGCTGCGAAATATTATTTTATCAGGAAATAATAAATTGACTGAAAATGTAAAATGGAATGGCCCAAACTATGCTTATGAGAACGAAGACAGGATAACGATGAGAATCCAACCCCCTGCAGCACAGGTTCAGCTAATCTTTCACAGAGGCGCGAAGAAGCTTGAACAACCAAAAGCCAAACTGATTGCAAATACAAGTAAATTATTAACCTGGAAAGAGAATGACCGGGCGGTGATTACTTTTAAGAGTATGAAGGATATAGAGGATTTCAGGTCAGAACTCTCTGATATTATAAATGACTGGATTAATTCAAGTAAATAGAATTAGAACTGTAAATAAATCTTTGTTTTGAAATGGATAAACCAAAGAGCATTGACGAATACATCTCGGGTTTTCCAAAGGACAGACAAGCGCTTTTGGAACAAATCCGTACAACCATTAAAAAGGCAGTCCCTTTTGCCGAAGAGGCAATCAGTTATGGAATGCCTGCATTTAAATTTAATTCTGTTTCAGTATGGTTTGCAGCTTATAAAAATCATATTGGTCTGTATCCCATGTATGGTATGGAAAAATTCAGAGATGAAATGGAAATTTATAAAGGGAAGGGGACAAAAGATACGCTGCAATTCCCTTATGATAAACCATTGCCATTAGAATTGATTGCCAGACTGGTTAAATATAAATTCGAAAAGCCCTGATATTGAAAATAAAATAAGATATATGATCACAACATGATTGAAATAATTGCAAAATGGACAGTAATGCTTTTCGGTCTTATTTTTATTGGGGTTGGTTTTTTGATGCTTTTTAAACCTGAAAAGGCCAGAGCCATTTTAAGAAAAGCAGGAAGTACAAATTTTATAAACTATGCCGAAATAACGATTAGATTGATACCGGCCATCGGACTTATTTTGTCGGCTGAGTATTCTAAATTCCCGGAGATTTTTAAAATAGCAGGTTGGTTTATGCTTTGTACATCTTTAGTTTTATATTTTGTACCAAGACATCTCCACCATAACTTTTCTTTGAAGGCTGCTGATATTTTAAAACCCATTTACTTTCAACTGATTTCACCAATTTCAGTTCTAATTGGCATTCTGCTTATTTATAACGTAAGCTAAAATTGACATCAAAAATATATTTAGAAATACTGACCTTACACTAAGAAGCATTTTTTTGTAGTTGGAGCCTAGATTACCTCAATGAAGCGGCCTTGGCTTAATAATACCCCCTTTAGTATCACTGATGGTGCTCATTACAATAAAGGCTTTGTGATCGATCAGTTCAACTTCTTCCTTTAATTTAGAGACTTCCAGTCGCGTAACTACCGTAAAGATGATATCAATATCTTTATTTTTGAACTGCGAATGTTCGAGGCCTCTTTCACCTTTATAAATCGTTACTCCACGACCTAGTTTTTTGGTTATCGCCTCCCGTATCTGAGCGCTTTTAGATGAAATTATGGTTACTCCGGTGTATTCTTCAATTCCCTGAATAATAAAATCAACTGTTTTGGAGGCAGAAAGATAGGTCAGGATGGAGTATAAGGCTGTTTCAATATTCAGAATGAAAGCGGCAACAATGAAGATCAGAACATTGATTAACAAAATGATGTCACCCATGCTCAGAATACTTTTCCGGTTAATATAAACGGCAAGGATCTCTGTGCCATCAATGACGCAACCTCCTCTGATAGCGAGCCCGATGCCGGAACCGAGAAAGAAACCTCCAAATATGGATATCAATAATTTATCATCTGTAATGACCGGAAAATCGATAAAATAGATGACTGCAGCTAAAGTAAGTATCGCAATCGTGGTCTTTATGGCAAAGCTTTTACTAATCTGTTTCGCTCCCATTAAAATAAATGGAGCATTAAAAGCGATGATCCAAACAGAAACCGGGATACCAGTTAGCTGATAGGTTAAAAGTGAAATGCCTGTTATTCCACCGTCGATAAAATGATTAGGAAGCAGAAAACCTTTTAATCCGAATGATGCAAGCCCGACCCCCATTAAAATAAGAACTGCTCTTCCAAAATAGATTTTAGTTTGCAATAATCTTCTCGATCTCCTTGTTGCTTTCATGTCGTTAAAAATACTTTAAAGTTTTGGTGCTAAGGAAAAGTTTATTCATCTTTGTTATCAAGATGAACAAGAATACAATATATACGATCTGGTGGTGGCAAATGGAAGAACATTTGGCAATCAGCAGAGGTATGTAATTTTCGATATAAAGAATTATTTAACTGAGGGTTGCCATAAGGCAGCCCTTTTTTTATGAAAAATTGACTGGATCTTTAAACTATTTGAAATAAGAATAGTAAAATTGAATACCTAAGGAGAATATGAATACTTAATACATCTATGAAAAAAATACTTAATCACCTTTTTGAACATAAAACATTCAGTCGGGAGGAATCTAAAGAGATACTCACAAACATTACACTTGGTAAGTATAATGCCTCTCAAATGGCTGCGTTTATGGCTGCCTATTGCATGCGCAGCATTACAGTTGAAGAGCTTGAAGGCTTTCGGGATGGGATGCTTGAACTTTGCCTCAAAACAGATCTGAGTGATTATGAGCTTATTGATCTCTGTGGTACAGGTGGTGATGGCAAGGATACGTTTAATATTTCCACTCTGGCTTCTTTTGTGGTGGCAGGTGCCGGATATAAGGTGTCTAAGCATGGAAATTATGGAGTTTCTTCCGGTTGCGGCTCTTCAAATGTGATGGAATATTTAGGCTATAAATTCAGAAATGATATTGATCATTTGAAAAAGAGTCTGGATGATGCAGGAATTTGCTTTTTACATGCTCCGCTTTTTCATGCCGCAATGAAAACAGTTGCACCTATCCGCAAAGAACTGGGTGTTAAAACCTTTTTTAATATGCTTGGACCATTGGTAAATCCTGCGCGGCCCAAGTATCAGATGGTGGGAGTATTTAGTCTGGAACTTGCCCGTTTGTATGCCTATCTCTATCAGAAATCTAAAACAGGTTATACCATCGTACATGCATTGGAGGGTTATGATGAAATTTCATTAACCTGCGATTTTAAAACCTTTTCTCCGGCAGGTGAGCATATTCATTCAATTTCAGATTTGGGTTTTGAAAGAATTGATCCCACAAAAATTGGTGGGGGAAGTACTGTTCAGGAATCAGCCGAAATTTTTAAATCGGTGCTTGACGGAGAAGGTAGTACAGAGCAAAACAATGTGGTTCTTTGTAATGCAGCGGTAGCAATCCGCACAATAAAACCTGAAAAATCATTTGCAGATTGCTTTTATGAGGCTGAGGAATCCTTGAATAGTGGAATGGCATTAAGGAGTTTTAATCGTTTGTTGTCATGAAAATTAAAGTTTGCGGAATGAGGGATCCGCAAAATATACTTAACCTGGCTGAATTAGGACCTGATTATATGGGTTTGATTTTTTATCCTGAATCGAAACGTTATGTTGCAGATCCGGATAAGAATGTACTGGCAAAATTGCCGTCTAAAATCAGTTTGACCGGGGTTTTTGTGGATGAACAGGAGAGAGAGATTGTTCAGAAGGTGCTTAAATATGGTTTATGTGCTGTACAACTTCATGGAGCAGAGTCGCCTGAGTATTGCAGGAGTTTGAGAATAAAGTTGAATGAAAGTCTGCCAGCCATGCATATTGAATTGATTAAGGCTTTCGGAGTTTATCCCGGCTTTGACTTTTCGACCCTCGAACCATACAATGATGTAGTGGATTACTTTTTATTTGACACCAAAACTTCAGAATATGGCGGATCGGGTATTGCATTTGATTGGGCTATTTTAGATCAGTATAAAGGAGAAAAGCAATTTTTTCTAAGCGGTGGTTTAAGTCCTGAAAATATCAAAGGCTTGGTTAATTTAGCATCAAAAAAAATATATGCCCTGGATCTGAATAGCAGATTTGAAACAGAGCCTGGTTTAAAGAATATAGAAAGTTTAAGATCTGCCTTTCAATTAATAAGGGCAAATAAAATATCCTGAAAAGGAATAATTATAGCATATGAACAGAGAATTTATAAAGAGTTCGGTAAAATGGGGTGTAAATAAAGAAGGTTATTTCGGCGACTTTGGCGGAGCGTATATACCCGAAATGCTTTACCCTAACGTAGAAGAGCTTCGCAAGCGATATCTTGACATTATATACGAGCCTGATTTTCAGGATGAATTCCAAATGCTGTTGAGGGATTATGTTGGCAGACCCTCGCCTTTATTTCATGCCGAGCGTTTATCTGCAAAATATGGAACTACAATCTATCTTAAAAGGGAGGATTTAAATCATACCGGTGCACATAAGATCAATAATACGATCGGGCAGATTCTGCTTGCCGAACGGCTTGGAAAGAAACGTATTATCGCTGAAACAGGGGCTGGTCAGCATGGTGTTGCAACTGCGACTGTCTGTGCTTTAAAGGGTTTGGAATGTGTGGTTTATATGGGAGAGGTCGATATCGCACGACAAGCACCAAATGTAGCGAGAATGAAGATGATGGGTGCAAAAGTTGTTCCTGCTACTTCCGGAAGCAAGACTCTGAAAGATGCCACGAATGAAGCTATGCGCGACTGGATCAATAACCCTGTGGATACGCATTATATCATTGGATCTGTTGTAGGTCCGCACCCTTATCCCGACATGGTTTCCCGTTTTCAATCGATCATTTCGGAAGAGACTAAAATTCAGCTTAAGGAGCGTACAGGATCTGAAAATCCGGATATCGTAATAGCTTGTGTAGGTGGTGGGAGCAATGCGATGGGCATGTTTTACCATTTTCTGGATGATGAGGATGTGAGACTGATTGCAGTTGAAGCAGCTGGCCTGGGAGTGAATAGTGGGGAATCGGCTGCAACTACAGCATTAGGTAAAGAAGGAGTATTACATGGCAGCCGTTCGATATTAATGCAAACAGAAGACGGGCAGGTTGTTGAACCTTATTCAATTTCTGCCGGACTCGATTATCCGGGTATTGGTCCTCAGCATGCTCATTTATTTAAGGAAAACCGTGGGGAATATGTTAGTGCAACTGATGAAGAGGCAATGATTGCCGGAAGACTGTGTGCTGAACTCGAAGGAATCATTCCGGCGATTGAGAGTGCACATGCACTCGCGCATTTAGAAAAGATGGTTTTTACAGGTAAAGAATCTGTTGTGATCTGCCTTTCTGGTCGCGGAGATAAGGATCTGGATACATACATGAAATACTTTAATTTATAATTTTAATTAGCTCTTGCCTTGCCGGATGAATAATCCGGTATTTCTATACCAGAATGCTCATGAACAGACTTAACATATTATTTCAGAATAAAAAGGACGCACTTTTATCAATATACTTTACTGCAGGGTATCCAAATTTGGATAGTACCCTGGATATTGCCGAAGCAGTAGAAAAAGCAGGTGCAGATTTTATCGAAATTGGATTTCCATATTCAGATCCACTGGCGGATGGTCCGGTTATTCAGAACAGTTCCCATATTGCTCTCCAGAATGGAATGAATCTGAAAGTTCTTTTTCAGCAGCTTAAAGATCTGCGTAAGCGCGTGTCAATCCCTGTTTTATTAATGGGCTATGTTAATCCGGTTTTGCAATATGGCGTTGCGAATTTTTGTGATTCCTGTGCAGAAGTTGGTATTGATGGGGTGATTGTGCCTGATCTTCCAATGTATGAATATGAAAACCTGTACAAGGACAATTTTATTAAAAACAATCTGAGCAATATATTTCTGGTAACACCACAAACTTCAGAAGAACGGATTCGGAGGATTGATGAACTCAGTAATGGATTTATTTACCTCTTGTCATCATCTTCCACTACGGGTAAAAATCTGACCGTTTCAAACGAAGCAGATGCTTACTTTTCGCGTATCAGAGATATGAAACTTAAAAATCCTACAATGATAGGATTTGGTATTTCTGATGTAAAGAGTTTTAATAAAGCTGCCGAATATACCCGGGGTGCAATTGTTGGAAGTGCTTTTGTGAAATTTCTGGATACAGAAAATGCAATGGAAAGAGCGGCGGAAGGGCAATCCTTTTCCCTGCAGCTGGGAATTAAGCAAAAGAGCCGCGGCTTCCCGGTATTTGTTGTAAATCCACACTTAATCCTATCGGTGTAATCCGAGCCGTATCTATGGCAATGAGCATTTGAATGGATCTGCACCACTTCTCCGGATTACTTAACCGATGTGGTTTATGAAAGTTTGTGCAAGGATTAAGTGCGCCTTTCCTGCCAAATCCCGGAATGCCGATCCCTGCAATCGGCAATGACAGTCCCGCACATGCGGGATGACCGGTTGTAGGCCCAAGCACTATCCCAACCACCGTTCATATCACATTAGCTGACCCGAAGGACGATTCAATCCCCAGTGCCAGCAAAATCAAAAAAAAGCAGCAGATTCTTTCAAATAGCACCTCCGAGCATCAGATTTTGGGATCATAACCGGAATGCCTGTCATATACTGCTGTCCCCCAAAAGTAGCGATCACTTTTTTTTGATGTGCGGGGGCTTGTGACCAAGGCACCTAGGGATTGAAGAAGGCTTTTGTTTCTTTTGGCCCACAAAAGAAATTGGCCTTCCCGGCTATAGAGGGAGGCAAGGTTAAGGCAAGGGGTTTAATTTAAAACTCGCCATTTAATGATGTAAATTATGATTTATTTTTAATCCTTAATTTATCTTAAAACAGTAAGAGATTGTCTCTTCTATAAACTGATTTACAGGATATTAAGCTTTGAATATGAAAAATCAATCTTCCGGATTCTGAAATTCAAACTTTAATCAAAATCATTATTTTCTTGTTTGATGTAAGGTTTGAGTTCTGTACATTGTAGTGTCAAATTTTTAGACAATAGAAATTTTAATTAAAATTCATGTCATGGAATTACTGATTACCACAATCTTTATTATTGGGTATGTTGCGATCGCATTTGAGCACCCCATCAGAACAAACAAAACAGCAAGCGGTTTACTAACAGGGGTTCTCTGCTGGGTTGTTTATATCATGAGCGGGACAGACACCGGGCTTGTATCAGAAGAACTTTATGAGCATTTAGGGCAAATATCGGGGATACTGTTCTTTTTATTGGGGGCAATGACCATAGTAGAATTGATCGATGCCCATGACGGATTTGATGTAATAACAACAAAAATTAAAACTTCTGATCAGCTTAAATTATTATGGATTATCAGCATCATTACGTTTTTCCTCTCAGCTGTATTGGATAACCTAACCACCACAATTGTGATGGTTTCTTTGCTAAGAAAGTTAATCAGTGAAAAAAAGACCAGAATGTTTTTTGTCAGTATGGTTGTGCTGGCGGCCAATGCAGGTGGTGCCTGGTCACCAATCGGGGATGTTACTACTACCATGTTATGGATCGGTGGGCAAGTAACTTCGGGTAATATCATTCTTCACCTGATTCTTCCAAGCTTGGTTTGTTTGATTGTCCCACTTTTAATTCTCTCTTTTTCAATGAAGGGAAAAGTGACAAAGCCAGATATTATAGAGAGCACGCATACAGAAAAGACCACTGCCTTTGAAAGGAAAATTGTTTTGGCTTTAGGAATCGGAGCTTTGGTATTCGTTCCGTTTTTTAAAACTATTACCCACCTTCCACCATTTATGGGAATGTTATTCGGTCTGGCAATACTTTGGATTGTTACTGAATTTATACATAAGAATAAAAATGATGCGGACAAGGATGCTTACTCAGTTATGCAGGCATTAAGAAAGGCAGATGTGCCCAGTGTTCTATTTTTCCTTGGAATTCTGGTAGCCATTTCAGCCCTGGAATCTACCCATCAGTTACAGGATCTTGCTCATTGGATGGATGCAAAAATAGGTAACCTGGATGTTATTGTAATTTCTATTGGTCTCTTGTCCTCAATTGTTGATAATGTTCCATTAGTGGCTGCTGGTATGGGTATGTATGATATGGCAACTTATCCAACCGACCATTACTTCTGGTCCTTCCTGGCTTATTGCGCTGGAGTAGGAGGCAGCTGTCTTATCATTGGTTCAGCTGCAGGTGTGGCAGCTATGGGAATGGAAAAAATAGATTTTCTCTGGTATTTTAAGAATGTTTCATGGCTGGCTTTGATCGGTTATCTTGCCGGAGCAGGGATATTTATGCTGCAGCATTACCTGTTAAATTTTTAAGCTTACACTTAATAAAATGTGTTTTAAGGTATTATTAGCCAGGTAATTTGGATTTAACCTTATTGGGTATGCTGAATAAATATTCATAAATTTAAATATGAAGGTCGTTTTGCTGTCCATTGTTCTTTTAGCTCTTGCAATTGCAGGCATAGCTATCAAAATTCTGTTTAAGAAGAATGGTAAATTTTCCGGGACCTGCAGCAGCAATAATCCCTTATTACAAACTGAGGATGGCTCCTGCAGTATTTGTGGTGCAAGCAGGGAAGAAAAGTGCAAATCCTAATTAACGTGAACTCGACATAATATTTTAAAAACCACATACCTGCCTGCCGGAAGGCAGGGAAACATAGCATTTTATAACTTCTAACCTAAATTTTAGACACAGATAGTCTTGAAGCTTCGCTTCAATATATATGTTTCACAATCTATGTTTCCTTTAAAGCAATATAAATTCGATCTATGTGGTTAAATATTAATCTTTAGATTGTTTAATATTGAACTCATGTTAATTAACCTGCTTTATCCTGTTTTTAAGACTTTCGGAGGTATAGGTTTTCCAGGTATTATTCTCAATATTTTAAAAACCACATAGAGACATAGCATTTTATAACTTCTAACCTAAATTTTAGACACAGATAGCCTTGAAGCTTCGCTTCAATCTATATGTTTCACAATCTATGTTTCCTTTAAAGCAATATAAATTCGATCTATGTGGTTAAATATTAATCTTTAGATTGTTTAATATCGAACTCATGTTAATTAACCTGCTTTATCCTGTTTTTAAGACTTTCGGAGGTATGAGTTTTCCAGGTATTATTCTCATCGTAAATAAAGAAGACTTCCAGGTTCAGATCTTTATTTTTCTCCAGGAATTGTTTCGACCGTTCTAAACCCATCACCATAAAGGCAGTAGCATAGGCATCGGCAGTCATAGCGTCATCAGCAATTACAGTAGCACTGAGTATATTTTGTCTGGCGGGAAAACCGGTACGCGGATCAAGAATATGGGCGAATCTTTTTCCATCTTCTTCATAAAACTTTCTGTAGTTCCCCGAAGTGCATAATGCTCTGTTGTTCAATTCAATGATTGCTTCAAGTTTTCGTTCAGGTGAAGTATTTTGAGTCGGCTGATCTATCCCCACTTTCCAGCTTTGAGCATTTTTTTTGCCTTTAGCGATGAGTTCACCACCCAGTTCTACCAGGTAATTTTCAATCCCGCTTTTATTAAGGTATGATGCCAATACATCTACCGTATACCCCTGTGCAATGGCATTGAAATCAAGCTGTATCTCTTTCTTTTGCTTAATTAATATGTTCCCATCCAGCTTCAGCATTTTATAATCTACAAATTGAAGGATACTATCAATCCGGGTACTATCTATATTCGCTTTTTTGCTAAACCCAAATCCCCAGGCATTGACCAAAGGTTCTACAGTGATATCAAAAAAACCTTCGGTTTTTTGAGATACTTCCATTGATTTATTGAAGACATCAATAAAGTAGGTGTCGACCCGAATGTCCGATTCATTATTATTTATTCTGGAAATGATTGAAACAGGAACATAGGTAGAAAGTGAAAGGTCTATATCCTTTAAAATTGAATCAATTGCCTGTTTATGATTTAGCCCGTCTTCGGATATATAAGATATATGCCAGGTAGTTCCCTGAGCTTCTCCTTCTATAACGATAAGCTTATTATTTTTAGACTGACAAGCTGAAATAAGTATTAAGCCAATAAGGATATGGAAGAGGGATTTTGTCATCAATTTTAACCTCCAAAATCATCAAAGGCAATATTTTCAGGGGGTACACCTAAATCGTCCAGCATTTTAAATACTGCAGCATTCATCATTGGCGGTCCGCAGATATAATATTCGAGGTCCTCGGGCTCAGGGTGGTTTTTGAGATAGTTTTCGAATAGTACATTGTGTATAAATCCGGTATAACCAGTCCAATTGTCTTCTGCTAATGGCTCTGAAAGTGCAATATTGTACTGGAAGTTTGGAAATTCCTTTTCTATTGCTCTGAAATGTTCAGTATAAAAAATCTCTCTGGACGATCTGCCGCCATACCAGAAACTTACTTTCCTGTCCCTTTCTTTCATCGTATGGAAAAGGTGAAACAGGTGTGAGCGAAGTGGTGCCATACCTGCGCCTCCTCCGATATAGATCATCTCTTTTTTTGTCGGCTTAATATGGAAATCTCCAAAGGGACCGGCAATCGTTATTTTATCACCAGGTTTACGTGAAAACACAAATGACGAGCATATTCCCGGGTTTAAATCCATGAACTTTCCAGCCTGCCTGTCGAAAGGAGGAGTAGCAAGCCTGATATTGAGCATGATAATGTTTCCTTCAGCAGGATGATTAGCCATTGAATATGCCCGAAATACAGGTTCTGGATTCTTCATTTGCAGATCCCATATTTTGAATTTATCGTAATCATCCTGAAAGCGCTCGTCAATTTTATAGAGATCACCTTTGAAATTAATCTCACAAGCAGGTACATCTATTTGAATATAGCAGCCCGACTGGAAATTTATAAATTCACCTTCGGGTAGTTTGACCACTAATTCCTTAATGTAGGTAGCGACATTATCATTTGATACTACTTCGCATTCCCATTTTTTGATACCGAAAATCTCCTCGGGGATTTTAATCTCCATATCCTGTTTCACTTTTACCTGGCAGCCTAATCGCCAGTTCTCCTGTTGCTCTTTACGCGTGAAATAGGGTGTTTCAGTACTTAAAATGGTTCCACCGCCCGATAAAACCTGACATCTGCACATTGCACATGTACCACCGCCTCCGCAAGCTGAAGGCAGGAAGATTTTCTTATTGGACAAGGTTGTGAGTAAACTGGAACCGGCCTCTGTTTCAATATCTTCTTCTCCGTTTATAGTGATTTTGACAAGTCCTGATGGCATCAGCTTTGCTTTTGCAAGCAGGATTATATAAACCAGTAATAAATTGAACAATAAAAAGATAACGATACTCGAAATGATCGTTGTGGTTTCGGGACTTATAATCATCAGGTTCATCGTAATTACAATTTAATTCCCATAAAACTCATAAATGCAATAGCCATCAGACCCGTTATGATGAAGGTTATTCCCAGGCCTCTCAAAGGATCAGGAATATTTGAATAGCGAATTTTTTCACGGATTGCCGATAAGGCTACAATTGCAAGAAACCAGCCGACTCCCGATCCAATAGCGAAGACTGTAGCTTCACCTAAAGTCGCATATTCTCTTTCCTGCATGAACAATGCGCCACCTAAAATGGAGCAGTTTACGGCAATAAGGGGCAGAAAAATGCCAAGAGTGGCATATAAGGCCGGTGCAAATTTTTCGACCACCATCTCAACCAGCTGAACAATTGAAGCAATTGTGGCAATGAACATTATAAAACTCAGGAAACTTAAGTCAACACTCGCAAAGTCGGATGATAACCATGCTAAAGCACCGGCTTTAAGAACATATTTTTCCAATAAATAACAAATTGGAACTGAAACAGTTAAAACGAAGATAACTGCCATTCCAAGTCCTACAGCGCTTTTTACCGTTTTTGAAATTGCAAGATAGGAGCACATGCCCAGGAAATAGGCAAAGATCATATTCTCTATAAAAACGGCTTTAATAAACAGGTTTACATGTTCCATGAGATCTTTTATTTAGCCTCAATTAATTTTCTATTTCTGCTTCGCTGAACCCAGATAATAATTCCAACAATAATCAAGGCCATAGGAGGCATGATGATCAAGCCGTTGTTAAAATAACCCATTTCATAAACGGATTCGGGAATTATTCTAAAGCCCATAAGTTCTCCGGAGCCAAGCAATTCCCTGATCATTGATACGATTACCAGAATTACTCCATAACCAAGACCATTGCCAATACCATCTATAAAGGATGGCCAGGGTTTATTGGCCATGGCAAAAGCTTCCAGGCGACCCATCACGATGCAATTGGTAATAATTAGTCCCACAAATACTGAAAGTTGTTTACTGACATCATAAACAAAGGCTTTTAAAAATTGATCGACAAGAATTACCATAGCTGCAACCACAGTTAACTGAACAATGATGCGGATTCTGTTAGGGATAATATTCCTTATAATCGAAATTATAAGACTTGAAAATGCAGTTACGACCATTACTGCAAGTGCCATAACAATTGATGGCTGCATTTTAACAGTAACTGCCAGAGCAGAGCAAATTCCTAAAACCTGAACAGTTATTGGATTGCTATCATTCATTGGGTCATAAAGAAGCTTTTTATTTTTAGGAGAAAATAAGGGCTCTTTCTTGACTTGTTCCTTTTTAGGAGCTGTACTTATTTCATTGCTCATAGCTCTTTTTTTATAATTTTATTTCTGAGTACTTATCTTTTTGAAATAAGCAATATAATTAGTCAGGGTTCTTTGCAGCATTTCAGATACTCCATCACTGGTTATTGTGGCGCCTGAAATCGCATCAACACCGTGTGGGTTTGTTGATGCTGAACTTCCTTTAACCACTTTAACTGATACAAATTTGCCTTCATCATCCAGGATTTTTTTGCCTTTGAATTTCTCCTGAAATTTGGCGGTCTCAATTTCAGCTCCGAGACCGGGGGTTTCGCTTTTGTGGCCAAAGCTTACGCCATAAACTGTATTCATATCTTCCTCTAAAGCGATAAATCCCCAAATCGGTCCCCATAATCCTTTACCTCTGACAGGAATGATATAAAAGGTTTTATTTTCTTTCTGACATACAAACAATGGGAATAATTCCTTGTCCTGATCACCTGTTTTTTCTTTATCCAGTTCTTTTTTCAGATCAATATCAAAAGCGGGAGTCCCCCCGTTTACCGGTTCACCTTTACTGTCCAAAACAACCTGTTTGATGATATATTTTGAAAAATTAGCTTCTGCTTCATCGGAAGTGCCATTTATACCAACGCTACTGAGTATATTTTCCATTTTTTCAATCCTGGTATTCCTTGCCTGATAGGGTCCCAGTACTATGGCAGCTACAGACAACATGATAGCAATGACTATCACCATACCTGACGAAAACAGAAAAGTGGCTTTATTGCTGTCCTTATGCATGTTGTTTGAAATTGGATCTTTTTAACCTTCTTTTAATATTTCCAGCTACCACATAATGATCAATAAGTGGTGCCATTACATTCATAAACAATATGGATAACATCATCCCTTCCGGATAGGCTGGGTTAAACACCCTGAAAAGGATAGCAAATAATCCAATCAGGAAACCATAAATATATTTTCCCGTATTTGTTTGAGCACCGCTAACCGGATCAGTTGCCATAAAAATTGCCCCGAATGCAAAGCCTCCGAGAACTAAATGATGTAGCGGACTGATCTGCATAAGTGTATTGAGCCCGAATAAGTTGAAAATCAGAGCCATGATGTATCCACCGACAAATACAGACAACATGATTCTCCAGCTCCCTATACCTGTGTACAATAGAATAGCAGCACCTATCAGGCATGCCAAAGCAGATGTTTCACCAATAGAGCCGGGGATTATACCAATAAACGATTCCCATATCCCGGGGATTTTATCGGCTAATCCGGCAGCAGCATCGCCTAATGGAGTAGCGCCACTATAAGCATCCACTACCTGTTTCCCATCCTCTGGGCTTGTATTGATCCAGACTTCATTGCCCGAAATTTTGGTAGGATATGCAAAAAATAAGAATGCCCTTGCTGTTAATGCAGGATTTAGGATATTCATTCCGGTGCCACCAAAGACTTCTTTGCCGATAATTACTGCAAAAACTGTAGATACAGCAACCATCCATAAGGGTACATCAACAGGCATAACCAGAGGGATAAGCATTCCGGAAACTAAAAAGCCTTCGTTAATGGTATGCTTTCGGATAATTGCAAAAATAAACTCAACCGTTAAACCTGAGATATATGATACAATTACTATGGGAAGTACTTTTATCGCTCCAAATATGAAATTATCTATTATTGTGGAATCAGAAATTCCAAAGGCGAGGTGGTGCTGATATCCTACATTCCACATGCCAAATAGGAGGCAGGGAATTAATGAAAGAATTACAAGAACCATGGTTCTTTTGAGATCAATTGCATCCCGAACATGTGCTCCTTTGGAAGCTGTGGTATGATCCGGGACAAAAAGAAAGGTCTCAAATGCGTTAAAAGCCGGGTAGAATTTTTCAAGTTTTCCGCCTTTTTCGAAATCGGGCTTCAGCTTATCCAATAATTTTCTAAGTAGCATCAAGTTAAAATGTTTTAGGATAATCATTGGCCTCTTGCCTTGATTATCGGATTCAACCTATTTCTTATGTACTAGCAGATATCGTATAATTAAGCTTCGGAACGTATAAATCTGATCTGTTAAATTTCTATTAGAGCTTACCTTTATTCTATTTTCAATATTATTAATTCAATTCCTTTTGTATGATTTCAATTCCACGTTTGATTATTTCCTGAGATTTAATTTTTGAGGTACAGACAAATTCACAAAGCGCAAAATCTTCTTCCACCACCTCATAAATACCAAGCTGCTCCATCATCTCAATATCTTCTATCAATATTGATTTTAAAAGCTGAACTGGATAAATATCCATTGGGAAAACCTTTTCATACTGACCGGTTACAACAAATGGACGTTCTTCACCATGAAGATTGGTATTTAAATTGTATTTCTTTTTTGAATTCAGCCATGAAAAAAAGGTGCGCGACATGCTGAACTTCTCAAGTCCCGGGGCTAACCATCCCATAAATTCAGATTCGTGTCCTTCAGGGATAACTGTGATCTGTGTATCATAATAACCTAAGAATCCATCTTCCTGAATTTGGCTTCCGGATAAGACATTTCCGCTTATAATCCTGTTTTCCCCTGCTTTTAGTCCGCCATCATTAAGAATGCTTTTTACTGAAGTTCCGATTACTGTTTTATAGTATTTAGGACTCGAAACCTGGGAACCGGTCAGGGCAATGATTCTGGAGGCGTCGTACCTGCCTTCTGAGAATAATTTTCCAATGACCAAAACATCCTGTGGATTTAAATACCATACCACTTCACCCTTATTGATCGGGTCAATATGATTTATCTGAACACCTATGTTTCCGGCCGGGTGCGGGCCTGAAAATTTATTGATGATAACTCCTCTGGAATTCCTGAAAATTGATGCCGTTTCTTTGGCCCCATTAATATTCAAATGTGTGTTCCCATTTGTCAATTTAATGATTGCATTCAAACCTGTTTGAAAGGTTTCCTGATTTTCTCCCTGCATGATGAAATCAATATCCGGCGCAAGCGGATTGGTATCAAATGCAGATATAAAGATCGATTTTGGTATTTCCGTATGGTTGGCAATAATTCCAAAGGGGCGCTGGCGTATCAGGGGCCATAGTCCGCCTTTTAATAATGCATCAATAATGCCATCCCTGCTTAGTTCAGCAGGATTTGACTTTCCCAGGTCCAGATATTTAATTTCTTTATCTGCCAGTATTTTAATCTCCAGTAGTTTACGCTTTTCAGCCCGAACCACCTCAATGATTTCTCCACTAACAGGAGAACAAAATATAATAAACTCGTTGTTTTTATCAAAGAAAAGTGGGCTTCCTGCTAAAACTTCATCACCGGGTTTAACTAAAATTTTGGGACTTATTCCAGTGAATTCGCTTGGTTTTATTGCAAATACTTCAGGTAAAGGTAGGTCTGACAACAACTTATTGGCTTCTCCGGTAAGCTGGATATTTAAGCCATTCTTAATTTTAATACATTCCGACATACAGAAAAATTTAATACGAACAGTATAGTAAATTGAATCTAATTGGTCTCCTGCTTATTGTAATGGGCTTACCGAATCTTTAAAAATAGGGATCTATCAATTTTTAGTCATTTTGCAATATACATTATATTTAATAATTAAAAAATTTCTGATTGTTAAAATTAATTTTGTTAAAAAAATATACTATTTTTATTCTAGCCCAAGCCGAATACTTTTCAAGATTTACAAAATCGCCCGATCCGACATCTTAATTAATCTCAGGAGCTAACATAAGAGAGCGATTAAATTGCATTTAGAATATCAGTTTTTTTACAGGATTTTTCATTCAAAAAACAATTTTTATGGGAGCAGTAAGCAAAATTTTAGAAAGGAAAGGGAATTTAATTTTTTCCATTTCTCCTGAGACAAGTGTATTCAGGGCACTTGAAATTATGGTCGAGAAAAACGTAAGTGCCCTTTTGGTCACCGAAGCCGATAAACTGGTTGGTATATTTTCAGAAAAAGATTATGCACGAAAAGTGATTCTAAAAGGTAAGGCATCCAAGCAAACCAAAATCAGAGAAATTATGTCTGAAGATGTAATTTTTGTTGCTCCCGAGAACTCCATCGATCATTGTATGCAGTTAATGACAACAAAATTCATACGACACTTGCCTGTTGTTTCAAGCGATAAGTTAATTGGTATTATTTCAATCGGAGATGTGGTAAAGCATGTCATTGAAGAACAAAAATTCATCATTGAAAACATGGAACAATACATTGCAGGACAATAGTTCATTGTACTATTGACTGTTTTCGGATAGAACTTTTTCTTGTTGGTTAAGCTATCTTGCGTTGAGATGATATTCTTGCTTTCCTTATTCGTCTTTTTCTCTTTTTGTTTAATGAAAGAAGGAAAATGAATCCTGATACACCAGCTAGAATTGATGCAAGCAGAATTGAAAATTTGGCTTCAATTTTATGGTCAGGATTACTGAAGGATAATAGTGCAATAAAGATAGACATTGTGAATCCTATACCGGCGAGCAGGCCCAAGCCAAAAATATGTTTCCAGCTTGCTCGAGAAGGCAAGGTAGCGAGGCCAGATTTAACGGCGATCCATGAAAAAAGTGTTACTCCAAGAGGTTTACCTATTACTAGACCGAAGATGATTCCTAAACCAAGTGGGCTTGTAAGGCCGTCCAGCATTTTGTTCTCAAATCGGATATTTGTGTTGGCCAGAGCAAATATAGGCATGATCAAAAAATTTACCGGCCTTACAATCAAGTGTTCTAAATGTTCAAGAGGCGAAGTCTTTTTTACTGGATTGGATGGGATAGTCAGTGCAAGTAAAACCCCGGCAATGGTTGCATGAATACCTGAATGATGTATAAAATACCAAAGAAAAAGACCGGGAATGATGTAGAAGAATAATCTTTTTACTCCCCAATAATTCATCCCTATCAATAAGGCTAAAATACCAGCAGAATACAATAACTGCAACCAATGCAATTCATTAGTATAGAATATTGCGATAACAAGGATAGCTCCCAGATCGTCGACAATTGCCAATGCTGCCAAAAAAACCTTTAAGGAAGCTGGTACCCGTTTACCAAGTAGTGATAGTATACCAAGTGCAAAAGCAATATCGGTTGCCATGGGGATACCCCAGCCCGAAGTGGTTTCCAGATTTGAATTGAATATAAAATAGATTCCGGCAGGCAGGAACATTCCGCCTATTGCTGCAAATATTGGCATTGAAGCCTTTCGTGGAGAAGATAATTCTCCTTCTATGATTTCTCGTTTAATTTCAAGGCCAATGAGCAAAAAGAATATAGCCATCAGGCCATCATTTATCCATTGAGAAAGAGAATACTCAAGGTCAAGACTGGAACTGCTATATCCGAGCTTTACATCAAGCAGATTCTCAAAACCAACACCGACTGCTGAGTTTGCAATTGATAATGAAACGAAAACAGAGAAAATAAGGATGATACCACCTATTTGTTCAGAACGAAAAAAGTCGCGAAATGGTTTTAAGTTTATTGCTTGAGCCATGCAGGCGAAAATACTAAAAATTTTCAGGGTATATGTCTGAATAAGGTAAGAAAAGGCCAATTGGATATATTCCAGGCCATTTTATTGATATGAAGCTTTTTAGCTATTTAATTACAAAAATTGATCCAAATCCCCTTTTCCCTGCCTTATAATTTCAAACTCACCTTCACTGCAATCTACAATCGTAGAGGGTTCATTATCGCCATATCCTCCATCAATAACCAGATCAACAATATCTTCGTATTTTTCATGGATCAGTTCCGGATCCGTTGAATATTCCATGATCTCATCATCATCATGTATTGAGGTAGAGATGATTGGGTTACCAAGCATTTTTACAATAGATCTTGCAATAGTATTGTCAGGGACTCTGATACCAACAGTCTTTTTGTTTGAACTCAATAATTTTGGAACATTTTTGTTCGCATTGAAGATAAATGTGAATGGTCCCGGAAGCGCTTTTTTGATTACCCTGTAGGTTTCGTTGTCAATTTGTCTGGTGAAATCTGAAATATGGCTTAAATCATAGCAGATGAATGAGAAATTTGCCTTTTCAGGTTTAATACCCCTGATTTTACATATTTTTTCAATAGCTTTTGAATTGCTTATATCACAGCCCATACCGTACACGGTATCAGTTGGATAAATAATTATTCCGCCTTTTGTCAGTACGTCGACCACCTGCTGGATCACTTTTTCATTGGGATTTTCAGGATAGATCTTTATCAGCATATCTAAAAATACGGATTTTTACCCATTAAACACCAGAATAAATGGGTTCTAAGCCCAATCGGACTGAACAAAGAGCCTAAAACTCTGCATTCTTAGGTGTTCTAGGGAAAGGAATAACATCCCTGATGTTGGTCATCCCCGTTACGAAAAGTACCAATCGTTCGAAACCTAAGCCAAATCCGGCATGCGGCGCAGTACCAAAACGACGGGTATCAAGGTACCAGGACATTTCCACTGAGGGTATATGCATTTCCTCCATTCTCTTTTCCAGTTTCTCAAGACGTTCTTCACGTTGTGAGCCACCTACAATCTCTCCAATGCCCGGGAAAAGGATATCCATAGCTCGTACAGTAGTTCTTCCCTCTGTATCCGGTTCATTCAGCCTCATGTAAAAGGATTTGATATCTGCCGGATAATCAGTTAAGATCACCGGCTTTTTAAAGTGTTTTTCTACAAGGAAACGTTCATGCTCCGACTGCAGATCTGCACCCCAGCTATCGATCAGATATTTGAACTGCTTCTTTTGATTAGGCTTTGAGTTCCTAAGAATTTGTATTGCTTCGGTATAGGTTATTCGTTCAAAATTATTTTCAAGGCAGAACTTCAGCTTGGAAAGTAGGTCGAGTTCTGAGCGGTCTGCCTGTGGCTTAAGTTTTTCCTCTTCGGATAGTCTGCTGTTGAGAAACTCCAATTCATCAGCACAATTTTCTAATGCATAAGAAATGACATATTTAAGCAGTTCCTCAGCCAGATCCATGTTGTCATTCAGATCATAGAAAGCCATTTCAGGCTCTATCATCCAGAATTCTGCCAAGTGACGTGTT
The DNA here is from genome assembly GCA_002257025.1 of Sphingobacteriales bacterium 16-39-50. Lineage (GTDB taxonomy): Bacteria > Bacteroidota > Bacteroidia > Sphingobacteriales > Sphingobacteriaceae > Daejeonella. The sequence continues at coordinate 10,051 of NCHA01000030.1, read as the reverse complement.
GTATTTGAATTTTCGGCTCTGAACGTTGGGCCAAAAGTATAGATATCTCCAAAAGCCATAGCCGCGAGTTCACCTTCCAGTTGTCCTGACACAGTAAGGTTTGTTGCTTTGCCAAAGAAATCTTCCTTGTAATTTACTGTGCCGTCTTCGTTGCGCGGAATATGATCAGGATCAATTGTAGAAACCCTGAACATTTCACCTGCACCTTCTGCATCAGAAGCAGTAATGATGGGTGTGTGCAGGTACAAGAAGCCCTTATCATTAAAAAATTTATGAACGGCATAGGCGAGTGCATGGCGAACCTTGAATACTGCATTGAAAGTATTGGTACGGAAACGTAAGTGAGCGATTTCCCTTAAAAATTCAAGACTATGTTTCTTAGGCTGCAATGGAAATTTCTCAGCATCGCTGTCGCCTAATATTTCGAGGGTATTTACCTTTATCTCAATTCGCTGTCCCTTACCCAGAGATTCAACAATTTCACCGGTCAATGAAACTGCAGCGCCTGTAGTCAGTCTTTTTAACAGACTTTCATCGAATGAATTAAAATCTACTACAGCTTGTATATTCTTGATCGTTGATCCATCATTGATAGCGATGAACTGGTTGTTTCTGAATGTTTTAACCCAGCCCATTACAGTTGCCTCTTGTCCGAAATCAGTACTGTTTAGTAAATCTTTAATTTTTATTCGCTTAGCCATGTTTTTTTAATGAATTGCAAAAATACAAATCGTTCTGTTAACCACAAGCCAATGAACGTAGCCAATAAGAAATGTTGTTTATTTACATGCTGCCAGATCTTGGGCAACTTCAGTCTGATCGTAATGTCCCTGTTTATTCCCGAACGAATTACTGATATAAACGATTATCTGGGCAATATCAATATCAGCCAACGTATTGTTTCCGGGCATTTGACCCTGATAGGCAACATTATTAATTGTAATCTGTTCGCTTTGGCCATTCCTGATGATGCAGGCAAGTTTTTTCTTATTAGCAATCAAATAGGTACTATCTGTAAGTGGGGGGTAAAGTGTGCCTAATCCCTTGCCGTCAGAGCCATGACAGTTCTGGCAATTCTTTTCATAAAGCCCCTTGCCGTTTACATAATAGCGCTTGTAGGTAATACTGTCTTCATTCTGACATGACTGTATAATTATAGCCATGCTGAATAGGAGAAGGCAGCTATAGATTAAGCTATTTCTCATTAGCAGCTTCTTCTCTGAGCAATTTATCCATGTCTTCCATCAATTGTTTTACCTGGTCTGCTTTTGTTCCGTCGTAAGCACCACGTAACTGTTTTTTAGTATCAACCAGAATAAACCAACCCTGATGAACGAGGCCCTGCGGATCAGAGCTATCTTCAAATGCAGAAACTAAATAGTTTTTAGCTGCGATGTTGAATATTGAATCCCGGCTTCCATGAACAAATTCCCATTGATTTCCTTCTACACCAAGTTTGGTAGCATAGGTTTTTAAACGGGAGGGTAAATCGTATTTGATATCGATCGAATGGGAGAGGAGTTTAACTTTGGGGTTGTCTTTGAATTTTTTGTACACATCAAGCATATTCCGGTGCATAATCGGACATATTGTATTACAGGATGTGAAAAAGAAATCTGCAACATAAATCTTCCCGTCAAAATCTTTATCAGTTACCAAAATGCTGTCCTGATTAAAATAACTGAAAGGTGAGATCGTTTGGTAAATCGTGTCGACTATCGTTTTACCATCAACGGTTCTTTCTACCGGCTCCCGGTTTCCTAAAATTGGAAGTTTAGTGTCCGACTGATTTGTACAGGATTGAATTACCAGGATGCTAAGGGCAATATACAGGAGCTTTTTCATATTGCAAATATACTTTGTTTAGCGGGTAGAAAGCCCTGAAATTGAAAATTTGTCTTGAATTATCCCGGCTCTTGATTCTTTACATTTTTCCAATTATTCCGTCAGGAAAATAAAAATTGATTAGTTTTACTTAAACGAAAATTCCGCCCCAAATTTAAATTCCTGGCATTACATTTTTTTGTATTCTTTTCGACTATTGGCTATAACGCGGTACCCCATTTCGGTGAAAGATTTGTAAAAGATTTGAGAAACATTCAGGAAGGATTCGAGAAGCATCCAGGGTTTTCCCGAATCCTTCCCGGAACTGTCTCGGAACTGTCCCGGAACTGGAACGAAGGAGATACGAACAATTCCCCTTCTGTTCCAGAAGGAAAATAGATTAGGCTAAGATCTTGAATTGTTGAATTGCCTTGCAGAGAGAATATTTCTTTAAAGTTAAACGACTTTAAGAAAATTTGAAAAACTGAGCTATCTGGACTTCTAATTCCCGGTGTTAAACTACGATAAAATTCTATTCAATATAGGATATTTCTGGCAGATTTCCAAATAAAAAAAATGCTATTGAATTTAATTCCAATGAGGAATTATACTGCCAGGTCATGCATAATTTGTTCTATTTTTTCATCAAGCTGCTTGTCCTTAATACTAAATTCATTAATGTCTGGAAGGGCAGTTTTTACACTGCAATAAAATTTGATCTTTGGTTCTGTGCCGGAAGGTCTTGCTGACACAATACATCCATCGGCTGTGATGAATTGTAGTACATCAGATTTTGGTAAATCCAGTTTTTTAGAGCTTCCGCTGATCAGATCTGTTTCTTTTCCAAGCTCATAATCTTTGAGGCAAACTACTTTTGATCCACCAAGGATCAAAGGAGTATTGAACCGAAATCGTTCCATCATGGATTTAATTTCTTCGGCGCCAGTTTTACCCTTTTTAGTGATTGAAACCAGTTTTTCTTTATAAAAGCCATAGGTTTGGTACATTTTAAGCATTGCCTGGTAAAGGCTGCTGCCCTGATCCTTGTAATAGGCTGCCATTTCTGCGATAAAAGCGCAGGAAATAACTGCGTCTTTATCTCTAACAAGTTCGCCAACCAGATAACCATAACTTTCCTCACCACCGGCAATGAAGGTTTTCTTTCCCTGCAGTTCTGTTATCAAAGCTCCTATCCATTTGAAACCGGTGAGAGTTTCATAGAAACTTACATTTTTCGATTCTGCAATATCTCCAATCAGTTTGGTGGTTACTATTGTAGATACAATGTATTCATTCCCTGTGAGTTTACCTTTTTGCTCCCATGCACTTAATAAATAGTTGATCAGGAGGCTTCCGGTTTGATTGCCGTTAAGCAAAATGAATTCACCTTCATTATTCTTTACCGCAATACCCACCCGGTCGGCATCCGGGTCGGTGGCAAGTACCAGGTCAGCATCAATTTCTGAAGCTTTAGCAATTGATAAGGACAAAGCTTCCTTCTCTTCCGGATTTGGATAAATCACGGTAGGGAAATTTCCATCCGGTACTGCCTGTTCTTCGACAATAGTCACATTGGTAAATCCGAAGCGTTTTAACGCAGCAGGAACCAGGGTAATACCAGTGCCATGAATAGGTGAGAAGACAATTTTGAGATCATTTTGCCTTTGAATAGCTTCAGGAGAAACAGAAAGTTCTTTAATCTTTTTTAAATATAATTCGTCAATCTCCTCTGCGATGTACTCAATATTTTTATCAATTCTATCGAACTTAACTTCATTTATATCGTTTATGGCTGAAACTTCATCCATAACCATTTGATCATCAGGCGATTTGAATTGTCCTCCATCTGAGCCATAGGCCTTATATCCATTGTATTCTTTTGGGTTATGTGATGCAGTAATCATTACACCGCTTCGGCATCCAAGGTGTCGGATAGCAAATGAAAGTTCAGGTGTTGGCCTAAGTTCCCTGAAGAAATAAACATGTATTCCATTGGCTGAGAATACCTCAGCTGTGATTTTTGCGAAATAATCGGATTTGTTTCTGCTGTCGTGGGCAATCGCAACACTAATCTTTTCACCGGGATATTTCCTGAGCAGATAATTGCATAATCCCTGGGTTGCAGTTCCAATGGTATATTTATTGATGCGGTTAGAACCATGCCCCATAGTACCGCGAAGACCACCGGTTCCAAATTCGAGATCCTTATAGAACGAATCGGTTAGCTCAGGAAATGATTGAGATTCCAGCAAATCACTGATTTCCTTTTTTGTGGCTTCATCATAGCTTCCCTGAAGCCAGTTATTGATCTTATTTAAAACAGAGATTTCTAGCTCTTTCATGGATTCTATATTTTATTATCAGGCATTATTGTCTTCTTTTTCCTAAGAATTTTTGCTGCCAAATTTTATTCTGTTCATTGTAAAAAATAGGATGCTTTTTCCTAATTTTAGCCTCTCATTGCACAAGTATAAAAATCATTTGCTGCAATCTAAAATTCAAGCATAAATGAAGGTACTAAAGTTCGGAGGAACATCGGTTGGAAGTCCGGAAAGGATCAAAAAATTATTAGACATTATAAACCCTGAAGAAAGACAGATTGTTGTACTTTCGGCAGTATCAGGAACCACAAACAGCCTGCTGGAGATATCACAGGCTTATCTTGCTGCTGATAAATCAAAGGCAGCAGAACTAACAGCTATACTGAAGGCTAAATATGATCTGTTCATAAAAGAGCTATTTTCTTCGGATGAGGGATTAGAAAATGGGAAAAATCTGATTGATTATCACTTCAATCTGATTTCTTCATTTGCCAATGCACATTTCACAGCTATTGAAGAAAAGATCATTTTGGCACAGGGTGAACTTATTTCAACTACCCTGTATCATTTTTATCTTACAGAGATAGGAGTGAAATCAAAATTACTCCCTGCTTTGGTCTTTATGAAAATTGATGAGGACAATGAGCCGGTAATTGATTTCATCAGTGAACATATTCAACCATTGCTTGACCCTGAGACTAACCTTTTCATAACACAAGGTTATATCTGCCGTAATTCGTTTGGTGAGATAGATAATTTAAGAAGAGGGGGTAGTGATTACACTGCTTCATTGATTGGTGCTGCTATTCGAGCTGAGGAGGTACAAATCTGGACAGATATTGATGGAATGCATAATAACGATCCGCGTATCGTAAAAGGAACCAAACCTATTGCAAGATTATCATTCGATGAGGCTGCCGAGCTTGCTTATTTCGGTGCAAAGATCCTGCATCCTCAAAGTGTTTTTCCTGCGCAGAAATTTAAAGTTCCGGTACGTTTATTGAATACAATGGAACCTAAAGCTTCCGGAACTTTGATTACGAATGACAGTGAACGTGGTAAAATTAAATCCATAGCTGCAAAAGACGGAATCACCGCAATTAAAATTCAATCCAGCAGAATGCTTCTTGCCTATGGATTTTTGAGAAGAGTTTTTGAAATATTCGAGCGTTATAAGACACCAATTGATATGATCACTACTTCAGAAGTGGCCGTATCAGTAACGATTGATGATATTAGTAATCTTGCAGAGATAATTAAAGAACTTAATAATTTCGGAACGGTTGAGGTTGATTATAATCAAACAATTGTTTGTGTGGTAGGTGATTTTGGTGCAGATAAGCACGGCTTTGCTGCCCGGGTGCTTGAAGCCCTGAAACATATTCCAATCCGTATGATCTCTTACGGTGGGAGCCATTTTAATATTTCCCTTCTGATTAATGATGGAGATAAGGTTGAAGCACTGAGGTCATTACACAATCGTTTATTTGAATAGAATTAGCATCCGCCCAAGGCGGATTAGAGAATTTATATGTTTAGCAGGGATACAGTTGCCCGTTTCCAGAATTTAGAAACGCCATTTTATTATTATGATCTGAATGTGTTGGATCAGACTCTAATGTCCTGCAAAGCGGCTTCTGAGAAGTTTGCATTCCATGTGCATTATGCACTTAAGGCCAATTTCAATGAACAGATCTTGAAGGCCATTCAAAAATCGGGTTTCGGGGCTGATTGTGTAAGTGGAAATGAGGTTAAAAAGGCAATTGAAATTGGTTTCGATCCCGGAAAGGTTGTTTTTGCAGGTGTTGGCAAGTCAGACAGGGAGATCAATGAAGCATTGGACAATAATATTTATTGTTTCAATGTTGAATCCGTTCAGGAACTTGGAGTAATCAATGAACTTGCCTTAAAACAAGGCAAGCAGGCAAGGGTTGCAATACGGATCAATCCAAATGTGGATGCCCATACTCATCAGTACATCACTACAGGACTGGAAGAGAATAAGTTTGGTGTGAATCAATGGGAATTACCCGCATGTGTTGAGGAACTTAAAAGATGTTCAAATCTTGAATTGATTGGAATCCATTTTCATGTGGGATCTCAGATTACGAATCTGGACGTATTTAAAAGTCTCTGTCTGAAAGTTAATGAGCTTAATACCTGGTTTCTGGAGCGTGGTTTCGATCTTAAGGTATTGAATGTCGGCGGAGGACTCGGAGTGGATTATCATCATCCTGATGAAAATGCAGTCAATGATTTTATGAGTTTTTTTGAAATCTATGATAGATTCCTTGAGCGCAGGACTGGTCAGGAAGTTCATTTTGAACTGGGAAGAGCTCTGGTTGCTCAGTGCGGAAGCCTGATCAGCCGAATACTTTATGTGAAAAATGGATTGAAGAAGAATTTTTTGGTTCTGGATGCCGGAATGACTGAATTGATGCGCCCTGCCCTATATCAGGCTTATCATAAGATTGAAAACATTACTGCAGATTCTGCAAATTCCATAGTTTCATATGATGTTGTCGGCCCTATTTGTGAAAGTACCGATTGCTTTGGAAAGGAAGTTGAATTACCTGAATCAAAGCGCGGAGATATTATAGCAATCAGATCAGCAGGTGCATACGGTGAAGTGATGGCTTCAGGATATAACCTTAGGGAGCGGGTAAGATCTGTTTACTCCTGAATGGTATGACAATTTATAAGTTTTTGAAAGAAAGCCCATATCTTTATTGAAATGGGCTTTTTTATTGCGTAGCAAGTCCTGGTGTTTAAATCTTTATTCAATTCAAGGAAAATGAGCAAATCATTTTATAATAGTATCGCCTCATTGAGATCGTGCTTTCTATTTTTTATTCTGGGATTTGTTGGTACCGGATTTTTGATGGCGCAGCCAAATAAAAATTCAGGAAATATGCTGGTTCATCAGATTAATTCATCTAAGGATAATCCACGAAACAGCGAGGGAGATTTTATTGAATTGAAAGACGGCAGGATACTTTTTGTCTATAGTCGTTTTATCGGAGGTTCAGGCAGCGATCATGCACCAGCACAATTGGTTGGACGTTATTCTGCTGATGAGGGAGTCAGCTGGACTAAAGACGATCAGGTCATTGTTGACAAAGAAGGGGTTATGAATGTGATGTCTGTTTCGTTGCTTCGTCTTAAAAATGGCAAGATTGCCCTAGTATATGCGCGAAAGAATTCTTTAAGTGATTGTATACCTCAACTAAGGCTCTCAGAGGATGAGGGTAAAACATGGACTGATCCAAAAGCAATTATTCAGGATAAAAAGGGATATTTTGTCGTAAATAATGATCGGATTGTGCAGTTAAAATCTGGCCGGATTCTGGTTCCGGCATCTTTACATAAAACTCCTGAAATACCTTGGAAGAATAAAGGCACAATCCTATGTTATTACTCTGATGATAATGGACTAAGCTGGCATGCGGGAGATTCTGTATTGACGCCTGACAGTATTATTACTCAGGAACCAGGTTTGCTTGAGTTGAAAAGAGGGAAATTAATGGTGTATATGAGAGCAAGTGGTGGTACACAATACCAGAGTTTTTCAGAGGATGAGGGCTTGACTTGGACTATGGCAGAACCTTCAGCAATCCCTTCTCCGATATCACCTGCTTCAATAAAAAGAATACCAAATACAGGTGACCTGTTACTGGTCTGGAATAATAACGGTGCATCCGGCCCGGGTTATTTTAAGAGTAAACGAAGTCCCTTAACCATTGCAGTTTCAAAAAATGAGGGAAGATCATGGCAAAAAATTAAAAATATAGAGGAGGACCCCAATGGAATGTTTTGTTATACCGCAATCCATTTCACCAAATCACATGTATTGCTTGGGTATGGGGTTGGTTTGGGGCTACAAAACTCCTATATCAGAAGACTCAGTCTGGATTGGATATACCGTTAAGCTTTAGAGCCTATTGAAATGCATTCAATCCGGTAATATCCATTCCTGTGATTAATAAGTGAATGTCGTGGGTGCCTTCATAGGTTACAACCGATTCCAGATTCATCATGTGGCGCATTACCGGATACTCACCCGTTATCCCCATACCTCCCAGGATCTGTCTTGCTTCACGGGCAATATTTATGGCTGTTTCGACACTGTTTCTTTTTGCCATTGATATCTGCGCAGGTGTTGCACGGCCTTCATTTTTGAGTACTCCAAGTCGCCAGGCCAATAGCTGCCCTTTGGTGATCTCAGTGATCATTTCAGCCAGTTTCTTTTGCTGAAGCTGAAATCCGCCTATTGGCCTTCCGAATTGCATTCGCTCTTTGGAATAACGCAGAGCAGTATCATAACAATCCATAGCGGCACCCAAGGCACCCCAGGCTATTCCATAACGCGCCTGGTTTAAACATCCCAAAGGGCCTTTAATTCCGCTTATATTCGGGAATATATTTTCTTTGGGTATTTTAACATTATTGAATACCAGTTCTCCGGTAGCCGAAGCTCTAAGGCTCCATTTGCCATGGATCTCCGGGGCAGAAAAGCCTTCCATACTTTTTTCAACAATCAATCCTCTGATAATGCCTTGTTCATCTTTAGCCCAGACAACTGCAATATCGGCATAGGGTGAATTTGAAATCCACATTTTTGATCCGTTCAAAACGTAATGATCACCCATATCTTTAATATTGGTGATCATACTTCCCGGATCTGAACCATGGTCCGGTTCTGTCAATCCAAAACATCCCAGAAATTCGCCGGATGCCAGTTTAGGCAGAAATTTTGTTTTTTGCTCTTCTGAACCATAAGCATATATCGGATACATAACCAAAGATCCCTGAACCGATGCCGTCGACCGGATCCCTGAATCACCACGCTCAATCTCCTGCATAATCAGTCCGTAAGAAATATAATCTAACCCGGCTCCACCATAATTAACCGGTATAGTAGGTCCAAAGGCACCCAACGAGGCAAGTCCTGGAATCAGGTGTTTTGGAAATTCAGCTCTTTGGGCAAAATCTTCAATGATCGGACTCACTTCTTTTTTTACCCATGTCCTTACAGCATCACGTATGAGTTTATGTTCCTCGGTTAAAAGATCATCAACCAGAAAATAATCTGGTGCTTCATAAAGATCTTTCTTAGATGACTTGTGAATATCTTTCATTTCCGGATCCTGATTTTGCATATAATTGGTTTTTTCAAAACTACATAAATCGATTCTCATTTGTAGTAAATCAGATATCTAAGCCGAAGGTTTTTTACCGACAGTTTTCCTGCGCTCACCGAATTGTTGCTATATCCTGCCAGAAAGGTATATGCCGGCTTTGATTAGCAGGGTACATTTGGTCAACAATCAAATAAAAAACAAAAACATGAAAACAATATTCGCACTTAGCACAGTAATTTTAATGGCATTTTCTCTGAATATTAATGCAGGGGTTAAAAGTTCAGAATTCTCAAATGACCTGCCTAAATCGATGGTTTCTGTAGCACCATTTATATGGGGCAGCCCAGACGATCTGGCTCCTGAAGGCTTGAGATTTGTAAAAGCAAGATTTGCAAAAGTACCCGTGGCACCTTTTGTATTGGGTAGCCCTGATGATATAATTGATTCTATGAAATCAGTTAAAGGATTTAGGAATCTGAATGTACCTGTAGCACCATTTGTATGGGGAAGTCCTAATGAAACCGCTCCTGAATCATTGAAAAATATTAAAGCAGAAAACGCAAATGTGCCTGTTGCACCATTCGTTTGGGGAAATCCGGAAGAAGTTGCACCCGAAATTTGAATATTGAAGAATAGGTTCTAAATGTTATTTTCCTCTGTTTTAATGAGGCTGTCTCAAAAGTAGGCAGCCTCTTTTTTATTTCAGGCGATTTTCGTATTTTAAAGGTATGGGAAGCACACCTGTTTTTAAGCCATACGACTCCG
>NCHA01000065.1 GCA_002257025.1 Sphingobacteriales bacterium 16-39-50 | reverse complement strand
TGCCTGGAACCTGCAAGGGCTGCAGGGAGCAATGATACAAATGCTGAATCACGGTATCAATGTGGTTGGGATGTTCTTTATTGCAGATATTCTTATTCGTAGGATGAATACCCGTGAGATGTCTCAGATGGGTGGAATCGCAAAACCCGCACCAATTCTTGCAATTACTTTTCTTATCGTTTTACTGGGTACTGTGGCCTTGCCCCTTACCAATGGCTTTGTTGGAGAGTTCTTGCTGTTAATGGCAGTTTACAATCATAATATCTGGTTAGCTGCTGTTTCCGGCTTGACCATTATATTCGGTGCGGTCTATATGCTCAGAATGTATCAGAAGGTGATGTTTGGTCCGGTAAATTCAAGTACCTCAATTTTTAAAGATCTTGATGGAACAGAAAAGTCAGTTTTACTGGTTATTTCAGCCCTGGTGATCTTAATCGGGGTTTATCCTCAACCAATCCTGCATATTTCAGAAGCTGCAGTTATTAACCTGTTAGATCAGGTAAATCAAAAAATATTAGTTAAATAAAAGCATGAACGCATTAATAACCCTATCTATTTTAGCCATTCTGGTTCTTTACTTAGGCTTGTATAAGGCAAAAAATGCTTTGCTGCCTGTTACTTTGCTAGGCCTGGCTGCCGGACTAGTTCTTGCTGTACTTGAGTGGAACTCGGGGGCTGCACCAATTTACAGTGGTATGATGCAGTTTGATAATTTTGCTGTAGCCTTTTCGTCGATAGGTATTGTGTCAACGATGCTAATCTTACTGATTTCCAAAGACTATTTTGAACACATCAGTGATAATGTTGCTGAATACTATGCGATTATACTTTTCGCATTGATTGGGATCCTGGTTATGGTGTCATTCAATAACCTTTCTATGCTGTTCATCGGTATTGAGATCATGTCAGTTAGTCTTTATATTCTTGCAGGTATCCGTAAAAATGATTTTAAATCAAATGAGGCTGCTTTGAAGTATTTCCTGGACTTAGTTTTAAGGTAGGTGCCGCTCCGTTCCATTTCTGGACTCCTGATGTTTACGAAGGTTCACCAACAATCATTACAGCTTTCATGAGTACTGTAGTTAAGACTGCCGGATTTGCTGCTTTCTTACGCTTATTCATGATTTGCTTTGCACCGCTTCATGATTTCTGGATGCCTGTACTGCTGGTCATCTCTGTTTTAACCCTGTTCATTGGAAATGTTACCGCTCTATATCAGCATAGCTTTAAAAGAATGCTTGCTTTTTCGAGTATCTCGCATGCAGGCTATATGTTATTCGCAATTATAGCTTTAGGTCCGGGTTCTGGCAATTCGGTCTTTCTCTATGCCAGTGCCTATTCAGTAGCTTCCATCATCGCATTTGCGGTTCTTATACTCGTTAAGCGGCAAACCGGATCTGACAATTTTGATAGTTTTACAGGACTTGCTAAAAGAAATCCTTTTATTGCGTTCACCCTAACTGTAGCAATGCTTTCTTTGGCAGGAATACCTTTAACTGCTGGCTTCATCGGGAAATTTATGATGTTCTCAACTGCTTTGTCAGAATATCATATCTGGCTTGTAATCCTGGCAGTCATTAATGCTGTAATTGGTATCTATTACTATTTAAGAGTTGTGGTGGCCATGTATTTTAAATCTGCAGAACGTTCAGAGATCCCGTCATCTCCTTACTTTAATTTTGTTCTCGGATTTTCAGCCCTGCTAACGATTATTGTAGGGGTATATCCAGGCTTCATATCCAACCTTTTCTAAGCCAAATTATTACATAAATATTGTAGCTTTACGCATATTGATTTTATGCACGAGTTCTGGGACTATTTTCAACATCTTATTGATCCTGTGAAATTGCTTCGGGAAGGAGGTTTTTACTTGCTTCTCTTTGTAATATTTGCAGAAACAGGCCTGTTTTTCGGCTTTTTCTTACCCGGAGACTATCTTTTATTCCTAGCCGGAATGTTCGTTGCTACCAATAAACTGGATGTATCAATTTATATACTTATAGCCGGTTTAATTGCAGCTGCAGTTGCTGGTAATTTTGTAGGGTATTGGTTTGGTAAGAGAACCGGGCCAGTCCTTTATCAAAGAGAGGATTCCTTTTTTTTTAAGAAGAGATACCTCAAAGCTGCTGAAGTTTACTACAGAAAGCAAGGTGCTTTCGCGCTGATTATGGGAAGATTTATACCAATCGTCCGGACTTTTGCACCAATTATTGCAGGGATTGTAAGGCTTGATTTTAATAAATTTGCATTTTATAATATAACGGGTGCTTTTCTTTGGATTTCATCCTTAACTTTGCTTGGATTTTATCTTGGTAGGAGTTTTGAGCAAGAGATAAATGACTATCTGTTATATATAATTGTTGGTTTCATACTGATAACAGCTATACCGTTAATTGTAACCTATTTTAAAAGGAAGATTGAAGGAGACAGGAGCGATGAAGAAGAGCAAAATCCTTAAATAAAATGAATATAGACCATCCCTGGCATAACGTTTCCCCTGGTGAAGATATTCCTTCACATGTCAATGCAATTATTGAAATTCCAAAAGGATCAAAAGCAAAATATGAGATTGATAAGGAGTCAGGCCTGATTAAATTAGACCGTGTACTTTTTTCATCTGTTATGTACCCTGCTAATTACGGCTTTATTCCTCAGACGTATTGTGATGATAAAGATCCATTAGATATATTAGTATTATGTTCTGTGGATGTATACCCAATGGCTATTGTAGAAGCAAAGGTTGTTGGGGTAATGCATATGGTAGATAATGGTGAGCAGGATGATAAAATTATTGCTGTTGCCAGAAATGATATGTCTGTTAATTATATTGAGGATCTG
>NCHA01000029.1 GCA_002257025.1 Sphingobacteriales bacterium 16-39-50 | reverse complement strand
TATGGCTTAAAAACAGGTGTGCTTCCCATACCTTTAAAATACGAAAATCGCCTGAAATAAAAAAGAGGCTGCCTACTTTTGAGACAGCCTCTTTTTGTTGTGTAAATTGGTGTAATAAAAACGCCTTAAAATCGCCATTTTTTAGAGTTTTCAACATAGTTAAACAGCTTTAAATCACGCTATTACTAACTGATTAAGTGTTGGGGTGCAGATACACTAACAATCTGTGGAAAACTCTGATTCGATATAAATGCCTCCAACTGATAGATTTGATTAAAAACCCCCAAACATTTTTCTTGAGGGTAACTGGCTCAATTACAACATTAAATCATTTTTTATGGCAAAAGCTTCTACAAACACAGCGGCAAAAGGAACAGGAAAAGGTCTTAAGTTCCAAAGATATTTCACCAAACAGGGGGTAAACGTATATGATTTGTTCAAATACGAGAAACGTACCTCAGTTATTCGTAATCCTGCGGGTGATGCTGTTTTCGAAATGAAAAATGTAGAGGTGCCCGAAACCTGGAGCCAGGTAGCAACGGATATTTTAGCCCAAAAGTATTTCCGCAAAGCCGGAGTGCCACAGCCCGATGGATCAACTTCATCTGAGAACAGCATCAAACAGGTTGCACATCGTATGGCTCATTGCTGGAGATCATGGGGTGAGCGTTACAATTATTTTGCAAGCAAGGAAGATGCTGGCATTTTTTATGATGAATTGGTTTATACAATCGTTGGTCAGTTAGCCGCACCAAATTCGCCACAGTGGTTCAATACCGGATTGCATAGCTCTTACGGAATTACAGGTAAGCCTCAGGGGCATTATTTTGTGAATCCTGATACAGATCAATTAGAAAAATCAACTTCCGCCTACGAGCGTCCTCAGCCTCATGCCTGCTTCATCCTTTCAGTAAGTGATGACCTGGTGAATGATGGTGGTATCATGGACCTTTGGGTTAGAGAAGCCAGAATATTTAAATACGGTTCGGGAGTTGGAACTAACTTCTCGGCGATCCGTGGCGAAAGCGAAAAACTTTCGGGCGGTGGTTACTCATCAGGTCTGATGTCTTTTCTGAAGATTGGTGACCGTGCTGCAGGAGCAATCAAATCGGGAGGTACTACACGCCGCGCTGCGAAAATGGTATGTCTGGATCTTGATCACCCTGAAATCGAAGGATTCGTAAACTGGAAAGTTGAAGAAGAGAAAAAAGTTGCTGCTTTAATTGCTGCAGGTTATTCTTCAGATTATGAAGGTGAAGCTTACCGTACCGTATCCGGACAGAATTCAAATAACTCTGTACGTGTTCCAAATACTTTCTTCAAAGCACTTGAAGATGGCGGTAACTGGGATCTGATCGGAAGAATCACCGGTCAGCCGGTAAAATCGATTTCAGCCGAAAAATTATGGCAGGATATTGCTTTCGCGGCTTGGGCTTGCGCCGATCCTGGAATACAATACGATACTACCATCAATGAATGGCATACCTGCCCTGAAGGCGGACGTATCAATGCCTCCAACCCATGTTCCGAGTACATGTTCCTGGATAATACAGCCTGTAACCTGGCTTCCATTAACCTGGCGCATTTCTTCGATCCTCAAACATTAATATTTGATGTTAAAGGTTTCGAGCATGCCTGCCGTGTATGGACCGTGGTTCTCGAAATTTCGGTATTGATGGCACAGTTCCCATCTAAGGAAGTGGCACAGTTATCTTATGATTACCGTACACTTGGTTTAGGATATGCTAACCTTGGCTCCATGCTGATGGTTGCCGGAATTCCTTACGATAGTGATAAAGCCCGTGCAATTGGCGGTGCGATCACGGCAATCATGACCGGTACAGCCTACTCAACTTCGGCAGAAATGGCGAAGGAGCTGGGTACTTTCAAGAAATTTGAAGAGAACAAGAAGCATATGCTTAGGGTTATGCGTAACCACCGCTATGCTGCCTATAATAACGATGCTTACGAAGGACTTGAGATTGCGCCTCCGGGAATTGATCCTAAATTCTGCCCAGATTATTTATTATCTGCGGCCTGCAATTCATGGGATAAAGCCGTTGAACTTGGGGAGAAATACGGTTACCGTAATGCTCAGACCACAGTTATTGCACCTACAGGAACAATCGGTTTGGTAATGGACTGCGATACTACGGGTATCGAACCTGATTTTGCATTGGTTAAATTCAAAAAGTTATCTGGTGGAGGTTACTTCAAGATCATTAATCAGGGAGTTCCTGCTGCACTGCGCAATCAGGGATACAAGGAGCATGAAATTGAAGCCATTGTAAATTATGCAAAAGGTGCAGCTACCCTGCAGGGTGCTCCGCATATTAACTTCGACAGCCTGGCTGCCAAAGGATTTACTCAGGATGAACTCGAAAAAATTGATAAATCATTGCTCGCAGCCTTCGAAATAGGTTTTGTATTCAATCAGTGGAGTCTTGGTGAAGAGTGTTTAAACCGTCTAGGATTTAAATCTGAGCAATATTCTTCTCCTGATTTCAACCTTTTACGTGCGATCGGGTTTAACCGTCAGCAGATTGCAGAAGCAAATGAGTACATCTGCGGAACCATGACAGTTGAAGGTGCTCCGTATTTGAAAGAAGAGCATTATCCAATCTTTGACTGTGCGAATAAATGTGGTCAGAAGGGCGAACGTTATATTCATGCGCATGGCCACATCAAAATGATGGCTGCAGCACAACCTTTCCTATCAGGTGCAATTTCTAAAACAATCAACCTGCCAAATGAGGCTACTGTTGATGAAATCAAAGATTGCTATGAATTATCATGGAAGCTTGCTTTAAAGGCAAATGCACTTTATCGCGATGGTTGTAAATTATCTCAGCCATTATCTACCAAATCATCCGACAGTAAAGAAGATAAGCTGGATACTGTAGAAGAAGTACTTGGCGAAGCAGCAAATGTCAGATTGAGTGACCTTACCGCTGATCAGGTATTAGATGCCGCCAGAGCGATCCTTGAGCGTTCTACCGATACCAAGTTCAAGCGTCAGTTATCCTCTGTTGTAGAGCGTAAAAACCTGCCTGGCAAACGTGGTGGCTTCACTCAGAAAGCTGCTGTTGGCGGACAAACCGTATTCGTTCGTACCGGAGAGTATGAAGATGGAACCTTGGGAGAGATTTTTGTGGATATGCACAAAGAGGGTGCAACTTTCCGCTCCCTGATGAACTGCTTCTCTATCGCAGTTTCTGTTGGTCTGCAGTACGGAGTACCATTGGAGGAGTTTGTTGATAAATTTACCTTCACCCGTTTCGAGCCATCAGGTATGGTTACAGGACATGATAATATCAAGAGTGCGACCTCTATTGTAGATTATATGTTCAGAATGCTGGGCTACGAGTATCTGGGTCGTACAGATCTGGTACATGTGATCACTGAGCAGAAAGCCATTGTTGGAAATCCTCAAATGACTGATAATGACGTGAATCCTGATACTTCAAACTCTTTTATTGAGGCATCGGTTACCGTTTCATCTACTACTTCAAGCATTAAACTGAAGCCTGTTCTGGATATCTCCGGCGGCGGTCAGTCTGACGCACCTGCCTGTGGCAATTGCGGCCATATCATGGTGAGATCAGGTACTTGTTATAAGTGTTTGAACTGCGGAACACAGGGGGGATGTAGTTAATTGAGAGTTGAAAGTTGAGAATTGAGAGTTGGCGGTGACAAAAAACCTCACTACCTACCTTTCACAGTAATATTTTAAAGCCCTGCCGGAAATGGTGGGGCTTTTTATTTGAAGAGATCTATGTGTTGATAATCAGGGTATAAACGGTTAGATTCGTTTAAAGATGAGTGGGGGTTATGGTAGCCAATATTTATGCATCATTCAGCTGTTCGACATGTTCCGCAGGGCATGTCGAATACATAGATAATTTGGATTTTAAATCCACAAGGGCTCATCAGTCAGTCTTGGATTCCTACTCAAGCATTCTCAATATCCTGACCTTGCTTAGAAATTCGTTAACGTAAAATTCAAAAATCATTATTCATTCCTGAACTATTTTCCATTTGCAAAATAGTAACTTATAAATTACATTTGCATAAATGAAAGTAAGAGAAGTCATAGCTTTCAAAAATTATTTTGAGGATTTCCTGCTTGCACAGCCGAAAAAAGTGCAGGACAAAATATTTAAGATAATTGAGGCTATTGAAACTCTGGAACGGGTACCTTCCAACTATCTGAAATTTATGTCCGGTACTGAAGGCCTTTACGAAGCAAGAATTCAATTGGGGTCAAACATCTGGAGGGTATTTTGTTTCTTCGATAATGACAAATTGGTGATTTTACTTAATGGATTTCAGAAGAAAACTCAAAAAACACCGAAAAACGAAATCGATAAAGCTTTGCGTCTTATGACTGAATACTATTCTCAAAAATCAAAGAAAAATGGAAACTAAAAGCTGGAAAGAAATTAAGGATAATGTATATGGGGCAAAGGGCACTGAACGAAGAGATGAACTTCATAGAGATTTTGAAAGTTTCAAAATTGGAATCCTGCTTCGGAAGGCCAGAGAAGATAAAAATTTAACTCAGGCGGAATTAGCCGAAATTGTTGATAAGAAAAGGGAATATATTTCCCGAATTGAAAATAACGGAAGTAACCTGACTTTAAAGACCTTGTTTGATATTGTTGAAAAAGGCTTAGGAGGAAAAGTTAAAATTTCAATCGAGGTATAAAATCAAAGAAATCGACTCTCAGTTGGATTAAACCGCTACTAGACATGTTCCGCTGGGTATGTCGAATACATAGATAATTTGGATTTCTAATCCAAAGGGTCATAAATTCAGCCATTATTTTAGTGTGAAGGATGTCCAGTAAAGTCTTTATAGTACCAAAGAGGTTCAAGCATAATTTCCAAACAAAAATTTCAATCTTTGCAGCGTGGAAAAGTATTTCAAAGTAATAATAGATGGCTATACAGGCTATGCAAATTACTTTTTCAATGAAATTCTAAATCCGGGCTGGCATAACTATTTTTACTGGCTGATTGCTGCCTCGCTGCTTATTTATTTGGCGGAAATTGCCTTTCCATGGCGCAAAAACCAGGCCCTCATACGTGATCATTTCTGGCTTGATATCTTCTACCTTTTTTGGAATTACTTTCTCTTTTCCCTACTGGTTTACAATGCACTGTCGATGGTCGCCGTGCAGGCTTTTAACGATTTTTTAGGCTTATTTGGCATAAATAATCTTGTTGCCATTCAGGTAGGAAACCTGCCGGGATGGGTGCAATTGCTCATTATCTTTATTTTACGCGATTTTATGCAGTGGAATATTCACCGTATGTATCATCATGTTGACTGGATGTGGGAGTTCCATAAAGTTCATCATAGCACCAAGGAAATGGGTTTTGCTGCTTTACTTCGCTACCATTGGATGGAAAACATTATTTATCGCACACTTGAATATATTCCATTAGCGATGATAGGATTTGGCATCAGCGACTTCTTCATCGTCCATATTTTTACCCTGGTGGCAGGTCAGCTGGGGCATGCTAACCTGAATATCCCGCTGGGAAAATTGAAATACCTTTTTAACGGTCCGCAGATGCACCTTTGGCACCATGCCAAACACCTTCCCCCAAGCCATCCTCATGGTTTTAATTATGGAATTACACTGAGTGTTTGGGATTTTATTTTCCGCACGAATTACTGGCCATCAAATGATGAAAACCTTGCGGTGGGATTGCCTGATGCGGAAGAGTTTCCTGAGGATTTTATAGGCCAAAATCTGGAGCCTTTCCGGCGGATTTTTGATAAAAATAACCCCAATTCCACTTCATCATAAACTCCAGGGTTACGAATGAGGTGTTTGCTGTTCGACATATTCCGCAGGGCATTTCGAATACATAGATGATTTGGATTTCTAATCCAAAGTGTCATAATTCAACCATTATTTTAAAGTTATGTATGTCTTGTTGGGACTTTAAAATCCCAAAGAGCTTCAAGCATAATTTCCAATTTGATAATTCGTGCCTAAAGGCTTAGATTCGATTAAAGACGAGAGGTTCTTCATCATTCGCATGGAATGAAAATGACCTAAACCAAGCAATAAAACAAATATGTCAATATCAAAAGAAGAGGAATTGATCGGGATGCAAAAGGCAAGTGAGGCAGTAGCTTTCACCCTGAAAGAAATGAGAAACTATGCTCAAGCCGGTATGAGCACAAAGCAATTGGATAACTATGGAGCAGCAATACTATCAGATTTTGGTGCTAAATCAGCTCCATTTTTAACTTATCAATTTCCGGGCTGTACTTGTATCAGTGTGAACAATGAGTTTTGTCATGGTATTCCATCCGACAAAAGAATACTGAAAGAGGGCGATTTGGTGAATATTGATGTTTCAGCCGAGCTCAACGGGTTTTGGTCGGACAATGGAGGCTCATTTGTCATTGGGGAAGATATTAACCAACATCAAAAATTGATAGACGCCTCAAAGCAGATTTTGTATAAAGCAATATTCAATATAAAAGGCGGGGTTCGAATTTCAGATATCGGGCATTTGATGGAAACGGAAGCCAAAAAGTATGGTTACAAAGTGATAAAAAACCTGACGGGACATGGAGTAGGCAGAAGTCTTCACGAAGAACCTGGCGAAATAGCGAATTACAGAGACCGGTTTAATCAGGCAAGATTTAAAAAGAATTCAGTCATTGCCATTGAAACATTTATATCAACAAGCTCAACATTTGCCGAAACCCTGAATGATGGTTGGACTATGGTTGGAAATAAAGGAGGCTTTATGGCTCAGCATGAACATACAATTGTTGTTACAGACGGAAAACCATTGGTTCTGACCAAGATGAATGACATTTGGAATTAAAATTAATAGAACGTTAAACGAATACTGGCCGGCACCTAAGAAAGATCCTTAATTAGCTAATAAAGAATGACATATTTCAAATTAATTTTCCGAAACTCCTTGTTTATTCTTGTTTTGACAGGTAGCCTAAATATTTTACAGGCTCAGATCCTTGTACATGAAGAACCCCGTCATCGGCCCGTTTTTCAGAGCAAGGAGATTCGTATCCTTAATGTACGCGTAGCACCAGGTGATACTTCTTTATATCACATGCATACCACGCCATCCTTTTTTATCAGACTTACAAACACAATAACCGGTTCGCAGGTACAGGGCGAAGCAAAAAAGGCCGGCAAATCTCAGTCTGGGGAAATACGATTTGAAAATTTGGCACCCCCAAATAATCGTGTTCATCGGGTTTGGAACGCCGATAAAGATACTTTTCATGTAATGGATGTGGAACTTTTGATGAAAAAGGCGGCTTTTGATCAAAAACCATTGAATTTGCCAAATCTTAAATTGGAAATTGATACGAATTGGGTAAGGGCTTACCGCTTAAATCTTTTAAAGGGAATTGATTTTAAAACAAAAAATAAACAGCAATCACTGGTTTTGGTATCACTGAATCCCTCCACATTGGAAATAACACAAAATGGAAAAACTGGCCTTCAAGCCCTTAAACCGGGCAGTTTTTTTGTGATCAAAAGGAGGCAATCTTTTTCTGTTAAGAATACAAGTGAAATCAGCACACAGTTCGTGTTATTGGAATTGCCTCCAAAATAATTCGGTTCATATTGATGTTCTCTAATTAGAATTGTTAGTTAAAGTGTTAAATTTGATAATCGAGTTATCAAAATCTCAGAAAACATATTAAATCCATTAAATGGCAACATTGAAAGAAAACCTGATCAAAGAAATTCTGGAGATTAATGATAGCCGGGTTTTGGAAAGCATTAGGAATTTAATTAATAGCATTGAAGAGGAATCCAGATTTATCCGGACTAATGATGAGCAGAAAGATGCCCTTAAAGAAGCCAAAGCGGAGTATGATAAAGGTAATTTTCATTCAACAGATGAACTTTTTAATGAATGTTGAGTGACAAAGCCGCTGGTCTGGTCTGTTGTTGCAAAACGTAACATAAAACAAATTAAACAGTTTTATGACGAAAGAAATCAATCCTCTGATTACAGCAAAAGGCTCCTTCGTGTTTTCAAAGACTCAGCTGAATTAATTGAAAGGCAGCCTCTCATTGGTAAAAATACTGATGTAGATGGGGTAAAAGCACTTATAATTTTAGACTATATTATTTTTTACGAATTGCTTGAGAAGCACATTCTGATACTAATGGTTTGGGATTGCCGTAGGGATCCTGATCAAGTTAAAAATTTCTTTAAAACCTAAACTTAACGCACTTATTGTCAGATAATTGTTAGTTTTAATTCCTCAGCCAATCTTTTGATATTTATACAGTTTTTATATTTTAAATTTGATTCATGAAAACACTACTCTTAGTACTCGCAATGTTTATTACAGCACCGCCTTCAATTTATACCTTTAAGGTTCAGAATATTGATGGCAAGAATCTCGACCTGAAAAAATATAAGGGCAAGAAAGTCTTAATTGTTAATACAGCATCGAAATGCGGATATACAAAGCAATATGCTGATCTTCAGAAACTTGCTGATACCTACAAGGATAAATTAGTCGTAATTGGTTTTCCTGCAAACAATTTCGGCGGTCAGGAGCCCGGTGAAAACTTAAATATCAAGGAGTTTTGCCAGAAGAATTTTGGGGTAACTTTCCCTTTGGCTGAGAAAAGCAGTGTAAAAGGTGATGATATCAGTCCGCTGTTTAAGCACCTGACAACCGCCGCAAATCCTGATTTTACAGGGGATATCAAATGGAACTTTGAAAAATTCCTGATTGATGAAAATGGAAATCTGATCCATCGTTTCCGCTCTGCGGTTACACCAATGTCACCCGAAATCACTAAACATTTATAATTCTTATTCCATTGAAGAAATTCTTGCTGGTGCTTTTTGTAGCATTTTCGCTATCAGAAGTGCATACTGCTTTTGCAAATGCGGGTGACGAAGATCAACTGAAAAGTTTGGTTGATAGTTTTGCGATAGCCATTGTGAAAAAGGATAAAGCATGGATCGTTTCCAATTTGAGCGAGACCTGCAAAATGTATGAGCCATCAGGAAATACTCTCGACAGAGCAGGTATTGTCTACACCTTTACTGAAGGTATTTATGATATCAGTAAATCTGCTGCTTTAAACAAAGCATTTAAAGTTGATGGCATGGCTGCCGGTGGATCTGCTGATTTTGATGTGGAAGGTGTTGGAAACATCAACGGAAATCGTGTTGATATTGCCGGTTCCTACAGGTTTAACCTGAAATTCACTAAATCAGATAAAGGATGGCTAATTTCTGAGATTATTATTAATGAACGTTAATCCTGATTAGAAATTTAGCATAACAAAAAATGCCCCGGAACATTCCGGGGCATTTTTTTATTGATCCAATAATTGTTTAGATTACTTAAAACGATAAGCCAAACTGGTTTGAATTACCTGATTCTTGTAAATTGGTGTTTCACTTGATCCGTTTTCATTGTTCTTCTGGAAGTCAAGTGCATAACGTCCCTGCAAGCTCAATTGATCAGTAAGACCAACACCTAATCCAATAACACCGCCAACCAGGCTTTTCTTCAGATTTTCGTTTTCATTCCTGATTGTAGTCTGGTAGGTTGCGTCTCCGCGGGTAAATTTTTCCTTAGTGGATGCAAGAAATGAAACCTGCGGACCAGCATAAATACTGAATTTCTCACTTGGACTGATCTTGGCAAGAATTGGAATTTCAATAAAGTTTGTGGTTACTGAATATTCATTTGCTGTACCCAGCAAACTTGTTCCTATTGTTTTATAACCTTTTTGTGAGAACATAAGTTCAGGTGAAAAGGCCAGGCCTTTAACTACCGGAATATCAACGAACAACCCGGCATTTAAACCCGGTTTAAATTCTGTTTCGAAATTCCTGTCATTTGTTTTGATGATATTCGAGAAGTTTACACCTCCTTTAATACCAAATGTTTGTGCTTCTGCAGCTCCTGCAAACAGTACACCTATAGCAAAAATTAATACCTTTTTCATAATGATGTTTATTTATTTATAGGTCTGTTTAAGAAATAATGATGCCAAGCTGTAATATTTAGTAAAATAGGGTCTCTGACAGGTAAGAATGTGTCCAATCAAACCGATTCCTTTGATAAATTTGTTTGGGATTAAGTTCAATTGTATTTTTTATCGGACATTTTATGATCATTACCGAAGTAATAGCCTGGGCAGGCCTGATTTTTGTCTTTCTGAATATAGCCGGGATTTATATCCTGCATAGTTTTCTGAGTAAGCGATTGACAGATAAGCTTTCTATATGGCTTTTCAGCGTCTGCTTAAGCCTTGGCATAACTTTTTTATTCACGCTATTTGGCTTAATTCTGTTTCTTAATTGATAATTTCACAAAATTATTCACCCTTCCCCATGTATAAAAACTTAAAACACCTGGTATTTTTTGTCTTATTGGTAGGTCCGCTGATTAGTATTGCTCAAACTCAGAGTTCATTTATAGGCTCATTAGATAAACCTAATGACTGGGTTGACGCAGTTTTTAGAAAATTGAGCAAGCGTGAAAGGATTGCCCAGTTATTTATGGTCAGGGCTCATACCGATAAGGGAAAAGCATTCGAAGATTCGATAGCAAAGTTGATTCGTAAAGAGCGTATCGGCGGATTGGTGTTTTTTCAGGGAGGTCCAGCTAGACAGGCAGTGCTGACCAACCGTTACCAGTCTGTTTCAAAAGTGCCATTACTGATATCAATGGATGCTGAATGGGGTTTGGGCATGCGACTCGACAGTACCATATCTTATCCTTACCAGCTCACACTCGGAGCAATACAGGATAATAAGCTGATCTATGAGATGGGTAAGCAGGTAGCCATGGATTTTAAACGTATCGGCATGCAGGTTAACTTCGCGCCGGTTGCAGATATCAATAATAACCCAAAGAATCCAGTCATTGGAATTCGTTCATTCGGGGACAATAAATACAATGTTGCAGCAAAGGTTACTGCTTATATGAAAGGGCTTCAGGAGAATAATGTTCTGGTTAGTGTTAAACATTTTCCAGGACATGGTGATACGGATGTAGATTCACACCATGACCTTCCCCAATTACCTTTTACCCGTGAGCGGCTTGATTCACTGGAATTATATCCGTTCAGGGAGCTGATCAAAGAAGGTGCTTCCGGTATCATGGTTGCACATATGAATATCCCGGTCCTTGACAATACCCCAAATTTACCCTCAACGCTCTCGCGTCCGATTGTTACCGGACTTTTAAAAGAGGATCTTGGATATAAGGGGATTATTTTCTCGGATGCAATGGAGATGAAAGGCGTTGCAAAGTTTTTTCCTGAAGGAGAAAGTGATGTGCTGGGTCTGATTGCCGGACTTGATGTTATTGAGCTCTCCGGTAATTCCAAACGAGCGGTAAAACTTGTACGTCAGGCAATTAAATCAAAACAGCTGAGTTGGGAACGTATCAATACCAGCGTCAGAAAGGTGCTAATGGCCAAATATTGGTCCGGGCTATCAGATAAACAATTTGTAAATCCTGAAAATATTATTGCCGACTTAAATCGTCCCGAAGCCAGGGAGTTAAATCAGCAACTGGCGGATGCCGCAGTAACGATTCTGAATAGTGATGCACAGATCAAAAATCTGGATTTGAGCAAGAAAACTGCACTGGTGAGTATGGGAGCCCCTGGCTTGACTACTTTTCAGAACATCATGAAGCCCTTATTGCCAAATTCCCTGATCTTTTTATTGCCAAAAGATGCTTCAGATAGCGATGTTAATAATGTCAGGGCAGAATTGAAAGCTTATGATCAGATTATTGTAAGTATTCATGACACGAGAAAGCGTCCGGGCGCAGTCCTGGATTATAATGCCGGACTCAAAACACTGATTGCGGATCTGGCCGGGATGAACAGTATCATTACACTTTTCGCTAATCCATATACTATAGCCGGACTTCCTGGAATTGAAAGGGCAAAAACCTTAATTCTCAATTATCAGAATTCAGATGAAGCACAAAGGGCTGCTGTAAAGGTAATCACAGCTGAAATGAAAGCTTCCGGAAAACTACCGGTAGCGGTAAGCCCGGGTTTTAAAAATGGTGCCGGAGTCACTCAGGAATAAACCATTCCTACTATTTGGGCCGACCTGCTATACCGGCTTTTTTATTGCTTCGATCTATTGATTGAAATACCTGATTCATGAATAAAATCAATATTTTTATGAATCTATTAATCAATTGTCAGCATTCAATAAACTCTCATACCAAATCCAGACATGTCTCAGCAAAAAGCCCTGAAATTAGTTCGTGCATCAGCTGGATCAGGTAAAACATTTGCCCTTACAGCGCATTACCTGGTTTTGCTTTTTAGCGGGAAGGGCAAGTACCGTGAAATTCTGGCTGTTACTTTTACGAATAAGGCAACCGCCGAAATGAAAGAGCGTATTCTGGGAGCGCTTGAGGAACTTGCCCGTTTCGGTTATGGAAAATCGAAATTCAGTGCTATTCTGAAGGAAAACTATCCTGACCTGGGTGATCAGGAGGTCAGAACCAGGGCTTCAGAAATATATGCCGGCATTCTCCATGATTACAGTCGCTTTTCGGTGAGTACCATCGATGGTTTTGTACAGCAGTTGATCAGAAGTTTTGCGTTTGAGCTAAACATTGATAGCGGTTATAAGCTGGAAATGAATCAGGAAAAAGTTAAAGATGAACTTGTTGCTGCATTGAATCTTCAGCTTGAAAAGGATTCTGAACTATTGGAATGGGTGACCGGTCTTGCCATTGATCGAATCAATGATGGTTATGACTGGGATTATAACCGTGCATTAAAAGAGCTTGCTAACGAAATATTTAAGGAACGCTACTACCCCTTTCAGGAGGCTATGCAGGCTATGGGCCCTGAGCAGACAAAGGAATTCAATGCCCTGCGCAATCAGATAAAAAAGGGAATAAAAACCTTTACTGAACAGATAATTGAAAAGACTAAAAGTATTGAGAAACTTTTTGACGCTTCGGGGATTGAATCAAAAGATTTGGGTGGAAAGACCAACAATCCGCTTCTAAAACTGGGTAAAATCATTCAGGGAGATTTAGCTAAAGTTGAGGCTCTCAGGAAACTACTGAATGATTTTGACCAATGGCCAAACCGGGCATTGAAAGATACCAGCCTGGTAGAGCACCTGTTCGAGCAGATAAACCCGCTTTTAGCTAAGTTATTAGCCTATTATGATGAAGGTATAGAAATCTATAATACCTATCTGGCCATTAATAAGAACAGTTCATACCTTCGTTTGATGCAGCGAATGGCCGATCTTTTAAAGGATTACCGTTCAGAAAAACGGGCTTTGCTGATCTCAGATGCTCAGCAGCTTTTGAAGGGCATAACAGGTTCTGATGCAGATAATCCTTCATTTATTTGGGAGAAAACAGGAAATAAGTATAAACATTTCCTCTTTGATGAGTTCCAGGATACCAGCACATTTCAATGGATGAATTTTTTGCCCCTGCTTAAAAATGCAATTGCAGAAGGTTCGCATGGTGGCCATTCGGCCCACCTGGTTGTAGGAGATGTAAAACAATCGATTTATCGCTGGAGAAACGGTGACTGGCGGATTCTGCATAGTAATTTGAAAAGGGATCTGCTTGAGGATAATGTGGCTGAAGAGAATCTGATGTTTAATCGCAGAAGTGCAGAAAATATCATCCGTTTTAATAATTTTCTGTATAGCAGTCTGCCTGCAATTTTGCAGCAGAATCTGAATGATATTTTTTATGAAACGGCCCCGGAATACCTTCATGATTCATGGGAGATAGAGAATAGCAGCATGATTGCCAGGGCCTACGAAGGAAGTCATCAGGAAATAACAGATAAAACCCTGGCCGGAGGAAAAATTGAAGTAAAATTCTTTTCAAAGAAACCAAAATCTTATCCGAGCGATGAGCAGGATGAAGAGGAGGACCAGTCTGAAGCCGCAGAATATACCATTGAAAAACTGACAGAGCTTTTAAAGCAGGGTGTTTCAATGAGAGATATTGGTATTCTGGTGCGGTCAAATCGTGAAGCAGAGGAGATTCTTGAATGTATTTTTCAAAAAGTGAATCAGGACCGCCTTACTGAAGCCGCTGGAAAATCCTTTCAGGTAATATCGGGAGAGGCCCTGAAGATTATGAATAATCCGGCTATTGCTTTATTACTTTCAACCTTCCGATTATTGACTGTCAGGGAATCGGAGAGTGGAATTTTTAAGGCCGAATGTGCACGGCTTTGGTCGCAGATTCAGGGTTCTGATAATACCCTGATCGAAATAAACAGCAATCATTGGATGAATATGGCTTCAGGCCAGATCTCATCAATGGAAGATATATTACCTATTGAATTATGTAGAGGTCTAAACTCATTCAAGCACCTGCCTGTTGGTGAATTGACCGAGAAACTGATTCATATTTACCGTCTCGGAATTGATGATTCTGAATATCTGATTCCTTTTCTGCTTGCCTTCAGGGATCAGGTGGCTGTGTTCGCAGCTGCCGGAGATCAGGGAATCGGCTCTTTTTTGGAATGGTGGGATAATGAGGGTTCGGGGAAGGCCTTACCATCTTCAGAGAGTCAGGATGCAGTTCAGGTAATGACAGTTCATAAATCCAAGGGTCTTGAGTTCAAGGCGGTGATTGTGCCTTTTATTAGCTGGGGCTTTGCTAAATCCTCTAACGGACAACAAAGAAATCTCTTATGGGCGGATGCTAAACCGACTGGTTTTGAGCAGTTTAAATCTTTTCCTGTAGATCTTGGAAAAGGACTGGCATCTACTGTTTTTGCCCGGGATTATTTTGAAGAAGTTATGCTGGGTTATATGGATGTGATCAATACCATGTATGTGGCAACAACCAGGGCGAAAGATTATCTCTGCCTGATTTGCCCAAATGTTCCCGCTAAGAAGAAGGATGGTAAAGAGAGTTCTACGAAGAATATGCAATCGATATTATCAGGCTTATTCGAGAATGGAGATACTGCTGACCTGCAATTTGAATCAAATGAAACTCACTATTTTATGGGTGAGCTTCCGGTTCTGATTCCGGATGCTGATAAAAGTTCAGAACATGAATCTTTAAGGATTCATAAATATCATGTGAATGAGCAGCTAACCGAGCGATTCAAGCGGAACAGCATGAAGGAGGATTCCTGGTTCAATGCAAAGCAGCGCAAGGGAATCGTGATGCATAAATTATTGGAAACGTTGAGCGGTACCGAAGATCTTGATAAACTCATTTCTGAAAAGGTTCAGGAGGGACTTATCAGGGAATCAGAAAGAGAGGAGATCAGACAGGCAGTTGGGGATGTTTTGCTTCAGGATGAAATAAGACAATGGTTTAAAACCGCAAAATCAGTTATCAGTGAAAAGGATATGATTATTGATTCAGGAACTGTAAAAAGGCCTGATAAACTGTTTGTCTTTGAGAAGAGTGCAGTTTTACTGGATTTTAAATTTGGGGCGCAAAACAATAAATATATTGCAGATATCAGCCTTTACCGCGATAATCTGATGAAAATGGGTGAATTTGAGCAAGTTGATGCCTATTTATGGTATGCACAGGATCGTAAACTACAGAAAGTCTGATCATGGAGAATAAATCATCGGATAAGTTTCTGTACCGGGTTGCCGAAGATCTGTTGAACCGCTTCGGAAAAGATCTTCAGGATGTTGCAATTGTATTCAATAATAAACGACCTCAATTATTTCTGCGGAAGTACCTGGCAGAGATCAGCGGTAAGCCAATCTGGAGTCCCCGATTTTATACAATCCAGCAATTTTTCTCAGAATCAACCAGTCTGGTTTGTGCATCTCAGCTAAAGCAATTCTTTGTACTCTATTCTGAATACAATCTTCTTTTAAAAAAGGAAGGTAAAGAGCCTGTAAGTGCCGATGTCTTTTATCCTTTGGCGGAGATCATTGTTTCTGATTTTTCACAGATAGATTATTACATGGCCGATCCGGTGAAGGTCTTTAATCTGATAGGCAGTATCGCTGAACTCGAGCAGCAGTTTCCAAATTTTGAGGAGGAACAACTTGCCTTTATGGAGAGTTTCTGGTCGTCATTTTCTCAGGAAAAGCAGAACAAGGTTCAGGAGAAATTCATCGAAATGTGGCATCGGATGCCGCATCTATACCAGAATTTCCATGCAAGGCTTGCTGAACAGGGCTTGCTTAGCAGTGCAAAGATGTACCGTAATCTTGCTGAAGGAAAGGAATCTGATCCGGGATTTTTAAATGAATTCAGCCATATTGCTTTTGTAGGCTTTAACGCTTTATCAAGAGCAGAGGAAATTTTGTTCAGATCATGGCAGGATGAAGGTCGTTGCTCATTTTATTTTGATGCCGATGAGCATTATTTTTCTGATAATATTCAGGAAGCCGGACATTTTATCAGGAGGAATATCAATACTGTAGGTCTCGAAAACCAGTTTGCGATTTCCGAAAACCGGATTAATGATCCGAAAAAGGAGTTTACTATAGTTCAGGCCTTGGGTAAAATAGCTCAGGGCAAATTGCTTGCTGAATTGCTCCCGGGGAGTACAGATAAGAATGATCCTGCTTCAAAAGCGATTATCCTTGCCGATGAGAGTCTTTTGCTTCCGGTTCTTCAAACCGTTGATGATGAAAGCCTGAATATCACTATGGGTTATCCTTTTGAGCAGTCAGCAGTATTCGGATTATGTGATCTCTGGTTGGATATTCAGGAAGAAATTGCCTCGGGTGATAAGATTTCCATTGCTTATCCAAAGGTTCTGACCTATATATTTAATCCCCTGATTGCCACCGATATTGAACAGAGGAATAAGATCCACAAGGAGATTATTGAAGAAAAGAAGGCCAGATTTATACTTCAGGAACTGAGAAGTACCGGTAAAATTGCCGGACTTACCTTCGGTCCGTTTGAAAGTCCTGCCGATTCTATCAGGAATTTAGGCAGCTTACTTTTGCTGGTTTCTGAGCAAATTGCCGATCTGCGAAAACTGGAAAGTTTACTTATTGCTGAGGCGGTTAAAACACTGAATGTACTTTCAGATAGTTTTGCAGAGCTGGGGAATGCTGGCGCAATGCCCGAGATAAACGCAGGATTTGTGCTTAGAACAATCAGGAGGGCTTTGGCAGGACTTACTGTGCCTTTTGATGGAGAGCCTTTATCAGGATTGCAGGTCATGGGTCTGCTCGAAAGCCGTTGTCTTGATTTCGATGAATTAATTGTACTTGGAATGAACGAGGGGGTACTTCCTAAGGTGAGTATTACCCCATCTTTCATCCCGGATAATGTGAGAAGAGCTTTTGCACTACCAGTGCTTGAAAACCAAAACTCCATTTTTGCTTATTTCTTTTATCGACTCCTGCATTGTGCTAAGAAAGTTACCCTGGTTTATATCGGTATTACTGATGACAAAGCCGGAAGCAGTGGAGAGGAAAGCAGGTTTATTAAACAACTGAAATTTGAAACAACCTGCAAATTTACTCATGTTTTACAGCAGAATCAGTCAATTGAGATTTCAACTCCAAAAAGTATAGAAGTCAGCAAGAGTGGTCTGGTGCTGGATAAACTTCGGACCTATTTAAAACGGAATTCTGATAGCAAATACGATAAAAAGATCTCTGCATCTGCATTTACTGACTATGTAAGCTGTTCGCTGAAGTTTTTCTTTGGTAAAATAGCAGGTCTTGCAGAGCCAAAGGATTTGCCTGATGAGATCGGCCCGCATACCGTGGGAACCATGCTGCATACTGTGATGGAAAGTTTTTATCGTGATTCTCTTGGCAAGGAAGTGACTGCTGATTACATCAGGCAGCGTGAAAAATTGCTACCGGCTATGTCTAAAGCCGCTATGATTCAGGAGCTGAAGCTTAACCCGGATTATGAATTTTTGGAAAGTGCCTTGCAGCAGATCATCGTAAAGGTAATTGAGCAGTATGCTTTGAAAGTGTTGCGGCATGATGAGCAAATTGCACCTTTCATAATTAAGGAGCTGGAAGACAGAGAAGCTTATACTCCCCTGTTTTCAATTCAGGTAGAGGGCAGGGAAGAACAGGTCAGATTAATGGGAATCATTGATAGGGTAGATATTCATCAAAATAAAACCCGGATCGTAGATTATAAAACCGGTAAGGATCAGTTAAAGTATGCTGATTTTGAGGGTCTGTTTGCTGAAGAAGGAAAAGATCAGAATAAGGCGCTGCTTCAAACGCTTTTTTATACGTTGGTTTATGAGAGCGCAAGAAATGTAAGCGAGGTGGAGCCACATCTTTATACTGTCAAGGATTTTAAAAAGGGAACTCTATTTTCTGAGAAAGGCAAAGATGGTTTAATTCTGACAGATGAGAATCTTGCTGGTTTAAAAGATCAGTTTGCTCTCAAATTAAAGGAAAAATTGAATGAGTTATTCGACAGATCAGTACCATTCAGACAAACTGCGAATACTGATAATTGCAAATACTGCTCGTTTAAGGGGATTTGTCAGAGGTAGGGGATTTGAATTACGAATTACGAATTACGGAGGTGCGGATATCAGTTTCTTTTGGATGTTATTTGAATTTTTCCAATTATCCGACATATCTCTTCTGCATCATAAATTAAACTATCACTCATTTCTTGTGTTAAATAATTGGTTGCACATAGTAACCTTAGCCATTAGGAGGTTTCTCTGGCTTCCTTATAGGCTATAGAAAACTTTGAAATGAAATCAGCTTTCGATTGGGCTCCTATACCTTCCTCAACATTTGCTCCTATGAAGGTTCCGCTTCTAAGCATTTGTTGTGAAAGAGTAAATTCATGCTTCTCATTTTTCAAAAATTTACTTGTGTTTACAATTCGAATTGCAAATGCAAATGTTTTTGTTTGAATTAAGTTTTCAGTTTTCATTCTAAAATTCATTCATTGCCGAAATTTCGTAATTCATAATTGAAAATCATTTTTTAACTATTTAACGGTATCTACAATTCGTAATTAATAATTCGTAATTAATAATTGATAGCCTTATATTTGCGTTCCAAAAATTGATTTTACACATGAGAGAAATACAATTCAGAGAGGCACTTCGTGAAGCATTAAATGAAGAAATGCGTAAGAACGATAAGATTTTTTTAATGGGTGAAGAAGTTGCCGAATATAACGGAGCATACAAAGTTAGTCAGGGAATGCTCGAGGAATTTGGTCCTAAACGAGTTATTGATACCCCGATTGCTGAATTAGGTTTCACAGGAATCAGTATTGGTGCAGCAATGAACGGCCTCAATCCTATTGTTGAGTTCATGACCTTTAATTTCTCCCTTGTAGCAATAGATCAGGTGATCAATGCAGCAGCAAAAGTACTTAGCATGAGTGGCGGGCAGTTTTCATGTCCTATTGTTTTCCGTGGTCCTACAGGAAATGCAGGTCAGCTGGGTGCTCAGCATTCTCAGAACTTTGATAGCTGGTATGCAAATTGCCCGGGATTAAAGGTTGTTGTTCCATCCACCCCTTATGATGCAAAAGGCTTATTGAAACAAGCTATCCTGGATCCGGATCCTGTAATTTTTATGGAATCTGAGGTGATGTATGGGGATAAGGGTGAGGTACCTGAAGAAGAGTATTACCTGCCAATTGGCAAGGCTAATATAGTTAAAGAAGGAACTGATGTAACCATTGTAACCTTTGGAAAAATGCTTTCAAGGGTGGTTATGCCTGCAGTTGAAGAATTAACTAAAGAAGGTATCAACGCTGAAGTGATCGATTTGCGTACTATTCGCCCGATTGATTACGACACTGTCATTAATTCGGTGAAGAAAACCAATCGTATGGTTTTTGTGGAAGAGGCCTGGCCTTTAGGTTCAATCGCAACTGAGGTTGCATTCAAAGTTCAGAAAGATGCATTTGATTATCTTGATGCTCCGGTTCTGAGAGTTGCATGTGCTGATGTTCCGCTTCCTTATGCTCCAACACTGATCAAAGAAGCACTTCCAAACGCAGAACGCGTAGTTGCTGCTGTAAAAAGCGTTCTTTACAAAGAAGCTTAAGAGCCTACTAATATACAAAAGAGCCCTCCCGGAATAATTTCGGGAGGGCTCTTTTATTTTTCAGGATTATCAAAGTGTGATCTGACGTTTAATACTTTCTTCGAGAGAGATCAGGGTTTCAGTCCGCTGAATCCCTTTTACTCCCTGTATATCTTCATTAAGGACCTGCCTCAAATGATTGGTATCCCTGCAGATGATTTTGGCAAACATACTGTAAGAACCAGTAGTATAATGTAGTTCTACCACTTCTTTTATTTTCCTTAGGTTTTCAACAGCATCTTTATACTGAGACCCCTTTTCGAGATAGATACCTAAAAACGCACATATATCGTATCCAATCTTTTGCGGATCAATGATAAGATGAGATCCTTTTATAACTCCCATATCCTGCATTTTTTTCATCCTTACATGGATAGTTCCACCAGAAACGATTAATTTCTTAGCAATTTCAGTGTAAGGAATCGTTGCATCTTCCATCAATATGCAGAGTATCTGTGTATCCAGATTGTCAAGTTCGAAATTTTGGCTTCTGTTTTCCATTTTTAATTGTAGGATTATTAATAATTATGCAATATAATTATTATTTATGTAAAAATTGAAATAGTTTATTAAAACATTTGCAATAAATGGGGACTTGTTATACATTCGTAATAAGCAATCGCAAATTGATTGTTTATACACTGTAGGGTGGTGAAATTTGGCAGACACACCTCCTCGTCTCGGTGGCGAAGATCTGGGAAATACCTTAATTGGGAAATAACTGCTTCGTGAAGGTTCGACTCCTTCCCCTACAGCAAACCTTATTCAACAGGTTTATAATTGGTTAGTTTAAATAAGCTCCTGCCCATCAGGAGCTTATTTTATTTGCGGGATACTGCTAGAGGAGGTGCCGGTAATTTTAATTTAGACTGACATCCGGTTAACTAAGTAATTTCATTGAATCAATAAAAAAAAATTCGAAGGAGGAACATTTAGTTTTATGTCGCATAGTTCATAGATTTTTTTTGAAAAGCAGGGCCTGTGTCTCTTTGGTCCTGGTAGTCCGGCTCTACGCAGTAGCTTTGCCAATAAAATTACATTTGAATTGAAATTTATCTGCTGGCAAAGGCTAATGCTGTGATCCGGTTTATATTACTCAGGACAGAAGTTCTTTGGTGCGGCAGCTTGCACAGTTTAGAATGACAATGCCCATCTATATCGTAAATTAACAGTAATAGCAGCACCATCCCTGCCATCTAAACGGGATCGCAGCGTCACCCCGGATCAAGTCCGGGGGGAGAGCCCGGCTGCCCAAACCGAAGAATCACAGCACCTGCTTTCCAGATCATTACCCTTCTGATGATTCAAGAATAAATATTTTTGTCTCATACCAATCAACAAACCTAAAAACGACCTAGCCTACCCTTATTCCCTTTAACAATATTGAAATTTAAACCTCCTATTTTTCAGACAAATTACGATATTGTCATCAATTTAATGTTAAAATTAATAATAATATAAAAATTAAATCAAATCATTAAAATATTTGCAAGGAATAAGAAGTTTACTTACATTTGTATCAAGCAATCAGAAATAGCTTGCTTACACACTGTAGGGTGGTGAAATTTGGCAGACACACCTCCTCGTCTCGGTGGCGAAGATTTGGGAAATACCGTAACTGGGAAATAACTGCTTCGTGGAGGTTCGAATCCTTCCCCTACAGCAAACCTTATTCAACAGGTTTATAATTGGTTAGTTTAAATAAGCTCCTGCCCATCAGGAGCTTATTTTATTTAAATCAAATCTGATTGTATACCTGTTCATTAATCCCTGAGAATATTATTAACAGGTTTGAAATTTTTAGCTTAAATATTATCTTTCAATTATTAAATTGTTAATTTAATGGGATTAGAAATGCTAAATAAGTAAAAATTAAAATAATATGTTAAAATATTTGCAAAGAATGAGGCTTATATTTACATTTGTTCTAAGCAATCAGAAAATGATTGTTTACACACTGTAAGGTGGTGAAATTTGGCAGACACACCTCCTCGTCTCGGTGGCGAAGATCTGGGAAATACCTTAACCGGGAAATAACTGCTTCGTGAAGGTTCGACTCCTTCCCTTACAGCAAACCTTATTCAACAGGTTTATAATTGGTTAGTTTAAATAAGCTCCTGCCCATCAGGAGCTTATTTTATTTAAAGATTTTGGCTTCTCAAAAATAGCTTGAGTATTTATTCGTTTCAACTCTTAACTTTGGAACTCAATATGAAATCAAGAATCCTGTTTTATATAATCATCTGTATTCTTCCATCGCTCATTTTTTCATCCTGTGTCAAAGATGAAAATGAGGCGATGCCCAAAAGTACAGTGTCAAGATTGTATGTTTCAAATGCCGATACGGATGCGGCAGTTAACAGCACTCTTATCTTTGATCCCGCAGATCAGGCTAAATTTACCGAACCTTATAAATTCAATTCCCAATTGCCTGATGGTAACGGTATCCTGTTTGATCCTTACTCCGGTGTGGTATATCAGGTAAGCAGGTTGAATAAGAATATCAAGACTTTTAAGGTAAACACTGATGGAAGCCTGGTGAGTAAGAGTTCCTTTGTACATGAAGGTTTGTTGAGCGCTCGTGAAATAGCTTTTGACCGATCCAGGGATATGTTATATATATCCAGTAATATCGATAGTGCGATTTATGTATACAATAATGTAAGCACTCTCAAGGATATTGTTTTGGCTGACAAAAAGCTAAAGCTCAATGGACAGCCCTGGGGAATTCATCTCGAAAATGACCGCCTTTATGTGGTGATTGATCAAAACAGGGCAGAGGTGCAGCTATTTGAAAATGCTTCAGCATTAGCCGTAGGGCCGATCGTTCCAACAAAGAAAATTATTGTAAGCGGTGCTACGAGACTCCATGGTATTACCTATTCATCTTCGCGGGATGTTCTGATCCTGACTGATATAGCCGAAGCAAGTGCAGCTGGCTTTGATTCTGATGGGTCCATTCATATCATTACAGATGCCAGTTCAAAATTTACAGAATCTGGTGCTGCGATTGTTCCTTCAAGAACCATCAAGGGTGCTCTTACCAGACTCGGAAATCCAGTGGATGTGGCCTGGGATGACCGGGAAGGTAAAGATTTGATTTATATAGCTGAAAAGGCGAAGCGTAAAATTCTAGTCTTCAATTACTCAGGAACAGGTAATATTGCACCTATTGTTATTGCAGATCTGACAAGCAGCCCCGAAGCTATTTACCTCGATGCCCGTTAAGCGTATTTTGGATTGTTATTAATGCAGGTTTTTTCTTTACTTTGGTTATAAATTTAAATGATATGTATTCTACTTTATTAGGCTTGCACTCCGGACTTCGATATATAGTCCTTTTATTATTGGCTGTTGCTTTATTATTAGCTATAGTTGGATTATTTGGTAAGAAGCCCTATACACAAAATAACCGCAAAGTGAATTTATTTGCGATGATCTTTACTCATACACAGTTTCTTGTTGGACTGATACTTTATTTTTTCAGTCCGGCAGTAAATTATGCTAATATGGGAGAAGCAATGAAAGATGCTATGACCCGTTACTGGACAGTTGAGCATTCGGTTATGATGCTGTTTGCAATTGTTCTGATTACTGTAGGTCACTCCCGTTCCAAAAAAGCTGCGGATGCTTTCAATAAACACAGATCGATTGCTTTGTACTACGGTTTAGCTGTTTTGGTTATTGTGGTAGCAATTTATCAAAGCGGTCGCCCGATTTTAGGATAAACAAACGAAAAAATTTGCATTCTCAAATTTCTTTATATTTTTGTGAGCGATGAACATCAAACAAAATACAGCAAATTGGTGGTGCACTTTAGAAAAGGGCGCAGGGAACAGGTATTTTGATCAATTTTAATCAAGTAAAACCTTAAAAATATAAAACCCGACGCCCTGAAACGTCGGGTTTTTTTATGGTCTGTGATTGCAAAAAGATTGAATCCGGATCAGAAAACATAAATTACTATGAAGAAATATAAATTATACACTTCCCACAAGAAATTGCTTGCCGATACCACTACCCCGGTGAGTATATATTTGCGTTTACGCGATGTTTTTCCAAACAGTATTTTGCTCGAAAGTTCTGACTATCATAGCAGAGAAAACAGTCTCAGTTATGTTTGTTGTGATCCAATTGCAGGTATAGTTTTAACAGCTGATAAATTGGAGACCTATTTCCCTGACGGCGAAAGGGAGCAATATCCTCTGAAAGATCTTGAACTGAAGAAACAGGTTTCAATATTCAGGAAACAGTTTGAATCTGCATCCACCGATGATTTTAAGTTTATTTCAAATGGCTTGTTCGGTTATTTTGCTTATGAGAGTGTAGAGCATTTTGAAGATATCAAATTACACTCAAAACCTGCAGAGGGAAGGGATATACCATTAATGCAATATCATGTTTACCGGTATATTATTGTCATTGATCATTTCAAAAATGAATTATATCTGCTGGAACACCGGACAGAAAAGAATGCGCCCGACGGGCTGGAGAAGATTCAGTATCTAATCCAGAATAAAAATTTTCCGGAGTATAAATTCAATCTTAATGGAGAGGAAAAATCTAATTTTACCGATGAGCAGTTTATCAGCCTTGTAGAAAATGTAAAAAAGCATGTTTACCGCGGGGATGTCTTTCAAATTGTTCCTTCCAGAGCTTTCTCCAAACCATTTTTAGGAGATGAATTTAATGTGTATCGTGCCCTAAGGTCGATAAATCCTTCTCCCTATCTGTTTTATTTCGATTACGGCGATTTTAAGTTATTCGGATCTTCGCCCGAAGCACAGCTCACGATTAAAAATAATGTTGCAACTATTTACCCGATTGCCGGTACTTTTAAAAGGACTGGAAACAGCCTTCAGGATGCCGAACTCGCTGAAAATCTGAAAAGGGATGTCAAGGAGAATGCCGAGCACGTAATGCTGGTTGATCTGGCCAGAAATGATCTGAGCAGACATTGCGATAAAGTTGAAGTAAAGTCATTTAAAGAGATTCAATACTATTCACACCTGATACACATGGTTTCTAAAGTGACGGGCGAGCTCCAGAGTTCAGTTGATCCTTTTGATGTTGTTGGGGATACCTATCCTGCAGGAACACTAAGCGGAGCACCGAAATATATGGCGATGCAGCTTATAGATCGTTTTGAAGGACAGAAACGAGGGTTTTATAGCGGAGCAATTGGATTCATGGGTTTCAACGGCGATTTTAATCATGCAATCATGATCCGCTCATTCCTTAGCCAGAATAATGTGCTGCATTATCAGGCGGGAGCAGGTATTGTGGCAGATTCAGACCCGCAAAGTGAGCTTAATGAGGTGAATAATAAAATAGCGGCACTAAGGAAGGCATTGGAGTTGGCGGGGGAAATATAAGAAGTATGAAGTCGGAGGTCTGATGTCTGAGGTAGTTTTCATACTTCTTACCTCAGACTTCAGATTTCCGATTTCCGACCTCAATATAATTGATAGTTTTAATAGAAATAATATAAATGAACATACTCGTTATAGACAATTACGACTCATTTACCTTCAATCTGGTACATCTGCTTCATGAAACAGGTCATCAGGCAACGGTATGGAGAAATGATAAATTCAAGCTGGCTGATGTGAATGATTTTGAAAAAATCCTGCTTTCTCCAGGGCCTGGGATACCATCAGAATCAGGCCTTTTGCTGGATGTGATCCGAACGTATTCTCCCACAAAGAGTATTTTGGGCATTTGCCTTGGCTTACAGGCAATTGCCGAAGTTTTTGGAGGTGAATTGTACAACCTGTCC
Source organism: Sphingobacteriales bacterium 16-39-50 (assembly GCA_002257025.1). GTDB lineage: Bacteria > Bacteroidota > Bacteroidia > Sphingobacteriales > Sphingobacteriaceae > Daejeonella. The sequence goes on along the minus strand of NCHA01000029.1, from coordinate 6,056 downwards.
CGTCCTGTTCATGGAAGAGCCACAGAGATTACCGTACTCGACGAAAATGAAAAGCTGTTTAAGGATTGCCCAAAACAGTTTAAGGTAGGGCGCTATCATTCATGGGCAGTCAGGAATGATCTCGTTCCCGATGTGATCAATGTAACTGCCACGGATCCTGAAGGAGTGATTATGGCATTGAGTCACCGTACTCTCGACGTACGTGGTGTTCAGTTTCATCCTGAATCTGTGCTTACTGAACATGGGAAATTGATGATCTCTAACTGGCTGAGCTGAGCCAAGAATTTGAAGATATGACTACAAATGATACGAATTCTAAAAACGCTTCGGGCGGAAATATTCTCGATAAGATCGTTCTGAAGAAGAGAGAAGAAAAAACGACCGCCTTTCTGTTGAAGAGGTTACCAGTGGCTATGCTGCTGCCGGGGCATCTGCACTTTCAGTCCTGACCGACAGGAGTTTTTTTGGTGGAAAGGATGAGGATTTGCTCGGTGCAAGAAAGGTAAATAATCTGCCATTATTGAGGAAGGACTTCATGCTTGATGAGTACCAGATCTTTGAAGCCAAAGCATTGGGGGCGGATATCATTTTGTTGATTGCTGCTATTTTAACCCCTGCAGAAGTCCGAAAATTAGCAAAATGTGCAAAAGATCTGGGTCTCAATGTCCTTCTGGAGGTTCATAACAGAGAAGAATTAGATCGTAGTATCTGTGATGATTTGGATGCAATAGGGGTAAATAATCGAAATCTGGGCGATTTCTCAGTTTCGGTGCAGCATTCTTATGACCTTGTTAAGCATATTCCATCAAGGTTTTTGAAAATTTCTGAAAGTGGAATCAGTGATCCTAAAACGATAAAGGAATTGAGAACCGCGGGATTTGATGGGTTCTTAATCGGAGAAAACTTCATGAAGGAAATAGATCCCGGCAAAGCGATGAAAGAGTTTGTATCCAGGATTTAAAGACCATTATTTTATAAGAATTGCCGGGAATATTCTGACAGCCTGCTGTTCAATTACTCCGTGTCAAACTCTTATCTTTGCAATTATTAATACATATAAATGCCCAGACAAAAATTTTTCGATACTGAAGCTAAGCCTGAAAGAGCGGTACTTGTGGGTATAATTACACCGGGTGAGACAGAAGAGCAAACCCATGAGTATCTGGATGAGCTTAAATTTTTAGTTGAAACTGCAGGTGGAGAAACACAAAAGGCATTTACACAGCGGATGCAGCGTCCTGACAGGGCTACATTTGTTGGAACCGGAAAACTCGAAGAAATCAATGCCTACGTTAAGTCGGAAGAGATTGATATGGTCATTTTTGATGATGAACTTTCACCTTCCCAACTCCGGAATATTGAAAATGAGCTGCAGGTAAAAATACTTGATCGCAGTAATTTGATTCTTGATATTTTCGCAAAAAGAGCACAAACATCTCAGGCAAAAACTCAGGTTGAGCTTGCACAATTACAATATTTACTTCCCCGCTTAACGCGTTTATGGACTCACCTTGAGCGGCAGAAAGGTGGTATCGGGATGCGTGGTCCGGGTGAAAGCCAGATCGAAACTGACCGTCGTTTAATTCTGAATAAAATATCCTTATTAAAAGAGCGCTTAAAGGAAATTGATAAGCAAAATCTGACCCAAAGGAAGAACCGGGCTCAGTTGGTCAGGGTTTCACTCGTTGGCTATACAAACGTTGGTAAATCAACGATCATGAATATGATCTCCAAATCGGAAGTATTTGCAGAGAATAAACTTTTTGCTACACTTGATACCACAGTGAGGAAAGTGGTGATTGAAAATCTGCCTTTTCTGCTCTCAGATACAGTAGGATTTATTCGCAAATTGCCCCATCATCTGATTGAATGTTTCAAATCAACTCTTGATGAAGTTCGTGAAGCTGATATTTTAATACATGTGGTTGACATATCACATCCTAATTTTGAAGATCAGATCAATACAGTCAATGAAACCCTGAAGGACATGGGGGCAATCGATAAAGAGATAATTACCGTATTTAATAAGATTGATGCCTATAAACCTGCAGATTTTGACCCGCAGGATGAGCATCCACCACTTACTCTTGCTGACTTTAAAAACAGCTGGATGAATAAGGACAGAAATCCGGCAATTTTTATTTCGGCATTGAATAAAGAAAATATTGAAGAATTCAGGGCATTATTATATGAAAAGGTAAAGGCGATTCATACGAAACGTTACCCTTATGATAAATTGCTTTATTGATCAGAGTATGCTATTGAATGAGTCTGTATCGATTAAAACTGAAACATTCAGATTGATTTTTTAATTTATTAACTTTCTTAATCCCCAATTTTATGGAATCTAAACGTCAACAGAAGTTTGCAGGAGTTATTCAGAAAGATCTGGCTGAGATATTCCAGCGGGAGGGATTGAATTTTTTACCCAATATCATGGTAACAATAACCAAAGTGAGGGTTTCACCAGATCTGGCTATCGCCAGAGTTTACCTGAGCTTTTTTAACAGCACCAATAACTCATTGTCATTAAATACTATTAAATCTCATTCCAATGAGATCCGATATAAATTAGGGAACCGTATCAAGGATCAGGTACGAATAGTTCCGCATCTTGAATTTTTTCTGGACGATACCAGTGAATATGTTGAGAAGATGGATAAACTCTTCGAAAAGATTGGTAAAGAGCCTCGTCAGGCAGATGAATCGGGCCAGGATGATTGATTGCAATGAGAACCATTCGTGAGCCAGTAAATTTTTATACCCATCTTATTCCGGCCATTCTCGCAATACCCGGAACTATTCTCCTGCTCAATAGGGCAGATTTGCCAATTGAATATACAGCTGCCTGGGTTTATGGAATCTGTACCGTCGTTCTGTTTGGAATAAGTTCAATTTATCATAGTTATCCGAATACAGAGGCTGAGGTCAGATTCTGGCAAAAGATCGATCATTGCTGCATTTACCTTATGATAGCCGGATCCTACACACCAACGGCATTGCTTGTGTTTGATGGGTATACCCGATGGACCCTTTTCGGAATGATCTGGACCATTGCATTAGCCGGATGTACACTAAAAATTTTTAATCGCCTTCAGCATAAAGGACTTTCCCTTGGGATTTATATCGCGATGGGGGCATTAATTGTGCCTTTAATGAATGAAATGGCAGAAAAACTATCCTTACCTGCTATAGGCTGGATGCTGCTTGGAGGGGTATTCTACATTGGAGGTACTGTTTTTTATTATAAGGATAAGCCAATGGGCAAGAACATTCATAGTCATGAAATCTGGCATCTTTTTGTTGTTGCCGGAGCACTTTCTCATTACGTTTATAATTATCGCTTTCTGTTCGGCTGAGTAAATTGACCTTATAATAATCATATCCCTATTTTTTCGTTAAATTAGAATATGGCTCTTAACTTCATTTTTAGTTTATTCCTGCATCTTACATCACTCTTTGCTGATGATCAGCCGGTGTTTAAGGGAAAAAATCTAAGTACCTTTATTTACAATGTTATGATCTATCCTGAATACTCCAGGGATAATTGTCTTCAGGGGACGGTTACTATAAGTTTTAAACTGAATAAGCAGGGACGTATTTACCAATCAGAAGTACAGAAAGGCTTTGGTACAGATCTGGACCTTGAGGCATTGCGCGTTGTTCGCCTCACCTCCGGTAAATGGATTATGCCTGCAGATCACGATACTCTGGTCTCAATGGTTTTGCCGGTAAATTTTACATTGCGCGACTTTAAATGTGAGCAGCGTTCAAAGGATGAAATTAGTGCAGCAATCAATGCTTATCAGGCAAGAAGGGGAATGAGTGAAGTAATCTTTAATTATTATGATAAGAAAGTTCCCGGAGTCACGGATGAAGCTGGTGAAATGCGGATGGAGGCGCTTAAATACCAGCTAGGATATGATGAAAAATTCATAGACCGTTTGTTAAAGCAGGCACAACGTAAGCTAAAACAGGAGGATTTTGAGGGTGCATGCGAAGATTTTCACATTATCAGAAGGCTTGGCAGTGATAAATCAGCATCCTTTATTGAACAAAATTGCAAATAATCACGCAATGTGAAAAATAAAGATATGCCAGACAGGTTAGCTTCATTTAAAAATTCAGGGAGAAATCAGGTATTGTTTATCCTGAGTATCATCACAATTCTTTACTGGTTGACAGCAAAGTCTTCAAATGTTTATAATAATGCCTTTATTGGAGCAGTTTTCGAACTTTTATGGCTTCCGATGATAGCTTTTGCTTTTATCGGGCCTGTATTTTCAACCATTTTATTTGTAAAGGATAAATACAACCCGGGATCTTTGGTATTGTATGCGGCTGTTTTACAAATAGTTGCACTTTATATTCTCATTTTCTTTAAAAGCAATTAATTTCAATAGCTGTAAAGAATGATCATCCAATTATCGGAAGATAAGATCTGGTTCCCTTCCCCTGAACTCGCTGATGCGGATGGTTTGCTGGCAATTGGGGGTGATCTATCTACTAAAAGACTGCTTTTGGCTTATCGGAACGGAATTTTCCCCTGGTTCTCTGAGGGTGATCCAATATTATGGTATGCCCCGCAGGAGCGATTCGTATTGTTTCCTGAAAAATTGAAAGTGTCTTCTTCCATGCTAAAGATCTTACGATCCGGCAGTTTCAGAATTACTTACGATCAGGCTTTTACTAGGGTGATAAATGCTTGTGCAAATTCCATCAGAAAGGATCAAAAGGGAACCTGGATTACTGACACAATGATGTCGGCTTATATTCAATTACACAATCTTGGTTATGCTCATTCTGTTGAAGTTTGGGAGAATGACCTTTTGGTTGGAGGTTTGTATGGTGTTCAGATCAATCATGTTTTTTGCGGAGAAAGCATGTTCTCAAATGTCAGTAATGCATCAAAGGCAGCCTTGATTTCTTTATGCCAGCACAAAAATTTTAAGCTGATTGATTGTCAGGTTTATACCAGTCACCTGGAAAGTATGGGTGCTGATTTTATCAGCCTGGAAGAATATCGTGTTTTTCTCAATGATATCTGAAATCGGCTTGTTTTGCAAAAACTATTCATTCTTAACCTTTATTCATAAATTGATTCATTATTTTCTATTTTAGAAATCAGGATGCAATTACCTTATTATATAGATCTTCTCGGAACGCTGGTATTCGCAGTATCAGGTGCATTGGCGGCTTCGGATAAAAATATGTACCGTGATATTTTTGGTGTTACGTTCACAGGTTTTGTTACTGCTGTGGGTGGAGGTACCCTCAGAGATATGATTTTGGGTGTTCGCCCAACCTGGGTGGTGGATGGGAATTACCTGATTGCAATAACCCTTGGTGTAATCATTGCTATTATTTTTAAATATTATATCCTTAAATACCGCCGTACTTTTTTCCTCTTTGATACTTTAGGTATTGCACTCTATACCGTTGTAGGGGTTCAGAAAGCTTTGTTTTATGATGTTGCTCCTCTTGCGGCCATCATTATGGGTATGTTTTCTGCGGTTATGGGCGGTGTTATACGGGATACCCTCATCAATGAAGTGCCCCTTATTTTCAAGAAGGAGATATATGCTACTGCCTGTTTATCAGGGGCAGCTATCTTTGTATTATTAAAACTGCTTAATGTTGATGATAATATGAACTCATTTATCAGTGTTGCGGTAATTATTCTGATACGTACAATTTCAGTTAAATATCAGCTTACCCTTCCAAAAGTCGGCTCAAAAAAGTCAGCTTAAAATTTCTTCGATATCTTTTGCCGTCAACGATTTAACAAAACTTTCTTCTGTAGTAATCAGAGATTCAGCCACTTTCCGCTTCCGGTTTTGTAAGGCAAGAATCTTTTCTTCCACCGTATCTTTAGTGATAAATTTGTAGATAAAAACATTTTTATTCTGCCCAATTCGATGTGTCCGGTCAATTGCCTGCTGTTCAACAGCAGGGTTCCACCAGGGATCCAGAATAAATACATAATCGGCCTCTGTCAGGTTAAGACCAACACCACCTGCCTTTATTGAGATCAGAAAAAGCTTGATATCTTTATC
>NCHA01000028.1 GCA_002257025.1 Sphingobacteriales bacterium 16-39-50 | reverse complement strand
GTTAGAAACAAGTTAATCCACCGGATTTTTGCATGTGTCAACAATAACCGACCCTATGAAAAAAATTATCAAAGATTAGTTGCATAGATCATAGAAATCGGGGTCGAGATTTTTTCGCTAAGATGTTCTATAAATATGTGACCCATTCAGGGTCATTTATAAATATGAGACAGTATTCTGGATTCACAAAGAAAATTTCGATCTTGAAAGAACAATCAACAGAGTTGAACTCAACTCTTGAAAAAGGACATTGGGGTCAGGTACGGAATGACAAACGCCATATGATATTACTTTTCCTCTATCATTCCGGCCTCGAGCCGAAATGTGAACAGCCCTCCGGCTCAATTGTATAAGCTGCAGTAGCTATTTTCCAGCCTTCATCCGTTTTTAAAAACGTGAACAGATCCACCCCGCAATGTGAGAATTTGCCGCTAATATCCAGGGTATAGGGTACCCAGGCCATCGCAATCCTGTTATGAATTTTTACTTCTGAAGAAAGCATTCTTTCCTGAATAACCCTTGCCGGATTTATCAAAGTTCTCATGAAATCACTAAACTGCCGCATAGAATATTTTGCCACATTTTCTTTTTCGGAGATCGCCCAGACTTGCCCATTTGTTAGTAATATGGATTTAAACAGTACCGTATCCTGTTTTTCAAGTGCATCAAAAAACTGCTGAACTTTCAACAGAATTTCTTTTTCTTCAGGGTTTTGTTTTTTCTGGGCAAAAGAATTGATGCTGATCAGTAAGAGGATTAAAAGGAATAATCTTTTCATAATTTGTTTTTAAATTTTCAAGAGGGCAAATGTTTCCATTAGTTTAATCCACCATTCCCATTCTGCAACAAAATTCATAAGTAAATGCTGAACAATGAATAGAATTATAGCCAGTACATAAGGCAGAGGTATCTTTCCGGAACGTTTATCATCCAGCAATAATAATATTAATACAACTTCAATAATTATATAGCTGATATTGAGTGACTTGTTAAAATTATCGATGCCCGGAAACCGGAATAGAAGGCGTGTAAGAGCCGGTATTAAAGGACCCAGTACCGTACAAACCATGTACCGGGCATGTAGCTGAATTTCTTTGCGCTTGTAAATAGCCAGCAGGTAGAATAGCAAAAATTGAACTAAGGTTGCAAAATCTATGAATGCCAGCCGATCTGGGATATTAGGAGGATAGGAAGCCTTATTTATCAGCATAATTTGCACCATGTTCAAAGCACTGATAATGATCAAGGGAACCAATACAAATGAAATCTTACCGATCATGCGGTGCCATCTAAGATTACCAGTCTTATATAAAAAGGGCTGTATGATCAGGAGGACTAACCACAAAGTAGCTGTGATGCCATGAAAGTGATGAGCATCATCTGTACTTGTTAAACGATTAAAATATGACGGGAAGAAAGCGAAAATGGTAACTACTGCTGCTAGTATAAAATACAGGTATGCATTTCCGTAAAAGATCTTTCTGTTTGTTTTATTGTCTGTCATTTCCATTTTTTAAAATTGAAATTAGATTTCGATAGGTTTCATTTTACCAATGGTGGAAACAAAATTCTGGCTACTTTAGTTTTGGAAGGATCAGATTATTCAATGCGCTCTTCTGTGCCAGAGTAGCTTCAATATCTTCCAGCTTTCTTGGTGCAGCGACTGATAAATTTTCATTTCCGGATTTGCCGATCAGCAGATCGTCTTCAATCCGAACAGCAATGTCCCACCATTTAGGATCACAAGGGCTTCCTTTCGGAATGTAAATACCAGGCTCAACTGTAATCACCATATTCTCTTTTAACACAGGTGTGATGTTTTTATCATGAACATCGAGCCCAAGGTGGTGTGAAACACCATGAATATAGTATCGCGAAACATCTTTTTTCTCCTTAATGATACCGAGTTCCAGCAGTCCTTGTGCAAGCACCTCAGTAGTTTTTACATTCAGATCCTGGAATGGTGTTCCTTCTTTGACAATTTTAAAGACCTCTTCCTGAGCTTTGTAAACCAATTGGTAGATTGCTTTCTGCTCAGGACTGAATTTTCCGTTTGCAGGAACCGTTCGGGTGATATCGGCCGAATAACCATGGTATTCAGATCCTACATCCATCAAAACCAGCTGATTATCAACTTTTGTCGCATTATTTTCAATATAATGGAGTATACAGCCATTGCCACCAGAACCCACAATTGGAGGGTAACCCTCATCCATGGCACCATAGCGTTTATGAACATAATGAAATATTCCTGTTATCTCTGACTCAGACATGGCTGGCGTGATAGCCTTCATTACTTCTTTATGAGCAATGGCAGAGAGTTGAATTGATTTTCTAAGTAATACCAGTTCTTCAGGGGTTTTAATCTCCCTTAGAGAAGAAATTAGCTTGTTATATTCCTGGGAAGGGGCCGGATCTTCTTTAATCTTTTTTTGTACCATGGCCAGCGTAGCCTCATCAGGATTTTGAATAATCTGGTTTAAAATCGGGTCATTCCGGTAATCAGAATCCTCCGTGTTGGCCATGCTTGCTTTGATCCTGCTTACCCTGTTAGCCAGATTGGTAGGAGAAGTAAAATTGGCGAGCAGATTATGTGCCTGAATAATGTATTTATTCTCCCGTTTTTTTATCTCTGCTTTTTTAGAGAATGTGTTGATCAATGATTGCAATGTCCCTGAACCGGCATCATCCGGGAATATATCATATTGTATACTTTTAAAGCCTTTGAAGTCAATTTCAAATGTTTTAAACTTTTCTGTATTAAATGCATAAGCAAATCCTAAATCTTTTTTTGCACCATCTGCACCAAGCCGCCGCCCTGTCCATTGTTCCAGTAATGGATTGCGACTCCGGACAAAAATCAATTCATTGTATGATCGATCGCCATTTTTTTGCATCTCCTTAAAGATGATCAGCATTCCATCAGGTTCTTTATAACCGCTCAGATAATACAGATCAGGATTGGGATGGTAACTATAAGTTACGTCATTGGAAAACACCCGCTCAGGGAAGGAAAAAATCACAGCGACAGAATTTTCGGGCATCTTCTGGCGGAAGGCTTCTCTTCTACCAGCATGAAATTCTTTACTGAGGAAGTCGCCTGGAAGATTATGCTGGGCATTTGCATTAATCGATAGTACAAATAGCCAAAGGCCGATTATGTATTTATTCATGAATTTGTTTCAAACAGGTTAGTTAAAGAATATTTTTTAGCTATTCGAAGCTAAACTATAATGGAAAGTAGAAATAAAAATTGATTTTTCATAATCAGCTGATTATCTAATCGTTCTGACTATTTTCTGCGCTCTTTTAAAGGATACAATAATCTGAAAGCATTAAAAATAGCCTGATGTGTGATTGTTGCATGGTCCTCCTCCGGAAGGTAATCGAAATGTACCTGGACTGTTTTACTTTTGCCGGCTTTTAATTTTTCAGCAAGTAAATTGGCATCCACTTCCATTACATGTGGTATATTTCCGGGACTTAACCCTTCTTTTCCAACCCCGATATAAATACCTGTACTTTGAGAAAAACCTTCGTAAAGCAGGCTGGAATTTTGTTTAAGAAGGGAGCCGTTGTCCCACCATAAAGAGGGACTGATAATGATATATTTATTAAACAGCTTAGGTTTTTTCAATAAGATCTCGGTGGCCAGTAATCCTCCAAAAGATTGACCGATGATCATTTTTGAATCATTTACCTTATACTCCTTCGCAATAAATGGCTGTAATTCTTCCTCAATAAAAGCGATGAACCTGTCGGAATACCCTGTGCCTGGAAATTGTTTTTTATCCTCCTCAATACTACTGGGATAAGTAAAATCCCGTTTGCGATTGATATTAGCTATACCCACTACAATGGATTCGGGAAGACGGTTAACCCAGGGAAAATTATTGAATTGTACCAGGCCGGCAACATGTATAAAATCTTCATCTGCAGAACCATCGAGTAAATATATCACCGGGTAGCGGGAACTATCGGACCTGCTGTAACCTGCCGGCAGGTAAATATTCAGGGTTCTTTTTTCAGCTAATTCTGAGGAATTTATCTCAAGGATCTCGCCGAGTAAAAAGGGCTTGCTCTGGCTTCTGACCTGACTTAATAATGTGCCAGAGCAGAGACAAAAGCAAAAAAGTAAAATAAATTTTTTCATCGGGGGTATGCCTTGGATTAGGATTAAATTTTCTCAAGATACTTATCTTCGGATTAGTATCAAACAGACGTAAAGAGCTAAACAATCCCTTAAGCATATTTCTGAAACATCCTATCTTAAATCATCTATATTGTCAAGTACAAAGCATTGATCCCATTTAGTCATACCAATTTTAGGATAATAGTTCACTGCTTTTGGTGCTGAAAGTAAAATTAGTTTCGCACCGGGTGTTGCTAATTTGGTTTGCCGGACTAATTCTTTGCCAATACCCATTTTCTGATACTTTTCGTCAACAGCCAGATCTGACAGGTAGGTGCAAAATACAAAGTCAGTCAGAGATCGGGCAATGCCAATGAGTTTGCCATTATCTCTCGCAGTTAAAATTAAATTAGCGTGTTTGAGCATTTCAGATAATCTTTCAGGCTCCTCAATTGGTCTTCTTTCTCCTAAAGTTGAATTCAGCAATACGCTTTTGAATTCGTCTACGCTCAGGTTCTCTTCTTGTTGATAATTTATCATCTATTCTTTTTTAATAAAAAATTACATTCTATGTTTTTTTTCAGCGATAATACCCTCTCAGGCAGGAAGCATTTTTAATACAATGGTCTGTTAAATTGGCAGTCTTTTGAGATTGAATTAATATTTTTTTCAATATGCAACAACATAAAATACTCACTTAAGACGTTGTATAAAGGAACAGGTATTTAATTTAAGTGTGAATTTTACAACTCTTTGCAGAAGCCATATAACACAAAGCCATGTTTCATTATTAGGTTTGTGATTAAAATGCTAATTATGGGTTGAAATTTAGCAAGGGGCAATTTTTGGTTCAGAAATATCATTTACAATAATAGCCTGTTAAAAGGAAATTTATGGAAAGAGTAGCTAAGGGATATAATTTAATTAGCCGGGTAAATAACTTCGATTTAGCTTATGATGATCTGGGTGAAGGAATTGTTCCAATTATTTTTTTGCATGGTTTTCCCTTCAGTAAGCAAATGTGGCTGTCTCAGCTTGATTTTTTAAAGTCATCATATCGTGTAATTGCCTGTGACATCAGAGGATTTGGAAATTCCAAAGATGAGAAATCAGTCCTGAGCATGGATCTGTTTGGAGATGATTTAATCCAGTTTATGGATAAGTTAAATATTGATAAAGCAATAGTTTGCGGATTATCAATGGGTGGTTACATTGCGCTTAATGCACACAAACGATACTCTGATCGTTTTGGGGCCTTGATTTTATGTGATACACAATGTATTGCCGACACTCCTGAAGGAAAAGAAAAGCGCCTAAAGCTGATCGATGAAATAGCTTTGAACGGAACTGAAAATTTCACCGAAGGATTTATAAAAAATGTTTTCTATAAGGATTCTTTGACTGAAAAGGAGGAAGTTGTTGAAGAACTTCGAAATGTTATCCAATCAAATTCTAAGCAAATAATTATGATGGGCCTAAGGGCATTAGCTGAGCGTTCAGAAACATGTTCATCACTAGGCCAGGTGAATATTCCAACATTGATTATTTGCGGCAGAGAAGATCAGGTAACACCCCTTGCTCAATCAGAATTTATGAATAAAAGTATCAAAGGGTCAATACTTCGAATCGTTGATCATGCTGGCCATGTTTCCAATCTTGAACAAGCTGATGAATTCAACAAACATCTTCATGATTTCTTAAAATAACGTGAGTTCGATATTAAACAATCTAAAGATTAATATTTAACCACATAGATTGAATTTATAGTGGTTTAAAGGAAACATAGATTGTAAATCTTATATATTGAAGCGAAGCTTCAAGGCTGTCTGAGTCTAAAATTTATGTTAGAACTTTAAAATGCTATGTTTCTATGTGGTTTTTAAAATATTATGTCGAGTTCACGTTAAAATAATAAATGATGTCTTGTACTGCATTGAGTGAGAAGAATCTGAAATTAATCAGGTTTTGAATACTTCCTGAATACAGAATAGCATATTTTTATTACCCTGTTTTTGATTTCCCTCCATTTTGATGTAATTTCAGCCCTGACGCAGTTTTTGCGCTGTACCTTTGCATTTAGATTGAATTATTATGAGTAATACCCTGGCTGAATTTAAGAATCTTGTTGGAACCAAGTTTGAGATGTATAACAGTTTGTTTACTTCTCTTCCATTTCATAAGGTTGAGAAAACAGGAATTTTACTTTCTTTATTTTTGCTGCATTGTGAAGAAGGCTTTCGTAACAATCAGAGTCCGGCGGAAATTATCGATTCATTTTTTCGGCAGTATACTAATTATGTAAGTAGTAAAGAGCAAATAGATCTTTTATTCAGATTTATTCAATATTCTGAGAGACAGGTAGTATTGTTTGATGCATTGGAAGATGCAGCTTTTAGTGCCACTCATGATATGGATGGCTCAGGTACCCTAAAGCAGCTACAAACCGAAGTTGTTCAGGCCAATTCCCAGTTGCAACTGGCAGAGAAACTAAAAGATTTTTCTGTTCGTTTGGTACTTACAGCTCATCCCAATCAGTTTTACCCGAGTGCTGTTTTAGGCATTATTCATGATCTTGGGAAAGCACTTCAAAAGGATGATACAGTTTTGGTGAACACCTATTTGCAGCAATTAGGAAAAACGCCATTCTTTAAAAAGGAAAAACCAACGCCATACGATGAAGCAGTTAACCTGATATGGTTTTTAGAGAATGTATTTTATCATTCGGCAGGACATATTTTATCTTTTCTGAAAAGCGAGTTTCAGGATGCGGTAACAGAAGAAAATCAATTAATCAGGATGGGATTCTGGCCGGGAGGTGATCGTGATGGAAATCCTTTTGTAAAAGCTGATACTACCTTAAAAGTCGCAGAAGCTTTGAGACAAAGTATCATCAAATGCTATTACATGGAGGTGCGCTTGCTTAAAGGCAGACTGACATTCCAGGGTGTTGATACCTTATTGGCATCACTCGAAGACCGGCTTTATAAGAATCTGTTTATTCCGGGATACAATGCATACCTCTCTAAGGATGAAATAAGTGCAACTTTAATAGAGATCAGGGACATACTTATTGCAAAACATAATAGCCTTTTTCTAAACAAGGTGAACAATTTACTGGATAAGGTTAACTTATTTGGTTTATTTTTTGCCTCACTGGATGTGCGTCAGGATAGTTCGGTTCATAAGGAGCTGGTAGAACTTGTTTCAGAAAAGACCAGCGTTCTTCCTAAAAATTATAAAAATCTTTCAGAAGAATCAAAAATTCAACTTTTACAGAATATTGATTCATTGGTAGTTGATACAGATCTTGATAAGGATACCTTCGATACCATTCTTTCAATCAGAACCATTCAACGATTTAACGGACCTGAAGGCTGTCACCGGTATATTATAAGCCATACTACCAGTGCGCTGAATGTGATGGAGGTTTATGGTTTATGTCTCATGGCCGGATGGAAAAAGGAGGAACTAAAAGTTGATTTTGTTCCCTTATTTGAAACCATTGGTGACCTCAGGAATGCAGCCAAAGTGATGACGATCCTGTACCAGAATGAAGCTTATCGTGAGCATTTGAAGCGCAGAAAAAATGCCCAGACGATCATGCTCGGATTCTCAGACGGGACCAAAGACGGCGGATATCTGATGGCTAACTGGAGTATATACAAAGCGAAAGAAGAATTAACCCGAATTTCAAAGGAATATGGCATAGAGGTGGTGTTTTTTGATGGCAGGGGAGGCCCGCCTGCAAGGGGCGGAGGTAAAACACATCAGTTTTATGCTTCTATGGGTAAAAATATTGCCAATAAAGAGATACAATTGACCATTCAGGGTCAGACAATCAGTTCTAATTTTGGCACCAGGGCTTCGGCAAGGTTCAATATGGAGCAATTAATGCATTCAGGAATAAGTAATGCGCTGTTTTCATTAAGAAGTTCCACAATGAGCAGCCCAGAAGAAGAATTACTGCAGGAATTAGCTGAGGAAAGTTATCAGGCATTTAATATTCTCAAGAACAATCCTGATTTTCTGGAATACCTGAATTTTGCAAGTCCTCTACGTTATTATGCGGAGGCCAATATTGGTAGCAGACCGTCTAAGCGTAAAGCAGGAAAATTAAATCTGAATGATCTCAGAGCTGTACCTTATGTTGGGGCCTGGAGCCAGTTGAAACAAAATATTCCGGGATATTACGGAGTGGGAATTGCTTTTGAGAAACTGGAAGCTGAAGGTAAATGGGGAGATATCAAAAATCTCTATAATCACTCCCTTTATTTCAGAACGCTTATGGGTAATTGCGAAATGGCAATGAGTAAATGCTTTTTTCCTCTGACTTCTTATTTGTCAAAACATCCCAAATATGGAGTTCTTTGGAATTTATTTTATGAAGAATTTGAGCGGACAAAAAAATACATCTTCCAGCTGACAGGTAAGTCTGAATTAATGGCTGACAGGGAAACTGATCAGCTTTCAATCCGGATGAGGCAGCGCATTGAATTGCCGCTAATTACCATTCAGCAATACGCCTTAACCATGATCAGAGAAAAGGGTGTTAAAGCTTCAAATTCGCCTGAGGTTAAAGTGTTTGAGAAACTTGTAATGCGTTGCTCTTTTGGGATTATTAATGCAGAACGGAATTCTGCCTGATTATTAACGTTTTAGCCGACCATAGAAGTAGGAAATATTGTTCCCGACTTCATCATAGGTTACAACATCTTTATCCTGGTGATAGTCAAAATAGCTCAATAGTCCGAAATCACCGGAACACATTGCAGTATGGGCTAACAAGGTTGCTACACAGGTTAAAGTCCAGTTTTGATCTGCAATAAAGATAAAGCCAATCAGAATGCTGCTAATTATCAGGAAAGGAGCAAGTGCAACGATCTGGAATTCTCTTTTGTTTGCAACAAATTTATCGGCGAGTGCCATAAAATAAAACTTCCTGAGGTTAGCATCATATGAAGTATTTGTAGCACCATTCATTTTATAAGCAAGTACGTGGATATACTCATGCAAAGGTAATAAGACAAGAGCAAGAGCTAATCCATAGCTGAAACTGGTAAATTTTGCCGCGAAACTGTAAGTTTCAGAATTAAAATCTGAGACGAGTAAATAACCCATCAGTCCGAAGATTAAAAAGTTACAGATATAATAAATAACAGAGAATTTGGTTCGTTTCTTCATGTAAGTCTGGATGAAGGGAACCAATTCCTTGTGACCTAACTGGTCAAGTAAAATGTATCCGTTTTCTGGTAATTCTTCTGGTCTTAGTTTCATGTTCTAAAACAGGTTTATAAGCTTGAATGACTCTGGAAGCTACAGGATTAAATTTTTAGGGAACCACGGAATCCTCTGGCAGCATAATAAGATTCAGCCCCATTATGATAAACAAACACATTACCATAGCGAAAATCAGCGAAGATGGCACCGCCCATTTCTCTGATCCTTTCTGGTGTTTTGATCCAGCTTGAGGTTTTTGTATCAAAATGCCCAAGTTTTTGCAAGTCACGGTATTCCTCTTCCGATAAAATCTGAATGCCCATATCATAGGCCATGCCAATGGCACTATTTTTAGGTTTATGTTCTTTTCTTGATTCCAGTGCATCTTCGTCGTAACAAATGCTTCTACGATCTTTCGGACTTTCAGCAGAGCAATCAAAAAAAATGTATTCGCCAGTGTTTTGATTCATTGCAATGACATCCGGTTCCCCTCCGGTTCTTTCCATTTCATTGAGTGACCACAATTTTTCGGCATTGTTCCCGGAATTCAGTTTTGCTTCTACATCATTCCAGTCGATGCCAATATGCCTGTTCATGTTTTTTTCGAACCGGGATCTTAATATTATGAACAGTTCTTCAGCTGCTTGTGGTGGTAGATGTCTGTTATCTTTCATTATATACGTCATTTTACAAATGGAATTTTTGTAATTGCTAACAGGTGTTTTAGGAAATAAATCTTATTCGTTAATGAGTCAAAATATTGGTAATCATGCTATTATGTTTTCTAAAGTAAATGTTTTAATTTGATCCTAAAATTAATTATGCCTTATTTTTATAATTTGACAATTGTCTGAATGCTGCCAGATGAGACAGTAATACTAAAGGCACCACACAGCAGGGTAACCAGATAAAAGGAAAATATAAAACTGCAATATTGGGCTGGTCAAAAGCAAATTGCTGAAAGGGAAATGGGGCAGATAAAATGGCATTACTTACAATATTTATAAGCAATCCAAGACAGATCACATTCCAGATTAAAATAATTTTTCGGCTTAACTGTTTTCTGATAAATGCAAAATAGAATATCACAGGAGCTGTAATTCCCGATAAAATATCGAAGTTTCTTCCTTCAAAGGTCATCAGTTCAGGGACGGCTTTATAAGTGAACAGGAAGAATAGGACTAGTTCAACCGGAATACGAATAGTATGTAATATCGTAAGGCTCTTTAAGTCCAAACCATCAATAAATTTTCTGCCTTTTGGACTCATAAAAAGTCCGGCGATGCCAAGTAATGGGGGTAAAACCAATAATAGAAATCTGGGAGGGGTAGTATCCGTTACCGTATAAAAACCTGAACTTGCAATGAGGGCCTGAACTGCCAGCCAGATCAGAATTACCAATAAAACTGGTTTTGAATTGCCGGCAGCTTTATAAAAAATCAAGGTTGTAAGGATTGTTGTTAATCCGAAAACTATGCTGATGTAAGATGGTAAATTTTCCATTATGTAAAATCTTTCTCAAATATGCATTTAAAGGTTCTGTAGGTTTGGAGCTTTAATATTTCTTATCCCTTAGTTTCTGTTGCTTTACCAGTTTGTTTAAGGTCTCTGCAATTCGTTCAACTTTTGTGCTCTCGTTTTTTGCAGAATAAATCCAGTCAATAAATTCCTTTTTTTGTCCATCAGTATAAGATGAAAATATTTCAAAGGCAGTGGGGTCTGTTTTAAGGCAATCAAAGAATTCCCCAGGTATTTCAATTGGATTTGTATCAGCATACAATACGATGTTAACCCAATCGCCTTCCTTTTTAGCAATCTTTTTTCTGATCTCGGCTTTAACTGGTAAAAAAAGCTTGCCATTACCCATTGGCATCAGTTTGTAATTCTTAATCTCAAAATTATCAATCCAACCTCTGACTTTAACCCAACCAAAAGGAGAACTTTTGTCCTGCAAAACTTCGGGAATGGCAGCATAGGTCCAGCCACCTTTGCCTGGATATTTTTCGAGCATATATTTCCTGTTGACTAAAGGTTTTTTTGTTTCCAATTTTTTTAGAGATTTTATTCTTCCTTTATACCTTCCCAGACCATTGCGACTTTGCCCTTAGTGCGCATAGCCTCAATATAGCCAATAGCTTCCGGTATTTTTTTATAGGGAAAGGTCTTTTCTATATGAACTTTAATTTTCTCATTTTGTATTAAAGAGGCCAGAATCTCCAGATCTTTAGTATTTGCTACTGCAGTAAATTGTGCTAGAGGAAATTTACTAAATGCACTTTTAAAAAGCACTAACATCATATGTCCTATGCTTGTGAAACCTACCAATACACCCCGTCTTCCCATGCGTACAAAGTCTTCATGATTAAGATTGCCATTGGTATCAATAATTAGGTCGTATTTTTCTTTGTGCTGATGGATGTTTTCTTTATCATATGGAATCACCTCATCGGCACCTAAATTTTTTACAAAGTCAAGATTTCTGTCTGAACATACCGCACTTACTTTGGCGCCATAAGCCTTTGCAATTTGAACTGCGAAATGACCAACACCTCCTGATGAGCCATTGATCAAAACTGTTTCGCCTGCTTTGAGTTTGCCATGGGTGATCAGGGCTTGAAATGCTGTCACCCCGGCGATAGGTACAGTGGCCATCACTTTGAAATCTATTCCTTCAGGCATCAGGGCACATACATTTGCCGGCGCACAGGTATATTCTGCAAAAGCTCCACCTTTAAGAGTTTCTCCAAATACCCGGTCTCCAACCTTGAAATGTGTTACATTGTTTCCTGCTTCCTCAACAATGCCAGCAAAATCTGCTCCCGAAATTTTGTCCTTTGGTTTGAATAATCCAAACGTAAACCGGGCGAAAAATGGTTCCCCTCTCAGAATATGCCAGTCGGCGGGATTCGCTGAGTTTGCTGAAACTTTAACCAGGATACAATCATCTTTTATCTCTGGCTTCTCAACTTCTTGCAACTGAAGTACTTCAGGCCCGCCATACTTATGTTTTGTAAAAGCTTTCATATTCCTTGAGTTCTTTAAAGTTCTGGATTGTTTGTTAATCTGAGCACCTTTGATTTGTTTTTTCTTTGATGTTCATTACTGTTTTTAGTTACAGTATTAGGCAGATCCAAGTAACTGAATGTCAATAGGAGTGTAAGATTCTCTTTTATCGTCTAATTGTTTAAATGAATCTTTTATTCAATCAGGGAACCTTAAAAGACCACTTAATCTGATCTGATATCCAAAAAGCCAAGTGTCTGATTCTCCGCTGTGTGGGAGATTTTAACCCCTAAAAACTGTGGAAAACTTTTTTTGTGGGAGATAGTGGTAAAAAGTGGTAAGTTATTTACTTTTACAGTTGAATAATTATGTAAATACCCGGAATGTCCCATTTTTTAGGAGAATTTGATTGTAAACTTGATGCTAAAGGCCGGATGATGATACCATCCAGCCTGAAGAAACAGCTTCCCGAAGCTGAGCGTGAAGGACTTGTGATCAACCGTGGCTTTGAAAAACATCTGGTTATTTACGCTAAAAAGGAGTGGGATAGCATTACCGAAGAACTGAGTAAGCTCAATGCTTACGAAAAGAAGAGCCGTGATTTTATTCGCTATTTCACCCGGGGTGCCACCGAGCTTTCTCTGGATTCGGCAAACCGTATTCTCTTCCCTAAAGCGTTAATGGAATATGCCGGTATCAGCGGGGAGGTTGTTCTTTCATGCGTACTGAATAAAATAGAGGTCTGGGCAAAAGATGCTTACGACTCTCAGATGGATAATGAGCCTGAAAACTTTGCCAATCTGGCTGAAGAGGTAATGGGCAGTATGGGAAGGAGGGCGCATGACTGATTATCATAATCCGGTGATGCTGCAGGAATGTATGGAAGGACTGAATATTAAGCCGGATGGGATTTATGTTGACGTAACATTCGGGGGTGGTGGCCATTCCCGCGAAATATTAAAGCGTCTGGGGCCTAATGGTCGTTTACTTGCATTTGACCAGGATGCCGATGCTCAGAAGAATTTACCAAAAGATGATCGATTAACCTTTATTGATCAGAACTTCCGCTACCTAAAAAACAATTGCCGTTTGCAGGGCGCCATTCCTGCGGATGGTATTCTGGCTGATCTGGGTGTCTCTTCTCACCAATTTGATCAGCCAGAACGGGGGTTCTCCATTCGCTTTGATGCCGATCTGGATATGCGCATGGATCAGGGGAGTTCGCTTACAGCTAAACAGATAGTCAATACCTATACTGAGGAGCAACTGCACCGGATTTTCGGAATCTATGGTGAGATTAAAAATGCGAAAACACTGGCTCAAACTCTGGTAACCCAGCGTCTCAACAAGCCAATTGATACCGTTGATGAACTCAAAAAAGCTATTTCAAAACTAATTCCGAAAGGGAAAGAAAATAAATACCTGGCTCAGGTTTTTCAGGCGCTGCGTATTGAAGTGAACCAGGAATTGGAGGCTTTGAAAGAGTTCTTGGAACAAACTGTTGATGTACTTAAAGCGCAGGGTCGCCTTGTAGTGATGTCTTATCATTCACTTGAGGACAGGCTGGTCAAGAATTTTATTGCCAAGGGTAAGTTTCAGGGAGAAGTGGAGAAGGATTTTTTCGGAAACCAGATCAAGCCACTGGAAAACATCACACGGAAAGCGATTGTTGCTTCTGAAGAGGAAATTAAACTAAATAACAGGGCAAGGAGTGCCAAACTGAGAATAGCAGTAAAAAGTTAAGCTGATAAAGTCTTGAAGAATGAGTAACCAATTTAAACAAGACAAAACGGAAGAGGAATTGGATCAGGAGGCTGAACCTTTAACTGAGCAATCAGAAAAGGCTGAGCTTCCAAAGAATTTCTTTACTCTGATGTTTACTGAGGGAGTAATCTCTAAGGAGTCGGCTACTCATTTGCTACCATTTATTGTTTTTGTGGCCTTTTTGGCAATGATCTATATCGGGAACCGGCATTTCGCAGAGAATAATATCCGGGATATCGACAAGCTGAGCAAAGAAGTGAAAGAGTTGAGCTGGGATTTTAAAACGTTAAAAGCTGATCTGATGCTGAAAAGTACCCAGACAGAAGTAGCTAAAGAGGTGGATACATTGGGTTTGA
The DNA here is from genome assembly GCA_002257025.1 of Sphingobacteriales bacterium 16-39-50. Classification (GTDB taxonomy): domain Bacteria; phylum Bacteroidota; class Bacteroidia; order Sphingobacteriales; family Sphingobacteriaceae; genus Daejeonella. The sequence continues at coordinate 19,591 of NCHA01000028.1, read as the reverse complement.
TTGAACCGAATGAACCACCGAAGAAGATTGTGATACGTGAGAATGAATTTGATTGAATATTGATATTAATTGGATGAGGTCCCTCCTGCGTCGGGATGACAGATAATTGAGAGTAGAAAATGATAGTTGACAATGAAGTAGAATTTACTAACCAACTAACAACTAACAACCAACAACTAACATGAACATCAGAACCGACATATTGCTCCGTGTGTACATCGCCTTTGGGATGATTGTATTGCTGGCTTTTGCGGTGCTTTATAAGCTTGTGGATGTTCAGATTGTGGAAGGAAAGAAATGGAGATCCATGGCTGATAGTCTTTCAACCCGTTTTGCAAACGTAGAAGCTGCAAGGGGGAATATCTATTCTGTTGATGGTAGTTTGCTAGCGACTTCTGTGCCCGAATATGAGGTTCGTATGGATATGCTCGCTGGAGGCATCGAGAAGGATGATGTTTTTTATGAAAAGGTAGATTCACTGGCAGCTAAGCTGTCTTCATTTTTTGGAGATAAGTCAAAAAAACAATATTCACGTATGCTTCGTGAAGCCCGGACTGAGCGAGCACGCTACCTGCTCCTGAAGCGAAATGTAACTCATACCGAGTTAAAGGAGATCCGGAAGTTCCCGATTTTTAATATGGGTCGTTATAAAGGCGGACTAATCTCCGTTCATCAGAATAAGCGAATTCTGCCATTTCAGACTCTGGCAGCCAGGACTATCGGTTATAAAAACAAAAACGTACAGCCGGTTGGCCTTGAGGGTGCCTACAGTGCCTATATAGACGGAGAAAGTGGTAAACGCCTGATGCAGCGCATTGCAGGTGGCGTCTGGATGCCTGTTAATCAGGATATTGAAATTGCGCCTAAAGAAGGTGCTGACATCATTTCAACAATTGATATCAATATGCAGGATGTGGCACAAAGGGCATTGAAAAATCAATTGATTACCAGTGACGCCGATCATGGCTGCGTTATTCTGATGGAAGTTGCTACTGGAGAAATCAGAGCGGTAGCTAATTTCAGTAAGGTGCGTGAAGGTGAATATAAAGAGCAGTTTAATTATGCAATTGCCGCAAGTCAGGATCCCGGTTCTACATTTAAACTGGCTTCCTACATGGCTCTGCTTGAGGATAAAAAAGTCGATACCAGTACTTTAGTAGCTACCGAAGATGGAACTTACCGTATTCCAGGGCATACTATCCGGGATTCACATGGAGGTATCGGAACCGTTTCTGTGAAACGGGCTTTTGAAGAATCATCAAACGTAGCCATTGCAAAATTGATAAATGCGGCATATCAGAATGATCAGGAAAAATTCCCGGCTCATTTATACGACTGGGGGCTGAATAAAAAATTAGAACTTCAGATTCCTGGTGAAGGCCAGCCGGTAATTAAAAATCCAAAGAACAGAAGCTGGAACAAGAAACAAACCCTGCCTCAGATGGCCTATGGATATGAGATGCAGATCACTCCACTGCAGATGCTGGCTTTTTATAATGCGGTAGCGAATGATGGAAGGTATATCGCTCCGATTTTTGTCCGCGAGATCAGACGTCTGGGAAACACCGTGGAGCAGTTTAAGGCAAGGGTGATCAATGAGAAAATCGTTTCAGATGAGACTATTAAAAAAGCACAGGAGCTTTTGGAAGCCGTTGTTTTAAACGGGACCGCCAAGTCACTGGCTTCTCCGCTCTATAAAATTGCCGGAAAAACCGGAACCGCTCAGGTTGCTGATGCCAATAAAGGTTATCGTGTGGATAAGAAGTATCAGGCATCATTCTGTGGCTACTTCCCGGCAGATAATCCAAAATATTCGCTGATCGTGGTGGTCAACAATCCCCGTAAAGGCACATATTATGCAGCTTCTGTGGCCGGTCCGGTTTTCAGGGAGATTGCCGACCGCGTTTTTGCGAGCGATATCAACATGTTTGATCCACTTAAGGAGCAAAAATTTACAGGAAGTTTGAAGCTGCCTGAAGCAAAGGCCGGAGAGCGTAAAGCAACTCAGGCTGTTTATAAAGCATTCGGCATCAAGGCATTGTTTGCATCCAATTCCGATTATATAAGTCTTGATACCAATAAGGGTGTTGTATCTCAGGAAGTAAAGATTACCGAAGGTTTGGTGCCTGATGTAAGTGGAATGGGATTGAAAGATGCGCTTTATGTTGCTGGCAATTCGGGATTAAAAGTACTGGTTCGCGGAAGCGGAAAGGTGGTCAGACAATCACTTGCTGCCGGAACAAGTGTTCAAAAGGGTCTTCCGATTATTTTAGAACTCGAATAATGATGAAACTCAAGGATATATTATACGGAGTATCACTCAGACAGGTTTCGGGTTCAACCAACGGGAAAGTGTCGGGTATTTGCTTCGACTCACGCAAAGCAGCTCCGGGAGTTTTATTTGTGGCAGTACGCGGGACTGAGTCTGATGGACATGCTTTTATAGATCGTGCCATTGACCAGGGTGCAACAGCTGTGCTATGTGAAGAATTCCCTAATGAACTGAAAGAAAAGGTAAGCTATTTCCTGGTTGAGAACTCAGCTAAGGCACTTGGTATTACTGCATCTAATTTTTATGATAATCCATCTTCCAAACTAAAACTGGTTGGGGTTACTGGTACGAATGGCAAAACAACGATTGCGACTTTACTTTTTCAATTATTTCAGGATCTGGGATATAAAACAGGTTTGCTTTCTACCGTTCAAAATCAGATCAATGATCTTGTCGTTCCTGCTACACATACAACGCCTGATCCGGTAGTATTGAACAGTCTGCTCAATGATATGGTGGATAGTGGATGCGATTATTGCTTTATGGAGGTTAGCTCGCATGCAATGACTCAGCACAGAACCGAAGGACTGAGTTTTTCGGGAGGAATATTTACTAACCTGACGCATGATCATCTCGATTTTCATAAGACATTTGATGCCTACCTGAAAGCTAAGAAGAGCTTTTTTGATGGCTTGACCAGTCAGGCTTTTGCGCTCACCAATATTGATGATAAGAATGGGATTGTGATGCTGCAGAATACCGGTGCACACAGAAAGACTTACGGACTTAAGAACATTGCTGATTTTAAAGCCAGGATCATTGAAAATCATTTCAGTGGCTTATTGCTGAATATCGATGGGCAGGAAGTATGGTTTAAGATGGTAGGAAGCTTCAATGCCTACAATTTGCTTGCAGTTTATGCTACAGCATTATTGCTTGAGCAGGATCGTAACAGAGTATTGACTTCACTAAGCCGCTTAAGCGGTGCCGAAGGCCGTTTTGATTATATTATTTCGCCTGCAGGTATTATTGGTATTGTAGATTATGCCCATACTCCTGATGCGGTGCAGAATGTACTGAGCACCATTCAGGATATCCGTAAAGGAACCGAACAGGTGATCACTGTGATCGGATGCGGAGGTGACAGGGATAAAACTAAGCGCCCGGTGATGGCTAAAGTGGCATGCGACTGGAGTACAAAGGTTGTGCTGACCTCTGATAATCCGCGTTCTGAAGTTCCGGAGCAGATTATTAAGGAGATGGAAGAAGGGGTGATGCCAAGCAATAAGAAGAAGACACTTTCAATTACCGATAGAAAAGAAGCAATCCGTACGGCCTGCCATTTGGCTAAACCCGGTGATATTATTCTGGTTGCCGGAAAAGGCCATGAAAAATATCAGGATATCGCTGGGGTGAAACTTCCTTTTGATGATAAAGAGATTTTAACTGAATTTTTAAATCTGATGAGCTAATGTTATACTATCTGTTCACATGGCTGGATAAGCAATATGATATTCCCGGAGCAGGATTGTTCCAGTTTATCTCTTTCCGTACTGCAATGGCAGTTATCTTATCTCTGATTTTGACCACAGTTTATGGCAGCCGTCTCATTAGATTACTGAGAGCAAAACAGGTTGGTGAATCGGTCAGGAATCTGGGCCTTGAAGGGCAGATGCAAAAGCAGGGTACTCCAACCATGGGGGGATTAATCATTCTTCTGGGAATTCTGCTGCCGACCATACTTTTTGCCAAAATTGATAATATCTACATCATTCTTATGCTGGTAACTACGGTCTGGATGGGTCTGATAGGCTTTGTTGATGATTATATCAAGGTATTTAAAAAGGATAAAGAGGGTTTAGCAGGTCGTTTTAAGATCATGGGTCAGGTGGGCCTTGCATTGATTATTGGCTGGACAATGTATTTCCACCCTGATATTGTTGTCAGGGAACAGGTAACACTACCAGCAAAGGTTAGTGCACCGTTGGATGTTCATAAGCGTGGTGATCAGTTTTATTATACCCAGGATCTCAAATCGACCATCACCAATGTTCCTTTTTACAAGGATAATGAGTTTGATTATGCCAAGGTACTGACCGTCTTTGGGGATGGATATGAAAAGTATTCACTGGTTGTGTTTCTATTGTTTGTGATTGTTATCGTCACAGCGGTTTCTAACGGAGCTAATCTTACAGATGGTATTGACGGATTGGCCACTGGGACATCAGCCATTATCGGCATCACACTGGCTATTCTTGCCTATGTTTCTGGTAATACCATTTTTGCCGATTACCTTAATATCATGTATATCCCTAATTCAGGGGAACTTGTAATTTTTGCCGGCGCATTTGTTGGGGCATGTGTAGGCTTTTTATGGTATAATTCATATCCTGCCCAGGTTTTTATGGGAGACACAGGCAGCCTGGCTATCGGTGGAATTATCGCCGCTTTCGCGATCATGATCCGTAAAGAATTATTGATTCCTGCACTATGCGGAGTGTTCCTTGTCGAAAATCTTTCTGTGATTATGCAGGTCTCCTATTTCAAGTATACGAAGCGAAAGTTTGGTGAAGGAAGGCGAATCTTTTTGATGTCGCCATTGCATCATCACTATCAAAAGAAGGGATATCATGAGGCCAAAATCGTTACACGATTCTGGATCGTTGGAATTTTACTGGCAATTATAACTATTGTGACTTTAAAACTGCGTTAATGGGGGCTGAGAAATATATCGTTGTTTTAGGTGCCGGCGAAAGCGGGACAGGTGCAGCATTATTAGCTCAGAAGGAGGGATTTGCCGTATTTGTTTCAGATTTCGGGCCTATTGCTGATCAGTATAAGAAGGAATTGGAGCAGGCCGGAATTCCTTTTGAGGAGAACCAGCATACTGAAGATCGTATTCTTACTGCTGCCGAGGTGATTAAGAGCCCGGGAATTCCTGATAAAGCCCCGATCATCAAAAAATTGATTGAAAAGAATGTTTCAATCATCTCTGAAATTGAATTTGCGGCGAGGTACACCAGTGCAAAGCTGATATGCATCACCGGCTCAAACGGCAAGACTACCACAACCATGCTAACCTATTATATCCTGCAAAATGCGGGTCTTAATGTGGGGCTTGCCGGGAATATTGGCAAAAGCTTTGCGAAGCAGGTGGCTTTCGATGATTTTGAATATTATGTTTTGGAGATCAGCAGCTTTATGCTCGATAATATGTACAGCTTCAAAGCAGATATCGCTGTCTTATTAAACATCACACCTGATCATCTCGACAGATATGATTATAAAATGGAAAATTACTCGGATTCCAAATTCAGAATCATCCAGAATCAGCAGCAGGATGATGTTTTCATCTATTGTGCTGATGATGAGGAAATTAAAAAGGGTCTGGCAAAGCGCCGGATAATCTCAAAAGCCTATCCTTTCTCCATTGAGAAAAGCCTTGAAAAAGGTGCTTTTCTTCAGGGAGACCAAATCATAATTAACCTACACCACACAAACCAAGAATCACTGACTATGTCACTTAACGATTTAGCTCTGCAGGGCAAGCACAACATTTATAATTCTATGGCTTCGGGCATAGTTGCAAAGGTGCTTGAATTAAGAAACGAGACCATTCGCGAAAGCATGGGAAGTTTTACAAATATCGAACATCGCCTTGAGCATGTGGCCAAAATTTCGGGGATCGATTTTATCAATGATTCTAAGGCAACGAACGTTAATTCAACCTGGTATGCCCTCGAAAGTATGCCCGGAGATGTTGTGCTTATCCTTGGTGGGGTGGATAAGGGCAATGATTATGGCATGCTGAAAGATCTGGTTAAGTCTAAAGTAAAATCAATCGTTTGTTTGGGTAAGGATAATAAAAGGATACATGAAGCTTTCGAGAATGATGTGGAAATAATTGTAAATACGTTTTCGGCAAATGAGGCGGTTCAGATTGCGTATCACCTCGCAAAAAAGGGGGATACCGTACTCTTATCACCTGCATGTGCAAGCTTCGACCTGTTTAAGAATTATGAGGATAGGGGGAATCAGTTTAAGAAGGCGGTGAAAGAATTATGACAATTGACAATTGACAGTTGACAGTTGACAATTGAAAATGACAATTAAAATATTGAAATCTCATTTGCAATGAACCAGTAAATTACTAACAACCAGCAACTAACAACCAACAACAAGAATAAATGGAAAGACTAATAAGCAAAACAAAAGGTGACCGCTGGATCTGGCTGATCGTGATCTTACTTTCGGTATGGTCGCTGCTGGCTGTTTACAGTGCAACCGGAACGCTTGCTTACAAGAAGGGTGTTGGTTCTGAACAGTTTTTAATCAAGCACCTGGTCATGATCGTTGGTGGTATTGCCTTAATGTATTTTTCACATTTGCTCGATTACAGGTATTATGCCGGGATATCCAAGGTATTGATGGTTATTACGATTCCATTGCTGGCATATACGCTGATCTTTGGGGCCAGTGTGAATGAGGCAAGTCGTTGGGTTACAATTCCGATTATCAATCAGACATTCCAGACCTCCGATTTGGCAAAACTTGCCCTGATTACCTTTTTGGCACGAACTCTGAGTAAAAAGCAGGAAAATATCAAGGATGTAAAGAAGGCATTTTTGCCAATCATGGCTGCAGTATGTGCAGTGTTCGTACTGATAGCACTTGCGAATCTTTCAACTGCATTAATGTTATTTGGTGTTAGTATTCTCTTGTTGATCATGGGTAGAATCAGCATCAAGCAGATTTCTATTGTATGTCTTGCAGGAGTGGTACTTCTGGGTGCAGTAATGATGCTCGGTCCAAGAAGGAAGACCTATATTTCGAGGATAGATACCTTTATTCATCCCGAAAAGGCTGATCCTGATAAGGCATTTCAGGCTAACCAGGCTAAAATTGCAATTGCAACAGGCGGAATTTTTGGAAAAGGACCGGGTAACAGTACCCAGCGTAATTTCCTGCCCCACCCTTATTCAGATTTTGTATTTGCCCTGATCATTGAGGAATACGGGATGGTTGGAGGAGTCGGATTGGTATTGCTATACCTGCTTTTTCTGTACCGCTGTGTGCTGATTGTGACCGACAGCCCCAAGGCATTTGGGGCATTGCTGGCGGCTGGTTTAAGTTTCAGCCTGACCATTCAGGCATTTGCAAACATGGCCGTCGCAGTTGGGCTGGGTCCGGTGACAGGGGTTCCGCTGCCGCTCGTTAGTATGGGAGGAACATCCATTCTGTTTACGAGCGTGGCTTTCGGAATTATACTGAGTGTGAGCAGGGATATTGAGGAAAAGAAAAATAAGAGTAAGGAAAAAGTAATTATTGGTGAAATACCGGCAATGGGATAACTGATGAATCATTTAAGATTTTAAAGCTGATTCAAAGAAAATAAGAAATGGGAAAAAGAGTGATCATAAGCGGAGGCGGAACAGGCGGACATATATTTCCGGCTGTAGCAATAGCGAATGCGCTCAAAAAAATTGATCACGGCACGGAGATTCTATTTGTTGGGGCCAATGGACGCATGGAGATGGAGAAAGTTCCTGCTGCCGGATACAAAATTATCGGATTGGATATTCAGGGATTTCAGCGAAGTTCTATCCTTAAAAATGTTTTGCTGCCTTATAAGCTATTGAAAAGTGTGATGAAGGCAAGATCAATAATTAAAGATTTTAAACCTGATGCTGCTGTAGGGGTTGGAGGTTATGCCTCCGGACCATTACTGTATGCAGCCTCACAGCTGAAAATTCCCTATCTGATTCAGGAGCAGAATTCCTTTGCAGGGATAACCAATAAGATTTTAGGGAAAGATGCAGAGCTTATCTGCGTTGCATTTAAGGGGATGGAAAAATTCTTTCCTGCAGAGAAAATCAGGATTACAGGTAATCCAATCAGGAAGGAAGCAGTTGATATTGAGAATAAGCGCTTTGCAGCTGCAGAATTATTGAGTCTTTCGCCACATAAAAAGACAATTCTCCTGACGGGAGGTAGTTTGGGCTCAGGCACCCTGAATAAGAGTATGTATTCGGGGCTGGATAAGATCCTGGCTGCAGATGTGCAATTGATCTGGCAGACCGGTAAATATTATTACCAATCGGTAATGGAGCAAATGAAAGGAAAAGAGCATCCCAATATAAAGGTGCTTGAATTTCTTCACCGGATGGATCTGGCCTATGCTGCTGCCGACCTGGTGATATCCAGGGCTGGAGCAGGTACAATTGCTGAATTGTGCGCAGTAAAAAAACCGGCGATTCTGGTTCCTTCGCCTAATGTGGCTGAAGATCATCAGACAAAGAATGCAATCGCTTTGGTAGAGAATGATGCAGCAATAATGGTTGGGGATGCAATGGCTGAACTCGAACTGATTGATATTGCCTTATTGCTGATTGATAATAAGGATAAATGTAAAGCGCTTTCTGATAACATTGGTAAAATGGCTTTGCCGGATGCTGATGAAGTGATTGCAAGAGAAGTATTAAGAATTGCAAAAGATTAGCGGAGTATTTTTTATAAAACAATATGGAATTAGAAAATATTAAACGGGTTTATTTAATTGGTATCGGAGGCATCGGAATGAGCGGTCTTGCCCGTTATTTCAAAAAGCGTGGATGTGTGGTCTGTGGCTATGATAAAACTATAACTCCACTTACCTCTGCAATGAGAAATGAGGGTATTTCAGTTGTTTATCAGGATGAAGAAGATAACCTGAAAGTTAGTTTCCTTGAAAATGATCCCGAAACCCTGATCATTTATACTCCAGCAATTCCAAAGGATTCTAAAATATTGAATTATTTCAGGTCGGGAGGCTTTTCCCTCAAAAAACGTTCTGAAGTATTGGGTATCATCAGCAAAGGAATGTACACCATCGCTGTTGCCGGTACTCATGGCAAGACTACAACCTCCAGCATTATTGCCCATGTTCTTAAGGATAGTGGATACGATTGTTCTGCATTTCTGGGTGGAATCGCAACTAATTATGATTCAAATGTGTTGTTTGGTGATAATAATACGATGGTGGTAGAGGCTGATGAGTTTGATCGTTCTTTCCTTACCCTTTATCCCGATGTTGCTATCGTCACTTCAATGGATGCCGATCATCTTGATATCTATGGAGACCGTTCACACCTTGTTGAATCATTCAGACAATTTGTTTCCCAGATCAAAGAGGGTGGCAGACTGATTTTTAAAAAGGGGCTCGACCTTAGCGGAGGTAAAACCTATTCAGCAAATGTCCTGGCAGATATTCAGGCAGTCAATGTGAAAGTGCAGGACGGAAGCTTCTATTTTGATTTCAAGAATGAGAATGTCGTAATTGAAAATATTCAGCTTGGTTTACCAGGTCTTCATAATATTGAAAATGCTGTTGCTGCAATCGAAGTTGCATTACACCTGGGTATAGATCCTGAAAAAATAAAAAAGGCACTGGCAAGTTTTCTCGGCGTGAAAAGGCGCTTTGAGTATATCCTTAAAGATCAGAAGCATATTTATATCGATGATTATGCTCATCATCCGGAAGAATTAAGGGCCTGTATTCAGGCGGTAAAAACGCTTTACCCTGGGAAAAAACTAACCACAATCTTCCAGCCACATCTGTTTACACGCACAAGGGATTTTGCTGAAGGTTTTTCGGAGGTACTGAGTATGACAGATGAGCTTATTATGCTGGATATTTATCCTGCCAGAGAATTGCCGATAGAAGGGGTAAGCTCAGCTATGATTCTGGATAAAGTAAGTATTGAAGCAAAGCAGATATTATCAAAAGAACAAACACTGGATTATATCAGGGTGCAAAAACCTGAATTATTATTAACGGTAGGTGCCGGTGATATCGACACTCTGATTATACCATTGAAAGAAATTTTAACAAATGCTTAAAAAAATTAATTGGCGGGCAATTTTATTTGGTTTCCTCTGGCTGATCAGCCTGAGCGGACTGATTACGCTGATGAGTTTTATAGAGATAAAGAAGAGTGCTTTAAAGTGTAAGGATGTAAAAGTATTACTTCCCGGGCAGTTTAATTTCATTGAACGGGATGAGGTAGACAGAATTCTGATGGAAAATGGCGGGGCTATGCTTGGAAAGGATCTGAATGATATCAATATTCATAAGCTTGAAAATGCCCTTAAGGCTAATCCTTTCATCGAATTCGCAAAAGTATACGCTGATATGACAGGAGTTATCCATGTTCAGATCAGACAAAGGGAGCCTGTGCTGAGAGTTGTGAATATGGCAAACCTGCATTTTTATATCGATGGTAATGGAAATAAAATACCGCTTTCAGATAATTATACGGCAAAGGTGCTGGTGGCAAGTGGCCTGATAGAGGAAGATTTCAGCGGTCGGGTAGATACGCTCAAAACAAAGATGGCAAGGGATCTTTTTCGTACAGCACTCTTTATCAGAAGTGATACTTTATGGGATAATCAGATTGAACAATTGTTTGTGGATCTGAAAGGGGACATAGAAATGGTTCCAAGGGTAGGAGGCCATAAGATTATTTTAGGTAGTGCCGATTCACTGCAGATCAAGTTCAGAAATCTGCTTGTGTTTTACAAGAAGGCAATTCCTAAGGTAGGTTGGGATACCTATAAAACGATCAATCTGAAATACGCCAATCAGATTGTTTGCGAAAAGAACATTATTGATAGCACTAAAATCACCATCGACATCAATAAACAGATTGCCGATAGTACTATTACAGAAACTCAGAACTAATAAATTTTAATACAAAGAATATGGATCAAATTAACTCAGCTTCAGCCAAAAATTCACCAATAGTTGTCGGTTTGGACATCGGTACAACTAAAATTTGTGTTACCGTTGGTCGCAGGAGCGAACATGGTAAAATCGAAGTTTTGGGTATGGGTAAAGCCGAATCTGCGGGAGTTACCCGTGGGGTAGTTTCCAATATTCAGAAGACCGTACAGGCAATCATACTTGCGGTTGAAGAAGCCAGTGCCCAATCAAATGTGGATGTTAAGATCGTTAATGTTGGGATTGCCGGGCAGCATATCAAGAGTCTTCAGCACCGCGGTATCCTTACCCGTAAAGAACTAAATACCGAAATCCAGCGTAAGGATATCGACAAGCTGATTGAGGATATGTACAAATTGGTTATGCCTCCCGGAGAGGAGATTATTCATGTATTGCCGCAGGAATTTACCGTGGATAATGAACCGGGGATAAAGGACCCTATCGGGATGGCAGGCGTACGTCTTGAGGCCAATTTTCACATCATTTCGGGTCATGTTAGTGCTGTTAAAAATATTTTGAAATGTGTTGGGAATGCCGGACTTGAAACTCAGGAACTGATCCTTGAACCACTTGCATCCTCTGAGTCGGTGCTGAGTGAGGAGGAAAAAGAAGCAGGAGTGGTTCTGGTCGATATCGGTGGTGGTACCACCGACCTGGCTATATTCCATGAAGGAATTATCCGTCATACAGCGGTTATTCCATTCGGTGGTAATAGTGTTACAGAAGATATCCGGGAGGGATGTTCAGTAATGCGTAATCAGGCCGAGTTGTTGAAAACCCGTTTTGGCTCAGCTCTTGCTGAGGAAAATAAGGAGAATGAAATTATCTGTGTTCCGGGTCTTCGCGGCAGGGAGCCTAAAGAGATATCCGTAAAAAATCTTGCTTATGTGATTCAGGCGAGAATGGAGGAGATTATCGAACATGTTTATTATGAGATCAAATCCTCAGGATATGAGAAGAAGCTGATCGCCGGAATTGTAATTACTGGTGGTGGGGCTCAACTGAAGCATTTACCTCAGCTGGTTGAATTTGTAACCGGTCTTGATAGCCGTATCGGATATCCGAACGAACATTTGGCGAAGAATGATGTGCTTCCAAAGAATGTATATGATGAATTAAAAAGTCCGATGTATGCAACCGGTATTGGTCTGCTGATCAAGGGGATACAGAAAGCTGAACTGGTCGAGGAATCAGTAGTGTCTATTGGTGCTCCTGTTGAAAAAACCAAGGCTATTCAGAAACCGAAAAAAGGACAGGGAATGTTTGAATGGATATTGCAGTCGAGCACCAAATTCATCAAGGATGATATCAAGGATGAGGATTATACAAATTAATTTTCCACAATAGCGGAGTTTCCCACAATCGCATGATTAAGGAAAAGCACCGTGGAAATTTGGCTAGTTTTACAGTGTAAACTGTCTAAGAATGAACAAGATTTACCCAACTGATAATTAAGAATATGCAGTTTGAAATGTTAAAAGAAAAGTCATCGATCATCAAAGTAATTGGTGTTGGTGGCGGCGGCGGTAATGCTGTGAACCATATGTACCGTCAGGGAATCACAGGTGTTGATTTCATTATTTGTAATACTGATGCGCAGGCTCTTGAACTGAGTCCTATACCCAATAAAGTTCAGTTAGGTGCGAGCTTAACAGAAGGAATGGGTGCAGGATCTATCCCTGAGGTTGGTAAGAACTCTGCTATTGAAAATATTGATGATATCAAGCGGATGCTTGGTACCAATACCAAAATGCTTTTTATCACTGCCGGAATGGGTGGTGGTACAGGAACTGGTGCAAGTCCGATTATAGCCAAAGCAGCTAAAGAAATGGACATCCTGACCGTAGGTATCATTACTACTCCGTTCTCATTTGAAGGAAAGCGCAGGAAGAATCAGGCGGAGGAAGGTTTGGAAGAGTTTAAAAAGTATGTGGATTCTTACCTGGTTATTTCAAATGATCGTTTGCGTGAAATCTTTGGGAATCTTACCCTGGGTTCTGCATTTGCACAGGCTGATAATATTTTAACGACCGCTGCAAAGGGTATAGCCGAGATCATCACTATTCCTGGCTATATAAACGTTGACTTTAAGGATGTGCGTACCGTGATGAAAGAGAGCGGTGTGGCAATCATGGGAAGTTATGCTGCTGAGGGCGAGAACCGTGCACTTAGAGCAGTAGAAGGTGCTTTAGCATCTCCTTTACTTAAGGATAATGAAATTGAAGGTGCCCGTTATATCCTTTTGAATATCAGCTCAGGTGATAAGGAAGTGACCATGGATGAAGTGAGTATCATTACTGATTTTATTCAGCAGGAAGCCGGACTTGCAGCCGATCTGATCTGGGGTAATTGTACAGATGAAGGCCTTGGTGAAAAGATTTCGGTAACTATTATTGCTACCGGTTTTCAAACAAGGGAAGAGCGCGAGGTCGAAAAGAGTCAGGTGCGTAAAGTATCTCTTCTGACTCCCGAGCAGGCACCATTGGTTAAACCTGTACATGAAAATACCTTCCTGGAGGTTAAAAATGAAGAATTAAATGTACCTGTTCTAAAAACCAGAGAAGAAAGTCAGGTTGATCTTTTTGCTGGCTACTTTCAAAGCACTCCAAAAGTAGAGGAAGAGAGGGTTGAAGATGCTGATCTTATTCGTCATACTTTGAGTGATGAAATTCCAGTTGCTCAGGAAACAGCTGCGATTGAACCTTCATTTGAGTTTGAACTCAAAACTGAAGAGCTCAGGGTAGAGGTGGAGCCAATTGCTGAAATTGAGGAAGAAGAAATTCCTGAGCAGGTCTTCAATCCCGATGAAAATAAAACAGATGAATCGATAGAAGAGCAATTGCGTAAGTCTAAAGAAAGGATTCTTCGATTGAAAGACCTGAGTATGAAGTTGCGTACAACCAATGGCTTGCAGGAGCTTGAGAACGAACCTGCTTATAAGCGTAAGCAAATGTCCCTTCCTGATGTCCCTCATTCTTCAGAGTCACAGGTGTCCCGTTTTACGCTGAGCGTAGAGGAGGGAATTACAGAGATTAGGCCAAATAATTCATTTTTGCATGATAACGTAGATTAATTGAGAATGGAGAGTTGAAAATTGAGAATTGAATCTGAGACTTCATTTCATATTTAGTTCTATTTACAGATAACAGATAACTGACAACAGTTAACTAATAGAAAAAGACAGGCTAATTCCTGTCTTTTTCTATTAAATCAGGGGCCAGGTTGAACCTGAATCAGGCATTAGAATCCTGTTCTATCATCTCAGATCTCAGGTCTCAGATTTCAGATTTCATATCTCACATCTAATATTGTGAATCATCATGCTAAATATTAACTTTGCCCCAAATAGAAGCTAACAATAAAATTATACCAATTGGATTTATTTGATAAAATTTCGAAAAATATGGGACCTCTGGGCCAGCACCAGAAAATGGCCCATGGTTATTTCTCCTTCCCTAAATTAGAAGGTGAAATAGGTCCGCATATGATGTTCAGAGGTAAAGAGCACCTGATTTGGAGTTTGAATAATTACCTTGGACTTGCCAATCATCCGGAGGTTCGTAAAGCCGACACAGATGCAACTGCAGAGTACGGACTTGCTTACCCTATGGGTGCGCGTATGATGTCAGGTAATTCTAATCACCACGAAGCACTTGAAAGAGAACTGGCTGAATTTGTAGGGAAACAGGATGCTTTCTTGTTGAACTATGGTTATCAGGGAATCATGTCGGCAATTGATGCATTGATCGACAGGCATGATGTTATTGTTTATGATGCCGAATCGCATGCATGTATTATTGATGGGGTTCGTCTTCATCAGGGGAAACGTTTTGTTTATACCCATAATGATATGGAAAGCCTTGAAAAGCAGCTTGAAAGAGCAACCCGATGGGTCGCAAATACAGGTGGTGCTATCCTGGTGATCACAGAAGGTGTGTTCGGGATGTCGGGTGCACAGGGAAAACTGAAAGATATCGTAGATCTGAAGTCGAAATTCAATTTCCGCCTTTTAATTGATGATGCACATGGTTTTGGAACGATGGGTCCAACAGGTGCCGGAACTCATGAAGAGCAGGGATGTATTGAAGGTGTGGATATATATTTCGGAACCTTTGCAAAGTCGATGGCTGGAATAGGTGCATTTATCGCTTCAACAGAAGAGATTACAAATTTCCTTCGTTATAATATGCGTTCGCAGACGTTTGCGAAGTCCTTACCAATGCCAATGGTAATTGGTTTAAGGAAAAGGCTTGAATTGTTGAAGAGCAAACCAGAGTTGAGAGAGAAATTATGGTTTATTGCTACCACCCTGCAAAATGGCCTCAAGCAAAGAGGATTTAATATTGGAGTCACAAATACCATGGTAACTCCTGTTTTTCTTCAGGGAGAGCTTCAGGAAGCTACTGCCATTACCATGGATCTGAGAGAGAACTATGGTATCTTCTGTTCAATAGTAATGTATCCGGTTATACCGAAGGGTTTGATTATGCTGCGTCTTATTCCAACAGCACTGCATACCATCGAAGATGTCAACCGTACACTTGATGCTTATAGTGAACTTGCTGAAAAATTGAAAAAGGGACATTATAAAGAAAAGAGTACTGTAGGAGCATAATCTCCAACTCGGTTTTAAGCCCCATTAGTTTTTAATAAAAAATACCCTCAGAGTGCTTCTGAGGGCATTTTTTATTAAAGTTATTTTGTAAATCGTTGAATTATAAGGAATTAATATTTCAAAACGGACAAATATTGTGCATAACTGCTTAAAATGTGGAAAAAAACGCTAAAAACGCATGATTTTATTTATTTTATCTGTTCTTTATATGAAAAAAACATTTTACATTAGCTAATAGTAAACAACACTAACCTCAAAACTAAAGGAGTAAAAACATGAAAAAATTCACTGAAGCAAAAAATTTATTCGAATCACTTGAAGCGGATGCTGAGAAGTTCTACGGTAAGGCTAACAGCGCTGCTGGTACTCGCGTAAGAAAAGGAATGCAAGATTTAAAGAACCTGGCTCAGGCTATTCGTCTTGAAGTTCAGACTATGAAGAACAAGGAAGCGGCAAAATCTGCTAAGAAAAAATAATTTTGCAATTCACACAAAAAAGGCCCTGCTATCAAAAGCAGGGCCTTTTTTATTGTATGTGATCTCGCCTATAGCAGGTTTAATAATTCTAGTTGGGCTTTGATTTTGTTTTCAGTTGATTCACTGATTTTCACCAGTGGCAGTCTCATGTGATCCCCGCAAATTCCCATCATATTCATAGCTGCTTTGACACCGCCAGGATTTCCTTCTGCAAAGCATAAAGATGTAAATTCAGTCAGGCTGTGATGTAGAGGCTGTGCTTCGATAAACTTACCATCCAGGCACATTCTCACCATGGTTGAAAATATCCCTGGCAGGGCATTTCCAATCACAGAAATAACTCCAACTGCACCCATAGATATCAGTGGTAAAGCAATAGCATCATCTCCTGAAATGAACAGAAAATCTTCAGGCTTATCTTTAATGATCCTGTTAAACTGATCAAAATTGCCGGATGCCTCTTTCATGGCGATGATATTTTTACAATCATGGGCAAGCCGGAGAGTGGTTTCTGCACTCATATTCACCCCGGTTCTTCCCGGGACATTATAAAGTATGATTGGAAGAGGACTTTCTTCAGCAATAACTTTATAGTGCTGATAAATCCCTTCCTGTGTAGGTTTATTGTAATATGGGCAAACAGAAAGAATGGCGTCAAATCCCTTTGAGTCAAATTTCTTCAGATCATTTAATACTTCAGAGGTATTATTGCCTCCAATTCCGGCTACAAGTGGTACCCTTCCGTTCACATGGGAGATCGTAGTATCCCAAACTGCCCGTTTCTCTTCACTGTTAAGTGTTGCTGATTCACCGGTTGTACCCAATGAAACAATGTACTCGACACCACCATTGATCATGTGGTCGATCACAGTTTTGAGAGCGGTATGGTCAACAGACCGATCTGCCTTAAATGGAGTAATAATGGCTACTCCTGTTCCATGAAATTTGTTCATTTTACTATATTTATCCGATAGAAACTTTGCTAATTTAAGCGGAATGGCTCAATATTAAAACGATTTTGCGAATATTAGGCTATTATCACGAAATTATTGCAGCATTTCGACTAATTCCTGGTCAGAGATTATGGGAATTTGAAGTTTCACAGCTTTCTCTAGTTTAGATGGCCCCATATTATCTCCTGCAACCAGGTAATTTAATTTAGCAGAGATGCTGCTTAAAATTTTGCCGCCATTGGCTTCAATAAGCTCTTTCAATTCATCGCGACTGTATTTCTCAAATACGCCGGAAATGATGAATGATTTACCTTCCAGCTTATTACTGGCAAGTTCAATTGTATTCTGAACAGATTCAAACTGAAGTCCATGGATTCGCAATGCTTCGATCTGTTCTTTATGACGGGGCTCTTTAAAATATTCGATTATACTTTCCGCGATTCGTTCTCCGATCTCATCAACAGAAATGAGTTCATCATAGCTTGCATTCATCAGACTGTCAATGTCCTTAAAATATGCTGCGATTTTTTTGGCTACAGTTTCACCCACATAGCGAATTCCAAGTCCGAAAAGTACTTTTTCGAATGGCATCTGTTTTGATTTTTCAATCCCCTCGAGCATATTCCTGATCGATCGCTCTCCAAAACGCTCAATCTCTTTAAGCTGATCTTCTTTTTCATGAAGCAGGTACAGATCTGAAATGTGCTCAATAAATCCCCTTCTGTAAAAAGCTTCAATGGTCTCATGCCCTAAACCTTCTATATTCATGGCCTTTCGACTGATGAAATGCTGCATTTTACCGACTATCTGTGGCGGACAGCCTTCATCATTCGGACAGTAGTGAACGGCTTCCCCTTCTTTTCTCTGGAGATTGCTTCCGCATTCCGGACAAATATCAGGATAGTTGATTTTCAAAGCATACTGACTTCGTTTGGAGGTGTTTACAGCAATGATCTTTGGAATAATTTCCCCTCCTTTTTCGACCAGAACCGTATCACCTTCATGAAGATCTAACCGTTTAATTTCGTTGGCATTATGCAATGTGGCTCGTTTTACTGTGGTGCCGGCAAGAAGGACCGGTTTCAGGTTCGCTACGGGAGTCACTGCACCTGTACGACCCACCTGATAAGTCACTTTTTCAAGTATAGTTTCTACTTCCTGGGCTTTGTATTTATAAGAGATTGCCCAGCGAGGAGATTTGGCAGTGAAGCCTAATTCCTGCTGCTGAGTGTAATTATTTACTTTAATCACTATCCCGTCGATGTCATAACTTAATCCGAACCTTTTCTCATCCCAGTAATGGATAAATTCAAGCACATCTTCAATATTACTGCACAATTTGCTGTGCTCACAAACATGAAAACCTAATTTCTTAACGGCTTCCAGACTTTCCCAATGGGTATTGTAAATGAGTTTATCTGCGTAAAGGAAGTATAAAAAGCAATCTAAGGGGCGTTTGGCCACCTCACTTGAATCCTGCATTTTCAATGTCCCCGAGGCAAAATTTCTCGGGTTAGCATAAGGAACTTCATTGTTTTCAATGCGTTCATTATTTAGCCTGTCGAATGCTGCACGGTGCATGAAAACTTCTCCCCGGATATCAAAAGACTCTGGAAATCCGCTTCCTTTGATGGATTTGGGGATGCTTTGTATGGTTTTGGCATTGTTGGTCACATCATCTCCCTGTGTCCCGTTGCCACGGGTAACTGCTCTGATCAGCTTGCCATTTTCATAGCTGAGGCTGATTGAAAGTCCGTCGAACTTCAGTTCACAAACATATTCAAAATTGCTTCCAATAGCCTTTCGAACCCTCTCGTCAAAATCTTTCAGATCTTGCTCATTATAAGTGTTGCCAAGCGAAAGCATGGGCCATTTATGTTTTACAGTCTGAAATTCTTTAGTGATATCACCCCCAACCTTTCTTGTCGGCGATTCAGGATCCAGATATTCCGGATACTCCTTCTCAAGAGCTGTCAGTTCTTCCAGCTTTTTGTCGAATTCAAAATCAGAAATTACAGGCTGTGCCAGTACATAATACTTGTAATTATGCTCATTAAGCTCCTTGACAAGGCTTTCAATGCGTTCTTTGATTTCGAAAAGTGACATGAAGCGAAGATAATTTATTCAGTTGACAATTTATTCAATTGATAATTGACAGTTGATAATTGACAATGCAAATTGGGTTGAGATTGATTATTCTACTTAAAAGGGGTTGTTTAGGTCTTGTTTGTATTAAATCTTAGCAGAATTTCCCAATGAACTTGTAAGCCTAATTGCCAACTATCAATTATCTAATGTCAATTAATTGGAGATTAACTATTTTACTTAAAAAGGGTTGTTTATTCTAGTATAGATTGAATTTGTGGCAGAATTTTACAATAAACTCATATTCCTAATTATCAACTGTCAATTATCAACCACTGTTGTCCGGGGAAAGTTTGGGCTAAAAATTTAACCGGACAGCCGAATTTAAAATCTGCTTCATATTTAGATTTTGTAAAAGTATTTTATCGAATA
>NCHA01000064.1 GCA_002257025.1 Sphingobacteriales bacterium 16-39-50 | reverse complement strand
TCGATAAAATACTTTTACAAAATCTAAATATGAAGCAGATTTTAAATTCGGCTGTCCGGTTAAATTTTTAGCCCAAACTTTCCCCGGACAACAGTGATTCCCTCATTTGCTAATTTGCTAATTCCATTTCAGCGTAATTCCAATGTAACATTTACTTCAATTTGAAACATTTTAAAAAAATTAACGTCTATATTTGAGTATTATATTTTGTTATTATGGCAATTTTAAAGTTTTTATTTATCACAATTTGTATTCTCTGGCTGATCAAAATGATAGCCCGTGTGCTTTTACCGATCGCATTTCAAAAAATGATGACAAAAGCACAAAATCAGGCTAATCAGCGTTATCAGCAACAGCATAACCAAAATCCTGATGGCCGTATCCGGGTAGATTATATGCCACCAAAAGAAAAAAATCGCGGTGACCAGGCTGGCGACTTTGTAGAATATGAGGAAATTAAATAAGCCTGAATTATTCTCAAAAAGCTATTTTTTTAAAATTATCGATCAGTTTATTCAATTGTTCCGCATCCGATTTTGTCCTAATTACCCAATTATTAAGATTTATTTTCATAAAGCTCAATAACAAGCCTTGCAGGTTTAAGCTTTTTTCTATTTTTGGCATTCAACTAATTTAAGCAGAATGAATAACTGGTTTAAACGCAATGGGGTACATCTGGCCATTATAGGAATATTTATCGCCTTATGTTTTGTGTATTTCAGTCCGGCTTTGCAGGGTAAAGCACTCTATCAGAGCGATGTTCTCATGGCTCAGGGTATGCAAAAAGAGATCATGGATATCAAAGCAAAGGATGGTAAAGGGCCATTGTGGACCAATTCCATGTTTGGTGGAATGCCTGCATTTCAGATATGGGTACAGTATCCAAATAATGTGACAACCTATGTCATTTCCTTCTTTAAAACTGTTTTCCCGAATCCGATCGATACAGTTCTGCTTTATCTCTTAGGTGCGTACCTTTTGTTCTGCGTTTTAAGAATGAACCCATGGCTTGCAGCCGCCGGCGCTATCGCATTTGCATTCTCTTCATACAATTTCCAGATCATCGATGCTGGTCACAGTAATAAAGCCTTGGCAATCGCATTTTTTCCACCTATTCTGGCGGGAATTATAATGGCTTTTCGCAGGCAATATCTTATTGGTGCTGTATTAACGGCTCTGTTCCTGGCTATTGAGATCAGAACCAACCATATTCAGATGACCTATTATCTGTTTATTGCCTTGCTTATTTATGTTGGCATTGAACTTTATCATGCCGTTAAAACAAAAACCACTCAGGATTTTCTGAAATCCTTTGGCTACCTGGCTGCAGCAGTTTTGCTTGCAATTGCAGTAAATGCGGGGATGCTCTGGACAAGTTATGAATATGGGGCAGAAACTATCCGTGGAAAATCAAATTTAAAAACTGAAAAGTCGGAGCCTAATAATGGCCTGGACCGTGAATATGCCTATCAATGGAGTCAGGGACTTGGTGAAAGTCTGACATTTTTGGTCCCGAATGCTTATGGAGGAGCTTCTGGTGCAGGTAATCTGGATGAGAATTCAGAAGTTGCAAAAACCCTGGCCACTAAAGGTATTCCTGCAGAGCAGCTTATGCCAGCTATACAGCAATTATCTCAGATTGGCTTAAGTACCTATTGGGGAGACAAACAGTTCACCTCCGGCCCATGGTATTTTGGAGCAATCATCTGCTTCCTCTTCATTCTCGGTTTATTTATCGTAAAAAACAGAATAAAATGGTGGATTCTGAGTGCAAGTCTTTTGTGTCTGATACTCTCCTTTGGAAGACACCTTCCCTTCCTTTCCGACCTTTTCTTCGATTATTTCCCACTCTATAATAAATTCAGAGCCGTTGAGTCTATCCTGGTAATTACAGCATTTCTAATCCCGGTACTGGCTATTCTTGCTGTAAAAGAAGTTGCATTCCACACAGAAGATCCTAAAAAACTGAGAATCATACCGCGTTTATCGAGCAATTAACTCAGGTAACCAATGGAGACCGGGCATTTGCTGATTCTATCGCCAAAGCTCTGGTAGATGACAGAATAAATCTGGCAAGAATGGATGCCTTACGTTCCCTTTTCTTCGTTCTCGTTGGAGCAGGGTTAATCTGGGCATTGATCAGAAAGAAAATGAACCCTCAGGTAACATTTATAATTTTAGCTGCTGTGATTTTGGTTGATATGTGGAATATTGACAGACGCTATCTGAATAATGAGAAATTTGTTGATAAGAGTGTGCTGGCGCAACAGTTCAAGACAAGGGATGTAGATCAACTCATTCAAAGGGATGGATCTTATTATCGTGTCCTTGATCTTGCATCTGGCAATCCTTTTTCAAATTCAATACCGTCATACTTCCATAAAAGTATTGGTGGTTATCATGCAGCAAAATTGAAGAGATACCAGGAAGTTCTGGATAAACAATTCAATGGGGCAATCAATGAAGATGTTCTGGATATGCTGAATACAAAATATCTG
>NCHA01000063.1 GCA_002257025.1 Sphingobacteriales bacterium 16-39-50 | reverse complement strand
CTGATAAGTAACGAATTTACCCTTAGTATCGGCATTTTTCTGACGCCAAACCTTTAACGTCAAATTCATATTTTTACTCATTTTTTTGAGATTTGAGATGTGAGATGTTAGATGTGAGATAAGAACTGAAGTTCTGATGTCTCATATCTCATGTCTCACATCTGTTTATTTATAACTTCTCTGTGATAATTTAACATTCTCGAAAACCAGTTCTTCCTTATGCAAAACCTCTGGCTGGTTATCTCCTTTATATTCCCAAGCAGCAGCGTATGCGTAATTTTCATCATCACGCAATGCTTCGCCTTCTTCGGTCTGACTTTCCAAACGGAAATGACCACCACATGATTCCTTTCTGTCTAATGCGTCATCAATCATTAACTCTCCCAATTCAAGGAAATCGGCCACGCGGCCTGCATTCTCAAGGCTTTGGTTGAACTCATTATTTGAACCTGAAACCCTTGCATTTTTCCAGAAATCTTCACGAAGCTCACGGATCATGCCTTTTGCCTTGATCAGACCCTCTTCAGTACGGGCCATTCCGCAGTACTCCCACATGATATGGCCTAATTCACGGTGATACTCGTTTACTGTTTTGGTTCCCTTTAATGCTAATAGCTGATTTACCCTATCAATAACGTTCTTTTTTGCCTCTTCAAATGAAGGATGCTTTACATTAACGGCTTTCGGACCGATAGTAGCTAAATAATCACCCAAAGTATAAGGAATAACAAAATATCCATCAGCAAGTCCCTGCATCAGTGCAGATGCTCCCAAACGGTTCGCACCATGATCTGAGAAGTTTGCTTCTCCCAGACAATAAAGTCCTTTTACAGTAGTCTGCAGGTTATAATCAACCCATAAACCACCCATAGTATAGTGCACTGCAGGATAGATCCGCATCGGCTGCTTATATGGATTCTCATCAGTAATCTGCTGGTACATATCAAAGAGGTTACCATATCTTGCACGTACTGCATCCTCTCCCAAACGTCCTATTGCCTCTGCAAAATCAAGGTAAACAGCAATACCGGAAGCACCAACACCACGACCTTCATCTACCATCTCTTTGGCATTACGGGATGCCACATCACGCGGAACAAGATTACCAAAAGCGGGATATTTACGCTCCAGGAAATAATCGCGGTCCTCTTCTTTCAAATCGGTCACTTTTATTTCACCACTCCTTAGCTTTTGAGCTAATTCCGCAGTCTTGGGTGCCCAAACACGTCCATCATTTCGTAATGACTCAGACATCAGGGTCAGTTTCGACTGATGATCTCCGCTTACTGGAATACAAGTTGGGTGAATCTGAGTAAAACATGGGTTTGCAAAAAATGCCCCACGCTTATGTGCTTTCCAGGCAGCCGTTACATTACAACCCATTGCATTGGTCGAAAGGTAAAATACGTTACCATAACCACCTGTGCATAAAAGCACTGCATGAGCAGCATGGGTTTCAATCTCACCAGTAATCAGATCACGGGTAACAATACCCTTAGCTTCGCCATCAATCTTAACCACATCCATCATTTCGTGACGGGTGAACATCTTTACTTTTCCGAGGTTAATCTGACGGTTCAATGCTGAATAAGCTCCCAGCAATAATTGTTGTCCGGTTTGGCCTCTGGCATAGAATGTACGCGAAACCTGAGAACCACCAAATGAACGGTTATCCAGCAAACCCCCGTATTCTCTTGCAAAAGGAACACCCTGTGCTACACACTGATCAATAATATTTACAGAAACCTCTGCCAGACGGTAAACATTACCTTCACGGGCGCGGTAATCACCTCCCTTTATCGTATCATAGAACAAACGATGCACACTGTCACCATCATTCTGATAATTCTTTGCAGCATTTATACCACCCTGAGCAGCAATTGAGTGTGCCCTGCGTGGACTATCCTGATAGCAAAAAGCCTTTACGTTATAGCCAAGCGCAGCAAGTGATGCAGCTGCTGAAGCACCTGCTAAGCCCGTACCTACGACAATAACTGTATATTTCCTTTTATTGGCCGGATTAACCAGCTTAAGGTTGAATTTATGTTTAGACCATTTTTCGGCTAGTGGGCCTTCTGGTATTTTAGCATCTAATTTCATCTCAGAAATTTATTTTAACCCCGGTTTCCCGGGTATTGTGTAATCCTATTTAAAGAAAAAATATAATGGCAT
>NCHA01000027.1 GCA_002257025.1 Sphingobacteriales bacterium 16-39-50 | reverse complement strand
CACAGCGGTAGTATTTTCTTCTTAATTTGTAATCCGTGCTGTGGAGAAATCTGTTTATTGGGAGCTGTGCTTCTGGAATTAGATTTCTCTTCGCGTTAATAATATTTCTAAGTACAATAATTCTCTTCGCTCATCGAAATGACGGGTGGAACGTTCAACAGGACTTATTAATTCTCAGAAGCAGGATTTACTAACAACCAACAACCAACCAACTAACCAACCACCCTACTTCTTCATCTCCCTCTTAATGCTCTCCGCCGGCATAGAAACGAACCGTTCCTTTCTGATGAAGATTATAAACCGGATTATTGATAATATAAGAGCTGTAAGGAACAGCCTCAACTTTTACGATACTATTCAAATCGATCTTAACCATTTTGGTGGTCCAGATGCCATCGAGAACAATACTTTTATTATTTACAGTGGTTTTGTAATGCAGTAAAAACATCATGATCACTGAGCCAATCAGTATACCAAAGCCAACTACAAGGAATAGTTCTGCATTCTGACCCTGACTGCCTGAAAGGTAGTAAGCACCAAAACAAAACAGAGCCAGCACCATACGGATGCTGATGCGACCGTAATCGCGACCCAGGTATTGTTTTTCTATGAAAGCTGCTTGGTTTTCGTCCATTTCAGATCAATTGTTCTAAGATAAAAACTTTTTTTGTGTTGGGGCTAATTTTATAGCGCTCATCAACACGTAAACCGGCCAGCCATACAATATCACCATTGCTGTTTTCCAAAACCCCAATGTCTTTTTTATGATTTAGACTAATTTTCCTGTCGACAAAAAAGTCGCTCAGTTTCTTTTTTTGTTTTAAGCCGAGGGGCTGGAAATAATCCCCGTTTTTCCAGCTCCTTAATTTTAGCGGAAAGCTGAGCAGATCATAGTCGAGTTGGGCGATGTTTTCAGCCTTGCTTAATTCAAACTGACTAATTGGAACAATTTTACATTCGAATTTCTGCTTGTTCCAAATGCAGGACGAACTTATTGATTCAAGCAGAAGGTCCTCTGCTTTATCCTCGTTTATCCGGCTAAGGATCACATGCCCACGGTCTACAAGTAATTGATATCCGGCAGAACGGAATACTTTTCCAGGTTTGCCATCCCAGGCATGGGCAAGATCATTGAGCACCGTTTCTGTAAATCCGTAAGGATGAAACAGGCCATATAACAGAGTGTTTAAAGGATTTAACTTCTTAAGTTCGGCAATACTGATCTCAAATTCATCTTCAGCAAGTTTAATAAACAGGCGTTCTTTGATTTCCTGCACACGCATATCTAATAAGATCTCCAATTCAGCAAAACGCTTTCTGTTCGCTTCGAATGTTTGCGCCAATGCCGGATTGAGCTCTTTCAGAACAGGAATTACTTCCAAACGGAGTTTATTCCTTGAATATTTAGCCGAAAGGTTTGAGCTGTCTTCGCGATAAGCATAAGTATTATGCCTGACAAGTTCATCAATTTCATCCCTGTTCAAAAATAAAAGCGGACGGATGAGTTTCCCTTTTTTTGGTAAAATGCCATGCAATCCTGAAATGCCGGTCCCGCGGGTTAAGTTGAGCAGCATCGTTTCAATCACATCATTCTGATGGTGGGCGACTGCAATATACTCATAGTCAAACTCCTTCCTGATCTTTTCCAGCCATTCGTAGCGCAGATCTCTTGCTGCCATCTGAACTGAAATGTGATTCGCATTGGCATATTCCATGGTATCAAAACGATGGGTATAAAAAGGGACCTCCAGTTCATCGGCAAGTTCTTCTGCAAAGCGCTCATCGAGGTCAGATTCAGTGGCCCGCAGGTTGAAATTGCAGTGTGCAATACCAAAACGATAGCCTGCAGCTTTAAAAAGACGGGCCATCAAAACAGAATCACGGCCGGCACTAACTGCAAGCAGAACAGACTCTTCTTCAAGAAAAAGGGCATGCTGTTTGATGAATGATTGCAGTCGGCTAAGGGCTTCCATAAGCTCAAAATTATTTAATTAAAAATCCTTAGCCAAAAAACTATTTTTGTAAGGTGAGGAAAGTCATATTTTCAGTTCTGTTTTCAATACTATCAGTCGCGGCTTTAGCTCAGGGGCGGCAGATTGAGATCAGGTCATCCGAATTGGTTAAAGGCTTCCAGGCATCCGGCTTTGCGCGGATCATCCGTCCGGTTTTTGTGCATGAAGGTTCAACCCTCGCTTCCGACAGCGCTGATTTTAATCAGGCAGCAAATACCTTTGAGGCCTTCGGGCACGTGGTAATCACTCAGCCATCCGGAACGATTATCTATTCAGACCACCTGAACTACGATGGAAATACTAAACTTGCAGTTCTGACCAACAAGGTAAGGTTAATCGATGGGGATGCGACATTAAGCACTGATCATTTAACATATAACATGACGACCAAGATTGGTACCTATATTGGTGGTGGTAAGATTGTTAATGGTAAAAACGTACTGACCAGCAAGAACGGCTACTATTTTGAGACCTCAAGGGATTCTTATTTCAGATACGATGTGGTTCTGACAACACCCGATGCATTGATCAAAACCGATACACTCAGGTATAATTCCACTTCTAAAATTGCTTATTTCTACGGCCCCACAAATATTTATGGCAAAGATGATACACTTTATACCGAGAACGGAACCTATAATACCCAAAGTGATCAGGCTAATTTCGGCAAGAATAATCTATATACTCAGGGCAGTAAATCATTAACCGGCGACAGTCTTTTTTACGATCGTAAAGCAGGTTATGGCAGGGCATTGGGCAATGTTTTCTTTGTTGATACTGCTGAGAAGGCTCAGCTCAGGGGAGGGATAGGAGTTTATAAGAAGGCAGATGAGAGTATTCTGGTAACAATAAATCCCTATGTTGTGATCATTTCCGAATCGGATTCTGCAAAGGTCGACTCGATCTGGATGACTGCCGATACTCTATTTAGCAAGGTAATTTTTACCCGCGATTTGATCCCATACAAAAAGGAAGAAATGGTTCCGGATGATCAGCTTGCCACTCAAGAGGCACCGGCAGCACTGCCTCAGGAAGTTCCTGATGATCCGGGGAATATGCGGGCTGTAATTGTCCCGGATAGAAGTGCTGAAGTCCCCGATTCACTTAAAACACCCGGTAAAATAAAGGAACCCGAAAAGTTGATTCCCCCCCCGGAAAAGGAAAAACCGGTGATAAAACCTGATCAGAAACCTCCGGCCAAAGCAAAGCTGGATAAAGGTGCAAAGAAAATTGATTCTGCATCCGTAAAGGGCAAATCAGATACCTTAAAAACAGAGGCACTGCTTTCGGATTCAGTTTCAACCGATACTGCGAAAACCAGAATTGTGATTGCCTACCATCGGGCAAAAATATTCAAATCGGATTTGCAGGCGAGGGCAGATTCTATGTTCTTTAGCTATTCTGATTCGACTGTAAGATGTTATGTAAATCCAATGATCTGGGCTCAGGGCTCGCAGCTTTCGGGCGATACTGTCTATTTACAAATGAAGAATAAGAAAATGGATAATATGCTGCTGCAGCATAACAGCTTTATTGTGAACACGGAAGATGCCGATTCTACAAACTTTAATCAGATAAAAGGTAAAGTGATTACCGGTTATTTTAAGGATAATAAGCTGAGTAGCATGTATGTGGACGGTAATGCAGAGAGTGTTTATTATGTAAAAGAGGATTCGTCCTACACCGGACTTAATCATCTGGTGAGTGGCCGTTTAAAGATTCTGTTAAAGGATAATCAGCTCCAAAGTATTACCGCAATTCGCGCCATTGATGCCTCTATTACGCCAATGGCAGATCTCAAAGAGGAAGAAAAGGTATTAAAAGGCTTTATTTGGAAACCTAGAGATCGTCCTAAATCGAAGGAGGAGATCATTCCTCAACTTGCAAAAGCTGAGAAGAAGCCTGATGTTAAGAGTAAAGCACCTGCAAAAACTACAACAAAAACTCCGGTAAAAGTGGAGTCAAAGGCCAAAAGTCAAGAAAAAGCGAAAGAGCCGGCTAAAACGACTACTAAGCAGCCTTTACGTAAACAGCAGAATTAGATTTGGGTTTTAAGGAAACACTAGTGTCCAGAGGAAATTGAAATTGTAGAAATAGTGATCTTATTTATATCTAATAATTTTTCTCTTTTCTTTTCCTGCAGCAGAAAAGAAACAAAATGCCGCCGCTGCACCTGATGCTGCTAAAGTTACTGCTTAGGCTTTGTCTGTGCCTACCGCACCAGCTGAGGCGGAAAAAAAGTTAACGGAGATTTTGTGCTTAGGCCAAAGCTTATGAACAATCCTGTCATTATAGGCAAAAATAGTGCGGATTTTAAGTCAGTGAATGTGGTAAATTGACAATATGCTGAATGGGTGCTTACTTTTATCGTACAATAAAAACATACTAAATTGCATATAAGCGATTATTTTATCTGAAATTCTATTTTAACCGGACACTATTGATTAAGGAAACTGATCAGCTTCTCAACAGCAATTGCCCTATGGCTGATCCTGTTTTTTTCTGCAGGATCCATTTCTGCAAAACTGATCTCATAACCATCCGGCTGGAAAATGGGATCATAGCCAAACCCCTTACTTCCTGATCGCTGCAGCGTAATCTTACCTTCAATACTTCCCTCAAAGAGATGCTCTTTACCATTCAGAATCAGGGAAATGACAGTTCTGAACCTCGCAGTTCGGTGGTTCTGTCCTTCAAGCCTGTCCAGAACCAATTGCATATTCTGTTCAAAATCGCGGCTGCCTGAGTAGCGGGCAGAATAGACCCCCGGTTCTCCATTCAGCGCATCAATTTCAAGTCCGGAGTCATCAGCAAAGCAATCACAATGATACCTGTCGAAAATATACCTGCTTTTCTGTCCTGCATTTTCTTCAAACGTGCTGCCTGTTTCGGGAATATCATCAAAACAAGCGATATCATTCAGGCTTTTCAGAATAATAGCTGAACCGATGATTGCACGGATCTCATTTACTTTATGCTCATTACTGCTTGCAAAAACCAGTTCCATCTTAAAAGTCTTTCATTACATTCCAGAATTCCCTTTTTTTCGTTGTATCCTTAATCATTTCATCAATACCATAGGTGCAAAGAATCTTTGCATTTTCCAGTTTTACAACCTGGTTTGAGCTTTGAGATGATAAGGAAATCTGCTGAGGATCAATTCCGAACAGTACTATTTTATTGAAACTAAAGAATTCTTTCAAATCAGTATAATTTACTCGGGGGTATTGATTGAGGTTGAGAACTGCCAGATCGCGTAGTTCCAGACCTTTTGCAGACATAATCTTGAGGAGGGTTTCTTTCTGAGTACTACTGATATCCTTTTGATTCGGCTCATTAAATATGATCAGAAAATATTTATTGTTTTCGCCCAGGTAGTTAAACTCCCTGATTTTTTCAGGCTCTGCAGGTTTTTGCGGCAAGACTGCTTCCGTTTGCGGAGCGGGAATTTCCGGAAACTGAACATCATTTATTTCCTGACTGCTGATTTCAAGAGCTTGTTCAGCTTTAGCGGGTATTAACTGCTCATTTTCAGGCAGAATATACAGATCCTCTGTCATTAAAAGCCGCAGGGCATTGCTATTCTGTGTAAGCAGGTTTGACATCTTTTATTTTTTTCTCTGATCGTGTTTGCAAACTTAGTAAAGCATCTGTTAAAAATAGTTAAAAGCACTCAGCTTCTTTTTCAAAGGTTTAACTTAGAGGCAATCCTGAGGGTATTGATTCCTGACCGGAATGTAAAATTATAAATTGCAGAATATTCAATACCTGTTCATTTAAATCATTGATTTATGAATAATTACTGATAATTTTGCGAGATAGGGTCTCTGGTTAGAGGCTTCTGTTTTTTTATTGGGTTTGGATTATTAAAAAGGGAATATTTTGCGGCCCTGAATCGCAATAAAAGAAGATATTTAGAAATGAGAAAGACCTTAGGGATATTAACGATACTGTTACTAGTGAGCATTGTGCAGCTAAATGCACAGAATAATAAAAAATCCCTTGATAAAGTCGCTGCAGTAGTTGGAAGTTCAATTATTTTACAATCAGAAATTGAGTTGCAATATTCACAATATCTGGCACAGGGAAATCCTCCAAACCCGGATGTGAAATGCAGCATCTTGCAGGGATTACTTTCGCAGAAAATTCTTGGTCAGCAGGCTATTATAGATTCGGTTACTGTTACCGAAGACCAGATCGATGGTGAGATTGAGAGACGTTTACGTGCAATGACAGGTCGTGCCGGCGGACAGGAACGCCTTGAAGAATTCCTGGGTCGTTCATTGATCCAGTATAAGGATGAAATCCGGCCGGATATCAAGGAAATGCTGGTTGCTCAGAAAATGCAGGCCAAGATCACAGAGAATGTCGCGGTTACTCCGCTGGATGTAAAACGATACTTTGATGCTATTCCGAAAGACAGTTTACCTTTCTTCAATACAGAAGTGGAAATCGGGGAGATTGTAGTATTTCCAAAGCTCAATAAAGAAGAAAAGGAAGTTTTTCATGATAAGGCAGAAGCTTTACGTTTAAGAATTAAGGGCGGAGAAGATTTTGCCACACTTGCTAAATTGTATTCTCAGGACCCCGGTTCTGCACGTGAGGGTGGTGACCTTGGATTTATGGATCGTACCAGTTTGGTAAAAGAATTTGCAGCCACTGCATTTAAACTAAAGTCGGGTGAATTATCTCAGGTTATTGAGACTGAATTTGGTTTCCATGTGATGCAGGTGATTGAAAGACGTGGTGAGCAGGTGAACGTGAGGCACATATTGATCAAAACTGAACCAACTCCGGCCAGCCTTGAACGGGCAAAGGCGCATATTGACAGTATTTATCAATCAGTGCTGGATAAGAAGATTGATTTCGGAGCAGCAGCATCTCTCTATTCTGATAATAATGAAACCAAATACAATGGCGGGATGATGTTAAATGCAGAGAATGTTCAGAGCCGTTCCACATTTATTCCGACAGATAAACTTGATCCTCAGGTATTTTTAACGGTAGATACAATGAAAGTGGGCAGTATTTCAAAACCTGCGATATTCACTCAGGCCGACGGAAAGACCGGCTATCGTTTTCTAAGTCTTAAATCAAAGACTGGTCCGCATCAGGCAAATCTTGAACAGGATTATCCTAAGATCAAGGACGTTGCCTTCGAAGATAAAAACAACCGTACAATCAGTGAGTGGTTTGAAAAACGTCGTAAAATAACGTTTATTAAGATTGACGCTGAGTTTCAGATCTGCCCTGAACTTTCCGGCTGGACAACTGCAAAAAATTAGGAAATGAAGACATATCAGACTGATGTAGAAGCCGTGGATGCCCTGCACCTCTCTTACAAGAGGATCAGGGAAGAAATTTCACAGGTTATTATTGGTCAGGATGATGTGGTAAAATCAGTACTCATCTCTATTTTTAGTAACGGGCATTGTTTGCTTGTAGGGGTTCCCGGACTTGCGAAAACACTCCTGGTACAAACTGTTGCTCAAGTTCTGGATCTTAGTTATAACCGGATTCAGTTTACCCCCGATCTGATGCCTTCAGATATTATCGGGTCTGAAATTCTGGGAGAGGACCGTACATTTAAATTTATTCGCGGCCCTATCTTTTCAAATATCATTCTTGCAGATGAGATCAACAGAACTCCGCCTAAAACTCAGGCAGCTTTACTGGAGGCAATGCAGGAAAAGGTCGTAACCGTTGGCGGGCAAACCCATCGCTTACCTCAGCCATTCTTTGTTCTGGCAACTCAAAACCCGATTGAACAGGAAGGAACCTATCCTTTACCTGAGGCACAACTGGATCGTTTTATGTTCAATGTGTTTTTAACTTATCCTTCATTTGAGGAAGAGCTTCAGGTAGTAAGAAATACCACGGCTAACCGCAATGTGGAATTGAAAAAGATATTGAATGCACAGGAGATCAGCTATTTTCAACAGCTGGTCCGAAATATCCCGATAACAGATAATGTGCTGGAATATGCCGTTTCGCTTGCAGCAAAAACCCGTCCGGGGACAGCTTCAGCTACAGATGATGTTAATAAGTTCTTAAGCTGGGGCGCAGGTCCGAGGGCATCTCAATTCCTGGTTCTAGGGGCTAAATGCCATGCGGCGATTAGCGGTAAATATTCCCCTGATAAAGAGGATGTCATGGCTGTTGCTGAGTCGATTCTCCGGCACCGTATCGTAAAGAATTACAAGGCTGAAGCTGAAGGAATCAGCACAGAAATGATCATCAGTAAGCTTCTTTAATCAATTACTTCGATATTTGAAATAAAGGCAGCTATATGCTCGTCTGAATATGCTCCATAAGCATCTATGATGATGCCTTTATGGCCCTGATTGCTTTCTATTGCATAGATCACTGAACTGTCTTCCGGATCACTCATACCCTCAAAGCGATAGTACTCGGTAATCTTCAGATCACTGGCCTGGAATTTCTCACTGATCTTATCACAGAATAGACAGGAGTCTTCGTACTTGAAATCATAGTTAAAACCTCTTTCACGAAGGCCGTTTACTGCTTCAAGTAGATTTCGGTAGTTGTATGGACTTGCGCTCATTTTTTAGTTGACATTTTTTAGTTGACAGTTGACAGTTGACAATTGGGATTTCATTTCATTTGAAATTAATCAATATTCATGCCTTATTCTGTCCCACATTTCCTATTCCCAAACCCAACGAAATGCAAGGCATAAATATTGTATTTACATTATTATCCGTTGTCAACTATCAACTGTCAATTATCAATTAATTACCTGCCGGTGTATATATTTCCAATATCACATTCCACTTATGTTCTTCCTGGGATTCCCAGATTCTAATATAATGATATTTGGTGATTACTTTATTCTTTGTGACATAGGCAATGCCATAAGAGTAAGCAAGGTCACTGCCAGGTGCACGATCGGCACGAAGGGGTTCAGATTCAATACTCATCTGATTCTTACCTATAAAATTATTGATTCTGGCTTTACCGATAATAGGTTCTGCTCCCGGGAATAATAAACGGGCATTTTCCGCCATGAACACATCATGGGCCAGACTCTGATCTTTCATCAGGGTATTTGAAAACAGTTTATCAGTTGTTGTAATGATTTCCTGCCTTTGCTTTAGTCTGGCCGGAGAAATTTGCTTGTAGAATTTAATACTTTTTGGGTCTGTAAAATTCAACTCAGGTTCTCTGAGAGGTTTCTGATGTGAAATACCAAGATCCAGGGCTAATTTCCAAACACCTTTAAAATCTGTTTTCCATACTGAAAGATATTGACCGTAAGAAGGTTCAGCATCCGGACTGCTCAGGAATGTATAGGGACCTGTAGTGAAACCCCAATCACCGCTCTGGGATATTTTAGCATAGACCGGTACCCAGCTAAGCTGTCCGGGTCCATCCATTGTACCTTTCCCATAGAAATCTTTAACTTTTACAGGATCTGGCCGGAAGATCAATGATTCATCATCTGAAACTTTCAAAAAAGCCTCTTTAGAGCCATTTTTTTTTGCTAAAGCCGAGAAATAATTTTCTGCGGCTACGAGTGAATTTACTCTTCCATTGCTTTCCTGACCGAAACTATTTAATGAAATTAATATCAGCAGGCTGAGAACTATGGAAAATTGCTTCATTTGTTTCTAATGTTTGATCAGGATGTTTAGCATAAAATATGCCATAAAATCCGACATGGCATATTTAACCTGATTTTTTAGGTTTTTAAAAGAAATTTAATTGAAGTTCAAAATGCAATGAGTTAATAAATTGCTCAGATCTTATTCCAGGTAGTTCCTTCCTTATTGTCCTTTAGTTGTATTCCGATAGAGTTTAATCCTATCCGGATCTTATCAGAAGTTGCATAATCCTTATTTACTTTAGCTTCAGAACGCAGATTGATAATAAAATCGAGCAGTTTGCCCATATCATCCGATTGATTGCTTTCTTCTTTCAAACCTAAAACGCCGATGACAAAATCGTCCATCAGCTTTTTCAGGGCTTCAATGTCAGCTGCGCTTGCCGCAGTTTTACCATCATAAACACTATTGATGATGTGAACGGCTTCGAATAGCTCAGCAATTAATACCGGACTGTTGAAATCATCATTCATTGCAGCATAGCATCTTTCTGTCAGGCTTTTCAGATCAATATCAGACTTCTGGGAAGGGTTTAGCTTCTCAAGCAAGCCGTAGGCATTTATCAGGCGCTTAAATCCTTTATCGGAAGCCTCCAATGCTTCATTTGAGAAATCAAGGGTACTCCGGTAATGTGCCTGAAGCATAAAGAAGCGAACCGACATTGGCGAATAACCCCTAGTAAGCAGTGCATGGCTTCCTGTAAAAAGTTCATGCGGCAAAAATCCATTACCCTTGGTCTTCGACATTCTTGTTCCGTTTACTGTCAGCATATTCGTATGCATCCAGTATTTGGCAGGCTGAACATGATTACATGCCTGTGATTGGGCAATTTCATTGGTATGGTGCGTAGCTGCAAGGTCCATACCTCCGCCATGAATGTCAAAACTATTACCCAGATATTTGCTGCTCATTGCAGAACATTCGATATGCCACCCCGGAAAACCGGTGCCCCATGGTGATGGCCATTGCATAATGTGCTCAGGCTTTGCCTTAATCCATAAGGCAAAATCTAAACGCCCGCGTTTTTCATTCTGCCCGCCAAGCTCTCTGGTATTTTCTAAAAGGTCGTCTAATTGCCTGTTAGTTAGTATAGTATAATTAAATTCCTTGCAATATTTTTCTACATCAAAATAGACTGTGCCATTTACCTCATACGCATAACCATTTTTCAGGATCTGCTTAACCATTTCAATCTGTTCAATGATATGTCCGGTAGCAGTTGGTTCAATTCCAGGGGGCAAAGCATTAAAAAGCCTCATGACATCATGAAAACCAAGGGTATATTTCTGAACGATCTCCATTGGTTCGAGCTGTTCAAGCCGGGCTTTCTTCGCAAATTTATCATCGCCCTCGTCCATATCACCTTCAAGATGCCCGGCGTCGGTGATATTACGAACATACCTGACTTTATATCCAAGATGCAGAAGATAACGGTAGATCAGGTCGAACATGACGAATGTGCGGCAGTTACCCAAATGGACATCACTGTAAACGGTTGGACCACAAACATAAAGGCCTACAAGTGGCGGATGAAGAGGTTCAAACTTTTCTTTAGTTCTCGAAAGGGTATTGTATATGTACAGGTTACTATCCATGCTGCAAACTTAAAAATTGAAAATCGATTTTTCGGGGATATTGAACGCTTTTATTTTAATTCCAAATCAGTTCTGACAGGGAAATGATCAGATAGTTTCTTGTCAATGATCAGATAGTTCTTTACACTGAATTCAGGAGATGTGAATATATAGTCAATCTGGAAATTTGGGAAGGCACCATTGTAGGTTACTCCAAAGCCGCTTCCTTTCTCACGAAAACCATTATTCATCCCCGAAGAAATGGTTTTTACTGTGTATGAGATCGGTGTATCATTAAAATCCCCGGCAACAACATAAGGGGTCTTGCAGGAGTCGGTATGACTTTTTACCATTTTTACCTGATTGCCACGCTTAATAAAGGCACTTTTTAGTCGGCTGCCAATCTTTTTGGAAGACTCCACATCGGTATCAATTTCCTTTCTCACCTTTTGAAGGTATTGGTAATCCTCGGGTTGAAAACTGATCGACTGGAAATGCACATTATAAACTCTAAAGGTCTTATCACCTTTCTTCAGATCTACCCAGATTGCTTCATTCCAGTTCATTTTTTTCGCAAACTGTATGCTTCCCTGCTTCACTATCGGGAACTTTGAGAAGATTGCCATACCAATGGCCTCATAGCCATTATCTGTTGATGGCTTGAAATAGTAATGTTCTGTATTAAGGATTTCCTGAATATATTTCCTGAAATTATACTCTCCTTTCTTTCTGCTAAAAAATTCCTGGAAGCAGATCACATCAGGCTGCTCATTTCGGATCACATTCAATATCTGATCTTTAGTGAACTTATCGTTCTTATCTCCGAATTGTTTGAAATTATGAACATTATAGGTCATGATACGAATAAAGCTCTTTGAGGATTTTGGAACCATTATCGCTGTATTTTCTCTGAATCCTATGTAATTCAGAATCACACTCCAGCCGACGAGAATGGCTATACCTGAAATTAGTGCAAATCTTGGCCAGCGGATAAGCCAGTAAATAATGAAGAGCACATTGATTATTAAAATGGCAGGGTATGCAAGCCCGAAAAAGGAAATTATCCAGAAAGAGGCGGGATCTGAGTAAGATGCCAGATAGCTTATCAGCAATGATATTACCGCAAAAATATTGGCAATAAGCACGAACTTACTGAACAGATGTATCCGGGGCCTTTTTCTGTTGAATTTTGCCATTATTTTTTACTCGCTTTAAATAATGCTTCTTTTTCGGCTTTATTCAGACTATCGTATCCTGATTTAGAGATCTTATCCAGAATCTTGTCAATAGTTTCCTGATCAGCGTGAATAGTCTCTGATCTTGTAGTATTCTTATTCTGTACAACTTTAAGCCTGGATCTCTTCTTCAGAATCTTACTCAGATCCCTTCCACTATTTAGCTGTTTTATGAATACAAAGCCTAATATAGCACCTCCGATATGTGCGATGCTGCCACCCGGATTTCCTCCACCCATTCCAATAATATCAAGAACGAAGTAGGCAATTGCCAGATACTTTAAGCGAACTGTTCCAAAAAGTAATAAACGAATAGTATAATCAGGAACCAAAGTTGCAGTGGCGATAACAACTGCCATCACACTGGCGGATGATCCTAAGAGGATAGAATTTTGTGCCAGTCCGGTAAAAGCAGGCAGAGTATTATAAGCAAGCAGATATAATAAGGCTCCCGTAATTCCACCAGCCAGATAAGTGAAGATGAACTGGCGCTTATTCAGAAAATCCAAAAAGATCATTCCCATCCAATACAACCAGAGCAGATTGAACAGAATATGCAAAACATCCCGCTGCAGGAACATATAAGTGATAATGGTCCATGGTTTATAAGCAAGTGTTTGGAGGTTAGCAGGCATGGATAATTGCCGGCTGATCCAGTCGGAAGTGGAAGTACCAACTCCTGATAGAAATTCAGCCACAGCGATTAGTCCGATAACCAGAAATACAAGAATATTTATCCCGATGAATAGAAAAAGCGGATTTCCGGATCGGAATGCTTTAAAGTATAATTCGTTCAATAAATTCTTATTCATAAAAATTATCATGGCGTTTTAGATGCCACATTTTTACTAAGATAAAACCAAATAGGGCTCCTCCCAAATGTGCAAAGTGCGCTACCGAATCGCCCGAGAATTGTTTAACTCCCAAAAACAACTCAAGAATCACATAAACCGGGATAATATACTTCGCTTTTACAGGTACCGGAATGAACATAATAAATAGTTCAGCATTCGGGAAAAGCATGCCAAAAGCTATCAAAAGGCCGAAAATTGCGCCCGAAGCCCCAACCATTGGAGTAAGATATATACCCAAAAGTGTAGAAGCCTGTTCTTGCGAAATCAGGTCGGGATTGAAAGAAATGGTTCTTTTTAATGAATCTACCATAAAACTGCCATTATTCACCGCGCTGCCCGTGATACTGTAAACCTCAAAACTTTGAACCAATAACTGGAGGGCCAATGCTCCCAAACCAGTGATCAGGTAAAAATTCAGGAATCTTTTGGAGCCCATGATATATTCGATGGAAGATCCAAAGGTATAGAGGGCGAACATGTTGAACAGAATATGGAATAAGGACGAATAATCATGCATAAACATGTACGTAATCACTTGCCATATCCTGAAATCAGGGCCGTCGAAGTAATGAACTCCCAAAACCTGGGTCATCATCGGGCCGCCAAACATCAGTGTAGCGATATAAAAAATGATATTGATGATCAGCAGGTTCTTTACTACTGGTGGAATATGCGCAAATGGGGAAAGTCTGTCGTTCATAAATCTATCTGCTGGTATTATTTTTCAAATCTTAGTAATAGTTCTTCAAGGGTAAAGGTGCTGATTACCGGTTTCCCGCTAAGTGAGGTATTCGGCATTTCGCATGCAAATAATTCGTCTATCAACAGGTTCATTTCATCAACTGATAGCGCTAATCCTGCTTTTATAGAGGTATTACGTGCCAGGGCACGGGCCAGACTATCACGTTTGTTTAATTTTAATGCGCTTTGATTATTTTTAAAACCTTCAATCAGGTGTTCCAGCATTTCAACTTCACTGATATTTGTTCCGATATCTGCGGGGATACCATCAATAATAAAAGTGTTCTTCCCGAATGTACGAATCTGGAAGCCCAGTGCATGGATATCCGGTAAAAGTTCTTTTACAAGCTCAAAATCACTGGTATTAAGCGTAACAGTTTGCGGGAACAAACTTTGCTGGCAGGCACCCTGACGGTTTTCAAGATGCTGGAGAAATCGTTCATACAATATCCGCTCATGAGCGGCCTGCTGATCGATAAGCATAAATCCTGACTTGATCTGCGAAATGATGAAACGATTATGCAACTGAAAGATCTGTTTCCCGAGTACTTTCAGCACCTGGTTATCAATTTCAACATGGCGATTGCCTTCCAGATCCATTCCGCTCTGCCTGGATTGCTCGGGTTGTACAATTTCATACAGGGAGCCCCAATTCTTGCTTACACTAGTCCTGTCTTCTCCGGTATTTCGAAGAAAAGGAATTTCCCGTTCTGTTTTTCCCGGACGAAAAGGATTGAAATCAGGATTAAAGGCAATAGACGGAGGCACAATATCTTCATGCGCCTTATGAGTAATCATTTGGCTGAAACCGGTTTCCTGGTTAAAGTCGAGTGTCGGACTGATATTGTACTTTCCCAATGACCGTTTTACTGCAGAACGGATAATAGCATAAATTGCTTTTTCATCCTGGTATTTGATCTCTGTTTTTGTAGGATGCACATTGATATCGATTTTTGAAGGATCGATATCAATGAACAAGACATATAGCGGAAAACTATCAGAACTTAAAACCTCTTCAAAGGCATTCATAACTGCATGATTCAGATATGGATCTTTGATGAAACGGTTATTCACAAAAAAGAATTGTTCTCCCCGGGTTTTTTTTGCGAATTCAGGTTTCCCGATATACCCTTTAAGTTCGATAATTGAGGTGTTTTCTTCCACCGGGACCAGTTTCTGGTTGTAAGCATTCCCAAAAAGATGGATGATCCGCTGCTTCAGGCTTCCCTTTGGCAAATGGAAGACCTCATTCCCGTCATGATGAAGTGTAAAAAATACTTCGGGATTGGCCAGTGCAACACGTTGAAATTCATCATTTATATGACGCATTTCTACCGAATTGCCTTTCAGAAAATTACGCCTTGCAGGAGTATTGTAAAATAAGTTTTTTACACTGATGCTGGTTCCCGGGGGACAGGCAATTGGCTCCTGACTGATGATTTCGGATCCTTCAATGCGAAGGCAGGTTCCGAGCTCATCTTCATGCCTTTGGGTTTTTAGCTCCACCTGAGCAATAGCAGCAATAGAAGCCATGGCCTCACCTCTGAACCCCATGGTTCGGATCGCAAAAAGGTCTTCTGCTTTCCTGATCTTGGAAGTTGCATGGCGCTCAAAACACATACGTGCATCGGTCATGCTCATCCCACATCCATTATCTATGACCTGGATAAGTGATTTTCCTGCATCCCTGATCAGAACCTGTATTTTATCCGCTCCCGAATCAATAGCATTTTCAATCAGTTCCTTTAATGCGGAGGCCGGTCTTTGCACCACTTCTCCCGCTGCGATTTGGTTGGCAACAGAATCAGGTAAAAGCTGTATTATATCAGACAATTTAATTTAGTTTATTGTATTAATGAGAATTTTATGCCGTATTCTCAACGTAATTTAATCGAAAAACACATTAGTAAAATAACAGAAATCTTTCAGGCTTCCGAATATTTTATGTTTTCAGAAACCAAAGATAAGGTGTTTTAGTCTTAAGGGGAGTATAATTAGAAGAAAGGGAGAGTATAATGATAATTATGCCTGTTTAATCAACAGGCATAATTATCAGAAGATTATAATGAGCTAAACAGATTTATTCTGCTTGTGCCGGGCTGAATTTCTCAACCTTGTTTTTAACAGGTTTTACTGTACGCAGATAGGCATATATTGCTTTCAGATCTTCGGTTTTCATGTTTCCATACATGGTCCATGGCATCACAGTATTAAATTCTCCCGGTTTAATATCAGCAGGTTTATAGGTACTATCAGTATATGATTTAAAGCGATTTACAAACATTTCCTCAGTCCACTTGGCGATACCGGTTTCGGCATCAGGGGTAATATTTGCCGACCGAACCACGCCGCCGCCCGGCATTTTAAACTCAAAGCCTCCTGCCAGGTCCATTCCCGGTAATGGAGCACCCTTGTCTTGCTTCGTATGGCAGGTAAAGCAATCTGCAGCATTGAAAATGTAGGCACCATAAGCTACCGTATTACTCTGGTCAGGTATTTTTACAAATTGAGGTTTTTGCGGGATCGTATTGATGATGAAATTCATCGGAAAGTCAGGTAGCGACTCAGGAACTTTATTTTCAATCGGTTTCAATGTCCGGATATAGGCTATTATTGAGTAAATGTCTTCGCGATCAGATTTGCCATAATTTGGATGCGGCATCAATGGGAAAAGTGCTTTACCATCCTTACTAACACCCGAGGTAATTGCTCTGAATATTTCACCATCTGTCCAGTCTTTCAGAGCATAAGGTGTAATGTTTTTAGAGTAGAATTTACCGGGAAATCCGAGTTCCTGGCTAAACTCTTCACCACCTTGCCCCAGAGTACCCTCTATGATCGGCCCTGCTGCTTTTGTCCAATCCCGTTTCGAATGGCAATCCATACAGGCATTTACACTATGAGCAAGGTATTTGCCCCTCTCAACTCTCTCAGGAGTAATTTCAATTGTAAGATTTTCGGGATCTCCGACATCAGGAAGTGCAAAACTGACATAGCTAAGTAATCCAACAATAGCCACTATGGCTATTAGAACAAGGTATTTAATACCCTTTTTTAAGTTCTGTTTCATTTTCAGTCATTTTAGTTTTAGTAGATATTCGATAATTGAAATTTCAAATTGTTACAGCTAAGTACTTCAAATTCAGAGCTTCTAATAAAATTAATTATTTTTAGTAAAAAATAATAGCCTGAATATCAATTATTTATCATGGTCTATGATTTTTTCATTTTGAACTCCCGGACAAGCTTTTTAATTGAGTTTTTGCAGGGTAATTGCTCAATCATAATTTATATTTACCGATTGAAAGCATTTATAAAATAAACCTCATATGATCAGGAACTTCTTTTTATTGGCCATCTCAGTTTTGTTTTTTTCCTGTAATTCTCAGAAACAGGCTGATTTGATTGTTCACAATGCAGTGGTTTACACAGTGGATGAGAAATTTTCAGTCGCAGAGGCAATTGCAATACAGGATGGGAAAATATTAGAGACGGGTAGCTCTGAAGATATTCTCAAGAAATATAAGGGTGAGATCCTAGATGCAGGTGGGAAGGCTGTTTATCCGGGCTTCATTGATGGACACTCTCATTTCTATGGATACGGAGAGGGGCTGCAACAGGCTGATCTCGTCGGAACCAAAAGTTGGGAAGAAATCCTTGAGAAGCTTCAGCAATTTGGTAAAGAAAATCCTGAAGGATGGATCATTGGAAGGGGATGGGACCAAAACGACTGGGCCATTAAAGAATTCCCGGATAATATTATGCTGAATGAGCTTTTTCCAAACCGCCCAGTTATACTTACCAGGATTGACGGGCATGCGGCAATCGCAAATAAAACCGCACTTGACCTTGCAGGACTAAAACCCGGGCAGAAGATCAGCGGCGGGGAGGTAGAAACCATAAATGGAACACTTACGGGTATTCTGGTTGACAATGCCCAGGGTGCTGTTTATTCCAAAATTCCGGATCAAACTGAAGGGCAGATCAAAGAGTCGCTTCTA
Organism: Sphingobacteriales bacterium 16-39-50; assembly: GCA_002257025.1. Lineage (GTDB taxonomy): Bacteria > Bacteroidota > Bacteroidia > Sphingobacteriales > Sphingobacteriaceae > Daejeonella. Next base: position 17,163 of record NCHA01000027.1, on the reverse strand, counting down.
GATGCACAGAAGAATTGCTTTGCTGCGGGATTAACTACAGTCACAGATTGCGGTATCAGTCATCATCTTATCCCTGTTATAACTGAACTTCAGGAGAGTAATAAGCTAAAGATACGTATCTATGGAATGCTTCATGACGATAAAGAGAATTACGATTTCCTGTTTAAAAATGGTGCGATAAAAACCGATCGTTTAAATGTTCGATCCTTCAAAGTTTATATGGATGGTGCACTTGGATCAAGAGGGGCTTGTCTTCTTGAACCTTATTCTGATAAACCCGGCTACTCAGGCTTCTTATTAAGTGATAAAAAACATTTTGCAGAAGTAGCTCAGAAAATTGCAGATGCAGGTTTCCAGATGAATACCCATGCAATCGGTGATTCGGCAAACCGGGAGATACTGAATGTTTATGCTAAAGTTTTAAAAGGTAAAAATGATTTTCGCTGGCGGATTGAACATGCTCAGGTGGTGAATCAGGCAGATTTTAAGTTATTTGCTGAAAATAATATCATCCCATCGATACAAAGTACTCATGCTACATCTGATATGTATTGGGCTGCTAATCGTTTGGGTGCCGAACGGGTTAAAGGTGCCTATGCCTTTAAGCAATTATTGGATCAGAATGGCTGGTTGGTTTTAGGGACTGATTTTCCTGTCGAAAATATAAACCCGATGTACACGTTTTATGCGGCAGTAGTGAGGAAAGATATGAAGGGATATCCGGCAGGTGGTTATCAGATGGAAAATGCAATAAGCCGGGAAGAAGCTTTACGCGGGATGACGATCTGGGCAGCAAAGGGCCAGTTTGAAGAGAAGGAAAAGGGCAGTCTGGAAGCAGGTAAGTTCGCCGATTTCGTGATCCTTGATCAGGATATTATGAAAGCTGACGCTGAGCAGTTGTTTAAGGCTCAAGTGTTAAAAACCTATATTAATGGAGAGAATGTTTATAGTAAATAAATTATTGAAGATCAGTAGCCTACCTGCCGCAATCTGTATTCTAAGCTTTTTTACCCTGTCGGCCTGCGCACAAATGGCAGAGCACATGAGAAATGAATCCTTTTTAACTGAGTGGAAAAGCGTTGAAGGCTCTACGGTATTGTTAAATAATGAAGAAGAGCTTGTTCCATTAAAAGATCTGACGCCCTTAACCATAGCCAGTGTCAATATTGGCTCGGCCTATGCCTCAGAGTTCGATAGTATCTTAAATAAATATACCAAAATTCAGTCCTTTGCCTCTGCACAATACAACCATGATATGCTAAGCTTCAACGATCTGAATGATGATCTGAAGTTTTTTAATACGATAGTTGTTCAGGTTACTGATCAGTCATTGAATGATCCGCGGACTATTCCGCTATTATTGGATCTTCAGTTAAATAAGAGCCTGATTGTTAGTTTGTCGGGTGATGCAGGAAGCTTGAAACTTCTCGAGGCTTTGAAATCTGTAATTATCTGGTCTGAAAAGAAATCAGCAGTGTCAGCGAATTTTGTCGCACAATTGATATTTGGTGGAGTTGCTGCGAATGCCCGGCTGAATCAGGAAATCTCTTCCAGGTATACAACAGGTTCAGGCTTTTCCACGGTTCCAATCCGACTAAAATATACGGTGCCAGAGGAGCTTGGAATCAATAGTGCAGCACTTAGTAGAATTGATGATATCGCTGAAGAAGCAATTCGTCAGAGAGCCACTCCGAGTGCGGTTGTGCTGGTAGTTAAGGATGGGAAAATAATTTTTAATAAAGCGTATGGTACCCGGACTTATATCGACCGTACCCCAACCCGGATTACCGACATCTATGATCTGGCTTCGGTTACAAAGATCTCGGCTACAACCATGGCGGTGATGCGTTTGTACGAACAGGGTAAACTGAAACTTGATACGAATGTCGGAGCCTATATTCCAAGATCGCGAAATACCAATAAAAAAGATATTCCTGTGAGGGATGTGATGCTTCATCAGGCGGGATTCATTCCTTTTATCCCTTTTTACAGAAATTTATTGGAGACAGATTACAGCCGAGATTCCTCAGAAACACATCCGGTGAAGGTTGCTGATAACTATTACTTACGGAAAGATTATTTCAAACAGGTCATGTGGCCGCTTATGCTGAACTCCGCTCTGTCCAATCAGGGAAAGTATGTTTACAGTGATTTGAGCATGTATTTTATGAAAGATATGGTCGAGCGCCAATCCGGGAAGTCAATGGAAAGCTATGTGATGGATCAGTTTTATAAGCCGCTTGGGATGACCAGGGCAGGATTTAATCCGCGTCTCCGCTTTCCAAAGGAAGAGATTATTCCAACTGAGGACGATAAGGAATTCAGAAAGACGCTACTTGAAGGCTATGTTCATGATCAGGGTGCTGCAATGGTTGGAGGAGTTTCGGGTCATGCCGGACTCTTTTCCAATGCAAACGATCTGGCGATATTGTATCAGATGATATTGAATGGAGGAATATATGGTGGAACCCGTTATTTCAAGACCGAAACGGTAAATATGTTCACTGCAAAACAATCGGCTATTAGTCGCCGCGGATTAGGTTTCGATCGTTGGGATGAGGAGAGTACCAAAGGCTATCCTTCCAAACTGGCATCTTCGCTCACGTTCGGACATACCGGTTATACAGGAACCTGCGTTTGGGTGGATCCCAAATACAATCTGGTTTATGTGTTTTTATCGAACAGGGTAAATCCAGGAGTTACATCAAAACTCATTGACCTGAATATCAGGGGTCGTATTCAGGATGTAATTTATGAAGCGATTGGGAATTAAGAAGCCTTGCTTAGCAGGCTTTTGATTTGTTACATTGTACTAACATTAATCTCCTTTTAAAGAATTTACTTTGTAATCTAATACAGGATACTAATGAAAATTGGAATAGTTTGTTATCCTACCTTTGGTGGTAGTGGGGTGGTAGCTACAGAATTAGGTAAAGCCTTAGCTGATAATGGACATCAGGTCCATTTTATTACTTACAGGCAGCCTGCCCGCCTTGATTTCTTTTCCGAAAACCTGTTTTATCATGAGGTTTCTGTCTCAAACTATCCTTTGTTTGATTATCCTCCCTATGAACTGGCTCTGGCAAGTAAACTGGTAGATGTAGTCAGGTTTGAGAAACTTGACCTGCTGCATGTACATTATGCTATTCCTCATGCATCGGCGGCTTTTATGGCAAAGCAGATTCTTGCAACTTATGGTATTCATATCCCTGTTGTAACAACTTTACACGGTACTGATATTACACTGGTAGGTAAGGATCCAACTTATAAGCCTGTTGTTACGTTTTCCATTAATCAGTCGGATGGTGTTACTGCTGTTTCAGAAAATCTGAAGGAGGATACTTACAAGCATTTTGATGTAGTTAAAGACATCAAGGTTATTCCGAATTTTATTGATTTACAACGATTTAGTCTTAAAGCTAAAGATCACTTTAAACTCGCAATTGCGCCAAATAATGAGCGAATTGTAGTGCATACTTCCAATTTCCGTAAAGTAAAACGGACACAGGATGTGGTTCACATTTTTGAAAAAATTCAAAAAGAGATTCCATCCAAATTGTTAATGGTTGGAGATGGTCCTGAACGGGTTTATTGTGAACAGCTTTGCCGCGATCTGGAGATATGTGATAATGTCAGATTTCTTGGTAAGCAGGATGCGGTTGAAGAGATTCTTTCGGTTTCAGATCTGTTCATAATGCCTTCTGAATCAGAAAGTTTTGGTTTGGCGGCTTTAGAAGCAATGGCCTGTAAGGTTCCAGTAATTACTTCAAATGCCGGGGGCTTACCTGAACTGAACATTGATGGTGTAACCGGATTTATGGATAATGTGGGGGATATCGATGCGATGGCTCAGCACTCCATATTTATCTTAAAAGACGATAAACAACTGGCTGCATTCAAGGAAGGAGCACTTAAACGTGCTCAGCAATTCGATCTGAGTCTGATATTGCCGGTTTATGAGCAGTATTATATGGATGTGTTGAAGGAGGCTGCTTCGAAATAATCCGATTCAAATTCGATTCAATTCCCCGTCATTTCGATGAGCGAATAGAATTTTGTACTTAGAAATATTATTAACGCGAAGAGAAATCTCAAAATTAAGAGCAAGCCCGTATCAACAGATTTCTCCACACCCGAAATCCAACCTTTGTAAGAAAATGCTGCCGCTGTGTTCGAAATGACGGAATCCAACCCGTCATTCGATGTGCATAAGGCAGACAGGGTTCTAAACCCTGTCTGCCTTGTCTAAACCCTGTCAGCATTAAATAAAAAAGCCCTTCCTGAATTTTCAGGAAGGGCTTTTTTATTAGAAACAAATAATTATTGCTTCGGAGCGGCAGCAGCCACAGGTGCTGTTCCCGGAATAATATTTACTACATCCAATTCAAAAACCAATGGTGAAAAAGGAGGAATTCCCTGATTTCCCTGTTCGCCATAAGCCAGTTTCGAAGGCAGAATCAGAGTAGCTTTTGCACCCTTGTTTAAAAGCATTAATCCTTCTTCAAATCCTGGAATTGAACCACCCAATCCAACAGGGAGTTTCAATGGCTCATATGGACGCTGAGGATTAAATGTTCCATTTTTCTTAGCAACATCAGGTAAGCTGCTATCAAATACTTTTCCACTTAAAAACATGCCGGTATAGTTTACAACAACTGTATCACCCATATTTGGTTTTGCTCCGGTACCTTCTTTGGAAACTACATAGTTCAAACCTGAAGCAGTAACTTTAGGTTTAAGGCTTTTTGCAGAAACATAAGCCTTAACTTTAGCAACCTCTGCAGTTTTAGCCTGTTCCATTTCTGCTTTCAGAAACTCATCGATTTTGCCGCGGAAAAGACTATCGTTTAATGATCCTTTTGGAATTACTTTGTCAATTTTAATGGTGTAAACCAGGTATTTTTTAGTGGTATCAGAAGGTTGCGGACGACCCATCTTTTGTACCATTGAGTCGATGTTAATCTTAAAAGTTGCACTATCACCTTCACTTAAAAGGCCAAGAGCTGCAAAAAGATCCCCTTTGAATACAGATTTTTCCTTAACCAACAAAGACGGACGATCATAATCATAAGAACTGTATAGAACTGAATCACCTTCAGTTTTCTCAATTGCTTTAAAAGCTACAAAATCACCTTCTTTAATTGTTTCACCAGATTTGTCAGTGTGGATCTTGTACAACATATCCCCCTCACCCTTGTCAAAATTGTTGCAAGCCGTTAATCCAGTAACTGCCAGCCCTAATACGATTACTAATTTTTTCATTTGTTTTTCTATTGTTTTGAAATATACATTGTTTTTTAATTGAATCAATCAGGAGATGAAATATTTTCTATTTTTTTTTAAGCACCCGAAAGCTTCTTTTGTATTTATTGTTTTTTACTGTTATAAAATTAATTCTATTTAATATTCCGTTTACTGTATCAATTGCGATTTGTACTCTGGTAATATCAGATCAAATTTTTCTCTTACGGTTTCTATTTTCTCATTCGAAAAGCCACCCGCTGCATTTCTATGTCCTCCACCATTAAAATATTTCTTACATATTTCATTTGCAGGGAAATCGCCGGTTGACCGTATGGACAACTTTACGACATCCTGTCGCTCAATAATAAGGATTGCAAGACGGATTCCGGTAATCGATAGAGCATAATTTACAATACCCTCGGTGTCGCCGGTTGAAATTTTATATTCTTCAAGCTCCTGTTTTGTGATAACAATAATCGCTGAATTATACTCATTTAGTACTTCCAGCTTATTCAGGAGGCAGTGACCAAGGAATCGTAATCTGTTTTCCGAGAAATCATCATAAACCAATTGATGAATCAGTGTGTTATCGGCACCGCAATCAATCAGGTCGGCTACAATCCTGTGTACATTAGATGTAGTTGAACGGAAGCGAAAAGATCCCGTATCGGTCATTATTCCGGTGTAGAGGCAGCTTGCAATATCTTTGTTTAACAGATGCCTGTCACCCATCACATTCACAATAAACTCATAAACCAATTGAGCAGTAGCGCATGCGCCGGTGCTCCAGAGGCGATAATCCTCAAAACCTTCAGGTTCAAGATGATGATCAATTAACACTTTTTTCGCTTTCGAATTACGCATATAATGACCCATCTCGTTGATGCGCACAAGGGAATTAAAGTCGAGGCAAAAAATCAGGTCAGCCGATGCAAGCAATTGCTGGGATTGTTCCGATTTTTCAGTGTAAATGATTACATCAGAATTGCCGGGCAGCCATTGTAAAAAAGTCGGATAATCTGTAGGTGTAATTACATTAACCTGATGCCCATTTAGGATCAGATAATTATATAAACCTAAAGAAGATCCCATAGCATCACCGTCCGGTTTAGGATGTGTGGTAATGACAATTTGCTTTGGTTCGGCTAAAAACTCTTTTAGGGAGGCTAGTTCTAACATCTATTTAAAAAGAAATGCAAAGTTATTAAAATAAAGCTTCAAAACCGCTCATTTTTTAAAATCCTTTATCCTTTAATTAATTAGCAGTACTTTTGCAGCAATTTTGATAAATTAAGATGGCAACAAACAGAACTTTTACAATGATTAAGCCCGATGCTGTAGCCAATGGCCACACCGGAGCAATTTTGGATGATATTATCAAGGGTGGATTTAAAGTGATTGCTTTAAAATATACACGTTTGAGCAAGGATATTGCCGGTCAATTCTATGCTGTACACAGTGAGCGTCCCTTCTATAAGGATCTGGTTGATTTTATGTCTTCCGGACCGATTGTAGCTGCAATACTTGAAAAGGATAATGCTGTTGAGGATTTCCGTAAGCTAATCGGTGCAACCGACCCAAGCAAAGCAGACGCCGGAACTATCCGTAACAAGTATGCAAAATCTATTGATGCAAACGCAATTCATGGGTCTGATTCAGACGACAATGCTGAAATAGAAGGCTGTTTCTTCTTTACTGCTTTCGAACGTTTCTAATGCTCATTATATTGTCACCCTGTAATATTACAGGGTGACAATATAAAATACCTGCAATGAAAATCCTTCAAGCCCGCTTCCTGATATTTTTTCTGGTGATGCTGATTGTGCCCGCCGCTGTTTCTTACCTGGGTGGATGGGATCGGAGTGTGGATTATTTATTTATTCTCAAGGCGTTTTCCATTGCCTTTTTTATGACAGTTTTGTATTACCTGATGGTAAAAAACTACAACGAAAAAAAGAGGTAATTACAGGAAGATAATTTCATCAATAATACTGCCTCCAGCACGTTCATTCATCTTTTCTATAATATTAGAGCGCATCATCATCAGCTCGTTTTTAATTACCGCAGATTCCAGCCGTATAAATAACTTGCGGTCGCGAATAAATATATCCTTTGTACGGTTAGCAATCGCTTTTCCCATCATTTCGGGCCATGCTACAACCAAAGAAGTTTCATCGAACTTTCTTCTCAGTTTGTAAACCTGAAGCATCTGTTCTATTACATCCTTAAGTGGCTTGTCGTTTGTACGGCTCATAATTGGGAGATTATTGAATCCCTGTTTTTAAATTTAGGAAATCCGGACTATTGTGTTGTTATTATTCGGCAATGTTTCCTTTTTCGATATCAAAAATAGTTACCGGAACATCCAGTTTAAGAAAAATATTCTCAATTCTGTCCCTGCTGGTATCGGTAATAAATATCTGCCCAAAATCCTTGTCGGATACCATTTTCATTAGCTTGGTTGTCCTGGCATCATCCAGTTTATCAAAAATATCATCCAGCAGAAGCAAGGGTTCAAATCCCTTTTGCTGCTGCAGAAAGGTGTACTGTGCAAGTTTTAAAGCAATCAAGAATGACTTTTGTTGTCCCTGAGAGCCAAATTTTTTCAAAGTCATCCCATGGATACTAAAACTCAGCTCATCTTTATGAATTCCGCTGGAGGTGCGCTCCAGTATCCTGTCGCGTTCCAGATTTCTGTTTAAAATAGTTGAGAAATCTTCCTGAAGCAGGGGTGAATCATAAAGCAGTTCAACCTGTTCAGCATCTTCACTCAGATATTGATAATGTTTATTGAAGATATCTGTAAATACCTCCATAAAGGCCTTACGCTTTTCGAAGATCTTATTACCCGAAATCACAAGCTGATCATCATAGATTTCCATTAGTGATGCATCATAGTTACCCGAAACTGCAATCTGCCTTAGCAGGGCGTTTCTGTTCATCAGACTCCGGTTATAATGGATCAGTTCATCCAGATAAAGACTATCAGTTTGAGAGATTACATTATCTATGAACTTTCTGCGTTCTTCGCTGCCTTCAATGATCAGACTGATATCATTTGGAGAAATCATTACTAAGGGGAAGAGACCTATATGGTCGGCCAGTCGCTGGTATTCTTTTTTATTGCGTTTAAATTTCTTTTTTTGACTTCGTTTTAATCCGCAGTAGATTACCTCATCCGCATCATCCTTCCTGAATGTCCCCTGAATCATAAAAAGATCTTCGCCCTGTCTGATCTGTTGACTGTCAATAGGATTGAAATAACTTTTGCAGAGCGACAGGTAATGAATTGCGTCGAGAAGGTTGGTTTTTCCGGCACCATTATTCCCGGTAAATGCATTGACAGTATCCGAAAAGATTAACTCGGCTTCAGAATAATTCTTAAAATTAATGACGGATAACTTTTGAAGCCACATAGTTGATGCCTGTGCTGGGAAGCGCTTTTACAAATTTAGTCTTTTCAGCTTGTTTTACTGCCCAAATAAAAAAAATCAATCTGTCTGATTTAAAAGTTGATACTTAGTGCGAAAAATGTATTTTTGCGGAATTGGATTTAGTGAAACGGTTTACAACTTTTAATATACAAATGTCAAAAGATCAAAAAGATAACGTAACAGAAACTGACAATCAGCTTGGAAATACAAGCAAATTTGTGCAGGAAAATGCAAAAAGCTTAGCCGTAATTGGTGCTGCCATTATTGCTTTAGTGCTATTATATTTCGGTTACCAAAATTTCTACCTTGCCCCAAGGGCAGAAAAAGCAGCCAATGAAATGTATAAGGCTGAAGAATATGTGGCTATCGACTCTCTGAAAGACAGGGCAATAAAAGGAGATGGTTCATATCCAGGATTTGAAAAAATAGCAGATGAATATTCGAGCACTAAATCTGCGAATCTTGCAAACGCATACCTTGGTGGTCTTTATCTTCAGAAAGGTGAATATCAAAAAGCAGTTGATGCACTTGGAAAATACAGCAGCACAGGTAGTCCTGTAATTGATCCGCTTGTATTGGGAATGCTTGGAGACGCATACAGTGAATTGAAGGATTACAGTAGAGCCATTACATTCTACAAAAAGGCTGCTGATAAGAACAAAAACACCTTCACCACTCCTCTTTTCCTTAAAAAGCTAGGTTTGGTTTATGAGGAGCAAAAGGAATTTAAATCTGCAGTTGATACGTATAAGAAAATCAAAACTGATTTTCCTGAAAGCGTTGAAGCTGCCTCAGTAGATGCCTATATTGCGAGGGCTGAAGCAAGATTATAATTAAAAACATTTATAATGGTTGTTACCGTATATTACAGGTAACAGCCATTTATTATTTAAGAGCATGGCCAGCATATTAAAAAGTCTGTCAGATTTCTCTCATATAGAGATTCCGTCAGGTAAAGATTATAAGATCGGTATTGTAGTTGCACAATGGAATGCTGAGATTACCGGTGCCTTATATAATGGAGCTTGTTCTGCACTTTTAAAGAACGGAGTGCTTGAAGAAAATATTTTAACAGTTCAGGTACCGGGAAGTTTCGAATTAACGAGCGGAGCCGATATTTTGCTTTCTTCTAAAAAGCTGGATGCGGTAATATGTTTAGGCTGTGTAATACAGGGAGAAACTCCTCACTTTACCTTTATTTGTAGTGCTGTGGCAAACGGACTCGTAAATGTTTCAATTAAACATAACAAACCTGTGGTATTTGGCGTATTAACGACAGATAATCAGCAGCAAGCGAAGGACAGAGCCGGAGGGAAGCATGGTAACAAGGGTGAAGAAGCAGCAGTTACCGCAATTATGATGGCACAGGTTCAAACTAATGCCGCTCAATAAATATATTGTTTGATTATTGAATTAAAATCAATAATTTTAAAAAAACTGTAAGCATGAAAAGAGTAATTATAGGCGTAATAGCCTTATTTATAGCCACAACTGTATTACAGGCATGTTCTTCCAGATTATGCCCGGCTTATGGTACCTATCCTAAATCAAGGCGCTAATCCTTCTTTTTCCTGAATTCTTCAATTTGACCCGACACTGACGGCTTGTCCGCGATTTTGTGGTATTTTTGCAGGCCAATTAAAATAGTATTTTAAATCATGAACTGGATAGATCTAAATAGTCAGGAACAATTACAGAATATTGTTAATGCCGAAGGTTACAGCGTAATATTCAAGCATAGTACCCGTTGCTCGGTCAGCATGATGGCGAAAAGAAGGTTTGAACACGATTGGGCTGAAATTCCAGAAGGAACTCCTGTGTATTATCTCGATCTGATCAGTCACAGGGATATTTCAAATGCTATTGCAAGCACATTCAATGTTCATCACGAATCTCCACAGCTACTTCTTATAAAAGATGGTGAATGTGTTTATGAAACCTCTCATAGCGAGATATCTGCCGAGGATTTAGCAGAACAGATTGTTTAAGCTTTAAGCTAAAAGCCTAAAGCAAAAAGCTGAAAATAGTGTTGCTGTATTGCCTAATCCTTAAAGTTAAATACAATATTCTGAACTAAATCGGGGTGCAGGCTCTTGGCAACAGGGCAATTTCTTGCCGATCTTTCCAGAATGGCCCGCTGCTTTTCGGTATAAATTATTTCAGGGAAATTGAATGTTATCTGTATTTCACTTACCCTTCTCGGATCTGCTGCCATGATCTTGGTAATTGAACAAGTACTTCCATCTATGTCTATGCCATGTTCCCTTGCTGCAATTCCCATGATTGTAAACATGCAGCTTCCCAAAGAAGCCGACATCAGGTCGGTAGGTGAAAATGCTTCTGCTTTACCCTGATTATCAAGGGGTGCATCGGTTATGATAGTGTTGCCTGAATAGACATGTTTTGCCTGGGTTCTCAGGCCTCCCTGGTAAATAGTTTCTATAGTAGCCATTCTGCGGATTCTTGTGTTCAAAAATAATTAAATTGTTGATTATCCCTGTCAAAGATTGAAGAGCTACCTGATTTAAATACTTCTATTGTCAAAATATTGGATTAAGTCTATCCCGCGACAATTCTTGTTAAAATTCTTTACTTTTGCATTATGATCGAACTACCGGTTATTCCAGTGAATCAAATGCAGCGCAAACCCGACTGGCTGCGTGTTAAACTTCCTGTTGGGAAGGAATATGCACATGTAAGAGGTTTAGTAGATACCCATAAACTTCACACTATTTGTGAAAGTGGTAATTGCCCTAATATGGGCGAATGCTGGGGTGCGGGAACAGCTACTTTTATGATCTTGGGAAATATCTGTACCCGTTCCTGCTCTTTTTGTGCAGTTGCAACAGGCAGACCTCTTGCCGTGGATACAGATGAGCCTAATCGCGTGGCCAATTCGGTGCGCCTGATGCAGGTAAAGCATTGTGTGATTACTTCTGTAGATCGTGATGACCTGAAGGATGGAGGTTCCACAATATGGGCTGAAACTATTAATACAATCCGAAAAGAGAGCCCTGAAACTACTCTTGAAACCCTGATTCCTGATTTCAGAGGTATCTGGGAAAATCTGGACAGAGTGCTGGCAACCAGACCTGAAGTAGTTTCCCATAATCTGGAAACAGTTCGCCGTTTAACAAAAGAGGTAAGGATTCAGGCTAAATATGATCGCAGTTTAGAGTGTCTTCGTCGCATCAATGAAGCTGGTTTACGGACTAAATCAGGAATTATGCTTGGTTTGGGAGAGACTGAAGAGGATGTTTATGAAGCAATGGCTGATCTTCTGGAAGCCGGAGTACATATTCTTACCCTGGGACAGTACCTTCAGCCGAGCAGAAATCATCATCCGGTTGTGGACTGGATTACGCCAGAACAATTCGCGAAATACAAAGTCCGCGGACTTGAGATGGGTTTCAAATATGTTGAAAGCGGGCCGCTTGTTCGCTCTTCATACCATGCTGAAAAGCATCTTTTTGAATTTTAATTTAAGACTCCTGAATTAATCTAAGAAGCCTCACAGAAGCTCTGAATCATTTCCGGTAGTAAGAGTGTAAGCTCCCCGGGCGGAATAATATACATTCCCATCTCCTGATTTAATATATCACCGGTTTTTCCATGAATATAAGTGGCCAGTATTGCCGATTCTTTTGCGGTATATCCCTGAGCTAAAAATGCAGCGATCATCCCGCTTAATACATCTCCCATCCCTCCAACAGCCATAGCCGGGTTGCCGGTCGGATTGATCAGTATATCGCCTTCAGGCAAAGCTATAAAGGTATACTGGTTTTTTAACAGGATGATCAAGCTTAGTTCTTTTGCTTTTTTTTGCGCTAAGGCTACCCGACCCCACCAGTTTGCCGATGTGCCGAACAGACGATCAAATTCCTTCATATGAGGACAAATAATAGTCTGTTCAGGTAATTTATTCAGAAGTGGAGGATTCCCAGCTAAAATATTCAAAGCATCGGCATCAATAAGCATGGGAATATTAAAGTCCAATGCCTGTTTTACAAGTTCTGTTGCGTTCGCATTAGTTCCTAGTCCGGGACCAATTGCTATGGAGTTAAACTTACCGGAGTTTACTTCAGAGGTCAATTCTGATCTCGGTAGGGTCATCACCTCGGGTGCATAGGCATTTAACGCAGGCATGCCCTGTTCAGGGATGCATGCAGTAGTTAACCCTGCGCCGGAATGCAGGCAGGCATCGGCACAGAGCAGTGCAGCCCCCATCGTTCTGGTATTGCCTGCAATTATTAGCGCATGGCCGTAACTGCCTTTATGACTAAAGGGTTTTCGGATTTTGATCAAACCTTTAAGATCTTTTTCTTCAATGAGTTTCCATGGCCCGGGCTGGGATTGTATATAATCCTCATCCAGGCCTATATCAGCTACAATAAACCGTTCGGTAGCATATGCTGATTCTGGAAAGAAGAAATTGATTTTTGGACACTGGAAAGTGATGGTCAGTTTTGCTTTAAGTACAGTAGCGTTTGAATCAATTACTCCCTCTGTAGGGAAGCCGCTGGGTACGTCGACTGCAATTACTTTTTTCTTTAATTTATTGAGGTGTTTTATTAGCGTCTGAAGGTCACCTTCCAAAGCTTTATTGAGCCCTGAGCCAATTAATGCATCAATAATAACAGAAGCATTTTCTTTGGGAAGATTAGTCGCATTGGATAGTTCAGAAGGAGGTATTCCTGTTAATTTTAGACGATCGAGGTTTATTTTAAAGTCTGCACTTTCTTTCGGACTAAAGCGCATGATTTTCACTGAAATAGAATCGTAGGCTTGCTCCTTTAACAGGCGTGCAATAGCCAATCCATCCCCGCCATTATTACCGGTACCACAATAAACACTGATCAGGGTATCCCGGTCAGGAACTTCATCCATAAAGGCTTTAACAAATGCTGCTGAAGCTGATTCCATCAGATCTATTGAGCTGATAGGCTTGTTTTTAATGGTGTAGTTATCCGCTTCGCGGATTTGGGGAGATGTGAGCAGCTGAAGCATGGATAAATTTAATGAAAAGACGGCACTTTCCGTCATTCCGAAGGAGGTACGACTGAGGAATCTGTTGCCTATAACATCTACGTTCGTAAACCCTCAACTTATCTCAGTGCTTTCTTTTAGGAGATTTCTCCACGCATTTTGGTAGTGTTCAGTGGCACAATAGTACTCGCGTGTTCGAAATGACGGAGAGTGCGAATCCGTCATTTCGAACACATCGGTAGTATTTTCTTCTTAAAGTATTAATTCGTGTTGTGGAGAAATCTGTTGATTGAGAGATGTGATTTTATAATGAGTTTTCTCTTCGCGTTAATAATATTTCTTAACACAATAATTCTCTTCGCTCATCGAAAATGACGGGTAATTCATGATGGACAGTTAATCACTTGTTAATTAGCAGCTTCCATTTCTAAGGCAAGGAATTTCCCGGTATGGCTATTCTTTACTTTAATCAAATCTTCCGGACTCCCTTCAAACAGAATCTGCCCTCCACCTGAACCACCTTCCGGTCCGAGATCTATTACCCAGTCGGCTACTTTAATCACATCCAGATTATGCTCTATCACCAGAATAGTATTCCCATGATCAACCAGACGGTTCAAAACCCCCAGAAGCACATTGATATCTTCAAAATGGAGACCTGTGGTAGGCTCATCAAGAATGTAAAATGTATTTCCTGTATCTTTTTTAGAAAGTTCGGTTGCTAATTTAACGCGCTGTGCTTCTCCTCCTGATAAGGTTGTGGAAGATTGACCGAGTCGGATATATCCCAATCCAACTTCCTGCAACGTTTTAATCTTGCGATAAATAGCCGGAATTGGTTCAAAAAAAGCAACTGCATCCTCAATGCTCATATCCAGCACATCACTGATCGATTTACCCCGGTAGCGTACCTCCAAAGTTTCACGGTTATAACGCTTGCCGCTGCATTCCTCACAAGGCACCTGAACATCAGGCAAAAAATTCATTTCGATCAGCTTCATGCCGGCACCCTGACAGGTTTCGCAGCGTCCGCCTTTTACATTAAAGGAGAAGCGCCCCGGCTTATATCCTCTGATCTTTGCTTCCGGAAGCATGACATAAAGGTTCCTAATATCTGAGAATACGCCGGTATACGTTGATGGATTGGATCTTGGAGTACGTCCGATAGGTGTTTGATCGATCTCAATTACTTTATCAATATGCTCAAGGCCTTCAATCTTTTTATAGGGCATTGGTTTTTTCTTCGCCCTGAAAAAATGATGATTAAGGATAGGATAGAGAGTTTCTGCAATTAATGTTGACTTTCCGCTGCCCGAAACTCCACTCACGCAGATCAGTTTTCCAAGCGGAAATTCCACTGATACATCTTTCAGGTTATTGCCGGTAGCATTCTTTATGGTCAAAGATTTTCCATTACCTTTTCTTCGTTTGGCAGGGATAGCAATCTCTTTTCTTCCGCTGAGATAGTCATTTGTTAGAGTTTTGGCTTTAGCAAACTCTTTCGGACTACCTTCACCAACAACTTCACCTCCATGTTCTCCGGCTGCCGGCCCCATATCAATAACATGGTCGGCATGCATGATCATATCTTTATCATGTTCAACTACCAGTACAGTATTACCTATATCCCTCAGGTTTTTCAATGCCGATATCAGTCGCGCATTATCCCGCTGATGCAATCCAATACTTGGTTCATCAAGAATATAAAGAACATTCACCAACTGGGATCCGATCTGGGTTGCGAGACGGATGCGCTGAGCTTCACCACCGGATAATGTTTTTGCTGTTCTGTCAAGAGTCAGATAGTTTAATCCTACATCCAGGAGGAAACCTATTCTTGAACGAATTTCCTTTAATATTTCACGGGCAATGGTATTCTGTCGTTCATTCAATCGCGATTCAAGATTATCAAACCATTCAAAGAGCTGTGAAATATCCATGCAGGCTAACTCATAAATATTTTTTTCGTTCACCTTGATGTGAAGCGACTCCTTTTTAAGCCGTGCGCCATGACATTCGGGACAGGTTTTAAGAACCCGGTAATTTTCAAGGTCTTCGCCAACCTCATCTCCACGGCGCTCAGTTTGTTCCTCCAGCATTTTGATGATTCCATCAAATGAGATCTGGTAATTCTGAACATTCCATTTATTGTATTCAACCGGAACGGTAATGATATCGTTTGAGCCATTCAAAATTATGTCCAGAATTTCTTCCGGAAATTTTTCAAGTGGTGTGGAAAGTGAGAAATTATATTTTTTTGCGAGTGCTTTTAATATCTGAAAAACCCAGGTTTCGCGGTATTCGCCCAAAGGAGCAAGTCCGCCCTGCATAATGCTCAGTTTCGGATTCGGGATAACAGAATGCCTGTCGACTTCAAATATATAACCCAAACCACTGCATCGCTCACATGCCCCATAAGGTGAGTTGAAAGAAAAGGTATTGGGTTGCGGTTCATCATAGGAAATTCCCGAAACAGGATCCATCAGGAATTTGCTGTAAAAGAACTCCCTGTTTTCCTTATCGCTGACCTTAATAATTCCTTTTGAAACTTTTAAAGCGGATTGAATGGAGTCGTAAAGTCTTTTTCTATCATCTGCACTGACCAGAAGCCGGTCGATCACCATCTCAATATCATGGATCTTATAACGATCCAGCTGCATTTTAGGGCTGATATCCAGGATTTCTCCATCAACCCTGACTTTTAGATAACCTTGCTTACGGATTTGTTCAAAAAGTTCACGGTAGTGTCCTTTGCGGCCTTTTACCACGGGTGCAAGAATACTTACTGCCTGACCTTCGAATTTCTCAAGTATGCTTTTCAGAATCTGATCCTCAGTCATGCGCTCCATTTTCTCACCACTCACATAAGAATAGGCCTCTCCTGTTCTGGCAAATAGTAGACGCATGAAATCATAGATTTCTGTAATGGTTCCAACTGTTGAGCGCGGATTCTTGCTGGTCGTTTTTTGTTCTATAGCAATAACCGGACTTAATCCTGAGATTTTATCAACATCAGGGCGCTCCATACCGCCAAGGAACTGACGGGAGTAAGCGCTGAAAGTTTCCATGTATCGACGCTGTCCTTCGGCATAAATTGTGTCGAAAGCAAGCGATGATTTCCCGCTGCCACTCAGTCCGGTTATAACAACCAGCTTATTCCGGGGGAAAGAAACATCAATATTTTTTAAATTATGTACCCTGGCACCGAAAACTTCAACTTCACTTTGCTCTCCAAGATCAGGATTAGATTTATTCATAAATTGAATACACGCTCAAAAATTTATGCAAATATGCGATTTTTTCTGCTAGCGACTGACGAATTTACCTGAGCCTCACGCAAGATAAATTCGTCTTCGCAATATATTACTTGCGACTGACGAAATCTACTTTCCGCTCTGTCAGGTGATTTCGATTTCTATGATCTAAGCAAGTAATTTTTGATAATTATTTTGATACGGGGAGTCGTGATTAACGCAGGCGAATATTCTTAATATAAGTT
>NCHA01000026.1 GCA_002257025.1 Sphingobacteriales bacterium 16-39-50 | reverse complement strand
TGTTGTCGGCGCTGAAGCACCGGTTTACGTTATTTTCTAACCTGCTATATGTGGGGCTGAAGCCCGCCCGGATGAACTCCGTTCGGACTGGCCCCAATTTAATCACGCCTATTACAACCCGCCTAAAGGCGGGCCCTATTGAGCGATACGCCTATACCCGAGATTAAAATAAACAATCATTAACAAAATACCATCTTTCCTAAATATGGAAAGAGTTTCAATTCTGCTGCCGGACTAAACCTTAATAAAAATTTTCCCCGGACAACTGTGACTCCAAGTCATCCGATGAGTTAAATAGTTTCCTTCCGTCGCCTTCCCAACACCCGCATCGCATCCCATCATCCTCCCCTCAATTTGTTAAAAAATGTTAAAACTATTTGAAATTTTTATCAGGCTTTTTTTATTTGAACCAACATTTTAGAAAATTAAAAAACATATAATTCAGACATTTTTTGAAGGCTATTATTAAAAATTTTAGTGGTTAGATTATGTTATCCCAATTATTACTTACCCGTTTTAGCGCATCGCGCAAATTGACAATTCTTTTATTATTGCTTGTTTCAAGTCCGTACCTACAGGCTCAGCCGACGCCGAACAGGAAGGGCGGTAAATCAAGTTTTACGGCCAAGCTTATGAATATTGAAGCTGCGGCAAACGAAACGTTCAGGTACACCACCAGCCTTTATAACGCTTCGGCAGAGAATCGGGTTTACGAATTGAAGGCAGATTTACCGGCAGGCTGGATAATCACCTACCGGGTGGAGGGCAATCAGGTGGGTTCGCTGAGCATGGATGCCGGTAAAGTGCAGGACATTGCGATCGAAATTAATACGACCGCAACTGCAGCTCCAAAAAAGTACAGCATCCCGCTTAAGGCCATTTCCGCTTCCGAAACCTTATCAACAACTATTGAAGCGGTCGTAAAAGGCTCTTATGGCTTAAGTCTGAGTACCCCAAGCGGAAGGTTAAGTGAGGAACTTACTTCAGGCAGTCAGAAGAAACTTAATTTTATTCTGAAAAACACCGGGACACTTCCATTAAACGATGTGGAGATGACCTCCCAGATGCCTTCCGGCTGGGAAGCATCTTATGAACCGGCAAAGATCAAGCAGCTGGAGCCCGGAAAATCGATCGAAGTGACCGCTTCATTAAAGGTTCCCGACAAGACCATAGCCGGAGATTATGCAGCTACTTTTACAGCGGCAAATACGAATACAAATTCTGCAGCAGCTTTCCGGCTGATTGTTAAAACTTCGCTGCTTGCGGGCTGGATAGGGGTTTTAGTTATCCTGCTTTCCATAGGCTTAGTTTATTATCTGATTCGAAAATACGGCAGAAGATAACTATCGGTATGAGCAGTCCTATCATAAGCCTCAAGGGTTTAACCAAACACTATGGTTCCCTTAAAGCGGTCGATGATCTGAATCTTGATGTCCAGAAAGCTGAGATCTTCGGCTTGCTCGGTCCGAACGGGGCCGGAAAGACCACCAGCATATTAATGATGCTGGGACTTACCGAGCCGAGCAGCGGTACAGCCCATGTTTGCGGATATAATGCGACCAGCAACCCGATTGCGGTTAAGAAAAAAGTGGGATACATGCCGGATAACCTGGGCTTCTACGACCAGATGTCGGCACTTGAAAACCTGGTTTACATAGGCCGGCTGAATGGCCTGGCTGAGACTAAGGGTAAAGCACGCGCGATCGAACTTTTGGAACTGCTGGGCCTGAAGGATGTAATGCATAAAAAAACCGGCACCTTCTCCAGAGGGATGAAGCAGCGCCTCGGTCTGGCCGATGTGCTGATCAAAGAACCGGAAGTGATTATTCTGGATGAGCCTACCCTGGGTATTGACCCTGCCGGAGTAAAAGATTTTCTCGCATTGATCAAACAGTTGAGTAAACAACAGGGACTTACGGTACTCCTTTCATCGCATCATCTGCACCAGGTACAGCAGGTTTGTGATCGGGTTGGGATTTTCGTCAATGGGAAATTACTCGCGCAAGGGAATATTGATACACTCTCACAAAGTTTATTCGGTACTGATGCATTCGTCACCACAATTAATTTAACGCAGGCTGTTCCGCAACCCTGGCCGCTTGAAACCGAATTAAAACAGTTCGATGCCCTTAAGAAAATCATGATCCATGATCAGGAAATAGAATTTACATGCAGTCGCGAGTTTACCGCCCCCTTAGTTCGCTTTTTAGTTGAAAAGGGCTATGACATTCTGGGGGTGCATCAGAAAAGCTACGGACTGGATGAGATCTATCAAAAGTATTTTGAATCCAATAGCATTAACCAAACAAAACCATGAAAAGTCAACCTGCTACCCGGAAGCCTTTTGGCGTGATGGTGCACAAGGAAATTGCTGATCAGATCCGCAGCTGGCGTTTTGCTGTTCTTATTGCCCTTATTTTACTGACCTTTATTGCTTCGATGTATGTGTCGCTTTCAAATATCAAATCGGCAACTGGCAATACGAACGACCCGGATCGTATATTTTTATACCTTAAACTGCTTACTATAACCGATAATTCTATTCCGCCTTTCCATGTTTTCCTGAGCTTCCTGGCGCCATTACTGGGCATCAGTCTGGGATTTGATGCGGTTAATTCGGAGCAGAATAACGGTACATTGATCCGCTTAATGGCCCAGCCACTGTACCGGGATAATCTGTTGCTGGCGAAATTTGCAAGTGCAATGGTGATTGTCAGCAGCCTGTTTGTAGCCCTGGCCCTGCTGATGATCGGAGGCGGACTGATCTTAACCGGTGTACGCATTGAACCGGAGGAGTTTCTCAGGATCTTAGGTTTTATAGCCTTGACCATCGCCTATGTCGCATTCTGGTTAAGCCTGTCGATTACCCTGTCAGTCCGTTTTAAACAAGCGGCGACTTCTGCCCTGGTCGCAATTGGTATATGGTTATTCTTTACCATATTCTACCAGATTGTGATTAATCTGATTATAAAATCCATTATTCCTGATCCGAATTTTCTATCTCAGGCCCAGGTGATGTATTACAATGAGCTTATTTTAAACCTGTCGCGCATTGCCCCGAACCAGTTGTATACGGATGGAATAACTACTCTGCTGATGCCATCTGTGCGCAGCCTTGGCCCGATCACCATGGAACAAATGGCTGGAGCCATCCCTTCGCCGCTCCCTTTTAAAGAGAGTTTAATGATTGTCTGGCCTCAGGTAAGTGGTTTACTGGCATCTACAATTGCATGCTTTGCCCTCGCTTATTACCTTTTTATGAGGAGGGAGATACGGGGTTAATTAAAGAACGGGGTGTACAACAGCTGATTAATGTTGTGAAACAAGAACAATTTTGGTAATTGCTTGAAACTCTCCGGACAGTTGAGCTCGCTTAGCTCAACAGACAGTTGGGAGAGTTGGCAGCCTCCAGAAGTTATTATATTTATTATCTTCAACTCAGATTTATAGATTAAAGAAGAAATATTTATGATCTTGATTGCAATTCTGGTCCCCTGGCTTTCATTCTTCTTTCGCGGGAAGATTTTTGCTGGTATTATCTGTCTGATTCTCCAAATTACTCTAATAGGTTGGTTGCCTGCAGCCATCTGGGCAGTTGTTTCGAGAATGAATGCAAGAAATGATCAGAAACTGAGGCAGATGGAGAAAAGAATAATGGATTCACAAAGGTCAACCTGACCTTTCTTGATTTGGGATACCCCTTTGTCCTTAAAGGTTAGCTCAGCGTATCTACAGATTATTAAATACAATCCATTATATACGTAAAGAATCTTCTGGCAAAAATCCCTGCATCCTTCCAAGCAGTTAAAATTAAAACCAAATAATTGATCTACATCTGAAATTATCCCACCTTAAATTCTATTTTAAACTCCGTCCCTTTATTTACCTCACTTCTGATGCTGATCTTGCCGCCCAGTTTCTCAACCTGGGCCTTGACCATAAACAAGCCCATACCCTTGCCTTCTATATGTGTATGGAATCTTTTATACAAGCCAAAGACCTGATCACCCTGTTTTTCGAGATCAATTCCCATTCCATTGTCGGTAAAAATTAATTGGATTTTCTTGTTCAAAAGATGGCTTTCAATTTTAATAAGACAGGGAATCTGAGGCTGACGATATTTAATACTATTGTATATCAGGTTATAGAAAATACTGTGGATATAGCTTTTTAAGGTCGAAAAGGTATTGATTTCAGAAAAGTCATATTCTATTTCTATTGCATCCAGTTCGAACAAATTCTTAATGCTGATTTTTATGTCTTCTACCAAAGTAGAAAATTCAACATCCACGTTTCTTTCACTCCTCGTACTCCTGACCTGTAGAATCTGATTAAGATCTTTTACTATGTCATCCAGCTTATTAACAGATTCAAGTAGTCCGCGATCTAAGTCTTTCTGCTCTTCCTTGCTTAAGCCCGGAGTGTTCCGGATACCAATAAGTCCAAGGATATTGGCTACCGGTGCTCTCAGATTATGAGAAACCATATAAGTAAATTGCTCCAAATCCTTATTTCGCTGGATCAGATCCTTTGCGACCCTGCTACGCTCAAACTCTGCAAACTTGCGTTCAGAAATATCCTGGTGTGAAACTACAACCAATGATTGATTGCCTTCAAACTTCATTGCACGCATACCAAACCATCGTTTTTCATTTAAAGAATGGCAGGGATATTCAAGATAAAAAATATCCTTTTTATCATGTAATACATCTTTTATTCCCGCGTATGCATCTTTGGCATATTCTTCTCCTTCTTTTTCAGCTATGGAACAGACATCGAAATAATTACTGCCAATGCCGGTAGCTGCCAATGTGCAGGCGCCATTCTCAAGGCCGAAATTATTCCATGATTGATTAGCGGCAACGATAGTTCCGGTAAAATCAATTACTGCAATATTGGAACTTAGCGAATCCAGAATACCCCGGCTAAATGACTCACTGTTTCGTAGTTGCTGTTCCACTTCTTTTCGTTCAGTGATGTCCTGTACAATTCCGTAAACCCGGATAGGAGTGTGATTACTATCAAAATCTAATAGTTTTAAACTAGTGCCATATCTGGTAAGGCCTTCTCTGGTAATAAATCTAAAATCAAAGGAGTAGTCTTTATTAGATAAAAGTGCATTCTCCATTTCTTTGGTGACATACGCTAGATCATCAGGATGAATAAAGGAAAGAAATGCTTCTTGCGAAGGATTCACATCTGCTTTTTCCACCCCGAATAATTTATACATTTCATCAGACCAGGAATGGGTTTGATCTGCCAAATCAATCTCCCAGCTACCCAAATGTGCTATTCTTTGAGATTCTTTTAGTCGTATCTCACTTACTTCAATACGCTTACGTGATAGAACCTGTTCTGTTACATCAATAGCAAAAAAGAAAATACTGTTAATTCCCTGTGTAGGATCTTTGTGCGCCTGATAACTAAAATTCAGATATTTTACTATTAGTTTTCCTTCAATATCCAATGTAATAGGCATCTCATTAGCAGAATAGGTTTCTCCTGTTTTATAAACTAAGTCCAATATGTTAAGGAATCCCTGATCAACAATCCCCGGCAAAACCTCTTTTACAGATTTTCCTATAATGTCTTTCATTCCAATGAGTTCTAAATATAGCGGATTAGCAACTTCATAAATATACTCCGGTCCACTTACTACGCCCATACTTACAGGTGCCTCCTGGAATAGATCATAAAACCGTTGTCTTTCAATTTCGACTGCCTTTTCCAGTTTTTTCTTTTCAGTGATATTCCTTGCAACCGCATATCTGATCTGATCTTTTTCATCCCAGCGGACAGACCATGAGATAGGTACTATAGATCCATTTTTATGAACATATCTGTTTTCAAAATTCACCGCGTTTATGCCAGCTAAAACATTGGCTGCAGTTTTTTGGGTTTTAATGCGATCTTCAGGGTAAACAAAGTCAATGGTACGTTTCCCGATAAGCTCATCTGCTTTATAACCCAACACTTCTTCACACGCGGCACTCACCCTTATGAAGTGGCCTTTGGCATCCACCGCACAAATCATATCAAGTGAAGATTCCATCGTTTTGTTATTTTCGTTCAGCGCCTGCTGCAAGGCTGAGGACATATCATGCAATGCTTTCTTCTCAATTTCCAGTTCTTTTTTCCATTTTATCTCTTTCTCAATAGTTTTTTGTAAGCTTTTGAATAGGCGGGGAATCAAAGCAACACATAAAAAGCTAAGGAAAATCAGGTTTGTTGAAACTGCAATCCATTCTCCAATATTTTGCTTAGGAATGTGTGCTTGGGGCATCATATTGAATTTTATCAATAGCGCAAAGATTACACATATAAAAGTATTCAGCCAGGCAGACCAATAAACGTAGCTTGTTGAAAAGATTAGGATACTGAAAATGCAGCTGGTAAGCAAATAGATAAGTCCCGGCCCATTGAGCCCAACAAAATATAAAATAGCGCAGCTAAATAGATAGGCTGTGGAGATGAATATTACCTTCCGGAAAACGAGCTTAATATTGGGAGCAAATCCTATTATTACTACGCTTGTAACAGTCAGAATATCTATTACAGCAATGGCATGCATGTTAATTTTCAGACTCCAGTAAATGCCTGGTATCAGTGCAATAAGTGATAAGGGTAAAAGATATACGATCGTGGTCGAAAAGAGCTTATTGCGCCAAAATATCAAATCCTCTTCGCTATCGGCTGGATTGCTGCAATTTTTTGTAACCTGGTGCAGGTATCTGGCTGTTATATTCATACAATTGTTTTATTAAAATTATAATGGCTAGTGATTATAGCCTGAGAAAGAACCCGAAATTCAGATAATTCTCATACGTAGAAATACATTGCAATGTTGCCGGATTAGGACTGTATTGTCTAGTTTTGGAATAAATTTTATATAAATAATTGTTCAGCAGATTTATAGGAATAATTAAAAATGAGCATTATCCGGTATGTTTGCTATTTCCAGGAAGTATTATTCAAAAATCAGGCCACTGAGAAAATGCGGTGCTAAACAGGTCAATCTGCAGGTTCTGGCTAAGAACAACAATTGCTAAAATTTATTATTTTTAGAAATCGACCCGGAAGTTAAAAAATGAAATTCGATAAGCATTTTCCTGTCAAATCTTTTAACAGCAAATCAAGCAACAATGTTTACAATAGATCAAATTAAGGCTGCACATAGCAAGGTTAAATCGGGTGCCGACTTCCCTGCCTACATCCGGGAAATTAAGGCAATGGGTGTCACCCACTATGAAACCTATGTAAACAATGGCCATATTGACTATCATGGTTCGGGAAATTATACGGCAAAGGTCCCTGCAAAATATGAGGCTTTGCTAATTGCTGACACAACTAATACAGAACAATTTAAGGCGGGTTTGAAAGATCACCAGCAAGGTAAAACGGATTTTCTGACCTTCCTCAGTATGTGCGCAGCATCCGGTATCGAAAAATGGGAAGTTTGTATGGACAAAATGACCTGCACTTATTTTGATAAAGCAGGAAATGAGGTTTTGGAGGAGGGGATTCCTCAATAAATAGGACTGAAATCTTTAGAAATTTAGTTTATTGGTGAAGTTGGCGGGTCAAGCCCAATGTCATTATTTAAGTGGTGGGAGGTTCTGGCCTTCGCCAGAATACTATCGGATGACAATGCATTTTTTTAATAATGGAGGAGATTCTGAATTCGTCAGGATCGTATTCCTTAACTTAATGACATTGGGGTCAAGCCCGCCATGACAGTGGCGTGGTGGGAGAAAGGAGATTCCGGCTCAAGGCCGGAATCTGCTTATTCTTAAAATTGATTTGCCATTGCGAGCCTGCCTACGGTAGGCAAGCGTAGTGCGGCAATCCCAAAACTATAAGTACTAAACGCCATTAGATTGCTTCGTCGTGCCTGCGTCCGGTCAGGCGTGTCTCCTCGCAATTACAGGCATGTTGTTATTGCGAGCCTGCCTGCGGTAGGCAGGTGTAGCGAAGCAATCTCCTTGCTATTATTTTATTCAACTTATCCCCGAATCAGGTGTTTAAATCTCCGCAATTTTCAAACAGCCACTAAAAGATTATACTAAATTATAAATACAATGTAGAACCATTATATTAGAGATACTAAAAATTCACGTAAGCTAAATTATCTGCACCACAAAGATTCACAGTAGCATGAAGGCAAACCTATGAAAAAGAGCTATAGCCCCTGGATTGTATTAGCCTTACTTTTTATTGCTACTGGCTTGAGTTTCTTAGACCGTCAGGTTTTATCTGTAACTATCATCAAAATTCAGGCTGAATTCAAGTTTACAGATGTTGAATATGGCTTTGTAAATACCGCTTTTTTAATTAGCTATGCGCTGATGTTTACCATTGGTGGCAGATTAATAGATACCTGGGGAAGTAAAATAGGTCTGGCAGCAGCTGTTTGGATTTGGTCTGTAGCCTGCGGTCTGCATGGTGTGATGACTGGTTTTTATCAGTTACTGGCTTTCAGGTTTTTATTAGGGATAGGAGAGGGCGCTTGTTTTCCCGGAGCAGCAAAAACGGTATATGAATGGTTCGATGAAAAGAAACGGGGATTAGCGAATGGAATTGCAATAGGTGGAGCCGCTATGGGAGCCGTAATAGCTCCACCCCTGATCATATTAATTTCAAATCATTTTGGATGGAGATGGAGTTTTATCATCCCTGGAATTGTCGGGATTATCTGGCTTATCATCTGGCTCTATATTCCATGGGGTGAAAACAGTCATGCGAACAGAAACCAGAGCCTTGTCAAACAATCTGTGATACCATTTATTACTATTCTGAAGAACAGGGCAGCCTGTATCTTTATTCTCATCCGCTTTCTGCTTGACCCGGTGATGTATTTTATTATGTTTTGGGTTCCAAAATATCTGAACACCGAGCGGGATGTATCTTTCGAACAAATAGGGAACCTTTTCTGGATCCCTTTCCTTGCATTAGGGATATCCAATATTATAGGGGGATGGTTTTCGGATAAACTTGTACGGAACAATTTTTCAGTTAACCGTGCAAGAAAAACAGTCATGGGCATTGCAGCCTTGCTTACTCTTGTCGCTCCGCTCATCGCATGGGTTTCGACAGCAGAAATGGCCATAGCCTTAATGGCTGTAATCATGTTTGCACATGGTTTTTGGATCACGAATTACATCACAGCCATTTCTGATATTTTTGGTAAAAGTGGTACCTCAACTGTTGTTGGTCTGTCAGGTACTGCCGGTGCTGTTTCAGGCTTAATTATCAACCCATTAATTGGATTGATCGTCCAAAATTATTCTTATACCCCCATTTGGATAGCAACCGGTTTACTATACCCATTGGCTTTTATGCTCTTTATTATTTTTATACGGAGGATACAGCCATTTAATTTTGAGACAAAACTGGCATTAAATCAGTAATAATAGTAGTAAAAATATTCTTGAAAAATGAGTAAAAACATAGGAAATGAGCCAAAAGCTGGCTTGCCGCCCCGGATCGTGCGGAGAAAACAGACCATTGCAAGAATTGGTGTCTTTGGCGTTGGTTATTATAAATATTGGAACCAGTTTGATGGTTTGCTGGATGCCTTAAAAGACAAACAGGATGTGTTTCTCAATAAATTAAAAAAGCATGATGTAGAGGTACTTGATTTTGGGATAGTAGATAATGTAAAAAGTGCATATGATCTGGTGCCTGTATTGAAAGCAGCTAATCTGGATCTGATTTTTTGCGATATGCTTACTTATGCAACTTCCAGTACTTTCGGGACTATTATCCGAAGTATTGATGTGCCGATCGTAATGGTGGCACTGCAACCGGATAAAGCATTGGATTATGCCAATGCCAGTACTTACATGCAATTGTACAACGATGATATCTGTTCTTTACCTGAGTTTGCCGGGGTTGCTGTCAGGATGGGAAAAAAGGTTCCTGAAATGATCATTGGAACCTTGCATGATGATCCGCAGTCTGAATTGGAAATAGAAGAATATTGCCGGATTGCTAAGGTTTTGCATGATGTTAAAACAGTAAGGATTGGCCATATCGGGCATCCGATAGAAGCCATGCTCGATATGCACACAGATGCTACGATGGTCACTGCTCATTTTGGCGCACATATTATTCAATGTGAGGCACATGAAATAGTAGCACAATATGAAAAGGTAAGCAATAGCGAAATTGAGAAGGCAAAAGCAAGAATCCTTGATTTTTTTGATACCCCGGATCCTGTTTCAGATCCGATTTCTGAAAAACTAAAGGATGAAGATTTAGCTGTTGCCGCGAAAGTGACTATGGCTCTGGAAAAATTTGTAGATGAGAAACAACTTGATGGTTTGGCTTATTACTATGAAGCAGAGGATAATAGTACCACACGATTAGTAATGTCTAACCTGGCTGTCGGTAATTCGCTCCTGACCGGTTCGGGTTTTCCGATGTGTGGCGAATCTGATATCAAAACCTGCATGGCCCTGTTGATTATGGATCGGTTAAATATTGGGGGTAGTTTTGCTGAGTTTCATCCGGTGGATTTTAAGGACGATTTCGTATTGGTTGGTCATGATGGGCCTCATAATATTGCCATTGCCGAGGGCCGGCCTGTATTACGCAGTCTGAAAAAATATCATGGCAAACCGGGATTTGGAGCGGGGGTAGAGTTCAAGATAAAAGAAGGACCCATTACAATATTAAGTATCAGTTCAAACTTTGAGGGGAAATTTCAATTTGTAATTGCAGAAGGGGAATCTGTTAAAGGGCCGATACCTGCAACCGGCAATACAAATACGCGGGGCTATTTTAAGGAAAATGTAAGGAATTTTATTCGCCGCTGGACAATGGAAGGTCCTACACACCATTTTGCCCTTGGCATTGGTCATCATGCCGGCACAATTCAGAAAATTGCAAATTATCTGAATATTGAGTCTGTGATTATTGACTAGGAGATAGGGGTATATGGCTTGCATAACTCCTTCACGGTTTTTCGCAGGCGAGTCTTAAGACTCTTAATCATTTAGTAATCCGTAGACACGCTTCGCTTAAGTCAACGGACAGTAAGGCTTAGGAGGGGAGTTTTGTGTTATTCAATTCAATATTTGTCAAGAATCGATGATTAAGTATCGCACGATGTATCCTGCTGATATTGCAGAGGGCTTAAAGCTCTGCCGCAAGGCTAAATGGAATCAAATGGAGCCGGATTGGCAGATATTTCTTCAGAATAGTCCGGGTGCCTGTATGGTAGCCACTTTTCAGGATCAAATTGTGGGAACAGTTACTACCATCAGATATGGACATTCTTTTAGCTGGATCGGAATGGTATTGGTTGATCCTGTTTTTAGGCGGCAGGGAATAGGACAGCAATTGTTGCAGGAAGCCCTGCAACTTTTGCAAGCTGAAGAAACTGTGAAACTGGATGCCACACCTGCAGGCAGAGAGGTCTATCTGAAATTGAATTTTGTTGATGAATATCCTTTAACCCGGATGAATCTGATGCTTACTGAGGCGATACCTAATTATACAAGAGCCAGAGCAATACTTAAGGAAGATTTCCCCCGCTTGATTGAATTTGACAGGAATATCTTTGGTGCAGATCGTGCGTCTTTGTTGCAATGGATGTGGGAGAAAGCACCGGAATTTGCCTTTCTGATTGAAGAGGGAAATGAAATTAAGGGGTATTCTATGGGGAGGTACGGACACGATTTTATACATATCGGGCCGATCATAGCACAAAATATTGTTTTAGCACAAGATCTGCTAATTCCTGCCTTGAATAAGTGTGCTGGTTCTCCCCTTATTTTGGATGTTTTGCATTTTGAGCCTGAATGGATGGCATGGCTGAAAGAGATCGGCTTTACAGAGCAGCGTAATTTTATTCGGATGTTTCGTGGGACTAACCGTTTTAAGGGTGTGCCGGAGAATCAGTTTGCGATTATTGGGCCGGAGTTTGGGTGAGAGTATCTCAGTTTGGGGAGACAACGCAAGAGGAATATTCGAAGCATGCGCCACAAGCGCTCGCCCAATGTCGTTATTTAAGGATTACGAGCCTGACGAATTCAGGATCTCCTTCAGAGGCTTCCGGGAAGGATTCCTCCCCCTTTAATTCCCCCTCAGGCGTGGGATACTGAACGCCTATAAATCGTGCTATAAGAAAATGTTAAAAAGGCTCTCGCAAAGACGCAGAGACGCAAAATATATTCATCTAAAATGAATGTATATAATGTGTAAGCCATTTGCGTCTTTGCGTCTTTGCGAGAGTAAAAATCGAGAAATTTTAAAAGAGAGTTGAGAAGCTGCGCTAAGCCGACGGGCAGATGCTTATTAAACTGAACCGATTCCAGCGAAGGCTGGAATCTCCCCAATCTCCCCCAATATCCACTGTCATTCCCGCGAAAGCGGGAACCTCCTTAAGCATTTGTCTCCCGATAAAATCGGAACCTACAAATTGGGAACTACACCATCTTTTAATAATGACCTTGTAGACGCGCTAGCCTATTGCTACCAAGAATCTTTATAAACTTAATAAATCAAAACTACGGGTGTATTTCAATGTCAGGCTCCGGGTATCTAGGAGATCAAATAAATCTTTATCTTTTACGATATTGACCACTACAAACAAACCATTATTGGCATTTTGAAGCCAGCCAAATCTTGCATTTACAGAAGTAATTCTTGACCTGTTGTTATATTGAACTAAACTCTGAACAAACATGCGGGGGCTGAATGAGTAAGCCAGACGATTCCCAAGTACAACAGCTTTTAATTCCCCATTTGGCAGGTTTAATATATTATGATTTACAATGAAGGATGAATTCAATTTATCGCCAACTCTGGCTTTTACAGTTGCTGTTGTCGCTATTCTATCTCCACCAAAATATCCTCCTACAATACTTCGGGCATTCAATGAAACTGCTTTGTTTTGATTTGTTATCAGGACAAGCTGCATTTCATTATGCTTATATGTTGATTTTGGCACTAAGACCCCGGATAAATTAAAATCCTGTAAAACACCTTCTGTCGTATAATTTATTCCTGTATGTATTTCCAGTCCACTTTTCCAAACCCAATGATTGTCAATATGGAGGTATCCTGTAACCAAATTTCCTTTAAAATCAGCATATTGTCTATAGGTGATGTGAGGCCTGAGTTCCAGTAGATTCAATAAATTATCTGGTCGCCACCTATGCTGTATATAAAACTCAGGTTTCCTGAAAGCACTCCTTTGAAGAAAACCTACTTCCGGGTTGAATCCTTCACCTAATTCAGTGTATGCAGCTCTAAGTTCCCATCTTAACCAATTATAACTGAACTGAAGTTTATATGAATGATCAGAATCGGTAATTCCAGGGGTTGCACTTTTAGCGAGAAATCCGGTGATCTGTGCCTTCTGGCCCAAACCCCATTTCCCATCTACCGCAATAACGTGATTGTAATCATCAGTACGATCTCCCATTCCTGTTCTGTTTATAAATGCCCCACCTATGGAAGACCTGTGTTTGGGGAAATCGTGATTTACCCGGGCCATGTTATAGCTGTTCTTATCAATTCCCAGACTTTGAACATCATCTGTGAACATGCTTAATAATCCCACATTGGTTTGCCCAATTTTACCTGAAAGTCGTCCTCCTCCTGTAATAGGTATAATATTCCCATTTTCACTTATTCCAATCTTACGACTAAAAAATAAATCTACTTCACCCGGACTTCCAACTGTAAACTGACCAGCATTTTCAAGGAAAAATGGTCTCTTTTCTGGAAAAAACAAATTGAACCGATCCAGATTCACTTGCTCATCATCCACTTCAACCTGAGCAAAATCAGTGTTATAGGTTAAGTCTAATGTTAGACTTGGCGTTAAACTATATTTCAAATCCATTCCGGCCTCAAAATTTGTATCAGTTTTATCAGGTACAATAGCCTTATTGTTGACTGCCTGAGTAAGTACATATGGAAATATTTTAAAATTGCCTGGATTTTTGAGATTTAATCCATTCAATTTACCGGCCATAGACAATCTTTTCAGATCAAAGCCTATTGGAATTGCTGCCCAGTAAGCGGTTTCAGTAGTTTTGCTAATGTTCCTCTCGAAATTTATACCCCAAACCAGATTTTCGCCTGATGTAAATCTCAGGGAACGCAATGGAATGGCAAACTCTGCACTCCATCCGTAATCTCCGATTTCAGTCTTGACGTCCCAGTCTGCATCCCAGTTTAAGTTTATACCTCCAATGACACCTCCCTGCTGACGATTAGTATTATTACTCCCTTTGCCTTCATTATCAATTTGAGCATCGTATTCCATACCATTTGCATTGGTTCCGAACAAAAAGCCATTTTGAGTATCGTTATAGGTGTCCAGAATAAATAGAAAACTATCGTCGTCTGTGAGATCGGCATCTCTTCTTGAGTCAGAAACTACTATTGCCTTTGGATCA
This sequence comes from Sphingobacteriales bacterium 16-39-50, assembly GCA_002257025.1. GTDB lineage: Bacteria > Bacteroidota > Bacteroidia > Sphingobacteriales > Sphingobacteriaceae > Daejeonella. The sequence goes on along the minus strand of NCHA01000026.1, from coordinate 21,897 downwards.
GTATGGTAACAGATAGCTGATATGTAAAACATTTTATCAGTATAGGCAATCCTTATGACTGTCTTTTCGGATGCAGGAGCACCGACATTAGGTTTGATTTGAGTTAAATCACCAATGGGTTCTATACTTTCCCAAAATGAATCGCCTATTATTTTACCGTCTACAACCGGGTCTGAAGTAGATAATTTGGCTTGAATTACAGGTCGGTTTGTACCTTGTGTTTGTGTCCGGTTCTCCTGAGCTTCAGCATAAAATGAAATAATCAACATTATTGATAGTATCCAGGAAGATTTACACTGAAGGGTCATGTCTGAAATAGAATTTTGTTTTATGATGGCGCTAATTTAGTTTTATAATCACTCAATCCAAAAAGCCGCTTTGTAACCTCTTTGTTGAGTTTCAATAGTTCCATCTGAGATCTCATGCCTCTGCTGGCGCACGCGTGCCCATCTACCAGTAGACTTTTTTTCGCAGCATTTAAGAAAGATTTAATATCTCGCGCCATTATCGCACTAGCGATAAATGCACTTATCCATGGGAATGTAAAATGGCTCTCGCAAAGACGCAAAGACGCGAAATATAACCTTGAAACTGAATCATTTTAAATATTGTGTAGCCATTTGCGTCTTTGCGTCTTTGCAAGAGAGAAAAAATAGAAAATTAAAAGTCGAATTGATGAGTATTTAGAACATTCATAGAATGAAATGCCTCCGCTGGCGCCCGCGTGCCCATCTACCAGTAGACTTTTTTTCGCAGCATTTAAGAAAGATTTAAAATCATGCGCCATAGGCGCGAGCCAGCGGTGCCAGCAATTCCAAATTCTCCGAACAGAATAAATCAAAGTTTTTTAGAAACCTCGATTTCCTCCATTTTATCCAGTCCTTTAAATTGTACTTCAATTTTCGGACTATCATCTTCAGGGTACTCTGAATCAATCAGGATCACATGGGCTCCTGCTGAAACTTTTGGCGGATTGGTTTGTAATTTAAAGCTGCTCTTTGGTTTTCCATTTTTATCGTAAAGACGGATTAATTCTGTACCATCAGAAACCAGACTTTCGCCGGCAGCTAATTCAACAGGGAATAGAAGTTCCTTATAATTGTCGATCAGCATTTTAATGTTTTTCACGCTGCCTTTTTCTCCCGTGATCTGCATTCTGAATTGCAAAGGCTGTTCTTTCCATTTATACTGCAAATTCCAGGTAGTATGCGTGGGTTCACCCGGCTGACGTTCAAATTTTTCTCTCGTAAAAACCGGCGACATAGCATACTGATGCAAGGTCCATTTTCCTTCTTCCCGTTTTTCGAGATGGAATTCATTCTTGGGATTTTTTAGCTCCTCCTGCTGGGCTTTGCTAAAGGCATTTCCATTTCTGGCCAATTCCCATTCGCGAATCGCGTCAAGCAATTGGTCGGTCTGGCTGTTTTTTCTCAAGGCTGCAGGCCTTGCGACCATCGCAAATCCGGCATTATATCCTGCAGCTCTTGATAGCATCCATTCCATCTCAGGAAGTGTGGTGTTTTCCGCCAGCAGATACCAGCCCAGCATGTGGGGCATATAATTCCGGTCAAATAAACCCTGATTATCAATCCGGTACTGTTGCATACTTTCTTTAAAGCCACCATACCAGGGCTCACCCCAGTTGTAGTATGATCCGATATGCCAGTAAAAGGTTTTACTCAGACTGGTACCGATTATAAAATCGTGTTTTACCTGATCATAAACATCCTTCGCAAAGAGCTCCAGAGCATAATCACCCTGTCCTGATGCAAGAGCACCTTCATGCCCATCCAGATCAAGATGGTCTACACCGGTTTCATTCATAAGACCAGCAATGTTTTTTGCAATATCTCTTTGCATATCCAGATTGGGGAAGAAAACATTGTAGGAATGATCGAACAATTTCCCAACCTGATCTCCGGCCTGATGGGCAGATTTTGTTGTACCAAATGAACCACGCTGGCAATCCAATAACAAATAAGGGGCAGTACTGCTTACCGATTTATAGCGGATCAACTCAGATCCGATTTTTACGGTATGCAAATTATTCCCTTTTTCATCGTTAAAATACTCAGGCGACATTACCTCAATGGTATTCTGATCAGCATCTATATTCCTGTTTAATGTGGATATTCCTGTAACACTAAGCCTGTTATCGGGGACAGGTGTTATGTAAGGATCATTTGTATTGATAAAATTGGTCAGGGTGTGCATGCCTAGGTATAAACCTGCGGCATGCGCCTTGTCCACACAGTTTTTTAAACCCTCTTTCCCATTGGGGAACTGCTCCTGATTTAAAACAAAATTACCCCAGCTTTTAAACGGTCCTTCATGATACAGTGAAACCAGTCCGGCGCGTTTGGTGTAACCAATCATCTCATCAATATCTTTTTCACCATAAGAAGAGATCATATAAGATTTACCATATAGATTTGACTTTTTAAACCAAACTCCTTTGATGGTGGGATGCGGCAGGTTTTCAGCGATCTCAATCTGCTCCAGCCGGTCGAAGGTTTGGGCTTCTTTACATGAAAAAACGGCAATTTTACTTCCAACAACTGTTTCGCCTTTTAATGCTTTAACAGGCATGTCTTTAAAAAGTCCGCCCCAGGCATCCACCAAGCGCTCTCGATCCCGGTTAATTGAATAGGCTTGTAGTTTGCTTCCCCATTTGGATGGAACTGCCGCAATGCCCCTTGCCCAGGTACTGCCTTCCTTACTGGGGTAATCACCACCGAGTGTTTTAATGTTTAAAACCTGTATGCCCAGGGAAACTTCGCCGTCGCGCACCACACCTATGATCTCGCCTATAGTTTTACCTATTGTGTTAGGGAATGGTCCCCAGATAATTGCATCGATTTTACTCTCCGGCACTGCCCTGATAATTTCCAGAACCAGATGTGTGGCTTTACTTGTTGCCCTGACATCAATACTTACTCCCGTTTCCTTAAACCCAAGGGTGATTTTTTTCTGAGCCTGATCATACTTCATTGAATTGGCCTGGTAGCGGATATCTTTGCTTACCAAAGTAATCAATGAAGAAAGGGTATCAGTATAGCTATAATTTTTACCCGTTGATGAATTGGATAATTCTGTGACCGATCCTTGTTTGTTCAGTGTCATTTTCAGTTCGCCTGATGTGAAGCTTACTTGTGCAAAGGAGTTTTGGGATAGGCAGATCAATCCGACAAAAAGGATTACATTTCTGATTATATTTAGTTTGGAAAGGATCATTTGATTTCTCGCTGATTAAAAAAATTAAATTAAGTTATTTTTCAGAAAGGAGCTAATTCATAAATGAATCTTATTTATCTTAATTTAAATTATGATTTTGCTCTTCAATTTTTAGCTGCATGATGCAAAGAAGATTATTTTTAAAAACCTCGGGAATATTTGCTGCAGGTATTTATGCCTCAAGAGCAAGGGCTATTGCCGGGCCATTTATGCCTGGAGAACTCGTACACAATATTCCGGTTGATAAAAAACTTGATCCGCAATGGATAAGATCATTGTTTCAGCGTGGGTCTGTAAGTAAATATTTCAAGAGCAAAAATGAACTTAATTTTATCGGGATGCCTGTTGGCGGAATCAACACTGGTACGGTTTATCTGGGTGGTGATGGTCGCTTATGGTTATGGGATATTTTTAATTCACAGCAGGAAGGGATAGATCCAAAAGCGGTAAATTGGGGCACAGAACTGCATGCAGGAAAGAAGGTCCGATCCCGGGATGGGTCAGCCTATGTTCAGCCTGCCAGGGATATCCGTCCACTGGATCAGGGATTTGCTTTTAAAATCCAATTGGGGGGTAAAACCTATCTTAAGAAAATGCTTGAGGAGGATTGGGATGAGATAGTGTTTGAGGCAACTTATCCAATGGCTAGTATTCGCTACATTTCTAAAGATCTGCCAGTAGAAATTACTGCAAATGTGTATTCTCCTTTTATCCCATTGGATGAAAAAAACTCAGGGCTGCCCTGCACAATCTATTCATTCTCAATTCTTAATAAGTCGGCAATGCCCTTAAGCCTTTCTATCCTTGGATGGCTTGAAAATAAAGTTTCTATCAAATCGGCCGAACCCAATGCTATTCGAAAGAATGAAGTTATTACAAGTGGAAAATTAAAAACTGTTCAGGGGAGTATCAAATTAAATGGTTCATTACTTCAGTTACAGGAACCGGATTTTGGCACTTTGGCTATTGCCTCTTTGAACGGATCTTCTAAAGCAATCACTGATCTTAATTTTCCAATTAATCTGGCATCATTTGATCAACAGCATCAGGAAATCACGGAGAAGTCAAAAGACCAGCAGCTTACAGCTGCCGTTCGTGCCGACTTTAAGATCAAACCATCCTCCAAAGCCGAAGCTCACTTTTCCATTGCATGGCATTTTGCTAATCTAAAGTTAAATCAGGCTATACAAGACAGGGGCCGTTACTATTCGAACTGGTTTGCTTCTGCTTCTGATGTTGTGGCTTATGTACATCAGAACTTTTCATCGCTTAGCAGGGATAGTCATTTATGGAAAAAAACCTGGTTTGATTCAAGTCTGCCATGGTGGTTTTTGGAAAGAACCTTTTCAAATATTTCTACTATGGCAACCACAACGGCACATCGCTTCCGGTCAGGTAGATTTTATGCCTGGGAGGGAGTAGGTTGTTGTGAGGGTACCTGTACACATGTTTGGCAATATGCGCAAGCTGTGGGTCGCCTCTTTCCGGGAATTGAAAGGGATACCCGTGAGCGCATAGATCTGGGTTTATCCCTTCAGGAAGATGGGATGATCTGGTACCGGGGTGAGGTGGTTAAAACTGCGGCAATAGATGGTCAGGCAGGCACCATATTGCGTATTTACAGAGAGCATCAGATGAGCAGAGATAAGCAGTTCTTAAACAGGAACTGGGAGAAGATCAAGCTTGCAACAGCATGGGTGATCGCTCAGGATAAGAATCAGGATGGAATGGAGGATACTCCAATTGAAAATACTCTGGATGCGGTATGGGATGGGGAAATTGCCTGGCTTGTTGGATTATGCATTGCTGCTGTAAAAGCAGCTGGAGCTATGGCAGCAGAGATGGATGATACCCGTTTTAGAAAAGTATGCGATGAGTATGTGGCCAAGGGTACAAAGAATATGGAAGAGAAACTCTTCAATGGAGAATACTTTATTCACAGACCTGATGAGATTAAAGGCCGGGAAAAGCTTGGATCTTATAATACCTGTCATATTGATCAGGTTTACGGACAAAGCTGGGCGCATCAGGTAGCTCTGGGTCGGATTATTGACAAGGGAAAAGCACTTAAGGCACTTCAGTCTTTATGGAAATATAATTTCACACCTGATGTTGGACCTTATATAAAAGAGCGAACCGGTGGAAGACCCTATGCACTTGCAGGCGAAGGGGGTTTGGTGATGAATACCAATCCTAAAAATGAAGCAAGACCTTATGGGGATAAAATTACCTGGCAATTGGGTTATTTCCATGAGTGTATGAGCGGATTTGAACACCAGGTAGCATCCCATATGATGGCTGAGGGAATGATTGAAGAGGCCCTGGTCATTACCCGGATGATCCACGACAGGTATCATGCGGCCAAAAGAAATCCATTTAATGAAATTGAATGCAGTGATCATTATGCAAGAGCAATGGCCAGCTATGGAACATTTATTACCGCTTGCGGATTTGAGTATCATGGGCCCAAGGGCCATATGGCTTTCGATCCAAAATTAAATCCGGCAAAGTTTAAAGCCCCGTTTACGGCTGCTGCGGCCTGGGGTTCTTATGAGCAGGAAAAGGATGCACAAAACCTTATGGCAAAACTTCAGGTTCATTATGGGGAATTAAGTCTGAATAGTTTTTCAGTGGTTACAAAACATCAGGTTTCTGATCTGGAAGTAAAACTTGGTGATAAATTAATTCCGGCAATGTTCTCTAATGATGGAAACCGATGTAACATCAGGTTTTCTTCTGCTATTAATTTGGGGCCCGGACAAATTCTAACCATAAAAGTATAAGCTATGCAGGTAAAAAAAAACACGGTTGTTTCAATCCACTATACACTTAAAAATAGTGGTGATGTTTTAATTCAGGATACCGCAGGCTATTCACCTGAAAGCTATTTGCATGGGGCAGGGAATATTCTCGCCGGACTTGAAGAAGCTTTAACTGGAAAGCAATCCGGCGATGAACTGGAAGTAATTATTAATTACCCTGAAGCGTTTGGACCTGTTGATGAGGAGCTTATTATTGATCTTAGGAATAAGGATATACCAGGAATTGATGACTTACAGCCCGGAGATTTTATCGGCTTACCCGATGGACGTGAAGGAATCTTAACTGAGAAAGGTGCTGATTATTCAGTACTGGATACCAATCATCCACTGGCAGGTGAAGTACTGGTTTATAATCTTAAAATTGTTGAGGTTAGACCTGCAACATTCCAGGAAATTCAGGCCGGAATCCCAATGGTGGAGCTGAAGGCCTGTTCCGGAAAGGAAGGTTGTTGCTGATATTAACGCTTTAAGTGAAAACCGCCGGATTAAAGGCAGAAACGCTGAATCCATAGCCCACACAAAGTGTAATTTAACAGTATTTTTATTATGCTTGTCATTGCGAGGAGGCACGACGAAGCAATCTCATGAAGTTTAGTAGTAATAGTCTGTGGATTGCTTCGCTGCGCTCGCAATGACAAGAGGCTATGCTCGCAATGACAAGCCGCACCTTGTTAATAATCAATTGCGAACATATGCTATTATTATTGTCATTGCGAGCTCGCCTGTCCGGACGGGCAGGTAGGCACGACGAAGCAATCTATAACTTCAACTATTGTACGAAGAAATATCATTATCAGTAAACCAATCCACACTGAGGTCAACCCAGCTAGGATTCTTAGAATTGATAAGATTTATTTTTCTTGAACGTGATCCACCTTTAATTTGTTTTTCTCGCGCAATTGCTTCTTTAATCCACTGAAATTCTTCAAAATAAACCAATTTATTGCAATTATATTTTGCGGAAAAGCCCGAATTATGTTTTGATTTATGTTCTAAAATCCTCCTCTCAAGGTTATTGGTTACTCCTGTATAAATTACCGTATTAAGTGTGTTACTTAACATGTAAACAAAGTAATTATGATCTTTCATAGATAAGATTTGTAAATAATTAATTCAATAGTTTTGAAAGGACTGCTTCGCTTCGCTCGCAATGGCAAGAGGCTACGTTCGCAATGACAATTAAACTAATGTCAATTTATATGGTTGGTATTATAAATCACATTACATTTAGTGAACGGTGCTAATTCCGCGTTTTATGGTTGTTTGTCATTGTGGGGAGGCACAACGAAGCAACCTTATGACGATTGGTAGTAATTAATGAGGAGATTGCTTCGCTACGCTCGCAATGACAAGACGCTCAAAATGACAGATGGCTACTCTGGCAATTGCAATTATCCAGGATAGTCCATTTTTAATCTCATTGCGAGGAGGCACGACGAAGCAATCCCACATCCTTCAACTATTATTTTCACCTTTATTTGGAATATTCATTCCAAAACTTCAACTTTGTTTCGTGGATAAGAAAGAACAGATCATAAAGGCTGCAATGAAGCTCCTTACCGAGCGTGGGGTTCAGGCAACGCCCATGTCGGCGATTGCCAAAGCAGCAAATACCGGTATGGGTACGATCTACAATTATTTTGCCACCAAGGAAGAACTGATTAATGAAATTTACCTGTACATCAAACGTTCTGAAGTCCACCTGATTGCTCAGACAATGGATCCTGATTCATCTTTGAAGTCCAGTTTTTTCAGCTTTTATGGAGCTATGGTCGGGTTTTACTTCAAATATCCTGATAGTTTCGCATTTATGGACCAGTTTCATAGTTCACCAATTATTACAGAAACTACCCGTGCAACAGGCCAGCAGGATTTTCTTCCGGTAATCAGTCTGGTGCAGCAGGGACAAAAGGACGGAATCATTAAAGAGATGGAACTCGATGCTTTACTTCATTTTCTGGCGGGTACTATCACCGCATATGTACGATGGATGCAGTCTTCAGGTAAGGAAAATGATCCTGCCTATCTCGAAAGGCAGATGCGTTTGGTTTGGGATGCAATTAAAGAATAAAAAAATTTAACAGGTATTGGAATGAACATTCAGTCCAAAAATTAAAAATTATGAAAAAATTTAGAGTAATCATAACAGGTGCTACCGGAATGGTGGGTGAAGGGGTATTGCTTCACTGCCTGCATAGTGATGAGGTGTCGGAAGTGCTGATGGTTAACCGTAAACCTTATGGGATATCACATCCAAAGCTAAGCGAGCTTTTGGTAGCAGATTTTAACGGGCTGGCGGATTACAGCAATAAGCTTGCAGGCTTTGACGCCTGTTTCTACTGTGCCGGGGTGAGCTCTGTTGGAATGAATGAGGCTGATTATACCCGTATTACCTATGATACTACTTTGAATTTTGCGAAGGTATTGCTGGGACTTAACCCGGAAATGGTATTCAATTTCGTAAGCGGTTCGCTAACCAGAACTGATGGCAAACAGATGTGGCAGCGTGTAAAGGGCAGCACTGAAGTTGCGCTGATGGCTCTGGGTTTTAAAGGGCAGTATAATTTCCGCCCGGGATTTATGAAGCCGGTAAAAGGCCAGAAAAATGTGCGCTGGTTCTTTAAACCATTCATTGCAATATTTCCTTATCTGTTTCCTAAACAATCACTGACTTTAAATGAGGTTGGGCAGGCGATGATTCATACTATTACAAAAGGCTATGATAAGCAGGTGCTGGAAATTCATGATATTAAAATTCTTGCGAAATAGAAGGCAGCAGTTAAGACAAAATGAAGCGATTATATAAAATTTTAAAATACACCATGATTATTCTGATTTCTACTACGGCCTTATTGAGCCTGGTTACTATAATTTTCCTGCAGCAGCCCCAATTCGGGCAGGCGGCATCCGGCGAACGTTTGGAGCGGATGAAAAAGTCGAAGCATTTTCGGGATGGTGCCTTTGCCAACCTGAGCTATACACCCTCCTTGACTGAAGGTTATTCTATGACGGGGGTGATGTACAATTTCTTTTTTAAGAAAAACCCTCGACAAAAACCGCTGAAGGCTATCCCTTATATCAAAACTGATTTGAAAAGTCTGCCTGCCGACAGTAATGTGGTGGTCTGGTTTGGGCATTCATCTTATTATATGCAGGTCGACGGACTGAAGATTCTTGTTGATCCGGTGTTCAGCGGCAATGCTTCGCCTTTACCGGGGACAACGAAAGCCTTTGAAGGAACCAATAGCTATGGTGTAAATGATCTGCCTGAAATCGATTACCTGCTGATCAGTCATGATCACTACGATCACCTGGATTATTCAACGATCAGGGAACTTAAAGGAAAAGTAAAGAATGTAATCTGCGGTTTGGGAGTTGGGGCATATTTTGAACAATGGGGTCATCAGCCGGAGATCATATCCGAAAGGGACTGGAATGAAACTATAACAGTAGGAGATAATATCAAAATCCATACATTAACTGCCAGGCACTTCAGCGGACGTACCTTCAGGCGTAACACTACCCTTTGGCTGGCTTACCTGATCGAAACACCGGGGCAGAAGATCTTCATAGGCGGTGACGGTGGTTACGACACACATTTCGCTGAGATTGGGAAGCGCTTTGGTACCATCGATCTGGCCATACTCGAAAACGGTCAGTATAATCTGGCCTGGCGTGCCATCCATTGCCTTCCGGAGGAAGTCGTTCAGGCAGCTAAAGATCTCAATGCCAAACGCGTTATGCCTGTTCATTCAGGCAAGTTCTCTCTGGCTTTGCATAGCTGGGATGAACCGCTCAATGAAGTTTCACGACTTAGTAAGCTGAATGATCTCCCCCTAGTTACACCACAGATCGGGGAAGTGGTTTGGATGAAAGATGAAGGGCAGGTTTTTGGGGAATGGTGGAAGGGAATTGAGAGTTGAGAATTGAGACACCATAGCTATCGCGTGGAGAGTTGAATTCTTGCTGACTAATTTTTCATTCGTATATTGTAGGGAATAAGTTATCAAATACTTAATGCAATATATGAAGAGATATTTAGTCCTTTTAATACTTTTAGTTGTTTTGGGTGCTTGTCAGAAACAAGCTGATCAAAAGGGAACCTTTGGGTATGATCTGGCATTTTTAAAACAACATCATTCTGATCTGGTGCTTTTGAAGGATACTGCAAGTGGCGCTCAGGTAATTGTTCTGCCGGCATATCAGGGTCGAGTGATGACCAGTACTTCTGATGGGGAAAAGGGAATGAGCTTTGGCTGGATCAATTACGATCTGATAGCGAAGGGCACTTTCTCAGAACATTTTACTGCTCTTGGTGGTGAGGAAAGGTTCTGGCTGGGGCCTGAAGGCGGACAGTTTGCACTCTACTTTAAAAAAGGAGCAGAGTTTACATTCGACAATTGGTATGTTCCCAAAGTAATCGATTCAGAACCCTTTAACCTGATTTCTGCAAATGCAACAGAAGCAAAGTTTGAAAAGACAATGCATCTTGAGAACTATACCGGTACCGCTTTTGATCTGAAGGTTAACAGAAATATTTCCCTTCTTGAGTTGAATTCGATCAATAAATTATTGGGGCTTGAATTGGGTTCAGATATTCGTTCAGTCGGATTTCAGTCCGAAAATATTTTAACAAATACCGGATCAAAGACATGGGATCAGGAAACAGGCTTACTTTCAATCTGGGTTTTAAGCATGCTTAAGTCAAATGATCAGACGAATGTGATTATCCCATTCAGGAAAGGAGACAGCCTGAGTCTTGGTAAAATTGTAACCGACGATTATTTTGGAAAATTAAGCGCTGACCGATTGAAGATTGCAGATGGCCATCTTTTGTTTAAGGCAGATGCAAAGCAGCGAAGTAAAATAGGGGTATCTCCAAAACGGGCTTTACCAATTGCCGGGAGTTATGATGCAGAAAACAAAGTGCTGACTATTGCCCAGTTTACTTTACCTGAAGGTATTACAGCTTATGTAAATTCTACCTGGAAGATTCAGGATGATCCCTTTGTTGGGGACGCTGTTAATGCTTATACAGACGGGCCGATTGACGGAAAGCAAATGGGGAAATTCTATGAGATCGAAAGTTCTTCCCCGGCTTTAAGTTTGACACCCGGAGCAAATGCTAAACATATTCATCGTACAATACATCTGAGCGGTCCTGTAGAAAAGCTAAATGAAATTTCATTGAAAGTATTCGCTCTCAGCTTAGATCAACTAAAATTTTAGTATTTATTTCACTATTGACCTGTTAAAATTAAATTTCAGATAAAATGGCCATTTACATTGTACGCAGTGTGTTTTTAAGAGTCCGATACAAAGCAAGCCCCAATTAAGTTTAGAATCATTTTTTATGGTTTCACTGCCTGGAAATCTGCAAAATTTTACCTAGAACAACAGGACTGTTCATAAGCTTTGGCCTAAGCACAAAATCTCCGTTAACGTTTTTTCCGCCTCAGCTGTTGCGGCAGGTACAGTCCTAGCCAAAGCATTAACTTTTATAGCATCAGGTGCAGCGGCGGCATTTATTCGTTTTGTCTATTGTTTTTTAAGGTACTCATGGTCTCGTCGTACCTCCTCGGCATGTTTCTTTTCTGCTGCAGGAAAAGTAGAGAGAATAATTATGAGTTAAGAATTTGATCTTTTATTTTCAATTTCCCCAAACACTACTGGATTTATTTATTAATCTCGGTTTTCGACCATTTATGACTTGCATCTAATTTGAAGGAGCCCAGATATTTTTGGTTCCAGCTATCCGGAGAAATCATTGAAAGAAATAAGGTATCATCGGTTTTGCTGTAAAGGTGATATACCTGCCCCATAACCGGAGTGAAATTATATTTGGCAGAATAAACCAGTTCATTTAGTTGAACCTCCTGTATCAGTTTATCATATTCTTCTTTTAGCTCATCGAATTTTGTTTTAAAATTCTTATTGGCTAATTCTGCATTGGACTGCTTCCAGCCACCTACATTTTCGAGATTTATGGCAGGGGCGCTCACATTGCTTCCATAGCTTAATCCCTTTTGATAATAGCCTTTTTCCTTATCCCAGACCACCAGGTCAGGTTTTTCTTCATTTTCTTCCATTTTATGAGTTGTAAAAGATCAAAAACCCCTCTTTATCTGGCAAAAATAATTATTGAAACTGATGATTGTTTATAAGCAGAATAAAATGACCTGATTATTATGTTTTGATTTGAAAATTTGAAAATTTGGTAATTTGGAGATGAAGGAAAATTTGTAATCGAAGATAATAATCATCAAATCATCAAATCTTCAAATTTTCAAATCATCAATTCCCTCAAATCAATTATATTTATTTTTTAAATCCATAAAATGAAAAAGCTTCTACTCTGTTTGTTTCTGCCATTAAGTCTATTTGCTCAGGACCGTCCCTACGGTAAAATTTGGGCTACACGTTCGCAGGTTATTGCTCAGCATGGGATGGCTGCAACATCACATCCACTTACAACACAGGTTGCGCTCGACGTATTAAAGGCTGGTGGAAATGCTATAGATGCAGCCATTGCCGCAAATGCAATGGAGGGTGTAGTCGAGCCTCATATGAATGGGATAGGAGGTGATTTTTTTGCCATTGTATGGGATGCTAAAACCCAAAAACTATACGGTTTGAATGGTTCTGGACGTTCGCCAAAATCATTAACCCTTGATGAGTTCAGAAAAAGAGGAATCACTCATATTCCTTCCCGCGGGCCATTGCCTGTATCTGTTCCGGGTTGTGTGGATGCCTGGTTTGAATTGCATCAAAAATTTGGATCAATGTCTATGAGCAAGGTGCTTGAGAAGGCTGTTTCATATGCCAGAAATGGATTTCCTGTACATGGGGAATTAGCCAACTCTTTAAAAAATGTAAGATCTTTATATGATCAGTATCCCAATGTTGCTCAACATTATTATCCTAATGGCAAGGTGCCGGTGGAAGGCGATGTATTCAAAAACCCAAATCTTGCTAACACTCTTGAGCGGATTGGAAAGGAGGGAAGGGATGTTTTTTACAAGGGGGATATAGCACGTACGATAGATGCCTTTATGGAAAAAAATGGAGGATTTCTGAGCTATGAGGATATGGCTTCGCATACCTCCACCTGGATCGATCCTGTATCGGTAAATTACAGAGGTTATGATGTTTGGGAATTACCTCCAAACGGTCAGGGTATTGCAGCCTTGCAAATGCTCAATATTTTGGAAGGTTATGATTTTTCAAAGATAAAATTGGGTAGTGCTGAGCATGTCCACTTGTTTACAGAAGCAAAAAAACTTGCATTTGAAGATCGGGCAAAGTTTTATGCTGACATGGAATTTGCCAAAGTTCCGGTAAAAGAGCTGATCTCTGAAGCTTATGCTGCCGAGCGAAGAAAGCTTATAGACCCTGATAAAGCATCTGAACGTTTAGATGCAGGAAATCCTGCAATGAAAGATGGGGATACCATTTATCTAACAGTTGCCGATAAGGACGGGAATATGGTTTCCCTGATACAGAGTAATTTCAGAGGTTTTGGTTCTGGCATGATGCCCGACGGATTAGGTTTTATGTTTCAGGATCGCGGAGAGCTTTTTAATGTAATGAAGGAGGGTGAAAATAATACTTATGCGCCGGGGAAAAGACCTTTTCAAACCATTATACCGGCATTTATGACCAAAGATGGTCAGCCGGTGATGAGTTTTGGGGTGATGGGCGGATCTTTCCAACCATTGGGCCATGTACAGATCGTGATGAATATCGTAGACTTTGGTTTAAATCTTCAGGAAGCCGGAGATTTCCCAAGAATTAATCATGATGGATCTTCTGAACCTACCGGCGAAGGTATGGCTCCAAAAGGAGGAATGATTACTCTTGAAAGCGGATATTCCTATGATGTAATCAGGGAATTAATGCAAAAGGGTCATCAGGTTGGATATATTAACGGGATGTATGGCGGTTACCAGGCAATCCGATGGGATCCGGTTCGGAAAGTTTATTTTGGAGCATCGGAATCAAGAAAAGACGGGCAGGCGGCAGGATTTTAGTTTGCTGATTTAACTGAACATTTGTTAGATCGTTTTAATTATCATTCAAGGCAGATTATTGATTATTTAAAGCCTTATTTATTAAGGCCAATGAGGGTTAAATATAGCATCTGGATATTTGAAATAATCCTACACTTCACTTGTTAGGTGTCATGGAAATTCAGTAGAATATCTGTTAATGCCCAGTAGCTTTAATAGATCTTTTTAATAGTTGAACTAAACTAAAATAGTTTGAACATTCGTTTGAGGCAATTAATTAACAATTTGTTTTTATTGATTTGAAATATGTGATTGTTGTTTTAAATAAATTGCAATTTCTTATTTATATAGAATCGTTGATAGCTTTTAGCAGCCTTTAGACCTAGGAAAGGAGTCTCAAGACAATCGATTTAAATTAAATTAGGCTTGTATCAATTCTTAAACAATCATAAAATGAATTTCAAACTCAAATCTTCACTTTTTTTTCTTTTGTTTATTGCTCTTTTAAGTTCTTCATTCGCCCAAACTTTAAGCGAACTTGAGAAAAATAGAGTGCTTCTTCCCAACGGTTGGTCAATTACGCCTGCTGGTAAAAACCTTTCTATTGGTGAACTTCCTCTGAATATGGTGCTGAGCAGTAACCGGAAATATCTTGCAATTACAAACAATGGTCAGAGTACCCACACGATTGATCTCATTGATGTAGAAAAAGAAACCAGGATTGATAGTATAGTGATCGCGAAGGCCTGGTACGGATTAGCATTTAGCAAAGATAATCGGTTTCTTTATGCTTCTGGTGGGCACGACAACAAGGTTAACAAATATTCATTACAAAATGAGAAGTTACAATTGGTTGATTCCTTTATACTCGATAAGCCCTGGCCTAAGCAAATAGGAACCGCAGGCCTTGATCTTGAAGAAACTATCCATCAAAAATTATTTGTAGTAACAAAAGAAGCTAAAAGTTTATATGTCTTTAACCTAAGTACAAAAGCTCTTGAAAAAACTATACCTCTTGGAGCAGAAGCATATACTTGTAAGCTTAGTGCCGACCGTAATACCCTTTATATTAGCTTGTGGGGTGATAAAAAGGTTTTGTTTTATGATATCAGATCTGAAAAACTAGTTCAGGAAATTTCAGTTGGAAATCATCCCAATGAAATGTTTCTGACAAGAAATGGTGATTATCTATATGTAGCCAATTCAGATGATAATTCAGTATCGATCATCAACACCAAAACAAAAACTGTGGTTCAAACCTTGAATGCTGCTTTGTATCCTGATTCACCCTCCGGTTCAACAAGTAATGGATTGGCCTTAAGTGAAGATGAAAAAACATTATACATCGCTAATGCTGATAACAATAGTCTGGCTGTTTTTGATGTATCAGTTGTTTCAGAAAGTAAATCCAAAGGTTTCATTCCTGTAGGATGGTATCCTACAAATGTTAAAGTAGTTGGCAAAAAAATCTTTGTAACAAACGGAAAAGGCTTAACCTCATATGCGAATCCGTTCGGTCCAAATCCTGTTGACAGAAGACAATTGGTTTTGAGCCATAAGGCTGAAGTTGCAAAACCTGAAAAGGTTCAATATATAGGATCGCTGTTTCGAGGTAGTTTGAGTATTATTACAGAACCTTCAGTTAGTCAACTAGGCATATTTTCGCAGGCCGTTTATAAAAATTCACCATATTCCAAATCAGGTGAATTAAATGCTGAGGGAGAACCAGGGAATCCTGTTCCGATGAAAGTGGGTGATAAATCTCCAATTAAGCATGTATTCTACATCATTAAAGAGAACAGAACCTATGATCAGGTTTTGAGTGATATTCCAGGTGGGAATGGCGATACTTCACTTTTATTGTTTGGTGAAAAAATCACTCCTAATCAACATAAACTTGCCAGGGATTATGTATTGCTTGATAATTTTTATGTTGATGCTGAGGTTAGTGCTGACGGCCATAATTGGAGTATGGGGGCTTATGCAAATGATTATGTAGAGAAAAACTGGCCTGCATCCTATGGTCAGAAAGGAGGTACACATGGAACTTCAGCTACGCTTAAAATTGGGAATAATAAAGATGGCTTTATATGGGATCTATGTGCTAAACATAATGTAAGCTATCGATCTTATGGAGAGTTTGTTTCAGATGATTTTGGCATGAAACCACGACTAGAATCGCTAAAAGGCCATTCTGCAAAATTTGCACCCTATGGAATGGGTACGAGGGACACCACACGTTTCTACCAGTGGAAATCTGACTTTGATCTCCTGGTGGAAAATGATGCGGTACCTCAATTTTCAACAATCAGGCTTGGGAATAATCATACTGAAGGGATGAGAGCAGGCAGGCCAACCCCATTTGCTCACGTTGCCGATAATGATCTTGCTGTAGGTATGCTAATTGACCATTTGAGCAAAAGCCCGGTTTGGAAGGAGAGCGTCGTATTTATTCTGGAGGATGATGCACAAAACGGTCCTGATCATGTGGATGCACATAGAAGTCCTGCTTTTGTTGTTGGCCCTTTCGTAAAGAGAAAGTATGTGGATCATACAATGTACACCACTTCCGGTATGTTAAGAACCATGGAATTGATACTAGGTTTGCCGCCTATGACTCAATATGATGCGGCTGCAACGCCGATGTGGAGGTTGTTTACCAAGAATCCTGATTTTACTCCCTATAATCATTTACCAGTAAGTGTTGACCTGAACGATAAGAACCCGGAAAACACAAAACTTGGTAAACTATCTGAAAAATTTAATTGGACAAAAGAGGATTCGGTCCCTGATTTGATTTTTAATGAAATCCTTTGGCAGGGTATAAAAGGTAAACCAGCTCCATCCCCGGTTAGGGCAGCCTTTCTGAAAATTAACGACAAGGATGAGGATGGAGAAAAATAATTTTAGATAATTATCCACCCTAATAGAGTGTTTTTTACTCTGAAACCCGTCTGCTATTTCTTGCTGGCGGGTTTCTTATTTACAAAGGTTTTCTTGAAGAATATCATTCTCATTAATAGGGATAGTTCCAGCGGATTTCTGTTCATTAAGCATTACAATTTTATGTTTTGATAAATCTGATCTCCAGATATTTTGTAAAGTGCTAACGAATGATAACTTCGTATTGAGAAAATGCAAATATAAAAAATCAGAAATTGTCAATATTTATGGAATTTTTTGAATTAATAGGGGAGCAAATATGGGGCTTTTTCAGTCTTGATGGACTTATTGAAATTATCAAATCAGGAGACTATAAGACCCTGCTTACCTATGAAGGTATTACCAGGGCAATTGCACCTTTACTGCCCATTATTTTGATACTTGAATTGATCAGGGGACTTCTCTACAAGCAGTTTAAGGTTGTTTCTTATAAGATATCTTTCTTTTCTTATTTATTTAATTCAATTATTGGCAGGTACATATCCATAGGAATGACTATGGTTTGTATTGGAATTTTTGAAAAGTATGCAATAATCAACATTCAGTTCACCTGGTACTGGTTTATTTATGGTTATATCATCTGGGAACTGGCTCATTTTGTTTATCATTATTTCGGGCATAAAGTGCGCTTATTCTGGTGCTTGCATTCAACACATCATGCCCCGGAAAGTATGAATCTGGCGGTTTCTCATGCCCATTTCTTCCTTGAAGCACCTTATGCAGATATAATCAGGACTACTATTTGTATGCTGGCAGGCGTACCTCCTGCAATGTTATTCGTGATAATGTTCATCGATGGAACCTGGGGTTCATTTATTCATATCGGAGAATCAATGATGAAGGATGCCCGAATGGGAGTCCTGGGAAAATTTATTTTAACACCCTCACACCACCGTGTGCATCATGCCAAAAATATTGAGTACATGGATATGAATTACTGTAACTTATTGAATATCTGGGATAAAGTATTTAAGACTTATCAGCCTGAAAAGGATGGTATTAATATTCAATATGGAATTACAAGGGAAATGAAACCCAACAGTTTTCTGGACTCTTATTTTGGAGAGATTACTGCGCTGGCAATGGATGTTTATCGTGCTCCGGGGATTAAGAATAAATTTTTATATGTTTTTATGCCCCCTGGCTGGAGTCATACAGGCGATCATAAAACTGTTGGAGCACTTCGAAAGGCAATTGAATTGGATAATAATGTTTAATACTTGAAGATTCATAAAAAATCTTCCCGCATCGGGCTGAATGTATCGATAATAATTCCTGCTTCAAGGCAGAGTACACCATGAATCAGGTTTGAAGTTACAAGAAATGCATCGCCTCCTTTAAGTATTTGTTTTTTACCATCAATGCTCACTTCAAACTTTCCACTTTGTACATGAGTGATCTGAACATGAGGATGCTTGTGCAGGGGGCCGATACCGCCCTTTTCAAATTTGATCTTCACAATCATCAGGCTTGGGTCATGAGCCATGATCTTTCTCTGAACGCCCTCATCAATCTGTTCCCATTCAATTTTTTCGTCTTCGATAAAATGTTTCGTCATTCTTAAGGTTTGGAGGTTTGTGCAAAGATATGTGATTGCAGGTATGTTTTTGTGGGGAATGGGAACCCGATAGCAATCGGGTGGGGAATAGATGGATTATGGATTTGTAGACCAGATAGAAGCATCTTTCACAAAAACCCTTCTGTTTAATTTTAACTGTGCTACAATCAATTCTGCAAAATCTTCGGGATGCATCACCCGGTCTTCATTGTTGTTTATCAGATTGGCACTAATAGCCAGATCAGTTACTACCGTACTCGGGTTTAATGCAGTGACGCGAATATTATGCTTACGAACTTCCTGCATTAATGAGTCGCTGAGACCCATCACACCAAATTTTGAGGCACTATAGGCACTTGTTAGGGGACTTCCTTTCAAACCTGCACTTGAAGAAATATTAACAATGTCTCCGGTCTGACGCTCAATCATTTGTGGTAATACCGCGCGTGTTACATAATAAACACCGAAGAGATTGACTTTAATCTGATCCTCCCATTCTGAAGGTTCCAGTTCTAAAAACTTTCCGAATTTTGCAATTCCTGCATTATTGATTAAGATATCAATAATGCCCAGCTCTTTATGAATACTCATTATAGCAGCATTCACAGCTTGTATATCTGCAACATCAGCTATTGCAATTGCGGTTTTAACAGCATATTTTTTCAGTTCGTCTTTTAATTCCAGAAGATCCTTACCTGAACGTGATATCAAACCCACATTCACTCCTTCTGCGGCCAATGCTATCGCTACTGCCTTCCCGATTCCTTTTCCTGCTCCGGTTATAACTGCATTTTTTCCTTTTAATGATTCCATAACTTCCAAAAGTTTCCTTTACAAATTGACGAGAATTTATTGAATGGAAAGTCATTGAGGAGTAAGATATTTTTCTGCACCTCATGTTTTTCTACCTGGGTTTTATTTCAATGAGAATTGGATCGTTTCTGCTGCAAGGAAGAATTCAATTAAGTTCTGTCTACTTTGTTTCTATTTGAATAAAAAACAGTTTTTTTCTCTGCTTATTTAATCATTTGGGTTCTTTTTATTATTAATTGCTGTTTAGTTTGTTTAAAAAGCAAGTAAGTAGTAGTTTTATTTCCAATAATTTAATAAACCATTTAAGCTAGAAATGAGAAACTTTAAAAGCACATTTTCGATTTTTGCCATTGCAGTCTTTACTGCTATGGTATTGTTTTCTTCCTGTAAACCAAAAAAGATTATCAGCCAGGCGCCAGCGGCACCCGTACCTGCCAGTGTTCAGGATGCACCCAAGGCGGCTGCAGTTGTTGAGTCCGATACAGATGGTGACGGCATTCCTGATTCAAAAGATAATTGCCCGAATAAGGCAGGTTCTTCTGTCAATGGTGGTTGTCCTGAGACTGTTGCCTCTGAGCCAACATTCAATTATAAAAATATATTATTTGAGTTTAACTCCTCAGTGCTGAAAACTTCATCCTATGCGGTACTTGATGAAATAGCCAGAGAAATGAAGAAATTTTCATCAATGAGCTTTAATCTTAACGGACATTCTTCAGCTGAAGGAACTGAGCAGAGGAATATGACTCTTTCCATTGACAGAGCTACTGCCGTTAAAAGCTATTTGGTAACAGCGGGTATTAATGCTAATAATCTGATTACCAAAGGTTTTGGAGAGTCAATGCCCCTTACTTCCAATGATACTGAATCAGGTCGTCAGTTAAATAGAAGAGTTGAAATCAGGAAAAGATAGGTCTGGATTTTTTAATTTAGAAAAGGGTGTTCAATTATTTTGGACACCCTTTTGTTGTAAATTGGTATTGGTGACTTAACCCGAATCGTTTGGGAATAGGAAATGGAAAATAGAACAGCGTTTAGATCTATTCCCTATTTCAGACTTCCCAAAAGTGGGAATGGGGGAGTAGGTAATAGGCTTAGTAAATCATTAAGAAAGGAATTTTATGAAAATTGCAATAATTTCAGGAAGTGCCAGGCCAGGCAGACAATCTCATCAGGTTGCATTGGAGGTTAAAAATCGATTAGACAAGATATCTATTGGTAATTGGTTATGGGATGTCAAGGAAACGGATCTGCCATTATTGGATTATACATTTGATTCCCATCCTTCACCAGGGGATACCTTAAAGGCTCTAAAATCCCGGCTGGATGAAACCAATGTTTTTCTGATCGTATCACCTGAGCACAATGGGAGTTATCCCGGCAGTCTGAAGAACAGCATGGATTACTTTTTTCAGGAGTATTCAGGAAAAGTGTTTGGGATTGTCAGCGTTTCATCAGGTATGCTGGGCGGAATAAGTGCAGCAAAAAGCCTGCAGCAATATGCCAATACCTTACAAGGGATTGTTTATCCGCCATATCTTATCACGCCGAAGGTTCAGTCTTTGTTCTCTAATGGGATTTTATCTGATGATAGTTACGCCGGTAGGATGGATAAGTTTCTGAATGATTTTCTGGCATTTGCAAAAAAACTGCATTGAGATGGGGGCCCGATAGCTATCGGGCAGGAAATAGGGGAATATAATTTTTTTTAAACTTCATCTTAAATTCATGTTAGACATCCATTTTTAAATAATAATCGTAATGATATTATGATAACAATGGATATACATATTGAAGATTCGAATAAAAGTAGAATCGGAAGGAGTAGAAAACTCCGCTTATCTGAAGATAAACTGATTGAGGGTTTGAAAAATATGGATGGTAGTGCAATGTCTGCTCTTTACCGGATGTATTCAGATTCCTTGTACAGGGTTATTTCTACCATAGTGGTAATAGAAGAAGTGGCTCAGGACTTGCTTCAGGAGACATTCATTAAAATTTGGAAGTCATTTAAACAATATGATCCCGGAAAGGGAAGGTTGTACACCTGGATGGCCAGATTAGCACGCAATATTTCAATAGATTACCTGAGAAGTGTTAATTACCGGAATTATACAGTCAGTGAAAATCTTTCTGAATCAACTCAGCAGATCGATCAGAAATTTCAGGTTTCGTATAATCCTGAATTGATTGGAGTAAAAGATATGACGAATATTCTTAATGAAGATCAGCGATTAGCATTGGACTTGATTTACTTTAAAGGGTACACCCATGTTCAGGCTGCCGAAGAACTGAATATCACAGTCGGTATTTTGCGATCCAGACTTCAGTCATCAATTACCGAACTCCGGAGGACATTTAACAGGGAATACTTGGCGTAGTTTTAGCCAATTACGAATTATTAATTACGAATTACGGTTTACGAATTCCCTAAAACAATTGAGTAATCTTTACTCAAATTTTCATCATTACGAACACATACCCAACGAATACGAATTAAATCTCAATACTCAATACT
>NCHA01000062.1 GCA_002257025.1 Sphingobacteriales bacterium 16-39-50 | reverse complement strand
GGGGATTTATTTGTGTTGGAAGGGAGCTTTAATTAAGGATTCCGGGTCATTGCAGTATTGCAAACCATAAAACATTAATTACCAACTAAACTAATCCCGCTCATAGCCGCGGAGGCCTAGTCCTTTTTCTTCAGGAAAAAGGACCATGCCGAGGAGGAACGACGAGACCATGAGCACCTTATAAAACAATAGACCCACGAATAAACCCCGCCGCTGTCCCGAAGGTTCGGGACTGCTTCGAATTTAGTGTAAGGCTTGGCCTGCCTCTACCGCACCAGCCAAGGCGGAAAAAAGGTTAACGGGGAGATAGTACTTTGGCCTAAATGACAATATAATGACCTCTGAAGACTATCTTAATACGGGTTTTGGGAGAGTGTTATGGCTTATAACCATTCATAAATTACAGTTTTTACCGATTGCAGGACCGGCCTCCCGGGATTTGGCAGGAAAGGCGCACTTAATCCTTGCACTATCTTTCATAAATCACAGCGATTAAGTAATCCGGAGAAGTGTTGCAGATACATTCATTTTTTCATTGCCATAGATACGGCTCGGATTACACCGATAGGGTTAAGTGTGGATTTACAACAAATACCGGGAAGCCGCGGCATTTTGTTACTTTTCTGCTGCAGGAAAAGTAAAGAAAGTATTACAGGGGATAATTTTTAGCTGAACTGATAAGTAAGAGAAAAGCCAAATAATCTTATTTCCTGACATCGATTTTTATGTATCACTTTCTACATGCGCTAGCCCGGGGCGGGCGGGATCTCCGTGCTAACCATGCTATAAACATTTGACCCTATTAAAAGGATTAATCACATAGAAATGGGTGTAATGTGTGGCAATAGATGATGTCAAGATTATAGCGAAAGGCTTATTTCAATATGAATCAATTTTTATACTTTTACCAAACACCCAAAATGAAAACCCTCTTAATCCTCGCTATCCTTTTCATCATCATCCTCATGCTTGCCAGGCTGAAGAAATTTCCTTTTTAGCACCATTTCAGTCAGATTGCTCTTATTTTAGTTTCTGTTTCAATAAAATGTTAATAACGTAAGTTATTTATTATCAAATAAGTAACTTTTCATATTTTCAATATATCTTAGCTTATTAACAATTGCTTGTATATTTATTCCTTTAATTAACCAATTAATTATGTCAGCAGAAGTAAATATCCCTCGTCTTGATCTTGACGATTATATCAAAGGTACACCTGAGCAGAGAAAGCAATTTTCTGATAATATCGGCAAGGCTTTTAATGATACAGGTTTCGTAACCATTGCTAATCATGGAATGACTCAGGAGCTCATCAATGAGCTGTATACTGAAGTAAAGCAGTTCTTCAGCATGCCCGATGAGCAGAAATTAAAATATGAAATCCCTGAACTAGCCGGTCAGAGGGGCTATACCTCTAAGGGCAGGGAGAAGGCAAAAGATTCAAAAACCCCCGATCTGAAGGAATTCTGGCAGAGCGGACAGGTGGTTACTGATGGTGATTCTGTCAAAGAGGAATATCCGGATAATGTTCAGGTGAATGAGCTTCCCGGCTTCAATAAAGTAACCCGTGAGGTGTATCAGCGACTGGAATATGCCGGAAAGCATTTATTAAGGGCTATTGCTGTTTATCTGAACCTTCCTGAAAATTATTTTGATGATAAAGTTCATAATGGCAACTCCATTTTAAGGGCTATTCATTATTTCCCGATCGAAAATCCGGATAGCCTTCCTGCTGATGCGGTACGCGCCGGAGCACATGAAGATATCAACCTCATTACCTTGTTGATTGGTGCCAGTGCTGATGGACTGGAGGTTTTAACCCGTGATGGCCATTGGTATCCTGTAAAGGCGAATGTTGAGGATATTGTAGTAAACGTTGGGGATATGCTGCAGCGTTTAACGAATAATAAACTGAAGTCTACTACTCACCGTGTGGTTAATCCACCGCGTGAATTAATGAAGACTTCTAGGTTTTCAGTGCCTTTCTTCCTGCATCCAAAAGCAGATATGGACCTGACTGCCCTGGACTCCTGTATCGATTCGGAGCACCCGAAAGCGTATACAGACATCACTGCCGGTGAATATCTGGATGAGCGTTTGAGGGAGATTGGTTTGAAGATGTAAGGGGATTTGAATGAGGGAGTGGTGGCATTGACGGAACCCACCCCGTCATTTCGAACACAGCGGTAGTATTTTCTTCTTAATTTGTAATCCGTGCTGTGGAGAAATCTGTTTATTGGGAGCTGTGCTT
>NCHA01000025.1 GCA_002257025.1 Sphingobacteriales bacterium 16-39-50 | reverse complement strand
ACGTACTCCAGGAATTACAACCTTATGGATTGGGCTCAAATACTTTAAAGCCGCAAAAGAAGGATGGGATACACACAGAGATGTGTCCACACGATAGGACCCTGAAGGGGTCGTATGTGGTAATTTTAAATACATACGACCCCTTCAGGGTCGGAATCTCCGTTTTAATATAATTCTATAAACATTTGACCCCTTCAGGGTCATTAGAAAAAATTAACCTGTGGTTGGTGTTATCACCAACCACAGGAAACTCAAGCTAAATAATGCATTCCTGCACCAGCATAAATATTTAATAAAAGAAAATTCCTTACCCTTTAAGATGTTTTTCCAGCCAGGCATACGCTTTTTCCTGAATATCCCGATTGTAATTATGTACCGTTTTAGGAGAATAAAATGACGTGTTATCGCCTTTGCCTGCCCAGTCGAATGCGGACTGGATTTCTGCTTTGGCTTTCATTTTTCCTTCTTCAGGGAAAAGAGGGTCTTCTTCGCCTACTACAATCATACAGGCATTGGGAGCACTCATGGCTGCAAGATCCGGAATATCCATCCTGTTCAACACCCCTGGCAATAAACAAAAGCTTCCAACAGCGCCGCTTAGGTTATAATGTTGCTGCGTGTCGCCGGTAGTCATCCATCCAACGCTTACTGAAGCTTTTATCCTTGTATCCAGTGCCGCAAGGATATTGGTTCTCCATCCGCCACCGGATAGGCCGGTTACTCCGATTCTTTTCATATCCACTTCCGGGCGGGTAGCTAAATAATCTATACATCTTGAATCGTCAAAGTAGTTAATGCCGGCCCAGGTAGTCCCTGCCCAATTTAACTGCCTGACTCCATAATATAACAGATCACGGATCCTGGTATCAAACTGATTGTACTCCCCGGCTGATAATGAAAAAGGATCAAAGTTAAGAGGTATTCCATTGATGCCTTTAGGAACACGGGCGCCGAAATGATGCGCATCTATAACGATAACCGCGTAACCTCTGTTAACCAGTTCTTCTGTTAAATAGGCACCCTCGTAGTATTCTTTACGATGTTTCACCAAAAGTTCATGATCCTTGCCACCATTTGCGATCCGGTCTTTGCCAAAGCCCATTGGTCCGCCCCATTCATGCAGCGCAACGATACCCGGGACTGGTTTTTTAATTCCTTTTGGCAATAGAAGATAAGCCTCCAGCCGATGCCACGGAGTAGTATTAAAAAGTATTTTTTCGAAAGTGTGGGTGCCCCTGTCTTCTTTTAGAATCACCTCTGGCGCCAGGTTTAATGGTCCGGGATTATAGTGCAATCCATCCAGCAGACATTTTCTGGCTGCAGCCTGCCATTTTTTATAAGTACCCTTTGGATTCTTTTTTCTCCAGTTTGCAACAGTCAGATTCATAGGATTGTTTGCACGAATCCCTTCAAGAACCGGTTCTAAAGAACCATAAAGGTTTAATGGATTTTTGATTGAGGGAATGCCAGGTGCTATGTTAGCCATTCCTGGCTGAAAGGATAATAAGCCCGAAGATGCTATAACGGCAGAGCCGATTGCAGATGTTTTTAGAAAATTTCTTCTTTTCAATTTGAATATGTTTTAAAATGAATTTATCATTTTTCTTGCAGATTTATACATAATAATGTGATAACACCAACCAGAGGAATTTAGTATGGGGTTCGCATTTCGATTCCAGCGGAGGCTGGAATCTCCTAACCCCAAACAACACTTGTCATTCTCGCGAAAGCGAGAACCTGCTTATAACTTGCGGTTGGTTTTATCACCAAACACCTACTAGGTATGTGTGCCATGTGCTTATTGGTTGGTGATAACACCCACCACAGGAAATAGAGAGGTAAATAAATGGAGGTTCCAGCTTTCGCTGGAATGACAATTTGCGTGGGGGATGGGGAGATTCCAGCCTTCGCTGGAATCGGCGCGGTTACCTACCACTTTTGATGAACCAATCTGCGGCAAGATCATGCCAATCTGGGTTCAGTTTTTCAATTAAATTATTTTTCCAAGATCGTTGCCAGGTCTTTAATTGTTTTTCCCTGGCGATGGCTAAGTTCACGTCAGTAAACTTTTCATAACACACCAGTTTAGTACAATTGTACTTGCTTGTGAATCCATAAACAAGCTTTCTTTTATGCTCATAAACTCTTCTGCGGATATTGTTAGTAACACCGATGTACAAAACATTATGATATGTATTTGTAAGCATGTAAACAAAATATTCCCTCATATCCAAAAATTGTAATCCCTGCAATATCTAAAGACAAAAAATGAGTAAGAGGTAACATAATTTATTAAACGGCTCGCATTTCGATTCCAGCGGAGGCTGGAATCTCCTTATTCCCCAGCAACACTTGTCATTCTCGCGAAAGCGAGAACCTACTATAACCTATCTTATAATTTCTTATCATCGGATGTGGAATCTCCTTACCCCCCTCAAACAGCGCTTGTCAACCGATAGTTATAGTTTGATGTTATCACCAAGCACCTGCAACACCAATCACAGGAAAGGCAATGACTTTATTTAATTGTCTGGTTAGGTCTCTGTTTCCCGCTTTTGCTGACAAATAAAGAGGTAAATAAATGGAGGTTCCAGCTTTCACTGGAATGACAATTTGCGTGGGGGGATGAGGAGGTTCCAGCTTTCACTGGAATCCAAGCGTTTACTTAGTGCTTTTTACTAACCAATCCGCGGTAAGATCATTCCAATATGGGTTCAGTTTTTCAATTTAAATATTTGCCTGCGGTTGGTGATAACACCCACCACAGGAAAATTTCCCCTATTCCCAATCCAACATTCCCCCGATAATATGTATTTTTGTAAAATTTTGATTTCGCTGGATGACTAAAAGCACTTTTCCTGCCCTTGATGGCAAGTATTGTAATTCACTAAATACCTATTCCAGATTCTTAACCCGTGAGGTAACGATCGGTCATATTCCGATGGGTGCCCATAATCCGATCCGTATCCAGAGTATGACTACTACAGATACCATGGATACTATGGGTACAGTTGAGCAATCAATTCGGATGGTTGATGCGGGCTGTGAATACGTGCGGATTACTGCCCCAAGTGTTAAGGAAGCTAAAAATCTGGCGAACATCAAAAAGGAGTTGAAGGCAAGGGGTTATGATGTACCTCTCATTGCCGATATACATTTTACTCCCAATGCTGCAGAAGAAGCTGCCCGGATTGTTGAAAAAGTACGTATCAACCCCGGCAATTATGCAGATAAAAAACGCTTTGAAAATTTTGAATACACCAGCGCTGAGTATCAGGCAGAACTGGAAAGAATCTATAAGAAATTTGCCCCTCTGGTAAAGGTTTGCAAAGAATACGGGACTGCGATGAGAATCGGAACCAACCATGGCTCTCTCTCGGACCGCATCATGAGCCACTATGGAGATACTCCCCGTGGTATGGTCGAGTCGGCAATGGAATTTATGCGGATGTGCGAGGATTTGAACTATTATAACCTCGTTATTTCGATGAAATCCAGCAATCCTCAGGTTATGGTGCAGGCTTACCGACTGCTTGTTGAAACCATGGTGAAAGAGGGGATGAATTATCCACTGCACCTCGGCGTGACCGAAGCAGGAGATGGCGAAGACGGCCGGATCAAATCTGCTGTGGGAATTGGTGCCTTACTGGAAGATGGGTTGGGAGATACCGTTCGTGTGTCACTTACCGAAGATCCTGAGTTTGAAGCTCCGGTGGCAATTGCCTTAGCGGACAGATATAAGTGGAGAGAATTATCTGTTAACAGTTATCAGTTATCAGGTGAATCCAACCCGGCGACAAACCTCAGACTTCAGACCTCAGACCTCAGACAACAGGCAACACATAACCCTTACGAATACCAGAAGCGCCATACCTCTGAACTGAATACCTTCATAGGTGGGCATCAGGTGCCGCGTGTTGTAATCGATATTTCCAGAAAGAATCTTAAAGATCCGGCAATTTTATCGGAGGTGGGATATTTGTATTCATCTCTGCTTGACAAGTATAATATGGCGGAGCAGTCCACCGATTTTGTTTATCTGGCTGATGAACTTCCATCTTTTAATTTTCCGGGAAACCTGAAGCAGCTTTACAATTATTCAACCTGGAAAGGGCTTCAAAATAAGAGCAATTGCCATCCTTATTATTCTCTGAAAGAATATGTTGCGGCCGGTGTACGCGATACTTCACTGAACCTGGTTGCAATCTCCAATTCTGATATCGGTTCGGATATTTTCAATGAGATTCCTCTGGATAATACGCTTGTATTTGTACTTGAAACTCAGTCGATCTGTGGATTACAGGATCAGCGTCAGGCTTTTTTCAAACTGGTGGAAATGGGGCTTGAAATGCCAGTGATCATCAAAAGAACTTATCATTTAAAGTCCTCAGCTCAGGCACCTGAGCATGCCGAAATTTTACCCGAAGTATCTGATTTTCAATTGTATTCAGCAACTGACCTGGGAGGATTAATGCTGGACGGTTTTGGTGATGGAATTTGGGCAGATGCTCCCGATATTTCTGCTAAAACCATACTTTCAACCTCTTTCGGAATCCTTCAGGCTACCCGTTCGAGGATTTCCAAGACCGAATATATTTCCTGTCCGAGTTGCGGAAGGACCTTGTTCGATCTGCAGATCACCACCCAAATGATTCGAAGCCGAACTGATCATCTCAAAGGTCTTAAAATAGGAATCATGGGATGTATTGTCAACGGTCCGGGTGAAATGGCTGATGCCGACTATGGTTATGTGGGTACCGGCCCGGGTAAGATTACACTTTACCGTGGAAAAGAAGTTGTCAAGAAGAATGTCAATACAGAAAATGCACTTGATGAACTGATCGGTATCATCCGGGATGATGGAAACTGGCTGGAGCCTGAACATGACTAAAATAAGTAATGCAATGATCATTTTGATCATCATGCTGAACCTTGCCTTTGATCAGATCTCAAAGATCATTGTCAGAAATGAAGTCGGCAATTACGAGATCATTCAGCTTTTCGGTCCTTGGTTTACACTCACTAAAGTCGAAAATACCGGAGCATTTTTAAGTGCGGGAAGTGCGCTTCCTGACCTGATTCGTATCATTCTGCTTTCTGTATTTCCCATTATTTTTCTTGCTTATGGTTTATATATGCTTCTTGTCAAAAGAAATATGTCCAATTTGCAGATCGTAGGTTGGTGTTTTGTCATAGGAGGTGGAATCGGTAATCTTTATGATCGGATTGTGCATGGCTCAGTTACTGATTTCCTGCACCTCGATCTGGGACTGTTTCAGACTGGAATTTTTAACCTGGCAGATGTTTCAATTATGATTGGGATGTTTATAATTTTTACCGGACAATTCTTCTATAAAAAGGAGGAATCCCTGACATTACAATAGGTTTAATTCTTTAGCTTAGGCCCTTATTACTTCGGTTTTTCTGCACTGTTACGTTATTTATAATCTTTCTAAACGTATGTGTTTACAAAGGCGTGACAGAATGAAAATCGCTTAAAGGTTACATTTGTATTGGTTTTTTATTTAGGATTAGCGAATTGAAGTATTTAAAAGTTATTGCCTTTACTCATAAGTACGTCGACCTCAAAGATTTAGGTAAGTTTGTTATCTGCAATGAGTGTTTGGAAAGTAGTCTTGAAAGCGTTAAGGCGAAGTTTGATATACCTGAGATATTCTATTTGGGTACATGCAATCGGGTAGAATTTGTATTTACAGCCGATCAAAATCTTGATGCTTCTTTTGTCAAGGACTTTATTCAAACACTTAACCTGCCGGTTTCCGAAGATCAGGTTGATACCTTTGTTAAACAGGTTGTGGTCTATGAGGATGTAGAGGCACTTAATCACTTGCTTCGTATTTCATGCTCACTTGAAAGCCTGGTTGTTGGAGAGAAGGAGATTCTTGCTCAGGTGCGTAAGGCTTATGAAACCTGTCGTGTTTCCGGATTCACCGGTGATTATCTACGCCTGATCATGAACCGGGTGGTGAAAACAGCAAAGGAAGTTTATACCAATACAGGCATAGCACGAAAGCCAATTTCAGTGGTCTCTCTGGCCTATCGCAAACTCCGCGAGCTGAAAATGTGTACCAATGCGAGAATTTTGATTGTTGGTGCAGGGGAAACCAATCGCAATATTGCCAAATACCTTAAAAAACATAAGTATTCAAATTTTGCGGTATTTAACCGCAGTATTGAGAATGCGGAAATGCTTGCTACAGAATTGGGTGGTAAAGCTTTTGGCCTCGAAGACTTAAAAACTTATAAAGGGGGATTCGATGCAATAATTACCTGTACCAGTGCTACCGAACCAATTATTACTAATGAAATTTACCAGTCACTTTTGAATGGTGATAAATCAAGAAAGGTAATCGTTGACCTCGCTGTTCCAAATGATACCTGCCCCGAGGTACTTGAAAAAAATCCGGTTACATTTATCGAGGTTCACAGTCTGCAGGAAATAGCCAACAGCAATTTAAAGGAAAGATATGATGAGCTTGTCAATGCAGAGCGAATCATTTGTCAGAATATTGAAGAATTTAAGCCTGTCTTAAAGCAACGCAGGGTCGAAATCGCAATGCGCCAGGTTCCTGAGAAGATCAAAGAGATCAAGGAAAATGCGATGACCAAGGTCTTTGCTAATGAGATCGAAGGCATGGATGATAATTCCCGTGAGGTATTAGCCCGTGTAATGAATTATATGGAGAAAAAATACATCAGTGTTCCGATGGTTATGGCCAAGGATATTCTGATAAAAAATAGCTGATTTTCAGTTGATCCCAATCATTTTGGCTATTTTTAGCATTCAAAAAAATAATCCCGAATAAATTTATAATCATGTCTGATCATTTGCCCGAGGATAATAAAAAATCAAAAATTGTTATTGGAACGCGCGGAAGTGAGCTTGCATTATGGCAGGCGAATTTTATTAAGGATCGTCTGGCAGAAATTGGGCATGACTCAGAGTTAAAAATTATTAAGACTCAGGGTGATAAAATTCTGAATCTGAGTTTCGATAAGCTTGAAGGCAAGGGTTTTTTTACCAAGGAGCTTGAAGAAGAATTACTGAACGGAACCATTGATCTTGCCGTTCATTCACATAAAGATCTTCCAACCACAAATCCTGAAGGACTGATCATTGCTGCTGTTTCTGAGCGCGAAGATCCCGCAGAGTTATTGGTGATTTTAAAGGACTGCGTTGATATTCAGCAAAAGCTATCTGTTAAGTTCGGGGGCATGGTAGGAACCTCATCAAACCGTCGTAAATCTCAGTTACTGGCTGTACGGCCTGATTTTGAGATTGAAGAACTCAGGGGTAATGTTCAAACCCGCCTGCAAAAATTACGCGATGAGAATTATGATGCGATCATGCTTGCCAAGGCCGGTGTTATCAGGCTGGGCTATGATCTAAGCGAAGAATTCCATGTTGAAGAACTAGAACCAACTGAATTGATCCCGGCGCCTGCACAGGGGGTTTTAGCTGTACAGATTCGTGAGAGTGATACGGCCCTTTTTGATTTACTTCAGCCCCTTAATAATCAGGTAGTTGCCGAACAGATTGCAGTAGAACGTAAGGTTCTGAATATGTTTGATGGAGGATGCCAATTGCCTCTGGGATGTTATTGCCGCAAAGATGGTTCATTGTTTCAGGTATGGACAGCCAAAGCATCAGACGGAACAGATTTTCCTGACCGGCTCTTCATGCAATCTAAAACCACCAAAGGACTCGCAGAAAAAATTGTTTCCAAATTTGCTCCCGACCGCAAATTCCCGGCTAATGTATTTATCAGTCGTGAACTTTCGGAAAACAGCTATCTGAGAAATGCGCTTAAGAAGCATCAAATAGAAATTGAAGACAGATCTCTGATCAGAACTTTTCCATCGATCAATAATCTCGATCCCTTTATTCTTAGAAATATTGACTGGGTGTTCTTCAGTAGTAAGAATGCCATTGAATACTTCTTTAAACTTGATCCGCAGCTACCCAAAAAAGTCAAATTCGGGGTACTGGGCAGAGGATCTGAAGATGCACTCAGACTGCATGGAAAGGTTGCCGATTTTAATGGAGAGGAAGAAGGAATTGATACCAAGGATATTGCCTTAGAATTTGCAAAGCTTGCTAATGGAAGCAATGTGCTTTTCCCGAGTGCTAAAGGCTCATTGAAGACTATACAAAAGGCATTGTCCGACGATACTAAAATAGTTGAACTAACTGTATATGAAACGGTTAGTGAGGATAATGTAGCCCAATCCTTTGCCGAAGTGCTAATTTTTACAAGCCCCTCAAATGTGGATTCTTATTTTGCAGAGAATTTACTGGAGCCGGATCAGCAGGTTATTTGTATTGGAAAAACAACCGGCCAGAAATTTGATGAATTGGGAGTGAAATATACCCTGCCTTTTTCACCGGATGAAATGGGTTTAGCTGAAGCTGTATTTGCACTGGATTATTAAATCCGGTTGAATAAATTTTATAAATCAAAGGATCATATGTTAATCCGTCCAAGAAGATTAAGGAAATCACCCATTTTGCGTGAAATGGTTGCAGAAACCAGGCTGTCAAAGGATATGTTTATCTATCCGTATTTTGTAGTGCCCGGTAAAAATGTAGTACATGGTATTGATGCTATGCCCGGAGTGAGTCATTTTTCTGTTGATACTTTGCTGAAAGACGTCGAAAAATCACTTTCACTTGGAATTAATAAGGTATTGCTTTTTGGGGTAGGGGAAGAGAAAACAGAGGACGCAAGCTCATCCTATGATAAACATTCGGTGGTTGCAAATGCAGTCAGGGAATTAAAAAAAGAGTTTGCTGATGACCTGTATGTGATCACAGATGTATGTACCTGTGCCTATACCACGCATGGTCATTGCGGAATTCTGCAGCATGATTATGTTCAGAACGATAAGACCGTAGATGTATTGGCAAAAATGGCTCTGAGTCATGCACAAGCTGGTGCTGATATGATCGCACCTTCTGATATGATGGATGGCAGGATATTGGGTATCCGCGAAAAGCTGGACCAGCACAACCTGGAAAATACGGCAATAATGAGCTACAGTATAAAATTTGCTTCAGCTTATTACGGGCCATTCAGAGAGGCAGCTGATTCGGCACCCGGCAAAGGCGACAGAAAAGCCTATCAGATGGATTTTCGCAATCCCCGCGAAACGATGCGGGAATCTGCTCTGGATGAGCAGGAAGGTGCAGATATTCTGATGGTTAAGCCTGCATTGGCCTACCTCGATGTAATTAAGAGCCTGAGAGAGAGTACAGACCTGCCAGTGGCATGTTATAATGTTTCAGGAGAATACTCCATGGTAAAGGCCGCAGGAGCCAAAGGCTGGATCGATGAGCAGAAAGTGATCATGGAAAATATGTATGCATTCAGCAGAGCCGGGGCAAACATTATTATTACGTATCATGCGAGGGAGATTATGGAGAAAGGGTGGATGTAGGTTAGTTGACAGTTGACATTGGACAATTGACAATGGACACCCGATAGCTATCGGGTTGACAATTAATATGACTGCTACATTTGATATTTAGTATTACATCACAGATAACAAGCAACAGATAACTGACTACTAAAAATCAAGCATGGTTTTAGTTAGTTTCAGATAAAATTTAATATTAGGAAATACAAAATTGATTGATATAAATTGACATTTTCTAAATTATACGAATTCATAATTGTCAACTGTCCATTGTCAATTGTCAACTAAAAAAAAATGTTAGGATCACTAAAAAAGATGTTTTCAGGTTCGGATGAAGAGACTCCGGTAAATACAGTAGGAAAGCCTGATATTTCGAGGGAGAAGTCTGCCGAATTATACGAAAAATCAAAAACCTATTTCCCGGGGGGGGTAAACTCTCCGGTAAGGGCTTTTAAATCGGTTCATGGAACACCGTTATTTATCCAAAAAGGTGATGGTTGTAATATATGGGATGCTGACGGGAATCAGTTCATTGATTTTTGTGCTTCATGGGGACCACTAATTCTTGGGCATAATCATCCGGTGGTTCGCGAAAAAGTGATCGAGGCTATGCAGAACGGGATGAGTTTTGGTGCACCTACTGCGCTTGAAAACCAATTGGCCGAGCTAATCCTGAAGAATAATAAATACATCCGTAAAATTCGCTTCACCAGTTCAGGAACAGAAGCTGTGATGTCGGCTATTCGTCTGGCCCGCGGCTATACAAAGCGCGATAAGATCATCAAGTTTGAAGGTTGTTATCATGGGCATTCTGATTCATTGCTGGTTAAGGCAGGCTCCGGACTGGTAACATTTGGTGAAACCTCATCTGCAGGTATCCCAAAGGCTTTTGCTGATGAAACCATAGTTGTCCCATTGAATAATGAACAGGCCGTTAATGAGGCTTTTGAACAATTTGAAGGGCAGATCGCTGCAATAATCATTGAACCTGTTCCTGCGAATAATGGCTTGCTGCTTCAGACCAAAGAATTCCTGGAGTTTTTACGCAGGATATGTTCGAAGAATAAATCACTACTGATCTTTGATGAGGTTATATCCGGATTCCGGATCGGTTTTGAAGGAGCTGCAGGTTTTTACGGCATACAGCCGGATATCATCACTTATGGTAAAATAATTGGGGGTGGTTTACCGGTAGGTATGTACGGTTCATCAGTAGAAATTATGGAGATGATATCTCCGGATGGACCTGTTTATCAGGCTGGTACGCTCTCCGGAAATCCTGTAGCTATGGCTGCCGGCATTGCTCAGTTGACTGAACTTGCAAAATCTAATTTTTATAAAGATTTGAACAATAAGACTCTGGATTTTACAGAGTCAATACAGCGTTTTGCCACAGCAAGAAATTATAAATTCAAGGTGTTTACGATTGGTTCGATTTTCTGGTTCGCATTTACAGATCAGGAAAAGATCAGTGCTGCAGAAGAGATCGATGCATCAAGCATGGAGAAGTTTAAGATCATGCACAGGGAACTGCTCAACCGTGGTATTTATTTCGGACCATCGGGTTATGAAGTTGGATTTGTATCATCTGTGCACACTAAAGTAGATCTCGAAAAGGCAAAACGTGCTATTTTTGAAAGTCTCGACATTGTTTTCAGAGGAGCTAGAGCATAGAACTATGAGAAGGCCAATGGTGATATTTTATTGTCTGATCATTTACGCCATCTTTCAATTGATTTGGTGGGGCAGATTATTGCTCATCGCCAATCCTAACAGTAAGGGAATGGTGCTTGGTGAAACCGCCGTTTTCCTTTTCATCTTTTTTGTAGGGGCATACTATTTGCAAAAGGCAATAGATCAGGAAAGAAAGCTGCACCATCGGCAAAAGAACTTCCTCTTATCGGTTACTCATGAACTTAAATCGCCTCTGGCATCTATAAAATTATACCTGCAGACTATCCTGAAGCGGGAACTCGATCCGGCTCAGCAAAAGTCCTTTTTGACCAATTCCTTAAAGGATATTGAGCGACTGGACGATCTTGTTGAGAATATGCTTCTGGCAACTAAGATCGAGAGTAACCTATACACATTCCCCAAAGAGAGTTTTAATCTTTCTGAACTGGTCAATTCCGTAGCCGGAAGATTACAGGTGCATACCTGCAGTTCGCAAATTATCAAGCTTTCTGTGCAGCAGGGAATTATGCTGGAGGGAGATAAATTTGCCTTAACCTCAGTCGTTACAAATCTGATTGAAAATGCAGTGAAATACTCGCCGCCATGTGCTGAAGTGAATGTTAGTCTGAAACGTAGCAACGGACAAATTCAATTTATTGTGGCCGATTCAGGCATAGGCATTAATGATCAGGAAAAATCACGTATTTTTGAGAAGTTTTACAGGGTAGGTAGCGAAGATACTCGCAAAACAAAGGGTACCGGACTTGGATTATTCATTGTAAAACAGGTTCTTGATAAGCATCAGGCCTCAATAAAAGTAAAAAATAACCAGCCTTCGGGAACAATTTTCGAAGTAACATTCAACGCAAATGCTAACTAAACAAAGAATTCTACTCGTAGAAGACGAAGAGCATCTTCTGGAAGCCATCAAGCTAAATCTGGAGATGGAAGGGTACAAGGTATCCACTGCTACAGATGGTAAAAAGGCTCTCAAAATTTTCAAGGAAGAACGATTTAATCTGATCATTCTTGATGTAATGATTCCGGAGATCGATGGATTTCAGGTTGCTGAGACGATCAGGCTTGAAAATACTGAGGTGCCAATTATGTTCCTGACTGCAAAGAACACCAGTGAGGATCGTGTCCTGGGATTGAAAAAGGGTGCAGACGACTATCTGACCAAACCTTTCAATCTCGAAGAACTGATTCTTAGAGTAGGAATATTAGTAAAACGTAGTCTGAAGGGTGATGAACTTAAGGAATTGAATTCCTATAAGATCGGTGATAAAACGATTTACTTTAACTCCTTTGAATTAAAGACTGATGATGGTACGGTGACTCCTCTTACCAAGAAGGAAACCATGCTGTTAAAACTTTTGATTGAGCGTCGCAATGAGGCAGTGTCGAGAGAGCAGATTCTGGAAACCGTTTGGAATTATGATGTTTATCCATCAACAAGGACAATCGACAATTTTATCCTGACTTTCCGTAAATACTTCGAACCTGATCAGAAAAATCCAACCTATTTTCATTCAATCAGGGGAGTTGGATATAAATTTACTGATAAGCACTAAGAAATGTTAACTAAGAAGGCCCGCTTATGGGTTATTGGGATTGCGGTGATCCTGTTGGGCTGGACAATCAGCAAACAGGTTTATGAAATAGCTGCAGTTATCGGCCTCGGAATTGGCCTCCTGATCTGGGGTTATTTCCGCGAAGGTACCGTCGTGATGGCAGCCCGTGAATTCCATGCAAAAAATTATGATGGTGCCGAGGAATTGCTCAAAGAAATTGAGGATCCTGATCGCCTGGGGAGACATCGCCGGGGCTTTTATGAGTTCATTTATGGAAATGTAGAGCTTCACAGGCATAATTATGAAGAAGCTGAGAAGCATTTTCAAATTGCGACCAGGTTTCCTTTACGTAACCAGAATGATAAGGCCATTGTGCTGGTTCATCTCGCCAATATCAATCTTCGTAAGAAAGATTATGAACGTGCAGCGGCTTATGTAGAGCGGGCCAAAACATTTAAAATCAGTTCCCGGGTAAAAAATATTGTAGAAAAAATCGAATCAGAAATTAAAAAAGCATAGTGAGCGAGAATAATATTCAAGATAGTCTGTTCCTGAGGGCAGCATTTTCAAAAAGTACAGAACGGCCTCCGGTATGGATGATGCGTCAGGCCGGTCGGTTCATGCCCGAATACTGGGAAATAAAAAATAAATACTCCTTTCTGGAGATGTGTAAAACCCCTGAGATAGCTGCAGATGTTACCATGCTGCCAGTTGATCTTTTGGGTATTGATGCTGCTATCCTGTTCTCAGATATCCTGGTAACAGGCGAGGCAATGGGAGGAGATCTTAGTTTTACCCAGGGTGTGGGTCCTAAATTTGCCAATCCGGTTCGCAATCAGGCTGATGTAGACAAACTTCTGACTGATGTAGATGATAAGCTGCAATATGTGGCGGATGCAATTAAAGTTATTCAGCAAAGACTGGACGGAAAGATTCCCTTGATCGGTTTTGCCGGGGCACCATTTACAGTAATGAGCTATCTGGTAGAAGGTGGATCATCAAAGGATTTCAAGCTGACCAAGCTGATGCTGCACAATCATCCTGAGCTTGCTCATAAATTGCTTGCCAAGATTGCCAAAGTGACTGTTGATTACCTTAATCTTCAGATCGCTGCAGGTGTAAATGCCGTTCAGTTATTTGACAGTTGGGCTTTGGCATTATCATGGGATGATTACAATGAATTTTCGCACCGGTACAATAAACAAATTATCGAAGGCCTGAACAGGAAGGATATTCCTGTGATCTCTTTCTGTAAGGGAAGTTCTGTTTTTGCGCCAATTATGGCTGAAGCAAAACCGGATGTGGTTTCGATCGACTGGAATGCCGATCTGCTGGATATCAAAAAGAAACTTCCTGCCGGAATGGCCGTACAGGGCAATCTGGATCCGCATATTCTGTATGCCGAAAAGCATGTGATCAAAGAACGCATACATCGATTGTTCGAGCGCATGCGCGGTGAGGATGGCTTTATTTTCAACCTGGGTCATGGTATTATGCCGGATATTCCTTTTGATAATGTGAAGTATGCGGTGGAGGTTGTTAAGGAGTTTAGGTATTAGGTTGAGGAATGAAGTAGGAGGTCTGAGGTCTGAGGTCAGAAGTGCTGGTATCCTAATACTACTATGGTTAATAAGGATTTAGTTTTAAGTTTATGTATTATATAATTAATATCTGTAGTTCGGCTCATACTTCATACTTCAGACCTCAGACATCAGACCTCCAACCTCAATGACGTACCTCTACCTCAAGGCAATCCATATAATTTTTGTTGTCAGCTGGATGGCGGGGCTCTTTTACATTGTACGTCTGTTTATTTACCATGTTGAGGCGAATGAAAGGCCTGAGCAGGAACGCATAACACTCCAGAAGCAGTTTGAGATCATGCAGCATAAGTTGTGGTATATCATTACCACACCTGCAATGGTGCTATCTGTACTGGCCGGTATTGAGATGATCTGGCTTAATCCTGCATTATTGAGCATGAACTGGATGCTGGTTAAGCTGGCTTTTGTGCTGGGCCTTCTGATCTATCATTTTATCTGTCAGAACATAATAAACAAGCTGAAACGCGGTGTTTTCAGCTGGACTTCCACCCAACTGAGGTTCTGGAACGAACTCGCAACTATCTTCCTGGTTGCCATTGTTTTTACGGTGATCTTGAAAAGTGCTGTTGACTGGATTTATGGCTTAAGCGGACTGGTAGTCTTCAGCGCGGTCATCATGGCTGCAGTTAAGATCTATAAGTATTATCGATTGAAGGGTAGATAGATTCTCCGCGATTTACATTCTTATTTCCTTTTAGATAAACAAACAGGACGTGTAGCACATTGTTCTTTCCTCTCGTCTTAGTTTAAATGAGTTCGATATTAATCTATCTAAAGAATAATATTTAACCACATAGGTTGAATATGCTTGTAAGCTTCCCCGCAATTGCGAGGAAGCTTACAAACCCAATTACCTAATCCAAATTGAAAATTATAAAAGCAACTATACTGCTCGTTCAATTTTAAATAGAACCAGAAGACAATTGTCAGACAAGCCGCCTGTACACAATTCCATCAAATCCAGTTCCGGTAGTATAAAGGTTAATATACTGTGAATATTCTCAGCTCATGTTCGAGGGATTTTGGTCGGATGTTGTACGGACTTTGGTCGGACCTATGACAATTATACCCGACCAAAGTCCCAATAAGCTATGACTAAGCTGCATTTAAAATTTGTATGACTAAAGGACCTTAAGCCCACTTAAGACGGACAATAACCTAAGAATGGCTATACTGTATGACGAGTCTAATGGGTGCTTTAGCAGCAAAGCAGAATTATGCTTATACCAGGATACCAAAATGATTCTCAGCAATTGCCGGCATGTATTCGGAATCTGTATTTTTATAGTAATTTGCTCCTGTTAAATGGCCCGGATCTTTCCAATGAAGAAAATTCTATTCTTATTCATACTTAGTGTTTTATTTTATTCCTCAGAAGCGCAGATATTAAACGATAGTCTGGAGTATCGGATCCGTCCGGATAGTGCAAGAACCGGTGAACTTTACCTGAGCGTTCATAATTTCAATTACATGCGTAATTATGAGTATTTCAATAAAATTCAGGACGGATATACCTTGTTTGGCGCTCAGCTGGAGCCACAGCTCGTTTACTATGCTCATCCAAGGTTGGCATTAACTGCCGGAGTACATTTTCGTAAGGATTTTGGGGGACAAGGAATTTATAAAAGCTACCCTCTATTCAGTGTAAAATATCAGCATGGAAATTCCACTTTGGTCAATGGGGTACTCGAAGGCAATACACATCATCGTATGCTTGATCCGATCTATGATTTTGAAAAGAAGATCACCGAGCCTGTTGAATACGGTACCCAGTTCATCATCAATGGCAGAAATTTATTTCTGGATGCATTTATCAACTGGAAGAAAATGATCTATAAACCGAGTCCGGTGCAGGAGCAAATTCTTGGCGGACTCTCGGCAGAGCTTAATCTGATCAAAAACTCCAGCATGAGTTTGTCCGTGCCGGTACAGTTAACTGTTTTTCACCAGGGTGGGCAAATCGATATTGCCGATGATCCATTGCAAACGCTGGTTAATTCGGCACTTGGTTTTAAATTAAAGCTTCCGTTTTCTGGTTGGATCAAAAATCTCAGGACAGAGAATTACCTGATTTCTTTTAATGATCTCTCATTTACTGATCTTCAGCCTTATTCTAAGGGATACGGCTGGTATTTGAATGCAGGTTTTGATACCCAAAAGTTTGGATCATTAATGGGAACCCTATGGAAAGGAAATTCCTTTATTTCATCCAATGGAATGCCTTTGTATCAAAGTGTTTCCCAGCATATTGTTCACGCCGGGTATACTGAAAAGCATAGAAAATTGTTTATTCTCCGTTATTCCTATCAGCAGAAACTGCTCCCAAATCTTTATATGGATTTTCGTTTCGAACCATTGATGGATCTGGGCAAGCCTGCAGGCTCAAGAAAGATCGAATTCTCAAACTCCTCTTTCCTGATGTATAAGCAGGAGTTCAGATTACATAAAGCTAAAGGAAAATAACAGCTGCCAGAGCAATAAGTGCAGGAATACCCTGAACAAAAAATATTGATTTCTGCACACTTATTGCCCCATAAATCCCAGCTATCAACACACAGCCAAGGAAAAACATCGCCACATTCTTCGACCATGCTTCATCCTGAATGATGAGTGACCAGATCAGTCCCGCGGCAAGGAAACCATTATAAAGTCCCTGATTAGCGGCCATAGATTTCGTTTTCTCAAACATATCGGCCGACATCGATTTGAATGTTCTTCTCCCGGCAGTTGTCCAGGCAAACATTTCAAGCCAGAGAATGTACAGGTGCTCAAGAGCAACAAAAGCGATTAGTAGTTTGGCGATTAATGTCATAATTCAGATTTTATGATTAATAAATTACTTTTTCCGGTAAACGTTTTTGTGCTACGACCCTGAAGATTCGGGGTCGAATGTTTATAGAAAGGCCATAAACCCTCGTTCCACGACCGCCCTGGGCGGTCGAATGTATAAAATTTTCATATTCACCTGCTTTAGGCAATGTCTTAAGTTAAGAGTAGGGAGGTTCCAGCTTTCGCTGGAATGACAAAATTTTTTGTTTAACAAGGAGATTCCAGCCTTCGCTGGAATCGGAAGACGGAACCGTTTAACATATGGTGTAGTGATTTTAATCATTTTTTGTCTGTACATATTTGGGAAATGAGGAGTGATCTGAACCGATTCCAGCGAAGGCTGGAATCTCCCCATCTCCCCCAACAATGTTGTCATTCCAGCGAAGGCTGGAACCTACTTAATTTCAACCGGATACTTATGATTAATCAATATACTCATTATCCTCATAAAGACGCAGCCGGTTCTTCAGCATGATCACTTCCTCCTGTAAACGGCTCATTCGCGCAAGTAGATGGTCAATGGTATCAAGTCCTTCGGGATTGATCTCCAGTTCCCTATGAAGTCTGATCATCCGTTCCAGCTTTTCCAGCTGGTCTTCCGGGATATAATCGGTCTGCTGAACCTGTACAATTTCAACCAATCCAAATTCCTTCAGATTGCTGATGAATGCGAATTCTATGTTATGGTAGACACAGAATTCACTTGCAGAAATTAAGTTTGCCTTAGCCATGGCCTTATTTTCTAAGATTTGATAATTCTTTGAATAATTCCTTCTCCTTCTCGCTGAGGTTTGAAGGTATCTTCACAGTATAGGTGATATACAAATCGCCAAACTGGTTTTCATTTTTATAAACCGGGAAACCCTTTCCTTTGAGTTTTACTTTA
Source organism: Sphingobacteriales bacterium 16-39-50 (assembly GCA_002257025.1). GTDB lineage: Bacteria > Bacteroidota > Bacteroidia > Sphingobacteriales > Sphingobacteriaceae > Daejeonella. The sequence continues at coordinate 21,498 of NCHA01000025.1, read as the reverse complement.
GTGCCGTTTTGAGTTTCAGGTTTCACGGGTAGTTTGACTTTGCCACTCATCGTATCAACTGTAATTTCGGTACCGAGCACCGCAGTGTAAAGGTCAATTTCTACATTTTTGTACAGGTCATTTCCGACGCGTTTGAATTCAGGATCATTGGGAATGGAGAAAGTAATAAAAAGATCCCCACTCGGGCCGCCATTTATGCCGGGGCCACCATGACCTTTTATTTTAATTGTCTGTCCATTCTCAATTCCGGCCGGAATGGTCAATCTGATATTTTTACCATTAACTGTAATGGTTTGTTTTTGGGTGGTGTAGACATCTCTTAAATTGAGGCGAAGTTCAGCGTTGAAATCCTGTCCCTTAAAATTTGCCTGTCTGCTTTGCCCTGATGATTTTCCGAACATAGAACTGAAAAAGTCTGAGAAGTTTTGATCGCTGAATGAGCCTGTATAATCCTGCTGCCCGGTACTCCGGCCGCCGGATGGTCTGCCTTGTCCTTGTGATTGGAACTGATCGGCATGCTTCCAGTCTTTACCGTACTGATCGTATTTTTTACGTTTTTCAGGATCACTCAGAACCTCATTCGCCTCATTGATCTCCTGAAATTTCTTTTGTGCATCCTTATCATTTGGGTTTACATCAGGATGATATTTTCGGGCCATTTTTCGATAGGCCGCTTTGATATCTTTATCTGTAGCAGATTTTGTTATTCCGAGTGCCTGGTAATAGTCGATGAATGCCATATATAATATTAATCAAAATTATATTATAAAAATACGGATAAGTTTGGTGGCGGGTCAAGCCCGCCATGATAGTTTCCTCTGGTCGGTGTTATCACCGTACCATTTAATCTAGGTTCCCTCACATTTTTTTTCTCCAACAAAAGGAAAATACTCTCGCAAAGACGCAGAGACGCGAAATATATCTTCTAAAACGAATGATTTATATTTAGGACTTTGCGTCTTAGCGAGAGGAAAAATCGTGTTCGTATAATGGGGTGGCGGGTCAAGCCCGCCATGACTTCGATTGGTGGGGGTTCCCGCTTTCGCGGGAATGACAAATCGGGAGGGGGGCGGGAGATTCCAGCCTTCGCTGGAATCGTACCCTCAAGCCTAGAGGCATATCCGATGAGAAAGGAGTATGTCCTTTCAACAAACAATAATAGCAGCATTATCTTACCCATCTAAACCGGATCGAAGCGGCAGCTTTTTGCCAATACTTGTGAGCATCTCTACCACAATTGTCCCGGCAAAAACTAAAGCGAAGAGCCGGACTGAAAAATGCGATGGGTACAGGCCTTGCTTTTCAAAAAGCAATAGAAACATGTGTTGCCCCAATAATTAAGCTTTTTAATTGCTCAATTTTCCCTCTGGTCGGCCTTATCACCGTACCATTTACCCCAATTCCTCTCACATTTTCACATTTTACCCCAATGACCCATTAACTCTTCACCCATGGTCATTTTCCTTAAAAGTAAATTTTTTGCATTTTTTTTCTTCCTGATGCAACTAATTGCTACTTCCAATCATCTTACCTTTAAAGCATATGAATTTGGACCGGACATTTACAATAGATAGTTTGCTGGATGGGTGCAAAAAAGGTGATCGAAAAGCACAGGAGAGCCTTTACAAAGCACTTGCTCCCAAAATGATGGGGGTCTGTATGCGATATGCGAAAGACACTTTTGAGGCAGAGGATATTCTGCAAATGGGTTTTGTTAAAGTATTTCAAAAGGTTTCGGAGTTCAGAAGTGATGGCTCATTTGAGGGATGGATCAGAAGAATTATGGTGAATACGGCTATCGAAACGTATCGTAAGAATTTGAGAAGTTTAAATGTGGTGGATATTGATGAGGTGTACGATCAGCCGCAATCGACTTTTGATATGGGTAAGCTGGAATTGAATGATTTGATGAAACTGGTGCAGCAACTCTCAAATGGTTATCGGATTGTCTTCAACATGTATGCAATTGAAGGCTATTCACATAAGGAAATTGCAAAAGAATTAGGAATATCTGAAGGCGCTTCGAAATCACAATTGTCGAGGGCCAGAGCAATATTAAAAGATAAAATAATTAAAATGGAGGGCTTAAATTATGCATCCAATATCGGATAAAGAACTGGATAAATTATTCGAACAGCGTTTTGGAGATCTCGAGATCGAGCCTTCGGCTGCTGTTTGGGAAAAAATTACCGGTGCTATGGATCAGAAAAGGAGGAAATCAGCTTTTCCTTCATTCTGGATGGCTGCTGCCAGTATTGTAGTATTGATATCTGCAGGCTTGTTGTATTTCCGACCGCAGGAAGTAATCAAACTACAGGGAAGTACTGAAATGGCTCAGAATATGGAGGATAGTTCCTCGCGTCCTGAGCCAAGTGAACCATCCGTTTCGATCAAAGAGCCGTTTAATGGCAATCAAACAGAAAAAGTGGATCTTCCCGATTTTAATCTGGTAAATGCTTCCGAAGTAAAATCGAGCGAGTACTCCTTAGTTCAGAAGGTTCCTGTTACTGAGCCGGAAGTTAAAGTACCCGCAGCCGAGCCTGTTTTAATTGCAGCCGAGCCGGTTAAAAAGGTCAGTCAGGTGCAGCCAAAGAAAGCGGTTAAGGTTCCAAACAGATATTCCGGCGATCAGTCGGCACTGGATGTGACCCAACCGGATATGATGGCTAAGGCTGACTTTTCTGAAGATGAGATTAACCCGGATGAATCAGAGGTCAGAGGTCAGAGGAAGATCAGAAGCATAGGAAGCCTTGTAAACTTTGTTATCGCAAAGGTTGATAAGCGTGAAGATAAACTCATCGAGTTCAAGGATAGCGATGAAGGATCTGAAGTTTCAGGTATCAATTTAGGATTAGTAAAAATTAAAGCCAAAAAATAGATTAACCCGTTTATAATTACAGAAATGAAAAGATTATTAGTTTACTCCCTCTTGTCAATGTTTGCGGCAGGTGGATTTGCACAGAGCACAAAGGATACACTATTGACGATTACCCGGGATACGCTGGATAAGAATAAAGCAAGTATATCCATCAAAATTGGTGACGATAAGGATGATAATGATGATGAAAAAGATTCAAAACCTGCTTCAAAAGTCACATTCCAGTTTATTGCTGCTCGTTTTGACCTGGGTTTGAGTACTTATACCGATAAGGGAAGCTATACCCTGTCGCCTGCTAACTCTTTCCTGGAACGCGAGACCTGGAAAAGCAGCAATTTTGGTTTTGAATTCTTCCAGATGGGATATCGTTTCAACAGTCACTTCAAGATCTATACTGGTGCAGGGCTCGACTGGAATCACATGCGCCTGAAGCAAAATATTACTTTTCAAAAGGATAAATCTACCCTAACTTATGTGACAGATGCAGTGGATTATAAGAAGAACCGCTTCTCAAGTCAGTATTTGCGAATCCCGCTATCATTTCAGTTCCGTACAAATGATGATAAGAAAGGGGATAAGCTGAATTTCGTTATCGGACCTGAAATAGGCTTCCTTTTAAATGGAAAGGTGAAACAGGTTAGTGGTGAAAATGGGAAGGATAAATTCAAGGATGATTATAACTTCAATCCATTCCGTTACGGAGCTTTTGCCAGACTGGGATATGGTGGAATGGGAGTTTACGTAAAATATTATGGCAATGATGTTTTTGCTGAGGGACAAGGGCCTGCAGACTTTAAAAATCTCTCTTTCGGACTGATGTTCGGATTCTAAAAAACTATTATTGATGATGCCCCGCCTTTGTTTATAGAACAGGAGGCGGGGCTTTTTTTATATATTTGATTCCATGTCAAATACTCTTATTTCCCTTGAAAAAGTAAGTCTGCATTATACTGAAGATGCCAGAGCCGGTGTTACTGAAATTGATTTCTCAATTAAGAAGGGAGATTTTGTAGCCATAGTAGGTGAAAGCGGAAGCGGGAAAAGTACTTTGCTGAAAATTATATTTGGCCTGCTTGCTCCGGATTCCGGAGAGGTATTTTTTAAGGGCAGGCATCTCGAGGGACCGCATGAAAAATTAATCCCCGGCCATGATTCAATGAAAATGCTGAGTCAGGATTTCAATCTGAATATTTATGCCAGGGTGTATGAAAATATTGAGAGCATGCTTTCTAATGAAGATTTGAAGGGAAAGAAGCAAAAAGCAGCCGATATGACGAAACTTCTTGGCATTGAGCATCTTGCAAATAAGAAGATTGTAGAACTGAGTGGTGGAGAGCAGCAGCGTGTGGCTCTGGCTCGTGCGATTATTACTGAACCTGAAGTACTGCTTCTGGATGAGCCTTTCAGTCAGCTGGATGCCTTGTTAAAAACTCAATTTAGAGCCGACCTGAAGCATTTATGTGATCACTTGGGTATCACTATCATCATGGTTTCGCATGATCCTGTGGATGGACTTACTCTTTCCAATAAGATGATTATTTTGAAAGAGGGTAAACTTATTGAATCGGGGAGTCCGGAAGAGGTTTATGCTAATCCTTCACATATTTATACTGCAAAACTATTAGGAAATGCCTTTGTACTTCCTGCTGAAGAGGCGAGGGTTCTTGGGATAAGGACTAAAATGAATACGGTGATGATCTATCCGGAATGGGTTCAGCTGAAAAGCGGCTGGAGCAGTAGAAGCTATTTGGTGAAGGAGGTATTTTTTAAAGGGTTCTATGAAGACCTTTTGCTGGAGAGGAATGGGATTGAGTTGATCGCGATTAATCAGAAACCGGGGGGGTATGAGAAGGGGGATAGGGTGCAGGTGCAATTAGGGCGTTATTTGGAGTTTGATTAGGATTATAGGGTTGAAGGAGTAATAGGATTATAGGATTGGAGGATTTTAGAATTACAGGTTTGAAGGGGTAATAGGATTATAGGATTGGAGGATTATAGGATTTTTTTACTATAATTTTAGTGAAAGGCTGACAGGGTTCCACACCCTGTCAGCCTTTTGTATTCAGGCATTATTTTGAGTTTGACTAGGATTATAGGATTGAAGGATTGGAGGATTTTTTTGTTACTATAATTTTAGTGGAGTGGGATTATGTAAGTTTCTTTATTAAATCAATTTAGATGAAATATGGAGAACTTACTCATGAAATTATTGCCTGCTCTATGAAAGTCCATGGGGTTCTTGGGAATGGTTTTCAGGAGGTTATTTATCAACGGGCATTAGCGATTGAGTTACAAAGATCAGGTCTGCGGTATAAACAAGAAATGGTCATGGACATCTATTATGAAGGAATCAAACTTGGGACAAGAAGGGTTGATTTTTTTGTGGAGGAAATTATAATGCTTGAATTGAAAGCCCTGATTAGAATGGAAGATGTGCATCTGGCCCAGGCGATGAATTATTGTCAGGCCTATAATTTGCCTGTTGGATTATTGATAAATTTTGGCGCAAAAAGACTTGAATTTAAGAGGGTGTATAATCTTAATCATTTGGATAATAAAAATTACAAGAAGGATTAGGATTAATAGGATTTTAGGATGATAGGATTAATAAGAGGGGCTAGGATTATTTAGGATTAATAGGATTGGAGGATGATAGGATTAAAAAAAGTAGTAGGATTAATAGGATTGAAGGATGATAGGATTAAAAAAGTAGTAGGATTAATAGGATTAAAGGATGATAGGATTAAAAAAGAGGTAGGATTATGGGATTAAAGGATGATAGGATTAAAAAAGTAGTAGGATTAATAGGATTGAAGGATGATAGGATTAATAAAGTGATGCGATTCATAAGATTCTAGGATTAAAGTAAATGGTTCTTAATCCCCAATCCTTTAATCCTAAAATCCTATAATCCTAATCCATCCTAATCCTATATCTTATTGGCCAACCAATCTCCAACTTCAGTAGTCTTATACGCTTTATTCTTACCCGCAATATCCTCAGTCACTATTCCTTCTTCGAGTGATTTATTAACTACCGCCCTAATCAGTTCAGCTTCTTCCTTCAATCCGAATGCATCCTCGAACATCATAGCTGCAGAAAGAACAGTTGCCAGAGGATTGGCAATATCTTTTCCCGCTGCCTGAGGGTAGGAGCCATGTATAGGCTCAAATAAGGACGTGTGTAAGCCCATCGATGAGGATGGCATTAATCCCATTGAACCTGAAATAACTGATGCCTCATCCGTTAGAATATCTCCAAATAGATTTTCAGTTATCATTACATCGTAAGAACTTGGCCATTGAACGAGACGCATAGCTACCGCATCTACAAATTCATAGCTTACAGTAACTTCAGGATAATCTTTTTCCATGTCCTGAACAGTCTCGCGCCATAGACGTGAACTTTCTAAAACGTTTGCTTTATCTACACAGCATAATTTCTTTGAGCGCTTCATTGCCATCTCAAATCCTAATTTCGCCAGGCGGATGATTTCATCACGGGTATAGGTACAGGTATCAAATGCAGTGTTACCATTGTCTTTTCTGCCACGCTCACCAAAGTAAATTCCACCAGTTAACTCACGCAGAATGATCAGGTCTGTTCCTTCGATACGTTCTCTCTTCAGGGGAGAGTTATCAATTAATGAAGGAAAGGTAAACGTTGGACGAACGTTTGCGAACAGCCCCAGTTTTTTACGCATCTTCAATAATCCCTGCTCCGGACGAACAGGGGCTTTTGGGTCATTATCATATTTCGGATCGCCAATTGCACCAAACAGAATCGCATCAGCAGCCATACATACCTCATGGGTTGAATCAGGGTAAGGTTCACCCACTGCATCAATAGCACATGCACCTGTTAATGCAGAGGTCCAGTTGATTTCATGATTGAATTTCTTTGCAATGGCATTGCATACTTTTACAGCCTGATCAATTACTTCAGGTCCTATTCCATCTCCGGCTAAAAGGGCGATATTTAATTTCATTTTTTAAGTTATAAGTTATAAGTATTAGGTAGTAAGTTATAAGTAGTAAGTATTAAGTTGTAAGTTATAGGTTATAAGTAGTAAGTTATAGGTTCTAAGTATGGTAAAAACTTTAAATGATGATAATTATCCCTGTGAATATGAATTTACTAAGAACTAACCACCAACCAACTAACCACCTAAATTATATTAAGCATTTTCTGTGTCGCCTTAATCGCACATACGGTCTGATCTGAATCAAGGCCACGGGTAATGAATTTTTTGGTTGGTGTTTCCCAGGTAATGATCGTTTCGCATAAGGCATCCGAATTACTTCCCGGTGCAATTCTTACCGCATAGTCGATCAATTTAGGAAGACATGCCTTCTTTTTTTCATAAACCTTGCCTAATGCTTTCATAAAGGCATCGAATTGTCCATCGCCCTGAGCATTTTCTTCAAATAATTCTCCATCAAAGCGCACAGAGATCGTCGCCGATGGTCTTAAGCCTTTGGAATGCGTCAAAACATAAGAATCAACAATCACCTTATCGGTAGTTGAAGGACTGTTTAAAACATCAGAAATGATATAAGGAAGGTCTTCCTTTGTTACCGTTTCTTTCATGTCGCCCAGTTCGATAACACGCTGTGTTACTTTTTTCAGATCCTGATCGCTCAGCTTCAGCCCCAGTTCCTGGAGATTCTTTTCAATATTAGCTTTACCCGAGGTTTTTCCTAAGGCATAGGTGCGTTTTCTGCCAAAACGTTCCGGAAGCAGGTCATTAAAATATAGGTTATTCTTACTATCTCCGTCTGCATGAATACCTGCAGTTTGTGTGAACACATTATCACCTACGATCGGCTTGTTTGATGGAATCCTGATCCCTGAAAATGTTTCTACCAGTTTACTAACCGTATAAATTGCTTCTTCATTAATATTGATCTCCACTTCTGGCATAAAATCATTAATAGCAGCAACCGCACTGGCCATGGAGGCATTTCCTGCCCGTTCACCCATACCATTTACGGTTAAGTGCAAACCATCCGCTCCGGCTCTGATCGCCTCGAGGATATTGGCATTGGCCAGGTCGTAATCATTATGCGCATGAAAGTCGAAATGAAGTTTCGGATACCTGGTTTTGATCTGCGAAATATAGTTGAAGGTTTCAGAAGGTGTCAATACTCCAAGAGTATCAGGTAACAGTATCCTTTTTACCGGCTGTCCGGCAAGAAAATCAAGATACTGAAATACGTATTCCGGAGAATTGCGCATGCCATTACTCCAGTCTTCAAGGTAAACATTACTTGAAATACCGTGTTTTGCTGCTAATGTAAAGATGTCAGCAATTTCAGCGAAGTGCTGTTCGGGAGTCTTTTTCAGTTGATGTTTCAAGTGGTTTAAAGATCCTTTGGTTAAAAGGTTCTGAACCTTTACACCCGCTTTAGCCATCCAATCAATTGAAACTCCCTGGTCTACAAATGAAAGTACCTCAATCTGGTCAGTATGGCCATGGGTATTTGCCCAATCCATAATGGCTTTTACTGAAGCAAACTCCCCTTCCGACACCCGTGCTGATGCCACCTCAACCCGGTCAACCCTGAGTTCTTCAAGGAGAAGCTGAGTGATGGTAAGTTTTTCTGAAATAGAAAACGACACTCCTGAGGTTTGTTCACCATCACGGAGTGTTGTATCCATTATTTCTATTCTCTTCTTTCCCATTTGTATGGTTTTGTATTATATAGGCAGGTTAGATGCAAATTCTTGTATTTCCGGCTTGATATTTACCAGATAATCAATGTCATCAAAGCCATTAAGCATATTGCTTTTCTTGTATGAGCTGATGTCAAAAGATTCTTTTTCTCCGGTAGACAGAATGCTGATCGTCTGCTCCGGTAAGTTTACTTCAAGTTCTGTTTTTGGATCTGCTTCAATCGCCTGAAAGATCTTATCAGCAAATTCAGGACTTACCTGTACCGGTAAAACTCCGATATTCAGGCAGTTACCCTTGAAAATATCTGCAAAAAAGCTGGAAACCACACATCTGAATCCGTAATCATAGATTGCCCATGCTGCATGTTCCCTGGATGAACCGGAACCAAAATTCTTTCCTCCAACCAGAATCTTGCCACTGTAAAGCGGGTTATTGAGTACAAACTCTGCTTTCGGACTGTTGTCTGAATTATATCTCCAGTCACGGAAAAGGTTATCCCCGAATCCTACACGTTCTGTTGCTTTTAAGAAGCGGGCAGGAATGATCTGATCAGTATCCACATTCTCAATTGACAATGGAACTGCAGAACTTCTTAATATATTGAATTTATCGTAAGCCATTTTTATGTCTTTATGCGAAATTTCGCCTGTTATTGGATTAATGTTCTAGGATCAGTTACTACTCCGGTTACTGCGGCAGCTGCTGCTACCAGCGGACTAGCCAGCATAGTTCTGGAACCCGGACCCTGACGTCCTTCAAAGTTCCTGTTTGAGGTACTTACAGCATATTTTCCCGACGGGATTTTATCATCATTCATCGCCAGACATGCAGAACAACCTGGCTGACGCAAAGTAAATCCAGCTTCAGTGAAAATATCCAATAATCCTTCTTCCTGAATTTGTTTTTCGACAATATGCGATCCGGGAACAAGCCATGCGGTAACATTATCTGCTTTTTTCCTTCCTTTTACAATGGAAGCAAAAGCTCTGAAATCTTCAATTCTACCGTTGGTGCAGCTGCCAATGAATACATAATCAACCGGTTTTCCCATCATTGCCTCACCTTCATGGAAACCCATGTAGTTTAATGATTTGGCAAATGTTGCAGCCCCGCCTTCAACTTCTCCAGCTTTAGGGATTGCATTTGAAATGCCCATACCCATACCCGGATTAGTTCCATAGGTGATCATTGGTTCAATGGTAGAACCATCAAATGTATATTCTTTATCAAAAACCGCATCAGCATCTGTTTTCAGGCTCTTGTAATAAGCCAGTGCTCTGTCCCATGCTTCGCCTTTCGGGCTGAATTCGCGGCCTTTCACGTAGTTGATAGTAGTTTCATCAGGTGCGATCATACCACCTCTTGCACCCATTTCGATGCTCAGGTTACACACCGTCATCCTGCCTTCCATGCTCATGTTTTCGAAAACATCACCCGCATACTCAACAAAATATCCTGTAGCACCCGAAGTACTCAATTGAGAAATTATGAACAGTGCAACATCTTTCGGTGTTACTCCTTTACCTAACTCACCATTGATGTTGATTCTCATCTTCATTGGCTTAGGCTGCATGATACACTGAGTAGTGAGTACCATCTCAACTTCAGAAGTACCGATACCGAAAGCGATTGCACCGAAAGCACCATGAGTTGAGGTATGCGAATCACCGCAAACAATAGTTGCTCCCGGTTGGGTGATCCCGTACTCAGGACCTACCACATGTACGATGCCATTTTTCTGGTGTCCTAAACCCCAGTAACTGATGCCATGTTCTTTTGAATTGGATTCAAGTGCTTTCAACTGATTCGCTGAAAGAGGATCTGCAACAGGTAAATGCTGATTGATGGTTGGAGTATTATGATCCGCTGTAGCAAATGTGCGCTCAGGATACAATACCTTAAGTCCTCTGTTTTTAAGACCAAGAAAGGCCACCGGACTTGTAACTTCATGAACCATGTGACGGTCAATAAATAACACATCAGGCCCACCTTCAATCTTGCGAACCACGTGAGAATCCCACACTTTGTCAAACAATGTATTGCTCATATTTTTTTTATTTAGTACTCAGTACTTAGTAATTAGTACCCAGTATTTAGATATTAACCGATTTGAAACTTATAACCTACTACTTATAACTTACTACTTACAACTCCTAAACAAACTTATTCAGTGCGTCCAGATAAGCATTTGCCGAAGCACGCACGATATCTGTACTGAAACCATAGCCTTTGTAGGATTTACCTTCATTTATTACCAGCATATCCACTTTACTCACATCATCACTGCCACTGTGAATTGCATGGATATTAAACTCTTTGATATTAAAGCTTCTGCCGATGATTTTCTCAATCGCTTTGATCGTGGCATCTACCGGTCCGTTTCCAGCTGATAAAGCTTCATGGATAGTCCCTTTGTAAAACAATTTAATAGTTGCCTCCGGACTCGCCTGATCACCACAGCTCACCTGTAAGCTCTTGATAGAAAGACCGTCTTTATAATTTGACTCAGCCTTATCTCCCATAAGCAGGAGAATATCATCATCCCTGATTTCTTTTTTGCCATCAGCCATGGTAAGGAATTTATCATAAACCTGATCAAGATCGATCCGTTCCATGGTATATCCCAGACGTTCAAGATGATGGTTCAGGGCATGTCTTCCGCTGCGTGCGGTAAGGATGATTTCAGACTGGTCAATACCTACATCTTCAGGATTGATAATTTCATAGGTCTCACGGTGTTTTAAAACACCGTCCTGATGAATACCTGAACTATGTGCAAATGCATTCTTACCAACAATGGCTTTGTTCGGCTGAACAGGCATGCGCATCATACGGCTCACCATTCCACTAAGCTCGTATAAGTGTTTGCTATTTACCTGATGAGTAAAATGAAGACTTTTATGCGTCTTCAGTATCATTACGATTTCTTCAAGGGCTGTATTTCCGGCACGCTCTCCAATTCCATTGATTGTACATTCAACCTGCCGCGCTCCATTCTGAATACCTGCAATACTATTGGCGGTTGCTAATCCCAAATCATTATGGCAATGAACTGAGATGATAGCCTGATCGATATTTTTAACATTCTCTTTCAGGAAACGGATCTTTTCACCGTATTGTTCCGGCAGGCAATATCCGTTTGTGTCGGGGATATTTACTACTGTGGCACCTGCTGCAATAACAGCTTCGACCATTTGCGCCAGGAATACGTTATCCGCTCTGCCTGCATCCTCTGCATAGAACTCGATATCTTCAACAAAGCTTTTGGCATACCTCACTGCTTCAACAGCACGTTCAAGAACTGCTTCCCGGGTACTATTGAATTTATATTTTATGTGGTTATCGGATGCTCCGATTCCGGTATGAATTCTTGGTCGTTTGGCAAACTTTAATGCTGCAGCAGCCGAATCAATATCCCCTTTATTTGCACGGGTTAATGCACAAATTACCGGCTCACGAACAGCCTTAGAGAGTTCGACTACACTTTGAAAATCACCTGGGCTTGAGATAGGGAAGCCAGCTTCAATGATATCTACTCCGAGTTTTTCGAGGGCTTTGCCTATTTCGATCTTTTCAACGGTAGATAACTGACATCCGGGTACCTGTTCTCCATCCCTTAAGGTGGTGTCAAAAATATAGATTCGGTTTGGGTCGTGTAACATATTTTTTGTCTTTAACAGAGCATTTTGCTCCATTTTTTGCCTGAATTCAGAGGGTATGATCTTTAATGATGAGGCTTAAGCCCCATCGAATATTTTATAAATGGTTGAACTTTCGTAATCTTCAATACTTTCCAGATGGTTTAACAGATAATCAGTATCATTATAACCTGCAATTATCGCTGCACCATTAGGAGTGATCATTTCTGATCTTTCATTTGCCGGTTTAGACTGGATTAGCCTAGAAAGGCCAATACCATAATTCCCCGGGCCAATATCTTCTGCATCAAATTCAAGTACCTCGTCAAAAACTGAAGCCTCATCAGAATACAGACTTTGCCAGAATGAAAGAGTTTCTTCTGCACTTTCACCTTCTGGCATAATTCCATTATTGCGCAGGTATTCGAAAGTGGTATCATCCGGAGCTATAAGTCCGCCAATGGCCCCAATTTCCCTGCTCATATTGCAGATAGCCATCCGCCCCTCCATATCCAGATCAAGGATGGTATCCCCTGCATATTCAATAAAATAACCATTTGCCTCGACTGCAGATATTTCTGAAAGCAGGAAATGATTAATATCTTTTGCTCCAAGTCCTTTAGCCAATCTCCCATTCACTTCTACCTTCATTCGCTTAGGCTTGTTTATCAGCAAGCATTGGGTTGCCAGTACCTGTTCTACTAATAATTCATTGATATTGATTGATAAAACACCAAAAGCACCCAAATCATCCGTATGATTTTGATCAAAAACCAGGGTTTGTCCCGGAAATGCAATCAAAGTATCGGTCTGATCAACAAGATTCTGTTCAAACTTTTCCAATCCGAAATCAAGACAATTCCTGTTGAAGAGGTCAAGCTGAAATCTCGATAGGTCTGATGCCGGCAGATGCTGGCTATAAGCCGGATCCTTCAGAATCAGGGTCTGAGCAGGTCTGAAAACTGGGATATTGCGTTTTCGTAAACCTTCAAAAGCCCGCGCACTTGTTTTCTTATTGATGAGATGAACATCAATATATAAGGTATACGGAAAGCCTGCATTTCTGCTGACCACATGTTTATTCCAGATCTTATCAAACAGGGTATGTGCCATGGAGTTCTAGGTTATAAGTTGTAAGTTCTAAGTTTCTGCGCAAAGGCTTTCTACTTATAACTTACAACTTAGTACTTAGTACATATAACTTAATACTTATAACTTAATACTTATTACTTCTCAGGTTGATTCTCAGGGCGTAAACTTCTTACTGCCTGACCTGCCTGCCAGATCTCACTGTCATGAAGTGTTTTAAGCTCTGCTTCAAGTTTTACACGGTAATCAGGCTGGCTGTTCAATTTAATTGTACGCTCAGCTTCTTTACCTGATGCTACGCTTTCATATAATTCATCAAATACCGGCTGGGTTGCATCACGGAAACGTCCTTTCCAGTCTAAAGCACCGCGTTGTGCTGTAGTTGAGCAGTTCGCATACATCCAGTCCATACCATTTTCTGCTACCAATGGCATCAGACTCTGAGTAAGTTCTTCAACAGTTTCGTTGAACGCTTCAGAAGGAGAGTGTCCGTTTCTGCGAAGGGTATTGTACTGTGCTTCGAAGATACCTGCGATTGCGCCCATCAAAGTTCCGCGCTCACCGGTTAAGTCAGAGTAAACTTCTTTACGGAAATCAGTTTCGAAAAGGTATCCTGATCCAACACCAATTCCTAATGCAATTGCACGTGTTCTGCCTTTTCCTGTAGCATCCTGGTGGATAGCGAATGATGAATTCAAACCTTTACCGGCTAAAAACAGACGGCGTAATGATGTACCTGAACCTTTTGGAGCAACCAAAATCACATCTACATCAGCAGGAGGGACAATACCTGTTTGCTCTTTGTAAGTGATACCAAATCCATGAGAAAAATAAAGTGCTTTTCCTGGAGTAAGGTATTTTTTGATTGTTGGCCAAAGTGCAATCTGTCCGGCATCTGATAACAGATATTGAATGATTGTACCTTTTTCGGCAGCTTCTTCAATTTCGAACAAAGTTTCGCCAGGAACCCATCCGTCAGCAATAGCTTTATCCCAGGTTTTTGAATCTTTACGCTGTCCGATAATTACTCTGATGCCGTTGTCGCGCAGGTTTAATGCTTGCCCCGGACCCTGAACACCATAACCGATAATTGCTACAGTTTCATCCTTCAGAACTTCACGAGCCTTGTCTAAGGGGAATTCTTCGCGGGTTACTACCTCTTCTGTAACTCCACCGAAATTGATCTTTGCCATATTGTTTTGTTTTACTTTTTACTTTTTGTTTTTTATTTAATGATTTTAATTTTTGATTGTCTCTTTATTGAGCTTACATGGTGAATATCCGCTGACCTTTATTCAGGTATTCATTTTCAACCACATCCTCACCGGGTTCTGCTTTTTCAAATTCGCGGAGTTTACGGTTAAAGCCATCACTGTTCTTGATAATGGCTACGCGTGCACTGCGTACAAACTCAATGAGTCCGAATGGTTGAAGTATTCTGATCAGGGCATCGGTTTCTTCACGGTGGCCTGTAGTTTCAAACACTGTGTAGTCCTTACGGATCACAACCGCTCTGGCTCCATTTTCACGAAGCAAACGCTCCACACTTGCTTTTTCTGCAATAATATCTGTAGGCACCTTATAAAGAGCCATCTCCTGCCAGATAATATCATCGTTGGTATTGAAATACACCTTCAGAACTTCTACCTGCTTTTCAATTTGCCTGGAAAGTTTTCTTACCACATCCTCAGTTTCCTGGACCACAATATTAAAGCGATGAATACTTTCAATCTCAGATGGAGAGGTATTCAGGCTGTGAATATTTATTTTGCGACGGGTAAAGATGATCGCAATCCGATTAAGGAGTCCAATCTGATTTTCTGTATAAACAGTAATTGTGAATTCCTGTTTAGCTTCCGGTTTTTCTGTATTATTTTGATTGCTCATAATTTCTGTTTTTTCAGATCAGTTTGTATGCTGATTATTATTTCAATCTGATCTCACTAACACTGCATCCCTGTGGTACCATCGGGAAGACATTATTCTCCTTGGTAACCATCACTTCAAGCAGGAAAGAACCTTTGTGTTCAAGCATTTCTTTTAATGAAGAGGAAATCTCCCCACGCTCTGAAATACTCTTTCCCTTGATTCTGTAGGCAGCAGCAAGTGCAACAAAATCAGGACTTTCTATGTCAACGAAAGAATAACGGTGCTGATTAAAGAGTTCCTGCCATTGCCTTACCATGCCAAGGAATCTGTTGTTCAGAATCAGGATCTTTACATCGATATTACTCTGCATAATTGTACCCAATTCCTGGAGCGTCATTTGAAAACCACCATCGCCGATAACAGCAACAACTGTACGCTCAGGTGCACCAAATTTTGCCCCTATGGCTGCCGGTAAGGCAAATCCCATAGTTCCAAGTCCGCCGCTGGTTACATTACTTCTGGTTTTGTTCAGTTTTGCATACCTGCAGGCTACCATCTGGTGCTGGCCTACGTCGGTAACGATGATTGCCTCGCCATGGGTTAATTCATTCAAATGACTGATTACTTCACCCATAGTCAGTTCGCCGGAAGCCGGGTGCAGTTCATCATTGATAACAGCTTCGATTTCTTTCTGCTCGAAATCTCTGAATTTCTGTAGCCATTCAGGATAGGTCTTCTGCTGAATAAGTGCTGTTAAGGCCGGTAAGGTCTCCTTACAATCGCCCCAAACCGGAACAGTAGTCTGTACGTTTTTATCTATTTCTGAAGGGTCGATATCGAGATGGATGATCTTAGCCTGTTTGGCATACTTATCAAGGCGACCGGTTACACGGTCGTCAAATCTCATTCCAATGGCAATAATTACATCACATTCATTGGTCAGAACGTTAGGTCCGTAATTTCCATGCATACCCAGCATTCCCACATTCAATGGGTGATCTGTTGGGATAGCCCCTGCTCCAAGAATGGTCCAGGCCGATGGGATTCCGCTCTTTTCAACGAAAGCTTTAAATTCCAATTCAGCTTCACCCAAAATTACTCCCTGCCCCCATAATACAAATGGCTTTTTTGCCTGATTGATCAGGGCTGCTGCCTTTTCTATATATTCATTGCGAATTAGTGGCTTAGGCCTGTAGCTACGGATATGATTGCATGGGGTATAACCACTGTAATCGAATTTCTGTATCTGAGCATTCTTTGTGATATCAATCAAAACAGGCCCTGGTCTTCCGCTTCTCGCGATGTAGAAAGCCTTGCTGAGTACTTCAGGGATTTCTGTAGCATCAGTGATCTGATAATTCCATTTTGTGACAGGAGTGGTGATATTGATCACATCTGTTTCCTGAAATGCGTCAGTACCCAGAAGATGAGCAAATACCTGTCCGGTGATACAAACCAGAGGGGTACTGTCGATCATAGCATCAGCTAATCCGGTGACCAGGTTGGTAGCACCGGGACCGCTGGTAGCAAATACCACACCTACTTTACCAGAAGTTCTTGCAAAACCCTGGCCGGCGTGAATTCCGCCCTGCTCATGTCTTACCAGAATATGGTTTAATTTTTCCTTGTAATCGTACAATGCATCATAGATCGGCATAATTGCCCCACCAGGGTATCCGAATATTACTTCGGTTCCTTCGGCGATCAATGCTTCGAGAAGGGCTACAGAACCAGAAACTTCTATCGTTTCAACTCCTGTTGGATTACTCAATGCCTGCTGCTCAATTTCCATAATTATTTATTTATGTGTTCGTATCATTGATCTGATGAATCGATTCATCAGATCAATTCTTTATTCTTCGTCAGTAACGCAGCCTTCGCTCGCGTTCTTTACCTGTTTAAAATATTTAAATAACACCCCATTCTTAACAGGAGGTGCCGGCTGCTGCCAGAGTTTTCTTCTGTGCTCCATTTCTTCGGCTGTGATCATCACATCGATGGAGTTTTTGGTTGCGTCGATCTGAATGATATCATCATCATTCACAAGACCAATATTTCCGCCTTCAAAAGCTTCCGGGGTAATGTGTCCAACCACAAAACCATGAGTTCCTCCTGAGAAACGTCCATCTGTGATTAGGGCAACTGAAGCACCTAAACCGGCTCCGAAGATTGCAGAGGTTGGTTTAAGCATTTCGGGCATACCAGGAGCACCTTTAGGTCCGACATTCCTGATTACAACCACATCACCTGCTTTAACTTTACCGCTGCTGATACCATGGATCAGTTCAAATTCGCCGTCAAATACACGCGCCGGACCGGTGAAGGATTCACCTTCTTTACCGCTGATTTTAGCAACAGAGCCCTGTGGTGCAAGGTTGCCGTAAAGCATTTGTAAATGCCCTGTTTTCTTAATCGGATTTTCATAAGGATAGATAACATCCTGATTTTCAAAATTAAGATCAGCAGCTTCGGCTACATTTTCTGCCAGTGTTTTTCCTGTAACAGTCAGGCAATCACCATGCAGTAATCCTTTTTGTAACAGATATTTTAAAACCGATGGTAATCCGCCAATTGCATGAACGTCTTCCATCATATATTTTCCGCTTGGTTTAAGATCAGCGATAACTGAAGTTTCATCACTAATCTTCTGGAAATATTCAAGATCAAGTTTAATTCCAACTGATTTAGCCATCGCAATCAAATGCAGAACTGCATTGGTTGAACCACCCAGAACCATTACCGTTACTATGGCATTATGAAATGCCTTTTCTGTCATGATATCTCTTGGCTTGATGTCTTTTTCCAGTAGTATCCTGATGTATTTACCGGCATCAAGGCATTCCTGTTTTTTCTCTTCACTCAATGCGAGATAGGTTGAGCTGTAAGGTAAACTCATTCCCATGGCTTCAATTGCTGATGCCATCGTATTTGCAGTATACATACCGCCGCATGCACCTGCACCAGGACAAGCCCGTTCTATAACTCCCTGAAAATCTTCTTCTGCAAGGTTGCCGGCCATTTTCTGACCTAATGCCTCAAATGCCGAAACAATATTCAGCGATTGTCCTTTATAATTCCCGGAATGGATACTTCCACCATAAACCATGATTGCCGGTCTGTTCAAGCGGCCCATCGCCATGATAGCTCCCGGCATATTCTTATCACAACCCGGTAATGCAATAAGTCCGTCGTAATAGTGTCCGCCGCAGACAGTTTCGATAGAATCTGCAATCAAATCTCTGGAAACCAGAGAATAACGCATCCCTTCTGTACCATTTGTTATACCGTCACTGATACCAATAGTATGGAACATCAAACCCACCAGATCATTGTTCCAGACACCTTTCTTGACTACTTCGGCAAGTTCATTCAGGTGCATATTACAAGTATTGCCATCATAGCCCATACTTACAATGCCTACCTGTGCCTTGGCCAGATCTTCTCTGGTTAATCCAATCCCATACAACATAGCCTGTGAGGCTGGTTGGGTTGGATCCTGGGTGATTGTTTTGCTGTATTTATTAAGTTCCATTGTTCAGATTCTTGTATCTTAATTTCTATTTATGACTATATTTTATCTAAAAAAAAAGCCTTTCTATTAAAGGAAGGCGCTGGTCTTTTTTATTGATTTTAAAAGATTTTACACCTTAACAGCAGGGACGAGCAGAATATAATTCAGAATATAAATGAGGGAAAGGATACCCGGAATAGTCAGTTTATTAAAATTAAGATTCAAAGCGCCATTCATTATACAAACGTTTATAATTTCCTGTTTCATTTAAATCTCAATTTAAGGTCTTCGGATTTAAGTATCAATAGGCAATGCATTTTTTTTAAATTAGAATAAAATATTATAATTTTCAATATATCAATATTAAATTCTGATTTATTAAAAAATAACTATATCAAATTTTGTGTAAATATACCAAAACGGTTTTGGGTTTTCGGTTCATGAAATTTTCGTTCAGATCAAATGGTCTGATTTCTGCCTGAAATCCGGAAAGAGTCCGAAAAAAATCAAAATTATGGGCATAAAAAAAGCCCCTCGATCTGTTGATCAGAGGGGCTTCCTTTTTTAATTTGGCGCTCAGGAATTCTGTGTTCCTTCAGCAAGTACCATTATATTATTATCGAGTACTTCGATGACACCGCCTTTGATAAAAATAGTTTCTTCATCCTTATCAGTACGGATGATCACTTTGCCATCTTCAAGAGTTGAAATTACAGGTGCGTGATCTTTAAGTACTTCGAAAGAACCCATGGTACCCGGTACGGTCACAGACCTTACTTCGCCTTCAAAGACTTTTTTATCAGGGGTTAATATTTCTAGTTTCATGTGTTAGAGATTTGAGATCTGAGATTTGAGATTTGAGATTAAAGATCGGGTTGAATTACCTTTCTCATATCTCATATCTATTATCTCATATCACATTACGCGTTTGCTTCAGCTAATAATTTTTTACCTTTTTCGATTGCATCTTCGATAGTACCTACCAGGTTGAACGCAGCTTCAGGATACTCATCCACTTCTCCGTCCATAATCATATTGAAACCTTTGATAGTATCTTTGATGTCAACCAATACACCTTTTAATCCGGTGAACTGTTCAGCTACGAAGAAAGGCTGAGATAAGAAACGCTGCACACGGCGGGCACGACCTACTACCAGTTTATCTTCTTCAGATAATTCGTCCATACCAAGAATGGCGATAATATCCTGTAATTCTTTATATCGTTGTAAGATTTCTTTCACACGCTGTGCAGTACCATAGTGCTCATCACCAAGTGTAGCAGAGTTAAGGATACGTGAAGTTGAATCCAATGGATCCACTGCCGGATAAATTCCAAGCTCAGCGATCTTACGTGATAATACTGTCGTTGCATCAAGGTGAGCAAATGTTGTTGCCGGTGCAGGGTCAGTCAAGTCATCCGCAGGTACATAAACAGCCTGTACAGATGTAATTGAACCACGCTTAGTGGATGTAATCCTCTCCTGCATCAATCCCATCTCAGTTGCCAGTGTTGGCTGATAACCTACCGCAGATGGCATACGTCCAAGAAGTGCCGAAACCTCAGAACCAGCTTGGGTGAAACGGAAGATATTATCTACGAAGAAAAGAATATCTTTTCCCTGTCCTTCTCCATCACCATCACGGAAATATTCAGCTACAGTAAGACCTGACAAGGCCACACGTGCACGTGCACCAGGAGGCTCATTCATCTGTCCGAATACCAATGTAGCTTTAGAATCTTTTAATGCTTCTTTATCAACAGATTTCAGATCCCATCCACCTTCTTCCATTGAATGTTTAAACGCATCGCCATAGTTAATTACACCCGACTCAATAAACTCACGCAAAAGGTCATTTCCCTCACGGGTACGCTCACCAACTCCGGCAAAAACTGATAAACCTGCATAAGCTTTCGCAATGTTATTTACCAGCTCCATGATCAATACGGTTTTACCAACACCTGCACCACCAAACAATCCGATCTTACCACCTTTAGCATAAGGCTCAAGAAGGTCGATCACTTTGATACCTGTGAAAAGCACTTCAGTTTCAGTACTTAACTCATCAAACTTTGGTGGAGTATTGTGAATTGGATAACCATCAGAATTATCCATGGTATCAATACCATCGATAGCCTGTCCAACAACGTTGAACAAACGACCTTTGATCTTGTCGCCGATCGGCATTTTAATAGCGGCTCCGGTATCAATTACCTTCATCCCACGAACAAGACCGTCTGTTGAGTCCATCGCGATAGCGCGAACTCTATCTTCTCCAAGGTGTTGCTGAACTTCAAGAATGATCTTTTGTCCGTTATCTTTTACAATTTCAAGTGCATCGTAAATCTTTGGCAAGTGGGCATTTTCGGTGAAGCTGACGTCTACTACAGGTCCGATGATCTGTGCAATTTTTCCGGCGTTTGGCATATAAATTTTGTAAATCTTTATTAAATCAACAATCTAAGCCCGTTTTGGAGGGCATTTTTTGGTCTGCAAAAATACTCTTTATCCCCGTAAATCAAATACTTAATTGAAGTTTTTTTATATTATTTAGTAATGAGTATTGAGTAGAGAGTATTGAGTATTGAGAAACAAGAACCAGGAGCCAGAAACCAGGAAAGGAACGATGCTATAGCTAACCGTCATCCTGACGCAGGAGGGATCTCAAACTTATTAGAACGAACCCTATTAATTATTATATTTTGGGTTTAAAATCAACAGATCCCTCCTGCGTCGGGATTGTAAATGTTTAATAATTCGCGGACAAAACTTATTACCTATAATTAAAGGAATTACTCCGATCAGGATCAATTCTTTTGCTTTTTGAGAAGCAAGAA
>NCHA01000024.1 GCA_002257025.1 Sphingobacteriales bacterium 16-39-50 | reverse complement strand
ATAAGCTAATCTTAAGGATATTTGCCTGTGTAAGACAAAACAGATTGTATGAAAAAAATTACGTTAGATCAGTTGCTTAGATCATAGAAATCGGACAGGATGATCTGAATTCAAAATAAATACCTCTCAATATCCAAACACATTCGGAACAGCAGTCACATCCTTAGTCAAATCCAGAACATACCCATTAAGCAGTGCGTAAACAGGCTTTCCATCCCTGCTTAGTAAAAATTGTGCTTGCTGACCTATGGACGCAGATTGTATGGTATTGGTAGCCTTATTGGTCAGGTTCAGAAGCCTTGCACTCAATGGGCCGACAGGTGATGCAGCATCTGTCCATTTCACAAAAAGATAACCTTCTCTGATCAGATCAAGTTCCTGCTGCGGACTTAATACTTCCCATTCACTTTTCCTCATTAGTTTGATATTTCCCGGAGTAAAAGTCAGGCTTGAGGCTTCAATTTCGTCATAGCCATGAGTCAGCTCTACATCTCCCAGCTCCTCGATACGGCCATTGTATGACATACTACCAAAATCAGAACTTTTGATTTGAGAACGGACAATCCCCAGGTTGGTCCGGAACTGGATACCTTCCTTATTTATACTTACATTTCTGACCAACACATCATACAAAGACCGGCTATTCTCCGGAATTTCCTGATAATCAGCAAGATTTTGGCTTGCATAAGTTTTCTCAGCAATAGACACAAAAGCATTGAGAAGGGCATAAAAATTAAGCTTTCTAATGTGCTGCTTTTCAGGATCGGCATAATATCCACCTGACTCGATCAGTATGGTTGAAATACCCATTCCCTGAAAAGTATCCCCAAAACAACGCGGATCAAAAGCATCATCATATTTAGCGATCTTGCCCGGGACTTTGGTCTGCAAGGCTTTATTCATTGTTAATATCAGCTGTGTGGCTCTTTTTCTGACCTCATTCATACTCTTCGGGTAATCATAGGCCGGAGCCAGGAAAGATAAAGTAGCCGTATTATCGGTACGACCGGCAGCATATAAGGTGCTTTGATCATGAAGATTAAAGCCTATTTCGGGTTTTATTTTCTTCGCAAGATTCATCAATGCTATGCCCTCGGGTGTCACAAGCATACGGGCATCCCTGTTTACATCAATCTCGAGATCATTTCTTCTTTTCCATTGCTGGGCCCCATCGGGATTGAGCATTGGAACGATATGAAGCTCCAGACTGCTCAGAATCAACTTTCTTAAATCCTTATGCTCATCATCCGCTACCAGAAAATTGAACAGATCGAAAAGGGCCATGGTCGCAGTTGACTCATCACCATGCATTTGCGACCATAATAAAACCTTTGTTTTACCTGTTCCAAGTGTCAAATGATTAATACTTCTCCCCTTAACTGATAGGCCGATTTCTTCAGAAATAAGCAGCCCGGATGTCGTATGTTTCTTGATCAGGGAAACGACATCGGTATGCTTAAAAAACCGGTTTGTAATCACAGGTTCCTTATATCGCTCGTAATGGTCCCATACCTGATCAACACTTTTCAGATTTACCTGGCACATGGCCGCCTGAAACATCGTTAATAGCAAGGCACACAACAATAAGCTATTTGATCTGATCATAGTTTCATAATATTTAAGGGAACTAAAAATACAAATTATACTATTGCTATATTCTTAAAGGCTCCTTTATTATTCCGGAGTATTTAAATGTTAACACTAATATTATCAATTCTATATTTCATGTTGCCATCAGGGACCAAAAATCCGGAAGAACTCAGGAATAAGATCAACGCAGAACTCGCTAAAAATAAGGGAGTCTTTGCCCTGACTTATAAAAATTTGATCAGTGGGGAAGAAATTCTGATTCATTAAAAGATAAACTTCCATGCTGCAAGTACGATGAAAACCCCGGTATTGATTGAGGCTTATAAACAGGCTAATGCCGGAAAATTTTCCATTAATGACTCGCTGATTGTTAAAAATGAATTCAAAAGCATAGTTGACGGCAGCAGTTATTCCCTCGACCCCAAAGACGATAGCGAACCGGCATTGTATACCAAAGTAGGCGCAAAAGTAAAGATTTATGATTTGCTTTATCTTATGATTATCCAAAGCAGTAACCTGGCTACTAATAATATCATTGACCTGGTGGGAGCACAAAATGCGAATAAAACTATGCGGGAGATGGGAGCCAATGATATAAAGGTTTTACGTGGTGTGGAAGATACAAAAGCCTACCGGGCGGGACTGAACAATACCACAACAGCTTATGACCAAATGCTCGTCTTTTCTAAAATGACCGAGGGTCTTGCTGTTGACAAATCTTCTTCAGATGAGATTATCAATATTCTGCAGGATCAGAAATTTAATGATAAAATTCCTGCGAAACTCCACAAAAAAGTAAAAGTAGCACACAAAATAGGCTGGATCACCGGAGTGAATCATGATGCAGGAATCGTGATACTTCCGGATGGTAGAAAATATGTTTTGGTTATGTTGTCAAAGGAATTAGAGAACGATAAGGCGGCGGTAAAGTCGATGGCGATAGTCTCCAGGATGATTTATGACTATTTTTTGAGCCAGAAGTAGCTAAAGTGATCAAGGAACATGGAGCAAGGAATAAAGACCTGATCAAGTGTCATTCAGAATGAACTATAATCTTTAAGGCAGGAGACTACAACAAATTAGATCCCTCCTGCGTCAGGACGACAGATTACTTCACCATTACAATTTAATCGAAAAAATCAATCTTTGGACACCCCAGTCCTGGTTCTTGATTCTTTGTTCCTGGGTCGTCTTCCTATTCCCCATTACCTATTCCCCATTCCCTATTCCCTACTCCCCATTTCCCTCAATCAAGTACTCTATCAATCTCCTTCAAAAGATATTCCTCCGGATCAGAAAAATACTCCCAGAAGAAAATGCCTGCCAGTTTATGCTTTCTGATATACTTCGCTTTCATTCTTATTGAGCGCTCATCGTCGTAGGTTATGAAAACCTTTGTCTCCGGATTAAAAAGATAAGGTGCTTTGGCATGTCTGTCCCAATGACGCTTATATCCATTATTATTTATAAACTCTTTTCTCATTTTGGTATAACCCCCTCCTTGTCCTGCAGTAACTTTTGAGCCCGAAACGACTGGCTGATTAAGTCCGTTTTTCATTACGTTTTCTGCCTCCCTGCTTTTCCCATAAAAGGCTGCACCTAATCCGATCTTATGGGCAGGGACTCCCCCATCCATAAAATCCACTACCGATTTATGTGCTGAACTGGAATTCTCCATTCCTTTTGAAGGATAAAGATTTGTATGATGCGCAACTGTTTTACCACCGTAATCATAGGTCATGATCAGAATATAATCTAGAATTTTTGCCACTTCTGCCATTTCTGTATTGTTTACGAAGGATTTCGAACCTCCGACAGCAGCTGTCAGAAGATATTTTCGACCCCTTTCGGCCTCAAGTTTATCCAGTTCGGCACGAATCTCCCTGAACATAAGGGTAAAATTCTGTTTATCCTCAGGACGGTACACATTGCCTTCCTCGCCCCTCATAGCCGGATATTCCCAGTCAATATCCACCCCATCCAGATTATATTGTCTGACAATATCTACGCTGCTTTTTGCGAATAATTTTCTGGAAGTTGGGGTCAAAACCGCATCAGAAAAATTTTCACTCCATGACCAGCCACCTATCGAAATCACAATTTTAAGATCGGGATTGATTCTTTTTAGTCCGTTTAACAATCGAAAGTTAGTTGAATCAGTTTTTAGATTAGTAAGAAATGCCAGACTGTCTTTTACATTAACAAAAGCGTAATTGATGTGAGTCAATTTATCAGCATCAATTTCCTCAACTTTTACCAGGCCACGGTAACCTCCTACATATCCATTAACAATATATTTTTTAGGCTTTTGGGTCTGGGCATTAATTGCCGAAACTACAAGAACCATCAGCATGAAAAATACCGGAATATATTTCCTGAATAGTAAAAGCGGATTACTCATTTTGATCAGTATGAATGTGTGCAAGAATAAATATATAAAAATACAGGATTAATCAATTCTCTTATATTTGATTAAGTTCAATTCTGATATAAAAAAAGATATTAAATAATTTACTTTCAATAAAAAATGGCATTCCATATTATCTCAAAACGACATTTTATTAATATTATATTAAAATCAAGGCTTGTCCTTCATTCACTGACACTTCTTTTATTCAGCTTAATTTCGATTAATGGAGTTGCACAGAATGTACCGATTAAACTTATCGTTCTGGATCCGGGACATGGCCATGCAACTTATATGCAGGGCAGAATGTATACAGGCTTAGATCCTGAAGTACATGTTTATGCTCCTGTGGGCCCGGATGTTGAAACCTATCTAAAAAGCATTAATGGAATGAATTCCCGCTCCTCCAATCCCACCAAATGGAAAATGGTGGTTTACACAGGTTCCGATTATCTGGAAAAGATGCTAACTGAGAAAAAAGGCAATGCAGTGATCATTTCCGGGAATAACAGCAAAAAAGGCGAATACATGCGCCGTTCAATTGAAGCCGGTATGCATGTTTTAGCGGATAAGCCACTTGCAGTAACTCCGAAAGATTTTGAAATGCTGAAAAAATCGTTCAAACTGGCAAAAAAAAAGAAGGTCCTGATCTTTGATCCGATGGATCTGCGATATGATATCAGCAACATTCTGCAGAAGGAACTGGCAGAGATTCCGGAACTGTTCGGAACACTCAAAAAAGGAAGTGTGGATGATCCATCTTTGGTCCAGGAAAATTTACACCATTTTCTGAAATTCTCAGGTACAGTACCTGCCCGTCGCCCGGCATGGTTCTTTGACATAGAGCAGCAAGGCCATGGAATTACTGATGTGAGTACTCACCTCGTCGACATGTCGCAATGGGCCGGATTTCCGGGAATCATACTCAACTATAAAAAGGATATCAAAATCCTGAGTTCCAGGGAATGGCCTACTGATCTGACTCCATCCGAATTTAAGCGGGTAACCCGGGTAGATTATCCCGATTACCTGAAAAAATATGTAAAAGACAGTATTTTATCAGTCTTAGCCAATGGCGAAATCAATTACACAATCAAAGGGGTGCATGCTAAAGTGACTGTTAACTGGAGGTACAGGGAGCCTGCGGGATCAAGTGATACCCATTATGCGCTGATGCGAGGCACTAAAGCTGATCTGGAACTCAGGCAAGGTGCAGATGAGAAATACCGGGCTACATTATATATCAAAGCGGCTCCGGGTGTTCCGGCTACTGACTTCGTTTCGGTTATTCAAAATGTAAAAGCTAAAATGCAGCAAAAATACCCCGGTTTCGACCTGATCCAAAAAGGGAATGAATGGATCGTAAAACCGGGAACATTTAAAGGTACAAACTCTGCAGAAGTAGCGATCGGATATATACTGAACAATACTATGCCTGCATGGGAGGTACCGAATATGATTGCGAAATATTATACGACAACCGGCGGATTAGGATATTAGGATTAATAGGATTAAAGGATTTTAGGGTTTTAGGATTTTAGGATTTTAGGATGAGCAGGGTTTTTAATCAGCGTAGGATTTTGAGTATCAGGTATATTGTAATCCTACAAATCCTATTAATCCTATCAATCCTACCCGGTTGTAGCAGCTAGGATTAAAGGATAATAGGATTAAAGGATTTTAGGATGGTTAGGATTTTTGATCAGGGCAGGATTTTGAGTATTAGAAATATTGTAATCCTATTAATCCTACCCATCCTATTAATCCTACTACCCGGTTGTGGCAGCAGGAAATCTCAATCTTACTCCCAATTCCAGATCTCCGGTTTCGCACAGGGCACCAGCTATCAGATTAGCTATTATGCCGGGGATGCGATCATTAGCTCTAAATCTATTGATCAAAAATTTACTGAACTTGACAGCTCCCTTTCAATCTACAAACCTTATTCACTGATCAACCAATTCAATAACTCTGAAAAAGGAATAGAGATGGATGAACATCTGTACAAGGTGGTACAGCGCTCTCTAAAGATCTGGAAGGAAAGTGACGGGGTATTCGACATCAGCATACTACCCATAGTAGAAGCATGGGGATTCGGGGTGAAGCGGCATAGCAATCAGCCATCGGATGAAGTAATCAATAAGGCACTCGCTTGTTCAGGTTCGGATAAGCTCCATATCCGGGGCAGGCAATTGGTCAAAGACATTCCCTGCCTGAGGATTGACGTAAATGGCATTGCTCAGGGTTATAGTGTGGATGTGATTGCTGATTACATTGAATCGCAGGGCGTTCAAAATTACCTGATCGAAATTGGCGGCGAGATCCGGGTGAAAGGTCGTAAACAGCCAGGGAATCAGATCATGCGGATTGGAATTGAACAGCCTTCGAATGACAAAGACGAAGAAGCTGTCATCCAAAAAATCATTGAAATGAAAGGCGGTGCAATCACCACTTCCGGGAATTACCGGAAATACATTCAAAACGGATCAAAAAAGCTTTCCCACCTGATGGACCCGAAGACCGGCAGGCCGATAGAAAATGAAATGATCAGTGTGACCGTCAGAACCGCAAATGCGATGAGTGCAGATGGCTATGATAATGTACTGATCGGTAAAGATTTTGAAAAAGCCTTTGCCTTTCTGAAAAAACATAAAGGATTGGAAGCATATTTTATCTATCAGGATAAAAACGGCACAGTCAGGGATACTGCAAGTGCCGGATTTTTCAAATAAAAACCCTGAAGTATAGCTTTTGCTATCGAGAAAAATAGCAAAAGCCAACTAATGTCTTACAGGCTTTTGATTAAATTAAATCAGGCCTTTGTTCTGTTCAAAGTATAGATCCCACCGACAAAAATAGCTATCCCCAATCCTAAGAAAAGATAGCCCTCTGTTTTACCCGAATTGTCAGAGGCTTCAATTTTTATTCCCAAAAAATTAACAGATTCAGTGCTCTGTGAAATCTTATTGATTCCTACATAAGCAATTGCTAAACTGGCAATTATTAATACTGCGCCGATAACTTTATTCATAGCTTTAAGATTAGGTGAAGCACAGCAGAACATTGGTATTAATCATTTGCTGTCTTATTTAAGAACCTGCAAATGGCGTACCAAAAATCCCGACAGCAAGCTCAGCCCATATCAGGAAGAATACAAATAAAACAGCTCCACAGATAATAATTCTGTTCAGTGTCCCCTTTACTTTTCTTAACGCAAACTCACATAAGAAGCCTGTGCCCGATAATAGAATTCCCATAATTACAAAGTCAAAGATATCCCAGTCGACTTCATTTGTGAACTGCATTGCAATTAGCGGGATAAGCAGCAATATTCCTACCACTGATTGGATGATAATTAGTCTTTTGTTATTCATTTTTATTTTGTTTTAAAAGTACTTTGAAATACAAAGTAAATTAAAAAAATAGCAAGTTGCAAGCTATTTGTGAAAAAACTTTCAATTAATTAAACTTAGTATGTGAGATTTCAACACCTTCAGGAGAAGTCAAATTTTATTGCTTTTCTATCATATTTGCAAGCCGATTATTTTGATATTTCAGTCGATGCAAAGAAACGCTCCGCATTTTGGTAAAAGATTTTGTCTTTTTGCTCCTTTGACAAAAATCCAAGTCCCTTGACAGCAGTTATAACCTTGTCAATATCTCCATTATCTGTCCCAAACATTAAGCGATCCTCTAATCCCGCCTCTATAAATGATTTTATAATGTTCGAAAACCGTTCTGAGGGTACAATTTCAGAATTAGAGATTACAGAAATATCCGTATAGACAAGTTTGCTTTTTTGCATAACCGAAATAGTCTCATTGTAGTACTGATCCCCGCTATGCATGATCCAAATTTTTAACTTAGGAAACAAAGAAAGTAGCTGATCCACTAGCAAAGGATTACCTAGCTCCATTCTAAAGTTTGGACTGCCATGGTTTGGCCCGGCTCCCCCAGTATGTATGCCCACAGGAATACCGTACTTCTCTGCTAGTTTGTAATAAGGATGTAAAGACGTGTCAGAGGAAGAAATACCATAATACTGGCTTAAGATTTCGCCTAAAAAGTCAATCTTCCCTTCTTTTATCTGTCGTTCCACCCAATTTAGGGCAGGCCAGTCACGACCGTCTCCATAGCAAGGTTGAAGACTGTAAGGCACTTTGCCATTGGGACAGGGAAACATAAGGCCAAATAAGAGATTTATATTCGATTGGGTCCGGTAAGTGTTTTGTAAGTTCCATGAAGTACTGATTGCTGCTCTATAGACCCCTGCCTGTTCCAATGTTGTTAGTTGGTCAGCGATGTCTTTACTACCGTGAATATGAACATCAAATACTTTTTGCCGTTCATGAATGATGGGCGAAAATGACAGACAAGTAACTCCAATAAAAAAAAATAGCCTTTTCATATACAGGGATTTAAAACGATACCATCAACATCAGAATAAACATTTTAACCTACGTTTTGCCGCTTCGCGAAGTCGGGAATTTTTAGCGCTAAACTTCGTTAGAAGCACAAAACCCAATTTTTTCTACTCAAGCGCCGTTAGCGGTTCATTGATTTTGCTAGTCTATTTATTGTACACTAAATTCTTAAAAGCGCTTATATAATTGTCTAAAAGTATATGTACTTCATTATCGGTCAAATTTCCTCGCTCGTCAAATTTTCCTTTTATTCCTTGAATTAACAAAGTTGTGTCGTTTGTAAATTTTGCCATCGCAGTTTGCATTATAAGTTGCAATTCTTCGTGCCCTTTTTGCCCGTTTGCAGAAGCTGTAATAAGTCCGCATGGTTTGTCTGAAAAAATCATTGTCGAAATACACCATTCAATAGCATTTTTCAGTCCACTTGGAATACTATAAACATATTCAGGTGTACAAATAATTATTCCGTCCGATTTTTCGATTGCATTTCTAAATTCTACAATTTGTTTTGGTGGATTGTCTACTGAAAGTTCCGGGTCAAAATGAGGAAGAGTTTTTAAATCGTTGAAAATTATCAAGTTAAATTCGCTTTTCGTCAAACTTGCAATTTTTTTAACAAGTTTCAGGTTTACAGAATTCGAACTTGCGCTCCCAATAATTGCAAATATGTCTTTCTTGTTGTTCATTAAATTTCTGGGTATATTTTGTCTGTAGTGTGAATTTAGGTATAATTGCCACTAGCTGTGCATATATTGACAAAGCCAACCAAACCCAGCTGTTTTCACATCCTTTATTTTAAATAAATTCATTCTGTCTCAAATCCCGAAAAAAAAGCCTCTTTACCAATCCAAATAAACCCGTTTAAAGATGGATCAAAGATGAAAGAACAAGGAATAAAACACAACCTTCCATTTGAACTAATATCGCACAGACAAGAGATAACCGTCAACTGATAACTCTAATACCCTGCTATTTAAAGTATCTCATAATAGAACCGGCAATCAGCGCATGGCCCTTTTCATTCGGATGGTTTACCTGAGACATATAGTTTGAAATACTTTCACCTGAAAGCACCTTTTGACGAAATAGTCCATAGCTGTCGGCCAATCCTGTATTGTATTTTTCAGCCAGATTTTTTATTTGCCCGGTATGTTGTTCCAGCATATTATTGGTTTCCAGAATATTCACCCGCTGGTCGGGAGAAGGGCTAAGCAGAATGACTTTAATTCCTTTTTTAAGTGCAATGCTGATCATCTTCTCCCATGCCACTTTAGCTCTTTTTAGTCCGATGCCCTGATCGTTTAAGGCATAATCTACAAAAAGAACATCCGGTTTATGATTTAAAACTTCAGTTTCAAATCGTTTGGCGCCACTTTCCGAGTTTTCACCACCAATGGAAGTATTGATGATATTAATTACTGCAAAGGGATATTCTGCTTTCAATGCTCTCAAAACCTGGTATGGATAGGCTTCCAATGTATTCACAACCGGGGTTTTGAAATATCCCGCAGGAACTGAATGCCCGTGAAACACCAGATTGATGCTTCTGTTCTTAGGCCATTCTTTTCTCATTTCAGTTTTCAGATCGTTCAAATAACTGGCAGGATCAGCGATGGTGCCGGTTTGAAAAGATAAGAAAAGGATTAAAAGTATGTTTTTCATATTAGGATGTGTTATCTGTTACCTGTTGTCAGTTACCAGTTATCAGGTGAATTTAGTAATTCAATTGAAATGTTGAGCTGATGGATTTTTTTGGGAATGGGGACCCGCTAGCTATCGGGTGGGAAATAGGGCATTGGGAAACAGTCATTTATTACCTCTTCATCATTGCATTCGGGATGACGATTAAAATGGATTTAGCTTTTTGCTTTAAGCTTTTTGCTTTAAGCCTTATCCTATTGCCCGGTCTAAATGAACATACCCTCCATCCACATGAATCAATTGCCCTGTTGTGTGTGATGATCGCTCTGAAAGTAAAAAGGCTACGGTATCGGCGATCTCCTTCGCGGTAGTCATTCGGTTTTCAAGCGGTATTTTACTGACTATATCTTTCAGCTTTTCTTCGGGGTTTGAAAGGGTTTTGATCCAGCTTTCGTACAGAGGGGTCCAGCATTCTGCAACAATTACCGAATTCACACGGATGCTGTGCGGCAATAATTCAACTGCCCATTCGCGGGTTAAGGCATTACGGGCGCCATTGGCTGCAGCATAAGCGGAAGTACCTCCCTGACCAGTTTCAGCTGTTTTTGAGCTGATATTTACGATAGCAGCTCCTTTAGATTTTTTAAGTGAAGGCAGTGCATGATGTGCCAGTAAATAATAATGGATCACATTCTTATGCAGACTAGCTACGAAACCTTCGTAAGAACCGTTCTCCAGTCCAACACTATCGTTCACTCCGGCATTATTCACCAGGGAATCAATCCTGCCAAACTTTTCCAGAGTGAGTCTGATTACTTTCTCACATTCTTCAGGCCTGGTTAATTCTGCCCTGATCTGGAAAGCCTGTGCACCTGCAGATTCAATTTCTGCAAGCACTTTCAGATTATCGGCTTCATTACGCCCAATAATGACCGGTATAGCACCTTCAGCAGCCAAAACTTTGACAATCGCCTCCCCAATGCCCTTGGCACCACCGCTGACCAGAATTACCTTATCTTTTAATTTTAAATCCATTTACTTGTTTCCATAATCCCAAATTCCCTCTGGTTGGTGTTGTCACCATACCTTAAGCACTCTCCCATCACATAGTAGACAAAACAGTCACCAGAGCATTAACCGATTAATAAATTAATTCTCGCAAAGACGCAAGGACGCAAAGGGATTATTTATGACAATTCGTTTCATATTATACAATTGCGTCTCTGCGTCATTGCGAGATCATTATAAAATTCTAAAATGATACCCTGAATGTACTAAAGTTTATAGAATTGTTCTGCATTCTTTCCCCAAACCAGTTCCTGCTCCCTTGTACTCAATTTACTCAAATATTCCTCAACCAATCCGCAAACCGCATCATATTCCCCAGCCAGTTTGCATACCGGCCAGTCGCTGCCAAACATCAGTCGTTCTGTCCCAAAGTAGTCGAAAACACTATCCATGTATGGAAAGATATCTTCCTTTTTCCAGTTTTTCAAATCAGCTTCTGTGATCATACCCGAGAGCTTACAGTACACATTATCAAATGAAGCAATCTGCTTCATTTCGGCTTCCCAATTAAGAAAAAGACCATTTTTTATATCGGGTTTGGCGATGTGGTCGATAACGAAGGCTTGATTATCCCGGATCAGGTCCGGGATGACAGGCAGGTGCTTAGGATAAATGAGAATGTCATAAGTAAAGCCGAAATTATTTAACGCTGCAATTCCTCTTTGAAATTCGGGTTTGAGTATAAATTCAACAGGTTCGGCCTGCAGAATATGCCTGAATCCTTTGAGTTTTGGGAATTGGGAAAAATATTCGAGCCGTGAATGAATGTTGGGGGAACAAAGATCAACCCAACCCACGACTCCTTTAATGAAATCATGTTCTTCAGCAAGAGCGAGCAGGAAGTTAGTTTCGGTCTCCGACTGGTCGGCCTGCACCGCGATGCAGCCTTGTATCCCATTGGCCTCAAGCAATGGCTTAAGATCAGGAGGAAGGAAGTCATGACGTATGACTTCCATTTCCTCTGTGATCCAGTTATCTCTTATTGGGTCAAATTGCCAAAAGTGCTGATGTGAATCAAGCTTTAGCATAGGCTTTAGCAACCTGTCTTGATTCGCCAAGTCCGTCGATACCTAACTCGATTACATCTCCATCTTTCAGGAAAATTGGCGGCTTGAAACCTAATCCCACACCCGCCGGTGTTCCTGTAGAAATGATATCTCCCGGAAGAAGGGTCATAAAATTGCTCAGGTAAGATACCAGGAAAGGAATATTGAAGATCAGATCGTCTGTATTACTGTCCTGCATAATTTTACCATTCAGTTTTAGCCATAATCTTAATTTATGGGGATCAGCAATCTCATCTTTAGTCGCTAAAAACGGACCAACCGGAGCAAAAGTATCGCAGCCTTTACCTTTATCCCAGGTACCGCCACGCTCCAACTGCCATTCACGCTCAGAAACGTCATTATGAAGACAATATCCGGCTACATAATCCATGGCATCTGCCTCAGAAACGTAGCTAGCTTTTTTACCTATCACAAAGGCCAGTTCCACTTCCCAGTCTGATTTTACCGAATTTTTAGGTATGGTAATATCGTCGAAAGGACCTACTAATGAGGTAGTTGATTTCATGAACAGAATTGGTTCTGCAGGTATTGCCATCCCCGACTCCTCTGCATGTTTTATGTAGTTCAGTCCAATACAAAGGATCTTTGAAGGGCGGGCAACCGGAGAACCCAAACGCTCAGCATCTGAAATTACATTCAGTTTACCCTCATTGGTTTTTAAAAATGCCGCCAGACGATTCAGTCCGTCATTTTCAAAAAATGCCTCATTGTAATCTTCACCAAAAGCAGAGGTATCGTACTTTACATCATTGATAATTACTCCTGTTTTTTCCTGTCCGGGTTTCCCCCATCTGATTAATTTCATTTTAGTATTAAATTTTGTTTGGATGATACTTTCATTTTATTCAAGAATGAGCCATCCGTATAAATAAAAAAGCCCTTAGGCATTGTTTGAATTAAATTAATTAGCTATTAAGCTTAATAAATCCTCCATCGATCGGATAATCATTTCCGGTTACAAAGCTGGCTTCATCCGAACATAGATACAGTGCGATTGCGGCGATATCCTCAGGTGTTGCCATTCTTCCAACTGGCTGTGTTTTAGACAGTTTCTCGAACATTTCTTTTTCCTGGCCAGGATAATTTTTGGCAATAAAACCATCCACAAATGGAGTATGCACCCTTGCAGGTGAGATACTGTTACAACGGATATTATCAGCAAGGTAATCTTTAGCTACTGAAAGCGTCATTGCATAAACTGCACCTTTACTCATTGAATAGGCAAAGCGATCAGCCACACCCACAATAGCAACGATTGATGCAAGGTTCAGAATAGCACCGCCCCCGCTTTTCTTCATCAATGGAATTGCTGCAAAAAGACAGTTGTAAGCACCTTTTACATTGACATTATAGATCCTGTCCATATCTGTCTCTGAAGTCGTGTCGGCTCTTCCTACATGTGCAATACCTGCATTGTTAACCAGTATATCAATCTTGCCGATACTGTTGAATAAGGATAATACATCGGCCTGTTTTGACACATCACAACCATGTGCAGAAGCTGTTCCGCCATTATTTGTGATCTCTTTTACTACTGCCAGACCCGCATCCTGATTCAATTCCACGATCTTAACATTGGCACCCTGGGCTGCAAACACCATTGCGATACCTTTTCCGATACCACTTCCCCCACCTGTAATTACTGCTGTTTTTCCTTTTAAGCTGAACATATTATTTAAAAATTTGATAAAATTATAATGAAACACCACGTTTCCATGGGATAAAATCGTCCTGACCCAATTGCATTGCTTTGGGCTGCTCCTCGCCACTTGCAACCCGGATCACATAGTCCAGAATACGGTGAGCGTTCTCCTTTATGGTTTCTGAACCGTCAATAATCGTTCCGCAGTTAATATCGATAATATCAGGCATTTTCAGAAATGTTTTTGTATTGGTACTCAGCTTGATAACCGGTGTAACCGGATTCCCCGTCGGGGTACCCAAACCCGTCGTAAAAAGCACGATATTGGCTCCTGCAGCCACTTCTGCAGTAGTACTTTCCACATCACTTCCCGGGGTACACAGAAGGTTTAGTCCCATACTTTTAACCTTTTCAGGATAATCAAGC
Organism: Sphingobacteriales bacterium 16-39-50; assembly: GCA_002257025.1. Lineage (GTDB taxonomy): Bacteria > Bacteroidota > Bacteroidia > Sphingobacteriales > Sphingobacteriaceae > Daejeonella. The sequence goes on along the minus strand of NCHA01000024.1, from coordinate 27,808 downwards.
ACCGCAGTTACGGGCGAAGACCCTCCTTTTTTTGCTGCACCGGCAGATTTCATCGCATCGGTAATCAATCCGTCACGAATATTTCCCGGTGATGGATTGGCATAAAAACCAGACCCATCGGCTACCGCCCTCGCATTGTAGGTACTCATCAGATGCATAAAACGGTTAGCAGTTTCTTCATCCACACAACGGTCGCTCAACTCCTGCTCCACTCCGCAAAGCTCAGGAAATTCGGAAAGCACAACAGATCCTCCCAAAGAAACCAGAATGTCTGAAACATAACCCAGGGCCGGATTTGCTGAAATACCCGAAAACCCATCAGATCCGCCACATTCCAGACCGATGCATATTTTGGAGATCGGCGCCGGCTTCCGCTCATTTTTGTTCGCTTCAACCAGACCTGCAAAAGTTCTTTTCAAGGCTTCCTGCATCAGATTAGTTTCAGTACCCAGGGCCTGCTGCTCAAGGATAGTCAGGGGCTTGCTGAATTGAGGATCACGTTTCCTGATTTCATTCTGCAAGGTGCTGACCTCCGAATGCTGGCAACCCAGACTCAAAATCGTCGCACCTGCAACATTTGGATGGGTAATATATCCTGCAATGAGTCCGCATAAACTATCTGCATCCAATTTGATGCCTCCACAGCCCATATCGTGTGTTATGAATTTCACTCCGTCAACATTTGGAAATAAACGGGTTCTCGTAGTTTCATTAGGAGTTGCCTTCAGATCTGTGTTCAGAATTTCTTCTGTTGATTTCCCTGTTTTGTATAGGGCAATAAGGCTTTCGACCTCGTTTTCATAACTTTTAACCTTCTTATAACCGAGCTTTTCATCCAGCGCTTCCTTAAGTACATTCACATTTCGGTTTTCACAAAAGACCAATGGAATGACCAGCCAGAAATTGCGTGTTCCTACTGAACCATCTGCACGGTGAAATCCATTAAATGTTTTTCCCTCGTAGGCAGAGGTATCAGGCTTATCCCAATGAGACTTGCGCTCTCCAAGAACATAATCACTGGAAGCATGATCCACATTCTTCACTGTAATAGCTTCTCCCTGAGCAATATCCTGATTGGCAATACCAACCAGAACCCCATACATGATGATCCTGTCCCCCCTTTTAAAGGGCTCGAGGGCAAACTTATGCTTCGATTCCACCGCGGTACTAAGTACGAGTGATTTCCCTCCGAAATCAATTTCTTCACCCTTTGCAAGATCCTGCAATGCAACCAAAACATTATCCTGTGCATGAATCTGCAGAAATCTATGCTTTTTTCCCTCTTCGAAATTAGTGTTCATTTATAATTATAGTTGAAATATTTTTTCCATTAAAACCCATTTTTCTCCCGGCTTTACTCCCGGAATGGCCTGTTGAAAGTTCCACATAAACTCCTCCCATTCCTGAACTTTAGGATTAGCAAGATCTGCCGCAGCTTTCTTTTCAAAACTGAAATTATCATTTACCTCCATGATCATGAACAGACGGTTTGAATAACGGTAGATCGTCATATCCTCAATCCCTGAAGATCTGATACTTTCAATGATCTCAGGCCAGACTTTTCTGTGCCATGATTCATACTCTGCAATGAGTTTCGGATCGTCCTTTAGATCGACTGCGAGGCAATACCTACGCATAGTTTTTAGTCTGAGGGTTTATTACTTTATATCCTTTTACTGCAAAAGCAAATATCATACAAAAACAAATTAAACTCACAATCTGCCCATACTGAACCTTTCCGCTAAGGTCTGAAATATAGCCAAAAAACAGCGGCAGAACTGCCCCACCAAAAATTGCCATCACAATTAAACTGCTGCCATATTGGGTATCACTTCCTAATCCTTTAATTCCCAATGAGAAAATTGTCGGGAACATAATTGACATAAAGAATGTAATTCCAATAACAGCATAAATCGCTATAAAACCATGGCTGAAGGTGGCTATAAGACATAGTAAAATACAGATTACAGAATAAATAGCCAGCAATCGCTCAGAAGCAATAAATTTCATCATAAATACACCAAAAAACCTGCCCACCATAAAAGCCAGTCCGCAGCCCCAGCCCAAATAATCAGCAGCCAGTACATTGCTGATACCTGCAACTTCTACCGCATACAAAATAAAAAAGCTAAAAACACAGACCTGAGCCCCTACATAGAAAAACTGAGCCACAACAGCCCAGGTCAGATGCCGGTGGCGCAGAGCTCTGAAAACATTAAGGCTTTTACTCTCATCCTTATCTTCCACTTCCGGAAGACGCAAAAAATAAAAGATAGCTGCGATGACCAGAATTAAACTTCCCAGTATAAAATAGGGAACCTTTACTGTAGAGGCTTCAGATGCAAGAGCAATTTGTCTGGCACTTTCGGTCATGGTGCTTAATTCCTCATCGCTGTATCCTTCTGTTAAAATAAATCTTGCTCCAATGATTGGTGCCATTGTGGCTGCCAATCCGTTAAATGACTGGGCGAAATTTAGCCGGCTGGTTGCTGTTTCAGGGTCACCCAATAAAGAAACATAAGGATTAGCTGCTGTTTCGAGAATGGTCAGTCCGCAGGAGATAATAAACAGTGCCCCGAGAAAGAAAGAATATTCCTGTGTGTTTGCTGCCGGAATAAACAAAAAAGAACCGATAGCAAATAAAACCAAGCCTGATAAAATCCCGGTTTTATACCCATACTTTTTCATCAGTATCCCGGCGGGAATGGCTACCAGCAGATAGGCAATAAAAACTGCAGAATCTACCAAAGATGATTGCAATATATTCAGACTGAACGATTTCTTTAAATGAGGAATCAGTATTGGATCCAGGTTATGGACAAAACCCCACATAAAGAACAATGAGGTAACCATTATGAAAGGGAAGAAGTACTTGTTCTTTGCCATATAAGCCTGTATTAATATGTCCCGCTGTAAGTGTATTTCCCTTAGTCTGAAAAATATTTTTTCAGGATGACAGCCGGATTGGCCTGAGGATTACATTACAATAATACTAATTCAGGTGGGTATATTTTAACGAGATTCTACCTTTAAGTAAATGTTTTTGAAATATTTACAATAGGAAAGTTTAGCCCGACACGAATGCTTGCACAATCCTATCAAGAACTGATGAGCGCCTGCAGCAGTAAAAGCAAAAAATATTGTTTGAAGAAATATCAGGATTTATCCAATCCTTACCGAGGTCATGGTCAATGAACCACCTACTGCTTTATCATTAAAAAATGAGACCTCCTCATTCCTCCCCTGAAGGCCTAAATTGTACAGTAATGGAATATAATGTTCTGATGTAGGAATGGCTTTTGAAATATCCGGACTGATCGTACTGAAATTAATCAATGCCTGATGATTTCCATCGGTGATCAATTGTTTAAACTTATCATTCAGTTCGTAAGCCCAATCGAAGCCGAAACCGGGCTCTTTCAAGCGATCCCATGCTACCATCCTTAAATTGTGAACCATATTCCCGCTACCCATGATCAGCACTCCCTTTTTTCGTAAGGAATACAGGTTCTTTGCAAGATCATAGTGGTATTGCGGGCCTTTGGAATAATCGATACTCAATTGAAGAACCGGAACATTTGCTTCAGGATACATATGCCTCACCACCGTCCATGCGCCATGGTCAAGTCCCCAGTCATGATCCGGTTCAGCATGAACTGAATGTAATAATGAAATGGTTTCACTGGCAAGTTTAGCACTTCCTGGTGCAGGGTATCGAACATCGAACAATGCCTGAGGGAATCCACCGAAATCATGGATTGTAGGTGGGAAATCCATCGCTGTAACTTTTGTTCCATTGCTCACCCAATGAGCCGAAATTACCAGCACGGCGGCAGGCTGGGGAATTTCAAGGGCCAGCTGCTTCCAATGTCGAGAAAACTCGTTGTCTTCAATTCCATTCATAGGAGAACCGTGACCGACAAAAAGAACGGGCAACAGATACCCATCTTCTTTTAAATCACTGGTAAATCTATTGAATTTGCTAAGATCTGACATGTCTTTGTATTTGATTATCAAATACAAAAATAGCACCTGAAAGTCCAGATGCTATTGATTTAAGTTAAAAAAGGACCTTGATTTGCATCAAGATTTTGTTCCCTTATTGAGGTCTTTTGAAGAGGCCACCCATTACAGCTTTACCGAGGATATGTCCCTGAATGGTCTGCATCACCTTAGCTCTGGTATCGAAAGGGTCATTATTTACAGCCAGAAAATCGAGTGTAATATCAAGAGCAAGAATTTCAAACATATAATGGTGCAATGGACCACTTGCTGCGGCTCCGGGGCCACGGTATACCGGACCAGTCACGCTTATCTGATAACTGCCATCCGGTAATTTCGCTCCTCTTGGAAGCCCTTCAGGAAAACCTGTAGAATTTGCAGGGATATTCCACACCAGCCAGTGAACCTGATCATCAGTAGTTTTATTCCGTACAAAATCCAGATCATGCATATGAAGTAATAAACTCTTCGTTCCTGCAGGTACATTTCCCCATGATAAAGCTGGCGAAGTACCCTCTCCAGGTGCTGCTCCTGGAGCAGCCTGACTGAATTTTACAGGTATGATTGTCCCGTCAGCAAAAGCATTCGTGCTAAGGGTCATTGGTGCCGGAGTAGTTTGTGCATTGCTTGAGAAAACAGCAGTCATCAATAGTGCAGAGATTAAAAATATCTTTTTCATGTTCGGTTTATGTTTAAAATAACATGAGCAAATTAGTAATTATATTGATTCCTTCATCCCGAAGCCTGTAAAATAAAGGATATGAAAATGAATTGCCCTAAAAATTGGAGTAGAGAAGAAAATAGGCTGATCCGGTAAGAAATATTGCAAAAAATCCAAAGAACGCGGTTTTACGCAGTTCAACACTTCCAATACTTAGTACAATCATGAACTTAACCAGCGTATTGGAGAGGGCTGCAATTAAAATTGTGTTGATGGCAATGGCAGAATCACCCCCGGATTTAGCCATTTTAGCCATGGAGAGGGTAATCGCATCCACATCGGTTATACCTGAAATTGCTCCGGCGATATAGGTTCCATTATCACCAAAATTTTCACCGGCATATTTTACAAGCCATTGAATCGCAGCATACAACAATGCAAACTTAATAGCTGTAGCAAGATCAAGCGGGTTTTTGAGGATAATTCCATCGCCTCCCGGCTTACCCTTTCTGAAGGTATAGATTAAAAAAGCAGAGCCAAAACCTGCTATTGAAATGATTAGTATAGGCACCCACAATTCCAAAAAAAGCTCCCAATTAATAACGTAAACCTCAAAAAGAACTCTTGGGAACATGATTGTACAGGCAGAGATTATACCCATCGCGTAATAAAAGGATGAGCTTGCTGATGCAGCTTCTTTGCTTTTTCGGGAAAAGGTCAGAGCCACCGAAGTACTCGAAACCAGACCGCCAACAAGGCCAGCGATCATGGTGCCCCTCTCTCCCATAAATTTCGCAATCATATAACCCACCAGGCTTGTGCCTGCTACGAGCACAACCATTTGCCAAATTTCTTTCAGATTCCATAAATCATAAGGTCCGAAATTATCATTCGGAAGAAAAGGAATAACTAGGGCCGACATCACTACAAACAAAATGATGGCGAGTAATTCCTGACGTTTGAGTTTCTCTACAAAGAGGTGCAAAGTTGGCCTGAAAGTCAGGAGAAGAAGCATTACCACCATAACGATGAGTGCAAATAAGACCATACCCAGAAATACCAGTCCACCTAACATAAATGTAATCAGTAGCGCAAATTCAGAGGTTGCACCCTTATTACTGGGCAGTTTGGATAATTGCATATAGGATATGATCACAAATGCAAAAACACAAACCAGAGTTGCACCAAAGATCCATGTGCCTATCAGAGATGAAAGGATTGCAGCTATAAACCCGAACATCGAAACCATGGTAAAGGTTCGTATTCCGGCAAATTGCTCCTCATGCTCCTGAGCTTCCTTTGAAAATTGCCGCTCCATGCCAATCAAGAAACCCATACCAATACTGATAAGCAGACCTAAAAGGTGATCCATATTTAAATCAGAAAGCTTTGCTGCTTCAAACTCCATTTTTAGATATAAATTTTAATCTAAGGTAATCATCTGATCTTAATTGAGACCCGATAGCTATCGGGTTGAGAATTCTCCACTCTCAACCTGATATTATTGGGTCTCAATTCACTGTTCTGATTCCAATTCCGTTGTTCGTTTTACCGATACTATCCTAAATGTACGGAGCCCGGTTGGCATTTCCCAATCGACTACAATACCCGGACGATAGCCTAATAGTGCCACTCCTATTGGTGCCAGGACAGATAGCTTATTGGTTTTATAATCTGCCTTATTGGGACTCACCAAAATGAAATTATATTTCTGCCCGCTTTCAGTATCCTCAATCTCCACATAAGAATTTTCGGAAACAACATCCCCGGGCATATCTTCAGACTTGAGTACTCTGGCAGTTTTTAACTCCATACTAAGTTTCTTTTTATTAAACTCTGAGAGTTTGGTGCTCAGATTAAGGTGATTTTGCAAAAGTTCAAAATCATTTTTAGATAAGATCAATTGAGCTATTTTCATATGTTGCATTTTTTAAGATTTATATTGATTGTTTATTAGAATGAAAGGATTTTTATATTCGGAACGAATCAATTCTTAATTTCAAAATTCATAAGAAGCAAAAAATGCCCCTTCCTAAAAGACATTAGCGCAGATCTCTGAGAAAATTAATAATGAAAGTAAATGGATTGACCAGAAGGCCCCAAACCTTTTAAATTGGCCGGGGCTTAATTAATAAAGTCCTTACAGCTTACCTGGAAAGAATATCCGATAGGAAAATTGAAACGATTCAATATGGCACAGGAAATAAAGGCCACCCGCATTCTGATTGCAAGGTTCTTCATTATTTTTCTAAAATTTAATACCAATTGTTTCACTATAGCTTTTAGCTTATAATTACAAAGATACGGCTAAATTGGCAATTAAAGAAGAAAACCGTCTTACAAGCACCCCACCGCTTATAAAAAACAATCACTAAAATGTTTTAATGAAGGTTTATGAAATCGACATTCACCAGGATTAATCTAAAGCAAAGGCCACATAACTATCTCCTTTGTTCATTCCGAGTTTAGTCCCGCCGCAGGCAATCACTACATATTGCTTGCCATTGACCATATAGGTTGAGGGTGTTGCAAAACCTGAAGCCGGTAAGGGATGTTCCCAAAGTAATTTACCCGTCTTTTTATCAAATGCCCTGAAAGTATTGTCTTTAGTAGCAGCAATGAATAACAAACCTCCGGCAGTAACGAGCGGGCCGCCATAATTTTCAGTACCCGTTACAGGAATACCTTTCTTAGTCAGTTCTTTAATTTCACCCAAAGGGATTTGCCAGACTTGATCGCCGGTATTCAAATCAATTGCACTAAGTGTTCCCCATGGCGGACTAATGGCCGGATAGCCCTTTTCATCCAGAAACTTGTTGTATCCGTTAAAGCGGTATGGCACATCGGGATACTCATCTTTAGCCACAACACTCAGTTCTTCCTTCTCTTCACCAAAAATATAAGAGATAATTGATTGTTTCTCTGCATCACTGATCTGGCTAAATCCGGGCATCATACCTTTGCCGTTTGTGATCAGGCTTGTTGTTACTGAGCGGCCTAGACGTTCCCTGATTCCAATCAAAGCAGGATAACCACTCTGAGGATTACCCGAAAAATCAGAACGGTGGCAGGATTGACAATGATTCAGGTATAAAGATTTACCAGAACTGATGGCCTTTGCTTTCACCTCATTTTTAGGACTTAAACTGAATAACCAGGCCATTTCATTAGAGTTGACATAAATTATACCTTCTTTATCAACCGCGGCTCCACCCCACTCTGCCGCACCATCCGGGCCGGGGAAAATAAGCGTTTGCCGGAAATCAAGTGGCTCAAAAGCTCCCCGCTTTGCCTGTCTGAAAATAGTTAAGAGAGAATCCCGTTTCTCCGAAAAATGTGTGATATCATCTTCGGTCAGTGTTTGCCTGGCAAAGGGCTTTGGCATACGCGGAACAGGCTGTGTAGGCCATGTTTTCTCTCCCGGAAGGGTAGATTGCGGTACAGGAACCTCATCAATTGGAAAAATCGGTTCTCCTGTAACACGGTCAAAAACAAAAATATGCCCTGATTTAGTCACCTGAGCAACAGCATCAAGGCTTTTACCATTCCTGTTTATTGTAATCAGATTTGGGGGAGCAGGAAGATCCCTATCCCATATATCATGGTGAACAGTTTGGAAATGCCAGATATATTCACCTGTTCTTGCGTTCAGGGCGATTAATGAATTTGCATATAGATTTTTACCTTCGCGATTACCCCCATAAAAATCAAAAGAGGCTGAACCTGTTGGGACATAGAGAATTCCACGTTTCCGGTCGACAGCCATACCAGCCCAATTATTTGCAGCGCCAATTGCCGGGTTTTTGTAAGCATCTGCCGGCCAGGTTTCATATCCGGGTTCACCGGGATGAGGAATAGTTTTAAATACCCAGGCAAGTTTCCCTGTTCTCACATTAAAGGCCTGTATATATCCCGGAGCTGAACCAGTGCCTTCACCTAACCTCATCGGCATGATAATCAGGTCGCCAAAGATTGTCCCGGGGGTGGTGGATGACACGAATTTAGTAGCAGATTCTTCTCCAAGCCCACTTTTCAAACTGACTCTGCCCCCATCTCCAAACGAAAGAATCGGTTTGCCTGTTATCGCATTTACAGCATAAAGCCAGGTTTGAAATGCAAAAAGTATACGCTTGTCCTTCCCTTTCGACCAGTAAGCAACACCTCTATTCACATTCGATGCGCCCTTGCTTTCGGGAGAAAATCGCCATAGTTCCTGTCCGGTAGCCGCATTCAGCGCAAAAAGATGATTCGAAGCAGTTACTGCATACAAACGGTTTTCAATTATGATGGGATTACATTGTACCTGACCCGAATCTCCAGTATGAAACTCCCAAACCGGTTTCAGGGATTTTACGTTGGCTGTGTTGATCTTTGAAAGTGAGGAATAATGATTTCTATCTGCTCCTCCAAGATATTCAGGCCAGTCGCTTTGCAAAGGCTTAGCCAAATACCCGCGAAAACTTAAGAGCAAAAGGCAAATGCCCGAAACTGCGGCAATCCTGAACAGGAGATTCTTCATTAGGATTCTATTAGATCAGATTATATGACTAAAATTTATCCCATTAAATTATAAAAAATTATCAGAAATCCGGTTTTACGGTCGGTATAAATTTACGAATCCGATAACAGGTAGGCTCAGATGAAATCCTGTCTGAAACAATTTATTTTTTAGGATAAACCAGGAGTGGCACCGATGAATTTAATGAATATTCTGCGGTACTGCTTGAAAGAAAGAGTTTCTGGAAAAATCCCTGATTCTGATCAGTAAACATCACCAGAATAGAAGGCTTATGTTTTTTGATCACTGCCTGCAGGTTTACAACAAGGTTATACAGCAGATTAATATTTTCAAGACTGTATTTGATATGTGATTTAGGAAATTTACGAATGATATTTTCAATCACTTTTGAATTAAAAACAATATCAGAGGGGTAATTCAGGTGAAGCAATTCTATTTCAGCTCCCAGGGGATTTGCAAATTCAACCACCTTTTTCATCTCTTTTTCAAGATCTGAAAGATCCGTTGCGTATAAAACAGATTTAATTTTAACATGCCTGTACGTATTTGGAACGGCAATAACCGGCACCTCAGATTGCAGGATCAGGTTAGATGTATTGGTTCCAAAAATCTTTTTCACTCTACCTCCACCTCTTCGGCTGATGCAAATGAAATCGAAGTGCTTGTCACTTGCATATTTCATAATATTGGCATCTGTTATGAAAGAACTGCTGATTACATGATTTATTTTACCGGGAACAATACCCATTCCAACATAAACAACCGCTACAAATTTTTCCAGCTTAGCTTTGATCTTCGTTGCTTCATTATTTTCATAACTGGTAAATGTCTTTTCACCCCATGAAGTGGGTTTCATGATATAATAAGAATGAAAAAATGTTAATTCACATTCCTGCTGTGAAGCCATTTGTATAGCAAAGCGCATTCCCGCTTTGGAATTTGAGGAGAAATCGGTTGTAACAAGAATCTTTTTCATATTAAGTGAATTGATTTTATTCTGAATTTAATTCTATCGAAAGAGCATTAATCATACCGACAATTAATATTCCGAATTTTTATAACAGGTTTTATTTCCTGGTTTTATAAGATACTAAGTTAGGGATTTGAAAATTGAAGTAAATGACAATACTCAGATAAGCCAATGACAATGATCACATTACTAAATTTACAAACACTCATATTTGTATATTATTATTTTCCTTTTGCTGATGAGATTGGTAATAACTTATCCATATTGATAAAATTTTTAAATGAAAATGACTAATTTATCAACAGAAATTTAACGCTAAAATTATCAAACTTGTCAAACAATCCATTCCCATTCAAAGGACTAAGCAGTGAAGAAGTAAGTGCAAGGAAAAAAGATGATGTACACAAAGATTCAGAGCAAAGCGAATTCTTCATTATTCTGAAAGAAACGGTACTTGAACCCGTATTCCTCTTATTGATTGCTTCGGCGGCAGTCTACCTGCTTCTCGGAGAATTTTCGGAAGCAATCTTCCTGATGTCAGCAGTTATTCTGGTATCTGCGATTTCATTCTTCCAGACCTATAGAAGCCGCAAAGCATTATCCCTGCTTGAGGTACTGACAGCGACAAAGACAAAAGTAATCCGTGATGGCGAAGTGAAAGAGATAAGGTCTGAGGAAATCGTGAACGGGGACTTTCTCGTGTCAGAAGAAGGCTCTCTGCTGGCCGCTGATGGAATTATCGTTCATTGCAATGATTTTGCGGTGAATGAAGCGATGCTTACCGGAGAATCCTTGGCGGTAAGCAAGAACACAAATAAAGATAATAATACTGTCTTTCAGGGTACACTGGCAGTATCCGGACTTGCCGTATATGAAGTTACAGCAACAGGCGCTGAAAGCCGGGCAGCTCAACTGGCAGCGCTTGCAAAGAACATTAAAACAGAAAAACCTCCTTTATACAAACAGATCCTCAGTTTTGTTAAATCAATGACGCTTGTCGGGCTCGTCTGTTTTTTACTTGTTCTTGGGATCAATTTTTACCAGACGAATCAATTTCTGGAAAGCCTGTTAAGCGCATTAACATTAGCTATGTCAATCTTACCGGAAGAGATCCCAGTTGCCTTTACAACATTCATGGCCCTTGGAGCGTGGAAATTATCAAAAACCGGCATACTGGTCAAAGGTCTCAATACCGTTGAAACCCTGGGTGCTTCGACTGTAATTTGCATTGATAAAACCGGGACGATCACTGAAAACAGGATGGAACTGACAGCTGTTTACATTTACAAAACAGACGAGATATTAAATGATAAAGATCTGAGTGAACAGAAATCACTGAATGAAGCGGCTGAATTTGGCATGTGGGCATCAGAACCGGTTCCTTTCGACCCCATGGAGATCGCTTTGCATGAATTTTATAAAGCGCATGTCAAAACTGATGAGAGGTCTGAATACAAAATGATCCATGAATACCCGCTTGGAGGGCAACCCCCAATGATGACCCATTTGTTTGAGAATAAACAGGGAAACCGCATCATAGCAGCAAAAGGTGCGCCTGAACAAATCATGGAGGTATCGGGCCTGAAAGCGGCTGAAAAAGAAAAGATCGCAGAGAAAATTGAGGATCTTGCCCTAAAAGGATACAGAATTCTGGGAGTAGCCCGAACGCAGTTTGAAGGCGATTCCTTTCCTGAAAATCAACAGGATTTCAAATTTACTTTCATTGGCCTGCTGGCATTTTATGATCCTCCGAAACATAACATCGAAAATGTTTTTAAGCAATTCTACAATGCAGGAATTTCAGTTAAAATTATTACTGGCGACAATGCATTAACAACATCCACAATTGCTAAACAATGTGGTTTCAGGGATGCAGAAAATACACTTGAGGGAAAAGACCTGATCAATATGAGTGATGAGGAAGTTCTAAAAGCGGCTGAAACCTGCAATATTTTTACAAGAATGTTTCCTGAAGCGAAACTCAGGATTATCGATGCACTGAAACAGAAAGGTCATGTAGTTGCGATGACTGGTGATGGAGTGAACGACAGCTTAGCCCTGAAATCTGCTCATATTGGTATCGCTATGGGCAAAAAGGGTTCTGAAGTTGCCCGGCAGGCTTCTTCCCTGATCCTGATCGACGATGATCTCTCCCACATGGTCGAAGCGATCGCAATAGGTAGAAGAATTTATGAAAATCTTAAAAAAGCTATTCAATATATCATTTCGATCCATATCCCAATCATTCTTATAGTTACTGTTCCTTTATTATTGTTCTGGAAATACACCAATATCTTTACACCAATCCATGTAATCTTTCTGGAACTGATCATGGGGCCAACCTGCTCTATAATTTTTGAAAATGAGCCTATTGAACCTAATTCGATGAATAAAGCGCCTCGAAAACTCAGCACCAGTTTTTTCTCATTTAATGAACTATCAATGAGCATTATACAGGGGCTTGTCATTACAGGGGTTTGCCTTGGACTTGGCTACTATTACATGGAAAATGAGCATACAATAGCTGAGGTGAGGACCATAATTTACAGTACTCTAATACTGAGCAATATTTTTCTTACCCTATCCAACAGGTCATTCTATTATTCTGTACTAACGACTATACAGTATAAAAACATCCTGATTCCATTGATATTAAGTGCTTCATTGATCATTTTACTGCTTTCAATTTATTTTACTCCATTCCAGAATATATTTCAGTTTGTACCGCTTCAGGCCATTGATCTTAGTTTTTGTCTGATTGCAGCATTTGCAGGTGTAATGTGGATAGAAATAGTTAAATTTATAAAGAGAAGGATGTAAGGGTGCGCTTTGGGAAACATAAATAAAATTAGTGATACTGATCACGCAATAGTATAATCGGAGTCATTTCAAAGCAAAGAATTAGACATCATTTTTGAATGCATGAATAATTTAAGTCCACAAGCTGAAATAAAGGCATCCACACAGTGTTATCACTGTGGAAATGATTGTCCTGATGAGCAGTATCATTTTGATGAAAAAGAATTCTGTTGTATAGGCTGCCAGAGTGTTTATCAAATCCTTTCAGAAAATCAGCTCTGTAATTACTACGCTTACAACAATACCCCTGGCAAAACGCAAAGTGATAAATTATCACATTATGATTACCTGGATGAACCAAAGATTGCCGGTGCTTTAGTCGACTATACTGACGACACAATCAGTATCATAACATTCTATATTCCGGCTATTCATTGCAGTTCCTGTTTATGGCTACTCGAGCATCTTTACAAGATAAACAGTTCCATTGTCAGTTCCCGTATCGACTTTCTGAAAAAGCAGGTTAGTATTACCTTTAAGCATCATGAATTCTCTTTGAGGGAACTGGTTATCATGCTAAGTTCAATAGGATATGAACCTGTAATCAGTTTACAGGATGTGGTCAAAGAACAAAACAAGGCCTCTGATAGAGATCTGATAAAAAAAATTGCAGTTGCAGGTTTTTGCTTTGGGAATGTGATGCTTTTGAGCTTCCCGGAATATTTCGGTCTTGCGAGTTTTGAACATCAGTTTAAGTCTTTTTTTGGATGGCTCAACCTGGTATTCGCAATCCCGGTAGTATTTTACAGTGGCCGTGATTATTTCATTTCGGCATGGAAAAATCTGAGGAATAAAGTATTAAATCTCGATTTTCCTCTTGCTCTTGGTATCGCGATTATGTTTATACGATCGGTATTTGAAATTGTAAGTGGCACGGGTGCAGGGTTTGTGGATACCCTATGCGGACTTGTATTTTTCCTTCTGATTGGCCGCTGGGTACAACAGCGCACCTATCATCATCTTTCTTTTGAGCGCGATTACAGGTCGTATTTCCCGGTTGCGGTAACCCTTCTAACTGAGGATACTGAAAAACCGATTCCGATGGATGAACTTAAGGTCGGCGACAGGATCCTGATCAGAAATAATGAGGTGATTCCCGCCGACACCATATTGATGAAAGGCGATGCTGTAATTGATTTCAGTTTCGTTACCGGAGAATCTTCGCCTGTCCAGAAAGTATTGGGTGAGGTGGTTTATGCGGGTGGGCGGCAGATTAATGAAGCCATTGAACTGGAAGTGATCAAACCCGTTTCTCAGAGCTATCTGACAAGCCTTTGGAATAATGAGGCTTTTGAAGGAAAGAGAAAAAAGATGGATACCTTCAGTGATACTGTAAGCCGCTATTTTAGTGTTGTATTGCTACTCATTGCATTTGGAGCAGCAGCAATCTGGTGGATAATCGGCGAGAATATAAAAGCATGGGAATCATTTACCGCCGTACTGATCATTGCCTGTCCCTGTGCCCTGGCTCTGAGTTCTCCATTTACACTATCGGCCGTACTTAGCATTTTTGACAGGAATAAATTCTACCTCAAAAATACAGCGGTAGTTGAACAAATGGCACGTATTAACACGCTTGTTTTTGATAAAACAGGAACCATAACGGCTCCTGAAGGCTTCAAAATCAGTTTTGAAGGAGATTTGAATTTTGAAGAAAAGTGCCTGATCAGCTCCCTGGCCCGTAACTCAGGACATCCACTAAGCAGGGAAATGGTAAAATGGATCAAGATAAACGAATATTTCCCGGTTAATTCTTACAAAGAAATTCCTGGTAAAGGAATTGAAGGAATAGTCAAAAATAAGCTGGTTAGAATCGGCAGCGCTTCATTTTTAAACATAAATTCTGTTAAAACTGATACCGGGACCGTCTATATTCAGATAGACGATCATTACGCCGGTTATTTCAGTTTCAGACAAAGATGGCGTCCGGGATTAAAAGAGCTCTTTGGTAAATTGAGTAAATCGCTGGGTATGCATTTATTATCAGGTGATCAGGATACTGAGCGTGAATTCCTGCTCCCGGCATTCCCATGGGAAGATCAGATGCATTTTAAACAAAGTCCGCAGAATAAACTTGATTACATAAAGTCGCTGCAGCAGAACAATAAAATGGTAATGATGCTGGGCGACGGGCTGAATGATGCTGGTGCATTGAAGCAAAGTGATTTGGGTATAGCTGTTACAGATAATATCAACAACTTCTCTCCCGGCTGTGATGCGATACTAGACGGAGCAGGTTTTGAAAAGCTTCCCCGCTTTATTAAACAGGCAAAAGATGCTGTAAAAGTTATTCATATCAGTTTCGGTATCTCATTAACATACAATGTAATCGGCTTGTTTTTTGCTGTTCAGGGTTTGTTATCACCCCTTTTTGCGGCAATATTAATGCCTTTAAGCACAGTAACTATTATTTCATTCACAAGTATCGCAACCCATTTGTTTGCGCGAAAAAATAAATTAACATGAATATCCTCTATTTCCTGATTGGTTGCAGCGTATTACTTGCATTGATTTTTTTGATCGCATTTTTCTGGGCTATGAAAAATGGTCAGAATGATGATACCTATACCCCGGGAGTTAGAATATTATTTGATGATGATATCCCAAATGAAAACAATAAGTGATTAATATCATATTTTTATAACAAGGTATGTCACATGATTGTCACCTGAGCTCTTTAATTTTACACCATAAATAAAAATGTACTTATGCTTGAAAAATTCAACTATGACAACAAGATTGTAAGGAATTTCGCAATAGCCACCGTTGTATTCGGTATTGTTGGAATGACTGTCGGATTATTAATTGCACTGCAATTATTTAGTCCGGACATGAACCTTGGCAATCAGTACACTACTTTTGGCCGTATCCGTCCATTACACACCAATGCAGTAATTTTTGCATTTGTTGGAAACGGGATTTTCATGGGAGTTTATTATTCCATGCAGCGGCTCCTTAAGACTAGGATGTTCAGTGATACACTGAGTAATATCCACTTCTGGGGATGGCAACTAATTATTGTGGCTGCGGCTGTTACTCTGCCACTGGGGTTAACCACATCGCATGAATATGCTGAGTTGGAATGGCCGATAGATATTGCCATAACCCTAATTTGGGTTGTTTTCGGAATTAACATGTTCGGTACAATTATCAAGCGTCGCGAAAGGCACATGTATGTGGCTATATGGTTTTATATTGCCACATTTGTCACCGTTGCTGTACTGCACATTGTCAATTCATTTCAGCTACCAATTTCAGCTTTCAAAAGTTATTATTTGTATGCTGGTGTTCAGGATGCCTTGGTACAATGGTGGTACGGGCATAATGCTGTAGCATTCTTCCTTACAACACCTTATCTGGGAATGATGTATTACTTCCTTCCTAAAATGGCTCAGCGCCCAGTTTACTCTTATAAATTAAGTATACTTCACTTCTGGTCATTAATTTTCATTTATATCTGGGCCGGCCCGCATCACCTGCTGTATTCTTCCCTTCCGGGATGGGCACAGTCTCTTGGTGTTGCTTTTTCCATCATGCTGATCGCACCTAGCTGGGGCGGTATGATCAACGGTCTATTAACCCTGAGAGGTGCCTGGGATAAGGTTCGTGAAGATACCAATCTGAAATTCATGGTTGTAGGTATTACCTCCTATGGTATGGCTACATTTGAAGGTCCGATGCTTTCACTTAAGCAGGTAAATGCGATCGCACACTTTACCGACTGGATCGTAGCACACGTGCACGTAGGTGCTCTGGGGTGGAACGGCTTCTTAACCTTTGCTATTCTGTACTGGCTGATTCCAAGAATTTACAAGACTGAGATATTCTCCAAAAAACTGGTTGCATTCCACTTCTGGATAGGCACTCTAGGTATACTTTTCTATGCAATTCCTATGTATCTGTCAGGATTTTTACAAGGATTGATGTGGAAAGAGTTTACACCAGAAGGGATGTTGAAATACCCTAACTTTCTGGAGACCACCCTTCAGCTTCTGCCGATGCATATGTTCAGAGCAATTGGAGGGGTACTATACCTTACCGGTGTTATAGTAATGTGCTATAACCTGATCAAAACAGCCGCCAGCGGACAATTAGTTGCTGATGAACCGGCCGAAGCTATGGCACTCGAGCCTGCTTTCACCCCTGGAAGTGGTGAAAAAACCTGGCACCGTTCACTCGAACGCAAACCAATGTACTTCCTGGTACTGTCGCTGATTGTAATTCTGATTGGGGGTATGGTTGAGATGATGCCAACGTTTATGATCCAGTCCAATATTCCTAGCATTGCCAGTGTCAAACCATATAGTCCACTCGAATTACAGGGTCGTGATATTTACATTCGTGAGGGTTGTGTAAACTGTCACTCACAGATGGTGAGGCCATTCCGTTCAGAAACTGAGCGATATGGCGAATACAGTAAAGCCGGCGAATTTGTGTATGATCATCCATTCCTGTGGGGCTCTAAGCGTACCGGACCTGATTTGCACAGACAGGGAGGTAAGTACTCTAACGCATGGCAATTCAACCACCTGATGGACCCGACAACAATGTCGCCAGGAAGTATAATGCCTCCATATCCATGGCTGATTGATCAAACTCTGGACACATCGACTACAGTTGCTAAGATTAATGCTATGCGAACTCTCGGAGTTCCCTATGAGGAGGGTTATGAGCTAAAAGCAAACGCAGACCTCAAGGCTCAGGCAGATGCAATTGCTGCTAATCTGGCAATAGATAATATTAAGGTACAAAGCGATAAGGAGATCATAGCGATCATTGCTTACCTCCAGCGACTTGGTACTGATATCAAGGCAGGCGGTACAGGTTCAAACCAATAGGTAAAATAATAAAACTAAGTACAAAAGATATGTTCAAACAATTTATAGATAAATCATTGGGCGCAGATGTCTATCTGATCACCTCGCTCGGAATATTTTTAGTGTTTTTTCTTGTGGTTACTGTAATGCTTGTCACGATGAATAAAAAACACGTCAGTTATATGAGTGAGCTCCCTTTAAATGAAGATAAAGCATAGAATTATGAAACTTTTGATTTACACAATCGCAATCCTGTTAACTTCCAGTTCATTATGGGCTGCTGAACCATCTGTTGCTGGTGGAAACACAGGAAATACTTTTTCAGAAGTAGTTGTGATATTATTTCTGATCGCACTTCTTTTCCTGATTGTTTCTCTTGTACTGCTTAAAACCGTAAAGGTTATGGCAAATGAGATAAAGAATCCTGCACTGTTGCCGGTTGAAGAACCTGCAAGGATGATGGAATATTCAGAATGGGAAGCCTCAGAAAAAAACAGCCAGAGTATCTGGGCAAAGTTAATGGGTCTGAGACCAATTTCTGAGGAAAAGGATATCATGATGGATCATGAATTCGATGGTATTGTTGAACTCGACAATCCAACACCCGCCTGGTTTATGGGGTTATTTTATTCCACTATTCTCTTTGCAGTAGTTTACCTGCTAAATTACCATGTATTTGAATGGAGCCCGCTTCAGGATGAAGAATATGCCATTGAAATGAAAGCAGCTGAGGTTGAAAAGGCGGCAGTTCTGGCAAAATCAGGTGAAGCTATTGATGAAAACAGTGTTAAAGTAAGCACAGATGCAGGAGTAATTGCAGCAGGCAAGGCAGTTTACACACAGAATTGTATTGCCTGCCACGGAGCATTGGGTGAAGGAACTGTGGGTCCAAACCTGACAGATGATTCATGGATTCATGGAGGAACAGTCAACGCAATCTTCAAGACCATTAAATATGGTGTTCCTGAAAAAGGGATGATATCCTGGGAGAAAACACTTACACCGAAACAAACCTCGGATGTATCGAATTTTATCCTAAGTCTGCAGGGTACAAATCCACCTAATCCTAAAGCTGCACAAGGTGTAAAATTATAGGCTAACCTTTATAATTTGTTGAAAACCGGATTCCGATCGAATCCGGTTTTTTATTTTAAGAACCTGGGTTTGTACATTATTTTGCCAGATGTTTTTTCTTCCTTCTTAGTGCCCCAGAACTTAAATAGAATAAAATAAAACCGGAAGAAATCGTTAATAAGCCGAAAACAGAAAATGTCCTGAGTAAGAGATTCCCGAAATTATCCCTCCCCTCATAATCCATGGTATGCATCATCCACAGAAAATCAAAAATTCGCCATTTCTGGTTTCTGATCTTTTGAATAGTCCCTAATTCAGCAGAAATGAAAACGGTAGATCTGGAAGGGTGATCGAAGCTAACGGCAAATGCAGGCAAAGGATTTAATCTGTATTCGTGATGCGATGAAGTTTCCTCCAGTCTTTTCACCTCAATAACCTTTGAGTTCCCATTAAACGCAGATTTAGCAATTTGAACTGCCTCTGCCTCTGTTAAAGGTCCGCGCAGCCTGCCACTGACCGCATCAGCGAGTTGAACAGCCGGCCTTTTCATATCTCTATGCCCTGAATGATTAGTATTAGCTTCAGAATCTGTAAAGTAATGAATCTGATAATATGGCTTACCAAGAATTTCGATCAGCTTAAGTTCCTTTACTGAATCAAGCTCTTCACTAACTTTTAACTGCTTAAGAACAAGAGACGGAGAAATGAATTCAGAATTAATCGGTATCGAAGACAAAGGATTCCTGTTGAGCTCACCATGGATCTCATCCATATTACTCCAACTGAAGTAAATTCCCCCAACTGTCCATAATAAAAACTGAATTCCAAGGATTAATCCAAGATAGCGATGTAACTTCCTGATCTTATAATGAAAGCTTCTTGCCATCGACTTCTTTTTCGGAAAAATAAAGCAATTATTTGAGTATTGAAATATTATCCAGAATAAAAAATGAATCAGAAAATTGATGGCTATTCACTATAAATATTAAACAGCTCCGGCTTTGATCGCTCTTTCAGACAATTTATAAAGCCCAGTTCCTGAAATAACAATCCTGTCAATATCCAAATGCTCATCATGCCTGATTTCAACCCATCCATAATGGAAGTTCTGAGCTTTTTTGATTCTTATACCAAGGTATAATTTACGGCTGCCATTAAACATTCCTATTCTTTTTATATCCGATTGATATACATACTTCTCTAAAAGAATGCCATTGCTACCTGACCATCGCTTTGAACTACCTGGAGGTATGATTTCAAATATTTCGGCATTTGATGGAAAAGCATAGGCATCCAAAAGGCCGGTGGCAACCAGTTGCACATCTCCATTCAATGGCTCTGCAACATAAAAATAAGTGGTCATTAAATTTTCGGGAAGAACAGTTAATCTGATGGCAAGATCATTTTTTCTATCCTTATCCAGATCCAGAAGGAGTTTTGTGCCCGGCTGACTCAAAACAAGGGGCTCAGTAAATTCATTGTAAAGAACATTGCTCTCAACAATTGGTTCAGGTTCAATATGCTTTGCCTTTTTACAGGAACCTGAAAAAATAATATAACCGGCTAATAAAATTAAAAGGAACCTTCTATCAATAAAAATCATGGCAATAAGAATTTCAATATATTTAACCAACCTGTATGCACCAGGGCACCCGGAATACCGGCAGGTATGTTTAATAAGACGGAATTTTTAAGAAAAGTGTTACAAGGAGGGCGATTTTTTAAACCCTGGCGACAATATCTAAACAGAACGGAAATTCCGGAACATTATTTACTTTGTCATCATCATTTCTGCAAGACGATCATCCCTTTCATAAATATCCTTACGGAAATTGATCTTCCCATCCCTGTCGACAAAAGCAGTGAAATAAACGATGAATACGGGTACTCCTTCATTAAGAGTGACTGTTCGCTCTGTTCCCGCATTCATGGCAGCATTAATCTTTTCATCATCCCACAAAGGATCATTTTTGAGAAGAAACTGAGCTAGTTTAAATGGTTCCTGAATACGCATACAACCATGGCTAAAGGCTCTGCTGCTCTCATTAAACAATGACTTTGCAGGTGTATCGTGCAGGTACATATTATAACTGTTCGGGAAGAGGAATTTAACAAGCCCCAGAGAATTATCAGGTCCCGGCTTCTGCCTGATCTCAGGGATTCCATCCCGGTAACCTGTAATCTCCATATTATGCTTTTCAAGATAATTACGATCGCGACGCATATCTTTTAGCACTTCATTTATTACAATACTTTTTGGAACATTCCAATACGGACTGAAAACAACATATTTAAGTTCTCCACTGAAGATCGCTGTTTTATGAATTGGTTTACCCACTACAATATTGCAGCTCCATAACAATTTATCACCACTGTTCACATGTAATTTAAATTCAGGAATATTTACGACCAGATAATCACTGTTCAGGCTGACAGGTACCCATCGACTCCGCTCCATGTTGACCATCAATTGTTTAATCCTTTGTTTAAATGGTACGTTCATCTCTGCTATCGTAGTCTTTCCAATAACCCCATCATCCATTAATCCATGCCTTTGCTGAAAGCTCTTCACTGCCCTTTCAAGTTCTGAATCATAAATCTGACCACCATCATTAATTTTAAGATCGCCAAGATCATTAAGTCTTTGCTTAATCTGAACAATAACAACAGAACTATCTCCAAGTCTTAATGACTTATTTACAGCCTTAATTTCGAACCATTTTTCTGTCTCATCCAGTTCACTATACTTTTGAAGAAATTTCCTCAAAAGTCCATACTGCCTGTTTACCGGTCGTTTAAGATCCTTTATTTGTTCAGGAGCAGTCCCGAGAATACTATCCAAAAACTCCTCATACGATACTCTTTTTCTTGGAAGATTCCAATCTACTTTTCTGGAAACACTTGCGTCCATTCCATCCCAAACAATATCAGCAAAAGCAAAATACTGGGCTGTAAGCATAAGTTCGAGGTTCAAAACAGTTTCATCAGAAACCCTCTCCAAACTGCTTTCATAGATCAGGGAATCAAGTACTTGTGCATAAGGTAGTTCCTTATTTACACCATCATACTGAAGGTTTCTCATCCGGTCAGTGAAGCTTGAAGCATGTTCGATCAGACCCTCCTTATCAAACCAGGCAAAGGCCATATTTCTATGGCTGTAAAAAGTGCTTATTTCCTTTTCATACTTTTTCAACTTAGGGTATTGCTTCATAAAAACAGCAATCTCCAGACTATCAAATTTAGATTTGGTTTGAGAACTGAAACTACCCGGAATACTTTTGCTCCATTCATTCAGATCCCTGTTCCTTAAGGAGTCTATAGAATTTTTTGCTGTATTTTTCCTGTCCTGACCACATCCCTGAAAAGGGAGAAGTGAAATTATTATATACAAAAACAGGTATACAGGAGTATTAAAATTCATCTTTTCTGATCTGCTTATAATCTATTCTAATTGAAAGTTTATTTTGTGCAAATAATTACTTACCTGCCGGATGCTGAAGACAACATCAGGGGTTTGACCCCAATAACGAAGTTAACGGTCACATCATCACTGGTGTTTAGAGTCCCCATCAGCGTCTTTTTAGGCACTACCTGGTAGGTGCTGAGTTTCAATTTATGAGTTCCTGCGAAGGTTATGGTACCATCTTTTATGACTGTGGCAATAAGATCCATTTTGATTGCCTGAGTCACTCCGGCAATAGTTAGGTTTCCGGTGGCTTTAACCAGATATTGATCCTTGTCATCCCATGGCTGAATTTCGGATTTGACATATTTGAAATAAATTTTATCGAATGGATAGGATTTCAGGGTTCTGTGAGCAATTCGATCCATATAGGTATTCGGGCTGCTTAATTTTTGTACAGGAACAGTGAAATTTAAATTATTGATTGCTTTTAACTGTCTGTTCTGAAGTGTAATCAGGGCTTTGCATTCCACACTATCCGTTTTCATTTTCCAGTTATAATTATTGGTATAGCCACTTACCTCAATCTCGCCTGAGTGATAAATAAAGGTTTGCTGTTGCCCGAAAACAAACGCGCTTGAAAACATGAACAAAAAGCTAAAATATAGCTGTCTTAACCCATATTTGCTTGAATTATTAATTGCCTTCATTTCTTATTTTTTTAAATCTGTTTGATGCAGATAATGAAATATTTATAGAGAAAATATTTAGAACCTGAAGCGGGATTCAAATAACCATCCAAAAGGCCGGATATTTTCCTCAGGTTTCAATCCATGTCGTTTAATACTGTTTTCCCTTATTACTTCTACAGCTTCTTCAATGGAATCGGTCACCAAAAAAAGTTTCATATCCGAATCAGAAATCGTACCCATCTCCTTCATCATCTCATTGTGCTCAATTAATTTCTGATGAAATTCCTTACAAAAGATAATCACAGGAAAATTCCTGATCTTCTTCGTTTGAATAAGGGTAATTGCTTCAAAATACTCATCGAGTGTACCAAAGCCACCGGGCATCACTACAAAGGCAAAAGAATATTTTATAAGCATCACTTTCCGAACAAAGAAATGCTTAATCTCTACCCATTTATCACAATAAGGATTAACACCCTGTTCCATCGGAAGCTGAATATTACAACCAACCGAACGACCGCCTACATCTTTAGCTCCACGGTTTGCAGCTTCCATTATTCCCGGGCCGCCTCCCGTCATAATTGTAAATCCCAATTTGGCAAACTCTGCGGAAGCTTTCCTGGTCAGTTTATAAAATTCATGATCTTCCTTAAACCTTGCAGATCCGAAGACTGTTATACAGGGGCCTATAAAATGCAGCGCCCTGAACCCTTTGATAAACTGAAAGAAAATATCAAATGTGAACAACAGTTCTTTTCTCCGGGATTGTGGCCCACCAAGGAATTTAATTTCGGATTTTGTCATGCTAAATTTTATATGTCTTTAATTTTTTGAAATTTTCAGGTTTTGCCTGAAGCAAAAACAAATCCTGACTGGAACTATCCTTTGCCCATTCCATACTCATCGGACTATCATAATAGTTCTCAAGGATTATACCCCAATTTGCAATAGTAAGAATTTCCTCATCATTAAGTATAAATTTACCTCGCAGCTCAGAGCTCGTCTCCTTTTCGACCAGACTAGTGGTATCTCCACTCTCTTTATAAACCATCATATGGCTCTTTGTCCCAAGCTTCTTCTGAATGATGGAATTAACACCCATATTAAGATTTGGCTTGTAAACAATAAACTCATCCTGAATGAGCAGATGCTCAGTATTTTTAAATCCAATTCCCCAAATTCCTGAAACATGTATAACATCCACAAAACCACTCTGGGGATCAGATGTATATGCATAACCCGAACAAGCCTGATCTGCACGGATCATTTTTTGCACCCCAACAGAGATTACTCTATCCTTGCGATCAGTGTCGTCAATCAGAGCCTGATCAGAATACAGTGATGCAAAACATTTTTTCACTGAACTGAACAACTCTTTTTCTCCCTTTACATTTAAAAAAGTGTCATATTTATCTTTTGTCCTGATCGATAATGAATTATCCTCAACAGGGCTGCTTCTTACTGCCAGACCACCATCAGAATCTTTCAGAAACTCTTGATATGCCAGCAATATTCTATCATAGAGATCGCCGGGGAACCTGGCACCCAGAATCAAATCCCTGGCCTGCCTTCCAATCTCTGTAATACTTGCAGGATCCGATTTGTCTATCCCTGAAATTAATTGATCATGAACTCCGTCGAGCTTATTATATGCTATAAAATGGCGATAAGCTGAAGCAGTAATAACGAAACCATCCGGCACTCTTATATTTCCAAGTGCTTTCTGAGTAAATATTTCACCCAAAAAAGCATTCTTCGCCCCGACCTCCTCAGCATCAGCAATTGTAATCGCTTTAAGTCTCAGAATATAATCCTTCATAATCTTAAATTATTTTGTTCAATATTCAGGCTTCTTTTAGTGAATCTACATAAATTTATAAAACAGGAATCTCAAATACGAAAATGCATGCTTTGCTGCTTTCTATTAATGATAGCAGTTATCTATTATAATGATCTAAGTCATACTCTAATAACAATATTAATTCAACTTTTACGCTGTAATCAAAATAGCATAGGCATCATCAAAAACCCTATTTTGTAACGTTTGATGCCTGTTTCAGATTAACAACAATTAAAAAATGGCTGAACCACAAAATTTCAGAGATCATATTCCATCTATTACCGATACAGGAAATAAGAGAAAATGGATGTATCCCCAGATCATCAAGGGTAAACTATACAAGTATCGTGACATTGTAAGCTACGCGCTTCTGGCACTTCTGTTCAGTTCTCCGTTTATAAAAATCAATGGCGAACAGATGATTCTTTTAAATGTAATGGAACGGAAATTTGTCTTTTTCGGGATCATTTTCTGGCCCCAGGATTTTTATCTGTTCGTTCTTGCTTTGTTAACCTTTATGGTTTTTATAGTGATGTTTACGGCCATTTTTGGTCGGGTTTGGTGTGGCTGGGCATGTCCTCAAACCATCTTTATGGAGATGGTGTTTCGGAAAATTGAAAACTGGATTGAAGGGGACTGGATACATCAGCAAAAATTGAATCAGGCACCTCTGAGTTTTGAAAAAGTTGCTAAAAAAACTGCCAAGCACTCCATATTTATTTTCATTTCTTTTCTGATCTCGAATATTTTTCTGGCCTATATTATAGGCTCAGATGAACTGATAAAGATTATGTCAGAACCATTAGGGCAGCATATCACTGGATTTATCTCCATTCTGATTTTTACGATGGTCTTTTACATTGTCTTTTCATATTTAAGGGAGTTGGTTTGTACTGTGATCTGTCCGTACGGCCGCTTGCAGGGAGTTTTACTCGACAATCAGAGTATAATTGTAGCATATGATTATGAGAGAGGTGAGCCAAGAGGTAAAATACTTAAAAACACCGAACAGGAGCATTTAGGTGATTGCATAGATTGTAAGGTTTGTGTACATGTTTGTCCAACAGGAATAGATATCCGTAATGGTACCCAGCTTGAATGTATCAACTGTACAGCCTGTATTGATGCATGCGACATGGTTATGGAAAAGATAAATCGTCCAAAACGGCTTATTGGTTTTATGTCAGAGGATCAGATTAAAACCAAATCTCCCTTTAAGCTTAGCCGGAAAGTGTATGCTTATTCTGTAGTATTACTTATTTTATTTTCTGTTCTGAGTTTCATGCTCATTAGCAGAAGTGATATCGAAACAACTGTGCTACGTGCCGGAGGAACACTTTATCAATTAAGGGATAATGGGACAGTAAGTAATTTATATAATGCCGAACTGGTTAACAAGACCACAAAAATGGTTAAATTTGAAATGAGGCCTACTGATCCGGATACAAAAATTCAGTATATCAGAAAAGAGGATCAGATCAAAAAGGGAAGCAGCTTAAAAGTTACCTTTTTTGTATTAAGGCCGCAAAAAAGTGTCAGTAAATACAAATCAGAGATCGGGATAGAAATTTGGTCTGAAGGTAAACTGATCGATAGGATTAAAACAAATTTCATAGCACCACCAAGCGAATAAGGATGAACTGGGGAACAAAACTTGTAATAGGAATGGCATTATTTATGTCCTTTATCATCACGCTGGCAGTATTAATGATCAGAAGCGATTCAGACGACCTTGTGGATACTAATTATTATGAAAAAGGTATTGAATACGATAAAGATTATGCCCGTAAAACTCAGCTTATTGAAGATAAGGCTGAGCCGGAGATTAGTGTAAATGACCAACTGACGATCATTTTTAAAAACCCGGCTATAGGAAGTATTCGCTTTTTACATCCATCAGATAAAACAAAAGACAGTACCATGAATATTAATTCAGGTGTAGGCAATCAGGTAGGATTTCCTCTTGATAGTTTCAGAAAGGGACATTGGAAAGTGTCACTTGAATGGAAAAGCAATGGAAAATCTTACATGTATGATAAGAACATTATAATCAATTGATATTCAGACGATTTTCGGATAACTATAGAGAATTGGGCTTAAATGAATTATAACGAACTTGCATTTTTCACCGGACTATTCGGCAGCATCCATTGTATTGGAATGTGCGGACCGCTGGCCTTTGCAGTTCCAAGCATTCATCAGCAGCGCTGGCTGATCATTTTCGATAAGCTGATCTATAATTTGGGTCGAACTTTAACTTACACTTTACTGGGTGTACTCATCGGACTTGCCGGACAGCAGCTCTGGTTAGCCGGAATGCAACAAACAATTAGCATACTAACCGGCATCTTCATCATTCTTGCAGCAACATCCAGAATTCTCAAGCTGTCCATTGGTAATGGAGTATGGTTCTCAGGCTTTGTACAATCATTCAATAAATTGCTCGGATATGCCCTGAGACATAAATCAGGGCACCTGATTGTTGGGATACTGAACGGTTTTTTACCCTGTGGATTTGTTTACCTTGCAATGGCCGGCGCACTTAATACAGGAAATGTTATAGCTTCTGCTCAATACATGTTCTGGTTTGGTATCGGAACTCTGCCCCTGATGATGGCTGCTATGGTCAGTACGGGATTTGCCGGCCCGTTATTCCGCCGCCGGATCAATAAGACCATCCCATTTCTAATGCTTGGATTGGGTGTTTGGTTTGTGCTAAGGGGGTTTAACCTGGATATTCCATACCTGAGCCCACCTAAAATGGATACGGGGGTTGAGGTTTGTTCCATTGCGGATCAAGTCCGCAATGACAACGAGCCTCTAGTCCGAAATGACAGTAGGATTTTGTCATTCCGGGCTTGACCTGTCATTGCGGGCTTGACCCCAATGTCATTAAGTTAAGGGTTACTCATAATGAACTTTTTTGATTTTTAGTGATTTTCGGTTTTACTCTCGCTTTATATTTGCCCAC
>NCHA01000005.1 GCA_002257025.1 Sphingobacteriales bacterium 16-39-50 | reverse complement strand
TTCTTGCTTCTCAAAAAGCAAAAGAATTGATCCTGATCGGAGTAATTCCTTTAATTATAGGTAATAAGTTTTGTCCGCGAATTATTAAACATTTACAATTTCGATGAGCGACGACAACTGTTGACTTTAAAAATAGTTTAAACGCGAAGAGAAATCCCATGATCAAAGGTACAGCCTCGCATTAACAGATTTCTCCACAGCGCAAACTCCAACATTAAGAAGAAAATACTACTGCTGTGTTCGAAATGACGGATCCCTATCCCGTCATTTCGATGAGCGAAAAAAATTGTTGTACTTAGAATTATAGTACACGCGAAGAGAAATCTCATGATCAAAGGCAGAGCCTCACAAAAGCAGATTTCTCCACACCGCACATTCCTGCCTTAAGAAGAAAATTTTGCTGCTGTGTCCGAAATGACGGATCCCTCATTCAGCATAGGCCAGGGTACAAATGCTGATCTTAAGTCCTTCAATTTTTAACAATTCATTGCTGCAGGCCTCCACTGTAGCTCCAGTGGTCATTACATCGTCTACAAGTATAATGTGTTTCTGAATCAGTTCAGTAGCGTTTTTTATTATAAAGGCATCTTTCAGATTTTCGTATCTGGCAAACCTTGATTTTTTGGTTTGAGATTCGGTATTTTCTGTTCGAATCAAGTGTTGGGTACTTACAGGCAGTTTTAGAACTGAGGCTAAACCTTTGGATATTTCCTCACTTTGATTATAACCTCTTTTTTTCAGTCTTACCGGGTGCAAAGGTATTGGTATGATCAGATCTGGATTCACCCAGCCTTCAGACCTGATTAATTGCCAGGCGTAGAGTTCTCCAATCCGGATTCCCACTTCTGGCTTTTTATTATATTTCAACTGATGCATTAGATTTTGAACCCTGTTTCCCTTCTGAAAGTAAACAAAGGCTATAGCTTGTTCGAAGTTAAATCTACCCCAAAGTTGCCTTGCCATCTTGTTTTGAGTATCAATGTGAAAGTTGGTGCGGGGTAAATGGTAAATACAATTTGTGCAGATTATTTTTTCATTTCTGAAAAGATTACGCCCACATGCTGCACAGAGTTCTGGGAAGAACAGGCAAAAAAAATCATTTAGATAGGACAGAAACCTCTTCATGAAATGAAGGTACGAGGCATGTGTATCGGAAGAGAGGTGGTGTATGTAATGGTTTAGGGAATGGTATAAATAGGTATCATCACATTGACAAAGTACTCTTTTTGGTTATTTGCTAAATTCTCATTCCCTAATTTGTCAATGCTCCAATTGATGTGACTGACGAAATCTACTTTCTAGACGCCTATGTGATTTCGTAAGTCTTTACCCTATTTACTAATTTGCTCATTCTCTAATTTGCTCATTAATTTTACGATTTCACCGCCAATTGCCCGCAAGCTGCATCAATATCTTTTCCTCTGCTTCTCCGGATATTGGTATTGACCCCATTTTTGCGCAAATGCGCTGCAAATGCTTCGATCCTGTCCTCGCCGGCATTTTCAAAATCAGCAAAAGAGATCGGGTTGTATTCGATGATGTTCACTTTACATGGAATATGCCTGCAGAATTTTACCAGTTCTTCGGCATCCGAAATATTATCATTGAAATCATTGAAAACAATGTATTCGTATGTAACAGGGTTTTTGGTTTTTGAAAAATAGTATTTTAATGCCTCTGCCAATGCTTTTAGAGAATTTTGCTCATTGATAGGCATAATGGTATTCCTTTTTTCATCATTGGCTGCATGAAGGGAAAGGGCAAGATTAAAACGTACAGCATCATCACCCAGCTTCTTAATCATTTTTGCAATCCCGGCAGTTGAAACGGTAATCCGTTTTGCAGCCATATTCAGTCCGTCGGGAGCGGTGATTCGCTCAATGGATTTCATGACATTAGCGTAATTCAGCAAGGGCTCACCCATCCCCATATAAACAATATTGGTTAGTGGTACATTGTAATTTTCTTTGGCTTGTTTGTCAATGAGTACTACCTGATCATAAATTTCATCAGCATTCAGGTTACGTTTTCTATCCATATAGCCTGTTGCACAAAACTTGCAGGTGAGGCTGCATCCAACTTGTGAACTCACGCAGGCAGTCATACGGTCTGTAGCAGGTATCAGCACTCCCTCAATAATATTGCTGTCAAACAGTTTGAATGTGCTTTTTATGGTTTTGTCATTACTGAATTGCGAATGATGAACCTCAACATTATTGATGGTAAAAGTCTCCTTTAATTTCTCTCTAAGAGATTTGGAAAGATTGCTCATTTCATCAAAATCAGTGCATGATTTTTCCCACAACCATTCATAAACCTGTTTAGCGCGGAATGATGGTTCGCCCATCGCAATGAACTCCTGTTTCAGTTGCTCCATGGATAGGCTTCGAATGTCTTTTTTCTCAGATAATGGCATTGTTTGCAAAAGTACGGAAATTTAGCTTGCCGCACGAGTTATCAATTGCTAGTTACCTGTTGTCAGTTAGCTGTTAACAGTTGAACAGGTAAATTAGAAGTGAAAACGAATCTATCTCAATACTCAATACTCACTACCCAATACTAATTAATAACTCCTATTTTTACCACATGCTCAGATACCTCAGCGCAGATTATATATTTACAGTTAGCGGTGACCCGATTAAAGACGGGATTGTGGCTCTGCATCAGGATGGCGAGATCGATGCGGTATATACTTCAGAAGCTGCAAAATCTATCGCCGAACCGATAGAGAGGTATCAGGGCATCATCGTTCCAGGCTTCGTAAATACACACTGTCACCTGGAACTTTCGCATTTGCATGGTAAAATCCCAAAAGCTACAGGGCTGGTCTCCTTTATAAAAGCTGTAATATCTCAACGGACGGCAGATGAAGAAGAGGTATTAACAGCCCTGAGAAAAAATGATCAGCTGATGTCTGCCAATGGAATTGTGGCTGTTGGTGATATTTCAAATAATCATTTTTCAAAATCAGTAAAGCAAAACAGCAGAATTTATTACCATACTTTCGTAGAGTTGCTGGGTTTTGACCCGGCGAAAGCTGAAATAGTATTTAATAAAGCGCTTGAATTGAAATCCGATTTTGCACCCTTGCCTGCGTCCATTGTACCTCATGCACCCTATTCTGTTTCCGAAAAACTTTTTAGCCTTCTTCGCGAATATTCGGAAAGCCACGAAAACCTATGCAGTATGCACAATCAGGAAAGTCGGGCTGAAACTGATCTTTTCATGAATAGAAGCGGGGATTTTCTTGATTTTTACAAGATGTTGAATCTGGATCTGAACTTTTTCAAAGCCCGGTACCAAAGCTCCATCCAGAGTATATTGCCATTGTTTTCGGCAAAGCAAAATACCTTACTGGTTCATAATACCTATACAAGTAGGGAGGATTTAGCTGCTGTGACTGCTTCCGGTAATGACATTTACTGGTGTTTTTGTCCCAATGCCAACCTGTACATCGAAGGCAAGCTGCCGGATATCAATCAGTTTCTTGCTGATGATCTTAAGATCACTATAGGAACAGATAGCCTTGCGTCAAATGATAAACTTTGTATTTTATCTGAACTGAAGGTGTTAAAAGAGTATTCTCCTGAATTGCCTTTTTCGCAAACCATACGCTGGGCTACACTCAATGGAGCTGAGTTTTTAGGCATTGATAAGCGTTTTGGTTCGATTGAAAAGGGGAAAACTCCCGGATTAAACCTGATCCAAAATGCGGATGGACTTGAATTGACCAAACATTCAACAATAAGGAAGCTCATTTAAGACAATTTTACTGACCTTGTCTATAGTTTTGATCCGATTGAAATGAACAGCATTAAGAAACTCTTCAATATTGAATATCCGATCATTCAGGGCGGAATGGTCTGGTGCAGCGGCTGGCGATTGGCTTCGGCAGTATCAAATGCAGGCGGACTTGGTTTAATCGGTGCGGGTTCTATGTATCCGGAGGTATTACGGGAGCATATTCAAAAATGCAGGCTTGCCACATCCATGCCATTTGGAGTAAATGTACCTTTGTTATATCCTGATATTGAGAAGATTATGGAGATAATTGTGGAAGAAAAAGTTGAGATTGTTTTCAGCTCTGCCGGCAACCCGGCACTTTGGACTCCCTTTCTGAAAGAAAATAATATCAAGGTTGTCCATGTTATCGCCAATAAGAAATTTGCAAAAAAAGCTGAAGATAGTGGTGCCGATGCGATCGTCGCAGAAGGTTTTGAAGCCGGAGGGCATAATGGTCGGGAGGAAACAACTACCTTATGTCTTATCCCAGAAATCTGTGATACAGTATCGGTTCCGGTAATAGCTGCGGGGGGGATTGGTAGCGGGAAAGCTATGCTTGCTGCATTTGCTCTTGGGGCTGAAGGAGTGCAAATCGGTTCTGTATTTGCAGCATCTGAAGAATCCTCTGCACATCAGAACTTCAAAGAGGCTATAATTAAGGCAGCTGAGGGTGATACCAAACTGAGTATGAAATCATTGATGCCGGTACGTTTACTCAAGAATGATTTCTACAGAGCCGTTGAAAAGGCGGAGGCTGAAGGAGCCAGCCGGACAGAACTGATGGAGTTATTAGGCAGGGGCAGGGCAAAAATGGGAATGTTTGAAGGAAACATGATTGACGGGGAGCTGGAAATAGGACAAGTGGCTTCATATATAGATGAAATAAAACCAGCCGCACAGATTGTGAATGAGATTTGGGAGGAATTTATCAAAGAAAAGGAACGCATTAGTAAATTAAGTGAGCTCGATATTTAACAATCTAAAGATTAATATTTAACCACATAGATTGTATTTATAGGGCTTTAAAGGAAACATAGATTGTAAATCATATAGATTGAAGCGAAGCTTCAAGGCTATCTGTGCCTAAAATTTAGGTTAGATACTATAAAATGCTATGTTTCCCTGCCTGCCGGCAGGTATGTGGTTTTTAAAATATTGTGTTGAGTTCACGTTAAATTAAGTTTTTAGAACAATTCAATGAAGCATCTAGATATTATTATCAGCGGAAAAGTGCAGGGTGTGTTTTTCAGATCAACGAGTAAAGCAGTTGCTGATCAGCTTGGAATCAAAGGGACAGCACGAAACCGACCGGATGGTACTGTTTTCATTGAAGCTGAAGGCGACGATTTCTCATTAGAACTCTTTCTTGAGTTTTGCCATAAAGGCTCTGACAGGGCAGTAGTTGAAAATGTATCCTCCAGCGAAGCTGAATTGAAAAACTATGTTAATTTTGAAGTAGTAAAAAGATAATTATACGATCTAATCTTATCTCTCATTGTCAGCAATTAAAAAATTTGCCGGTCAGACTGCTATTTACGGGATAAGTACTGTCATAGCCCGGTTTTTAAACTTTTTTCTTACTCCGGTTTATGTAGGACTTTACTCCCCAAAAGTTTACGGTATTTTTTCATTGATGTACAGCTGGGCTTCCATGTTCAATGCTCTACTGGCATTCGGAATGGAAACCACCTATTTCAGGTACCTGAATAAATATGAGAACGACAAGCAAAAAGTATATAACAATACTTTTTTTACGGTCTCATTGATTGCATTCACATTTCTGCTGTTCAGCTTTCTTTTTGTTGGTGATATCGCAGCCTGGATGCAAAGAGGTACAGTTTATGATCCTGATTATGCCCGTTATATCAAATATTTTATTTACATCCTGGTTGCCGATGTACTGGCAGTAATACCATTTGCGAAATTAAGGGCTGATGGCCGGTCGATACGCTATAGCATCATCAAATTCACTAATATAGTAACGTTCATCGGCTTAAACCTGCTCTTCATATTTGTTTTTCCAATGATCATAAAGGAAGGCTGGTTTGGTGCAGAATATTTAACCGACTGGTACAGAGAAGGTTGGGTAGGTTATGTGTTCATTTCCAACCTGATTGCCAGTCTGATAACTCTATTGCTGCTTATGCCGGAGCTGTTGAAATTGACATTCAGCTATGATATTTCTTTATTGAAGGAAATGCTGGTCTATAGCTTACCTGTTTTGATTGCCAACATATCCTTCATCATCAATGAAAATATAGATAAGGTATTTCTGGGACAACTTTTACCTGCTGAAATTGCCGAACAGGAGGTAGGAATTTATGCAGCTTGCTACAAGATTGCTGTATTTCTAAGCATCTTCATAAATGCTTTTCGGCTCGGGGCAGAGCCTTTCTTCTTTAGTCAGGCAAAGAATAAGAACGCTACCGAAACTTATGCCCGTATTATGGATTACTTTGTCATTGCCGTTTCCCTGATCTTTGTGTTCCTGGTTGCAAATATCGAGCTGCTTAAGTACTTTATTTATAAGAAGGACGCTTCTGAACAGGCGCTTTACTGGTCGGGTTTAAAGATAGTTCCCATTTTATTATTCGGCTATGTAAGTCTTGGGATCTATATCAATTTGTCCATCTGGTATAAATTATCCGATCAGACACGATACGGATTATATATTTCAGGGATCGGGGCAATCTTAACTATCATTCTCAATATAATCTTCATACCAAAGTTTAGTTATATGGCTTCTGCCTGGATCTCACTTACTGCATATACTGTAATGATGATTCTTTCCTATTTATGGGGGCAGCGAAATTACCCCATCCCTTATAAGCTCAAAAAGAATATAATTTATCTTCTGGCTTCCATTTGTATTGTTTTTGTAGCATTTGTAGTATTTGATCGCAATCTGATCGTAGGAAATGCCTTGTTTCTTATATTTACAGTTACGATTCTTTTCACAGAAAGAAAGGAAATAAAGTTAATCCTCGGCACAAAATGAACATCCGCATTATAAATAAATCATCCCATCAATTGCCGGCTTATGAAACTGCTGCATCAGCAGGGATGGATCTCAGAGCCAATCTAACGGAAGCTTTAATTTTAAAACCGATGGAGCGGAAGTTGGTTCCGAGCGGTTTGTTTATTGAATTGCCGGTTGGGTTTGAGGCACAGATTAGGCCCAGAAGCGGACTTGCATTGAAGCATGGTATCAGCATCCTGAATTCTCCGGGAACGATTGATGCAGATTACAGGGGAGAAATAAAAATTCTGCTGATCAATTTCTCTGACACTGATTTCGAAATTAATAATGGCGACCGAATTGCCCAAATGATTATTTCAAGACACGAGCAGG
Source organism: Sphingobacteriales bacterium 16-39-50 (assembly GCA_002257025.1). Classification (GTDB taxonomy): domain Bacteria; phylum Bacteroidota; class Bacteroidia; order Sphingobacteriales; family Sphingobacteriaceae; genus Daejeonella. Next base: position 314,399 of record NCHA01000005.1, on the reverse strand, counting down.
TAAACTGGGAGCAGGTTGAAATATTAAGCGACACTGTTCGCGGAGCAGGTGGTTATGGTCATACTGGATTATAATGGCATGATTAAAGGGGGCATAGCTATATCGTTTTTTTTGCTTTGCACATTTTCTGTATCTGCTCAGCGGAACAGAGCCGAAAAGACTGAACCTGTAATTGTTATTGGGAAAACTTTAAATCAGAGAGACAGTATTCGGGTAAAGGAATTATTTTTTGATGGACTGCAGGAAAAGCTCTCAATGAATTATGCTCAGGCGGCATCAAGTTTTTCAAAAGTTCTTGATTTGGATCCTGCTAATGATGCAGCATTGTATGAGCTGGCAAATATCAGTTTTGCAGATAACAAACCGGAGGATGCTGAAAGATTGATAAGGAAAGCTGTTACAGTAAGTCCTGAAAATGAGTGGTACTGGGTATTACTCTCTGATATTTATAAAAGAACAAATAAAATTGATGATCTGGTTTTTGTTTTGGAGGAACTATCCAGAATATCACCAAAAAATGAGGCCTATTATTATGACAGGGCAAATGCTTTACTGATATTAAAGCGTGTGGACGATGCTGAAGATGCTTACGACGAGATAGAAAGGAGATTTGGCTCTTCAGAAGATCTGGTATCAGCCAGGCAACGTATTCTGATGCAGCAGGGTAAATCGGCTAAACTTACTGATGAACTGGAAAAACAGATTCGTTCAAAACCGGAAGACCTGAGAAATTATATTTATCTGAGTGAAGTTTATGTCAAAGCAGGGGAAAGACAGAAGGCGGTTGAAATTTTGAATAAGGCAAAGGAAATCTCACCTGCCAATGCGATGGTCCGGCTTGCCCTTGCCGATAATTATAAGGCACTCAGACAGTTTGAAAACACATTCATAGAGCTAAAGGTTGCTTTCGAAGATCCTGATCTGAATATCGATGAGAAGGTTAGGATCGTACTTTCCTTTTTTCCAATGTTTGCTGATATGAAGGCAAGAGCCTATGCCAATGAGCTGGCTTCGATTATGGTGAGGATTCATCCTGAGGAGGCTAAAGCTCATGCCGTTTATGGCGATGTGCTGTTTCAGGAGCGGAAATATCCACAGGCTCAGGAATCCTACAAGAAAGCGCTTGCAATTAATGATCAGGTATATCAGATCTGGGAGCAATTATTGCGTATAGAAGTTAGCCGGGGTGAATTTCAACAAGCAATCCTTGATGGAGATCATGCCCTGAGTATTTTTCCTAATCAGGCTGCACTTTATTTGTACACTGGTATTGGATACGCACAAACTCAAAAACATGAGAAGGCAATAACTTATTTGAAAAGTGCTTTAGATCTGGAAACTGATGATAAGGAGATACTTATTCAGATCTATTCCACCATGGGCGATTCTTTCAATTACCTGAAGCAATTTAAGGAATCTGACCAGGCCTATATCAAAGCACTCGAACTTGATTCTAGAAATTCTTATGTTTTAAATAATTATGCCTATTATTTATCGTTAAGAGAGGAGAATCTGCTTGAAGCCGAAAAAATGTCAAGGCGTTCCATCGAACTTGACCCTGATAATGCATCATCAGAAGACACCTATGCCTGGATTTTATTTAAACTCAAGAAATATGCCGAAGCAAAAATATGGATTGAGAAGGCATTGCAACATAATTCCAACAGTGCGGTACAGATAGAACATTACGGTGATATTTTATATTTCCTTGGAGAAAGGGAAAAGGCCCTTGAACAATGGAAAAAGGCAAAAGAAAGCGGTTCACGCTCAGAAACACTGGATAAAAAGATAAATGAAAAAAAATATATTGATTAATACGGTTTACGTATTGGTGCTGTTATTTGCCTTAACAAGCTGTAAGGCTAAAAAAGTGATATTGCCGGTAGCGGCAGTTCCCGAGAGCCCTGCTGTTTCTGCTGAGGCGGATAATACCAGAAAGAATAAATTGAAATCTATTAATGAAAGTGATATGGTTTTCAATACCCTCGCTGTTAAATCAAAGGCGGTGCTCAGTATCAATGACAAAAGCAATGATGTTAATATGAATTTCCGTATCAAAAATAATGAGGTGATATGGGTTTCAATAACAGCCCTTGCGGGACTTGAGGTGGCCAGAGCACTGATCACCCCGGATAGTGTCAAAATACTGAATCGACTAGATAATGTTTATATTAAGAAACCATTCAGTTATATCTATGAGTTTACAAATGAGCAGATCAACTTCAGAACCCTTCAATCTATCCTGATAGGAAACACTGTTTCAGAATTCATCACTGATTCAACTGAGCTGAATATGGAAAGCGATGAGGCTAAACTAAGAAGCATTTTGGGAGGATTGACTTATAATTTACGGGTTAGTTCACAAAATAAAGTAGTGTATACGAACCTGAATGATCAGATAGCCAAGCAGGAACTTACGGCAAATTATTCTGATTTCATATTGGTCAATCAGCAGCAGATTCCGCATACAGTGGTCATGGATTCCAAAGTTAAAACCAAGAAGTTTCTGCTGGATCTTAAGTTTTTAAAGGTAGATCTGGATGGTCCTTTAGAACTTCCATTCAGGGTTCCTGAGCGTTTTTTGATTAAAAATTAAGTATATTTGATAGAATGAAGTGTTTGAAGTGTATCCTTTTTCTTGTATTATTTTGTTCAGTAAGTGCTGCGTTTGCTCAAAGTAGTTCTGAGCTGAGAAGACGCAAGGAAGTGTTGACAAGGGAAATAGAGTCTTTGAACAAGAGCCTTAATCAGACTGCTAATAATAAAAATCTTTCTCTGAAAGAGATTCGTGCACTCAATGCTCAGATCAGACTACGTGAAAAAAAAATCAATATTATCAATTCAGAAGTTAAGTTACTTAATAATCAGATTTCAGATAATACGAATACGGTACGTGCACTTCAATCGCAACTTATTAAATTAAAAAAGGAATATGCTGCAATGGTATTATTCGCTTTTCGTAATCAGAGTTCATATAGTAAACTCATGTTTATTTTTGCCGCTCAGAATTTCAATCAGGCTTATAAACGTTTGAAATACCTTCAGCAATTCAGTGAATACAGAAAGAAACAGGCAAAGTATATTGAAGGGACTCAAAAGGAATTGAATGTTAAGATCAGCGAACTTGACCGGAATAAAAAGGAAAAAAGCCATATTTTAACAGATCAGCAGAAGGAAAGGCGGACTCTGGGTATACAAAAGAATAGTAAATCCAAGGTTCTGAACAGCCTTACCAGTCGGGAGAGAAAGTTAAAACAGGAACTTACCCAAAAACAGAGAGAATCGGCTGTTTTGAATCGGGCGATCCAAAATGCAATTAACCGGGAAATTGAAGCAGCAAGGAAACGTGCCGAGGCTGAAGCTAGAGCCGCTGCTGCAAAGGCGAAAGCAGAAAATAAGGATGCACCTGATTATAAGCCTGTTGCAAGCGGATCGAGTATACTTGCAGCAACGCCTGAATCTGCAAAGCTGTCTTCTGATTTTCTTGGAAGCCGGGGTAACCTTCCCTGGCCGGTAACAAATGGAATGATTATTGAAGATTTTGGAAATCATACTTATGGACGTAATGTGACCACAGAAAATAATGGGGTTGATATTAAAACGGCGCCGGGTTCATCAGTTCGTGCTGTGTTTGGAGGTGAGGTTGCTGCTGTTCAGAATATTTCAGGTTCTTATGCTGTTTTGATCAGACATGGCGAATATTTTACCGTATATTCGAATTTAAAGAGTGTAAATGTATCAAGAGGACAGAAAGTTACGTTAAAACAAAATATCGGGTCGGTAATTACTGATCCCATTGATGGAACCACAGAAGTTCACTTTGAAGTCCGAAAAGGTGCAACACCAATGAATCCTGCCGGGTGGCTGGCGAATTAAATTTTAAGAAAAAGGCATTTTATTGCCTATATTTGTATATTGTATTATGAGTATGTTTAATTCTGTGTTATTGTTTATGAATATCGGAGGGCCTGAGATGATCCTGATATTCCTAGTTGTTCTCTTATTATTTGGAGGCAAAAAACTTCCGGAGCTTGCACGTGGTTTGGGTAAAGGCCTCAGAGAGTTTAAGGATGCTTCTGATGGAATTAAAAGAGAAATTCATAACAACATTAATAGTGTAAACGAGGTTGCTGATCAGGTAAAATCTGAAGTTCAATCAGTTGCAGATTATGTAGATACTGAAACATCTGCCGTAACAGGTTATCCTAGTCCTGATGAGGCTGTTCTGGAGCATGGATATGCTTCCCAAACAGAACTCGAACAGGAAAATAATACCCCTGATGCAGGATATGAACCTGAAAATACTTTTGTTGACCCCGGGTCAGAAACAACAAACCATCCCGATGAAACGGGACTTGAGCATACAAAAATCGCACATTAAATAAATTATTATGTCAAATTCAATTTTATTATTTGCAGGACTGGGAGCCACCGAAGTTATCCTAATTGTCGTGGTAGTTCTGTTAATGTTTGGAGGTAAAAAAATCCCTGAGCTTATGCGCGGATTGGGTAAAGGAATTAAAGAATTCAAGACTGCTCAAAACGGTGAAGGTGAAACTCCTGCTTCTACTTCAAAAGACCAGGAGACTAAATAATATAATCAATCTGGGACTAATTTCCTCTGGTGATATCATTGCCGGAGGAAATTTCTATTTTAAACTTAATTGCCTTATTTGGAATCTATAGAGACGATAGAAAGCCAATCCTGGCTTAACAACAGTTATGAGTCTTGTTAACATCTTGTTGCAGAATCATAAAATTAGATTTCTATTAACACAATATTTGAGGCATGGAAGGTATTTCTTCTCTTTCCAAAGTTCAGTCTGCTCTGGCAAAGCAAGATAAAGAATTTACATTACCCTTTCTGGTTGAACATTACTTAAAACGTATCGACGAAGAGCGGGAGCTGAATGCTTTTGTAGAGGTCTTTACTGATGAAGTGCGTTCTGAAGCCTTGCGGATTCAGCAAAAGTTGGATGCCGGACAGGCAGGCAGACTTGCCGGGATGGTAATAGCCATAAAAGACAATATTTGTTATAAGGACCACAAAGTCTCTGCCTGTTCAAGAATACTTGAAAATTATGTTTCTCCTTTTTCTTCAACGGTTGTTGAGCGGCTTTTGGCCGAAGATGCATTGATTATAGGGAGACTTAATTGCGATGAATTTGCAATGGGAGCATCTAATGAATCTTCTTATTATGGTCCTGTAAGAAACAATGCCGACAAAGCCAGGGTGTCGGGTGGTTCCTCCGGAGGCGCTGCCGTAGCTGTTCAGGCCGGATTATGCCTTGCAGCTTTGGGTACAGATACTGGTGGATCAGTCCGTCAACCGGCCGCATTTTGCGGAGTTGTTGGATTGAAGCCAAGTTATGGCAGGGTTTCAAGGCATGGAATTATTTCTTATGCCTCCTCGTTTGATCAGGTTGGACCGATCACAAATTGTGTAGAGGATGCCGCTATTCTGCTTGAAATTATAGCAGGTTCAGATGATTATGACAGTACGGTTTCCCAAAGGGCAGTACCCTCTTATACATCAGAGGTTAAAGAAGTCAAAAAGGAAAAGATTGCCTATTTGTCGGAAGCACTGCATTCAAAAGGACTTGATTCTGAAGTTAAACTTGCATTTGAAAAGAGCATCAGTTCTTTAAAAGCTGCAGGTCATGTGGTCGAGCCCGTTTCTTTTGAATTTCTGGAATATGTTGTTCCTACCTATTATATTCTCACAATGGCCGAGGCCTCTTCTAATCTGGCCCGTTACGATGGGGTACATTATGGTTACCGCAGTAAACGTGCATTTGATCTCGAATCAACCTATAAGACTTCCCGTTCGGAGGGTTTTGGGCCGGAAGTGAAGCGAAGAATTGTGCTCGGAACCTTTGTTCTTAGTGCCGGATATTATGATGCTTACTATTCAAAAGCACAAAAAGTACGCAGGTTGATCCGCGATAAGACGAATAAGATATTGGAGGAGTATGATTTTATTATGCTTCCAACCGCACCTACACCAGCCTTTAACATTGGTGAGGAAAGTGATGATCCGGTGGTGAATTATCTCGCCGACATTTTTACAGTACAGGCTTCATTGGCTGGTATTCCTGCAATTTCCTTGCCCGCAGGCAATAATACTGCCGGTTTACCGTTAGGGATGCAGTTTTTAGGCAAGCGATTCGGGGAAGCTGATCTGTTAGCTTTTTCAAACAAATTCCAGAACTTGATAAAGGCATTATAATATTCTGGTCTCTATAGGAATGTTTTTTAATCCGGTAAATTTGCCGTACTCTATTTTTAAAATATGAGAAAAACGATAATTACTGTATTTTTTGCAATAGTATCTCTGATATTTTCTATCCATGCCTCAGCCAGTTTAAGACAGGATTCGGTTCTTCTGAAACATTCTGATAAGCTGGTAAGCCAGAGAGATACTCTTTTTACCCCAAGTACTGTACCTGATCCGGTCCTGAGCTATCAGAACCTAGTTTATAAAAAAAGGCTTGACTCTATCCAGAAGGAAGTTTCATTAAGCTATAATGAACATGTTCAACGCTATATCGACATTTATACCGGAAGAAAGGAACAGATTGGGAAGATGCTCGGCTTATCTGAATACTACTTCCCGATCTTTGAAAAAGCATTGAAAGAGGCTGGTATTCCCGAAGAACTTAAGTTTCTTACAGTTGTAGAATCGGCACTAAACCCGCAGGCAGTTTCGAGATCAGGCGCTGTTGGCCCATGGCAGTTTATGTATGCAACGGCGAAGGGCTACGGTTTGGTAATGGATAATTATACCGATGAACGTAAGGATCCGGTGAAGGCAAGTTATGCAGCAGCAAGATATCTGTTTGATGCACATGCGAGAATTGGCGACTGGCTTCTGGCCATTGCTGCATTTAACTGTGGTACCGGTGCTGTAACCAGAGCAATCGCTAAATCTGGTGGGGTGGCTGATTTTTGGAAGGTAAGACCGTTTTTGCCAGTCCAAACTCAGAATTACGTTCCAGCATTTATCGCTACAGTTTATTCGATGAAATTTTTTAAGGATCATGAAATTTCTGTTAAACCTGCAGGCTTCAGCACATTGACTGATGTGATTCCGGTTAATAAAAGGATTTCGATCAGCAGTATAGCTGCCGCAACAGACCTGGATGTAAAGGAGTTACTCCTTCTAAATCCTTCATTTAAAAGGGAGATTGTCAATGGGTCTGCATCAACCCCAATACCGCTGGTGCTTCCTTCAGTAAAGAATAATGCCTATACATCTTTATATGACCTTTTTAATGGAACAACTGAATTGGCCGAACCGGCACCTTTGGTTGCTGCAGCAAAAAAGTCTGCTCCTTCAAGAACTGAACTGTCAAAAAAAGCAAGTCCGTATTTATACTATACAGTAAAACCAGGCGATACTCTTTCTGAGATAGCTGAAAAAAAGGGTTCAACTGTTAGTAAAATACAAGCCCTAAACGGTCTTAAAAAGTCGTCAATTAGAGCCGGAATGCGGCTTAAAATTAATAGAACTTAGTTTCCAAACATTCAAACCTGCTTGTGTTTGTTTATTCCAGCCATAACGAAAAGAATTGTAATTTTGCCCAACTGACCAATTCCTAAACTTAATGAGCAAAACTAACCGTAAACAAGACGCATTGGACTACCATTCTCATGGCCGTCCCGGAAAAATACAGGTTGTACCAACCAAGCCAACAAATTCTCAGCGTGATTTATCGCTGGCCTATTCACCCGGTGTGGCAGAACCCTGCCTTCGGATTGCAGAAAATAAAGATGATGTCTACAAGTATACCGCAAAGGGGAACCTGGTAGCGGTAATCAGTAATGGTTCAGCTGTACTTGGTTTGGGGGATATAGGCCCCGAAGCCGGAAAACCGGTGATGGAGGGTAAGGGATTACTCTTTAAAATATTTGCTGATATCGATGTGTTTGACCTCGAACTGGATACCCAGAACATTGATGAATTTGTGACTATTGTAAAAGCGCTTGAGCCAACTTTCGGGGGTATTAATCTGGAGGATATCAAGGCCCCGGAGTGCTTTGAAATTGAACGTCGTCTTAAGGAAGTGATGTCTATACCGGTTATGCACGACGATCAGCATGGGACCGCAATCATCTCTGCAGCTGCACTGATCAATGCATGTGAATTACAGAAAAAGAAACTGGATAAAGTTAAGATTGTAGTTAATGGTGCCGGTGCGGCAGCAATTTCATGTACCCGCTTGTACGTAAGCCTGGGGGCCCGTAAAGAAAATATTGTGATGCTTGATCGCTCAGGAGTGATTCGTAACGATCGTGCAAATCTTGAAGGTACCAAAGCTGAATTCGCAACTACCCGTAAGATCAATACCCTTGCTGAGGCTGTTAAAGATTCGGATGTATTCATTGGGCTTTCCTCTCCGGATGTCTTAACTGCTGAAATGCTTAAAACAATGGCAAAAAATCCAATTGTTTTTGCAATGGCAAACCCCGATCCTGAGATTGCCTATGAACTGGCAATAAAAACCCGTAAAGACATAATCATGGCTACCGGCCGGTCTGATTATCCAAATCAGGTAAATAATGTTCTCGGTTTTCCGTATATCTTCAGAGGGGCACTCGACGTGAGGGCTACCGGAATCAATGAAGAAATGAAAAAGGCAGCAGTTATCGCAATCGCTGAACTGGCAAAGAAAACGGTTCCTGAATCGGTTAATCTTGCGTATAACTTAAAAAATATAAAATTCGGAAAGGATTATATCATTCCGAAGCCTATTGACCTTCGCTTAATTACTTCAGTTTCGCCCGCAGTTGCCAAAGCGGCGATGGATTCAGGTGTTGCCCGAAAGGGGATAAAAGACTGGGAAGCCTATAATGAAGAATTGAAAGCCCGTCTAGGTCTTGATGATAAATTGATGCGGACGATTACTAATAAGGCAAAAAGTGCTCCTAAGCGTGTTGTTTTCGCAGAAGCAGATAATTATAAAATTCTAAAAGCAGCACAAATTGTTCGCGATGAAGGTATTGCTATACCGATTCTGCTTGGGAATAAAGGGCTGATTAGCCGCATCATGCTTGAAAATGAGCTGGAACTGGAAGGAGTAAACATTATCGATCCGCTTGAGGAGCTTGAAAAAAGTAACCAATTTGCTGAATACCTTTACAAGAAACGTCAGCGTCGTGGAATTACCTTATTTGAGGCTAAAAAATTGATGCGTGACCGAAATTATTATGGTGCTGCCATGGTACAGTTCGGAGAAGCAGATGCTTTGATCTCTGGATTAACCAAAGATTATCCTTCAACCATTAAGCCTGCACTTCAGGTGATTGGTATTGAAGATGGTGTTAACCGTGTTGCAGGAATGTACATGATGCTGACGAAGAAGGGTCCTGTGTTTTTCGGTGATACCACAGTGAATGAGAATCCAACGGTCGATGAACTTGTTGCTATTACCGCACTGCTTGATCATTCTGTCAGGAAGTTTAATATTCAGCCAAGAGTTGCAATGCTTTCTTACTCAAATTTTGGATCAAATGATGGAGCTGTACCTGAGAAAGTTCGCCAGGCAGTAAAGATCTTACATGAGAAGCATAAGGATATTACAGTTGACGGAGATATGCAGGCAAATTTTGCGATGAATCCCGACCTGCTTAAGGATAATTATCCTTTCAGTGCGCTGGTTGGTGCCCCTGCCAATGTATTGGTATTCCCAAATCTTGAATCAGGTAATATTGCCTATAAATTATTGCAGGAAATTGGTGGTGCTGAGGCAGTAGGTCCAATCTTGCTGGGACTTAATAAACCCGTACATATTTTGCAATTAGGCAGTTCGGTGCGTGAAATTGTGAATATGGTTACAATAGCTGTAGTGGATGTTCAGACAAAGGAGGAAGAAAGTTCAATGCTTGTCAATCCTCGGGTAAAAGGTATATTTAAACGGGCTTTAAAAAAGGATAGAATTTAAGCCGCTGAATTATTTTGAATTAATATTAATCTGAACAGATGTACGCATATATTAACGGTAAACTCGTATTCAAGTGCCCAACTTATGTGGTAATAGAGGCTGGTAGCATAGGTTATCACATTAATATTTCGCTGAATACATATGCGGCATTGGAGGAGAAGGAACATTGCAAGCTGTATATCTGGCTTCATGTGAAGGAGGATGCACATACCTTGTATGGTTTTTATGATGAGGGTGAGCGTCGCTTATTTTTACACCTAATTTCTGTTTCAGGAATCGGCCCCAATACAGGCAGAATGATATTGTCGTCGATCACCCCGTCTGAGATCCAGGCAGCCATCGTTAAAGGAGATGTGCCTCTGATACAAAGGATTAAAGGAATCGGCCCCAAATCGGCACAAAGGATGATACTCGAACTGCAGGATAAGTTAAAGAAGGAAGGTCCTGATTCACTGATCTCTATGCCTGTTCATAATACGGCGAAGGATGAAGCGTTATCAGCTTTGGTTATGTTAGGGTTTAATAAAAATATTGCTGAAAAGTCGCTTGAAAGCGCAATCAAAGCTTCTGCAGAAAATTTATCTGTAGAAGCTTTGATAAAAATTGCCCTTAAAAGCTTATAATTAAATCAATATCATTTTAAATTGAGAAGTGCTGCAACTTTTTGCCTGAGGAGTTTTTTTTGTGTCTTCCTTCTTCTGTTTGCAGGACGGGTAATGGCTCAGAATACTCCTGCTGCAAAAGACACAGTTAAACTTATTTATCCTTTTAAGGATTCTAAAACGCTGCAGTTCAAACCGCAAACAGGGATCATTCTCCCCAATCCATCGAATATTCAGAGAAGTGTTGAATTCGATCCGGTATCAAAACGGTATATCATACGTGAAAAGATAGGAGAGCGGCTTTACCGTGCTCCCCAGTATCTGAGTATTGAAGAGTATCAGAAATATGAAAATGAACTGATCAAGCGCAATTACTGGCGCGAACTGGCGGATCTTCCGCTTTCTGAGGCCCGTGAACCAGGGTTCATTCCGCCGGTGATGGTAAACAGTAAATCTTTTGAAAAATTATTTGGGGGAAACACAATAGAAATACGTCCTCAGGGATCCGCTGATCTTACTTTTTCTGGTCGTTTAAGCCGGAATGAGAACCCTTTGTTCAATGAACGGCAGCGCAGGCAGGGTAATTTTGATTTCGACCAGCGTATACAAATGAATGTGGTGGGGCAGATTGGCGAAAAGATGAGGATCAGTACCAATTATAATACAGAAGCCCAGTTTGATTTCGAGAACCAGGTCAAGCTTGATTATACAGGGAAAGATGATGAGATTATAAGAAAGATAGAGGCCGGTAACGTAAGTCTGCCTTTAAGCTCTTCCCTGATCAGTGGAAGTCAGGCTTTGTTTGGATTGAAGACCCAACTGCAATTCGGGAAATTAAATGTAACCAGTATTTTTTCGCAGCAAAAATCACAGCAGAAGGAAATTACAATCACCAATGGGTCACAGCAAAATGAATTCAGCATTTCTGCGGATAATTATGAAACAAATAAGCATTATTTTCTGGCCCAGTATTTCAGGGATAATTATAATAAAGCCCTTGAAAATATTCCGCTCAATAGCTCCAATATTAATATCACAAAAATAGAAGTCTGGGTAACTAACCGAGCAAACAGCACAGTAAATTCAAGAGATGTCCTTGGCTTACTGGATTTGGGCGAAAATAAGGTTTACAATACTTTTCAGGTTCAGGGTGGTCAGGGTTATTCGGTGTTCCCTTCAGGTTTTGCAGGTCCTGGTTTCGGTCAGCAGTCAAATAATTTGCTGCAGGTTCTCCCGCCGGGGGTAAGACAGACCAATTCCAATGATGCGATTTCGTTTTTTCAGGCAGCAGGCGGTGGTACTGACAATTTCGCTAAACTCACATTTGCGAGGAATCTTACTGATAAGGAATATATATTAAATCCGCGGCTTGGTTATATTTCACTGAATACCCAATTAAATGCTGATGAGGTGCTTGCGGTTGCTTTTCGATATACAATCAATGGAGTTGAATACCAGGTAGGGGAGTTTTCAACAGATATTCCGGTGAATAATTCCACCCCGGAAGTCCTGTATGTTAAGTTATTAAAGAATGAAACTTTAAAAACCAGCCTGCCGACCTGGGATTTGATGATGAAGAATATCTATACTCTTGGGGCATATCAGGTTAGTCGCAATGACTTTAAACTAAACATTTTCAGGCTTGATGAGGAAACCGGCATAGAAAAACCACAGATTACTGAAGGGCAGAATACCAGTAATAAACTATGGATACAGATGACCAATCTGGATAATCTGAATCAGCAGAACGACCGTAAGCCTGATGGTTATTTCGATTTTCTGGAGGGTATTACCATCGATCCTCAGAATGGCAGGATTACCTTCCCTCTGGTAGAACCTTTTGGCTCTGATCTGGCTAAAAGTTTTAATCCGGTATCTGAGCGTAATCTGATTGATAAATATGTTTATCAGCCTCTTTATGACTCTACAAAAGTAATTGCTCAGCAACTGTTTGCCAGATTGAACAGATATCAGATCAGGGGTACCTATCAGTCGCAGGGAGGTTCAGAATTTCAGCTGAATGCTATCAATGTTCCACCGGGTTCAGTACAAGTAGTTGCAGGGTCAATGCCATTGCAGGAAGGTGTCGACTTTACGGTAGATTATAATATAGGAGTGGTAAGAATTTTAAATTCGGCTCTTTTGAGCTCAGGGCAGCCCATAAGAATCAAACTCGAAAACAATGAACTTTTTGGATTACAGCAGCGTTCGCTTACCGGTACACGTTTTGATTATCGTGTAAATGATAAACTGAATCTCGGTGGTACCTTCATGAACCTGACGGAAAAACCGCTCACTCAGAAAGTGAATATTGGGGAAGAAGCCATATCCAATACAATTTGGGGTATAGATGCAAGTTATAATTCCCCATCCAGGTGGCTTACACGGATGGTAGATAAGATTCCATTCATCAATACCAAGGAGCCTTCCAGTATTACCTTTAATGGGGAGTATGCCAGTCTGGTTCCGGGCCATCCAAGAGCATTAAATTTTGCAGGGAGCAGGAACGGGGCAAGTTATCTGGACGATTTTGAGGCAAGCAGGTCCATGATCGATATAAAAAGTGCTATTTCCTGGCAGATATCGGGTACCCCGCAGCATTTCCCTGAATCAAGGCTGAACAATGATCTGGCCTACGGTTATAACCGGGCAAGACTTGCTTTTTATAATATTGATCCGATATTTTTCCTGACAGGAAATACACTTACACCTGATAATATCAGAAGGGATAAGAATGAATTATCAAATCATTATGTACGTCAGGTTTTTGAACGGGAGGTTTTTCCTTTTAAAGATTCCAATACCGGGCAGGCAATCATTCTCCCAACCTTCGATCTGGCTTTCTATCCTACAATCAGGGGGCCATATAATTTCACTACTTCGGGACTGACTTCTTCAGGCACACTAACTAATCCGCGAAGCAGGTGGGGTGGGATATTCAGAAAATTAGAAACGAACGACTTTGAGGCATTGAACATCGAGTTCATAGAAATGTGGATGCTTGATCCATTCATTTACAATACAACCAGTGCAGGTGGTGATCTCTATTTCAACCTGGGTAATATTACCGAAGATATCCTGAAAGATGGAAGGAAAAGTATGGAAAATGGCTTACCAATAGATGGGAATACTGCAAAGACAGAAAGCACCATATGGGGAAGGGTTCCAAAACTACAGCCGGTTATTCAGGCATTTGACAATAACCCTACGGCCCGGCAGTTTCAGGATATAGGTATTGATGGACTGAGTAGCACAGACGAGAGACAGCAGTTCAGTTCTTTTTTGAATCAGGTAAAGGCCAGTATCAATCCTCAGGCTGCAATTTCAATTGAAAGTGATCCGGCATCAGATGATTTTCAATATTACAGGGGATCAAATCTGGATCAGGCCAATGCCGGTATTCTAAAGCGGTATGAGAAGTATAATAATCCTGAAGGAAACTCAAAAACCGCTCAGCAATCACTTGACCAGACTGGGATTGAAAATACCGCTGCAACATCTTTTCCTGATGGAGAGGATATAAACAGGGACAACAATTCCACACAAGCAGATGAGTATTTTCAGTACAAGGTCTCTATTCGGCCTCAGGATCTGCTTTCGGTAGGAACTAATTATGTTTCAGACATCGTTCCCGCAACGGTAAGACTGGCTAATGGAACACAGGAAACGGTCAGGTGGATCCAGTTCAAAATTCCGATTGCAGAATATTTGCAAAAGGTTGGAAATATTAATGATTTCAAATCGATTCGCTTTATCAGGATGTTCATGACTGATTTTGCTGACACCACCATAATGCGTCTGGCGAAATTGCAATTGGTCAGAGGAGAGTGGCGGAGGTATAATTCCGAGAATAACCCGTCCAAGGTTATTGCTGATCCTTCACTAATTAATCCCGGCCTCGACAATTCAATAATTGATGTAAGTGCGGTGAATATAGAGGAGAATGGAAAACGTACCCCGATACCTTATGTTCTTCCTCCGGGTATTACAAGGGAAATAGATTTTACAAATTTCAGAGGTGAATCCCGCCAGAATGAACAGTCACTGGCATTAAGCGTCCGGAATCTTCGGGATGGATACGGACGAGCCGCATTCAGAACTACGATGAATGATTTTCGCTCCTATAAGCGCCTGGAGATGTTCATTCACGCAGAGGGAGATCAGTTACGGGATAATGACCTTCGGGCATTTCTAAGGGTGGGTACTGATAATCAGGACAATTATTATGATTATGAAATTCCATTAAAAGTCACAAGCCCGGGAACCAGTTCCCCTGGTCTGATATGGCCTGACCAGAATAAGATTGATGTGGAGCTGAGATTGTTTTTGGAAGCAAAAGCCGCTAGAAACAAGGCAGTTTTTAACGGACAACCATGGCCGATTAATCGTCCGTTTATTTATCAGGACGGGCAGAACATTATCACCGTCAAAGGACAGCCTGATCTGAGTAAGGTTCGTGTTTATATGCTTGGGGTTCGTAATCCATTGCGAAGTCTGGCAAGTCCGGGTCTTGATGACGGGCTCGACAAATCAGCCCAAATCTGGTTTAATGAGATGCGGTTAACCGATTTTGATGAACGAGGAGGCTGGGCCGCAACCGCCAGGATGAACGCAAAACTTGCAGATTTTGCAGATGTTACCATCTCAGGTAGCAAAAGTACAATTGGCTTCGGTTCTATAGATCGCAGGGTAAGCGAGCGAAACAGGGAAGATGATATGCTATTTGATCTTTCCGGAAATGTGGAACTTGGCAAATTCTTCCCTGAACGTACCGGATTAAAAGTACCCATGTACGTGAACTTCTCAAAACAGGTAGCTTCACCTCAGTATGATCCCAGAATTATGGATACTGAGTTTAAAACCACCCTCCAGAACTCTTCAAAAGAAGTCCGGGATTCATTGAAGTTTATTACTGAGGATTATACTGCCAGGAAGAGTATTAATTTTACAGACGTACGCAAAATAAAAACCAATCCTGAAAGTAAAACACGCCTTTGGGATATTGAAAACCTGAGTGCCAGCTATGCATTTAATGAGTTTAATCACCGCGATTTCATCAATGAGAGTACCATTCAGAAAACCTATCGTGCCGGATTGCAGTATAATTATTCGAAACAAGCCAAGAGTATTACTCCTTTCGAGAAGCTGATTAAATCGAAGAGTCTTTCATTGATCAGGGACTTTAATTTCAGTCTTTTACCATCAATTCTGAATTTCCGGATAGATGTTGATCGCTTATATTCTGAAAATACTTTGCGGGATAATGACCCCAATAACTTCCTTCCAATCAATACCAATTTTAATAAAAATTTCCAGATGTCGCGTCTCTATGGCATCAGCTGGAACCTGACCCGTTCCATGCAGATAGATTTTAATGCAACCAATTATTCTATTATTGATGAGCCTGAGGGTAGAATAAATGGGCTGAAACGGGATACGCTCTGGCAAAACCTCATGAAACTGGGCCGGACCACAGATTATGGTCATACCATGAACCTGACCTATAATGTTCCGATCAATAAAATTCCGGGGCTGGACTGGATTACACTGGCAGCCCGTTATGGTTCGGGTTTTAACTGGCAGACAGAACCTTTATTAACCATGAATGACCCAAGGATCAATGTGGGGAATACGATTCAGAATTCACGTACAGTACAGCTCAATCCTACATTGAGTATGGTTGCTTTGTATAATAAATTTGGGTTTGTAAGAAGTATGAATCAGGCAGATAAAAGTAAAGCTGCAGGCTTCCTGATTAATCTGATCACCAGTCTGAAAAATGTCAGCGGGGCATATACCAAAACCGAGGGGACCTTTCTGCCCGGGTATCTTCCAAAAACAGGTTTCATTGGGCAGGATCTTAGTTTAAATGCTCCGGGTTATGATTTTATTTTTGGTGGACAGCAGGATATCAGGACCCGATCATTGGAGAATGGCTGGATCACCCGTGATTCATTGCTGAATCAGCTATACATTAATACCATTAAAGAAGATATGAGTTTCAGAGGCTTGATTGAGCCTATCCGCGACCTTCGTATTGAACTGACCGCCACCAAAAGCCAGAGTTTTAATTATTCAACAAATTTCAAATTCCTTCCCTCTAGTAATAGCTTCGAAAATTTGAGTCCGGTTACTACCGGGGACTTTAATATTTCCTTTTTCTCGATGAAAACAGCCTTCAGTAAGGAGAATAAGTTAAACAATTCTTCTCGTCTGTTTCAACAATTTCAGGAGAACAGAGCGATAATCTCACAACGACTTGGAGCTCAGAATCCAAACTCTTCGGGTTCAGCAGGAGGCTATGCCGATGGTTATGGCAAGAGCTCACAAGATGTTTTGATTGCCTCTTTCATGGCGGCCTATACCGGTAAGGATGCAAATAAGATTTCCCTTAATCGCTTCCCCAAAGTGCCAATTCCTAATTGGAGGCTCAGCTATAACGGATTGACGAAATATTCTTTCTTCAACGAGATTTTTACTTCTGTTGATATTAATCATGCATACCGTTCACTTTACAGCGTGAACGGGTTTAATTCACTGGTACGTTATCAGGAATCAAATGGTGCAGTTAATGTGAAAGATGCCAGTGGAAACTTTCTTCCATTTTATCAGTTTTCTCAAATCACCTTGTTTGAGCAGTTTCTGCCATTATTTGGGGTAGATGTCAGGTTGAAGAATAATATGACCCTGAACCTGGAGTATCGCAAATCAAGAGCCCTGAGTTTTAGTTTGTCGAACAGTCAGCTGGCACAACAGAAAGAGGACGGAGCAGTTTTTGGCTTAGGTTACCGTACCACAAAATTCCGTTTTCCTTTTGGATTATTCAAGTCATTGAAACTTGATAATGACATGAATTTTAAAATGGACTTTGCCTTAACTGACCGTAAGCTGGTGATCTACCGGGCAGATGTTGAAGACGCAGAGGTTTCATCAGGAGCGAAAAATATTACCGCCCGGCCATCCGTTGATTATGTGTTAAACCAGCGCTTTACGATGAGATTATTCTATGATGGCAATATCACCAAACCATATACCTCACAAACATTTAATACTTCGTTCAGCAATTTTGGTGTTAATTTGAGGTTTAATCTTTGATAGGTTTTTTTGGCTATGCTAGGGTATGTGTAATGCACCGTCATTTCGATGAGCAACCTCAATTGTTGTCTTAAAAAATAGTTTAAACGCGAAGAGAAATCCCTTGGTCAAAAGCAAGCTCACCATCAACAGATTTCTCCACAACGCGAATTCCAACCTTAAGAAGGAAAATACTGCCGTTGTGTTCGAAATGGCGGAACCCGCAAACCCGAGTAGACTCTTAAATCATAACATTGCGCATTCCTCAGCATATATAAACTCAAATACCTCTAAATTTAGAATTGCAAGTCTGCAATTCTTAGAGTATTTTTGAAAAAAAACTAAAACCAAAACACAATGAATTTTCCTGCAGAATTAAAATACACTAAAGATCACGAATGGGTACGCGTTGAAGGTAATCATGCTTATGTTGGTATTACTGAATTTGCACAGCATGAATTGGGCGATATCGTTTACGTCGATATCAATACCCTTGGAAAAGAAGTAGCCCGTGAAGATGTATTTGGAACGGTCGAGGCTGTAAAAACAGTTTCAGATCTGTTCATGCCACTAACTGGCAGGGTTCTTGAAATCAATAAGAAACTGGATGCAAAGCCTGAACTGGTTAACAGTGATCCTTATGGAGACGGCTGGATGGTTAAGATCGAGTTGAAAGATACAGCCCAGGTTGAAGAATTATTATCAGCCGGAGATTATAAAACACAGATAGGGGTTTAATGTTAAAATCCTTACGATATCAGTATCTATCAATTCTTTGGGCCATCTTTGTGGTTATACTCTGTGAGATGCCCCCAACTGATACTAGTAAGGTTGGTTTTACCTTTTTTGAGGGCTTCGATAAATTGGCCCATACAGGCTTTTTCTTCGTTCTGACAGTGTTTTTATTTTATGGAAAAATCAGACAGCAGGCGAGTTATACCTATCGCCCACTGACGATTCTGAAAATTCTTGGTATCACACTGTTTTTAGGTGCCGGGATTGAGATCCTTCAACTTGAGGTTTTCACTTATCGTTCTGCCGAATGGTGGGACTTATTTGCGGATATGACCGGAGTTGGAATGGGAATCTTTAGCTATATTTTTTTACATAGAGTTCGATTCAATGAAAAACTGCTTTAAAATCACCTTCCTGCTGGTTTTCCTGAGCCTGAGTTCATGCAGTATATTTAAGAAAGGCTGTAAATGTCCAAAATTCTATCGGGCTCCTGCTCCGGCAGGAATTTCTCTTCAACCATAATTTCTAATTATTTTGTAAAATCAATTTTCTTATTTGGAATTAATTCAAATAAGCATTATTTTTGATTCAGATTTAAACAGGGATATGAAGCTTTCACAATTAATACCAGGGCAAACCGGAATTATCAAGGAATTTACTGATCTTGAAATGTCTGTAAAGTTGATGGAAATGGGTTGTTTGCCGGGTGAATCTATTGTTGTTGAACGTTTAGCTCCACTAGGGGATCCTATGGCTATTACGGTTTCAGGTTATCAGCTTACTTTGAGAAAAAAGGAAGCTTCAACCATCATCATGCAATAATCTCCAGGTGAACGGCGATTTAAAAATTGCATTAGTTGGCAACCCCAATTCCGGAAAATCTACACTTTTTAATGTTCTAACTGGTTTAAACCAAAAGATCGGTAATTTCCCGGGAGTAACTGTTGAGAAAAAGACTGGATATTGTAAACTCCCCAATCAGCATACTGCTCAAATCACAGATCTTCCCGGTACCTACAGTTTTTATCCCAAAAGCAGGGATGAGCGTATTGTACTTGATGCACTTAGTGATGGATCAGGAGCAGACTTTCCCGACCTGATTATTTTTGTTGCAGACGCCTCAAATCTTAAAAGAAATTTACTGCTTTTTTCTCAAATCGCAGATCTGAATATTCCTATCATAATCGCTCTGAATATGATGGATCTGGCTGCCCGCTCAGGAATTGAAATTTCTGTGGATGAGCTGGCGCTAAAGCTAGGGGTTCAGGTAATTCCAGTATCTGCACGCAAACAAGAGGGAATTGAACGTCTTAAGCAGGCCATACTGAACAATAGTTCTATTCCTCTTCAATTACCTTCCATTGAGGTTGAAAGCATCGCACCCGGGCTGATTAAAGCGATTCAGGATGAACTGAAGATTGATAAGCCTTATACTGCATTGCAGATCGCTCATCAGTATGAAAACCTGGCTTTTCTATCCGAAAAGGAGAAGCAGAAGGTAGCCGGGCTCAATAGGGAATTCGACTTCCATTCACAAAAAGCACAAGCCACCGAGACTATTGCCAGGTATAATTTCATCAATGATGTGCTTTTTGATACCGTGAAAGTTCATTCTGATCCTAAACAGGAAACAATGAGTAACCGGATCGATAAGATTCTTACCCATCAGATTTTTGGTTTCGTCATTTTTTTTGCCATACTTTTTATGATATTCCAGGCCATATTTTCCTGGTCTGAGTATCCGATGTCATTGATAGAGGATTTGTTCCTTTGGTTAACAGAAGTAAGTCTGAAGATTCTGCCTCCCGGAGTATTAACCGACCTGCTGGTGAATGGAGTACTCGCCGGATTAAGCGGGGTTGTAATTTTTATTCCTCAAATCGCAATTTTATTCGCGTGTATATCAGTTTTGGAGGATACAGGATATATGTCGAGAGTTACTTTCATGATGGATAGAATCATGCGTAAAGTAGGTTTGAGTGGTAAATCTATCGTTCCATTGATCGGTGGATTTGCCTGTGCCGTTCCTTCGATCATGAGTGCCCGGAATATTGAAAGCTGGAAAGACCGGATGATTACGATCATGGTTACTCCGCTGATTGCCTGTTCTGCACGTCTGCCGGTTTATACCTTATTGATCTCACTGGTGGTACCTGATGAGAAGGTCTGGGGTTTTATTAATATGCAGGGACTGGCATTGATGTCATTGTATCTTCTAAGTATTGTGAGCGCAATTTTAGTCGCCTGGGTAATGAAGCACATGATTCGTGCACGCGAACGCGGATACTTCATTATGGAGCTTCCGGTTTATCGAATGCCACGATGGAATAATGTGCTTTTGACTATGTATCGCAGTGTAAAGGCCTTCGTAATTGAAGCCGGAAAAGTCATTATTGCAGTATCCATTATTTTATGGGTGCTTTCATCTTACGGACCATCAGATCGATTTGATAAAATCGATAGCAAATACAACGAAGTTTCAATAAGAAAACAACTTCCACCTGCAGAAATTGATCGCCTTATTGCTTCCGAAAAACTTGAGAACTCCTATGCTGGAATTTTGGGTAAATCTATTGAGCCGGTGATTAGGCCGCTGGGCTTTGACTGGAAGATTGGTATTGCATTGATTACTTCCTTTGCTGCACGTGAAGTATTTGTAGGTACGATGGCAACTATTTATAGTGTGGAAGGTGATGATTCCCATCTGGAATCTGTACGTGAGAAAATGGCTTCTGCCCATAATCCGGAAACCGGATTACCTGTATTTACTACCGCTGTGGCCTTTTCGCTGATGATGTTCTACGCGTTCTCAATGCAATGTATCAGTACTATTGCCGTGGTTTACCGCGAAACCAAGGGATGGAGATGGCCTCTAATTCAAATTGTGTACATGACCACTTTGGCTTATCTTGCAAGTCTGTTAGTATACCAGCTTCTGAAATAAAATTGGATAAGATTACTGTACTGAAAAATTATCTGCCGCCGGGCGCTGCACCTGTTATCGCGCGCTGGATAGATTATTTTGAATGTGAGTTCAAAGTCTCCAGAAACCGAAGTACCAAGCACGGCGACTATCGCCACCCTTTTAAAAATGTCGGCCATCGGATTTCAGTTAATTATGATCTCAATCCCTATGCCTTCCTGATTACCACAGTGCATGAGTTCGCGCATTTATTGACCTGGAATGAATACAAGCGTAAAGCAAAACCCCACGGTCAAGAATGGAAAAATAATTTTAAACGGATGATGAAGCCCTTTTTTGAGCAATCAATCTTTCCGCCTGATATTAACCATGCCATCCAGAATTATCTCGAAAACCCGGCCGCTTCCAGTTGTGTAGATCTCAAACTTTATCGTGTCCTCAAACAATACGACAGTAAGCCTGACCACATTGTTTGCGTAGAAAAACTTCCGCTGAAAACTCTGTTCTCATTGCCTGATGGACGTGTGTTCAGAAAAGAAGCTCTGGTCAGAAAACGCTACCGTTGCGTTGAAATTAAAACCGGTGCTGTGTATTTGTTTAACGCGCTATCTGAGGTGACGGTTGTTGAGCAGAAAGCTTAAAAGGAAGCTGAAAGGGTAATGCTGAAAGCTAAAAGCAGGAATCTCTTCTGAATTTCCAATTTTGTGTCCTTGTGAGGAGGAGGTACGACGACGTGACAATCTCGTGTTATTAAAATTCATTTTCTTGAAATAATTCAACTCTTCCACATAAATGTTGCAGCTTAAAAATAACATTTACTAAGAATATTCCATCAAGCCAAACAAAATCCTTGTTGTTACCAATCAATCTGGATTCTGGCAGTTTTATTGCACTGGATCTTGTTTAAATATTTAACGAACATTATTCTCATGAAAACATTTAATATTCTAATCCTCGCAGTTCTCCTGGCTTCCTGTAATACTCAGGTTAAGGAAACGGAAACAAACACTTCGGCAATAGTTGATAAGAAAAATACTGCAGCCACCAATTGTTATTTGTATGCTGGCTTAAGTGATACGGTTAGTATGAATCTGACTCATTTAGGAGACTCTATAACTGGTTATCTGGTTTATAATTTTAAAGAAAAGGATAAAAATACTGGAACCATAAATGGAAGGATGAATGGCAATATTTTAATTGCTGAGTATACTTTTCTTTCGGAAGGTATTCAATCCTGCAGGCAGGTTGCCTTTAAGTTAGAGGGTGACAAGTTTATCGAAGGATATGGGGAAAGCTATAGCCGAAATGATAGATTCTTTTTCAAATATCCCGACTCTCTGAATTTTGATAGCTCTTATAAATTAAGAGAAACAGACTGCCTGTAGGCATCAGCTTTAACTACCTTTTGAATTGAGCAGGCAGTCGGATAAGCACAATTCTTAAGAACGATTCATGCTGCATACAATCATTAACCAATTTGTTATTTGGATTGTTTGATATTGTGCCAATTCTGAAAATTCCGAAAGTAACGGATGGCAAATTGGATTGCTTTTGCGAATAAAAGTATCAGGCATTGAATGGTATAAGTATTATTTTTATTCCGAGATTGGGTATGCAGATTCCTGAGCCCTGATGGCAACTATGAGCACTCATAAAATTGGACAAATTAGTAAATCATACCGCTCAGTTTAAAGAAAATTACTTATAATAGTCAAATATTTATGATTCAGGCCTTTCTTGCCAGACTGAAGCCTGTTAAGCCGGAATTGACTAAGGTTTATATCATTTGTAACGACATGGATACCTGGCTAATGCCCGGAATAAAACGAATAATAATTATTAATACAGATAGATGAATAGAAGAGAAGCAGTCAGAAGAGCTACCTTTTTATTAGGGGGAGCAATTACTTTTTCAGGCTTTGGAGCATTTGCCGAAGTGCTGATCCCCGTTGCAGGGAATGGTATTGAAGCAAAATCAATAGCCTCACAGGAAGCATTGATCGCAGAAATTGCCGACACGATTATTCCGGATACCAAGGGAGTACTTGGAGCCAAAGCTGCAGGCCTTGGCCCATTTATAGTGATGATGATGCAGGATTGTTATACCGCAGATATTCAAAAGCATTTCGCGGATGGTTTAATGAGAGTAGATGAGGTCTCACAAAGCCAGTATAAGAAATCGTTTATAGCATTATCCCTTAAGGAGCGGGAGGAAATCTTTAAATTCTTTAAAGCCGAAGCCCAGGCACAGATCAAAGCCGGCACTACACCTTCACACTTTTTCCAATTAATGTACGAACTCACCTGTTTGGGTTATTATACCTCAGAAATTGGAGCGACACAAGCTTTGCGGTATGTTCATATACCGGGAAGGTATGAAGCCTGTATTCCATTGCAGCCCGGACAGAAAGCATGGGCTACCTAATTATTGATTAATAGAATATTGAATAAGACAGATGAATATTAATATAAAAGCAGAGAAGCAGAATACCTACGATGCGATAGTTGTTGGTTCGGGTATAAGCGGTGGTTGGGCAGCCAAAGAATTGACAGAGAAGGGTTTAAAAGTATTAATGCTGGAACGTGGTCGTAATGTGGAACATGTGAAGGATTATGATACCGCTTTAATGAAACCCTGGGAGTTCAAACACAGGGGAAGAATCACTCCCGAGGAGCGCAGCCGGCATCTGGTACAAACCCGTGCCGGTCAGTACAGCGAGTTTAACGCAAAGTTTTGGGTAGACGATGTTGATTGTCCTTATACCGAAGTAAAGCGATTTGACTGGTATCGTGGCTATCATGTAGGTGGAAGATCCCTTACCTGGGGACGTGGTTGTCTGCGTTTAAGTGAGATGGATTTTTCAGCAAATGCAAAGGATGGTTATGGCGTAGACTGGCCAGTTCGTTATAAGGATATTTCACCATGGTATGATTATGTGGAGCGTTTCGCCGGTATCAGCGGACAAAATGAGGGGCTTGCTCAATTACCTGATGGCATATTTCTTCCGCCTTTTGAGATGAACTGCGTCGAAAAGGCTGTAAAAGAAAGGATTGAAAAGCATTATAACAAAGAACGGATGATGACCGTTTACAGGATGGCTAATCTAACTGTTCCGCATAATGGGAGAGGTACTTGTCAGAACAGAAATCTTTGCAGCAGGGGATGTCCCTTTGGGGCATATTTCAGCACTCAATCAGCAACTCTGCCAGCAGCGATGGCTACCGGTAATCTTACCCTTCGTCCCTATTCAATTGTTAGTGAGGTTCTTTATGACAAAGAGACCCGCAAAGCAAAGGGAGTTATGGTAATTGATTCAGAGACGAATGAGCATATTGAATATTCTGCAAAAGTAATCTTCATGAATGCCTCGACCCTGGGTACGACGCAAATCCTCCTGAACTCAACTTCTGATACCTTTCCTGATGGTTTGGGTAACAGCAGCGGGCATCTGGGTCATAACCTGATGGATCATCACTTTCAGATCGGAGCATCAGGAAGAGCTGAAGGCTTTGATGATAAATATTACTATGGTCGTCGCCCGATTGGAATTTATATCCCACGTTACCGCAACCTCGGTGATAAGCCTGAGCGTGATTATTTACGCGGTTTCCATTACGGAGGAAGTGCGAGCCGTACAGGATGGCAACGCGCTATTCCTGAAATGGGATTTGGTCAGGACTTTAAGGAGGATATGACAGAACCGGGACCATGGGTTATGGGATTGGGATCTTTCGGTGAACATTTACCGGAATTTAAAAACCGTGCTTTCCTCGACAGAACAAAGAAGGATAAATGGGGACTTCCGCTTTTGGCTGTGGATTGTGAGTTTGGTGAGAATGAGCGGAAAATGCGTATCGATATGAAAAACGATGCTGCTGAGATTCTGGAAGCTGCAGGGATGAAAGATATTCAAGCCTTCGACAGACCGGCAATACCCGGAATGGCAATTCACGAGATGGGTACCGCCCGCATGGGGCATGATCCTAAAACATCAGTCCTTAATAAGTGGAATCAGATGCATGATGTAAAGAATGTATTCGTTACTGATGGTGCTTTCATGACTTCAAACGCCTGTCAGAACCCATCCCTAACTTATATGGCCTTCACCGCAAGGGCTTGTGATCATGCGGTTAGCGAACTAAAGAAAGGAAATTTATAAGGGAACGCTTACAGGGTTTTAACCACATAGATACATAGTTTTGTATTAGTGAATCAACAAATGATAACGCAAAGATATTTGGACGAATTGACTTATGTTGTTGTTGGTGCGGCCATTGAAGTGCATAAAATAATGGGAAGAGGCTTGCTTGAAAGCGTTTATCATCAATGTTTAAAAGAAGAGTTAGGACATAGAAAAATAAATTTTTTGACAGAGATGAAAGTGCCGGTACTTTATAAAAATAAAGAACTGGAAATTGATTTTAGGTGTGATTTATTTGTTGAAAAATGCCTGGTCGTTGAATTGAAGGCTGTTCAGGAAATTACTTCTGTGTTTGAAGCGCAGCTTCTAACCTATATGAAACTATTGAAATCTCCAAAAGGGATTTTAATAAACTTCAATTGTAGTAATATCTTTAAAGAAGGACAAAAAACCTATGTAAACGAGTATTTTAATTTATTACCGAAAAACTAATGTCTATGTTTCTATGTGGTTAAAATGTAACCACATAGAAATTATAAAATTTATATGCTAACATCAATAAATTGAACAATATCTAATATGTCAAATCAAGTAAAACCAATACGTGTCCTAGTCTTAGGTTGTGGAAACATGGGCGCTTCTCATGCCATGGCTTATCATACAAATCCAGGATTTGAAATCGTCGGACTTGTGTCCCGTGGAAAATCAAAAGAAGTATTGAATGCCAGAATGGGGAACAAATATGCTTTATTCAACGATATGGATGAGGCGATGGAAGCTACTAAACCTGATGCGGTTTGTATCTCTACTTATCCTGATACTCATGAAAAATATGCCGTTCAGGCTTTTGAGGCCGGCTGTCATGTATTTATTGAAAAGCCGGTTGCAGATTCTGTGGAAGGTGCAGAGCGGGTTATTGCTGCAGGTAAAAAGGCTAATAAGAAATTAGTGGTAGGTTATATCCTGCGCCATCATCCATCATGGGAGAAATTTATTGAACTGACTGCTGAGCTGGGTAAACCACTGGTGATGAGAATGAATTTGAACCAGCAAAGTGATGGTGCAATGTGGACGCTGCATCGTAATCTAATGAATGCCCTGAGTCCGATCGTAGATTGTGGAGTTCATTATATCGATGTGATGTGTCAGATGACCCGTTCTAAACCGGTACAGGTCTATGCGATTGGAGCGAGATTAACTGAGGAGATCCCTGCCGGAAATTATAATTACGGACAGTTGCAAATCCGTTTTGAGGATGGTTCTGTGGGATGGTATGAAGCTGGCTGGGGACCAATGATGAGTGAAACCGCATTCTTTGTGAAGGATGTTGTCGGGCCAAAAGGTTCTGTATCTATAGTAGCAAAAGAAGCGGGAGCAGCGGGAAAATCTTCTTCCATTGAGGCACATACAAAGACCGAATCAATACGTTTCCATCATGCTGATCTGACAAAAGATGAGCTCTTCGCAAAAGAAGATACATGGATCAATCTGGAAGACGAGCCGGATCATCAGGAGTTATGTAACCGGGAACAGGCATATTTTTTAAAGGCTATCCTTGAAGATCTTGATCTAAGCGCGCATGGAGAAGATGCAGTGAACAGTCTGAGAATTGCTTTTGCATGTGATGAATCTGTGAGAACAGGCCAGGTAGTAAAACTTAACTGATAATCTGTTAATTATCACTAAAAATCTTATTCAAATCAAAATATATTGATGGCTATGTCAATCAAAACAAATGAAATTCCGGTAGGTGTTATCGGACTGGGCCTAATGGGCTGCAGCATTACGACCTGCTTGCTGATAGCCGGGCATCCGGTGGTGGCAATTGCCCCGATCAGTATCGATATGACTACTGCAGAATCGCGTATCCGCAAACATTTTGTCAAGGCAAAAGAAGAAGGAATGGTAAGCGAAGATCCGGAATTCTATTTTAAGAACCTGATCATTACTGAGGATTACGGAGCCTTGAAACCATGCAAAATAGCCATAGAATGTACACTCGAAAGCGAAGAAATTAAAAAAGTTGTTTATGGCAAAATCGAAGCAGTTATAGCTGAAGATGCACTAATGACCAGTAATACTTCTGCTATTCCGATCAGTATCTTGCAGAAGATGACAAAACACCCTGCCCGTTTCTTCGGATTACATTGGGCTGAGCCATCACATACGACCCGTTTTTTAGAAATAATTTGTGGTGATGAAAGTGATATAGCAGGTGGTGAATATCTCTATGAAATTTCTAATTACTGGAATAAGGAAGCCACACTGGTGAGAAAAGATATTCGCGGCTTTATTGGTAATCGCTTGATGTATGCCATGTACCGGGAGGCATTTTATCTGGTTGAAAATGGGTATGCAACCATTGAGGATGTAGATAGAGTATGCCGTAATAATACCGGTTACTGGATGACCCTAGTTGGAGTTTTCGGATGGATGGACCTGACCGGTGTGCCTGCATATCATAATGTGATGAAGGATCTCAATCCCACACTTTGTAACGATACCCATGTGCCGAAATTGATTGATGATATTGTCAAGGCAGGCGGAAAGGGAGTGGCCAATGGTCATGGCTTTTATAAGTATACACCCGAGGAATCCAAAATGTGGGAAGAGACATTTGCAGATTTCAATTATGAGATCAGGAACCTGGCGATGAAATATCCTTTTGATATCGTCAAAAGAAAGCTGGCGAAGCTTAAGGAAGAAAAAGAAGCTAAGGATAGTTAATATGAAGACTCTTTCTGTACCTTATATCCATGCAGATAACATTCAAGCTGTAGACGAGATTTCGGCGAAGCTGGATCATGTTCATCAGGAACTAATCAATATCACACCCTGGGCGGCATACCCCTATAAGCCTGAGCTAGCTTTTGCATTGGCCTATGGCGATCAGGGGGTATTTCTGAAGTTTTACGTTGAAGAAAAACATATCCGGGCTATCTATTCCGAACCAAATGATCCGGTCTATAAAGATAGCTGTGTAGAGTTTTTTGTCTCTTTCGGGGATGAAAAGGAATACTATAATTTCGAGTTCAATTGCGCAGGTACCTGTCTGCTTAGCTTTGGCGAAGAAAGATCTAACCGTATTATGTTGGGTGATGAACTGATCAAATCAATAGTTTCACGGAGTTCGATAAAGCCTGCCAATAGTAAAGATTCAAATATTGGATGGGAATTGACCCTTTCAATACCATTCAGCGCTTTTCAGTTCCATCAATTTGAATCCCTGAAAGGGAAAAAATGCCGTGCCAACTTTTATAAATGTGGCGATGACCTTCCTGAACCACATTTTGTAGTATGGAATGAGATAAAAACCGAAGAACCGGATTATCATCGGCCGGAATTTTTCGGTTCGGTAGAATTTAATTAACAAATCATTAAAAATATAATTAATAAGAAAATGGAAAAAGTAGAGATCCAACACCCGGATAAAGCAGATAAGAGTTTTACAACCGGCGCATATTCAGCAGGAGTTTTGGCAGCAGGCGATTGGCTGTTTGTAAGCGGACAGGCTGCAGTAGATTTTACAACAAGTACTTTCGTTTTAGGTACTATTGAGGAGGAAACACATCTGACTATTCACAACGTTAAGCGTATTTGTGAAGCAGCAGGATTTACTCTGGATGATATAGTAAAATGTACGGTTCATTTGAGTGATATTAAAGATTTCGATCGCTACAATGCGGTTTATGCAACTTATTTTACAAAGGTTAAACCTGCACGTACAACTGTACAATCAGGTTTAGGCCATGGCATAAAAGTGGAGATCGATGCGATCGCATTTCGCCAGGGACGGTAATTTTACTATTAACCACAATTCGATTCTTAATATAGGTTAACCACATAGACACATAGTCTTTTTGTTTAAACATGAGTGTAATATAGATCCCTAAAGGAATTTTACATAGTTAGAAGCCCGGTTTCCGGGCTTTTAACTATGTAACTAAGATATACACACTAAAACTATGTATCTATGTGGTTTTTAATTGCGACATAAAGAAAGAAAATTTAGCTTTTAAATTTTTCTCTTTACTTTTCAGAATAAAGAAATGACTGAAGAACCACTATTTATTTTTGACTGCCATCTCGATCTGTCGATGAATGCGATTGAATGGAACCGGGATCTTAAAAAGTCTGTTTATGAGATCCGGGAGACTGAGATCGGAATGACAGATAAACTTGATCGGGGTCTTGGAACGGTAGCATTACCTGAATTACGTAAGGGTAAGATTGGTCTGGTCGTAGCCACTCAGATCGCCCGTTACGTTGAGCGGGGCAGCCTTATTCCAGGCTGGAATTCTCCTGAGATCGCCTGGGGAATATCACAGGCTCAGTTAGCCTGGTACCGTGCGATGGAAGATCAGGGAGAAATGGTGCAGATCACTAACCTCAGCCAGATGGAAGCCCATCTGGCACTCTGGTTTGATAAAACCATTCCTGACAATGGGAAACCGGTGGGGTATATTCTCAGTCTTGAAGGTGCAGATTCATTCGTCAATATTTCTTACCTCGAAAAGGCATACGCATACGGCCTTCGGGCTTGCGGTCCGGCACATTATGGTCCCGGTAGATATGCTGCAGGTACCGGCAGGACAGAAGGACTCACAGCCGCAGGCAGGGAGCTCGTTACTGAGATGGATCGCCTGAATATGATCCTGGATGTTACTCACTTAACAGATAAAGGCTTTGATGAGGCAACATCTATGTATAAAGGACCGGTATGGGCAAGCCATCATAATTGCCGTAAGCTAGTGGATAACCAAAGGCAGTTAACAGATGATCAGATTAAAGTTCTGATAGAGAGAAATGCTGTAATTGGCGGAGTTTTCGATACCTGGATGCTTACAGATAACTGGGTACGCGGGAAAGATGATCCTAAAGAAAGAAACGTGCATCTGGAGCTGATCGTAGATCATTATGATCATATCTGTCAGCTTGCAGGAAATAGCCTTAACGTAGCCATTGGAAGCGATCTTGATGGTGCTTATGGTAAGGAACAATCGCCTTATGATCTTGAAGATATTTCTGATTTACAGAAGCTGAACGGGATGTTAAAGCGGAGGGGATACTCAGCCGAAGATATTGAGAATATATTTTATAAAAACTGGTTACGCTTCCTGAGAAAAGCCTGGGCCTGATTAATGATCATCCAATGAACTGGTACACAATAAAAGATGTAGAAAATATTGATTCTCCGGCACTTGTGGTCTACAAGGATCGGGTTGAACATAATATCCGGAAGGTTTTGTCTATGGTTGAAGATCCGGCACAGCTCCGGCCGCATGTCAAGACCAATAAAATGTTAGAGGTCTGCAAAATGATGCGGAACTCCGGGATCAGGAAGTTCAAGGCTGCCAGCATAGCTGAGGCAGAAATGCTCGGAATGGCAGGTGCTGAAGATGTGATACTCGCCTATCAGCCTGTAAAGCCCAAATTTCTTCGTCTTTTGAAGCTGATTGATGCCTATCCTGGTACAAAATATTCGTGTTTGGTAGATAACATTGAATCCGCCCGAATGTTCTCCGAAATGGTTTCAGCCCGGATCGGATCCGGGTTGACGGTGTTCATTGATCTTAATGTTGGAATGAACCGAACAGGAATAAAACCTGCTCAGGCATTTGACTTATTTAAAGAATTACAAAAGCTCCCCGGCATTGAATTCAAAGGATTTCATGCCTATGATGGTCATATCCGCGATTATGATCTTTCAGAGCGTATTGCCCACTGTGATCGCGATTTTAAGGAAGCCGAAGAACTTCGTAATAAAATTCAGTCTGAAGGCCATGATTTACCATTGCTTGTCGCGGGTGGAACACCAACATTTGCCATTCACTCATCAAAACAAAACACAGAATGCTGCCCTGGAACATTTATTTTCTGGGATAAGGGCTACCATGATGCCCTGCCAGAGCAGGATTTTCAGTATGCGGGGCTTGTCCTGACGAGGGTTATTTCACTACCTGCTGAAGACAAAATATGCATCGATCTAGGGCATAAATCAATTGCTTCAGAAAATGATTTGCAGAAGCGGGCTTATTTTTTGAATCATCCGGACCTGAAGCCCCTTGGACAGAGTGAGGAGCACCTGGTTATTGAAGTAGCTAAGGGTCATAATTTTAAGATTGGAGATATTTTATATGCGCTCCCGATACATATTTGCCCAACGGTAGCGCTGTACGACCGTGCGGTAATTGTAAAAGATGGAGAAGTGTGCGATACATGGAAAGTGATTGCCAGAGACCGGCAGATTAATTATTGAATTTTAGTAATTAAGAAGCTCACCTGTCACCTTTGACAAAATATTAAAATTGGGAATCTGCACTAAAGATCTTATATTCACAAAGGTTTATGCTGCTTTAAAATACGGAATACCAGCAATCAGCATACCTCAGTTTTTCAGCTGATTTTTGAAACATTTCTTGAGGTTATTTAACTTTAAAGAAATATTCTCCCGGTAAGCTATCCCAACAATTCAAAACCTTATTCTACTCTACTTTTCTTCTGGAATGCCGGGAGGAAGATTCGTATTTCCTTCGTACAAGTTCCGGGACAGTTCTGAGACAGTTCCGGGAAGGCTTCGGGAAATCCTCAAATCCTTCCCACATCCTTTTCGGATGTTTCCCTGATCTTTTACAAATCTTTTACGGCAAAGGCATAGCCATGAGCCGAACAGAATACGAAGAAATTAGAAAGACGGGAATGTAAATTTAGAGGAGCGATTTTCGTTTGAGTAAATATACTCAATTGTATTTTTATTGCCAAATACGCAATCAGCACATATATTAAAGAGGTGCCATTCAAAAGTAAAATCCAATGGTATATTGTTCAGATAAACTCATCCCCTATTCATAGTTTACTTTTCAGGGTAGCTTATAGTCAGCATCCATACAGCCATAATAATTATTCAGCTTACAGCCAAATATTGAATGTCAGGTCCGTGAAGACTATGTGATTCTCTCACTGGGCTTTAAATTTAGCTTTCGAAAGGACTTACGATTTTAATAGGCTACATAAAAGAAAAGTTCGTATTCGCTCTGCTGTTCGGGATGTTAGCCTGCGCATCCCGTACTCCAGATAAAAGTGAGTTTAAAACCCACATCATCTGAAATTCGACATGCCTTTCAGAACATGTCGAACAGCAGAATCTGTTTTCTACTTGATCAGGTGATTTCTGATGTCGAAAAGTGAAGAATTAACCTTGTCTCGCCCTAACTCAGGTTGATTCTTATAGGATAGTTAGTGTCCAAAAAACACTCTGAAAGCATATTTATGTAGGAAATATTTTGAAATGGGGTAATTTCTTAATTAACTGATTTTTTGGAATATAGTATTATTAATGTAAAGAGAAGTACTGGATTGAGGCTTAATTGAGGGCTAAATTTGATTTCACCTTAAACAATAATTAATTATGAAAAGTATTTTACTACTATTTCTCGTACTGTTTAGTACTTCGTACTATGCAGGTGCGCAAAGCCGAACCGTTACAGGTAAGGTAACTGATACGAAAGGGGAAACTCTTCCGGGGGTCAGTATTAAACTTAAAGGAACCTCTGTTGGAGCTACTTCTGGTATGGACGGAAGGTACTCGATCAATGTATCGGGTAACAACAGTGTTCTTGTAGTTACTTACATAGGTTTTGTAACTCAGGAAGTCGCCGTGAACAATCAAACTTCACTTGATATTGCTTTAGTTAGCGATGTTCAGGGACTTGAAGAAGTCGTTGTTGTGGGTTATGGAACACAGAAGAAAGTGAACCTAACGGGTTCAGTAGCTTCGGTAAGTTCCGAGCAATTGGAGAAGAGAGCGGTAACAAAATCTTCTCTTGCCCTACAGGGCCAAATGAGTGGTATCCAGGTGCGCCAGGGGGGAGGAAATCCTGCAAGTAATGGAGCTTCTCTGGTTATCAGAGGGCAAGGTACTTTTAGTGGTGCAGGCAATAGTCCACTCGTACTGGTTGATAATATCGAAGCTTCCCTGGATCTTGTGGATCCAAACGATATTGAGAGTGTTTCAATTTTGAAGGATGCTGCTTCTGCTGCAATTTTTGGTTCAAAAGCTGCAAACGGGGTTATCTTAGTTACAACAAAGAAGGGTGTTGCGGGGAAGCCGATTTTTACTTATAACTCATATATCGGTAAGACAGAGGCAACTATGGTTCCTGAGATGATTAATTCATGGGAATATGCAGAAGTTATTAACCAGGTTTTTCTTGATGCTGGCGCAGCAAAGAGGTATTCTGACGCTGACATTGAAAAGTTCAGATCTGGAACAGATCCGGTGAACTTTCCAAATTTCGATCACATAGGTAATTTATTTAATTCAGGTAATGGCATTTCAACCCGGCATGATATTTCTGCCCGTGGTGGATCGGAACAAACACAATATATGTTTTCTTTAGGTTATTATAATGAAAACGGTATAATCACAAAAAATGATGCAAACCGCTATAATATTCGTGTAAACCTTGATAGCAGATTAAACGATAAGCTAAAGTTTAGTCTTAAGATGGCAGGAAATTTAAGCAAGAATAGCCAACCGTCCGGTGTAAATGGCCTGGGTCTTGGAACTATTGTAGGGGGCGCCATGCGTAATGCAAATTCTATCCCTGGTAGAATGCCCGATGGGTTTTACGGAAGAAATGAGACACTTCATCCTGAAGCAGATTTAGAAAGCGCTTCATTTCTGCAAAACAGTGGCACTAATTTTTATACTAATGGTAGTGTAATATGGGATGTTTTTAAAGATCTTAAAATTACCGGACAAATTGGCCATACTTATGGTTTAAACCAATCAAAAGCTTATGTAGCTAAATATGCGATTACGCCAACTTATGGCAATGCTTTAAATAGTTTAAATGAAAATTGGTATCAGGGAACTGCTTTGACTCTTCAAACTATTGCCGAATACAATAAGAAAGTGAAAGATCATAACTTCTACCTGCTTGGGGGTATTTCTGGTCAGACATATGATGACAAAGGTCTGGGTGCTTTCAGGGATGCATTTCCAAACAATAGTATTTATGAAATTAATGCAGGATCAACAGGTCGAGGAAGACAATCGGGAAGTGCATCAAGAAATACATTGCAATCCTATTTTGGAAGATTTAATTACAACTTCCGTGATAAATACCTATTCGAGGCAAATGCCCGTTATGACGGATCTTCGCGTTTCCCACAGGATAGCAGATGGGGCTTATTTCCTTCATTTTCAGCAGCCTGGAGAGTATCACAAGAGAACTTTTTTAAGAACGCGCAGGATGGAATGCCATGGTTAAGTGATCTTAAATTCCGTGCTTCATGGGGTAAATTAGGTAATCAATCAATAGGAAACTATCCTTATCAGGACTTGCTTTCACTTGCGCCGGTTTACCCATTTGGAAGTACTCTAAGCGCCGGTGCTGCTGTAACTACACTTGCTAATAAAAATATCACCTGGGAGACTACAACAATTAATAATGTTGGACTTGATTTAGGCCTGTTTAATGATAAATTATCTCTTTCAGCTGATTACTTCGTTAAAACCACAGATGATATTCTTTATAGTGTTTCAGTATCCAATATGTTGGGAGCTACTCCTGCACTAACCAATGCAGGTTCAGTTGAAAACAGAGGATGGGATTTCAATCTGAATTATAGAAATGTTGTTGGAGAATTTTCCTATGGGGTCTCCGCTATTGTTTCATTTGTTAATAATAAGGTAACTAAATTATCAAAGATCGATCGGGATATTGCCAGGGGACTGTTCGTGGGATACCCTATTGGTAGTGCTTACGGATTTAAAAGTGATGGTTTATTCGGAAGCAATGCAGATGTTGCCGGTTATGCAACCCAGCCATTTGCAGATCAGGCTCAGGGTGGAGGAATTAAGTATTTAGATATTAGCGGTCCTGGTGGTGTGCCTGACGGTGTTGTGAATGCAACATATGATAGGACTATCATTGGAAAACCACTTCCTACATCAACCTATGCTTTAACCTTAAACGGAGGATTTAAAAATTTCGATTTTAATTTGATGGTGCAGGGAGAAGGCGGAAGAAATGATCAGGTCAATCTTGGCCAGTTCTTCTTCCCGCTTGAAAACAATAGTAATGTGCAAAGGGATGCTTATGAAAACAGATGGACACCTCAAAATCCAAATCCGAATGCAGCATATCCTAAATTGCGTAACATAGCTTCCGGATTTTTTAACACCAATCGTGTTGATTTCTGGTATCGCGATGCTACCTTTTTAAGACTTAAAAATGCTCAGATTGGATATACTTTGCCTAAGAAACTAATTAGCCGTGCAGGTATGAGCAGTTTACGTCTTTATGTTAGTGGTGAAAATCTATTTACCCTTTCAGATTTCTATAAAGGTTGGGATCCTGAAATGCAAACAGGTGGTTCTGCCTGGTATTACCCGCTTAGCAAATTATATGTTGCAGGTATAAGTTTGAAATTTTAATCAATTAAGATAATGATTATGAAAATATTTAATAAGATAAGGATAGTAAGTGCATTCATACTGATTTCTATAGTCAGTCTATCCGGATGCCAAAAGGATTTGCTGGATCAACAGCCATTAACAGATTTATCAGAGGGCTCTTTCTGGAGTAGCGAGGCGGATGCTATGCTGGCCCTAACCGGAATATACAACGGTAGTAGTGTCGGTAATAATGGATATAACAATGAGCTGCTTATTTTAGCCAGTATGACCGATGATTCAGACTATAAAAATAGTAAGGTAGGGCTCATTTATAGTGGTTATGTGGTTTCAAGTGATGGGCAAGTTGTGGGCTCAATCTGGCAAAGGGCTTATCGTACAATTTTTAAGGCCAATTATTTTCTTGCGAATATAGATAAAGTAAAAATGGATGCTACAAAGAAAGCTGAAGTGACAGCTGAAGCTAAATTCTTAAGAGCTTACGAGTACTCGCTTCTTGCTATGTATTATGGAGGCGTTCCATTGGTTAAACAGGTTTTAAGTATTGAGGACTCGAATAACCAGGTTCGTAATACATTAGCAGAAGTTACTGAATTTGCTAAAACTGAACTTGTGGCAGCGGCTAAAGATTTACCTGCAAGCAGACCAGATAATCAAAAGGGCCGTATCCTAAAGGCTGCCGCTCTTGCAGTTAAAGGAAGGTTAGATTTAATGGATAAGAAATGGGCAGATGCAGTTAAAACCTATAAAGAGATTATCGATCTGAATACTCATATTATTGATCCCCGTTATAAAGCGATTTTTGAAGAAAGAGGAGAAAATAGTAAGGAGATTATTTTGTCTACCAACTGTATAGCGGGCCTTTATGGAAATCCTCAGAATCAATTGGGTTATCATCCGGATGTTTATGGTGGTTACCAGGAAGATGGTGCATTGGAGGAATTGGTTAGTAGCTATCTGATGAAAGATGGATTGCCTATTGAAACATCACCATTATATGACCCAGCTAATCCTTTTGCAAATCGTGACCCACGTATTTATGCTACTATCTTTCTGCCTAATTACACTGTATTTAACGGTGTAAAATTCACAACAGCAAATAGCGGAATAGGGAAACTGGTTGGTGCAACAGGATATGGCTGGAAAAAGTATGTTACTGAAGGTTATGCAGGAGCTAATAATTCTTCCGGTGATGATATTATTCATATACGTTATGCAGAGGTACTTTTAGGTTATTTAGAGGCCAAAATAGAGAACAACGAAGCTATTACCCAGGCATTGCTTGATGAAACTATTAATAAGGTTAGAGGAAGGGCTGAAGTAGCTATGCCTAATGTTACTGAAACAGATCGCACTAAACTAAGGGAAATAGTTCGTCGGGAAAGAAGGATTGAATTCGCCCTGGAACGTGTGATCAGATATATGGATATTCGCAGATGGGGCATTTGGTTTGATGTGATGGAACAACAATTTCATGGCATGAAGCTTACAGATGATCCTGCAAACTATACTGCTTCAAAGGTTGAGCTTACAGGAAAATATAGAGGCCACTTAATGACGATAAATAAAAAGGGAACGCATAAACGAGGCTGGGCTCTGCTTCCAATTCCATTAACTGAAATCCAGTTAAACCCAAAGCTAACCCAAAATCCTGATTATTGATTTGTTAGCTTAACCATACTGTTTTAAAACATTTATAGAATTTCCGGCCTGCATTTGCAGGCCGGAAATTCTATAAATGTTAAGCAATTTACTCCTACTATCAAAGTCAATATTATGAAAAGGACATTGTTGTTTATTTTATTTTTTGGAATTATTGTCTTTTTGAGTCCACAATCCATAACAGGGCTTATGGCAACAGCTCAGGATAACAGTAACAGCCCCCGTTCTGGTATAAAACCTAAACAGAATACTGTAAAGAAGCTTGATTTAGGAGGAGGCGTGTCACTCGAAGTACTTTATATCCCACCCGGGGAATTTAAAATGGGCAGTACAGCTGCAGAGAAAGCCTGGGCAACTGGTATTGAAGGCGGAGCAACACCCGGAACTGATCGGGAGTCTTATGAAGGTGAAAATCCTCGTCCAATGCGTGTAAAGGATGGTTTCTGGATGGGACGTACAGAAGTTAGTGTTGGTCAGTTTAAACGTTTCGTTGAAGAAAGTGGTTATATCACAGATGCAGAGAAACCCGGTGGTAAAACTCAGGTTTTTGATCCTGAATGGAAGATCACTGCAAAGGCGCCACCACATCCATGGATTTCGTTAAAAGGTAAAAGCTGGCGTGATCCGAATTTCGGGTTTCCACTGAGAAATGATTATCCGGTGGTTTGTGTGAGTTGGAATGATGGTAAAGCATTTTGTGAGTGGCTGACTAAAAGAGAGAGGGCTGCAGGCCGGCTTCCAAAAGGACTTGAATATCGTCTGCCTACCGAAGCGGAATGGGAATATGCAGCCAGGGGAGGTCTTGAAGGTACTTATTACTGGTGGGGGAATGATCTGAGCGAAGGCGAAGGTCGTTTAAATATTTCTGCTATTGATTTTCTGCCTGGCCGGAATAAAACATGGCCATTAGCTAAAGCGCCATGGAGTGATGGTTTTGCATTTGTATCTCCCGTTGATCATTATGGTGAAAGAGGAAGAAACGGTTTCGGATTGGCGGACATGTGTGGCGGGGTATGGGAAATTGTATTGGATCATTTTGATCCTAAAGGGGGGCATGAAGAACCTCTTTTTACCGATCAGAATTATCGTCCTGTCTGCCGTAGTGGAAATTATTTTGACGTTCCTGGGAATGCCCGTATTGCGGTTCGCCTGGGACTTCAGGGGGTTAGTTATTCCGATTCCAGGGATGGTTTTCGAATCGCCTTAGGAGTAGCACGCGATAAAAAGTAAGATGTGTTTTTCGGGATGGCGATTCTAAACTTTAATGAGATTAAGCAATCCAAAATAGCCCTATTGCTTAATCTCTTTATATAAATTAGAATTATATTTAATTACAATAAATGGTACAATCTTCTATGCCGATAAATTTATAGAAAAAAGTATCATTAATGTAAACAGGAGTATCTGATTAATTTGTCTAAGAAAGTGAAATTTGATTTCCTTTAAACCTATGTAATAAATGAAGAACAGAATTCAACGTCGTGATTTCCTTAGAACTGCAGCCGTTGCAGGAATTGGTCTTGGAATGACTAGCATGTCTCAAATGCTGTTTGCAAATGATACTGCTCAGAAAAAGATCAGGATTGGTATTATCGGCCTATCTGTACATACTGAGGCTTTTTCAGAAATGCTTAATGCGGAGGTAGTTGATGCGGATATCGCTGGCTTCAGGGTTGTTGCTATCTATCATCCAAAAGGCAATCCTGATGTCGAGTTCAAAGCTGAGATGCTTTCGGATTGGGCAGTTAAGGCTAAAGGACGTGGAATTGAACTTGTTGATTCTGTAGATAAGATGCTTGCTATGTCGGATGTGGTGATGCTTGAAACCAATGACGGCAGGCCACATATGGAGCAGTTATTACCTGTTTTCAAGGCAGGGAAGCCGGTATTTATAGATAAGCCAATCGGAGCGAATTTAAAGGAAGTTGTGCAGATATTAAATGCTGCAAAAAAATACAGGGTGCCGGTTTTTTCTTCCTCATCCTTGCGATATGTTAGCGGAGCACAGGAAATCCGAAATGGGAAAGTAGGTAAGGTTCTTGGAGCAGAGGCCTATAGCCCTGCCTCATTGCAGGCATCTCATACCGATATGTATTGGTATGGAATACATGGAGTTGAATCGCTTTATACAATAATGGGGGGTACAGGCTGCCAGCAGGTTACCCGTACACATACTCCAGATACTGATGTAATTGTTGGTACCTGGGAAGGCGGCCGGATTGGAGTATTCAGAGGCTTGAGGGCCGGTTCAAGAGGTTATGGAGGAACGGCATTTGGAGAAAAAGGAATTGCAAATGTTGGGACATTCGAGGGTTACAGGCGATTGCTTGTTCCGGTTACAGAATTCTTTCGTACCCTGAAATCTCCGGTTGATCTGGCAGAAACGCTTGAGATTTATGCATTCATGGAAGCTGCTGATGAAAGTAAAAGGCTGGGGGGTGTTCCTGTGACCATAGCAAGTGTGCTTGCAAAAGCGAATTAATTAAAATCTTTTTATCATCATAATATTCACATTTAATAAAATAACAATTTCTAATTTTTTAAACATTAAGCATTTATGAAAAAGTATAATGTAGGTATAATTGGGTATAGCTGGGTTGCTACCGCACACATCACAGCTATCAATAAAAGTCCAAATGCACAGGTTACAGCTATTTATTCATCGCGCCCTCACGACGATGCTGCTGAAAGTGAAAAATGGGGTTCTCCGATCAAAACCTATACTGATTTAAACGCAATGCTATCGGACAAGAGTATTGACGCAGTGTCGATTACTAGTTATTCTGATCAGCATGCTGCACAGGCGGTTGCCGCTGCCAGAGCCGGCAAGCATATCATTCTTGAAAAGCCTATGGCACTTTCATGGGAAGACTGCCTACTAATTGATTCTGAAGTAAAAAAGGCAGGAGTAAAGGTTTGTATCTGTTTTGAGTGTCGCTATTCCAATCAGTTTATGGTTACTAAAGCACTAGTGGATACTGGTTTGATTGGAGATATTCATTATGCAGAGGTTGATTACCTCCACGGACTTGGTCCATGGTATGGTCAGTACCACTGGAATATTAAAAAGGCTAAAGGCGGTAGCTCTATACTTACAGCCGGTTGCCATGCATTGGACGCTATGCTTTTATTCATGGGAACTGATGTTGAAGAAGTTACCAGTTATGAAACAAAGTCTAAAAATCCAATTTTCCAGGCCTATGAGTATACGACCAGCAGGGTAAGTATCTTCAAATTTAAAGATGGAAGAGTTGGTAAATCTTCAGCTATTATTGATTGTATTCAACCTTACTATTTCCATACCCATCTTTTCGGCAGCGAAGGAAGTCTGCTGGATGATAAGTTCCACTCTGAGAAACTCGGGACTGACCACCATTTATGGAGTTCATTGGCAATGAAAATGCTCGATACAGGTGATGTAGCAGATCACCCTTATCAGGCACAGTTTGATAAATTCTTTGAATGCCTGCTTGAAGGAGTTGACATGCCACTCACAAGCTTAAG
The DNA here is from genome assembly GCA_002257025.1 of Sphingobacteriales bacterium 16-39-50. GTDB lineage: Bacteria > Bacteroidota > Bacteroidia > Sphingobacteriales > Sphingobacteriaceae > Daejeonella. Next base: position 273,390 of record NCHA01000005.1, on the reverse strand, counting down.
TGATGGTATAAAAACTCATGAGATCATTTTTGCTGCCGACAAATCGGCTGCGACCGGAAAACCAGTGAGATTATAATATTATTTGATAAGGGGTAAATGAAGAAGACAGCGCTGGCAGTAGCCGCACATCCTGATGATATTGAATTCATGATGGCCGGAACATTGGTCTTATTGAAGAATCAAGGCTATGAGATTCATTATATGAATCTTTCAACCGGTAATTGTGGGAGTATAGAATACGATTCTTTAACTACCACTGAAATCAGGTTGAAGGAAGCCCAAAATGCAGCGAGTATTCTGGGTGCCCAATTCCATGGCCCGATTTGCAATGATTTTGAGATATTCTATGAACTTGAATTGCTCAGAAAGTTAACCGGAGTAATCCGGATGGTTAAACCATCGGTAATCTTAACTCATTCGCCTTCTGATTATATGGAAGATCACATGAATACCAGTCGTTTGGCAGTGACAGCTGCTTTTATTCGCGGTGTTCCTAATTTTCCTGCGGATCATGATGCGGTAAATAATTACGATTGTGCCGTTTACCATGCCCTGCCTCATTCACTTTTAGACCCTTTGAGACGGAAGGTAATTCCTGAGATTTTCATAGATACAAGTGCTGTCCACAACACTAAGCGTGAAGCTCTGCAGGCTCATAAAAGTCAGCAGAATTGGCTGGAGGACAGTCAGAAAATGAATTCCTATATCCAGGCAATGGAAAATTTCTCATTAACAGTTGGAAGCATGTCCAATCGCTTTGAACATGCTGAAGGATGGAGAAGACACCTGCATTTTGGTTTCTCAGAAGGTGGGTTTGATCCTTTGAAAGAACTGGGAGCATGCTATTTAACAAATCAAGATTACAAATTCGAATAAAAAAACATTAAAAAACAAAATACTATAACAATTTTAAAAGAATATTATGCGTAAGAAAAGTTCTATTGCTCCGGGTTGGTGGGATTATACCACTTTGGATTTAGGTCAGAAAGTAACAGATAAAATTGCAGCCTTGACTCCTGAAGAAATGATTGCTATGTCAAGACCAGGCTTCAAAGTAGTTTTTTATGATACAATTGAAGAGTTTTATTTAGCTGAAGCTCTTGAGTTTATCACTTCATGGAAATCAGCTACTGCTTCGAATCCTGTAGGTATTTGCGGTCCTATTGGTCCGACAGAGCAGTTGCCCCTGGTTGCCATGTTGGTCAATGAGATGGGATTGTCTCTTAAACACGCCCACTTCTGGTGTATGGATGAGTGGGTAATTGATGGCAAGGAAGTGTCAGAAAGCCATCCTTTATCTTTCAAAAGAGCATTTAAATCATTATGCCTTAACAGAATACGTAAAGATTTAGTGATGCCTGATGAGAACGTGCATTTCGCTAAAGCAGATACCGCTGAGTATATTGAGAGCTGGACAAAAGCTAAATGTGCAATTATGCAGGGTGGACAGGGTGATGTAAAGCACTGGGCATTTAATGAGCCACCTATGCGTGAGGGAAAATATATCGATAATCCGCCTACAGTTGAAGAATATAAGCAACTAACCACTCGTGTTCTTGACCTTCACCCGATTACGATTGCACAGAACTCAAGATTACATTGCGGTGGAAATGCGCCTACAATCCCAACTCAGGCAGTGTCCGTTGGGCCTAAAGAAACCTGGCAGGCTGATAAAGTTTCAATCTGGCATGCAGGTGCACACGATAATCCTTTTGGACAAAGGTTAACGACTTATATGATTTCAAACAATATTCCTGACGTATCTGTTCCGATGTCTGTCCTTGCAGATCATCCAAATGTTCAGTTTAACTTTTTGAGATCAGGTTTGGGTACCTGTTCAGTAGAAATGCACTAATAAAAAGCAGGTATCTTGCTTAAGAAATAACGATTAATAAAGAAAAGATGAATCAACTCAAAGAACTAAGAAAATTAATGGTGCGACCTATTTTTCTTAATGGCAGTAATGTTTTAAAACTGGTTGCGCCAGCTCTCTTAATCCCTTTGATAATTTTTTTGGTCAGCTGGAGACAAAGTCCAAAGTTCGAACTGAGGCCAGGTGATAAAATTGCAATAATCGGTAATGGACTTGCTGATCGTATGCAGCACGATGGATGGCTGGAAACCTATCTGCAATCTGTTTACCCAAATGGAAAGTTAGTTTTCAGGGAATTGGGTTATACCGGCGACCAGGTTCACTATCGTCCACGTGCACACGAAGGTTTTGGAGATAGCGACATGCATTTAACAAATGTTGGTGCTAACGTTATCTTCGCCTTTTTTGGATATAATGAGTCATTTGAGGACAAACCAGCGGAGTTTAAGAAGCAGTTAGTTGCTTTTATAGACTATACCCGAAAGCAAAAGTATGATAAGAAAGCTGCTCCGCGACTGGTACTGTTTTCACCTATAGCTCATGAAAACCTGAACTCCAAAAATTTACCTGATGGTAAAGAGAACAACCGCCGATTAGCGGCTTATACACTCGCTATGGCACAGGTAGCCAAAGAAAAGGGTGTTCCTTTTCTGGATTTGTTCAGCGCTACACAGAAAATGTATGACAGTACGACTGAGCCTTTAACTATTAATGGGGTTCACCTGAATAATGAAGGAAACAGAAGATTGGGACTTTACATAACTGAAAACCTGTTCGGTAAAAAAGTAAGTATGGCCAAAGTCGGGTTGGATTCTTTAAGAAGCTCTGTTGTAGATAAAAACTGGCATTGGTTTAATCGTTATCGTTCAACCAGCGGAAATGATGTTTGGGGTACACGTACCATCCAGGATGGTAACCATGTTACGTTGCAGAATGAATTGAAAATGTTTGAAGCTATGACTGCAAACCGTGATAAACGTGTTTGGGCCAGAGCACAGGGTAAAGATATTAAGGTTGATGATAGTAATGTTCCTGAGCCATATCCTGTTGGTACACACATTACGCGTGACATAAAATATTTGAGTGCTGAAGAAGCGATTGAGCGGATGTCAATACCTAAAGATTTCAAAGTTACCGTATTCGCTTCTGAGGATAAGTTTCCCGAGATTGCCAATCCTGTAGCCATGCAGATCGATACCAAAGGTCAGATATGGGTTGCTTCATGGGCTGATTATCCGAAATGGGAGCCAATGAAACCAATGAGGGACCGTATAGTGACACTTAAGGACGAGAATGGGGATGGGGTTGCAGATAAAGCTACAACATTTGCTTATGTAACAAATCCTACAGGTTTTGAATTGTGGAATGGTGGTGTGATTGTGGTTTCTGCTCCTGACATTTTATTCCTCAAGGATACTAACGGAGATGGTGTTGCTGATGTCAGGTACCGTATGTTAGGAGGATTAGGTTCTGATGATACCCATCATACCGCAAATAATCTTATTTATGGTCCTGATGGTAATATTTACTATCAAAGAGGTATTTTCATTTTGGAAAACATTGAAACGCCTTGGCGCAAGAGTGCAGAATCCGGTGAGTCAGGTTTGTATCGCTTCAATCCGCGTACCTTTGATTTTTCACTCGTAGTGGATAATAGTCCTAACCCTCACGGAATCAGTTTTGATAAATGGGGTAATCAGTTTATTACTGATGGAACCACAGGAAAGGCTTTTCAGGTATATTTCAAACGTACTGTGACGTCGACTACTGATAAAGGTGATTTTGAGAAACGTCCTTTATTCAAACAAACCATCCGACCTTATACCTCCAGCCAGATCTTATCCAGTGGAAATTTTCCGGAAGAATACCAAAATAACTTATTGGTTTACAATGTTATTGGTTTTCAAGGGATTAAAAGGTATAAACTAAACTATCTCGATGAAGGTGTTATAGAGGGTGAAGAAGCGGGTAATCTGATTTTTACCGGAAGTAATCCGACGTTTGCTCCAAGTTCAGAAGCTACTCCAAGAGTCGTAGGTAAAGATTATACCGGAGATCCGAATTTCCGCCCAAGTGATGGTGTTGTGGGATTTGATGGAGCCCTTTACTTTGGAGACTGGCACCAGGCAGTTATTACGCACTCTCCATATAATCTGAGAGATTTAAGTCGTGACCACGAGCATGGCCGTATCTATCGCATGGTAGCTACTAACCGACCTCTGCAGAAGCCGGTATCAATTTATGGTGAACCAATTGAAAATCTTTTGGAACTGTTCAGACATCCTGTTGATGGAATACGTCATGCTGTTCGTGTTGAGCTTAGTGCCAGAAATACGGATGAGGTGATCCAGAAAGCACAGGAATGGGTTGCTAAATTAGATCCTAAGAAAAAAGAAGATGCATTACCAATGCTTGAAATACTTTGGTTGCATCAGCAGCATAATGTTATAAACAGACCATTGCTTGTTAAAGTACTTAGTTCACCTGAGTATCAGGCAAGACTGGCAGCTCAAAGGGTAAACTTCTTCTGGAGCGGTAAGGATACATTCAAGCCTGCAAAATCAGAAGCTAGTGTTACAGGGATGCAAAATAGAACCTTCTATGAGAAATTCTGGAAAGTTCCGGGATATTCTGACCTAAGTCATCAGGGACATAAACCTGAAGCTCCAAAGCCGGCAGCACCTGCAAGTTCAGCTCCAGCCGGCAGTAAAGGCCCTGAGTTACAAAATGATAAAGTTGCGATCCTGACCATTGAAGCTACTGATGAATTACGTTTTAAAGTTAAGGGCCAACTATTATCAAACTTTACTGTAAAAGCAGCTCAGCCAGTAGAAATTACCGTTGAGAACCTTGGTTTAATGCCTCATAACCTTTTGATTACAAAACCAGGAACGGTTGATGTGGTTGCGCAAAAAGCAATTGAACTTGGGGATAAGGGTGCAGAAAAGAATTATGTCCCTGAGGGGGATATGGTACTCTTTGCAACCAAACTCCTTAATGGAGGAGGCAAGGAGACCATTAAATTTACGGCTCCTGCTGCTGCAGGAGATTACCCTTTTGTTTGTACATTCCCGGGTCACTCGTTTACGATGCGTGGCATTATGAAGGTGGTAAGATAATTGTGAATTAAGATATTCTGCACTAATGAATTCGAATTCAAAAATGGGTAATAGTAAACGACATAATCCTCTTAAGAAGTCTTTGGGAATAGGGGCAGGTATTGGAATCCATGCTTCAGCCTTTGCAGAGGCCATTCCCAGGGAGGAGATTAAAGTTGGAGTTATCGGACTTTCGGTTCATAGTGCTGCGTATACAGAAATCATTAATTCCGGTGCAACAAGTCCTGAGTTTACTGGTTGCAGAGTTGTGGCTATTTTTCATCCCAAGGGTAATCCGGATGTGGAATTTTCCGAAAAGCAGCTTCAGAGCTTCACTGATACGATAAAAGGACAAGGCGTGGAGTTTGTGAGTTCTATTAAGAAATTGCTTAGAAAGGTTGATGCAGTGATGCTGTTAACCAACGATGGGCGACCTCATTTGAAAGAGATTATTCCGGTATTGAAGGCAGGGAAACCGGTTTATGTGGATAAACCACTTGCGGCAAGCTTATCGGATGTACTGGCAATCTTCAAAGTGTCGAAAAAATATAATGTGCCTATGTTTTCCTGTTCACCGCTTCGGTATGTTAAAGAAGCCCAGGATATCCGTGAAGGGAAAATAGTAGGTAAGGTTTTGGGAGCAAATACCTTTGGCCCTGCACCTTTGCAGAAATCGCATGTTGATCTCTTTTGGGATGGTATTCATGCGGTTGAATCTCTGTATACCGTATTAGGAGGAACAGGATGTAAAACTGTCAGCAGGACAACTGCAGATGATGCTGATGTAGTTGTCGGAACATGGGAAGATGGCCGCATTGGTGTTTTTCGTGGAATACGTAAAGGAAGAAGCGGTTTCGGAGGTACAGCATTCGGCGATAAAGGTATAGCTTCAATCGGAGCATTTAATGGCTACCGCCCTTTGGTGGTAGCCATTGTAGCGTTTTTTCGCTCAGGTATAGTACCGGTAAGTGATGAAGAAATGATAGAAATTTATGCCTTTATGGAGGCCGCGGATGAAAGTAAGAGGCTTGGAGGAATTCCGGTTAAGCTGTCTGATGTTTTATCACAGGCAAAAATGAAGTAAATAGTGCTGGTGCGATCCTGAAGGATCTCAGTTTTGAATTTCGCACAGAGGTTTTTACCCTTCTCTGATTAAGATTGATATAGGTTCAAAATATATGTGCCGGATAGCTGGCAGGATATTGTATTTGTAATTCTGAAGGATCCCGCGGTCTTTAGGGAAAGAGAATACTGAATTAAAATAAAATAATTAATTAATAAATAAAAATAAGAAAGATGAAAGCGAGTAGATTAAATAGATTGTTTAATGAAAAATCAGGTAAGTGTTTTGATGTAGCTATTGACCATGGTTTTTTTAATGAATTGACATTTTTAGGTGGGATAGAAAATATTGAAAAGTCTGTTAAAATTTTGATTGATGCAGATCCTGATGCGATTCAGTTAACGGTTGGACAGGCGCACCATTTACAGTCTGTACCTGGTAAGAAAAAGCCTGCTTTAGTTTTAAGAACAGATGTTGCCAATGTTTACGGTCTTGAACTTCAATCTGTATTATACAGCAGAATGATTGAAGAGCCGGTTCTGCAGGCAATCCGTCTTGACGCTACCTGTGTGGTTGTCAATCTGTTTCGTATTCCGGGAGCACCTGAGGTCACCGATCAGTGTATCCAGAATATTCTGAAGTTAAAGCCAATGTGCGACCATTATTCTATGCCATTAATGATCGAGCCATTGGTATTCCGTCCAAACAGCGAGGCCGGAGGCTATATGGTTGATGGTAATATAGACATTATCTTACCTCTTGTAAGACAGGCTGTGGAACTGGGAGCTGATATTATTAAGGCAGATCCTTGCGAAAACGTAGAAGATTATCATAAGGTTGTTGAGGTTGCCGGATCTGTTCCTATTCTTGTGAGAGGTGGCGGACGTGCTGATGATGAAGAGTTATTGGATCGTACCTATAAATTGATGAAGCAGGGTGTTAAAGGTATAGTGTATGGCAGAAATGTAGTTCAACATGCTAATTCAGGTGGAATGACAAGGGCATTAATGGCAATTGTGCATGATGGTGCAAAACCAGAAGACGTAATAGGTTGGGTCAAAGGAAATAAATAAAAAACTGCCTGCCGGCATTTGTTGTAGGTTCCCGCTTTCGTGGAATGACAAGCAATTGGAAATTAGGGAGATTCCCGTGAAAGCGGGAACCTACATATCAAAAAAATATGTGTACAGGGTAGCTATCGGCAAGCTGGTTTATTATTAAAAAAATTATTGCAATATGAAAGTTGTAAACGTTGGTATTATTGGTGGTGGTTTAATGGGTAAGGAAGTAGCCGGTGCTTTTGGACGCTGGTTTTCATTAAACGATTATCCTGTCAAAGTAGAATTAAAGGCAGTCTGTGATCTGGATGCGAACACTTTAAAATGGTATGAACAAATTCCTTCAGTCGAATTATTGACCACGGATTATAAAGAGTTACTGGCTTCATCTAAGGTTGATGTAGTTTATGTTGCCCTTCCTCATTTTCTTCATGAGCAATACTATATCGAAGTAATTGAAGCAGGTAAGGATCTATTGGCTGAAAAACCTTTTGGAATAGATCTGAAGGCAGCAAAAATGATCAATGAAAAAATTGCCAATTCTAAGAGTTTTGTAAGATGCTGCTCGGAGATGCCCTTTTTACCGGGCCCTCAGCGGGTGATCAGCGAAGCCCTTTCAGGAAGAATCGGTGAAATCATCGAAATTAATGCAGGATTTTGTCATTCAAGTGATATGGATCCTCTTAAACCGATCAACTGGAAAAGACAATCAAAATTCTGTGGTGAAATTGGTGTAATGGGCGATTTGGGCATGCATGTTATGCATATCCCGATCAGAATGGGCTGGATACCTGATAAAGTATATGCTCATCTGCAAAAGATTATTACAAGCAGGCCGGATGGGAAAGGTGGTTGGAGTGAATGCGATACCTGGAATAATGCAACGCTGTCAACTTCTGTGAAAATTGGAGAGAATGATATTCCAATGTCGCTTGAAATGAAGCGATTAAAGCCCGGAGAGACTAATTCCTGGTATATTGAAATTCTTGGAACTGAGGGTGGAGTACGCTATAATACCAAGGATACCAAGGCTTTATGGACTTTTAAGCGGGAAAAGGAGCAGTTATGGCAGCGGGTGGATCTTGGATTCCAGGTCCCATTCCCGGTAAGCACCGGTGGAATATTCGAACCTGGCTTCTCCGATTGTTTCTTACAGATGCTGGCTGCATATTTTGCAGAGCGCGAAGGATTTTTAAATGGCCGTTTTGGCTGTGTTACTCCTGAAGAAGCACTCATCAGTCATAAGTTATTTGATGCCGCTTTAAAATCACATGAGACTAAATCTGTTGTAGATGTGGTATGATTTAATTTATAATCACTAGTGTCTGATTACAAGATTTGCTAGTCGACCCCGAAGGTGGTCGTATGTTTATAGTTTTCGATAAACCCGACAAATCGACCCTGTAAGTGCGGGATAAAAAACGATAAGAAAAACGGATGAAAGAGAATACCGGATTGGGAATTTTGGCAGGAGGCAACTGGATCATTGATAATGTTAAAATTGTTGATGTCTATCCAAAAGAAGAGAAACTGGCGAATATCCTCAGAGAGAGCACCAGCAATGGGGGTGCTCCATACAATGTTTTAAAAGCCATTAGTAAGATGGGATTCCAATTTCCCTTAAAGGGAATCGGGGCCATCGGAAATGATGAAAGAGGGGACTATATTTTAAATGAATGCCGGGAACTTCAGATTGATTCCAGTCAGATCAGGAAGGTAGATGATACTAACACCTCATATACCGACGTCATGACGGTTCATGGGACCGGCAGACGTACTTTTTTCCATTCCAGGGGTGCAAACGCCTATCTGGATGAATCTTATTTTAATTTTTCAGGATGTAAAACAAAAATATTCCATTTAGGTTATCTCCTGCTGCTTGATAAATTAGACACAGTTGGTGCTGATGGCTTGACAGGGGCAGCAAAAGTCCTGAAAGAAGCCAGGCAATGCGGGATGATTACGTCGGCAGATCTGGTCAGTGAGCAATCTGAACGATTTAAAACTATTATTCCCTTAGCATTGCAATATGTTGATATCTTGTTTGTTAATGAGTTTGAAGCCAGTATGTTAACCGGTATTGAAATCTGTGACGACGATGGAAAATGTTCAGTTGCAAAAGCGTATCAGGCAGCAGATGCGATTTTAAATGCAGGAGTTCGGCGATGGGTAATTATTCATTTCCCAAAAGGAGCAATAGCCCTGAATAAAAGCGGCGAGAAATTATTTCAACCAAGCGTTAAAATGCCGGCAGAGAAGATCAAAGGCTCAGTTGGAGCCGGAGATGCTTTTGCCGCAGGTGTTTTAGCAGGGGTTCACGAAGACTGGACGATGGCGAAAAGCTTGTTGTTAGGCGTCAATGTTGCCGCTGCCAGTTTAATGGATGCCAGTTCTTCAGAAAGTATTGTTTCATGGCAGGAATGTTTGAAACTAGGGGCTGATTTCGATTATAATATGGACTAAATTTTCATTAAAACGTAGTAATTTATATATATTTCGCTGTTTTTTGCCGTAGAAAATCTCTACGATTAGACTTTAAATAGAATATTATGTTACTTATTGTTATTGCCTAAAAAAATTATGAATCCGACATGATTAAAATAATTATTTAACACAAGGCAATAATTATTTTAATCATCAAAGGTTCCATCTTACATATAAAAACAAGAAATAAAAACAGATGAATGTAGGCTTGTTTATTCCCTGTTATATTGATCAGTTTTATCCTGATGTTGCCATAGCCACTTATCAGCTTCTAAAGAAGCTGGGCTGTGAGGTAAGCTACCCAATGGATCAGACCTGCTGTGGTCAGCCAATGGCTAACAGTGGCTTTTCGAATCTAACAAAAGGTTGTGATGTAAATTTTGTAAAGAACTTTAAAGATTTTGATTATATCGTTGCTCCTTCAGGGAGTTGTGTTCTTCATATTAAGGAACATTTAAAGGAAGGCGGGAGTCCGGCTGAAATTGAGAAGATCCGGCATAATGTATATGAGCTTTCTGAGTTTCTGATTGATATTCTTAAAATTAGCGAGCTGCAGGCCTCATTCCCTCATAAAGTAGGAATGCATGTCAGTTGTCATGGGCAAAGAGGTTTGCACCTTTCCTCGATGACCGAACTTGTCGCCCCTGAATTTTCCAAATCAGAGCAGTTGCTGCGCATGGTTGATGGTCTTGAACTTTTAAAACCTGTGAGAGCTGATGAATGCTGTGGATTCGGAGGTACATTTTGTGTATTTGAGGAGGCTGTTAGTGTCAAAATGGGCAAGGACCGGATTGAAGAACACCTTGTCAACGATGTGGAATTCATTTGCGGAGGAGATACCAGTTGCCTGATGCATATGGAAGGAATATTAAATAGGCAAGGGCTTGGTGTAAAAACCATTCATCTGGCAGAGATTTTAAACAGTGCGCTATGAGTGTTAAACAGCATGCAGAAGCTGCACAGGAGTTTATTAAGGACGAAGCACGTACCGACTGGCATGATGAAACACTTTGGTTTGTCAGGCATAAAAGAGATAAAGCAGTAAATACCCTTCCTGAATGGGAAATCCTTCGCGATTGGGCCTCCCGGATAAAAAATCATACCCTCTCCAATCTTGATTATTATTTAAGAAGTTTCGAGGAGAAAGCGGCTTCGAACGGAATCATCGTTCATTGGGCCTCTGACGCAGAGGATCATAACCGGATCATTCATAAAATCATTGCTGATAACAAGATTGAAAAAATTGTTAAAAGTAAAAGTATGCTCACTGAAGAATGCCATTTGAATGAGTATTTGCAGAATAAGGGCATACAGATTTTGGATACTGATCTTGGTGAGTACATCGTACAATTAAGGAAAGAATCGCCTAGTCATATTGTATTACCCGCCATTCACCTGAAACGTCAGGATGTGAGTGAAACCTTTCATGAGCATCTGAATACAGAGAAAGGGAATTATGACCCACAATATCTGGCAGGCTCTGCCCGTCATCATCTAAGGGAACGTTTTATTGAGTCGGATCTCGCAATTACGGGAGTGAATTTTGCAATCGCCGAGTCTGGAAGCTTTGTGGTTTGCACCAATGAAGGCAATGCGGATATGGGAGTACATTCTGCGGGTATTCATATTGCCTGTATGGGTATTGAGAAACTGATTCCTAAAACCGAACATCTTGGGGTATTTCTTCGTCTTTTGGCAAGAAGTGCAACCGGACAGCCCATCACAACTTATTCCAGTCATTTCAACAAACCCCGCCCTGGCCAGCAAATGCATGTGGTGATTGTTGATAATGGCAGGAGCAGACAATTGGGAAGAGCTGATTTCAGAAATTCCCTCAAATGCATCCGCTGTGCGGCCTGTTTCAATACCTGTCCGGTGTACCGAAGGAGCGGAGGACATAGTTATCATTCAACTGTTGCGGGGCCAATTGGCTCAATCCTCAATCCTAATTTAGACATGAAGGCTAATTCAGATTTGCCTTTTGCCTCAACGCTCTGCGGATCTTGCAGCAATGTTTGTCCGGTGAAAATTGATATCCATGAGCAACTCTGGAAATGGCGACAAGTTATCGTTGCCAATGGATATGTTGATAAAGGTAAGAAAGCAGGTATGCAGGGAATGGCCTGGGTTCTTTCAAATCCTCAGGTTTACCGCATGGCCGGAAAAATGGGCCGCTGGATTATGCGAACCTTTCCCTTCATGCTGAATAATCGCCTGAATGTCTGGTACAAGCAGCGGGAAATGCCTCGTGCACCTGAAAAAAGTTTTAGAGACTGGTTTAAAGAAAATAAATAATAATGAGTGCCAGAGAAACAATATTGAAGGCTGTCGCCATGAATAAGCCGGACCTCACTGAGTTACCGGACATGGATATCTCCCTGACTATTCAATACCCTGATCTTATTCAGCAATTTATTGGCATGGTGGAAGCTGCCGGGGGTAAAGCGTATTATGAGAACAGCGGGCATGACTTGCTGAATGATATTGCCGAGGTAAAAGCAGAAGGAAAATTTATGATCAATCTTCTGGAGGATTCGAATGCAGAGGAATGGGAAAGCTTGAATGCTTCTGAATTGGAAGCTCTGGACACCTGCTACCTTCGGGCAGAGCTTGGTGTTGCAGAGAACGGTGCGATGTGGATCTCTGAAAAGCAGATGGTCAACAGACTTCTGCCTTTCATTTGTCAACATCTTGTTATTGTATTAAATCCCGGAGGTCTTGTGAATAATATGCATGAGGCTTACCGGCAGATTAATGCCACAGCAAATGGATTTGGAGTGTTTATCGCAGGCCCTTCCAAGACGGCGGATATTGAACAGAATCTGGTGATCGGGGCGCATGGAGCAAGAAGTTTGAGGGTATACCTTTTGTAATTGATAGTTGATAATTGACAGTTGATAATTGATAGTGGAGCTAAAATGTCATAATATTAGTTCATTGTCTTGGTTCTTGGCTCCTTATCTTGGCACCATTTGATTGTTAACATAACACTCGTTATATTAAAGCATTAGATTAAAAATGATATGGAAAGAAGGAATTTCATAAAAAGTGCAGCTTCATTATCGGCGGTAACAATTTTAAGTCCGGATGCAGTTTTTGCCTCTGGTGCAAAACCGCCCATTCGCTTAGGCTTTATTGGTTGCGGAGGCAGAGGGACGGCCGATATAAGCTCCATGTCAAGAAATGCCAATGTGCATATTGTCGCTATTGCTGACCTTTTTCAGGATCAGTTGCAGGCAGCTAAACCAAAACTTGACCAGCTAAACGCTGCAAAGGGGTTTCCTGCTATTTCCAAATCGAATATTTACCAAGGATCGGATGCCTATCTCAGATTATTGAACAACAAAGAGGTGGACGCAGTACTAATCTCATCACCATGTTATACCCATCCCGAATTTTTGGAGGCAGCAGTTGCTGCTGGTAAACATGTTTATTGTGAAAAACCTGTTGCAATAGATGTGGAAGGTTGCAGGCGCATGGAGCAATTAGCTGAGCGGATCAATGGTAAAGTGAGTGTAGCCATTGGTTTTCAGGTTCCGCATGCTAGCCCTTATGTAGAAATGATTAAGCGTATTCACAGAGGTGATATCGGAAAGATTGTGAATGCCCAGGTTTATTATCTTGCCTCTGAAATTCCTCTGAAGCCTTATAAAGGACTTATCTATGATGAGGCGAGAATCAGGAACCAATTTCATTTCCGGGAACTATCGGGAGGAACATTGGTAGATCAGGGAATCCATATGATGGATATCTGTAACCGTGCCTTGCAATCTCACCCTTTAAGTGCTTCCGGCTATGGCGGACTGAATTCTGGAGTGGAATTTGGGAATGCCTGGAATCATTATCAGGTAATCTATAAATATCCAAATGATGTTAATGTTTCATACCATTCTATTCAGGTTGGAAAACAATTTGGAGATGTATGTGCCAGATTTATAGGCACAAAGGGTATTGCTGAAGCACATTATAGTGGTGGTGTTTTCATTAGCGGTGAAAACCAATGGGACTCTGGCGTTGCAAGGAACCCTACAGAGCTAAGTGCAGAACAAAAGGCTGCCGGGGTTTTTCTTTCATCATTACATGATGCCGATGCAAACAAGCATAAGAATTTCATTAACAGTATAGAGACGGGGAATTATCTGAACGAAATAAAGCAGGCTGCTGAGTCGACACTGACAGCTATTCTGGGACGAAATGCAGCAGAGGCCCAGGAAGAGTTAAGCTGGGACAGAATGCATTTTTCGAATGAACGGATTGATCCGGGATTGAATTTATCTCAATTCAATAAGGCATAATACAGAACAATATAAATAATCTTAACTCAAGGGAGGATTTTCTTTGAATATTTAATCTATAAAAGATAAAAACGGTAAAACATGAAAAGAATACCAACCTTTCTAAAAGTCAGAGACAGCCTGATTATTTTGGCATTAATCTTCAGTAGCATATTCATCTTCTGTGTCCCATCTTCTTATGCTCAGCAGGCAGTTTTTCGTGCTGGTGCATCTACAGCAAACGTCACTCCGTTTTTGGGAGATGTTATAGTGGGTGGCTTTGGAGTACCGATTGCGAATCACGTTCATGATGAATTGCATGCCCGGACTCTTGTCCTTGATGATGGGAAAGTTAAGCTGGTATTTGTGATAGTAGATAATGTTTCGATTAATCGTGAGGTGTTTGATGAAGCAAAGAGATTGATTCAGGAGGAAACTCAGATCCCGAAGGAGCATGTTCTTATGTCTGCTGTGCATACACATTCTGCCACAAGTGCTAGTGGGGCAGGTGAGAAAAGAAGAGGCTGGAATGTAGGTAAACCGCTGGATGATTACCAACGTTTTCTAGTACGTAGGATGGCTGATGGAGTACGGATTGCCCTGAATAATATGGAACCTGCCCGGATTGGTTGGGGAGTTGGAAATGTACCTCAGCATCTTTTTAACCGGCGTTGGAAAATGAAAACTCCGGTGGTCAATCCATTCGGAGGCCAGGATCAGGTAGTGATGAATCCCGGCGTCGGGAACACTAACATGAAGGAACCTGCCGGGGCAACTGATCCGGGAGTTTCATTCATTTCTGTACAGTCTCTGGGGGGGCGTCCTATTGCTGTACTCGCTAATTATTCTCTGCATTATGTCGGTGGTTTGCCGGGTGATCACTTATCTGCTGATTACTTTGCCATGTTTGCCGATCGGGTTCAGGAATTGTTAAAAGCTGACCGCCAGGATCCACCCTTTGTAGGAATCTTATCCAATGGTACCTCCGGAGATGTTAATAATGTTGATTACCGGGCTCCAGGAACAAAATATCCTCCGTATGCCAAAATGCGACTGGTAGCGAATGATGTGGCTGATGAAGTTCTGAAAGTTTACAAGACCATTCAGCATCAGAACTGGGTTCCTTTAACCGCTGCCCAATCAGAACTCAATTTGAAGGTGCGTAAACCCGATTCAAAGATGCTGGATTATGCTCAAAAGGTTCTGGCAAAACCTGATTCAGAAACTCCGGTGCATCGTCTTGAAAAAATCTATGCGGGAAGAACCATGCAAATGCAGGAATGGCCAGATAATATTGATGTTATTCTTCAGACTTTTCGTATCGGAGAACTGGGAATCGCAGCTATACCTTTTGAGGTCTTTACCGAGACGGGCCTCCAAATCAAAGCTAAAAGCCCTTTCGAAACTTCATTTACAATTGAACTGGCCAATGGGAATTACGGATACCTGCCTACCCCCGCACAGCATAAATTGGGGGGATATGAAACCTGGCTCAGTACAAACAAGGTAGAAACAGAGGCCTCAGAAAAAATTGTAACAGAACTTCTTAAGCTTTTTAACAAGTTGAAGTAATGAAACCATTCGGGTAACTACTGTCCTGCAGGAGTGAAAGCTTATTTTTTTAATAACCATAAATGGGCAAAGCATGAAAAAAATACTTAGGATTTCAAAGTGCGCCGGTATTAACGGACTCAAAAAATTATTTCAGGTTGGGATATTATTATTCTATGGGACCACGGTTATTTATGCTCAAAACAGTGTTTTTCGTGCTGGAGCTTCCACTGCAAATATCAGCCCATCTCTCGGAGAGGGGATAGCAGGTGGATGGATGCCATTGCCCTTAGCTACCCATATTCATGATGAATTGCATGCCCGTTCCCTGGTTCTGGACGATGGTAAAGTTCGTCTGGTCATTATGGTTGTGGATAATGTAGAGCTCCCCCGCGAAGTATTTGATGCGGCGAAACTACTTATTGCCAAAGAAACATCAATACCTAAAGATCGGGTAATGATGTCATCTACGCATACTCATTCTACTCCCTTTGCCGGTCATGAGATCAATCCCCCTGAACCTTCGCTTAGTATCCGTAATCATACTACAGGGACATATCCAAAACCTCTGGATGATTATCAGCGGTTTGTTGCACGCCGTATGGCTGACGGAGTGCGGGTTGCTTTAAATAATCTGGAACCTGCCCGTATTGGCTGGGGTTCTGGAACTGTACCACAGCACGTTTTCAATCGTCGCTGGAAATTGAAATCACCCATTAATAATCCTTTTGGAGTATCTGAAAAGGTTCAGATGAATCCTGGTATTGCCAACCCCAATTTATTGGAGCCAGCCGGCCCGACTGATCCTGAGGTTTCATTTATATCGGTTCAATCCCTTAATGGAAAGCCAATTGCAGTACTTGCTAATTATTCATTGCATTATGTTGGAGGGGTTCCCAAAGGACATATTTCGGCAGATTATTTTGCCCTTTTTGCCGACCGGATTCAGGAATTACTAAAAGCCGACCGTCAGGATGCTCCTTTTGTAGGTATTATGTCAAATGGTACAGAGGGAGATACAAACAATATTGATTTTCGGGGGCCGGTTGTACCGTATCCACCCTATGCCAAGATGAGAATAGTTGCGAATGATGTCGCACAGGAGGTGTTCAGGATTTATCAGACCATAGAGTATAAAAATTGGGTGCCCCTGGGTGCATCGCAAACTGAACTTACCCTGGATGTGAGAAGGCCGGATGCACAAGCGCTTGGCTGGGCTGAGAAAGCCATGCAGAAAGCAAAGCCTGATCATTCTATGGAAAGGGTCTTTGCTGAACGAACTATACAAATGAAGGAATGGCCTGAAAAGATAGATGTGATACTCCAAACTTTTAGAGTTGGAGATTTGGGAATAGCCGGAATTCCTTTTGAGGTATTTGCCGAAACGGGATTAGAGATCAAATCCAAAAGCCCATTGGAAAAATCGTTTACTATTGGACTGGCTAATGGTGGTTATGGATACCTTCCTACACCCGAGCAGCATCAAATGGGGGGATATGAGACTTGGATGAGTGTTAATAAGGTAGAAAAAGAAGCTTCCCGAAAAATTGTAAGCGAAATTCTTAAACTTTTTAACCGGGTAAAACCATAAAATGTTCCTCACTTTCCGGTTTCTTGTTAGTATCATGTTCATAAGGAAATCTGTGCCAGACCTGAAATATTTACTAATGTTTAAATGAAAGACAGAAAACCACTTTGACCATTTTAAACTTATATAATAAATGAGAAATAATATTAGAACAGTTGTATTGCAACAGGATTGCAATAGATTTTTGGAGGGTGATATTCAAATAACTGGAATGTCGATTTCCTTTTTTCCAATTCGGCATTTTTCCCGGCCATTACTTTTCTGTATTTTCCTTTTATTCTTAAGTACTCTTAGGCTGAATGCCCAGAACAATGCCGGACTTATCGAAAGCAAACCAGGTAAAATTTTCCGTGGTGGTGCATCTATCAGCAACATCACTCCTAAAATAGGAACTTCCATCAATGGGAACATGAAGGATATTACTGTAAAGCAAATTCATGATGAAACATATGCCCGTTGTATCGTATTGGATGATGGTCAGACCCGACTGGCGATTCTTACTGTAGACTTGTGCATGATTTATAGAGAGCAACTGGATGAAGCCAAGAAAAGAGCCCATGCTATAACTGGGATCCCAATTGAGAATATGATGATGTCGGCAACTCATACCCATTCCGGGGGAACTGCCTGTTCTGTATTTCAAAGCGACCCTGACAAAGATTACCTCAGGTTTCTGGTAGAGCGTATTGCAGATGCAGTGGTCAGGGCGAATAATAACCTTGCGCCGGCACGTATTGGATGGGATGTTGGCGATGAACCTACTCTTGTATTCAATCGTCGATGGAGAATGAATCCTGTTGAGATTAAAAACCCTTTTGGGGGTATAGATCAGTTAAGTACAAATCAGGTTAAAGATATTACCGATCCGGGGCTTCCTGTTATTTCTATTCAAACACCGTACGGGCATCCTATAGCTCTGCTGGCCAATTACTCACTGCATTATGTTGGTGGAACAGGCCCCGGTGAAGTATCGGCAGACTATTTTGGAATGTTTGCCGAGCGCATGAAACAATTGCTGCAATCAGACAGTAATAAGTATCCTCCGTTTGTGGCAATGTTGTCTAATGGAACAAGTGGGAATATAAATAATGTAAACAATAAAGGCAACAGGCTCTCCTTACCACCATATACAAGGATGCAGCAGGTCGCTAATATTGTAGCAGCTGAAGCATTTAAAGCTTATCAGAATATTAAGTATCAGGATTGGATTTCGTTAAGTTCAGTTCAAAAAGAAATTACTTTGGGAGTACGGCTTCCAGATAAGAAAGAAATTGAGCGGGCAAAAGAGATTATAGCGAATGCAAAATCACCAATTATGGATTCGAGAGAAGAGATTTATGCCCGTGAAACCATGCTATTGAAGGATTATCCTAAACAAGTACCACTGATCCTCCAGGCTTTTCGTTTGGGAGATTTGGCAATTACGGCCATACCTTGTGAAGTGTTTGTAGAAATCGGATTGGAAATTAAAGAGAAGAGCCCTTTTAAACCAACTTTTACCACCTCTCTGGCCAATGGCTATAATGGCTATTTGCCTACACCGGAGCATCATAAACTTGGGGGTTATGAAACCTGGCGCGCGCGCTCCAGCTACCTGGAGGTGGATGCATCCAATAAAGTAACTGAAACGGTTTTTGAGTTATTGAATAAGCTTAAAGGTATGCAACCATGATAGCTGTAATTCAATTTATGTAGGAGGGAATCTAAAAAAAAATATTGTGTAACCATCCCATAAGATAGTATCATTTTTACAAAAAAAAGTACCTAAATGTCATTAATACAGCAATTATATTTGGTTAATAGGGTTAATTTAATATCTTAGATAACAGATTTCTATGAATCGATAATTCAAAACCGGAAGGAATTTGAAAGATGTGTTTTGTGCTTGTTGTGATTACTAAAACAGCTTGACAGACTTTTATTTATTTTCATTTGGTTTAAATTATTGGAGAGATTCAGATCAAATTTATATCAGGTATTTAAGTGCTTAAAGTATTCTCATTCCTTTAAATTACCCAAAACATTTTGAAATTAGATTAATATAGGTCGGTTAGTAATTTAATCTTACATCTATATACTGAAAAAATAGGCATGAAAGATTTTGATAAATTTTCTGATGAAAAACTTTCAATATTACTCTTTGAGGGAGATGCCGGTGCTTTTGAAGAAATATTCAATCGCTATTGGCTGAAGCTCTATGGAGCTGCTCTTAAACGGGTTAAATCCCGGGAAGCAGCAGAAGAGATTATTCAGGATCTGTTCACTCTGTTATGGGCTAAAAGAGAAAGTATTCAGATTCAAAAATCATTAGCAGCATATCTTTTTACCTCCGTGCGTTATATGGTATTTAACTATATTCAAAAGGAGATAGTAAGGGAGAACTATAAGGATTCATTTCAGGCCGCACATATATTTTGTGATAACTCAACAGAGGAGACCGTTTTTCTGAATGAATTAATTAGGAATATCGAAAAAGAGGTAAAATGCCTGCCCTCTCAATGTCGTTCTGTATTTGAGCTTAGTCGTAAAGAAAATAAAACTAACAGGGAGATTGCTGAATTCTTAGGAATCTCAGAAAAAACAGTAGAAGGCCATTTAACAAAGGCTATCAAGCACCTAAAGGTAGGCCTGGCAGACCTAAGCAGGCTGGCGGCCTGGTTTTTATTGCTGATTTAGCCTTTTATCAAATACTCCGCATAGGCTTCAATATTACTCTGAGAAGCATTTATAAAAAATATTTTTAATTTTTTCCTTAAACAGAGCAAGGGATATTGTCTAGCTAACTGACTATAGTTTATAGCCTTGTCTGATATATCTGTTAAAGGAGAAGTAATGGAAAAAGATATTTTGCGAAAATTAATAGAGAAGTATTTAAAGGGAAATTGTACCCTGGAGGAAATTGCTGCTATTCATGAATGGTATAATTCATTCGAAGATGAGCAAGACTTTGTTAATTTTATTTCTTCTCAACAACAACAGGAACTTAAGCAGCGCTTGTTAGCCAATATAAAAAGGAATATCGCGTCTGAGGACATAAGATTAAAGGAAATACACAATAGAAGGAATATTTCCAGAACATTGATTTATGTGTTATCTGGGGTGGCAGCAACGATTATATTGACTATTGGAGTATTTTTTAAGATGCAAAAATCTCCCTCCCGCCCAGACCTAGGGGACGTGCATGTGGTTAATATGACAAAGACAATCCAAAGGTTAGCTTTGTCAGATGGGAGCATCGTTTGGCTTAATCCCAAAAGTAAAGTGATTTATCCTCAAAACTTTACTTCTAGCCTAAGAAAAGTTCAAATGCAGGGTGAAGCATTTTTTGAAGTTAGTCCCGATCCCAGGCGCCCTTTTATAATTTTTAGCGGTAATGTGATAACCAGGGTATGGGGCACAAGTTTCCGTATACGGGCATATGAAAATATTCCTGTTGAAGTCTCTGTTCTAACAGGTAAGGTATCTGTTCAGCTTCAGACTAAGGAGGATTCTGAGCTTATTTTATTACCTCAGCAAACAGCTACTTATTTAAAAGCTACTGACTTGTTAAAGAAAGGCATAGAGAAGAAAACTTCTAAAATGAGTATTTGGCACAAAGAAACGCTGACTTTCGATAATGAACCGATAAGAGATGTTATCAAAGTGCTGAATGCCCAGTTTAAGGTAAATATTAGCACTGCAGATGAAAAGTTGCTTGATTATGTGCTGAAAGCTGATTTTACTGATCAAAGCTTACCAGCCATACTTGAAATGCTTCGAAAATCTTTAAATGTGGAAAATGAAATAAGTGATAATGGTATCATTTTATATACCGACAATAACTAATTCTATATTAAAAATCAGTTCTAAACATTAAACCTAAACATGAACTATGGAAAGAAAAACAGAATAGAATTTATATCAAAATAAACCGGAGTGTCACTACCACTCCGGTTTCTCCAGACCACCAGTGAATCTGATATGAGTTCTGGATTAATTGTCTTATTTCTAACAGAAAAAAAACACTCAAATGTATGAAATTTATACTTAACAATGTTGCTGTACGCAATATCATGAAGAACATATTTAGTCAGATAGTAATTGCAATTCTGTTTACAGGGATCTCTTTTGCGGAAAAGAGTAATGCTCAGGCAGTGTTGAATCGAATTGTAAGCATTTCTATGGAAGATACCAGGTTGAGCTCCGCATTGAAACAAGTTGAAAAAGATGCGGATATCAAATTTGTTTATAGCAGAAATGTAGTCAATATTGACCAAAAGATATCAATTCAGGCTAAAGACCGAAAACTAGGGATGGTGCTGGATGAGCTTTTTAATTCAAACGGTATCTCTTATGAAGCCTTTGATAATCGTATTGTTCTGAGTAACATCAGAACGAAATCTCCTGCTAATGGTTCGATAGAAACAGTGAGTGATTTACTAATTGATTCGAAGGAAAAAATTCCAGTTACTGGTAAGGTAACAGATCGCAATGGAGAGCCGCTAATAGGAGTAAGTGTGAAAATCAAGGGCACCAATATTGGGGCCAGCACAGATGTGAATGGTCAGTATTCTCTAAATACTCCTGATGGTGACAATACTTTGGTTTTTACCTATATAGGGTATATAACGCAGGAGATTCCTGTAAATAACCGGACTGCCATCAATGTTAGTATGCAGGAAGATGCAGCAAATCTGGATGAGGTAGTTGTAATAGGCTATGGAACGCAGAAGAAGACGAACCTGACAGGTGCAGTTTCAACGGTTTCTTCAAAGGTATTGGAAAGTAGACCTATTACTAATCTGGGACAAGGCCTTCAGGGTACTGTATCCAACCTTAATATCACTCAGGGCAATGGATCTCTTGGTCAGGGTTCAACATTTAATGTTCGTGGTAATACTTCTATAAACGGAGGAAGTCCGTTAATTCTGGTGAATGGTATTCCAATGGACATAAATCAGCTTAATCCTAATGATATTGAAAGTGTAACTGTATTAAAAGATGCAGCTTCTGCCGCAATTTATGGTGCACGTGCAGCTTATGGGGTTATGTTAATAACTACTAAAAGCGGACAGAAGAATGAAAAGCCAAAAATCTCTTTGTCTACAAATTTCGTGACTAATGAACCTACTACCAGAATTCAATTCATAGATACAAAGGATAGAATTGCATTTATGAATGAGGCTTATATGCGCGTAAACGGCCGTAACTATTACGATGATATTACAATGGCCGCGATGATGGCGCACTACAACGATCCTACTAAGCCTTCTGCGATAATTCATCCTGCAGCACCAAATGACTGGAGAGGTGTAGCCAATACAGATTGGGAAAAAATTTTACAGGCCGAAACCTATCCAATGCAACAACACACTGCCAGTGTTTCAGGTGGTTCTGAAAAATTTGATTACTATACTTCTGTATCCTATTTAAATCAAAAAGGTCTTACAAATCCTGAACTTTTCGATGAGAGGTTCAAACGTTATAATTTCATGACGAATGTAAACTATAAGATTTTAGACTGGTTTACAGTAGGAAGTAAGATTTCAATAAACAACAGTACTAAGCGATTTCCACCTAATCATCCATGGTTCAGAAATGAATTTGCAGAAGGTAGTACAATTTTTCAACAACATATTTATTCAACACAACCCTATAAAGACCCTAATGGCAAGTGGACGCATGAGGGATCTATTCTGAATCCGGCACAAATGCTAAGTGAGGGAGGCTATCAAACAAGAGATATCAACGATATGTGGATGACTGGTCTTGTTAAGCTTACACCTGTTAAAAATATGACGGTTAACGTTGATTATTCATTCAATGCATCAAACAGAAGGGAATTGAATTACGCTGCACAGCAACCTTTCTTTAATAACAAAGGTGATGTTATAGGATATTATGGTGGTAGTAATCCAAGTCGGGTAATCAAATCAGGATATAATGATAAATACTATGTATTTAACGCATATGCTGATTATGAAAAGACCCTAAATAATAAACATTACTTTAAAGGACTGGTTGGATACAATCAGGAAAATGCTCAGTATAATTTTACACAGGCAGAACGCCGTAATCTGATTATCAATAGTTTACCCTATATGAATCTGGCTTCAGGCGACAGGTTTGCATATGACAGTATCAACGAATATGCGATAAGGGGGGCTTTTACCCGTTTCAACTATAGTTTTGATGACCGGTATTTATTCGAGTTTAATGGCCGTTACGATGGTTCTTCAAAATTCCCTAAGAAAGACCGTTTCGCATTCTTCCCTTCAGCTTCAGTGGGATGGCGTATAGATAATGAATCCTTTTTTTCAGGGATAAAGAAGTCTGTTGATATGTTGAAGATCAGAGCATCCTATGGAAATCTTGGTAATCAGAACGTAGCGGGTTACTATCCATATATTCCAACACTTAATGCCAGTGAGGTAAACTATCTTATTAATGGAGACAGGCCAATGACGATTTCTGCTCCCGGACTTGTTAGTTCCTCATTAACATGGGAGACTGTCACGCAGCAGAACTTAGGTCTCGATTTTGCAGCTTTGAATAACAGGTTAAGCGGGTCTTTCGATATCTATAAAAGAGATACCAAAAACATGCTTACCAGATCGCAGACAATGCCCGCTATTCTTGCAGTAAATGAACCACAGGCAAATGCTGCTGATTTGTCTACCAAAGGATGGGATCTAACTCTTGGATGGCGTGATAATGTTGGTAATGTGAGGTATGGTGCAACTGCTTTGTTATCTGATTATTCCGCTAAAATTACAAAGTTTAGTAATCCTAGTGGAATTATCTCCGACTATTATGTAGGGCATAATCTTGGTCAAATATGGGGCTTGACAACTGGTGGGATATTCCAGTCTGATGCTGAAGCTTCAGCATTGGATCAAAGTAATATTAATGGCAGAAAACGTCAGGCCGGGGATCTTTATATGGTAGACCTGAACGGTGATGGTAAGATTACAAGAGGTAATCAGACCTTATCGAATCCAGGTGATATGAGTGTTATTGGTAACAATACTCCTCGTTACAGCTTTGGTTTTATGCCAAATGTGGGATGGAAGGGATTTGATCTGGATGTATTCTTTCAGGGAGTCGCCAAAATGGATCAATGGATTAACGCGACTTACTTCCTTTCGCAATACACTAATGAATGGGGAGGCATCGCTAAAACGGCTATGGATTATTGGTCACCACAAAATCCGGGAGCTTATTTCCCAAGACCAATTATATCAGGAGCAGGAGATATAGTAGCTGTTCAATCACGTTTTCTGCAAAATGCTGCATATATCAGACTAAAGCAGTTGACTTTGAGTTATACAGTTCCTTCAATTTTGACAAAAAAGCTTAAAGTTGAACGAGTAAAGGTGTTCTTCACCGGAAGTAATTTGTGGACAGGGACAAAAATGATTAAGATTTCTGATCCGGAACAGGCAGGACCAAGCTCCTACCCATTGTATAAGTCATTATCTTTTGGAGCCAATGTTAATTTCTAAAAAAGTAACATGAAAACTATATCTAAAAAAAATAACATGAAAAATATTTATATCATATTGCTTCTTTCGTTATTTACGATGACATCGTGCAATGACGATTATTTGGAAAAAGTTCCACTGGATAAGATTAGTGATAGTAGTTTTTGGCAAAGTGGGGCAGATGTCCAGATGTACGCCAATCAATTTTATCCGACTTTATTTGATGCCCGCCTTGCCTGGTATAACATAGATAACTTTAGCGATAATCAAACCCCAACAACCCGTAATTCCTATACCTGGGGCGAATATCCCATACCTTCTACGGGTGGCGGCTGGGCGAAAAGCGACTGGTTAAATATCCGTAGCTGTAATTATGCACTTGATCGCATCGCTAAGATGAAGTCGGATCCTTCAGTTTTAAACGCCGAAGGAGAGATCCGTTTTTTTAAATCTTTTTATTATTTTCAGAAAGTAAGAAAGTTTGGTGATGTGCCTTGGTTGTCAACCAGTCTAGGTCTGGAATCAGCTGAATTACAGGCCCCAAGAGATTCCAGAAAAACGGTCGTTGAAAATATGATAAAGGATTTGGATTTTGCTATTGCCAACCTGCCTGAAACATCATCTGCTGATCGTCTTACTAAGTATGCTGCATTGGCTTTAAAAGCAGAAATATGTTTGTATGAAGGAACGTTCAGAAAATATCACAATGTTGTTGGAGGACATGAGGCTCTGTTAAGATTAGCCGTTACTACTTATGAAAGCATCATTAATTCAGGAAGATTCTCAGTATACTCAACAGGTCAGCCTAATAAAGATTACTTTGATCTGTTTGTTAAATATGATTTAAAGGGAAATCCTGAAGGAATTATGGTTCAGCGCTTTATTGCAAATAAGCGGATGCATAATAATGTTCGCCAATTGGGTGAGCCATATACAGGATACAATATTGATTTTGTGCAGTCATATCTTTGTTCAGATGGTTTGCCTATTGCTATCAGTCCCTTATATAAAGGGGATGCAGTATTTGCTGATCAGTTTGTTAACAGAGATCCACGTATGGCTCAATCTATCTATAATTCAGCACGTCCGTACAATATTGCTACTAATGGTGTTACGTATTATAAGCCAATGCCTGAGTTCCAGAGCAACTATTGCCCAACCAGTTACTTTATAATAAAAGGGTATAGTCCATTGGAGGTTGACAGATTGCCAAGTACCAGTACTACCAATGATTTTATTTATCGTTATGGCAATATATTGGTTTCCTATGCCGAAGCCAAAGCCGAGTTGGGAGAATGTACTCAGGATGTCTTAGATAAATCTGTTAACCTATTGAGAGCACGTGTAGGAATGCCGGCTCTTAAAGTTAATGTGGGATTTGTTGATCCAAACTGGCCTAAATGGGAAGTTCCCGTTTCTGATCTTATTAATGAGATCCGTCGCGAACGTCGTCTTGAAATAAGTGCAGAAGGAAAGAGATGGGATGATTTGGTACGCTGGAAAGCTGGCAAATTGCTCGAAAATCCAAAAACCCTTCAGGGTGCTAGAGATCCCAGCACTGGCACATATCGTGTCTTATATCCGGGATATACAGCCAGAAAGTGGGATGATAAATTGTATTTATACCCGATCCCTGCCCAGGAATTGGCATTGAATACTAAATTGACACAAAATCCTGGTTGGAAATAATTGAGCTACATAGCAGTGGATATATTTTTAACATATATCTGCTGCTTTTTTTATTTAATATACACAGAATTTCTGCTCAACCTGATTTTTCTTCCTGTTTTGGCAGTAGATTGAGTTAAAGAATAAATTATTGGAATAAACCATATCTGATATTTCCATTTTGTTAAAAATTACTGAAATCTGCACACCAATATTGAGTATGATTTGCAAGAAAAACAATATTTATGTTTCAGAATAAGAACAGTACGGCTTATTTAATAGCATTAGTGTTTAGTGTTATACTTATGTTCGGTTTTACTTTCCGGAGCCTTGCTCAGGGAACTGTTTTTCTTGCAGGTGCTTCAAAAGTAAATATAACTCCCCCCTTGGCTTACCCACATTATCGCGGTGAAAGTACCGGAGCTCATGATTCATTGTATGCAAAGGCTCTTGTACTTAAAGAAGGTGAAAATACAGTTGCTCTGGTAATCTGTGATTTATTGTGGGTTGAGAGGAGTCTCTCCTCATCAGTTAGATTACAGATCTCGGAAAAAACCGGTATTCCTTATCCCAACATTATAATTGCAGGTACCCATACACATACTGGTCCTGCCTATCACCCCAATATACTTGAACTTACCGGGACACTTCGGCCGCCTTTTGATGAAGATAAACCCTCAGATGTAAAGGATTCTTATTTGAATACTTTGGCAGATAAGATAGCAAAGTCAGTTATAATTGCCAGCAAATTACTGGAAAATGTACAGATTGAAACTGGTACCGGAATGGCAAATGGGATTTCATTCAACCGTCGTTATATAATGAAGGATGGCAAAGTTGTTTTTAACCCCGGAGTTGGTAATAAGGATGCTATACTCCCTGCAGGGCCGGTTGATCCTCAGGTAGGCATTGTAATGCTTCGAAAGGTTTCTGATACTTCTCCGATGGCTGTTCTGTCGAATTTTGGAGTTCATGCCGACACTTTTGGGGGGGGTAGGTTTAGTGCGGACTATCCGGGCTTTCTTGCTCAGGCACTCAGTTCTGCAATAGGTGATGGCTGCATTTCTATTTTTGCAACAGGCCCTTGCGGTGATTTAAATCATGTGAATGTGCAGAGTAAAGACAAGAAACGCTTGTCAACTAAAGATATTGGAGAGCATTTATCGGATGCGATTGTAAAAGAGATTCCGTCTTTAAAACAAGTTGGGAATCCCTTCCTTTCGATGCGCTCCCAATTTGTATATGCACCGCTTCAGGAGTATACTGATTCTGAGTTAACATGGGCCAATGATGAAAATGCTAAACCTCTGCACAAGGAGTCGGCATTCCTGGAACGCAGAAGGCGTTTAAAAATTCGTTCACTTGAAAGGCTACGACGTACGGAGGCCATTGCACCAACTGTTGAACACGAGGGATGGAAACTGCCCCTGGAGGTACAGGTTATAGGGATTGGGAAAGACCTTGCAATAGTTGGTTTACCAGGGGAAGTTTTTGTTGAGTTGGGGCTGGCCATTAAAAAGGCATCACCATTTAAAACCACTTTGGTTATCGAATTGACCAATAGCCATATCGCATATGTTCCCACCCGCAAAGCATTTAGTGAAGGGAGTTATGAAACTATAAATTCACGACTGGCTCCCGGCGGAGGGGAAATGATGGTAGAAGCTGCAATAAATTTACTTAATGAGATTAAGAGGAAAGATTAATAGGTTGGAATATGAATAATTTTCAATCAGGTTGTTTTAAATATAACAGGCTTTAAAAAAGATAAATATGGAACGAATTAAAATTTTCATTGCTGGCCGCGCCGCCAAACTTTTAATATTAGGGTTCAGTATTATACTGATCCTATGTATTGATTCCCGGCTTTATGCTCAGAATGTTACTTTCAGGGCCGGTGCCTCGACTGCGAATATTACCCCGCCTTTGGGCTCAGGTATAGTAGGGAATTTTGGTATTCCGCCTCCGGCCAATTATGTACATGACGAATTGCATGCGCGCAGCCTTGTTCTGGATGACGGGAAAACAAAACTGGTTTTTGTAGTGGTCGATAATGTGGGTATTATTCGTGAAGTATTTGATGAGGCTAAGCGATTGATCTTTGAGGAAACAAAAATACCTGCAGCTCAGATTCTGATGTCTTCAGACCATACACATTCTGCAAGTAGTGCCAGCGGACTAGGAAACCTAAGAGGCGGGTGGAATGCCGGTATGCCTCTTGATGATTATCAGCGTTTTCTCGTTCGCCGTATAGCAGATGGGGTGCGTATTGCATTGAATAATCTCGAACCGGCCCGTGTCGGTTGGGGCGTAGGGTATGTGAATCCTTTCGGTGGGAAGGATCAGGTTCAGATGAATCCTGGGATTGCTAATCCTGATTTAGTTGAACCGGCCGGTCCTACAGATCCACAGGTTTCATTCATTTCAGTACAATCTCTCAAAGGGCGTCCAATTGGTATTCTTGCAAATTATTCCCTTCATTATGTGGGAGGAGTTCCCAGAGACCATATTTCAGCAGATTATTTTGCAGTGTTTGCCGACCGTATTCAGGAATTGTTAAAAGCCGATCGTCAGGATCCTCCTTTTGTAGGTATCATGTCAAATGGGACGTCGGGAGATGTAAATAATATCAATTTTCGTGGACCGGCAGAAAAACATGAACCCTATGCCAAAATGCGTATTGTTGCAAATGATGTAGCTAATGAAGTTCTACGGGTATACCAGACCATACAATACAAAGACTGGGTACCTCTCCGTGCGGCACAGTCAGAATTGAATTTGAAAGTTCGCAGGCCTGATTCAGAAATGCTTGCTTATGCCCAAAAGGTTCTTGCAAAACCTGAGACAGAAACACCGGTCCACCGTCTCGAAAAAACGTATGCTGAGCGAACTATTCAAATGAACAAATGGCCTGAAAATGTTAATGTCATAATGCAAACCTTCGGTATCGGAGAATTGGGTGTCGCTGCTATTCCTTTTGAGGTTTTTACAGAAATCGGTCTGGAAATTAAAGCAAAAAGTCCTTTTAAGCCATCCTTTACTATTGAACTGGCAAATGGCAGTTATGGATATCTTCCTACGCCTGAACAACATCAGGTTGGAGGTTATGAAACCTGGCTGGGTACCAATAAGGTTGAAAAGGAAGCATCCCGAAAAATTGTAACTGAAATTCTTAAACTATTTAACCAGGTAAAGCCATGAAATATATCTTAACAATCTTCACTTTATGCCTCTTCGCCTTGTCGGGCATCGCAGCAGAAGAACCTAAACCGGCAACCATTTTTAAAGCCGGATTTGCTGAAAAGGACATAACCCCTGATATCGGCATGGAATCGCCTGGTAATTATGGAAAGGCTCACCATAAATCATTTCATGATCCATGCAAAGCCCGGGCGGTAGTATTTGATGATGGACAGAAGCGTGTAGCGCTGGTTGGAATTGACCTACTCTTTGTAACCCGCCATCTGGTACAGGAAGTACGTGCCGAGATACAAAAGCGCTGTGGTATCCTTCCGGCTGATATTATGATAGGAGCTTCTCATTCCCATTCCTCCGGCCCCATCGGCATGGGAGAACCTGGAGATTTTGATAAGGCCTCTCCTTTAGTAAAAGATCTTGTAAATAATCATTCGATAGTTTCTGATCCCGGATACACTCAGGTTCTTAAGAAACAGATCGTCGACGCGGTTGTACTGGCAAACGAGAACCGTGTGGATGCTAAACTTGCAGTCGGAAACGGGCATGAAGATAAAGTTTCGTACAACCGTCGCTTGCGGATGAAGAATGGATTGAGCTATTCACATCCCGGTGCAGGTAATCCTGATATTATTGATTATGCAGGTCCAATTGATCCGCAGGTAGGCACCGTAGGAGTGTGGGACTTAAAAGGTAATTTGCTGGGTACGGTAGTGAATTTCTCATGTCATGCAACAACCAGTCCGGGGGGGATTTCAGCAAGCTGGATTGGATCAATGGAAAGAACTATACGTGGTGCTACGGGAAATGCAGCCCTACCTGTCGTTTTCATGCAGGGCGCTTGTGGTGATATCACCCAGGTTGATAACCTGACTAAATTTCAGAATCCCGCGGCAGAAGAATGGTGGGATATCGTTGGAGGCCGCGTAGGCGCCGAGGCTTATAAGACCCTTCTTTTAATTCGGCGGGGCGCAGGTAGTGATATTCCGCTGGATTCAAGGCAGAGAGTATGGACTGTTAAACGCCGCATTCCTACTCCCGAGAAAGTTCAGAAATCATTGGAACTTGTGAAAGCAGGCCCTGAAAAGTCGGGTACTACTGAATGGACTTTTGCAAAAGAAATCCTCGTTTTGGATGCGATCATAAAAGCCAGGCCATTGGTGGAGGTTGAAGTTCAGGCCATACAGGTTGGCCCGATGGTATTCGTATCTAATCCTGCAGAGTATTTTGTTCAGTACCAATTAGATATCAAGGCAGGAAGCAAATTTCCTTTCACCTTTGTGGTTGAGCTGGCTAATGGTATTACAGGATATGTGCCAACTGAAGAAGCCTTAGGCCCGAATGGTGGGGGCTATGAAACCCGTCTGACTTCCTACAGCAATCTGGAAGTATCTGCCGGTAGACAATTTGCCAATACAGGTATCGAACTGGCAAATCAAATGGTGCCGGGTAAAGTTCCTTTGCCTCCTCCTCCGCCACCTTTCAAAGCACCATGGGCATATGGTAATCTGCCACCTGAATTGAAATAATGGGGTCATTGTCATTGCTTCTCCGCCCAGGGCGGAGAAGCAATGACAAAACGCAATCCTTGTAATGACACCACGATTGTTATTTATGGCTTAAAAAATGGTCTCGCAAAGACGCAGAGACGCAAGAGTATGAGATCTAAATAAATTGTAAAGCTTTGCGTCTTAGCGTCTTTGCGAGAGAAAAATCCCACTCATATGGTCTGTGAAAACACCGACCACAGGGAAATAAATAATTGATCAAAACTATCCGATGTAAAGACATTTTAAACCGGTTTAAATGACAAAAAAAAAATATCTTCTTTCATTTACTTACCTGTTGTTTCTAGTGATGGATTCAGTACTGTTATCTGCAAGTTCATCATTTCAGACTGAGGAATTTAAACTTGGCGCATCTAAAACCAGGATGACACCTCCTGCGGGGAGTATAATAGGAGATTCTTATGGTATACGGGTTTCTGAAGGGGTGCACGATGATCTTTATATCAAAACCCTGGTTTTTGAGCATGGTGGAGAGAAGGTTGCATTTATCACTCTGGATGTTATCAGTTTGCCGCATTTGCTGGTAATGAAAAGCAGGCAATTAATTTTTCAGCAAACGGGAATAGCAGTAAACAATATTATACTGAATGCCACTCATGCTCATGCCGGGCCTCAGATGAACCCACTTTTCTGGGATGTTGTAGGAGGATCCGCGAAGTTAAAGAGTCAGGAGTATACCCATAAATTGCCTGAACTTATAGCAGCAAGTGTAAAATCGGCTGTTTCTAAAATTCAGCCCGTTCGTGTATCTGTTGGAAGTGTTCAGGAGAATACCATAAGCTTCAACCGGCGCTATTTGATGAAAGATGGATCATTCAGAACCAATCCCGGTAAGTTGAACCCGGATGTTGTGAGGCCGGCCGGACCGATTGATCCGGCATTATCTATGGTGTATTTCGAATCTCTGGATAAGAAGCCGGTAGCTATTTTGGTTAATTTCGCTTTGCATGTTGCTATTGTTGGCGGTAACAGGTTCTCATCCGATTTTCCCGGTATAATGTCTGAGTTGATTGGGAAGGTAAAGGGGGAGGAATTCGTGACCATATTTACGAATGGAACTTCGGGGAATATCAATCATGTAAATGTTTCAAATCCTGATCAGTTAAGTGGATTTGATGAATCCAGACGTATAGGGACTATTTTGGCTGGCAGAGTACTTTCTGCACTTCCTGCATTGCGTTCAATCCCTATTAAGTCTCTGAAAGCTAAAATTCAAGCCATTAATTTATCGGTTTTCCGATATGTAGAACAAAGTGAAGCAGAGTGGGCAAGGGGCGTGATTTCAAAATTTGGGAAGTCTGGTGGTCCCGGATTTGCTGATGTAGTAAGTGCATGGCGAATGCTGGATCTTGTAAAGTACCAGGGCGGACTGGAGTCAAGACATAAATCGACCACAACTGTACCACTGACAGAGGATGGTAAAGCCCTTGAAACTGAAGTTTCTGTCATAGCATTTGGCGATCAAATGGCGCTGGTGGGCTTCCCCGGTGATGCCTTTGTGGAACTGGGGCTCGGCATAAAACTAAACTCACCTTTCCCTTTTACAATCGTTAGTGAACAATCCGGAAATGGAACTATAAGTTATATGCCAAATAAAAAGGCATTTCCCGAAGGTCAATATGAGGTTAATAGTGTGCGATATAGTTCAGGTGGAGGGGAATCTTTGGTTGATGCTGCACTTGAGACTTTGATTTCAATATTTTACAATTAAAAATTAGTTGCCCTTGTGTTAAAATAGTTATGAGCATGTTCGGTTCACTTTTCATTTCTTTAGGATGTTTGTGCCTGCTGGCAACCAGTCAGGTCTTTGCAGGATCAGCAAAAATGGTCAGCAGTACTTCGTCTATGGTAAAACTTTCTAAAGCTGAGAAACCTAATGTAATCATCTTTTTTTGCGATAACCTGGGGTATGGAGATATTGAGCCATTTGGGAGTAAAGTAAACAGAACACCTTACTTAAATCGTATGGTCAGTGAAGGCCGAAAGTTTACAAGCTTTTATGTTACGGCCGGTGTATGTACTCCTTCCCGCGCATCAATGATGACAGGATGCTACCCCCAAAGAGTTGGGATGCACCTGAATCCTCGTGACGGCTATGTAATTCGTCCAATTTCACCATACGGACTTAATCCCAATGAGATAACTGTTGCTGAAGTATTAAAAGAGCAGGGATATAAAACCGGCTTAATTGGTAAATGGCACTTAGGAGACCAAACTCCCTTTTTGCCTCTTGCACAGGGCTTTGATTATTTTTTTGGCATTCCTTACAGTGATGATATGACTCACGATGTTGGTCAGAGATTGGGAGATCGTTACGATGGTTACCGATGGCCTGAACTTCCTTTAATGCTAAATAATAAAGTAATTGAAGCCGGTGTTGACAGGAATTTACTTACCAAGCGTTATACAGAAAAGGCACTCGATTTTATCAATCAGAGTAAGGAATCGCCGTTTTTTCTTTATCTCCCACAGGCGATGCCCGGAAGTACAAAGACTCCTTTTTCGAGTGAAGCCTTTCGGGGGAAAAGCAAGGGCGGACTATGGGGGGATAGTGTTGAAGAATTAGATTGGTCAATCGGGCAGATTATGAATGAATTGGTCCGTTTGGGAATTGACCAGAATACCTTACTGATTTTTACTTCCGACAATGGTGCACCGATGACTGAGGATAGTTCCAGTATTGAAATTGGAACAAATAAGCCATTATTTGGCAGAGGATATACGACAGCCGAAGGTGCATTTCGGGTTCCTGCCATAATGTGGTGGCCGGGAACTATACCCGCTGGTACTGTCTGTACTGAATTTATGAGCACTATGGATATTTTACCAACTCTTGCCTCACTTTCTGGTGCCCAAACCCCTAAGGACAGAATTATCGACGGTTTTAATAATCGTTCATTGATTTTGGGTAAGAAGGGAGCTAAATCTCCATATAAAGTATTTTATTACTACAATGCAGATCAGTTACAAGCAGTAAAATCCGGACCGTGGAAATTATTTCTGCCATTAAGGGATTTTGTTCAGCATCCGCATTTTAAGAAGGGAGAGGGTGGAAAGCCGCTATTATTTAATGTTGAGGAGGATATTTCTTCAGTGCATAATTTAGCTGAAAAGCATCCGGGAATTGTCAGCCGATTAATGGTTTTAGCAGAAAAGGGACGCCAGGATTTGGGCGATATCAATCGTCCGGGCGCGAATCAAAGATTACCTGGGAAAATTGATAATCCTGTCCCGGTCACTTTACAATAATTAACACTAATTAAATGAAAACAGAAAGTTTAAAATGCCAATCGGATATTTTCAAAATGTCTTATGGGTCTGATGTTGAGAGATTTGTGCGGGAGGAAGTTAAAGTGCCATTTTTTGGGAGAATATTTAGGCCCCGATTTTTAGCGTTCTATATTTCTATTTTGCTCTGCAGTAATTTCCTTTTTACTATTCAAAATGGATTTGCACAGCCTGCCAAAGTTTTCAGGGCCGGTGCAGCGACAAGTAATATCACCCCTAAAATAGGGACATCTATTAATGGAAATATGAAGGATGTTATCGTCAGACAGATTCATGATGAAACTCATGCACGCTGTATTGTGCTTGACGATGGAAAAACAAAACTGGCCATGCTCACGGTTGACCTTTGTATGATTTATAGGGAAGAGTTGGATGCAGCCAAACAGAGGGCACATGAATTAACTGGTATTCCTGTACAAAACATGATGATGTCGGCAATTCATACACATTCCGGTGGGACTGCCTGTTCAGTCTTTCAAAGTGATCCGGATCCGGATTATTTGAAATTCCTCAGGGAAAGAATCGCTGATGCAGTGGTTAGAGCCAATAATAATCTTGTTCCGGCACGTATCGGTTGGGCTGTTGGCAATGAGCCAAGTCAGGTGTTTAATCGCCGCTGGAAAATGAAACCCGGCAAACCATTAATGAATCCGTTTGGTACTGAAGACCAGGTAAAAATGAATCCTGGCGTAGCTAATCCCGATCGTCTGGAGCCATCTGGTCCTACAGATCCGGAACTCCCCATTATTTCAATACAAAGTCCTGAAGGCAGACCGATAGCTATGCTTGCAAATTACTCCCTGCATTATGTTGGAGGAACAGGCCCAGGTGAAATATCAGCTGATTACTTTGGAATGTTCGCAGAACAAATGAAAAGATTGCTGGAGTCGGATAATAAGGGATTCCCCCCATTTGTAGCGATGCTTTCTAATGGAACAAGTGGAAATATTAATAATATCAATTGGTTTGCAAATGAACCCATTCCATCCATGCCTCCTTATGAGAAAATGCGCCAGGTTGCTAATGTCATTGCTGCCGAGGCTTATAAAACCTATCAAACTATCCGGTATCAGGATTGGATTTCTTTAAGTTCTGCACAAACAGAGATTAATTTGGGAGTACGCTTGCCTAAAAAGGAAGAGATTGAACGTGCAAAAGGAATCATCGCGAAGGCAAGTGGCCCGGTTATGAATACAATGGAAGAAATTTATGCCCGTGAGACAATGCTGATCAAGGATTTTCCAAAACAAGTGCCACTTATTATTCAGGCTTTTCGAATTGGAGATATGGCAATCACAGCATTGCCCTGTGAAATATTTGTTGAAATTGGTTTGGATATCAAGGCCAAAAGTCCGTTTAAACCAACATTTACAACTTCTCTGGCCAATGGCTACAATGGTTATTTGCCTACTCCAGAGCATCATAAACTGGGAGGATATGAAACCTGGAGAGCACGTTCGAGTTATCTCGAAGTGGATGCATCTACTAAGATAAGTAGCGTGCTTTTTGATCTGCTGGGGAAACTTAAGAATGAACAATTTAAGTAGTGAATCAAGAACCAAGAGCCAGGAACCAAGACAGGGAAGCATGAATAAGGAGCAAAGAACAAGGAATAAAGACATTTTATGAGCATGAGCAAGGAACCAGGAATCGAGTCGAGGAAATAGGAAATAGGGACCCGATAGCAATCGGGTAAGGAGTAGAGTATGTAACTCATATCTCACATCTCCCTTCTCATAAAATAGTATATTACATCTCAAGAAAAGTACCATAATGCTATTGCACAAGAAATTATATTTGATTAGCACATTTATCTTCAAGAATTTTATATAAAATACAATGAATAGATTTCACTTTACCCGATACCTTATTTTTGGATTGTTATTGGTAGTTCTAACAGTTACCATAGCGGCCTTGCAACCTGATCCAAGGAGTGAGAGGCTAAAGAAGGCTTTGGATAGTTTTCAGATTGAGCCCGGGATGCGTATCGACCTGATCGCCGCCGAACCGCTTGTTATCGATCCGGTAGCGCTTGCTTTTGATGAAAATCGTCAAATGTATGTTGTTGAAGACAGAGGTTATCCTGATCCAGTTGAAGGCGGTTCTACCACCACGCTCGGACGTGTAGCACTTTTGAAAGATACCAATGGGGATGGTGTTTATGATAAACGTACTGAATTTGCCACGGGTTTAACCTATCCAAATGGCCTGATGCCATGGAAGGGGGGAGTATTTGTAACCTGTTCCCCGGATATTTATTATTTAAAAGATACTGATAATGATGGGATTGCAGATATTAGGAAGGTAGTCCTTACCGGGTTTTTTGCAACTCAAACCGCTCAGATCAGGATGAGTCATCCTACTATGGGTTTAGATGGCTGGGTATATGTTACTGCCGGACTCAATGGAGGGAACGTGACTTCACCTGAGCATCCTGATCGCCCTGCGGTATCATTTAAGCAGACTGATGGTCGCTTTAATCCGGAGACTTTCGAGTTTGAGGTTACAGGAGGAAAAAGCCAGTTTGGATTGACATTTGATGCTTACGGAAGGCGATTCGGTTGCTCAAACAGGCATCCGATTATGCATTCTGTTATGGAACCCTGGTTTCTTCGCCGGAATGCCAATCTTCTTTTCAATGAAACCGTACAAAATGTTTCAAAGGTAGAAGCCGAAGCAACTGTTTATCCGGTCAGCAGGTCGGTTACCAGTGCCGATTTTATCCCTAAACTGATCGGCCGCTCGCATGCGGGGACTTTTACAGCCGCTAGTGGATTGATGGTTTTCAATGGCAGCGGACTTACATCTGCCCATAAGGGTAATATTTTTATCTGTGAATCAGCCCAGAACCTGATTCAAAGACAGATTGTTTCTCCAGAAGGAGTCTCATTCAAATCCAAAACACCTTATGAGGGCAGAGAGTTTCTCTCTTCGACGGATGAATGGTTCCGTCCGGTATCCCTTCAGCATGGACCCGAAGGTGGACTATACCTGGCTGATATGCATCGCAAGGTTATTGACCATCCCGCTTATATACCTGAGGAGGCCAGGCCAGGTTTGGATTGGGAAAGCGGAAAGACCGATGGAAGAATTTACCGGATCCTTCGGAAAGATTTTGTTCCAAAGAAATATAATGCTGCAACAGGATTGAGCTCTAACTCAAAAACAGCAGTTTTGACCACGTATCTGTCTTCCGGAGAGGAGTGGGAACGAAATACTGCTCACAGGCTATTACTTGAGCGTAAGGATAAGACTGCAGTTCCATTGTTGAAGAAAATTGCTGTTGAGTCTGTTTTTCCTGAAAGTCGTGCCCGTGCCGTTTGGTTGCTAAACTCGTTAGAATCCCTGGATTTAATCACCTTAAAGAAGGTTTTAGCAGATAAGGAAGCCGGAGTGCGTGAACAGGCTGTTTTATTGGCGGGGAATATGTCACAAAAACATCCTGAACTGGTACAATCAACAGTTGCTGCCTCAAATGATGCTGCTATTCGTGTTCGTTATAACAGCACCCTTGTTCTGGGTTCGATGGAAGGGCCGCAGGTTGTACAGGCATTAGCAAAATCAGCAGCAAGGGATGGGGCCGATAAGTGGTTTCGTGCAGCAGTATTAAGTGGTATCGAGAAACGTATGTCCGAATTTCTAGCAGCTTTCAGGGATCAGAAAAATGCAGAACCGGTAGCTTTTGCTTCGGTAATGAAAGATCTTGGGCGTTTGTTTGGGAATGGTGCATCAGCTGAAGCCAGTCGTGCACTTTTGCAGGAGGTTTTGGCATCCAATGCTGATCCGGAATGGAGAATCGCTACAATGCTTGGCTTAGCCGAGGGAATCAGTGGCAGAGCAAAAGAGTTTGGCACATCTCCAAAAGGTTTATTATATGCCATTCTGGGGAATAATGCTTCAGATTCTGATATTTCTGCACTTGATAATTTTGTTAACAGAGCACTTGATATAGCGGGAAAACAGACTGAAAGTACCAGACTAAGAATATCGGCAACTGCTTTACTGGGCTATACAGACTTTGAACGAAGTCATTCTGCACTTCAGAAAATGATGGTTCCAAGTACTCCACCTGAATTATTGCTGGAAGCTATTTCCGCTTTAGCGCGATTGGATGACCCACGCGGAGCTGCAATCTTATTAGAGAAAAAGGCATGGTCGGCATACACCCCAAGAATAAAATCTGCAGTAGTGGCTGCCGTAGTATCAAAACCCTCATTTATCAATGAATTGTTTCTGGCAATTGAAAAGGGTACAATAAGCGGAGCCGAATTGTCATCTGCTGACAGAATGCGACTGATATCAGATAAAAATGCACAGATCAGTGACCGCGCAAAGATATTGTTCAAGGAACTTGAGGGAGGCGACCGGATGACGGTATATCAGGAATATAAAAAAGCGCTCACAGCACAGGTTGATGCTAAAATGGGAAAAGCAGTTTTTCAGAAAGCCTGTTCAGCATGTCATACCTATCAGAACGTGGGAGGCAAGGTCGGCCCGGATCTGACCGGTGTAAAGAATCAGCCTGCTGATGCTTTATTACTTCACATCCTGGTTCCAAATTATGAAGTATTACCGGCATATCAATCAATATCCATCAGTACAAACGATGGCCGATCATTTTCCGGATGGCTGGTTTCAGAAAATGAGAATAGTTTAACACTTCGTACAACTTTTGGAACTGATGAATCAATTCTCAGGAGAAATATTTCATCACTCAGTAATTCCGGACTTTCGCTTATGCCTGATGGACTGGAGCAAAGCATTAGTAAAGATGAAATGGCAAAGTTGATTGCCTACCTCAAAGGTGGTGCATAAGGTATTGAATTTAGGTCTTTTCTATGTTTTGGGATATTGGATTAATAAAATTAGCATAATTTAACCTTTAAATAAATCTGCCTCCCCTGATGATAGCGATAAACTGCTCATCAGGGGAAAGGTAGAATGTTTGGATGTAAATTTTATATAGGATGATTTATATGGTGCCCCAATAATTGGCAGAATGAAGAAACATACTAATCATATATCGAGACGGAAATTGATCATTGATGCTGCCCGGACAGGATTAGCAGCCGCGCTTGTGCCATTATCAGGCTTTACTGATGTAAATCAGCAAAAGAGAGGCTTGATTGAGGCTGAGAACAAAAAACCGGGTTCAACAGACTGGCAGCTAACCCGTGTGCGTCCTGATAGGGATGGTCAGCGTTGCCCTTCTATTGAAGGGTATTGTTCTAAACAAAGCCTGAAAGCCGGAGAATCCCTTGATATAATGGTTTCAACGGATCAGAAGGTGAAATTCGAGATTGAAATCTTCCGTACCGGCTATTATGGGGGATGCGGTGCCCGCTTGATGAAGAAACTAGGGCCATTTGATGGTTATTCACAGCCTGTGCCTAAACCCGGACTCAAAAGTCTTCATGAATGTAAATGGAAGCCCTGTATTACCATTACCATTCCGGATGATTGGTTGAGTGGGGTTTATCTGGGTCGTTTGACAACTTTACCCGGTGATGAGAATGTTCCTTACTGGCAAAGTTATATCATTTTTATAGTCCGTGATGACCGTCCTGCTGACGTGCTCTTTCAGTGTTCTGATAATACCTGGCAGGCATATAACAGATGGCCAAATAACTATTCGGTTTATACACATCCTAAAGGTGTTGAAGGCCCCTGGGCTGATGTCAGCTTTGATCGTCCCTATGGACGGCAATCACAATATACCGGTGTCGTAAATGACCCACTCTCCTTTGGTTCGGGTGAATTTCTTTCACTCGAGCAGCCATTATCATATTTTCTTGAAGAACATGGATATGATGTAAGTTATTGTTCAAACAGCGATATGATTTCCCCTGAACGCGGGCTAAAGTGTAAATCTTTTATCAGTGTGGGGCATGATGAGTATTGGGACATTCGTCAGTATAACAGTGTCGTAAAGATGCGGGATGAGGGTGTTAATCTGTTGTTTTTATCAGGAAATTCAGTCTGCTGGGTTACGCCATTCCGGGCAAGTAGTGATGGACGGGAAAACCGGATAATTTTCAGGGGAGGTCCTTATGGAGCTCAAAATAAATATGCCATTGATCGGGAGAATCTGAACGGGCCATTTCCTGAGCGGGGTCCTGATGAAGGCTTCCTAATGGGAGTTCGAAATATAGATCCAATTACTGGTGGTGGCGACTGGATCATCACGAAACCTGAACACTGGATGTTCAAGGATACAGG
This sequence comes from Sphingobacteriales bacterium 16-39-50, assembly GCA_002257025.1. Lineage (GTDB taxonomy): Bacteria > Bacteroidota > Bacteroidia > Sphingobacteriales > Sphingobacteriaceae > Daejeonella. The sequence goes on along the minus strand of NCHA01000005.1, from coordinate 233,000 downwards.
AATTAAAAAGGGGGATCGTATTCCCGGGCTTATCGGCTGGGAATATATGGGAGAACCTGCTCCAATTCCGGGACTTGAGATCGTGGCTGAAGGTACTGCATGGAGTGGCGGAGTTAAACCTCAGCGATGGGCATCGACCATTTATACTGCCCCCAAAGGAAATATTGTGTTTAGTGCCTCCACGATTTTCTGGGCACAGGCTCTGGGCATGCCACCGGGGCATACTTTGCCATGGTCGCACTGGAGCCGTCCGCATGGACCAGATAAGCGGGTGCAGCAAATTATGCATAATTTACTGCGCAAATCGGGAGCTTTATAAATCATTGACCTCCCCATTAAATTATTTGAAAAGGAATACCAATATGTGTTTTTCAATTATGATCTTGCATTATAGATAGAATGAAGAAGTCAAAGAATAAAATAAGTCGCCGGGATGTTCTTAAAGGAGCCGCACATGCAGGATTGGCGGCTGCACTCCTGCCATTATCTGGTTTTTCGAATGCAGATCAGCAAAGAAGCGGACTGATAGTAGCCGAGAATAAAAAACCGGGCACCACAGACTGGCAACTTACTTTTATTAAATCAGAGCAGTTTCGCTCTAAGCAAATCGAAGGTTACTGCTCAAAAACAAGTGTGCGCTCAGGAGAATCTCTTGATATATTCTTAAATGCCGCCTCCCAAACTGATATAAGTATTGATATCTATAGAATGGGCTATTATGGCGGTAAAGGTGGCCGTTTTGTAAAAAAATTGGGACCTTTTCCTGTTAGTCCCCAGATTGTACCACCAATTGCTGAAAATCGTTTAAGGCAATGTGAATGGGAAAGTGCAACATCTTTCAAGATCCCCCAGGACTGGCTCAGTGGCGTATATCTGGGCAAATTATCCTGCTCAACCCATCGCTATGAGAGCTATATCATTTTCATAGTTCGGGATGACCGAAAGGCAGATGTAATGTTTCAAACCAGTGATAATACCTGGCAGGCCTACAACAAATGGCCCGATACCTTTTCACTCTATGATAGTGACCCACCTCAGCAATCGCTTAGTGGCAGAACATGGGTAAGTTATAACCGTCCTTATGCAAAATATCCTCAGGTAGTAGACCAGCCCTTGTCTCAGGGATCTGGAGAGTTTTTGCTATGGGAATATTCATTATGTTTCTGGCTCGAACAGCAGGGCTATGACGTTACCTATTGCTCCAATATTGACACACATACAGATCCCTCAGGGCTTGACCGTGTGAAGTGTTTCCTTTCTGTGGGACATGATGAATACTGGACCCTTCAAATGTTTGAAAATGTTAAAAAGGCAGTTGATCGGGGACTTAATGCAGCATTTTTATCAGGAAATGCATTGATGTGGGTTATTGATCTTAAACCTGAAGTAGATGTCGATACCGCAAACCTCGATCCGGCTTCCGGCTTGAGTAAGGCCGGTGTTGGACGTTTACCTTTGAAACCCGATGCATCGGGAGCTCTTTACCGGACACTTCAACGCATCGGGCGTTTCGGTGGTTTTTCTGAAGCCGAAAAGAAGCTTGGGATTATGGGGCCTTTTGCAAAAGATGACTGGCCAAACGAAAATACCCTGATCGGCGCGAGAACAGTGTATCCTTTTAATGGTTCTGCGGATTGGATTGTCACAAAACCCGATCACTGGATTTTTGAAGGTACAGGAATGCGTAAGGGCGATCGAATACCCGGACTTGTAGGTTGGGAACATCATGGTGATCCGGCGAAAATTCCTGGTTTAGAGGTTGTTGCTGAAGGGACTACAACGAATGGGGCAGAACAGAAATCACATTATACTGCAACTGTATATCCCGGACCAAAGGGTAACTGGGTTTTTAATGCAGCAACGATTTATTGGTCATTTGGACTTGCGGTTCCCCCTGGAATAATTACTCCAAATTCCCACTTTGGCCGTCCGCATGGTGCTGACGAGCGGGTACAGAAAATTACTGCCAATTTTTTAAAACGATGCGGGATTTAAACTTTCTCAAAGGTCATAAGATTGTATAATACAACAATTACATCAGAGATTATTTATTTTTTATTTAACAATTACCCATGAACTATTTTTCATTAAGCTTGAAAAACAAATACAAAAGCACAATAGGTTTTATTATAGTTTGCTGTACTGTTTTGTTTTTTATTGCCAGTAAAGAAAAGACAATTATTGCAACAGAATTAGATGGATTAAAAGTGCCGGAAGGTTTTTCAATCGAGCGTGCGGTTGATCCTTCTATGCTTTCTTACCCAATGTTTGCATCTTTCGATGGTCAGGGCAGGCTTTTTGTTTTCGAATCGGATGGCAGTTCACCTAGCAGTGGCGATATGCTGAAAAAACCTCCATATCATATCCGCCTTCTGGAGGATTCGGATGGTGATGGAATTTTTGATAAGAGCAAGATTTTTGCTGATTCCCTTACCTTTCCAAAAGGTGGGGTATTCTATAAAGGCAGTCTTTATGTAAGCTCTTCCCCCGATTTGATCCGCCTTACAGATACCAATAATGATGGGGTAGCTGATAAACGGGAAGTAATCCTTACCGGTTGGGTACTAAATTCCAATGCCGCTTTACTGGGCGGACCGTTTATGGGTCCGGATGGATGGTTGTACCTCACTGATGCCAGGCGGGGATTTGATATTACAACTAAAGAAGGTCAGAATCTTAAAGGAGGTTCTGCAAGGATCTGGAGATGCAGGCCTGACGGTTCGGGATTGGAATCTATGGCTGGCGGTGGTTATGATAATGCGATCGAACTGGCATTCATGCCTTCGGGTGAAACGGTAGGCACGATGACTTATTTCGTGAATCCGGAAGGTGGAATGAGAGATGCATTGATGCATTGGGTTGAAGGTGGGGTATTCCCAAAATCGGGACCCGTTATCCAACAGGATAAATTCAAAATGACCGGGGATCTGATGCCTGTAATGACTAAAATGGCAAGGGTGGCTCCATCCGGTTTAATGCGTTACCGTGGATCTGCATTGGGCAAAGAATATAGCACCAATATCTTTAGCGCTGAATTTAATACCGGACGTATTATGCGTCATCAGGTAAGTGCTGAAGGGGCTTCATATAAAACTGTAGATGAGCCATTTATAACTTCAACAGTTCAGGATATTCATCTTACCGATGTGCTTGAGGATGCTGACGGAAGTATGCTGGTACTAAATACCGGAGGCTGGTTCATATTGGGATGTCCATTGTCGAGAGTGGCTAAAATGGATGTAAATGGCGGTATATACCGGATCAGAAGAAATGGAACAGCAAAAATTGCTGATCCATGGGGAAAGAAACTGAACCTCAAATCTATGCCTGTTCAGACTTTGGCAGCTACAATCAAAGACCCGCGTCTGGCTGTCCGCGACAATGTGATTGAAGGTCTGGTTGAAAAAGGTGAAGCTGCAGTTTTACCAATAAAAAATACCTTGTTTCGCTCAGAAAATGAAGAGATTCGTGCTGCCGGTGTATTTGCACTTTACCGGATTGGCACAACTAATGCGATAAAAGAAGCGCGCTTAGGTCTGAACGATGCCAGCATGGTTGTGAGAACTTCTGCAGCCCGTGTAATGGGGCTTGCAAAAGACAAAGCTTCAATAGATAAACTGATTGAGCTGGTGCAGAAAGACAAACCTTCCGTTCGCCGGCAGGCCGCAACAGCTCTGGGGCAGATTGGAGATCAGCGTGCTGTTAGCGCTCTTTTAAATGCGGCTGCAACAAATAAAGATCGTTTTGTAGACCATGCTATCATCTATTCTCTGATAACCCTCAGGAGTACTGCACCTTTAATCGCTGCATTAAAGAGCCCTTCTTCAAGTGTGAGAAAATCGGCACTTATCGCGCTTGATCAAATGGATGGCTCTGTTTTAAGCAAGGAGCACCTGGTTCCATTTTTAAATAGTAGCGATCCTGAATCCCGAAAAACCGGAATTTGGGTTGCTTCCCACCGTCCTGAATGGTCGGATATTGTGATCAACTTCCTTAAAAGCCGTTTGGCTGCCACAAATCTTTCTGAAGCTGATATTACAGCAGTGCGCGACCTGATGATTACCTTCAGTGAAAACAAGCCTTTACAACAGTTTTTGGCTGAGCAACTCGGAGATCAGGCAACACCGGCTGCAAGGCAGGCTTTATTAATTGACGTTATAACTCACTCCCCGGTAAAGGAAATTCCTGCTATCTGGGTTCAGCAATTGGGGAAATTACTGAATAGCGGAAGTGTAGAAATTAAATCACAAATCCTCGGACTCATTGAATCAAGAGGAATTAAGGTCTTGAATGAGCAATTGAAAATGATTGTTCAGAATCCGGGAACATCACCTGATTTCCGACTGAAAGCCCTGAGCTCAAAACTGCTTTCTGAGCCGAATCTTACAGATCAGGATTTTCAAATGGTAATCAGTTATTTAGATAGTAAAAGTGAATCGCCGATCCGGCAAATGGCTGCCCGTTTGCTTGCTAAAGCTAAATTAAGTGATAATCAGCTTATAAAATTGGCTAAAGAACAGGTTGCTAAAGCAGATGTTTTCCTTTTGCCAAATCTGGTATCTGCTTTTGGAGCAGGAAAAAACGAAGAGGTCGGAGCGGCACTTGTGGCTGCCCTGGGCAGTTCAGCAGATCGATTAGACAATCTTTCAGAGCAGGATTTGAAGTCCTTACTCAATAAATATCCCCAAACAATCAAAACTTCTGCCGAACCTTTGATTGCTGCCTTAACTGAACGGAATGCTGCCAGGCTCACAGAACTTCATGCTGTAGAGGCCCGTTTAACAAGGGGTGATGTAGCACAAGGCGCTAAGCTTTTCTTCGGGAAAGGAATCTGTTCTACATGCCATGCGGTAGCTAATAAAGGTGGAAAATTCGGACCAGATCTGACAAATATTGGACAGATCCGTTCAAGTCATGACATACTTGAGGCTATTTTGTATCCCGGGGCAAGCTTTGCCAGGGAGTATGAAACAAGTAAGGTGATTACAAAATCAACCACCCATGTCGGTGTGATTAAGGAACAATTTCCGGATGCAATTACAGTTGAAATCGGCCCTGGAATTATCGTGCGGGTTCAGCGTGCTGAAATTACAGGAATCGAACCGATGAGTGTATCGATGATGCCACCTGGGCTTGATAAACAATTAACATCAGAAGAACTATCAGATCTGATGGCATACCTAAACTCGCTTCCCGATGGATTGGGAACGATCAGAGCTAAGAATTAAATATAGATTAACTTAAATACATAATGAAAAGAACACTTCTGCTTTCTATTGCCCTGCTTTCCTCCCTGATAATCATTGAGGGCTGTGGCACTGTAAAAACAAATTCAAGTCAGGTTAAAACTGACCAATCTAAGGCGATTAGCCTGTTTAATGGTAAAGATCTTAGTGGCTGGTACACCTTTGTTAAAGGCCGTGGAACGGGCATTGACCCTAAACAGGTATTTACTGTTAGTGATGGTTTGATTAAAATCTCCGGCGAAGAGTATGGATGTATAACTACCAATGAGGAGTACAGCGATTACAAACTAATCGTTGAATTCAAATGGGGGCCAAGAACTTTTGCACCACGTGTAGACAGAGCGAGAGACAATGGAATATTGTTACACTCAACCGGTGAGGATGGTGGTTATTCCGGAACCTGGATGTATTCTATTGAATGTCAGATTATTGAAGGTGGTACCGGAGATTTTCTTGTAGTAGGAGACGGTACTGATAAATTCTCACTGACAAGTAATGTGGCTCCTAAAAAACCAGGAGGCGGTAATGTTTATATGCCCGGTGGCCAGCCTTTAACCATTAATAAAGGCCGGATTGATTGGTTTGCACGTGATCCAAACTGGAAAGATGTTCTGGGTTTCCGGGGCGAGAAAGATGTTGAAAAAGAGGTGGGTAAATGGAATAGAATTGAATGTATTGCCGATGGAGATAATCTTACAGTTTACCTGAACGGAGTGCTTGTTAATCAGGCTTATCGTGTAAAACCTAGCCGAGGAAAGATCCAGATTCAGTCTGAAGGTGCAGAAATGTTTGTCAGGAAGGTTGAAGTTATTCCTTTAGCTGCAAAATAGAAGGATTCAGACTTACCTCTAGATTAGCAAATTAGAGGATGAGCAACCCGATTGCTATCGGGTTAGCAAATGCGCCCTTAAATTCGTTTTCACCTTATTAGATACATTTGATGGGACTCAGATTAATTTAATTCTTCAGATAAATTGGCTAATATAATTCATAAATTCAATTCAGAAACTCAAAACATAAAAAATGAATCTTTCAAATAAACTCAGATCTCTGGTTCTGCTTGCATTTCTTCTTCCGGTGCTTGTATCATTTAAAGAAGATCCGATTCGGGTCGAAAATAAGGCAGAAATGCTGCAAAAGGAGGGCTTCGTGCCTTTATTTAACGGAAAAGATCTTAAGGGATGGAAAGGCTTAGTAGGAGACCCGATAAAGAGGTCGAAAATGGATGCTAAAACTCTCGCCGAAGCGCAAAAAAAGGCTGATGCAGAAATGCGTGACAGCTGGAAAGTGGTGAATGGCGAGCTTCAATTTACCGGACATGGAAATAATATTACCACAGTTAAGAAATATGGTGATTTTGAAATGCTGGTCGACTGGAAGATCATTAATAATGGTACTCTGGACGGTGATGCAGGTATTTACCTGAGAGGTACACCACAAGTACAAATATGGGATAATGCAAATTTAAAGGTTGGGGCTCAGGTGGGTTCAGGTGGTTTGTACAATAATAAAGAGCATGAAAGTAAGCCGCTCACGGTAGCTGACAAAAAACTGGATGAATGGAATACCTTCCGTATTATAATGAAAGCTGATCGTGTTACAGTATACCTTAACGATGTACTCGTAACTGATAATGTGATTCTTGAAAATTACTGGGACAGAAGTATGCCCATATTTTCGGAAGAACAAATAGAATTACAGGCACACGGTTCACCCATAGCCTACCGGAATATTTATATCAAAGAACTTCCACGCGTAAAACCATTCCAGCTCAGTGCTCAGGAAAAAAAGGAAGGTTATAAGGTATTGTTTGATGGAACCAATATGCACAGCTGGATAGGTAATACCAGGGATTATATCACTGAAAATGGCAATATGGCTGTCATCCCTAAACCGGGCAAAAGTACTCTGGGTAATAACTTATTCTCCAGGGAAGAATTCAGTGATTTTGTATTGCGTTTTGAGTTTCAACTGACTCCGGGTGCGAACAATGGTTTGGGCATCCGCTCTCCTATAACCGGTGATGCAGCTTATGAAGGTATGGAATTGCAAATACTGGATAATGAAGCTCCTGTTTATAAGGATTTGAAAGTTTATCAGTATCACGGGTCTATCTATGGTACTATACCTGCAAAAAGAGGCTATTTGAAACCTGTAGGGGAATGGAACTATCAGGAGGTAATTGTACAGGGACCAAAGATCAAGGTCATCCTAAACGGTACCGTAATACTTGATGCAGATATAACTGATGCCAGAAAGAATGGTGCTGCCGACGGACTGAAACACCCGGGCTTATTACGCGACAGTGGGCATATCGGTTTTCTTGGGCATGGAAATCCGCTGAAATTCAGGAATATAAGGATTAAGGATTTGAGTGGGAAGTAGGGACCCGATAGCTATTGGGTAGGGAATGGGAAATAGGAAATAGGGAATGGGGAATGGGAAATTGAGAGTGGAGAATTGAGAACCGATAGCTAAGGGGTGGGCATAGGATTTGAGAAAACAGCAATAATTTGAGTATTGGCTTGAATTCAATAGCTCATATCTCAAAGCTCATAGCCCATATCCCAAAGCAAAAATTACGATTGTTTATCATAAAGTATAATACTTAGCTTATGAAACTGAGTTCAACCCGCAGGGATTTTATCAGAAAGACAAGCATTGCCGGTATGGGCATGTTGATGTTACCTGGAATGTTGCGCAAAGTAGCAGCCAGTGATCGTTTGCGAGTCGCCCATATTGGTCTGGGTGGAATGGGCAATGCACATATGAAATGGTTTGCAGCAATTCCGGAGGTCGAAATTGTGGCTTTGTGCGACGTGGATCAACTTCATTTAGATTCTACTATGCAAACCCTGAACACCCTTCGTCCGGGGCATAAAGCACAGGCCTACAAAGATTTCAGGCATATACTTGATCGAAAAGATATTGATGCGATAAGCTGTGCTACTCCTGATCATTGGCATAGTCAGATTGCAACGCTGGCATTTAAGGCTGGTAAAGATGTGTATGGTGAAAAGCCTCTTTCTTATGATGTTAAGGGAGGCGAAGAAATGCTTAAGAATTTAAAGCGCTACGATAGGATTTTCCAACTGGGTACCCAGATTCATGCCGGCGATAATTATCATCGAGTGGTGGAACTTGTTCGCTCGGGAATCCTGGGTAAAATTCATACCGTTCGTTTATGGAAAACCGGTACTCCTCCCGATTTTGGTCCTGCAGCCTATCAGCCGGTTCCAAAGAATTTGGATTGGGATATGTGGCTTGGCCCTGCTCCTGTATCTGAATATGATCCTCAACGCTGTCATTTCAATTGGCGTTATTTTTCTGATTATGGACATGGTGTCTTCGGTGATTTCTGGTCGCATATCGCTGATGTTGCTTATTGGGCAGTCCAGCCTCAGGGCTTAAAAAGCATCCACGCGAGAGGTGAGCAAAATACCGGTATTTCCAATGTTCAGCGTTGGATTGATGTGGATTATGAGTATGAAGACTTAAATGTTTTCTGGACGAGTACGGTTCCAAATGTTCCGGGAGCTGCCACCCGTTCTAATATTGGGGCTTATTTTGAGGGGGATAAGGGTACTTTGATTTGTGATTATAATACTCATGAAGTCCGGATAGGAGGAGAGCTTGTGCCAGATCTGACTCATGTTCCGATCACAATTGAACGTTCACCGGGTCATCAGCAGAATTTTGTGAATGCTGTTAAATCCCGTACGCAACCCGAGTCTAATCTGGAATATGCCCGTAAACTTACATTGCCTATGCACCTCGGATTGATCTCATACAAATCAGGCAGAAAGCTGGAATGGAATGATAAGAGGGAGCGTTTTGTACACGACAGAGAGGCTAACCAGCTACTATCCAGGGAGAATAGGAAGGAATGGGATTTGACTTAAGGTGTTTGGGGGATAGTGAGAAAGTCGCGGTCTTCTATATAATGACATATTGTTTATAGAAGCAGGTCGTGGCTTTCGAGGTAATGACAATCAATGCTTGCAAAATGAGGCCGCCCTTGGCGGGCTTGACCCCATGTTATTATTTAAGGATTGGGAGGTTCCAGCTTTCGCTGGAATGACAAATTTAATGGGAGGTATAGGGAGATTCCAGCCTTCGCTGGAATCGGGTCAGGTTACTTACTTCTTTTGATGAACCAATCCTCGGCAAGATCATGCCAATCTGGGTTATGTTTTTCAATCAGATTATTTCTCCAGGATCGTTGCCAGGTCTTTAATTGTTTTTCCCTGGCGAGGGCTAAGTTCATGTCAGTAAACTATTCATACCACACCAGTTCAGTACAATTGTACTTGCTTGAGAATCCATAAACGAGCTTCCGTTTTCTTCTGCGGATATTGTTAGTAAAACCGATGTACAAAACATTATGATAAGTATTTGCAAGCATGTAAACATAATATTCCCTCATTCCACAAAACTCGAAACCCCGAAATACATAAAGACAAAAAATGAGTAAAAGGGCTACATCATTTATAATACGGTACCACATTTCGATTCCATCGAAAGCTACCATAATGGACAAATCGTATTCTTTTGTAGTTTGTCCTTCTTTTTTGTCCCAAAAACCATCACAATTGTATCAAAAACACGGATCACCTCGTTGAGTCGATTAGTTCGATGTTGGGTGCCACCAAACTTTCAGGGTACATCGACGTACAGCTTTCATTTGCTCTCAGAGGTGCTTTTCTGTAAGAGCGTTCTCAATGACCTTATTTATCAGAGTTTGGAAATTAACGTTAACGGTGAATGGAAGCGAATAAAGACGAGATTTTTATACTATTAGATAAAGTACTGTGAATAGTGGGTTTGTTCTTCTGAGGAATCTTCTTCATTTCAGAGGAGACTATGTGCTGAACGAATAATAGAAGTTCACTTCTTGCAATATTATACATTAGCCCTCTTGCCCCTTCGAATGTGCAGTTTAAAGCGCTTAATGCTTGCCCGAATTGCAATGCCGCAGCTATCTCGATAGTTTCTATATTTTCGATAGCCCTATTATTTCTGAACAGGTTCATAATTAGGCCCGCAGTGCACCAATCCCCTGCTCCAGCTGAGTCAACAACATTTTCAATAGAATATCCATGAAGCGATGTCCATGCAGGACTGCCCTTCCTGCGGAATTTCAGCCCTTCGGTACCCAAAGTTTGTATTTCCAAAGCTACTTGTCCGGCAGGATAAAGTTCGTCATATGTACTGATCCTATCATTCGAGAATTTGATAACGTCTGCAATTTGCAAGCATTCGTCAAATCCCCTTTCATCTTTTGCACTTGATGGTTCAAAGATGATAATAGCCCCATTTCGTTTATAGGCTTTGGCCAAATCAATAGAGGCTCTATTAATTCTGTCGAAGTAAAATACATTAGGAGCAGGTTTCTTTTCAACTAAATCCGCTACCGATCTTGCGAGGCAGGGCTTGTAGGATGGCAAATAAGAGCCGTCTTCAGGATTTCTAAATTCAAATCGATGTTTTGCTTCGCCTAGCTTGTCCTTTAATATCCGGTGTATGATTATCGGGGTACTTCCATCGGCAGTAATACTCAGTAGATCTTCGTGAACATTCCACTTGCGCAAATCTTCAACCAGCATTTCCGCAGCAACATTATTAGACAATCTGGCTATGGGGAAAGAGGCCCAGCCCAAATAAGATAAAATAGTGAGGACATTTCCGCAAGATCCTCCTGCGAAAAACTGAGCGGGAATTTTAACTTCACCACTTATTACTACATCCAAAGCCACTAAACCCGCTCCGATGCAAACGGGATTTCTTGTCATACTATTCATTTGTCAGGTTCTTTATACGGTTCGCCAGTAAGCCAAAGTACGAAAAGTTCGCTTTCATCTTTAAGGTTTTTTAAATCTTCAAATGAATCAATCTCATACCCTTGAGAGTCAACGTTTAATACTCCAACGCCAATTTGATTGATTAGTTCATAGGCAGCTAAAAGCGTTCCAATAGATAAAAGCTTACTTGAAAATGTTGAAATTACCGCTTTACATCCGTTCAATGCTTTTAACGATGCATAGTAATTTCTTATTGCCTTTGTAAGACGTATGTAGGCTTCGAAAGGATTTTGTTCAGGAACGTACATCAAATTTTGTGATTCAATATTCAGCTTGTCAAATAGCAATTGATGATAATCTCTTATCAATAGATCTGACCGGCGTGGATTTTTTGATGGGAAAGGCAATACCGGGCATATCTCATGTGGACGAATATGCGAATAAGCCTTATCTAAATGCTCATGCTTCTCTTCCCCCAGTATTGGAAACCAGATAATTGGTTCTTCTGAATCAGCCGCTAGTTCAATCGTCCCACCAAAGCCATGAATATAACCAACATCTTCATCTATACCTTTCTCTTTAATTCTAACATCAATTTCCGCATTTTCGGATACAACCACAAAAAAGTTAGGTGGCGACTCCTTTGCATAGGTGTCAATAAAAGTTAAAAACTTACCAACAAGTGAAAAATATACGCCTCTCGGAAGTGCACTGATATCAACGATTATGTCAGTAAATTTAGAAATTTGCTCGAAAGAGTTCAGCAGCAGAGCAGCCTGTCGATCTCCCACTCTCTTCCTCTTTCCCTTGGATACAGGGCTCCACAAGTTTATTGCCTTCGTTAAAATCAGTCTCCCATTCAAGAGCCCATTCAATTCAGTTACATTCTCCTCAACAAATGGTTTATAATTAACAGAATTTGATCCAGGTCCTTCATCAAATTCTACCAGCCAGCATTCCATGTCGATATCCGGGCAGACTTCTAGGAGACTAGTAATGGCGATATTCATTCGAATATCAAAACCTTTCCCCAATACGAATAACAGTTTTCTCTCTGGATTCAAAAAGTGTTTCTGCCAAAACTGTGGCGTTTTTGCACCCGTAATGAATACTGAAGGATCCCAGCGGAGGCTGTTCATATTTTTGTCCATTTTAACAATTCGTCAGTATTTTTATGTCGCCAGCCCCCGTACGAAAAGGGCAAGTTAAATTTTACGCAAAGCCATCTATTCAAATAATACACCTGCCATTTTTGTCCTTTTTCTCCCTGATTAACTTCTTTGATTTCAAGTAAGTTAAAAGCAACACACGTGGAAATCACATTTATCATAGGGGCGTATAGCTCATTTTCTTCCCATGGCAAATTTGTGTCAAACATGGATGGAACTACTTTAATGGCAAAGCCTGTGACACCGGGGGCATATGGGGCATTGGGCTTGTATGTGTCTTTAACGCATGCCTCTCCCAGCTTTGATAAGAAAGCTGTTACTTGGGTGGAATACGGTAATATTTTCGATAACTCTTTCCACTTATTTCCTGCCACCTCGGTTAATATTCTTTGTTGTCTGGTGGTATCGACATTAATCTGGAGCCCGGATATTCTATTAGATAGCATTTCCTCGAACATATCTCCGGAAAAAGATAAGAACTGCTCAATATTATTCGATGAGACCTTAACAAGGTCCGAGAAACCATAATAATATGGGATCTTGGTAGAGTATGACATAAAAAGCTTAGAGGTGGCATCAATGTCAGATTTAAACTTGTCGAATAGCTCCTGCTCAGTTAAAGGGAATTCTAGCGTTAGTTGAGATTTACCTAAATTTCTGTTGATCAAAATTTCAAGCTTCTTGAACAATAAAGCTTTTTCCAGCGGAGTGGATTCTAAGGTTTCTACATAATTAATCCATTTATCAAACTTGCTGGTAAAATCGGCTATTTTGCCAATATTTTGCCGTGTAGCTTCAATCGTTTTTAAAAACTCAGGTTGTAACAATTCTTCTTCTAAATCACTATCCAAATATTCCATGAATGAATTCACATCTTCGGAAGAGATTGCAGCTCTTTTGTCTGCGATATTAAAGAGAACCTTCTCAAACTTTGCGGGGCGCTCAGCCCAGAACTTCTCAAGGTTTAATTCTTCATAATCCCGCCCCTCAAATGATCTTAGGTTGTCCTTAGGTTCTAATGCTTCTAATCTCTGAGATATCCAGATACTAAATGCTCCTCTTTTTTCAATCACATACTTCTTTAAGGATATCCTTTGAGTAAATGATAGCTTATGTGCATCATCAAGCATGAATAATATCTTGCTTACTATTGGCTGCCCATTAACAAGCAAATACTCAGGTTTGAGTACAGTAAGTGAAAACAGCTCATCATGACCCTGCGGTTGTATATCAGATAATGGCAAAAAGCTATCAATCGCTTGATATACTTTTTTTTCAATATTAGAAGCCCACTGATACAGATCTTTTCCAGTACAAGGAACCTTTAAGTCGCTAAAGTAATTTTCCCGGTTATCGTAGGTATAACTGATCGACTCTAAAGCCTCATTAAATGAAGCGTTGGAAGATGAAAAACTCACTATTGATCTAAGGGTCGCCAAAAAGATCCTCGCATTTAGCAAGGAAAAAAAATATCTTATCTTCTGTGCACTGGAAACGTCAAGTTCTTCCAAAATTTCATAGTTCCTAGTACAAACTAATGTTACTCCCAAAACCTCTATACCCCGGTCACTTAAGACATTAAGTTTCTTCAATGTTGTGTATAAGCTCTTATAGTCCGTCGCTGATTTGTTATTTATAAGAGTATTTAGTGTGCCAGGTTCGAAAACTCGTAATAGCGAAGTCTTCCCTGCACCAGGTGAGCTATGGATATACATAACATTATCCCACAGTTTACCGTCCTTATCCTTTTCGGCTAAAGATTCAAGCACGATCGGACTGTACAGGCGTAAAAAGCTGGCATCAGATTCTATTTTTTCCGATGCACGCAATCTGAAAGGATTTCGAAGCCTACTCATCTTTGTGCCGGGTTACTCTTGGAAACAAGCCTTTGTACTTTTTATCATCAGGAAACCATAATATTGGGAGGGAATTATTGGGAGTATTGTGGTTTAAAACCAAAGGTAAGCAACACTCATTAAAACCCAAATACGGTTCATCATGCTTTCCCATCTTATAATGACTGTCATTGATATCGTCATCATAATATTTCCTTATTAAGTCAACAAACAGGGTATCTTCAAGTATTTGAGTCTTTATCTCGCTCCCGATAACCTGGATGGCTTCTATTGAGAACTGGAAATTACATTCGGGATTTTCAGCCTGAAATTCTTTAATATTTATAGCTAGCTTATCCATAGCATCAACTGTAGCGATATAAAAAATAATGTGAATATCAAGAATTTCACCCTCCTGCATAAGATTGGAAATCTCACTCTTTAGTATAAATACAGAATTTATGAACTTATAAATCTTGCCACCCCAATTTTCACCAGATTTTCTGAAATAACTAGTCCCGCTGGCTGTAAAGTCATCAATCAAAAAAACTGTGTTAAATTTAGATTTGACACCTGATTTCTTAAGCTCTTCTAACATATCATTGACTTTGTCGTCGGAAATAGTGTATGTAGCGAGCACTTGTTCATTGCTTATTCTGGAAAAACTCCTACGTAACTGGTCAATTCTTGAGCCGTCGCTAAGGCCTATAAAAAGCGACCTCCGCAGAATTACCCTATAATGCGCGCTTTTAACGATTTTCCTTACCCAAAATGGGTTAATTTTAATCGCCCTAGAGGTTTTGTCAATTACTATTGGGTTAATTTTATCGGCATAAGTAATGTTTACGAGGTGTGCCATTTGGTCGTTGGATATAAACACAAGATGGTTAATGATAAAATTATATGCAGTCTTTCTTTCTTCCAGTTCCTCAAACTGCGTTAACCATTTAACCAAACTTTCTATAAATCGGATACCTGGTGAAAATTGTTGGTACTCATCATATTTAAAATTAGCGAGAGCCTGAAGTAGCGGACGTTGCCTAGATATAACATCAGGAGGCCAATCCATTGTTTTTACTAATAGTTTTTCTGCGAGCCCTGATCTCATTGGATATTGATATTGAATCCTTTTTTGCTGAATTGTAAGCAAGATAAATAATATAGAGTAGCTCTGATATTTTTAATCCCTGGTTTAGACAGATTCCAGCAGGTCGCATTCAAAGGTGAAACTTCGTCTACACTTAAGGAGAAAGGATGAGAAAGAAGCTGATAATCATTTCCCGGCCATTGCCCTTTGTCACCGATGCATAAACAAGCCTCTGGTAATTGCAACCTGGTAGCCAACTTAGTACAATGATCAAGGATATTAAGCTTGGATGCTTTGTTTTGATTAATAACATCCATAGAATGGCTTGATTCCAATATCTGGATATTCGGAAGATTTTTATTCATAATGAGATGTATAATGGTTGTTCTGACTTTAAGCCAATCGCCTTTTTCCTTAATTTCAATGGTCAGCTGGTTGGGTTTAATTTCAGGTAAAACTTCGACAGGAAATTTATAAGTATTCAGCATATCATAAATTTCCTGTAATCCACTGTCAATTTTCTGAGTTTTATCTGGCAGATGATTTTCACTTAAAAATCCTATATCACTGCAGTTGTAGTAACCTATAATAATCCGACTCCAATACTGCTCAGGTATTGCTTTTTGAAGATCCTTCCGTACCGACTTTCCGCGCCCTGTAGCAATACCTATCACAATCCCTTTTTCCAGGATATCGATAAGAGATGCTGCCACTTCCTTGTCGACACCATTAAAACGATTCTTCGCAGAGCACAAAGTCCCGTCATAGTCAAAAACAATTGTTCCAAATCTAGCTGCCTTTAGCTGCTTCTTGAACGACTTATGTGCTTCCGACCAATACTTCCGTTCATCATCTGATAACTGGTGATAGGTTGGAGAATCTGTTTTACGTACAATGGCGATTTTCTCATTGTCTGAAATCCTGTCGTTTAAATCATAAAGGCTGCTATACTTTAAATTATAGAGTTTACTTCCGAAGGCTGGAACGCCGGGCCTGCCTGGATCAATATTCTGTATATTGCCTAATTCACTTATTAGATAGAAAGATTTTACTAATAGGTCGATACTTGCAAAAGCATCAGTAAAGTTTGTCTTAATTCTTAGGATAGGGATATCAGAAGGAAGCAGAGCCAACGTCTTTTCGGCAAGCTTCTCCTCATCGGGGGTTATTAAAGCGATAATTGCAGAATTACTCTTCCTCTTATCGAACCAATGGTGACGGCCATGCCCAAAGTTTCGATAATCCGAAATTAAAACATCTGCCAGTGCAGCTTCTGCTAACTTTGATTCGATATCAACTGCAATTGGTTGCCCCCAACCTCCGTATAAAGTTGTGAATGTGAAATCTGGAGAAATCCTGCTGATGAAAAGTTGAAGATCATTCAAAAATATCGTATCCTCAGTTAACTTATTGGTAGTGTTTACTTCAGGATTGAAGATCTTGTATAGAATCCCAAAAAAAGCTACCAAACTATTGGTTGCTAAAAAACCATCTTTTCCCGATGGAATATTATAATCAAAACTCTTCGTAATTGAACTCTCTGAAGCGAGTTTCGCAAGAGGACTATTCTTTTTCATACATAAGCTATAAACCTTGTTCGGCTCATACCCAATGGCTGTTTTATATCCAAATAGAATATCTGTATTTTTCCCGCTAGCACTTATAAAAAGAATATTAGATTGCCTTAAAGTTGATCTTGAATAGAATAATTCAAGGGGTGTTACGGATTTTGCCATTGTGCCATGTTGCTGGTACAATTGAACCGCATAACTACATGCACTTAGCGAGCCTCCCGAACCCACGACGAAAAGTGGCTTCTTGCTATTATGAAGAATTTCATCATGAACCTCATCTGCAGGTTGATCAAGTGCCCAATCTAAGGTATCTCTCACCTTTTCTAGTTCTTTTTTAAATGGTTTTCCCATATGAGTAAAAATAGGTGTTTAATTGTTTACACCGCATCAATAACGATTGTCGTTATCAACAAAAATACATACACTAATTTACTAAAAATATTAGTAATTCATATTTGCAATATTAATATAACAATTTTCTTTACTGTGTTTTCTTTTACAAGATAAATGGAATATTCAGACTTTGACAATGGTACCCCCGAAAGCGCCTATTTTTAAATTTGAAGGCATCAAACAGCAAACGTTAAAGTGTTCAAATGATCCACAAAATAGTTCGAGATTTGTCCAATATCTGCTGGAATCTCCTGAGCCTCAACCAACATTTGTCCCCCCCATGAATTGGGAACCTCCCCAAGATCCCACAAGCAATTTTAATCCAAAGAACCTAACCGGACTCTTAAATAATATAATCGGGCTTGACCTGCCACCAAAATTCGTTTCCCCCAAGTATTGATGTTAGACCGAAATTATTTTATAACACCAAACTTGGGGGATGTCTTAAAAACAAGGCAATTGAACCTCTTGGCATTATAGCTGAACCAAATGGTGACTTACCCCTAGTAACATGTAATGGATATAGACCATTTTCAAATCACCCCTATTTCCTATACCGCTGATACACCCAGCCAAGCAATAATACCGCCCCCGCAGCCACGAAAACCTGCCAACCTTTAAACCTGCTCTTTTCAACAGATTTAGAATTGTTAATCTGCCTGGACTCCACCTTTCTGATTGCCTTAGCTTTTGTCTCTCTACCTTTGGAAACCATAAATACTATGCTATCATTAACCCGGTTTAGTTGCCTGATTGAACCTCTGAGTTCTACTTTAGATGCCTTGCCAATAAAACCCTTTTCCACAGAAAATTGAAAACTGTCCCTCGGGAAAATCGTAATCTGATAAACCTGCCCGATAGAGTCCGTGACAAAGCGGTCATGGGAGAGATGTATATTTTCTTGCTCCCGGATCAGCGTATCTGTTTGTTCAAGCCGTGTGAGCTGATCCAGCTGGCGGTTTGAAAATTTAGTTGTGGGGCAGGCGTACTGGACAGACATGATTAGTATCATGCCCGCCAGTAAAATGAAGCTTTTCATAAGGATATAATTTGTTTTTTAATGCTTATCTGATTATTGTCTCGCCTGCATATGCCGTATCCGATACCTGTCCATTCCAGGAAACACAGAACAGAAAGGTGTGAAGGATTTTGCCTTTAAACTGTTCCGGTATCGCAATGATGGCTGCTTCCTGCATGCGCTGTACACCTTCGGGGCCCTGGAGGTAGGTATTCGTGTCAGGTTCATAAATCAGTATATGAACCTGATCGTCCCCGAAAGAATTAAACCGGAACCCATCCCCATGCCAGATGATTACAAGGCATCCTGTCCCGCCTATTAATTTTACACCCTCCGACCGGCGCAATGGGCCATTGGAGTATTGAACCTTTGAATAGTCGATAGCATAGTTCGGATATTGCCCAATAATTGCTTGCGTAAGCGTATGCTTTATGGCCAGATTATATCCTGTTGCCGGTCGGTGCTGCTGCCGGAATCCTATATTGAGCAGATCTTTTACCGGGTGCATAAACCTGACAGCCAGGGCAAATTTTGCTTGTTGAGCTAATTGCTTTTCGCTCTTTGGCTTAAGACTAGTTTTTGGTAAACTTTTTACATAGTTTATACCACGCCAGCTGCTGCCTACTACATTTCCGACCTTGCCGGAAATGTGGCCGTTAATTCCTTTTATTAGTGTTCCCATGATTTTTTTTAATAATTGATATAGCGCGCCACCCGGTAAATACTCCTGACGGGGCGCCGTTTGCGGTATACCCCGTCGCCTTCAGGGTTGCCCGATATATTCGTGTTGCCCTCTACGGTGATTAGCCAGGTCCCATCCCAGGAATCGATAAATCCTACATGGGCAATCCTTTTTTTCTCAGGGAAGTAGATGCCGAAGACGTCGCCGGTGGAAGGAGTTATCACCCGATGGCTATCGGGTTGTCTGTTACCTGTTGCCAGTTTGCTCGGAGATTGCCGCGCTGCGCTCGCAATGACAGGATTCCCAGAGGTAGAAGGAGTTAATAACCGATAGCTGTCGGCTTGACTGTTACCTGTTGTCTGTCTGGTCGGATAGCAATGATCGATTTCTAAAACGTTTGGTGGGCGTCCTGGTTCCTGGCTCCTGGTTCTTGATTCTCTATTCCAAATTACATTTGAAGCAGGAAATAATGATGGCGTCCAACCCGTCCGTGGATTAGCAACACCCGCCTTTCCAAATACCCAGCACACAAAGGCTGCACACCAGGGATTGCCTTTTGGGAGATTGACATAGCGCAGGTATTGTTCTACATCAGGTCCGCTGTTCCATCCCGATTCTTTTATACCGATCTGCGAATCATAAACCTGTTTAACTCTTGCGATGATATCAGAATAATCCTTCCTAAAGATTTTGTTTAATGAATATCCTCTGGGGCCTGGCTCTAGATTATCCTGGCTTCTTGCCTGGCCATAGGGCAGGTTAATTTCTGGATAGGGGCTCTCTTTTATATAATAGCTATCAATATCAAAATGAATGCAAATAAAAGTGAGCAGTAAAAGCCAAGAAAGATGATTACTTTTTGCCATGACTGTAAGGATTTAAAATTGGTTTCAAAATGATATTTAGAATAGGTAGCAAACAATGGCCAGATAGTCCTGATAAGCCACCAGGTGCTCAGCTTGAAAATTAGCATCGCTAATACAGCCATTAAAATTGCGCTTAATGCACCCGGGTCTATTGGGGCAGCACTTTCATCGAAACTGCGGACTAACTGGGGGAAAATGGCAAACAGGAGTAAAACCAGCCCAATGCCCAGGTATTCTTTTCTCAGGATCTGACCTGCAGAAAATATTGTTTTTAGATATTCCATGATTTTTAATTTTGATTTTAAATACTGCGGCGGTTTTATCCGCCGCAGTTCTTTTGTTAAACAATCACGACTTCACCCGCGAAATAGCTTTCGGAGATCTTCTTCTCGGCTCTATCTGTGAAAAAGTAATAGATAACCAGATTCTGACCAATCATATTCTCTTCCATTGTAATCAGCATTTCGCCCGCAGATCGCAGAACATTGTCCAGACCATGGATGTAAATATTGGTTTCAGGATCATAGACCAAGACCGTGATTACATCATCCGAAAATGCATTGTATTTATTGGTCTGTGGAGTCCAGCTTACCTTCAAAATACCTCCATCCTCTGCTACAGCAGAACCTCTTGCTATCGCAAGTGGACCGTAAGCAAGTTTGACAGCTGCATAATCGATGGCATAATCCGGATAATCTCCCAAAATTGCCTGAGCCAGCACCTGTTTGAGTGCCATATTAAAACCCATTGCCCTTCCTTCGCGGAGACTGTTACAAGTAACATTCAGCAGATCTTTGATAGGCTTTAAGAATTTTACTGCCACTGAGAACTTTGCCCGCTGTTCAATCTGGCCTTGCGTAGAAGGTTTGTTGCTTTTCTTTGGCCGCCCTTTGATGTATTCGACCCCTTTCCAACTGCTTCCAATCACACTACCGGCCTTGCCGGAGAAGCCGCCATTGGCTCCTTGTTTTATTCTTCCCATAATGTTTAAATTTTAAATGTTAAAAAATTAATTAATTAGGATTTGCATCTACCGGTATAGCTGATATCCGGCTCAAACGTAGATCAGCAATCCAGATTCACCAAAAAATGACACGTATTGACCGGTAAGTGACATCTGAGCGATATCTGAGTGACATGTGTAGGAATAAGTCCTTAGTTTGTTATCCCGATTTATGTATCTGAATATTGACTGACTAATCCCAGAGCAGTAAAGGGTTCGGCAGATTTTTGCTATTCATTTACATCCCGGCCATCGCGAGCCGAATCTTTGCCGAACTTGTGTCAGCCCTGACACAACCCTGTTCTGAACCAGAGACAAGCACCACTCGGTCCTGACTCGAACGGGACTCGAACAAGACTCGAACGCCACTCGAGGAGGACTCGAACATAAGGGCAATTTTCCCGAACAATTGAATAGATTTCCCGAATGAGACTCGAATAAATGAGACTTTTCCCGATCAAGACAGTTTATCGGAAAGATTAGGTTAACCTGAACGCGACTTAATATTTTAAAAACCGCATACCTGCCGGCAGGCAGGGAAACATAGCATTTTATAGCTTCTAACCTACATTTTAGACATAGATAGCCTTGAAGCTTCGCTTTAATCCGTGTGATTTTCAATCTATGTGTCCTTTAAAGAATAGTATAAGTTAATCTATGTGGTTAAATATTAATCTTTAGATAGTTTAATATCGAACTCACGACAGGTTAGATATTTGCCAGGGCGAATGCTCATTACTTCAGGAAATAATTCCTGAGGGCCTCGATCTGAGAAAGGTCAAACCAGTTTCGTTTTCCAATACGGATAGGGGTAATTATCTTTGAGTTAATATTACGGGATAAGGTGCTCTTGCTGAAATTGAGTATTCCCATGACTTGGTTTGAATTGATGAGCTGTCCAAGGGTTTCAATATCAAGTTTTGATTTCCTCAGCTTTTGTGAAGGATTGAATTCAGCAGTTCCACAGCCCCGAATTTCCTGCAGCATCTCCTCATTCAGCTCCACGAGCCGGTCGATTGACTTTATGAGATGATCGAGTTTGTTCACAATTTGAGGATTTATCGATATAAAATTGCACTGAAACCTCTGAAAATGTTATTCATTGCAATAATAATTTCTCAAAATGGACAAATAAATAATTAATTCCTGGTCGCTGTGGAGGTAATTTTAAATCGAGGAAATTTCTTTGCCGGCGTGCCCAATTAATCTGCAAAAGCAAGTAATCAGGGCTCGAAATAATTATCAGGCTTTGTTGGGGATTTATTTCTGGTTTAGGGATTTATTTAGGGGCAAGCAAAAACCGCATTTTACTGCTTATGAAACCGGTTTTTGAATTGCGGCGACGAATCATGTAAAGGACAGGGTATTGCAGAAGGATATCAGTTTAATTATTTTTAGTATACAAAACGCTGTGCTTATGTGAATTAAAAATTAAACATCTATTATCTACCCCAAATCCCCAAACTATGAAAAATTTCCACTTTGGAGAAAATCTCCGCATGATGCGCAATTACAGAGGTTATACCCAGGAGGCCATGGCAAAAGACCTTAATATGTCGCAGGGTACCTATTCTAAAATCGAATACAATGCTGATCAGCCGGATAATGAAATGATCAATAAACTGGCAGAAATCCTCAGTTTCAGGCCCAAAGACTTAATCTCAACCAGTTGGTATGCAGATGAATTTAATGGCATTGGTAAAACCAACCGGACTATTGCTATACTTAACCATAGAGGGCAGATCGGCTATATTATTCTGCTTCTGTCTGCCTGGTGGGATATGAGCCGTGGTGTTATTGATGGGGCTGAGCTAAAATCACTCGATTCAAAGCTGTTATGGTCTACTATTCTCGGGCTTGGTGTCTTCTTTTTCCACTATTTTTCTGTGATGCGTGTTGAGGTGAAGGTTCAGAATGGGCAATTTTCGGGTGAGGATAAGGAGGGGATTTGATGATGGGTTGGGAAGGGGTTTTTGGAACAGGGATTAAAATAGTCCCTTAAGGAGTATGAGGAGATAGGAGACCCTTTTTGATTGGAAAATCTAAAGTCAGAGACGCTAAACTAAACAGTGACCCCGGCTTACAAAGTCACAAATAGGTGATCGAAAGAGAATCGTCAGTCACATCTGGGAAGTGAAAAAGAACCTTTCTTGTACTTCGCCGGGTATGTATGCAAGTCTCCCCCCTCTTGTTAAAATTATTTTGCATTCTAATTAAATTATATCCAATAATACTCTAAAATAGGCTTTTATTGAATTATTCTTTGATTCTCCACTTTATTGATTCTTTCGGTCAAATAATAGCTTATTGACTCTATAAATACCTGCAAGAATTGGTCTAACAGGTCGTTTTGTCCTGAAAGCTAATTTGTTATATGTAAGATTGTAAAATGAAAATAGCGTCATGATTGTAAAATAAAACGGTATTATTTAATATTCATAAGAGATACATTTGAATTAATCAAATTCATAAGAACGCTTTTATGGCAGTATCCCTAAATAAACTAATTCCAAGCAGAAACAAGGAATCTCTTTTTACGGCCTGGCTCGTAGTTGGGCTACTTTTCTTTGTAGGGGCGCTGAATTATCTGGATCGTATAATGATCACGACAATGCGTGAATCAATTACTCAATCTATCCCAATGACAGACGCCCAGTTCGGATTACTGACCTCAGTTTTTTTATGGGTATATGGTTTGCTGAGCCCTTTCGTCGGATATCTTGCAGATCGTTTCAGCAGAAGCCGGATGATTATCATCAGTATTTTTGTGTGGTCGGGGGTTACCTGGTTAACCGCATATGCCACAACTTATGAAGAATTAATCATCACAAGAGCTCTTATGGGAATTAGTGAAGCCTGCTACATTCCTGCCGCACTTGCACTCATAACCGATTACCATAAAGGGAGTACCCGATCAATGGCTGTTGGAATTCATATGACAGGAATGATGCTTGGATCGAGTTTAGGTTTTTTGGGAGGCTTAATAGCCGAGAAGAATCAATGGCATGATGCTTTTATTATTTTTGGTATAATAGGGGTAGTTTATTCATTCGTACTATTCTTCCTTTTGCGTGATTCAAAGTCTGATATTGATTCACTAAAAACGCATAACGATTCAGAGGGTTTGAGTTTCGTTTCAGGTATGAAAGATCTTTTTTCCAAAAAGTCGTTTATCCTTCTTTTAATATTCTGGAGTTTCATCGGATTAGTTGGCTGGATGATTATTGGTTGGCTTCCTACATATTATAAAGAACATTTTAATTTATCTCAGACAAATTCTGGCCTATATGCCACAGGTTATTTCTATCCTCTGGGTATTGCAGGGGTTTTAGTTGGAGGATATCTTGCAGATAGGTGGAGTAAGAAAAGTGATGCCTCACGCATACTGGTGCCTATATTGGGGCTTTGCATAGCTGCACCTGGCGTCTTTGTTGCCAGCTCAACCAGCATATATTATATTGCAATAGCAGGTTTTATGACCTATGGTTTTACCCGGTATTTCAGTGATACAAATCTGATGCCTATATTATGTATGGTGGCTGATAAACGTTATATCGCAACTGGCTATGGTACGCTCAATTTGTTCAGTTGTATTGTAGGAGGCGTTGGAATTTATTTGAGTGGACTACTTCGTGATGCGGATATCGATATGGCGCTTCAGTTTAAAATTGCGGCATTTACTATGCTAATTTGTGCAGGGCTTTTATATCTGGTAAAACGAGACGTAGAAAAGTCTTCAAAAAAGTAGTTCATTGGGGTCGCTTTCGTATCAAATCGTTAAATTAATATCAGTAACATAACTTTTATGATTGTTTTACTGATAAATGAGCAGATCGGGGAGCTTCATCCTCACCGATGCTGAAAATAATTTACTGACAATAATAATTAAGATATTTATGAGAATGAGAGAAAGCCGCGTATTGGCAAAACTTAGATCGGGAAGTGCCGCTAGTTGTTTAAAGGTGAACTTTGGTGATGGACAAGCAGCTGAAATAGCCTCTATGGCTGGTTTCGACTGTTTATGGATAGACCAGGAACATCTGGCTCAGGATTGGTCAGTATTAAATTCGCAGATATGGGCTGCAAAAGCTCATAATGTAGACGTAATGGTACGTGTCCCCCGCGGCAGTTATAGTGGATATGTTAAACCCCTTGAAATGGATGCAACAGGGATTATGGTGCCGCATATCATGAATCTTGAAGAAGCTAAACAGGTAATTCAAATGACTCGTTTCCATCCGATTGGCCGTAGGGCAATAGATGGTGGCAGTGCAGATGGAGCTTATACCAATATGGATTTTGGGGATTACCTGAAGGATTCAAATACACAAAAATTCCTGGTGCTTCAGATTGAAGATCCGGAGGTTTTGCCTGATATTGAAGCTATTGCTGCATTGGATGGTGTTGATATGTTGTTTTTTGGGCCCGGAGACTTCAGTCAGGGTATTGGAGCCCCGGGAGAATGGGATCATCCAAGACTTATAGAAGCCCGTAAACTTGTTGCATCAGTTGCAAATAAATATGGAAAATTCGCTGCCACATCAGGTGGTATCGATAGTCTTGACAGTTTCCTGGAAATGGGATATGGCTTTGTAAATGTTGGGGCAGATATTGTAGGTTTGAGTGGATATTGTAAGAATTTGATCGAAAGATTCGGCAAATCAGTTCCAGGAACATTATTATCTTCTCCGCCTCCTGGAAAGCCTTACTAAGACAAATAAAATATAATTTTAACAGGGGAGGGGAATAATTAAAATTCCCCTCCCCTGTTTTGTATGTGTCATCATTGATATAAGCTGTGCAATATCCTTTTCAGAATCTATGGAACAGCTGACTTGATACAACCCCGGAACATTGGAATTGACCAATAGCCGACCTAATTATAGGATCGGAAAATTATGTTCGCAGCACCTCAGCTTACCTCATCTTTTTTACTTAAATGAATTTATATCTAGGCCATTCCTGGGAGATTAAGCTGGTTAAATGACTCTAATTTTCTGCTTACTGACACTTTTATTCATTATCCATAAATGCTGAAAAAAAGTGTTATAAATCAGTTCAATAGTAGTTGAAATGTCTTTTTTTAAGGGGTAGTTTTATATTGTGCTTAATGCAAATACTTTATTTACACAGGGTTAAATTATTAAATCAAACAAATTATGAAACTATCTTTTACCAAATTTTATGGGATAAATGGAAGATGCTGTAATATATTATTACTCGTCTTCTGTTTAATCTCATCGGTTACATTTGCTGAGGGATCAGTAAGTACAAGATCAGAATTAGGTCTCCCTCCTAAGACCGTTACCGGAATAGTCAAGGATCAAAATGAGATTCCATTACCAGGGGTAAGTGTAAAAGTCAAAGGGAGTAATCTGGGTACGGTTACCGATGTTGATGGAAAGTTTACAATTAATGTTCCTGAAGGTAGTAATGTTCTTGTTATAAGCTTTCTTGGTTTCCAGTCCCAGGAAGTTTCTGTAGATAGCAGATCTTCCATAAATGTTAGTTTAAGGGAGGATGTAGCAAGATTGGACGAAGTACTAGTGATTGGTTACGGAACTCAGTCCCGTGATGCTGTTACCACCTCAATTTCCAAGCTTGATAAAAAGGTGCTTGAGAACGTGCCTTACACTAATCTTGCTACAGCTATGCAAGGAACCCTTGCCGGTGTGCGTGTTCAGACTCCTTCCGGCCAGCCGGGTTCTGCTCCTCAGGTTATTGTCAGGGGAGGTACCTCTATTAATAACCCCAATGGCGCTGCTCCTTTGTATATTGTGGATGGAGTAATCAGACCACAACTCAATGATATATCTGCAGATGATGTTGAAAGTATGCAGGTTTTGAAAGATGCTGCCGCAACCGCCATTTATGGTGCCAGAGGGTCCAACGGGGTAGTCATTGTGACTACTAAGTCGGGTGTTGCAGATAAGACACAATTTAATTACACCTTCGGATTAACGAGTGCTGATCTGAACAATAAGTATGAATTTGTTAATCCTGCCGATTATGTCAAATTCTTCAGATTAGGGGTAGAGGCTCTTGCCAGGAAAATACCGGCAAGAAGAAGCCTTTTAACCGGCCTTACTCCTGGAGGAACCGGAAATGATCTAACTAATGCTACCCCATATACTACTCAGTATTTGTCGGCGACTAATCAGCACAAGGTAGGTCAGCCAGGCTGGGGTACTATACAGGATCCTCTTGATCCTACTAAAACAATATTGTTTAAGGGAGAAGATTGGCAGGATATTTTATTCAGAACGGGAATGGCACAAAATCATTATATATCTGCACGAGGTGGAACCAAGAAATCAACCTTCAATGTTGGAGCGGGTATACTTGATAATGATGGTATAGCCATTGGTACAGATTATCAAAGGCTTTCTTTGGATATTGATGGAGATATCAAGGTAAAGGATAATATTAGTCTCTTTGGTAGATTGTTGTATTCAAATTCAGCTCATCAGGGAGATGCCTGGCCATGGGATAGAAGTCATGCTGCTCCACCGACTTTGAAATACAAATTTGAAGATGGGACTCTTGCACCTGGGGATTATTTTACAAGTCCTCCATATCGACTTAGCAGGATGGATCAACAGAATAGTCTTGATAATCTGACACTATCTGTTGGTGGTCATTGGGAAATATTGCCCGGCTTATCTTTTGATCCACAGGTCTCTGTTTATGAGATAGATTCTGATAGCAGATCGTTTCAAAAGAGTTTATGGACCTCAACTACTGCTTTTAACACGACGCGTTCATCCTCAGGGTCCTATTCCAAGTATAAACAAAAGCAGGCTGATGCAGTATTCTCTTACAGAAAATCTATTATGCAGAATCATAATATTGAGGCAATGGCTGGTTTTTCTTATTTCGAAACGAAAAGTTCTGCCTTGAGTGCAAGCGGAAGGGGGGCATCTACAGATTTGATTCCAACTTTAAATGCGGCTTCAGAGCCAGTTAGTGTCAGTGGGTCTGAATCTGAAGAGTTGATATTGGGATATTTCTCAAGGGTGAATTATGATTATAAGCAAAAGTACCTGATATCGCTTAATGGTCGGTATGATGGTGCCTCGAAGTTAGGTGATACCAATAAATGGGGATTTTTTCCCGGAATTTCTTTGGGCTGGAATGTGGATAAGGAAAAATTCTGGAAAATCTTCCCAGAGAATCTTCTGCAGTTAAAATTAAGGGGAAGTTATGGAGTTAATGGTAATCTGAGCGGGCTTGGAGCATATCAGGCACAAGGGCAGTACGCCGTAGGATCGAGATATGGGGGCAATGCAGCTATACAGAACACTGTATTAGCGAACCAGAATCTTCAGTGGGAGCAATCCAAGACCTTTGACTTTGGTCTGGACTTAGGGCTTTTCGATCAAAGATTAGGAATTATATTTGATGTTTACAGACGCGAAACTGAAAATCTGCTAACTTCTTTGGTACTACCACAAGCTACTGGTTTTTCAAGTGTTTTTACCAATTATGGATCTTTAGAGAATAAAGGGCTTGAGCTTGAACTAAATGCGCAGGTTTTACCGGCGGCTTCAGCTTTTAAATGGAATGTTGCCTTTAATATTGCAAGAAATAAAAATAAAATACTGAAGCTTCCTGAGAATGGAACTGAAAATAACCGTGTTGGAGGATTTTATGTTTGGGATGCGACCCGGGGTGATTATGCATGGTTGGGTGGTTTGCAGGAAGGTGGGAATATTGGAGACTGGTATGCTTACAAACAGGTAGGTGTTTATTCAACAGATGCTGAAGCAGCAGCGGGCCCCATGGATATGATAGTTGCGGGCGCTGATAAATCAAAGTACGGAGGGGATGTTAACTGGCAGGATCTTGACAACAATAAAATCATAGATGCTAGAGATCGTGTATACATGGGTAATCCTTATCCTATCTGGACAGGCGGCTTTTCAAATACGCTTACTTATAAAAATTTTAATCTGGGAATCCGACTGGATTATGCAACCGGTCATACCATTTACAATTGGTCCAGAGCAGAGCAACTTGCTCAGTATGGAGCGTTTGGACACGTAAACACTGGGGTACTTAGTTCATGGCAAAAGCAGGGCGATATTACGAACGTGCCAAGATATTATTGGGCAGATCAGCAGGGCCAATTAAATATTGCTAGAGGTAACTCAGAATATTACGAAAAGGGCGATTATCTTGCGCTAAGAGAGGTAACCTTGTCTTATAATTTGCCGGCCAAATTGCTTCAAAAGGTTAAGATAAATTCCTCAAGGATTTATTTAACCGGGAATAATCTGCACTATTTTACAGCTTATAAGGGACTTAGCCCTGAAGTTGGTCGTCAGGACAATGGAAATTATCCTATACCAAGAAACTTAATTGTTGGTGCCAATATTTCGTTTTAATATTCATAAGAAATACAATCATGAAAAGATCAAATAAACTAATTGCAGGCTTATTCCTCGTTCTCTTAATGGTAACTTCCTGTACAAAGGAGTTATCAATAGAACCAATAAGCCTGATTTCCAATGCATCTTTCTGGAAAAGTGAAGATGATGCCCAGGGTGCATTGAACGGAATGTATGTGAGATTAAGGGCTCAGGCTCAAAACTTTAACTTGCTTTACCTTGGTGAA
Source organism: Sphingobacteriales bacterium 16-39-50 (assembly GCA_002257025.1). GTDB lineage: Bacteria > Bacteroidota > Bacteroidia > Sphingobacteriales > Sphingobacteriaceae > Daejeonella. Next base: position 203,709 of record NCHA01000005.1, on the reverse strand, counting down.
GCAAGGAGTGAGACATTAGGCCCCAGTTTGTCAACCGGTCCCAATAAATATTGGGAGAATGTAATTGATGCCAGTAATCCGGGGCCTGACTGGCTGGGTTTCTATAGCATTTTGCATGATGCAAATTCAATTTTGAAATATGTTCCAAAAATTACTTTTTCATCTGCTGAAAAGAAGAACAATGTTCTGGCACAGGCTTATGCCATGAGAGCTTATGTATACTTTGTTTTATCCAGGAGCTGGGGAGATCTTAATCTGGTTACTGAGCCGACAGAACAATTTGGAGCTGATGTTACTCAAACTGCAAGGTCTTCTAAAGAGGATGTGTTCAAGCTCATAAAACAGGATATCGATCAGGCTGCAAAGCTTTTTCCTAATAGTAATTTCCCTGCAGGACGAAATTTGTGGTCATTGCCCGCTTTAAATGCCCTAAAGGCAGATGTATATTTATGGACAGCCAAGAGAATGGGTGGAGGAACTGCAGATCTAAACACTGCTCTTACCGCTCTTAATGCAATTCAGGCATCTGATGTTCAACTTCTTTCTAATTATACAAGTGTTTTCAATTATAGTAATAAGGGGAACAAAGAAGTTATTATGGCTATCAGGTTTCAGGAACTGGAATCTGGAAGTAATTGGGGTAGTCAGTCACATATGATCACCACTTATCTTAATCCAAACATTGATGCTGCTTCACGTGATTTTATGGGGGCTCTTGCTGGAACTCCTAGTATTGCTATTTCTAATTTGGCTCGGGCACAGTTTGATATGGATGATCAACGCAGACTTGGAACATTTTATGAGGTGTTTACAACAAATCCGGCTACAGGGGCAAAAACTTTTTATATGTCATATTCAACCAAGTACAGAGGATTTGTTAATGCGGGCGGATCAAGATTGTTTGCAGATGATATCGTTCTATATAGGTATGCAGATATTTTATTAATGAAAGCCGAGGCTAAAAATGCTTTAGGCCAGGATCCTGCCACTGAAATCAACTTGGTTAGAGCACGGGCTTATGGTGCCAATTTCAGCAGTCATGTTTTCATTAGTGGAAGTGCAGCACAAAATGATGAAGCAATTCTGAAGGAGAGACTTCTGGAACTAACTTATGAAGGAAAGCGCTGGTGGGATTTGATAAGATTTGGTAAAGTCTTTGAATTGGTTCCTTCTCTCAAAAGCAGGGCAACTCAAACTCATTTATTGCTCTTCCCTCTTTCAGAATCAACTTTGAGTTTAAACCCTAAGCTTAAACAAAACCCCGGGTATTAAGTTTTAAAAAGTAGATCTAAAAATTATGAAGAAAGTCTCGCCCCTATTATATAGTATCCACGTTTTTTTTGTATTGATGTTCTCTTTTATTTTAATTGGAAGCAATCAGACATTTGCTCAGAACAATAATAAAAATCAGGGAATCAATATAGGCTCTAAACGCCAACTTTTTGTAGATAATTATTTAATTCAAACTATTTCGGGGAAAGCGGAATTAAAATTACATAACCCTGTCCCACGGGAAATCGTGTTAACGCACGATGCCCCTTGGGAAGGAAACGCAAGTGTTTACCATAGTGTATTTAAAGATGGAGACATTTACAGGATGTACTACCGTGGATCACAGATTAATATTGATTCAGTTGCGAATAAAATTTTAACTGCATCTTCTTCTGGACGCTTTTGTTATGCAGAGAGTAAAGATGGCATCAATTGGGTAAAACCGAATTTGGGATTGTTCGAGTATCAGGGTTCTAAAAAGAACAATATTGTCCTTTCCGATACCAGCTTTGGTGATTTAAAAGTAAATGTTGGAACTGCCGATGGAGCGACTGCTTCCTTTTTTAAGGATGAAAATCCGAATGTCTTGCCTTCTGAAAAGTACAAAGCATTTGTCATGGCTTACAATTTTAAGCCATCCGGTTTAATGGCCTTTAAATCGGCTGATGGTATACACTGGGAACCTATGCATAATAAGCCTGTCATAACCAATGGGGCATTTGATTCACAAAATATAGGTTTTTGGGATTCAGAAATTGGTGCATACCGGGCTTATTGGCGTTACTTTCAGCCTTTTAAAGCGACTAACTCAAGATTTTTCGGGATACGGGCAATAAGGACTGCTACCTCCAAAGATTTTATTCATTGGGAGAATGAGAAAGACCTCAAATATGAGAATTCTCCTCATGATGAATTATATACTAACCAAATATTCCCTTACTATCGGGCTCCGCAGTTATTGGTAGGCTTCCCAAACAGGTATATTGATCGGGAAGAATGGTCATCCTCCATGTATGCTTTGCCGGAGGTTAAACACCGTCAGTTACGCAGTAAAATTTCCATGCGATATGGCACCGCTTTAACGGATGCTTTATTTATGTCAAGTCGGGATGGGGCGGTGTTTAACAGATGGAATGAAGCCTTTTTTAGATCAGGAACTGAAAGACCTGGCACCTGGAATTATGGTCAGCATTATGTTGCATGGGGTATGCTGGAAACAATGTCTTCTATGGCTGGTGCGCCTAATGAGCTTTCTTTTTATTCGTCAGAAAGTTATTGGACCGGGAACAGTAATGATCTCCGGCGTTATACCTTAAGAATTGATGGATTTGCGTCTTTATCTGCACCTATGAAGGGAGGAGAAGTGATTACGAAGCCATTTAAATTCGATGGAGAGAAATTATCGGTCAATTTTGCTACATCTGTTGCGGGCTCTATTAGAATAGAACTACAGGATGTTGACGGGAATGCAATTCCCGGATTTACATTGCAAGAGTGCGCCGAACTGTATGGAGATAATCTTGACCGGGAGGTAAGCTGGAAGGGAGGGGCTGTTCCAGGAAATCTTCTGAACCATAATATCAAAATGAGAATTGTATTAAAAGATGCAGAGCTATATTCTTTTCATTTCAAAAGAAATTAAGTGTGATTGAAGTTGTATTGATGAAGGTAAAAACCGGCCATGGTTATAATCCGGCGAACGTGAGCTCATTGTCGTGCTTTCACCCGATTTATGATAACATCTTTTACGCGCAATTTATAGAATATAGATCTGGAGTAAATGGTAGTGGATTAAGCTATTTAACTATGATTTTTTGTACAACATTAGTGGTATGAATATTTTAGAGAGCAACGAAATTTACGGTAATTGGGCCACCCCTTTGTTACCAATTGAAAAGGACGACAGTATAAATTATCGAAAGCTAGCTGAAGAAATTGATGTATTAATAGCAACGGGAGTTAATGGAATATTTTCTAATGGGACTGCAGGTGAATTTTATAATCAAACAGAAGATGAATTTGATAGGATAAGCAGTATTATAGCTGAAAAATGCTCCGAAGCTGGTATGCCGTTCCAGATAGGATGCAGTCATATGAGCCCTAAAATTTCGCTCGAAAGACTTAAACGCACCTTGCCGCTAAAGCCTGGGGCTATACAGGTAATTTTGCCGGACTGGTATCCACCATCAATGCCCGAAATTATTTCCTACCTGCAGTTAATGTCTAATATAGCATATCCCATAGGGCTGGTATTATATAATCCACCTCACTCAAAGCGAAAATTAAGTCCCGAAGACTTTCATGAGATTAAGGTTGCCGGTGTAAACTTAGTTGGGTGTAAAGTTGCAGGAGGAGATGAAGATTGGTATAACAGAATGAAAATATTTAATCCGGGATTATCTCTTTTTACACCAGGGCATAGGCTTGCTACCGGCATAGGTCTTGGGGCTCATGGATCTTATTCTAATATGGCATGCCTTAATCCAAAAGCTGCCCAGAATTGGTATGAAAGTATGATTACTGATCTGGAAACTGCAATTGAACTTGAGAAGAGAATTCAATTTTTTATGAATAGGCATATAATTCCCTACATAACAGAAAGAAAATATTCAGATCAAGCTGTAGATAAGTTTCTGGCAGCTATTGGCGGATGGTATGACGTTGGTACAAGGCTCAGATGGCCATATCAATGGATTAGCAAAGAAGAGGTGAAGGAAATGAGAATTATTTGTAAGGATATCTTACCTGAATTTTTTTAAGAGATGGTTAGCAATATTTTTTTATAGATGACTAAGTTGAGTTTAGCGTGTACAATTTTCGAAAAAAAGATCTACAAGAGGCTTCCATTAAGTTGATAGACTATGCATAAAACAAAGACCCAAAATACGTTAATTCAGAATCATACTGCAGAAATTAATCTGATTAGATCGGGGTATTCTAAAGTCATTTGTTATTATTCCGAAACTACTCTTAGCTTAAACAAAGCCCTGGTTATTAAAATAATAGTCAATTAAAATAAAAATTATGAAAAAAAAATCGCATGTGTCACAGAACAAAATTTTAGTTTTTTTGGTTGTATTAACATTTTTGATGATTAATAACAATCAGGTAAATGGTCAGCAACTTATCAAAAATCCTGAAATTGATATTGGGTCTAAACGCCAACTTTTTGTAGATAATTATTTAATTCAAGCTATTTCAGGAGAAGCTGAAATAGAACTACATAATCCTGTACCAGGGGAAATTGTTCTAAAGCATGATGCCCCATGGGAAGGAAATTCAAGTGTTTACCATAGCGTTTTTAAGGATGGTGAGATTTATCGGATGTATTATCGTGGGTCACAGATTGATATTGATTCGGTTGCGAAGAAAATTTCTGGATCTCATCCTATCTTTTTCTGTTACGCAGAAAGTAAAGATGGTATCAATTGGGTAAAGCCAAATTTAGGACTATATGAGTATAAAGGTTCTAAGAAAAACAATATCATCCTTGCTAATACAAATTTTAAGGATTTGCAACTAAAGGTTGGAGACAATGCTTCCTTTTTTAAGGATGAAAATCCCAATGCCCTGCCTTCTGAAAAATACAAGGCATTTGTAATGTCTAGTAAGCCGCATGGTTTATTACCTTTTAAATCTGCAGATGGAATACATTGGGAGCCTATGCATAACATGCCTGTTATTACTAATGGAGCGTTCGATTCGCAAAACATAGGCTTTTGGGATTCAGAGATCGGTGCATATAGGGCCTATTGGCGTTATTTCCAACGCTTTACTACGAAAGATACGGGTTCATTATACCTTGGAGTCCGAGCCATAAGAACTGCTACGTCAAAGGATTTCATTAACTGGGAGAATCAGACAGATCTCAAATATGAGAGCTCCCCACACGAGCAATTATATACTAATCAGATATTCCCCTATTATCGTGCTCCCCAGCTATTGGTAGGTTTTCCGAATAGGTATATTGAACGGGAATGGTCGCCTTCTATGTATGCTTTGCCGGAAGTAAAGCATCGTCAGTTACGTAGTAAAATTTCTATGAGATATGGTACCGGTTTAACTGATGCTTTATTCATGTCAAGCAGGAATGGAACGGTGTTTAACAGATGGAATGAGGCTTTTTTTAGATCGGGCATTGAAAGACCCGGAACATGGAATTATGGACAACATTATGTTGCGTGGGGAATGCTGGAAACTAAATCTTCTATGGTTGGTGCACCAAATGAACTTTCTTTTTATTCAGCGGAAAACTTCTGGACGGGTACAAGTAATGATATCCGGCGTTATACTTTGAGAATAGATGGGTTTGCATCTTTATCTGCTCCAATGAAAGGAGGAGAAGTGATCACGAAACCATTTAAATTCGATGGAAAGAAACTATCGGTCAATTTTGCTACCTCTATTGCCGGTTCCATAAAAATAGAGATTCAGGATGTAGATGGAAATGCAATACCTGGGTTCACACTAGCAGAATGTTCCGAACTGTACGGCGATACTATAGACAGAGATGTAAGTTGGAAAGGGGGGAATGTTGTCGGGAACCTTCTAAATCATAATATCAGATTGAGAATCGTATTAAAGGATGCTGACCTTTATTCATTTAAGTTTTATTAATCCTTTATATTAATTGCATAGATCATGTTAGTTAAGAAATTTATTCACTTTATAATTGTCCTTGCTTCATTGTTCTCTCTTAATGGGATTAATAAAGTTTACGGTCAGCTTTCCAATAGTAATTCCACGATCAATATCGGATCAGATCGTGAACTTTTTATTGATGATTATTTTGTGGATCAGATTCTCGGTAAAGCTAATTTAAGATTGCATCATCCTGTTCCTCAGAATATTGCTATTGAACATGATGCTCCATGGGAAGGCAATTCGTGTGTGTATCATACTGTATTTAAAGACGGTGATATTTATCGGATGTATTACAGGGGCTCAGGTTTAGGCTTCACTGAGAATAAGGGGCTAAAGCAGATGCATAAGTATACCATTTGTTATGCAGAAAGTAAGGATGGAATTAATTGGGTGAAACCGAATCTGGGTCTGTTTGAGTTTGAAGGATCCAAAGCAAATAATATAGTGCTGACCGGCGGGAAAGTTGGAGATTTCGAATTAAAGTTGAATGATAATGCAACTATCTTCAAAGATGAAAACCCAAGTGTTCCATCTGATGCTCTTTATAAAGCTTTTGTTTCTCAGCAGGGCGCTCCTGGTTTATTAGCTTTCAAGTCACCTGATGGTATTCATTTCACTCCGCTGCAGAGTTCTCCTGTCATTAAGGATGGCGCATTCGATTCACAAAATGTTGGATTCTGGGATACAAAACAAAACATATATCGGGCATATTGGCGTATTGGGGAGAGAGGGGTCAGAGCCATCCGTACCGCTTCATCAAAAGACTTTTTAAACTGGGGCGTTCAAACGAATTTGAAATATGTTGATTCACCTGATGAGCATCTTTATACTGGACAGGTAAAGCCTTATCATCGGGCACCCCAATTGATACTCGGCTTTCCTGCCCGTTATATTGACCTTGGCTGGTCAAAAGCTATGAAGGCTTTACCGGGGCTTGAACACCGGGAGGAAGCCAGCGTAACCAGTGAACGTCATGGCACTGCTATAACCGAGACTTTGCTCATGGCCAGCAGAGACGGGGTTACATTCAAGCGTTGGAACGAGGCCTTTATGCGGCCAGGTATTCAACGTCCGGGAACATGGAATTATGGACATCATTATACTGCATGGGGTCTGCTGGAAACCAAATCTGATTTACAAGGGGCACCAAATGAGCTGTCTATTTATTCGACTGAGGATTATTGGACTGGAGTAAAAAGTGACAAACTTCGCCGCTATACGCTAAGACTGGATGGTTTTGTGTCAGTGAATGCACCGATGACAGGGGGAGAATTGATAACCAAACCATTAACCTTTACCGGCAATAAACTGAGTTTGAATTTTTCCACTTCTGCCGCAGGAGAAATGTTGGTAGAACTTCTGGACATCAACAGTAAGCCTATTCCTGGCTACTCGCTTAATGATTGTGAGACCATTTTTGGTGATACAATAGAAGGAATAGTGAACTGGAAAAGTGGTAGTGATGTGTCTTCGCTTGCAGGAAAACCCGTACGCATACGTTTTGTAATGAAAGATGCAGACCTCTATTCTTTCCAGTTTATTAAATGAATTTAATTTTCTTAGACTATAAAATTATTAATATGTCAATACTGAATAAAATGAATACCGGAAAGTTCATCTTCATTTTTTACTTGCTGATCGGGAGTGCTTTATCGATATGCCTTTTCTCTGCATATACCAAGAGGCAGAACAAGTCTATTGTTACCGATTACGACGGAAATGTATACAATACAATAAAAATAGGTAAGCAGATTTGGATGGTTGAGAACCTAAAGGTGACCCATTATCGGAATGGCGATCAGATTAAGCATATAACAGATAGCGAAGAGTGGCGTTTTGATACTTTGGGAGCTTATTCTGATTATAATAACAATGCCAGTATGTCGGCAACTTACGGAAGGCTTTATAATAAACGTGTTGTTTCAGATAAGCGAAATGTTTGTCCTAAGGGCTGGAGAATACCGACTAAAGATGACTGGAAAATATTAGAGGATTATCTCGGAGGCCGTTTTGTTGCGGGTGGGAAGCTAAAGGAAAAAGGTACCGGGCATTGGGAAGATCCTAATGCGCTTGCTGATAACTCAAGCGGTTTTACTGCGCTTCCAGCAGGTTTTCGCTTTGTAACCGGAAAATTTAGTGATATAGGATTTTCGGCTTACCTATGGTCCTCAGGTGCCACTATTCATGGGCAAGGTTTCTTCCGGCTTCATAGTTTTACAGGAATGAGTTTCAATAATCCTGATTATCATGAGGCAAGTGGATACTCCATAAGATGTATTAAGGAATAAAAAGTTTGTATTAAATATTGTCATGTAGTAATGGTTTTGAAAAGCTTATGAGACCAGAATTAAAGCAACTGCTTTCCTATTAGGATTTATCCATTAGTGGGAGATTTGGCAACCACTGTTTATTTCTTGAGATCAGGTAGTTTCCCTGAAGGTTTGAATAGGATGTGTTCTTACAGGGTGAGGATGGTGAGACTAAATTTTGGTTTTGCATCCGTAGCCTATTGATTGATTTTATATAAATCTTGATGTTTACTGCAAACTAAATTCAAAAATAGTGTTATGAAAAAGACTTTGTTAGTGATGACCTTTCTGGGAATTACCAGTTTATTGGGTATAGAATCAGGGAATGGAGCTATAAATATTTTTAAGGGTGAATCTTTGATTCATTTAAAAGATGTAAGCCCTCCTACTACTAAAAAAGTAGATCTGGGTGGTGGCGTATTCCTTGAGGTTGTTCATATCCCGGCAGGAGAATTCAAGATGGGTAGTACACCTGCTGAGCGTGCATGGGCGACTGGTATTGAGGGGGGGGCAACCCCCGGAACAGATCGGGAGTCGTTTGAAGGTGAACAACCGCGTTTGATGCGGGTGAAGGATGACTTCTGGATGGGGCGTACAGAAATTAGTGTTGGTCAGTTCAGACGTTTCGTAGAAGAAAGTGGCTACCTTACTGATGCCGAGAAGCCAGGTGGTGAAACTCAGGTTTTTGATCCGGAGTGGAAGATTACTGCCAAAGCACCACCGCACCCCTGGATTTCTGTCAAAGGGAAAAGCTGGCGTAATCCAAATTTCGGGTTCCCGCTCCGGGACAGCTACCCGGTTGTTTGTGTGAGCTGGAATGATGGCAAAGCATTTTGCGAGTGGTTAACCAAACGGGAAAGAGCTGCCGGCAGACTTCCGAAGGGCTTGGAATATCGGCTTCCAACCGAAGCAGAGTGGGAATATGGAGCCCGTGGTGGCCGTGAAAGCACTTACTTCTGGTGGGGTAATGATCTTAGTGATGGCGAGGGCCGTTTGAATATCTCTGCTATTGACTTTCTGCCAGGTCGGAATAAGACCTGGCCACTGGCAAAAGCACCCTGGAGCGATGGTTTTGCATTTGTATCACCCGTAGATCAGTTTGGAGAAAAAGGCCGTAACGGCTTTGGGCTGGCAGATATTTGCGGTGGTGTATGGGAAATTGTACTTGATCATTTCGATCCCAAAGGTGGCCGTGAAGAACTTTATCTTAACACTGCGAACCAGAGATACCGTCCAGTTTGTAAAGGAGGTAATTACTTCGATGTTCCGGGTAATGCACGTTTGGCGGTCCGTTTGGGGCTTATGGGTGTTGGGTATTCTGACTCCCGGGATGGCTTTAGGATTGTACTCGGTGTGCCGAAGGGGTAATTTGTAAGGTTTTCTATCATTAATTCCTTCTGTTTTCTAAAGTTTTAAAAAGGATAAGTTCTTATAGGTGAGGATGGTGAGACTAAATTTTGGTTTTGCCGTCCTCAGACTATACTTACTATACTTATTTGATATTAACAAATTTCAATGATTTTTCGTTCATTTTCTTGTACTCTTCATCCACAAGAAAATAATGTCTGAACGAATATTCGATCAGATACAATTAAAATATAACTATTGTGATCAGAACAAATTTTTTTAAGATGTCATCACAATAGCCCTTCCATAGAAGGGGGTGAAAACTAAATGAACTTATAGGATAGGTGCAACAATTAAATTAGCCATCTGAGAAAACTTAACAGGATTCAGCAATGATAAAAATTACAAACAAGCTTGGATTAGGTTGTGTAACTTTTGGGAGAGAGATTGGTAAGGAAGCGTCCTTTAGGTTGCTGGATTATGCTTATTCCAAGGGTATAAACTCTTTTGATACTGCTGCGGTTTATGGTGATGGCTCATCAGAAAGAATAATAGGACAATGGATGGTTGAGCGGGCCATATCAAGCGACTCAATTAGTATTGCTACCAAAATACTCCCACCCTATGATCCATTACATATCCGGATAACGGTTGAACAATGCCTTAGGCGCTTAGGAATAGAATCGATTGATATACTTTACTTACATCGTTGGGATGAAAAGGTTACAAATGAACAGACCTGGTCAGAACTGACTGATTTAGTGAGTGAAGGCAAAATAAAAGAGCTCGGAGTAAGTAATTTCAATGCTATGCAGCTAGCTGATACTGTTAATTTAATTGAAAAGCTTGAGGGTGTAAACTTGAGCTACATTCAAAATAACCATAATCTTGCAGTTAGCGATTTAAACGATAACATGAGGGGAATCTGCAGGAAAAATAATCTGAAAATAATAACCTACAGCCCTTTAGGAGCAGGCTTTCTGACAGGTAAACACCTGAATGGGGTACAAAAGGATTCACGCTTTGCGGTAATACCGGCTCATCAGGACATTTATTTTAATGCAGACTCTCAAAGGAGACTCAAGAGACTTATGGAAGTAGCTGCAGATACCGGTTATTCTCCCGAGTATTTGGCTCTGGCCTGGGCCACTCATCAAAAAGATATAGACTTGGTATTAATTGGGGGCCGTTCGACCGACCATATTAAACAGGCGATTGAGGCTTCAAAATTTTATTCTGCAGAAATATTCGATGAACTCGAAAAGACTTAAATAGATATAAGCAAATCAGATTCTTTGAAGCATTAGACTAGTATTTCAGATATTTCTTTGCCTTTAAGGAGATTGGTTGATGTAATACTAAAATCTGATTCAAAATGGATAACAGGGGATCTTAGAAAATATTTATGAATGTTAAGGAATTGTTTGAGCTAAAGGGTAATGTAATTCTGGTGACGGGAGGTGCAGGTGTTTATGGTCAATGCATAACAGAAGGCCTGGCAGAAGCCGGCGCAAGGGTTATCATTGCTTCACGCATTAAAGAAAATGTAGAAGTGGTAGCTAAAAAATTTCGTAAAGAAGGCCTGGATGTACATGCAATGCAGGTTGACCAAAGCGATCATAATTCGGTAATAAATTTGAGTAAGATGATTATCGATCAGTTCGGAAAGTTGAACTGCTTTGTGAATAATGCAGTATCAAGGCCTATGAAGGGTTATTATTCTCCGATTGAGCAGTTTGCCGCATCCATGGAAGTGAATGCAACCGGAATGATGGATATTGTTCGTGAAATGGGAGAGCTAATTGCCAAAAATCAGCAGGGTGGGAGTATTATTAATATCAGTTCCATGATGGGTATGTATGGTCCCGATTATTCTAACTACAAGGGCACCAAAATGGCCTCGAATCTTCCTCCGGATTATTTCTTTCATAATGCAGGCCTGATCAATCTTACCCGTTATTTGGCTAAGCATTTTTCAGGGATGAATATCCGGGTAAATTGCATAAGTCCTGGAGGTTTGCATAATAATCAACCCACGCGTTTCCTGAAAAATTATACCGAAAAAGTGCCCCTAAGAAGGATGGCGAATCAAGACGATATCAAAGGACTTGTGGTCCTTCTGGCATCAAGAGCCGGTGAATATATTAACGGTGAAAATATATTGATGGATGGAGGCCTGAATGCCTGACCTTCATAAGGGCATTTTCATTGCTGAAAATGAATTGGAGTCACATAGCATTTACTTAGGTGTTTCATCTGATAACATCACCTGAATTAGCTTGATGCATTAATATTTTATTTAAGAATCGATAGTTTTCCGGTACTCGCTTGGTGTCATATTCTTAAAACGCTTAAACTGCTTATTGAAATTACCAAGGTTTTTGAATCCGCTTCTGAAAGCTATCTCAACTATATTATGTTCTTCGTCTGCCAGCATTTTACAAGCGTATCCTATTCTGACAGTATTCAGATACTCAACAAATGTTACTCTGAAATGGACTTTAAAGAAATTGCAGAATGTAGTGACTGACATATTGGCTATGGAAGCAACTTCCGGTAGCGAGATTTCCTTATCAAAATTCTGAATAATATATTCAGTCACCTTACCAAAGCGGCCTGAAGTTTTCAATTCGGCTTTTTGTGTGTATCCGGGACTTGCCAGTATCTCATACTCTGTGGAGTTGGCAAGTAAGTCGAAAATGTCGAATAATGCTGATAAACGTTTTAGACCGCTCATATTTAACATTTCCTTCATAATCAAATTGATCCTTTCTCTTGTCTCACCATGATAGCTTATGCCTCTAGAGGATAGACTCAGGACATTTTTGAAATTCTCCATTTCCGGGATATTTAAAAACTTATCGCCCAGAAAGCAATCACTGAAGTGTATAACAAGAGCATCAGCATCATATCCTGCTTCACCATTAATAAACTGTTCATCATTAATCCAGACATGTGGGATACCTGAGCCCATAACGACCAGATCTCCCTCATCAAAGTAGCCAATATGGTCACCTACCATCCTCCGGCCAGTGGATCGTAAAACCAGAACAATTTCATATTCAGGATGAAAGTGCCATGGGCATGGGAAATATTGCCCCGTTTCCCTGAACAAAACAAATGATTTATCAAAATCCTGTGGAAGCCGAAATTCTACTGCTTTCATTAATTAGTCAGACTTATTAAGACAATATTAATTTATTAATTCTGATACTCCTATTAGTTGAAATTGATTGCGAAAAATAATGTCATAAATAGGTAGGAAAGTAATAGCATACTAAATAGCCTGCTAGTACTTTTGACTTATTACTTAGCAGAACCTTCTGCCTTAAGAATATGAATATAATTAAAAAAAAGGTTATGTCTAAACAAATAAAATACGGTTCGAATGCTGTTTCAGATTTGATACACGGGGCATATCACAAAGCAACACTGGTTAGATGCTTTCAATTATATGATTTCCCTTCCAATGTTGATTTCAAAGTTTCTGCTTGAGCACTGATGAATAATTTAAAAACAAATCCGGCAAATATTGAGGTGGGGGTTGTGGGTATTGGGCTGATGGGGAGTAGTATTATAGTATCGTTGCTTGCTTCTGGTCATCAGGTTAAAGCTATAGCACCAATACAATCTGACTTTGATGGTGCTGCAGAAAGAATTGCAGATCATCTGAAAATCTGTTCCCGGGCAAAGTTACTGAGGGATAGTGTTTCTGCATGCCTTGATCGCCTGTATATAAGTATGGATTATGGCTGTTTATCAGATTGTAGACTGGTATTGGAATGTGTTATCGAGGATGTTGATATCAAATCCAAAGTGTACAGGCAAATAACAGATGCAGTTTCAGCAAGTACAGTTATTGCCAGTAATACTTCAGCTATTGCGATAACGCTTTTACAGAAATTAGTTTCAAATCCCGAAAGATTTATAGGCATTCATTGGGCCGAGCCAGCTTATGCTACCCGTTTTATGGAAATAACCTGTGGCGACATTACTGATCCTAAATACGCAAGCTGGGTGTTTAAGCTCGCACATAAATGGGCGAAGGAACCTACCTTACTAAGGAAAGATATCAGAGGCTTTATTGCAAATCGTTTGATGTATGCTGTTTACAGAGAAATCTTTCACCTGATCGAAAATGGTAAAACCACGATGGTTGATGCAGATAAAGCATTCAGGTATGATGTTGGTTCCTGGATTACGTTGATGGGATTGTTCAGGAGGATAGACTATACAGGACTTGCAGATCATGCAGAAATATTTAAAAACTTATTTCCGCACTTATCTAATGCCGAGAATGTTCCGGATATAATGCAAAAGATTGTTGCAGACAATTGCCGTGGCATTCAAAATCTTAATGGCTTATATCATTATAGTACTGAAGAGGCTAAAGAATGGGAGGAGGCTTTTGCTGCTTTCAATGAAGATATCTTCCGCCTGGCAGCACTTCATCCTGCTCCTGTTTCGGAAAAGGAAAGCGAGCTGGCTTAATCTCTTAAAAATATATCTGTAAGTATTAATGGAAATCAGAAGTTATAATAAGTCAGCAAAGCTCCTTGAACGAGCAAAAAGGGTTTTGGCAGGGGGTGTTTCATCTGAATTTAGAAAATATAACCATCCGCATGCATTGTTTTATACTCATGGTAAGGGCAGTAGAATTTATGATGCAGATGGCAACGAATATCTGGATTTTACGCTGAGTCAGGGTCCATTAATTCTGGGTCATTCGCATCCACATGTATTAAAATCAATAAACGAATATTCTGCAGGAGGGCAGTTGTTTGCGGGACAGCATATTCGTGAAATAGAGCTTGCTGAAAAGATTAATCAGCTTATCCCCACAGCTGAGCTGATGCGTTTTTGCCTGGATGGTTCAGAGGCTATTCACACTGCATTCAGACTTGCAAGAGCCAAAACCGGCAAGAAAAAATTTCTGCGTTTTGAAGGACATTACCATGGATGGCTTGATAATGTTTGCTGGGGAATTTCGGCTCCTTCTGAAGAAGCTTTGGGAAGCAGGGAAAGTCCGGAAGTGTTTCCATGGTCTGATGGTCTGGCCATAAGCACCCGTGACGAATGTATTGTAATCCCCTGGAATGATGCAGAACTGTTAAAAGCAACGGTAGAAAAGCATTATAAAGAACTTGCTGCGATAATTACAGAGCCTGTGATGTGTAATAATGGTTGCATTATGCCCAATCCCGGCTTTTTACAAATGATAAGAGAATTGTGCAGCGAATACAATATTACATTTATACTCGACGAAGTGATTACTGGCTTCAGGCTTTCATTGGGTGGCGCTCAGCAATTTTTCAATATCCAGCCAGACCTTTCCATTTTTGCCAAGGCATTGGCAAGCGGTTATCCAATCAGTGTAATAGCGGGTAAAAAAGAATGGATGAGGCTAATTGAGGAAGCAAAAGTTATTCATGCCGGTACAATGAACTCTGGAAATGCTACCATTGCTGCAGCTCTGGCTACAATTGAAGTACTTGAAAAGGAACATCCTTATGGTAGAATGTTTAGTTTGGGAAAGGAACTAATGCAGGGAATTCGTGATGCGGCAAAACAAACCGGACATAACCTTTTGGTACAGGGCCCGGGTCCTATGTTTAATCTTTCATTCACTGAAGCAAAGGAAATTAATGAGTTCAGGGCTACATTATCATGCAATAAAGCAAAACTTGGCAGCTTCATCGCGGGGATGCATAATGAGGGGGTAAGAATTATTGGTCGCGGACTATGGTATATCAGCGCTGTCCATACGCAGGATGATATCAATTTTGCAATTGAAAAGGTACGAAAGGTTTTAAAGAATATTTAACGGCCTTCCGGGCTACATAAGAAGAAATATTGAGGATGACATTGATACAACAAACAAGCCCGGTTTTACTAGTTGGGAATGGAGATTTAGCTGCAAGCATTGCCATTTGTCTGCTTAATGCAGGCCATTATTTGGATGTTTGTACAGATAATTACGCTGTATTCGAAGAGCTTCTGAATAGGCATATTGTTTCTCAGAAGAAAGAAGGTGTTAAGGATTTAGCTAAAGATAAACTTAACATTTATACCGAATTAAATGGAAGTAAGGATTGTAAACTGGTGATTGCTGTTTCCCAGGAAGATGAAGAGGTAAAGAAGGAATTAATTAAGAAACTCGAAGATTTTATAATGAAAGATGCTGTGCTGGCAATTAACACAGAAAGCATCGATCTGATAGGACTACAAAAGGTTTGTAACCATCCGGACCGGTTGATCGGTCTGAACTGGACAGAACCAGCTCACACAACATTTTTCCTTGAAATTATAAGTTCAGATAATAATCCTGGCTTAGCAGATGAAATTTTTATCCTGGCTAAATCATATTGGTTTAAGGATCCTTATATTGTTAATCAATCAGGGATACGTAGCCGCTTAATCAGTGCCATGGCAAGAGAAGCATTATTTCTGGTAGATAATGGGTATGCAACTGCAGGTGACATCGACAGGGCTTGCAGAAATGATCCGGGATACTATTTGCCATTTTCCGGAAATTGCAGGTATATGGATTTGATGGGGACTTATGCCTATGGTGTGGTTATGAAGGACCTGAATCCGGATCTTTCTAAGGCAAAAGATCTGCCTGGCTTTTTAAAAAAGATATTGGCAGACGGAGGACTTGGTATGGAGAATAAGAAAGGGTTCTATAACTATTCTGATGAGGAAGTTGAAAAATGGAAAAATACAATGGAAAAGTTTAGCCACCAGATACATTCTATTATAGAGAAGTACCCCTTTAATTATAAGAATAAATAGGTTTTTACAGAAGAATATAATGCATAGCCCCTTTATAGTTGACGCACATTTAGATCTTTCTATGAATGCCCTAGAGTGGAACAGGGATCTGACCCGCCCTTTATCAGAAATCAGGCAAAGGGAAATGTTTATGAAAGACAAGCCGGATCGTGGTAAGGGAACGGTTTGTCTGCCTGAACTAAGAAAAGGGAGGATTGGATTGGTAGTTGCTACCCAGCTGGCACGTTATACACCTCCAGGTAGCGCATTACCCGGTTGGAATTCTCCGCAGCAAGCCTGGGCGATGACACAGGCACAGCTTTGCTGGTACCGTGAAATGGAAAAGCTGGGAGAAATGGTTCAGATAACCAATGTCAGGGAACTGGATGATCATTTAGCGCTTTGGGATAATACGGTTATTGAAGATGATAAAAAGCCTATTGGTTATATCCTTAGTCTTGAAGGGGCAGATTCTTTAGTGGATATCGACTATTTGCATACGGCCTTTGATTACGGTTTGAGGGCTCTGGGCTTATCTCACTTTGGCCCCGGGAGATATGCTCCCGGTACCAAAATGGAGGGACCTTTAACTAATAAGGGAGTTGAACTTTTAAAAGAGATGAACTCCTTGAATCTCATTCTTGATGTGACTCATCTTACGGATCAGGGATTTTATCAGGCACTTGATTTATATCAGGGACCGGTGTGGGCAAGTCATAACAATGTCCGCAAAATAGTTCCTAATCAAAGACAACTAAACGATGAACAGATTAAAATGCTCATTGAAAGAGGAGCTGTGATTGGAGGTATGCTTGATTGCTGGGCCATGGATATTAGGTTTATCGACACAATTTCAGATCCATGGCAACTGGATATAAGACTCGAAAATCTGGTTGATCATTGGGATCATATTTGCCAGATTGCTGGTAACAGTTTACATATTGCAATAGGCAGTGATCTTGATGGGATATTCGGTACAGAACAATCTCCCTGGAATATGAACTCGATTGCTGATCTTCAGAAGTATGAAGAAATACTTTTAAAAAGAGGATATAAACAAGAGGATATTGAAAATATCTTTAGTAAGAATTGGCTTCGTTTCCTTAGAAAGGCGTGGTCATAATTTAAAATAGTTAGTATGACTTCAATTCAGTTTTTAGCAGGGGCATCATGCATAGATATTACCCCTCCTCTGGGTACCCGTATCAATGGCGATTTTATATCCCATTATGCTCATACAATTCATGATAATTTGTATTCTAAAGCCTTGGCTTTGAAAAGCGGTGAGGAAACGGTTGTTATGGTTGCAGTAGATATATGCTATATGCAGGATGACTTTCTCAGGCCTATTCGCAGAGAAATTATTGAAAGAACTGGTCTGCCTGAGAAAAATTTTCTATTCTGTTGTACGCATGCTCATTCTGCGGGAGCTGTTTGTGATTTATTGCTTGGAGCTGCTGATCTTCCCTATACAAGAAAATTGCCGGCACTGATTATTCGCTCTGTTGTTGAGGCATTAAATAGTCTGGTGCCGGCAAAAATTGCTTTCGGCTCTCTTGATGTGCCTGAGCATATTTTATGCAGGCGATATTTTATGCAGGATGATTATGAACCCTACAATCCTGTAACAGGTAAATCAGATCTGGTTAAAACTAATCCTTTCGGGGCTGAAGAACAAATCATTGGCCCTGTTGCCAAAATGGATACAGAACTTTGTTATTTAGCGATAAAGGACACTAATGATCAATGGATCAGTTTGTTTGCCAATTACTCACTTCATTATGTCGGAGATTTTGGGGTAGGTATAATCTCTGCTGATTATTTCGGTGAATTTGCCAGACAGCTTAAAAGTATTTTAAATGCAGGAGATGATTTTGTCGGGATATTGTCCAATGGAACAAGTGGTGAAGCTAATATTTGGGACTTTGTAAATAGTAATCGATATCCTAAAGGAGATTTTGAGAAAAGTAAATTGATTGCTAAGGATCTGGCAGAAAAACTTGTCGGCAGTTTGAACGATCTGAAATGGGATTATGAACCTCTGATATCTGCTGAATATGAAGAATTGAATTTGAAGGTCAGGAAGCCATCTGTGCAAGAATTCAAAGAGGCTGTTCAAATTGTGCTGGAAAGTGATTATGAAATTATCAAGATAGTTGATAATGATGCTCTGAGAAGGATATATGCAAGAGAGCAGGTTCTATTGTATGAGGGGGAAGAAAACGAAGTTCTACCTATACAGGGTATTAAAATCGGTAATGTTGTCATTGGTGCACTGGCAGGTGAATTTTTTGCTGAAACGGGTTTATGGTTAAAGGAGAATAGTCCGGTGAAGAATTATTTTACCATTGGTCTTGCAAACGGTTGTGTAGGATATGTACCTCCGGCACATGAAATTGAGAGTGGTGGTTACGAAACATGGAGATGCCGGACAAGTAAACTGGAGAGAGACTCTGAATCCATTGTAAGAGAGAAGCTTTTGAGTGTTATAAACAAGATTTCCGATCACTGAGAGACAAGGATTAGAGCCAAATAACATGTTTTACAGGTTTCAATTGCAGCACTGTAATTTCTTGCCTGGTTTAATCTCACAAATTTATCCACTCCCCTCTTTCAGAACTCTTAAAAACCCCCTCAATCACCAGCATATTATTAAGCGCATCTTCAAGAGGAGTGGGTACCTCTGTATTATCAAGAATCGCTTTTGAGAAGAGATCTCCCTGAATCGTATACTGATCACAGATGTCAAAAGTGATTTCCTCCTTTTTCTCTTCTGTATGAAGCCACAACCTGGTGGGTTTATCCGGCGGGGCATTAAAAGGGATTTCTATTTCTATACCACCCGTATCACCAAAAATATTGACCCTTTGAAAAGGCATTATTTGAGTGGAACAGGTAAAAGTTGAAGTGCCACTTGAGAAATCGAGGATTCCTGAGGCCATTCGGTCTGTTTTAAATTTCGGATCGAACTCGACAAGTCCATTGACCCGTTTGGGCTCCTCAGCGAAGATAAACCGGGACAGGGAAATGCAATAACAACCTATATCCATCAGGCCCCCTCCTCCAAAATCCGGATTATGTCGGATGTTATTTGGATCGGTATTATAATAGGAGAAGAAAGTCTGAATAGATTTCAGCTTGCCTATTGCTCCCTCTTCGACCAGTTTTTTAGCTTTTTGCCATTGAGGATGATGCCGGTACATAAAGGCCTCCATGACTTTTAATCCTGGTTTCCCTTTTGACGCCTCAATTAGTTTTTCGGCTTCTTTACTGGAGAGACCGACAGGTTTTTCAAGGAGGACATGTTTACCTGCCTCCATGGCCTTTATTGCCCACTCAACATGCAAATGATTAGGCAAAGGAATATAGACTGCGTCAATCTCAGAGTCAAATAATAGTTCTTCGTATGAACCGTAAGCTTTTGGAATTCCAAGCAAAGTCGCTACTCTCTTTGCCTCATTCATATCCCGGGAGGAAATAGCAGTAATTTCGCAGTATTTACCCTGCTGCATGGCAGGTATGACTTTTACTACCCCGATCTTTGCAGTGCTAAGTATGCCCCAGCGAACTTTAGTTTTCAATTACGAATTATTAATTACGAATTACGGATTCCCTATTTCCTTCGCAACTTTCTTAGGCTCCCTGAAGAAAATAACAAAGACTACAAGTACAGCAACAGATCCCCATGCCGGATAGATCCAAATACTGCTCCAGTCATGGGCTATATTCCCAATCGGTTCGGCAAGGGTATTGGCTTGCTGTGAAATTCCTGCCAGGTTTGTCCCAACAAAGGCTCCTACACCCCAAAGAATGAATGCAATTAGTCCCTGAGCGGCACCGCGCATCCTTTCATTGGCTTCTTCATCAACATAAAGCTGTCCTGCAATGAACAGAAAGTCATAGCAAACACCATGTAATAAAATTGCACCAAAGACCATCATGGTTTGCATTGAAACTGAGTCAACACTGCCTGCTAAAAGGAAATAACGTGCTGCCCATGCCAGAATACCGATGAAAATGGTCTTTTTATAACCCAATCTGCTTAACATTACTGGCAGCAGAATCAGGAATAAAACGTCTGAAACCTGAGCCAATGACATTTTAGCGGCACTAAACTCCCATCCTAACTCGGTCACATACTGGTTCATGTTCACAAAGTAAAAATAGAGTGGGATACAGATCAGGAACATACATAGAATGAATATGGCGAAAGATGGCTTTTTAAGTAAAGCCAATGCATCAAGACCTAAAATTTCGCTCATACTAACATCCTTGCCTGTCTTCATTGGTGGAGTATGTGGTAAAGTAAGAGAGAATAGCCCGAAAATAATTGAAGTTGTTCCGGCAACATAAAATTGAACAGCTGACTGCTCACCTTTGAATACCACACTAAGGGTTATACCGGCAGCGATCCAGCCGATTGATGAAAGGGTTTTTACCAATGGGAAATCCCGCTTTTGGTTATCCAGATGACGGAGTGAAAGGGAATTTCCAAGAGCCAGGGTAGGTACAAAAGTACAGCAATAAATAATCAGCATCGGATAGAACGAGCTGAATGTTGTCATCATCGGAAGAGCAAACAACATCAATCCTCCGGTAATTCCAAGGAATGCCAGAAGTTTCTCAGATGCAAAATAGCGGTCAGCAAGTAATCCAACAAGGAATGGGGCAATCATTGCTCCGATAGCAAAGGCACCATAGGCTAGTCCAATCTGCGCTCCCTCAAATTGAAGCGTCTTGCTTAGGTATGTTCCCATACTGACATACCAGGAGCCCCAGATGAAATATTGCAGAAACATAAAAAATGCTAGTTTGGTTTTGAGTTGTGCTTGCATAGTGGTTTTTTATTTTGATGTTTAATTATAGGTTTCTCTTTAAACAGGAATTAATTAATTTATTCGTTAACTAAAATAACATTTATCATTAAACTTAAAGACATTATAAATTCTAACTGATAAATTTATTCCTGATTAATAATTATTGAACAAAAGCCTTTTTCTTAATCAGGAATTTTCAATAATAAAGTATTATCTCTGCGACTATTTATCAAAACTATCTTACCTGAGGGCATTTTTCTGCTACTTTTATTTACAATTATGATACTATTTTCTATAAATTCAATTTCTATTGATTTTATAGTTTAAATTAGTTTAGGTCATTTAACAGATTTTATCATGAAAGCTTTACAGTATCACATCCCGCTAGAGTTAGATAAATCGTTCATAATTTTCAAGGAAGAAGGGCCGTTTTTCCCTTGTCCCTGGCATTATCACTCGGAATATGAATTGGTCTTAGTCAATAAAAGTACCGGTGTGCGCCAGGTTGGAGATCATATAGGATATTTTATGGAAGGTGATCTTGTATTAATGGGCCCATCACTGCCGCATCTTTGGACCAATGATCCGCAATATTTTAAAGGAAAGGCTAATTTAACTGCAGAGGCAACTGTTATACATTTCGTTGAGAATTTTTTGGGAAAAGAATTTTATAATCTCCCCGAAATAGAGCCTATTAACAATCTTTTAAAACTGTCCAAACATGGGATGGTAATAAGAGGAAAAACAAGGGACAAAATTGCTGCTTTGATGCAGGATATGCAGACAATGAGTGGAATCCAGCGGCTTGCTTCCTTGCTGTCAATATTTGATATTCTTTGTGCAAGTAATGAATATGAGCTTCTGGCAAGTCCCGGATATCTGAAACATGGACTTTTGGATTGTTCGGATAAGTTCAGTAAAGTTAATGCCTATATACTGAGAAATTTTGATCACGATATTACCCTAAATGAGGTTGCCTCAGTTGCAAATATGGCAGTCAGTACCTTTTGCAACTATTTCAAAGAACATTACAGGGTTACTTTTGTTGAGTATTTGAATAAGGTTAGAGTTGGACATGCCTGCAAGTTATTAGCGGAGCTTGATGAGAATGTGGTTGAAATTGCCTACAAATGTGGCTTTAATAACCTGGCCAATTTTAACAGACAATTCAGGAAGATCAAGAATATGACACCGAGTGAATATCGAAGGACATCAAATGTCAATGTCCCTCAGGTTGGTAGTACAGGCAGATGGCTGGTGATATCAAATAGAACGACGGTGGAGTGTGCGTGAGATGGGGATCCGATAGCTATCGGGTGGGAAATAGGGAATAGGAAATGGGAAATGGGAAATAGGACTGATACTACTCATTTGAAAACAAGGATTAATGCCAAATAACAGGTAACAGATAACTCTTCAAGTATCAAGTATCAAGAGCCAGGAATCAAGACAAATAGTACTAATTTGAAATTTAGTAGGATTTATCCAACCAACTAACCAACTAACAACTAACCAACCAGTTTATCTTTCTCTTTCCACTGCTTACTGAATGATTTTTCAGCAACTTTTGGAAGTTCACGGTGTTTACCCCAGCTTTTCTTAAAGAAAGTCCGGAGCATTAAATTTTTGAATTTGCCTCCGAACATATCCATCGTTTTGCGCTTCAACATGCCCGTTTTCCATCCTTTCCATCCCATATTTTCTGAAAACGGACTTAATCCCTGCTGAACAGAATCCCTTCTGTTCAATAATAGCATTTTATGGATATCTATCTTGACCGGACAAACTTCTGTACATTTTCCACAGAGACTTGATGCATAACTTAAATGCTTGAATTCTTTCATTCCGGCCATGTGCGGGGTGATGATTGAGCCAATCGGGCCGCTGTAGGTTGTTTCATAGGTATGGCCGCCAATATTTTTATAAACAGGACATGCATTAAGGCAAGCACCGCATCGTATGCAGTAAAGTGCCTGGCGTTGCTCTTTCTGGGCAAGCAGATTAGTCCGGCCGTTGTCCAGTAAGATTACATACATTTCCTCCGGTCCGTCACTTTCATTCCCTTGTCTAGGACCACCCAAAATCGTATTGTAAACAGTCAGATTTTGCCCGGTACCATGACTTGAAAGTATTGGCCAAAACAGATCCAGATCATTCATAGTCGGAATTACCTTTTCAATACCCACTATTGCGATATGGATTTTTGGGAAAGTGGTTGTTAACCTAGCATTTCCTTCATTTTCTGTGAGTGCAATGCTGCCGCTATCGGCAATCAGAAAATTTCCTCCGGTAATACCAATATCATATGAAGTGTATTTTTCCCTCAATAGCTCCCGGGCTTTCATGGTGAGCTGTTCGGGAGTAGAATCTATCGGAGTTCCGAATTTTTCATTGAATAATTTTGCGATATCCTCCTTGCTCAGATGCATTGCAGGAGTAACAATATGATAGGGCTTCTGACCCAATAGTTGAACAATGTACTCACCAAGATCACTTTCCAAAGCCTCAATATGATTTTTTTCAAGAAATTCATTTAGGTGAATTTCTTCGGTAGCCATTGATTTGGATTTGATGACCGTTTTTGCCCCGGCTTTTTTGATAATCTGAAGGATTTCATTCTGAGCCTCTTCTATATCATTCGCCCAAATCACTTTGCCTCCTTTTCTCTGGAAATTTGACTCAAACTCTGGAAGAAGTTTGTCAAGATTTTCCATCACCTTCCATTTTATGGTATGGGCTTTTCGTTTTGAATTTTCAAGATTGGCAAGTTTTGACAATCCCCGTTCAACAGCTACATGATATTTACCAATATTATAATTTATGATACGGCGATGATCCAGATCAAAGGCCTTTGAATCTGAGGTATGGATGAAATCGGTGGCTAACTTACTCATTAGGCGAATTTAGTTATTTTGAACTTAAACTCTATTAATGTTCGGTTTTTTGCTAAAAAGGAAATGTTTTGAGTTTTTTTCAAACAGCCTGTAACGAAAAGAGATTACATAACGTCTATATAAATGTGACAATCGGGATAGCCTGCCATGTGTTGCAAGTATTGTTCAATATTCCGGAATGTTGAGCATGCAGAATTCAAGAAGATTGGGGCTTAAAACAACAGTATCATAAGATGAAACATTTTATTAAATTATTTTTACCAGGCCTCTTACTTTTGGCCTCATGTAGTTCAAAAGTCTATAAAGACAAAGCATTTTTTTCAAAGCCGGAACCGGGTACTCAGGTTTTAGCGGTACTTCCTGCTGAAGTAATATTTACCGGCAATTTGCCAAAGAATTGGGGACCGGATCGTGTTTCCAAAATGGAAATTGAGGAGAGTAGCAAAATTCAGGAATCTATTTATGATGATCTTTTATTCCGTGCTACAAGCAGTGACCTGCGAAATAAATGGAGTGTAAAGCTGATGGATTATCGTTTAATCAACAGTAAACTTCAGGAGAATGGAATTTCGATAAAAGATTCCTGGAAGCTGTCATCTGCCGAATTAGCAAAGATTCTGGGTGCAGATATGCTCATCCGTACAAGGGTAAAGAATAACCGCATAATGTCTGAAGCGGCTGCAGCCGGTATTAATGTAGGTGTTTCTGTTTTGCGTGATGTAATAAGCAGTGGCTCAGGACCAGTTTATGTACCCCGGGCACGAGCCAGTGAGAATGATATGAGTCTTTCTTTATACCATTCTTCAAAATCAGAGGCAATTGCGAGAATCAGCTCTGAGCGAAAGTTAAGAGCGAGAAAATTGCCGGTGTATGTGAAGAATTAAAATCTACCGGATCCGGCTTGCCGGAATATTTCATATCCGGTCTCAATTAACAAATCATCTATTTTTAACAAACACCATCCGGTGCAGGAATTCTATTGACTGAAATCTGCGGCTTATGGTATAATATCAATCAAATGAAATCAATAAATTTTAAATTTTTTTACCTTTTAATTCTTGTAAGCGGCTTAAGTTCCTGTGTAAAAGAGGAGAGTAGCTTGCAGTTACCGGCTCCGCTGGAGATGAATACATTTAGAATCATGCTGGATTCACTTCCTGTTGGTTCTGCTTATGACACTTCTGATTTATTTGCATTCGTAACTCTTAAAAATGATAAGGACGAAGATGTCCTAAGCAATAAAAAACTGCTCATCAGCTTCAATGGTAAGTATGTCACAGAGAAAATTAAACTTGATGCTGGAAATTATAAAATAAGCAGTTTTATAATCACTAATGGGGATAGCTTCACCCAATTTGCAGCGCCAAAGGCCAATTCTGCTAAAGCTTCAGAAGTTAAAAAGCCTTTGAACATCATTTTTAAACTCGAAAATGCTGATATTTTTGACCTTCCTGTTGAAGTTACGAAAGTGCTGAATGATGATAATGCAGAGAATTTTGGCTATCAGGCAGCAGAATTTAAAGTTCAAAGCATTGATGAGAATAAATTTATTAAGGTAAAACTTCAGACTGTAATCAGGATAGGGGATATTGTTTACGATAATATTCCCGCATTATTCAAGCTTATCAGCTGGGATTCAAAGGGGGTATTGACTGAGAAAGATACGTTACTTGTGGGAGGAGTAAATGAGGTTTTTTTGCCAAAATCGGGGATAAAATATCAGTTTAAATTAAGCAAATGGGGAGTTTCAGATGAGATGACCCTCAATAAAGACCAGATCAGTGAAACTGCTGTTTATACTTTGGGAGGAGCTAAGTCTCCAAAAAAATTGAGGCTTGAAGAGCAATTTACCTTCACCCAGGCGGGATATATGCCATCCGGTAAAACAATATACAGCTATGATCCAAACGGTAATCTTAATAAAATTGAATATTACGACAAACTTCCGCAGTTTAGTGACCTGCGCTTAGCATGGTCTAAAGTTTATGTTTATACAAATAATAAGCTCAGTAAGATTAATTATATCAATGACCAGGGTAGTCAGGTAGGTTATCTTGAGTTAACTTACAATACAGAAGGCACAAAGATCATAAAGATGAAAGAAGTGAATTATGATCAGGTAACCAATGCTCAGGTTGAGTATCAGTTCCTTCCAGGCTATGCCCGAATTAACTTTAAGTATACCTTCTCAAATGGGAATACTATGGATTACATTCAAAAAGTCATTGGAGGTAACAGAACAGAAGACTCTGCCAGCAGTCCGGGAGGGGGCGAAAGTGGATTATATCAATATGATTTTAATATCAACCCTTTAGCACACATGAATATACCGAATATCTTTCTTTCGAATTTGACTAAGAATAACCTGGTGAATCAGAAGAAAACATATTCAGGAAGTATTCCCTCAGCAGAACCTTATAAATTTGAGTACAGCTATGATGATGAAGGCTATCCAAAAGAATTAATAAGAAGCTTTAAAAATTATTTAAATGGAGAGCATTTATTTAAGATCAAAACGGTGTATACCTATTGATTTATCTTTTTGATCAAAATAAATTAAAAGGGCGGACTCATTGATTTTGAGTCGCCCTTTTGTCATTGCGAGTAATAAAATTCAAGAAACTCTGAAAGAGAAATGACGCAGTGAAGGAACTTCGCTGTTCTAACTCAAAATTATGGCCTGAATTTTTAATTATTAATGGCTTTATGCTTAACGTATTAGAACATGTCATGGGTAGCGCAGCGAAGCAATCTAAATTTGATGGGACAAATTGTTATGCGATTGCTTCGTTGTAGCAAGAGCATTTCAAACTGCTTTTAATGAGGTAGTATTGTTTGGTTGATTAAAGTTGATTCAACCTGCCATAAATCATCTCTTGAAATGAGCCTTATTTCAAGAGATGATTTAATCCTTCACATCAACCACCGGTCGTTTATCCCTCATCACCAGATCCCAGCCCGTATAATACGCTAATTGTGCCCGTTTACTGAGAAGCTCAAAATTAATCTTGCTGATCTCATCGCTGCCCTTGTGATAATCATCATGCTTGCCGTTATAGTAAAATATTACAGGAACCCCATTTTTAGCAAAGTTGTAATGGTCTGACCAGTAATAGATCTGATCATCAGGAGCATTATGTTTATAATCGATCTTCATTCTGGTGTATACAGCATTGGCATTTTCACTGATCTTATGGAGATTAGTACTTAATCTGTCTGCCCCTACAAGAAAACAGTAATTTGTTGAATCGGGAGAACTTTGATATTCTTCACCAATGCGTCCAATCATATCCACATTTAGGTTAGTAATTGTTTTTGCGAATGGGAAGACAGGATTGAGTGAATAATATTCAGAACCCAGCAGGTTTTTCTCCTCACCTGTGAGCATCAGGAACAAAATACTTCTCCTTGGGCCATTTCCCTCTTTTTTTGCTTTGGCAAAGGCTCTTGCAATTGCCAGAACCCCTGAAGTCCCTGAAGCATCGTCATCAGCCCCGTTAAATACTTTATCTTTTCCTCCATCCGGATTTAATCCGATATGGTCGTAATGGGCAGAATATACCAGAAGCTCATCTTTTAGATCAGTTCCTTCCAGGTAGCCG
Organism: Sphingobacteriales bacterium 16-39-50; assembly: GCA_002257025.1. Lineage (GTDB taxonomy): Bacteria > Bacteroidota > Bacteroidia > Sphingobacteriales > Sphingobacteriaceae > Daejeonella. Next base: position 176,050 of record NCHA01000005.1, on the reverse strand, counting down.
AGAACATTGGATGACTGAAGTTCTCTTTTCACAGGCTCATAGGCCAATTTTATGTCGGCTTTAATTAGCTGCGATCCATCGTCAGCATTTAGCTTTCCAATTGTTTTGCCAGTTCTGAGAAGGATCTTATCTGCAATTTCGGTTTCGATTAAAATTACCCCCGGCGAATTTTCCCGCATCGGAGCACTTTCCCTAATGCCATTTTTAACACTAAGACTTACACCCGATAGATGCGAATGGGGAGTTCTGGCTTTGTTAACATTTACCGCAATGATCAATTTAGGTTTTTTATTCTTTACAAAGTTTAGCCTTCTCGTAATTTCGGCGGCTTCTCCCTCTTGCTTCAGTAAAACTACTTTATCTGCTATACTTGTGTTTTTAAGATCTGATTCAGTTCCAGATCCTATGAAAGTTATTTCATTAGTGTTAATTACTTTCGCCTCTCCGCTTCCGCTGAATGTAAATTCAGTTCCATATTGTAGTTTGTTGCCGTTTACTTCCAATGAATTGACAACAATGGATGTTTCGATTAATTCAACATCCTGTAGATAGGAGCCATTTACGGGGGCAATGAGTTTCAACCTCTTAAACTCCCGTGCAAGATAAGCTGCAGCCATTTCAGCTCCGCGTTTTCCGGTTTCTCTGCCCTCATATTTATCCGAAGCCAGAACTTTTAGATGTTTTTTAGTTCTTTTTGCATTGATCTCGGCGGCATATTTTTGTGCTGCGGGATCCTGAGCAAAGCATTGAATCGAAATGAGTGCTAAGAGTAAAAAGCCTGTTAATTGTTTCTTCATTGTTAATTCGTATTCAGGATGGAGCTACAGTATATCTATTCGCTAACCTCTGTTTTTTATAAGATTCAATGACCCTGAAAGGGTCAAATGTTTATAGCATTTGGTTAGCACGGAAATCCCGACCCCGAAGGTGGTCGCATGTAACAAAGCGACACATACGACCACCTTCAGGGTCGTACGTACGTATGACTGATGTACGAGATGAAATTTTTGGGTACACGGCAGGGGCAGGGTTTTTCATTTTCCTGATTCCAGTCTATCGCGTAGCCGGCATATCATTTTTGACATCTACAACCGGTCTTTTATCCCGGTTCAGGAGGTCCCAACCTGTATAGTATACTAGTTGTGCACGTTTGGTAAGCAAATCAAAATTAATCTTGCTCACTTCGTCTCCAGGTTTGTGATAATCTTCGTGTACGCCATTAAAATAAAATACAATCGGAACACCATTCTTGGCAAAATTATAGTGATCTGAGCGGTAATAGATTCGCTCCGGATCATTTGGGTCATTGTATTTATAATCGATCTTCATTTTAGTATAAACAGCATTGGCATTTTCGCTGATCTTGTGGAGGTCGGTACTCAACTTGTCGGAACCAATCAGGTAGCAATAATTAGCAGAATCAGCGGTGCCTTTGTACAATTCACCGGTTCTTCCGATCATATCAATATTCAGGTTGGTAACGGTATTAGCCATAGGGAAAACCGGATTCGAAGCGTAATACTCTGAACCTAGCAGACCTTTCTCTTCACCGGTTACCATTAAGAACAGAACACTCCTGCGTGGACCATGCCCTGCTTTTTTGGCTTTGGCGTAAGCCCTTGCTATAGATAATACTCCGGTTGTCCCCGATCCGTCATCATCTGCACCATTATTAACCTTGTCAGCACCACCATCAGTTGTAAGTCCGATATGATCATAATGTGCTGAATAAACCACTAGCTCATCCTTAAGATCACTTCCTTCCAGATATCCCAAAACGTTCACTGATCTTACATCTTTATTCACCGGACCATAGTTCATAGAAATTTGAGATTTCAAAACCTGCGATTGCGGGGTGCCGCTATTATCTATTGCTGATTTTAGATCTTCGTAGTTCTTTCCTGAATTTTTCAGGATCTGATTGGCTACATCAGGTGTGATACTTACAACAGCGGCGCTTGCAGTACGATTACTTACCGCAGCTTTTGTTTCTTTTTTGATAGTCAATCTTCCGCTTCTTGGAGAATATGATTGAAGTGCGGCACTTACATCCGGGCTTACCGCCAGGATCAGTGAAGGGCTTTTGCTCATAACATACTGTAAGCGTTTAAACCGGCTGGTACTCCAGTCTGATGCTTTTGAGCTTTTGCTGATTGCAGATACCCCATTACTCATAGGCTCTCCCTTGTTGATCAGTAAAACCACTTTTCCGGCTATATCGGTATTTTTGAGGTCATCATAGTTCTCTGCACCTATACCATAGCCAATAAATACTATTTCACTTGCATCAATCGATTTAGCATCACCACTACCGCTAAATAGAAATTCTTTCCCCATGCTTAAGGATTTACCGTTGGCGGTAAAAGAAGTAACATCGAAAGATGTTTCTACCAGCGGGACATCCTGAAAATAGGATCCGTTAACTGGTGCAGTTAACTTTAATTTTTTAAATTCTTTGGCAATGTATTTGGCTGCTTTTTCGGCTCCGGCTTTACCTGTTTCTCTGCCTTCAAACTTGTCGGATGCAAGAATGGTCAGATGCTTCTTAGCTTTTTTAACGTTTATTTCCTCTGCAAATTTTTGTGCATTTGGATCCTGAGCGAATGCCTGTGTGGAAACACAGAGCAGAAATAGCGCCCAAATTGTTTTTTTTGAAATCATATTTTGTTTGGTTAGTTTAAAATTATCAACAGGAGATTTTATTCACCCTATTTGCATGGCGCCCCCCTTCAAATGCTGTACTTATGAATTTCGTACAGATCTGTCTGGCCAGTTCAGGGCTGATAAATCTTGCCGGGATACAAAGAATATTGGCATTGTTATGAGATCTTGCGAGTTCGGCAAGCTCTTCATTCCAGCAAATCGCTGCTCTTATTCCCTGATGTTTATTGGCTGTGATGGCTACCCCATTAGCACTTCCACAAATCAATATCCCAATTGTAAATTCAGCTTTTTCAACTGCACTAGCCACAGGGTGTGCAAAATCCGGATAGTCTACAGAGTCGGCACTGTAGGTCCCAAAGTCCTTAATACTGTACTCTTTCAAAAAATCAATAAGCATGTTTTTGTATTCAAAACCTGCATGATCGGCGCCAATTGCAATTGATATTGTGTTATTCATGGCTTTTATTCAATTAGTCTTTATAAAATTCTATTTCTGCTTTTTTCTTATTACTTGCCACCCTTGCCGAAACATAAATGCTTAATTCATAGAGCAAGAATAATGGGAAACTTACTGTGAGCATGGTTACCAGGTCGGGAGTTGGGGTCACAATTGCAGCAATAATTAGAATGATTACTGTAGCATATCTTCTGGAAGACCTCATAAACTCAGGGGTCATGATTCCCAGTTTTGAAAGAATATAGATAATAATCGGCAGCTCAAATGTGATTGCTGCCCCGATGGTAAGCGTCGCAACAACAGAGAAATAGGATGCAATGGTGATCTGGTTATTGATAATCGAACTCACTTCATAATTTGATAAGAAGTTGATGGATAATGGAGCGATAATATAATAACCGAACATTAAACCCATAATAAACAGTAAAGAGGCCCAGAATACAAAACCAGTTGCTGATTTACGCTCGTTCTCGTGAAGTGCGGGTTTTACGAATCGCCATATCTCAAATAACAGATATGGTACACCCAGTACAATACCTATCATCAGCGAAGAATTAAGTTGCAGAGTAAACTGCCCTCCTAATTCTGTATTGATAATATTGAAGCTCAGTTTCTTAACACAGAAGTCGGCACCAAGATTAAATTTCTCGGTGGCAGCACACATCATTCTGTAAGTCCAGAAATCGGTACGTCCCGGCCCCATAATGATCTTATCAAAAATGAAATCGTAAAATGAGAAGGCAAGTATAGTGAAGGTTACAATGGCAATAGAAGCCCTAATCAGATGCCCCCTGAGCACATCCAGATGATCAAAAAAAGACATTTCGGCTTCAATGGTTTTACCCTTTTCCTTGATAGCCTTTACCAGGTCAGTACGTTCCTCACTCATAATTTTTAAACAAAAATACCATTCTGTTTAATTTAAGAATGGTATTCAGTGGATATTTAATAAGCATCACTTCTATTGTGACATTCAGCTTCAAAATAAGATACTTTATTGTTTTTCAGCGACATATCTATTCACTCAGGTCAAAGCTCTCCATAAATTTGGTAGTAAAGTTACCGGCACGGAAATTTGGATCTTTCATCAGCCTTAAATGGAAAGGAATTGTCGTTTTCACCCCTTCAATAACAAATTCACTCAATGAACGCTCCATCGTACAAATCGCTTCTTCGCGTGTTTGTGCGACACAGATCAGTTTAGCGATCATTGAATCATAATTCGGAGGAATCTGATAACCTGCATATACATGGGTATCAACCCGTACTCCATGACCACCAGGTGAATGGAAATTAGTAATCAATCCGGGAGATGGTCTGAAATTATTAAAGGGATCTTCAGCATTGATGCGACACTCGATCGCATGCATTTCAGGGATATAATTTTTCCCTGAGATTGGAATGCCCGAGGCAACTTTGATCTGTTCTTTGATCAGGTCGAAGTTGATTACCTCTTCAGTTACCGGATGCTCTACCTGTATACGGGTATTCATTTCCATGAAGTAGAAGTTGCGGTGTTTATCTACGAGAAATTCAACTGTACCGGCACCTTCGTAATTAACAGCCATCGCTCCTTTAATGGCCGCCTCGCCCATTTTTTCACGTAATTCAGGGGTCATGAAAGGCGATGGAGATTCCTCTACCAGTTTCTGATGCCTGCGTTGAATTGAGCAATCACGTTCTGAAAGATGACATACCTTTCCGTATTGGTCTCCAATTACCTGGATTTCAATATGACGCGGATCTTCTACGTATTTCTCAAGATATAATCCGTCATTACCAAATGCAGCTGCTGACTCCTGACGTGCTGAATCCCAGGCAGGCTCAAACTCAGCGTCATTCCAGACAATACGCATTCCGCGGCCGCCGCCACCGGCGGTAGCTTTGAGGATAACCGGATAACCGATCTCATTTGCGATTTTTATACCCTCTTTAACATCGGTTAATAAACCTTCAGAACCCGGAATTGTTGGAACACCGGCTTTTTTCATGGTCTCCTTAGCAGATGCCTTATCACCCATGCCATTAATCTGTTCGGCAGTGGCTCCAATAAATTTAATACCATATTCATGGCAGATTGCTGAAAATTTTGCATTTTCTGACAAAAAACCATATCCGGGATGGATAGCATCGGCATTCGTTAATTCTGCCGCAGATATGATATTCGGGATACTTAAATAGGAGTCTTTACTTGCAGGCGGACCAATACAAACTGCTTCATCGGCAAACCGTACATGTAAACTATGGCGGTCGGCAGTTGAATAAACAGCTACGGTTTTCACGCCCATTTCCTTACAGGTACGGATAATCCGAAGAGCTATTTCACCACGATTTGCAATTAGTATTTTTTTAAACATGCTTTCTTAATTTGGGAATTTGAAAATTTGATGATTTGAAAATGAAGATTAACAATATAATCTTCAAGTATTCAAATTGTTAATCTTCAAATCAAATAGGTTCCACCAAAAATAATGGCTGATCGTACTCTACAGGGCTCGCATTATCCACAAGTACTTTTACGATACGACCTGAGACTTCAGACTCGATTTCGTTGAAAAGTTTCATTGCTTCAATGATACAAACTATTTGTCCGGCCTTAATTTCATCACCAACATTTACAAAAAGTGGCTTATCAGGACTTGAAGACCGGTAAAAAGTACCAATCATTGGAGATTTTACAGTTATGTAGTTTGCATTTTCATCCTTTGAAGGAGCAGCTGCAGGCTTAGTTTCTACCGGGGCTGCAGGGGCTGCTACAATTGCGGGAGTGGAGGTAGCCTGAATTTGCTGAGCAGCCTGTACCTGATAGGTAGGAGGCTGATTGGTTTTTATGGTAATTTTAAAATCTTCCTGCTCAATAGAAACTTCATTTACCCCAGATCTGGAAACAAATTTAATAAGCTCCTGAATTTGTTTAATATCCATTTTGTTTAGTTTATGTGGACGATTTTAACCTAAAATTATAATAAAAATATTAAGAAACGATTTTGATTTAATTTTTAATAGGCCCATTTCAAATACAATGAACCCCATGTGAATCCACCCCCAAACGCGGCCAGGATCAGATTATCACCTTTTTTGAGTTTACTTTCCCATTCCCATAAACATAGAGGGATGGTTCCGTTAGTTGTATTGCCGTATTTTTCGATATTGATCATCACTTTTTCAGGAGCAATACCGCAGCGACTGCTTGTAGCATCAATGATTCGTTTATTGGCCTGATGTGGAACCAGCCAGTCTACATCGTCAGAACTCAGGTCATTTTTTTCCATGATCTCAGCAGCTACATCTGCCATATTTGTTACGGCAAATTTGAAAACTGCTTGCCCTTCCTGAAACAGGAAGTGCTCATCATTATCAACCGTTTCATGACTTGCAGGTCTTAATGACCCCCCTGCTTTCTGGCATAAATAGGGGCCGCCTGATCCATCACTTTTAAGTATTGAATCAATTACTCCGAAACCCTCTGTGTTTGGTTCGAGTAAAACAGCACCACAGCCATCACCGAAAATGATACAGCTTTTACGGTCTTTATAATTGATGATAGAGGACATTTTATCGCCTCCTACTACCAAAACCTTTTGATGTTTGCCAGTTTCAATGAATTGCGAACCTGTAGCCAATCCGTATAGAAAACCCGAACATGCAGCATTAAGATCATAACCCCAGGCATTCACCGCACCAATTTTGTGGGCAAGGATATTTGCTGAGGCCGGAAATACCATGTCGGGAGTTGTAGTACAGAAAATAATAAGGTCGATCTCTGCAGCACTGATCCCACGCTTTTCAAGCAAACCATTAACGGCATGGGTAGCCATATCTGAGGTTCCTAGATTTCCTTTCAGGATGCGGCGTTCTTTAATCCCTGTACGGCTGGTAATCCATTCATCATTGGTTTCAACCATCCCTTCAAGTTCCTTATTGGTAAGAATATATTCGGGAACGAAAGCATTAACGGCTGTTATTGCAGCATGAACTTTAGACATGATAAATTGGAAATAATTATTTAAAAGCTTCTTTGATCTTATCAACGAACTGACTTTCGATCATGGTTCGTGATAAAAGTACCATATTTTTAATTGCTTCCGGACTAGAGATGCCGTGGCCAATCAGAACAGGTGCATTTACTCCTAAAATAGGACTGCCCCCATATTGCTCATAATTGAAACGGTCAAAGAATTCATCCTTAAATCCTTTTTTGAGTGTTAGAATATAAAAGGTTTCGGCTAATTTCAACATGACATTTCCCGTAAATCCATCACAGACAATAACATCTGCTTTGTCGTTGAACAGATCCCGGCCTTCAATATTACCTATGAAATTGATATCAGATTTTTGCAGGAGAGGAAATGTGGATTGGGTAAGAACATTTCCTTTTTCTTCTTCTTCACCAAGATTCATTAAACCCACTTTTGGATTCTGAATATGGTAAACATGTTCTGCATATAAGCTCCCTAACATACCAAACTGAGCCAGAACTTCAGGTTTACAGTCGGCATTTGCCCCAACATCCAGCATAATTCCGAAGCCGGATTTTAATTTAGGCACATTGGTTGCAACGGCGGGACGAATAACTCCCGGAACGGGTTTTACGCTAAAGATAGCCCCTACTAACATCGCACCGGTGTTTCCTGCTGATGAAAAGGAATCTATTTTACCTTCTTTGAGATAGTGAAATCCCAGACTGATACTTGAGTTAGGCTTCTGTAGTACAGATTTTGTTCCGTGTTCTCCCATGCCGATCATGTCGGTGGTGTGAACAAATTCGAAAACATCAGGATCGATTCCTGCTTCTGTTATAAAAGGCAGAGCCTGATCCTTGTCCCCGAAAAGAACTAACTTTTGGTCTGCCGATAAGGCTTTTTGAGCTTCTATTGCACCCAAAACTGCTGCTTTGGGAGCAAAATCTCCACCCATTATATCTAAGCCAATCTTCATATCAGAATGGTAACTTAGGCAATAGAGGTATTTTCAATTACCATCTTTCCGTTGTAATACAAGTTTCCGTCAACTGTATACGCACGGTGAGGTAAATGTACTGCACCAGTAGTCTGACAGGTAGTTAAACCCGGAGCAACTGCTTTATAGTGAGTTCTTCTTTTATCTCTTCTTGATTTGGATATTTTCCGTTTTGGATGTGCCATTTGTTCCTATGTATTAATTTATTACTTTTTTATTTTCTTTAATGCTTCCCACCTTGGGTCGGCAATTTCTTCTTCTTCCACTTCTTTTGGCCCCGGAGCCAGTTGCTGCAGCTTGGCAATCATTTCACTATCGCACCATTCAGTATTTCCTTCATCAGCACAACGACTGATATATGGTACTGCAAGATTGATAAATTCATAGATCAGTGTCGCTACATTGATCTCAGTTTCACTTCTCTTAAGCACAATGATCTCTTCGGTATCATCCTCAAGATCTTCGTTCCCATTCAATTTGACAATCTGCCTTTCCTTAATTTCTACAGAATAAGGATAATCGGCAAGGCAAACATCACATCCCAGTTTCATTTCACCTGAAATATGAAAATGCAGGATCATCATTGTTTCCTGCTTATCCAGTTCAAGTTCAACTTTCAGCTTTCCACTCTTAACCAGCGAGTATTCAAACTCATTAAAAAAAGCATCATCTACTTCGAATTCAAAATCGTGAACTCCAAGTTTTAATCCGGTAAACGGAATGCTATATTGCTGTAATGATTTCAAAGCACGCCAATTGAGCCTGCAAATTTAGGAAAATTTATTTAGTTGCTAACAGTTTTTTAAAAATGAGATGATAAGGTCAGCTGAAAGCTTTGGTTTTATCCGTTAGAAGACCATTTAATCCCTGTCTTTTGAAAATTTACTCAGTTTCAATGGGTTTGAGCTGAGTTCAGAACTTTCTCTTCTGCACTTAACAATTTTGATTGCAGTGAATAGTGCTTCCCTGAACGAACTTGCTGATGCCTGATTTTTTCCGGCAATATCATAACCTGTACCATGGTCGGGAGAAGTTCTGACAACAGGCAGACCTGCAGTGAAATTCACCCCACTATGAAATGCAATCTGTTTGAAAGGGATTAAGCCCTGATCATGGTACATTGCCAGTACAGCATCAAACTGGGTATAGGTATGTGCTGCAAAGAAACCGTCTGCTGCATAAGGGCCAAAAGCAAAGATTCCCTGGGCATTGGCTTCGGCAATGGCCGGAATAATAATCTCCAACTCTTCTTTCCCAATAAGGCCCATATCTCCCGCATGAGGATTCAATCCTAAAACAGCAATTTTTGGTTTTTGAATCCAGAAATCCTTCTTCAGGCTTTGATTCATCAATGTCAGCTTTGATAAGATTTTTTCTTTACTGATCTTTTCAGGCACTTCATTTACCGGAATATGTCCTGTAACTACTCCCACGCGGATATCTTCACTCACCAGAAACATCAGGGAGTCTTCAGCATTAGTTTTTGCCTGAATATATTCTGTATGACCCGCAAACTGAAAATCATCACTTTGAATGTTATGCTTATTGATTGGCGCGGTAACCAGGGCATCTGTTTTGCCCGCTATGAGATCATCTAATGCTCTTTCAAGTGATATAAATGCATATTTCCCTCCTGTAGGAGTACTTGTGCCCAATTCGATACGTACATCCTCTTCCCAGCAGTTAATCATATTTGCGCGTTTGTTATGCGCTTCTTCCGGACTGTTGATTACATTGAAATTGAACTCGTTTAGGTCCATTGTTTTACGATGGAAGGATGCGACTTTTGTATGACCGTATACAATGGGAGTGCAATAATCCATGATTTTGCTGTCCATCAGAGTTTTAATGATTACTTCAAGACCGATACCGTTTACATCTCCTATAGAAATTCCAACTTTAATTTTATCACTCATTCCTGCTTGCCCGTTTATTAAAATAATTAATGCAAAATAAAGACTTTAATCCCAAACTGCAATTAAGTTGAAAGTAATTGATAGTTGACAATTGACAGTTGATAACTGAGCATTCGCCCATTTGCTAATTTCCAAATTTGCTCATTTACTAATTCTCAATTGACAAATAGACAAATCAACTCATCGACAAATTCATTTGCTAATTTGCTCATTCCCTCAATTTGCTCATTTCTCTAACCTCTTTTTTCCGTAATTTGCGCCAAATGCAGCGGATATGAGTTTAGTAAAGGCAAAGAAGCATCTCGGACAACACTTTTTAACCGATAAAAACATCGCAGAGAAGATTGTTAATAGCCTTCAGGCTAGTTCTCAATATAATCAGGTTTTGGAGGTTGGCCCGGGGATGGGAATACTTTCCGACTTTCTGCTTGGCAAAAAGGATCTTGAAACTTATCTGATCGATATAGATACTGAATCTTATGAATTTCTGAAAAAGAAGTATCCCGATCTGGGTGCAAGACTGATTAACGGGGATTTTCTGGAGCTTGATTTTGCGGCTGTATTTCCTGGGAAATTCGGGATAATAGGTAATTTTCCATATAATATTTCATCACAAATACTCTTCAAAGTACTCGATAACCGAAATCAGGTAGTTGAACTGGTTGGAATGTTTCAGAAGGAGGTGGCTCAGCGTTGTGCAGAGAAACCAGGAAGCAAAGAGTATGGTATTTTAAGTGTTTTTTTGCAAGCATTTTATAAGGTCGAATACCTCTTTTCTGTTAAGCCCGGAGTATTTAACCCTCCGCCTAAAGTTACCTCAGCAGTCATACGCCTAACCCGAAATGATATTGAAAAGCTGAATTGTGATGAAAAGTTGTTCTGGCAGGTTGTAAAAGCCGGGTTTAATCAGCGCCGCAAAACACTTAGAAACGCATTGTCATCACTTGTAAGCAAGGAAAGCATGACGGATGATCCAATGTTCGACCTTCGAGCTGAGAGACTGAGCGTTGATGATTTTGTTAAAATGACAAACCTGATCAATACGTCGAGAATAAATGCAGTATGAATAAAAGAATCCTGATTGCCGACCATTTGCATCCTGCTTTTAAAATTGAGGCAGAAAAGCTGGGATATATTTGTGATGATCTTCCATTAATCAGTAGAAGTGAAACTCTGGAGAAACTGAAAAACTATGCAGGAATAGCGATTCGCACAAAGTTCCAGATTGACAAGGAACTTATTGATGCAGGCCCTAACCTGAAATTTATCGCCCGGGCTGGTGCAGGAATGGATAATGTAGACGAGGAGTATGCCAGATCAAAAGAAATATTCTGCATCAATGCACCAGAGGGAAACCGGGATGCGGTGGCAGAACATGTTATTGGCATGTTGCTTTCGCTGCTCTCTAATCTTAGAAAAGCGGATATCGAAGTGCGAAATGGTATTTGGGATAGGGAAGGTAACAGAGGGTGGGAACTGAAAGGAAGAACTCTTGCAATCATAGGATATGGAAATACCGGACAAATGCTTGCCCGCAAACTTTCAGGTTTTGAAGTAAAGGTACTTGCTTATGATAAGTACAAAACCGGTTTTTCAGACCAGTATGCAGAAGAGGTAAGTATGGAACAGGTAGTTAAACAGGCAGATATTTTAAGTTTTCATATTCCTTTGACCTTCGAAACGAAGCAGCTCCTTAATGATGAATATCTTTTTCATTTCAGGAAACCAATCATTTTTCTAAATGCTTCAAGAGGTGAGGTGGTTAATACAAGGGCTGTTTTGAATGGGATCCGTAATGGTAAGATTAGTGCTGCCGGATTGGATGTACTTGAAGTTGAAAAATTTCCAGTTTTAGGGGAGCAGGAATGGTTTAATGAATTGAAAGATTGTCCGAACGTAATTTTAAGTCCTCATGTGGCTGGCTGGACCCACGAATCTTACAGAAAGATTTCTGAAGTACTTGCCCAAAAACTAAAACAAATTATTTTGTAGTTTGATAATGAAGTGCTTATAGCTTATCCATTATTCTTCTGCCTTCATTTCATCATAGAAATTTGGAAATCTAAAATCAAAAATATTATCTTCGTATTAATACGAGCAAGACTATATTGGCTTATGCCGACATAGTCTTGTTTGTTTTTAAGAGTTTATCATAAAATGTGCGAGATATGACGGAAGTAACTTATTATACCCGGGAAGGATTAGAAAAACTTAAAGAAGAGCTTCATTTATTAAAAACTGAAGGTCGTTCACAAATTTCAAAAGCAATTGCTGAAGCCAGAGATAAGGGCGATTTGTCGGAGAATGCAGAATATGATGCTGCTAAAGAAGCGCAGGGCCATCATGAATCTAAAATTTCAAAGCTGACGAATGTGTTGGCTAATGCCCGTTTGATCGATGAATCGAAACTAGACTCATCTAAGGTCCTTGCATTGTCTATTGTAAAGATTAAAAATACCAATAATGGGGCAACCATGACTTATCAGCTTGTTTCTGAATCAGAGGCCGATCTGAAAACAGGTAAAATATCCGTAAAATCGCCTATAGCCCAGGGTTTGTTGGGTAAATCTGTAGGCGACAAAGCTGAGATAGCTGTTCCGGCGGGTAAAATTGAGTTCGAAATCATAGAAATCAGCAGATAATTATATCTGATCAGAGTATAAATCAAATCAAATGGAATCAATCTTCTCAAAAATAGTAGCCGGCGATATTCCTTCATATAAGGTCGCTGAGACATTGGAATATCTTGCTTTTCTGGATGTAAATCCGCTAACAGAAGGCCATGTACTGGTTATTCCTAAGAAGGAGGTTGATTATATATTTGACCTGGATAGTGAAACTTATGTAGGCCTGATGATGTTTGCTCAGATTGTGGCAGCGGGTTTAAAAAAGGCCATACCTTGTAAGCGCATTGGTGTTTCTGTCATTGGCCTGGAAGTGCCTCATGCACATATTCATCTTATCCCAATCAACAGTATGGATGACATGAATTTTAGTCGCCCTAAACTGAGCTTTACTGATGAAAAACTGGAGGCAATAGCAGAAAAAATTAAGGAACAGCTGTAATTCCCCTTATTTAATCCGCTTCTGATTATCCTTAGCGAAAGCATCCCAGCCAGAATAGTTTTTTTTGCTTCCGGTGCTGCTTATTTTCTGAAATGAATGACAAACTGCAACAGCCAAACCATCAGTAGCGTCAAGGAATTCAGGAGTTTCGGTGAATTTTAAGAGTGTTTTTAGCATAGCCGCCACCTGTTCTTTAGAAGAATTACCGTTACCGGTAATTGACTGTTTAATCTTTCTGGGTGAATATTCGAAAATAGGAAGACTACGTGATAATGCTGCAGCCATGGCCACGCCTTGTGCCCGGCCCAGTTTTAGCATAACCTGGATGTTTTTACCGTAGAAAGGGGCTTCTATGGCGAGGCAATCGGGTTTATATTGATCAATCAGCAAAACGGTTTTTTCAAAAATATGTTTAAGTTTCAGAGGATGATCGTCAAGGTGCTGGAGTTTTACTACACCCATGCAGATCAAATCAACAGAACTTTTTACCTCCTTGACTATTCCATACCCCATAACACTGGTTCCGGGGTCAATTCCAAGGATTATTCGTTCAGTTGATTTTTCTTTTATCATGCATGACAATATTAAGAAATTACCTGCTTTATAATGTTTTTAGGGTAATAGAATTTCAAATTTTAAATTCAAAGAAGCTTTTGCTTAACATTGCATAAATAAAATACTTTGAACAGCAGTACCAAAAAAATTCTGAGCATTTGCATTAAGGTCACCATTTTAGGTCTGGCATCCCTGTACATTTATAATAAGCTTAATGATAACAGCAATATTAAGGATTTTAAGGAGCTGCTAAATTCACTTGATCCTGAAAGTGTAGTTTTGGTCATTTCATCCCTCTTTTTACTGATGTTCCTGAATTGGTTTCTGGAGGCTCTTAAATGGAAATTCCTTGTTCAAAAAATCGAAGTAATAACTAAATGGAAGGCTGTTGAATCAGTTTTTTGTGGATTGACATGGGCAGTTTTTACTCCAAACCGGATCGGAGAATTCGGAGGTAGGGTATTTTTCCTTTCTCCAAATAGGCGGATCAAGGGGGCGGTTATTATGACAGTTGGGACTATAGGTCAAATGGTTCTTACAAATGTGCTTGGCCTTTTGGCACTCAGTTGGTTTTTATTCCGGTTTATGGATTTAAACCCCTTCCTGCATCTTAGTATATTCATTTTTGCTCTGGTTTTTAGTGGGTATCTTTTGCTCTTCTTTTTTAATATACATTGGATAAACGGCCTCTTATCGCGGATACAATTCTTGAAGCGATACAGGCGCTTTCTTATTATTTTTTCTAAATTCAAGTTCAAAGAACTGCTGAAGGTTTTAATCTATTGCTTTTCACGTATCCTTGTCTTTAGCACACAATATTTCTTGGTTTTTCGTTTACTGATTCCAGAAATATACCCTTTGGATATTGTTCTGATGATGTTTGTTATTTTTTTTGTACAATCTTCTATACCTTCGCTTGATTTGTTTGATTTGGGTATCAGAGCCACTACTGCAGCCTATTTTTTTTCCTTTGTAACCGATCAGGAAATTGCAGTAATGGCAGCAGTTGCAAGTATATGGCTGATTAATTTAATTATTCCGGCTATTTTAGGGTCCGTTTTCGTTTTAAAACTCAATTTCTTTGGTAGTCCTCGTAATTAGTATCATTTCACTTGCCCTGGCTCTGGCCTATTTGGGATTAATTTTGTTTCTGAGAAGAGGATGGGGTGCTGTGAAAGCTTTTGATCTGAAGGGGGACCGTTTTAAAACTACAGTCAGTATTCTGATCGCTGCCAGAAATGAGGAAGATAAAATTTTCAATACGATTAAAGATATTTTGGCTCAGGATTATCCTGCTGATCTGGTGGAATTGATTGTGGTTGATGATCACTCTAGTGACCAGACTTCTGAAATCGTTCTTTCTTTTGCAGACAGAGGTGTAAAGCTGATTGTTTTAAATGAAGACAAGCCATTAAATTCATATAAAAAGAAGGCAATAACCGAGGCAATTAAGCTCTCTGATTCAGAACTCATCATTACGACGGATGCTGATTGCAGAATGTCACCGGCATGGCTTAAAACTATTATTGGATTTTATGAATCCGGTGATTATAAGATGATCTCCTCACCGGTAATCTATTTTGAAGAAAAAAGCTATTTTGAAGAAATGCAAACTCTGGATTTCCTATTTCTTTCGGGTCTGGGAGCTGCCGGGATAGGCAACAAAATGCCCTCAACCTGTAGTGGAGCTAACCTCGCTTATCAGAGAGAAGTGTTTTATGAGCTTAAAGGATTTCAGGGTATTGATGAACTAGCCTCAGGTGATGATGAACTGTTTCTTCATAAAGTTGCATCGGTTTATCCTGATGGTATTGGTTTTTGTAAATCCCGTGATTCGATAGTTTATACCCACGCAAAATCAAACCTCAAAGAATTTATCCAGCAAAGAAAACGCTGGGCATCAAAAAGTACCAAATATAAAAACAAGGCAATTGTGGTGATTGGGGTATCAGTTTGGATTTTTAATTTCATGATTTTTCTGAGTTCAATTCTAGGCTTTTTCAATCCTTATTTCTGGTATTTGGGTTTAGTGTGCATAAGTATAAAGGCTTTGGCAGAAATGTCATTACTGATTCCGCTATGCAGTTTTGCCAAAAGAAGTAGACTACTGTGGTATGTTCCAATACTTACTGTGCTCCACATGTTTTATATTATGTATATAGGGATTGCCGGAAACTCAGGCAAATACGATTGGAAGGGGAGGATGGTACGTTAGATATGAGATATGAGATATGAGATATGAGATGTGAGATGCGAGAAAATTATGAAGATAACAAAGTACAGGGGGTGTTAAAAGATCTATGTCAAAAAGCCACAAAACCCTATTTCTGATTGCAAGTTTGGATTAATTCCTTAATTTTAAGCGTCGCAGTCCTCAATTTATAGTCTTGCAAAGAAAACCAATATCAGTAATAAATGATGAAAGTGAGTTAATTCAACTCTTGCTGAAACGTCAGGCTGAATTAAACTCTTTGCTTGAAATTACTCAGGCTATTAATATAAATAGTCCCTCCTCGGTTTTGTTCGAGATGCTCGAGGTAATTCTGAATGTCCACTTAAAGATTGGGGAGATTCGTCTTTTGATCAAGGAAGGGGAACATTTTTACTGCGCTACACGATTCGGAGGTGAATTTGAAAATGCAAAAACATTGCAGCAAACCTGCCAGGCTCTGATTGATTTCAGAAATATTACTTCTTTGAAATCTCAGAATGATCCTTTGTTAAATAAATACGAATATTTTGTTCCGGTTTTTCACAATCAGGAGCTTCTGGCTTTTGTTTTGATTGGCGGTTTTGATACCAGCCAGAATCTGCTGAGTAGTGATCTCAATTTCATTCAGACTCTGATCAATGTAATCGTTGTAGCCCTTGAAAACAAGAAGCTCCTGAAAGAACGGGTCGGCAGGGAACGCTTACAGCGGGATATGGAACTGGCTGTAGAGGTTCAGGGGATGCTTATACCCAGACGATTACCTAAAACGGGTGCTGTAGAGGTTGGAGCAACCTATCTTCCAAATGAGAATATTGGTGGCGATTATTTTGACTTTATTAAGTTAGGTACTCATGAGTATCTCTGGTGTATCGCAGATGCCTCAGGAAAGGGTGTTTCTGCCGCTTTATTGATGGCAAATTTACAGGCGAGTTTAAGAGCCTGGGCCTCAGTAGAGAGGAATCTTGTTAAACTGACAGAGCGTTTAAATGAGATCGTTTACTCAAATACTAACGGGGAACGCTTCGTGACCTTATTTCTTGGGCTTTATAATGAGCAAACAAGGGAACTGCAGTATGTCAATGCGGGGCATAACCCTTCGGTTCTGATAATGGATGGGAAGGTTAAATTTTTAAAAGAGGGCACCACAATCATCGGTGCTTTTGATACCCTTCCGGTAATAAATCTGGGCAAAGAAATCCTGGCTTCAGGAAGTATAGTTTTCAATTATACTGACGGCCTGGTTGAAAGTCCGAATGAGGAAGTGTACATTTCTGATCAGGAGCTGGTTTCACATTTGCTGGAAAGCTGTCATCTTGAGGTTGATACTCTAAATGAAAACATTTTAAGGAGTATTCAAAGTCTTAATAATGCAAAGATGAATTCAGATGATATTACCCTTTTAACCATTAGGGTATCTTAGTGATTTCGTTATAAACAGAAATGATGCTTCTACCGTACTTTCAAAGGGAATTTATTGAAGCGGGCTGCGATGAGGCGGGACGCGGATGCCTTGCCGGTCCGGTTTTCGCAGCCGCCGTAATTTTGCCTGAAAATTTTTCCCATCCTATGCTTAATGATTCAAAAAAAATAAATGAAAAAGATCGTTTTCAACTTCGCGATATGGTTGAGCGGGAAGCAATAGCCTTTGCCGTGGCATCGGTGGATCATGAAGAAATTGACAAGATCAATATATTGAATGCTTCAATCAAAGCGATGCATCTTGCACTTGGGCAACTCAGTATTCGCCCGGGCTTCATTATTATAGATGGAAACAGATTTAAGCCCTTTGAGGATTTGGCTCATCAGTGCATCATAAAAGGGGACAGTAAGTATTATTCGATTGCAGCAGCATCAATTCTAGCCAAAACCTACCGGGATGAATACATGCTTAATTTGGCAGGAGAATATCCTCAATATGACTGGAAAAGCAATAAAGGTTACCCAACTATTAAGCACAGAAATGCAGTTATTGCTTATGGCCTTTCGCCTTTCCATCGCAAAACTTTCCGGATCAGTGACCCCCAGCTTACACTTGCATTATTTTCTGGGCAGAATTGAATATCCTGAAATTATACCTTAGCTTTTAATCGTTTTTAATTACTTTTGGCGCAATCAATAATACCTCCTTAATAATGAAAAGTGTTGCTTTAAATGATATCCATATTGCACTTGGTGCTAAAATGGTGCCTTTTGCCGGATTTAATATGCCTGTTCAATACAGTGGGATTAACATCGAGCACGAAACAGTCAGAAATGGCGTGGGTGTATTTGATGTGAGTCATATGGGCGAATTTATTCTGAAAGGGGAGGGTGCACTGGATCTTATCCAAAGGGTATGCTCAAATGATGCCTCTACACTTTTTGACGGTAAAGTTCAGTATTCCTGCCTTCCAAATGAGCAGGGTGGAATAGTTGACGATTTGCTGGTCTATCGCATAGATGAAAAAACCTATATGCTGGTTGTAAATGCCTCAAATATTGATAAAGACTGGGCATGGATTTCAAAGTACAACAATGGCGCTGTAGACATGAAGAATATTTCAGATCAGACTTCATTGCTGGCAGTCCAGGGCCCGAAAGCTGCCGAAGCCCTGCAAAGCTTAACGGAAGTTAATCTGGCTGATATGGATTATTATACATTTAAAAAAGGTGTATTTGCCGGGATAGAGAATGTGCTGATATCTGCTACAGGATATACGGGTGCTGGAGGCTTTGAACTATATTTTGATAAAAAGGATTCTGAACATATATGGAATGAGGTTTTCAGAGCCGGAGAGCTTCTAGGGATCAAACCTATCGGACTTGCAGCAAGGGATACTCTTCGACTGGAGATGGGTTTCTGCCTTTATGGAAATGATATTGACGATTCAACCTCTCCGATAGAAGCTGGCCTGGGTTGGATCACTAAATTCACAAAGAACTTTGTCAATTCAGAAAACCTTGCCGCTCAGAAAGAAAATGGAGTTGAGCGAAAGCTGGTTGGATTTGAAATGATCGAAAGAGGAATTCCACGTCATGATTATGAGATCGTGGATGCAACTGGCACTGTAATTGGTAAAGTAACTTCAGGTACTCAATCGCCAAGCCTTCAAAAGGGAATAGGTATGGGTTATGTTAAAACAGCCTTTTCAAAGGTTGGTACAGATATCTATATAAAAATCAGAGATAATAAAGTGTTAGCAAGGGTAGTAAAAATGCCTTTTAAGTAATAATCAGCCCTTTCTAAAGAATGCAAAAACGTAACCTCGAAGTTTGTCTCACACCTGCTCTGCTTCACCTTCATGTTTTTACACAAAGTATTGTTGTTGTAATTGACATTTTCAGGGCAACTTCATCAATTTGCTACGGTATTGAAAATGGGGCAGAATCAATCATTCCTGTCGCGACGATCGAGGCATGTGAATCTTACAGACATTCTGAATATCTGCTCGCTGCAGAGCGTAACGGTGAGGTAGTAGATGGTTTTGATTTTGGTAATTCGCCTTTTTCATATACTGAAGATAAGGTGAGCGGTAAAACAATTGTATTGACCACAACCAATGGCACTCATGCTATTAACATGTCACGTGGAGCCCATAAAATTGTGATAGGTTCCTTTTTAAACCTTGCAGCTCTCTGTGACTGGCTAAAAGCTCAGCCCAATGATGTTCTGTTACTATGTTCAGGATGGAAGGATAAGGTTAATCTGGAAGATACTTTATTTGCAGGGGGGGTAGTTCATTACCTCAGGGAGGAAAATTATGCTTTGGATGATGCAGGTATTGCTTCCGAAGACCTGTATATTATGGCAAAGGATGATCTTAACACCTATCTGAAGAAGACTTCACACAGTGAGCGTTTGAAAAAGCTGGGTATTGAGGAAGATATTAAGTTTTGTCTGAACCTGAATATCACTAAAGGAATTCCGGTTCTTGACGGTGAGAGACTGGTTAAAATGATCATATAAAGGCTGACAGGGTTTTAAACCCTGTCAGCCTTAAGCCCCTTAAAATGCTGAGAAAGTATTATAAGATTTAAACACTATTTCAACTTATTCAATTTTTTAATCCCCAATAATGATTTTATTTGGGAGATAGCAATTTCATTCAGCTGTTTCAATCTCTCGCTTTGATTGCAACCCTTTCGAATTAAAACAGCATTGATGCTTTCTATATTACTCAAAACAACCAACTGGTTAATATTTGCATAATCCCGAATATTGCCTTCCGCTTTTGGGTTCATATCTCTCCACTGTTTTGCAGTCATGCCAAACAATGCCATATTCAGCAGATCCGCTTCATCTGCATAAACAAAATTTATTTTTTCATTTGTTAGAGTTGCAGGAATTCGGGTGTCCTTGATGGCATCAGTATGGATGTGGTAGTTTATTTTTGTCAATGTCCGACACAGATTCCATTCTAATTTTAAACGATCGTTTTCATCTTCTTTAAGGCGTTGGAATTCTTTAATGAGGTATAGCTTAAATTCTGCACTTAGCCAGCTTCCAAATTCAAAAGCAATATCTTTATGTGCAAAAGTTCCACTGCCATATCTACCTGTTTTTGCAATCAGTCCGATTGCATTTGTTTTTTCAATCCATTTCTTTACCGAAAGTGAAAATCGGTTTAGTCCCGCTTCGTTTTTAATTCCCTCGAATTCGGGGGAATTAAAAACAGGGTTATTTATTTGCTCCCAAATACCAATAAATTCAATAGTGTTTTTATTTCTAAGCCATTTTTCGATGAGCACAAGCCCATCTTCAAAATTTCTGACCATATTGGTCATTGATAAATAATCGGTGTCTTTGTATTGAATAATTGTAATTTCTGTTCCTTTTACAGTTATTGTTTTATTCTTTGCCATGGTCATTTTAATTGTGGCATATCCGCCCATCCTTAAGACATTGAAATTCTTTACCAAGGTAGAATTAATTGAAAGACCTTGTCTTAATGAGATGTTTTTATGAGTAAAAGGCTAAAGCAGAGTCTTGATTGGGAAATAGTACAAATTAAATCGAAGGGCCTCAATAAATTTTTGAATGGTTAATTTGTTAGGACTTCATTTCTAAATTCATTGATTTGATGCGTTTAAAAACTGGATCATTTTGTTGCATCCTTTATCCTTTAAATCTACCACTGCAGTGGTCCTTATCTAGTTTTGGACACTGGCTGGAGCCTTATTTCAGCTTTTCATTATTCTTATGCCTGTCTGCATCCCTGATATTTTTCTTCTCCATATTTTTCCCGAGCGCATCGGTCAGATTCACACCCGTTTGATTAGCCAGGCAGATCAGAACAAACAGCACATCAGCTAATTCATCCCCCAGATCATGCCCTTCATCTGATTTTTTGAAGGATTGTTCCCCATATTTTCTTGCCATGATTCGGGCAACCTCACCAACTTCCTCCATCAGGATAGCGGTATTGGTTAATTCATTAAAATAGCGAACCCCGGTTGTTTTGATCCACTGGTCAACGTTTTCCTGTGCTTCCTGTATTGTCATCAGAATTATTTTTAAACTTATTCTCTTGATTTGGTATCCATGATTATAGTTACCGGGCCATCATTAACCAGGCTGATCTGCATGTCAGCACCAAAAACTCCGGTCTGGATTTTTGTCCCGATAAGTTGCCCCAGCTCGCTGATCATTTTTTCATACAATGGAATGGCAAAATCTGGCTTTGCAGACCGCGTAAATCCGGGGCGATTTCCTTTTTTTGTAGAGGCGAACAGGGTAAACTGACTGACAAGCAAAATATTCCCCTGAACATCAGCCAAAGCTTTATTCATCAAACCGTTCTCATCCGAAAATATCCTCATGTTACTGATCTTCTGCGCCAGCCAGCTCAGATCTTCATCCGTATCGCTATCTTCAATACCCAGCAGAATCATAAATCCGATCCCAATTTCACCACTGATCTTTCCCTTAATACTGCATGACGCGCTGCTAACCCGCTGAATTATTGCTCTCATCTTATGCTCTTGTGTCGTTGTTGTTGTATATGCTTAAATAGCTATCGTACCTGGACGGTTCAAGTCCCCCTTCTTCCAAAGCTTCTAATACCGCACATCCCGGTTCATTTATATGCCTGCAATTGTTAAAGCGGCAATCATCCATCAGCTTTCTGATCTCGGGAAACAAGCGACCGAGTTCCTGTTTCTCAATATCGAAAACACCGAGTTCACGTATCCCGGGTGTATCAATCAGATATCCGCCGAAAGGCAGCTTAAACATTTCAGCAAAAGTTGTGGTATGCTTTCCCTTATCACTCCAATCAGAGATGTCACCTGTTTTAAGTTCATAGCCCGGTAGTAAGGCATTAATCAGCGTTGATTTTCCAACACCAGAGTGACCACTGACCAGTGTAACCTTATCTTTCAACAGTTCCCTTAACTGATCAAGATTGGTTGCTTTTAATGCCGATACACTGTAGCAAGGGTACCCGGCTTGTTCATAAATGGACTGATATTGGCTTAAAATCTCCAGACCTTCAGCACTAAACAGGTCAAGTTTATTAAATATCAATTTCGCCGGAATGTCATAGGCTTCGGCAGTGACCAGGAAGCGGTCGATAAATCCCAGCGAAGTTCGGGGAGAAGCCAGGGTAACAATCAGAAAAGCCTGGTCTAAATTGGCTGCAATAATCTGTGCCTGCTTTGACAGATTAACAGACTTACGGATAATATAATTCTTTCTTGGCTCAAGTTCAGTGATCAGCCCGGTTTCCTGATCAGGTTCCGGCTCCACTGTGACACGGTCGCCTACAGCTACGGGATTAGTAGTTTTAATATCCAGCGTTCGAAACTTACCCTTAATACGACATTTTATGGCCCTTCCCTCATCGGTTTGAACTTCATACCAGCTTCCTGTTGATTTTATAACTAGTCCCTGCATTTAATTGCTAAAGATACTCCTTGATTGCATTATCAATAATTATATAGCCTATTTATTATCGTTTTGGCAAAAAATATTGTTTATCTAAAATAAATTCACAAGAATTTGCGAATTCAAAAATTAAAACCGTTATTTACGCCACAATAAAAAAGAAATGATTACAACTTTTTATACCACAACAACAACTACCACCACCACGCTGATGCTTGGGGAAGGTAAATGTATGGTGTAAATTTAACATAAAACATCAAAAACGCCTTCCTCCGACAAAGGGGAAGGCGTTTTTTTTTATAAAAATTCAAAGAATCCCGCGTATGCGGGAATATAAACAAGTATATACTAATGAAAATTTTAAAGTTCGGGGGAACCTCAGTTGGATCGGTTGAATCGATCAGTAAATTATTGCAGATCATTGAAAAGGAGCAGAAGCAATCGGGGAATCCGGTTATTGTCCTTTCGGCTATGAGCGGGGTCACGAATCTTTTGTCGTCAATGGCAGATAAGGCTGCGCAAGGTGGAACTTTCAGTAACGAATTAAAGGAGCTTGAAGAACGTCATTTTGATGTGATCAAGGAACTATTAGCCGTACCCAGACAGAATCCTGTATTTACAAAACTTCGTATCCTGTTCAACGAACTGGAAGATCTTTTGCAGGGGGTATTAATCCTTCGCGAACTGACTCCGCGTACCCGAGATCTGGTTCTTAGTTACGGAGAGCGTTGTTCAACATTTATGATCAGTAAGATCGCCGGACAGAAATCGGATGAGGATGTTTATGTGAATGCTGCAGATGTGATTAAAACAGATAGTTCTTTTGGACAGGCTAGAGTGAATATGGAACTCACAGAGCTTCTTATCAGAGATTGCTACAATTCAAATAAGGGTAAAATGCTGTTTGTTACCGGTTTCATTGCAAGTAATGATGAGGGAAGAATAACCACGCTGGGTAGAGGCGGAAGCGATTATACTGCTGCTATCTTTGGCTCAGCCCTGAATGCAGAGGAGATTGAGATCTGGACCGATGTGAATGGAATGATGACTGCAGATCCCAGAATGGTAAAAAAGGCATTTTCATTACCTGAACTTTCCTATACCGAGGCAATGGAGCTCTCATTCTTTGGAGCAAAAGTTATATACCCGCCAACAATGATTCCCGCCTTCATGAAGAAAATTCCGATTGTAATCCGGAATACTTTCGAACCAGAATTTCCGGGTTCTGTAATCAAACATGATTGCGAAAATTCGGGTCTGGCAATAAAGGGAATTTCTTCAATTAATGATATTAGTATTATCAATATTGAAGGCAGTGGTATGGTTGGAAAGGCAGGATTCAGTGGCCGATTATTTTCCCTGCTGGCACGTGAGCAGATCAATGTTATTCTGATCACCCAGTCTTCTTCAGAACACAGCATCACTTTTGCAATACACCCTTCTGATGCGGCAAGAGCACAGCATTTGATCGGGCAGGAATTTGAGCTGGAGCTGCTTGCTAAAAAGATCGAAGCACCTGTTTTTGAGCAGGGTCTTTCGGTACTCGCCATCGTCGGAGAAAACATGAAACAGACTCCCGGGATATCCGGAAAGCTTTTTCACGCTTTGGGACGTAATGGGATAAATGTCAGGGCAATAGCCCAGGGATCTTCAGAATACAATATTTCGGTTGTGATCTCAAGGGAAGATTTAAATAAGGGTCTCAACGCGGTTCATGATGCCTTCTTCGTTGAGTTGAATAAAACCTTACATGTGTTCTGTCTCGGAACCGGAAATATTGGAACTACTTTGTTCAAACAATTATTGGAGCATAAGGATTTCCTTCAGAAACATAATGGAATACAGATCAAAGTTGTCGGTATCGGTAATACCCGTAAGATGTTCTTTGATGCAGAAGGTATTGAACTTGAAAACTGGCAGGACACGTTGCAGAAGGAAGGTGAGCCGGCTGATCTTTCGCATTTTGTAGAGAGAATGAAATCAATGAATCTTCCAAACTGTATTTTTGCAGATAATACAGCAAGTTTAAAGCCCATTGAGTTTTACCATGAGATATTCAGCTCAAATATTTCTATTGTAACCTGCAATAAGATTGGTAATTCTTCTTCTTTCGGACAGTACAAGCTGTTCAGGGATACTGCAAGACTCCATGGAGTAGATTTCTTCTATGAAACCAATGTTGGAGCGGGCCTTCCTATCGTGAAGACCTTAAAAGACCTGATGATTAGCGGAGATCGGATTTTGAGTATTGAAGCGATACTTTCAGGAACCATTTCTTACATTTTTAATAACTATAAAGGCGATATCACATTTCATGATATTGTGAAGCAAGCACAGGAGAAGGGCTATACTGAACCTGATCCCCGTGATGACCTTCGCGGTACTGATTTTATGAGAAAGATGCTGATTCTTGCACGTGATGCCGGTTATGAGCTTGAAGCGGCAGATGTAGAGATTAAAAGCATGCTTCCTGAATCATGCCTCAATGCGGAGACTGTGGATGATTTTTATAAGACATTGCAGGCAGAGAATAGCTTTTTTGAAGACATGAAAAAGCAGGCGGAAAATGAAAAAAAAGTACTTAGATATATTGGTAAACTAGAGAATGGCAAAGTAAAGATCGGGCTTCAGATGGTTGACGATGCACATCCTTTTTATGCTTTGTCAGGAAGTGATAATATCATTTCATTCATTACCGATCGCTATAAAGAAAGGCCAATGGTGGTTAAAGGTCCGGGTGCCGGTGCCGAAGTTACAGCTGCTGGTGTGTTTGCAGATATTGTGCACGTTGGTGCCAATAAATTCTGATAGCGCCTGATTATTTTAATATTTTTGATCGTTCGGCTTAAGCAGGATGTTCAGGAGACAGTAAATAAATATGAATAGATCAGTAAAAGTTTTTGCACCTGCTACGGTAGCCAATGTAGTTTGCGGTTACGATGTTTTGGGTTTCGCGGTGAATGCACCGGGTGATGAAGTAATCATGCGCTTCAGGGATGATCCGGGTGTAATTATCACAAAAATAAGCGGTGATGATGGACGTTTGCCTTATGATCCGGCGAAGAATACAGTTAGTGTGAGCGTGCAGCATTTTCTGAATCATATCGGGCGATCCGATGTGGGAGTGGAGATCGAATTGAATAAAAAAATGCCGATCGGCAGTGGACTGGGATCAAGCTCTGCCAGTACAGTTGCCGGATTATTTGCAATCAATACCCTGATGGATAGTCCTCTGACAAAAATGGAACTTGTTCCTTTTGCAATGAAAGGGGAGGAGCTGGCCTGCGGATATGGGCATGCTGATAATGTGGCACCGGCGTTGCTTGGAGGATTTGTTCTGATCCGCAGCTATGAGCCGCTGGATATTATTCAGCTTCCATTTCCGGAAGAACTTTATTGTTCTATAGTTTTTCCGCAGGTTGATGTACCGACCCGCGATGCAAGGCAGATCATAAGGAGCAAAATATTGCTGAAAGATGCGGTGGTTCAGTGGGGAAATGTTGCCGGATTAGTTAGCGGCTTATATACCAAAAATATTGACCTGATCGCAAGGAGTATGAAGGATGTAATTGTCGAACCGGTCAGGTCAATCCTGATTCCTGATTTTTACAGATTAAGAGAAATTGCAATGGAAAATGGAGCACTGAGTTTCGGAATCTCAGGTTCAGGACCTTCAGTTTTTACATTTACCAGAAATGATGATGATGCCCGCCGGATCAATGAAAAATTGCAAGCACATTTTAGATGGCTGGATACAGAAAGTATTGCATACAGGTCGCCGATTAATGCTCAGGGACCAATAATTTTAGATCAATGATTTTATACAGTACCAATAATAAAGATTTAAGGGTTCCTTTTAAAGAAGGAGTATTCAATAGTTTGCCTGCAGATAAGGGTTTATACATGCCGGTAAGTATCCCGGTGCTTGATCCTGAATTTATTGCAGATCTGCACAAATATAGCCTGCCTGAAATTGCTTTCAGGGTGTCTAAAGCTATCCTGAATAATGCAATTCCCGAATCAGATCTGAAGGCTATTATTGATGAGGCGATTAATTTCGAAGCACCTGTTATTGAAATTTCGAAGGGCATAAATGTTCTGGAACTTTTTCATGGTCCTTCACTGGCTTTCAAAGATTTCGGTGCCAGGTTCATGAGCCGGGTGATGAGTTATTTTCTGAAGGAGGGTGAGAAGCAACTGGATGTACTTGTAGCGACATCTGGAGATACGGGCGGAGCAGTAGCATTGGGTTTTCTGGGTGTGCCAAATGTCAGGGTGACTATCTTATTTCCAAAGGGAAAGGTAAGCCCGATACAAGAACTTCAGTTAACCACCAACGGACAGAACATTCGTGCAATAGAGATCGATGGTACCTTTGATGATTGTCAGGCTTTAGTGAAACAGGCATTTAATGATCCTGAACTGAAAGAGAAGTTTCGTCTGACATCTGCCAATTCCATCAATATTTCAAGGCTGATTCCACAGACATTCTACTATTTTAATGCTTATGCACAGATTCAGCGAATGGGTTATAAGGAAGTGGTTTTTTCTGTCCCGAGTGGGAATTTTGGCAATATTGGAGCAGGTTTACTTGCATGGAAGATGGGATTGCCAGTAAAGCAGTTTTTAGCGGCTACCAATAGTAACGATACGGTTCCAGAATTCCTCCAAACCGGAGTTTATAAGGCTAAGCCAAGTGTGCAGACCTGGTCAAATGCAATGGATGTAGGTGATCCAAGTAACTGGGTAAGGATTATGGATATGTTTGGCGGTGACCGTGACTTGTTGAAAAAAGTTATAACTGCCTATAGTTATAGTGATGGAGAAACACTGGAGGCGATCAAACAGGTTCATGCAGAAAACGGGTATATCATGTGCCCGCATACCGCTATTGCCTGGCTGGCTTTAAAAGGCTGGATGACTGAGCATCCTTCTGATGATGTTGCAGGTGTGTTTTTATCTACTGCCCATCCTTGTAAATTCCCTGATATTTTTCCTGCAGAGATTGCTGCCGAAATAGATATTCCGGTACAGGTTAAGGAACTTGAAGGCAAGGAAAGGATTTCTTCAAGTCTTGGAAATGATTTTGAAGGGTTTAAGGCATTTTTGCTGGGGTAAAAAGTACTTAACGCTGACAGGGTTTAAAACCCTGTCAGCGTTAGCTTAATTTACAAAAACTTTATAATAGGCTATTGGGAAATTAGCTAATGGTAGATCTGATTGATCAAACGGGTATTTTCCATAGAAATAAGACTATTTTTTACCCTGCTGTTTAAGAAGTGTTTATAATCCTGATAAATATTTAAGCAGATCTTGGATTACAGACCGGATTTTGAAAGTCATCCGGTCCGTTTGATTTTTTTAAAATATAGCTTCAGCAATTCTCTTCGTCGGACCAGGATTACTCATCGTATAAAAGTGCAATACCGGTGCTCCAACTTTCATCAGTTCTTTACATTGAGCGATCATATGCTCAATTCCAACTTCCCTAACCTCTTTTTCAGATTTGCACTTTTGAACAGCTTCGCTAAGTTCCTCCGGCAAATCGATATGGAAAATTTTCGGCAGGCTGATTAATTGTTTGGATGAAGTAATCGGTTTCAATCCTGGTATAATTGGAACATTTATTCCATTCTCACGACACAGTGCCACAAATTCAACATATTTGGAATTGTCGAAAAACATCTGCGTTACGATGAACTCTGCACCCATCTCAACTTTCTTTTTCAGAAAGCCGAAGTCTGTTTTCATGTTTGGAGCTTCAAAGTGCTTCTCAGGATATCCGGCTACACCGATACAGAACTTTGTCTTATAGGCGGTATCGTAATCCTCATGAAGATAAACTCCATTGTTCATATTAGCCACCTGTTCAAGTAATTCAGTTGCGTAGGCATGTCCCCCTGGCGTAGGAATAAATCCTGAATCTGCATGACGTGCATCACCTCGTAGAACCAGAACATTATCTATACCTAAAAACTGAAGGTCGATCAGGGTATTTTCAGTTTCTTCTTTAGTAAATCCTCCGCAGATCAGGTGGGGCACAGCATCCACATTGTAACGGTTCATGATCGAGGCACAAATAGCTACAGTTCCCGGGCGTTTACGATAGGATACCTTTTCCAGCAGGCCGCTTTCATGCTGCTTATAGATATAATCTTCTCTGTGATAGGTTACATCAATGAATGGAGGCTTAAATTCCATCAGCGGATCTATGGCATCATAAATACCCTGTATGCTCTGCCCTTTTAAAGGAGGAAGCAACTCGAAAGAGAAAAGTGTTTTGCCCTTGGCGTTTTTTATGTGATCGGTGATTTTCATGCCTATTAGTTGGTTAGTTGGTTAGTTGTTAGTTGGTTAGATTTTATCTGCTCCTCATAAAACTAATTACTTATATGCTATTCTTGTTTATCGTTATTATACCTAATGAAACCATTTGATAATTTACCTAATGCTTCTATTTTTTTAAGGCAGGTTGATAATTGAACTTCTGTGATGTAGGATAGGTCTTTTGAAATGTATAGTTGTGTTTCCAATTCATATAATGAACCTCTGGCGATTGATAAAAATTGTATTGTCTCTTTTTTATACAGTCTACCGCGACCTTCTGCTATATTTGATGGCACAGAAACAACACAACGTCTTATCTGTGAAACTATTCCAAATTGTTCAGATTTCGGGAAAGTGGCAGTAAGTTCATAAACATGCGAAGCTAATGCACGGGAATGTTTCCAAACATCTAACTCCGTATATTTCTGGTAAGCACTCATGTAAACCCAACCAACTAACAACTAACCAACTAATATCCTAAATTCGGGCTTAACCACCGCTCTGTTTCCTCTATACTCATCCCTTTGCGCACGGAATAATCTTCCACCTGATCCTTGCTGATTTTGCCTAATCCGAAATAGCGTGATTGGGGATGAGCAAAATAATAACCGCTGACTGCTGCGGTAGGATACATAGCAAAGCTCTCAGTTAGATGAATTCCGGTTGCATTTTCTGCATCAAGAATTTCAAATAATGTTGCTTTTTCTGTATGATCCGGACAGGCAGGATATCCCGGTGCCGGACGAATACCTCTGTATTTTTCCTTGATAAGATCTTCTGAGCTTAGGGATTCGTCATTCGAATAGGCCCAAAATTCTTTTCTGACTAGTTCATGCATGCGCTC
The DNA here is from genome assembly GCA_002257025.1 of Sphingobacteriales bacterium 16-39-50. GTDB lineage: Bacteria > Bacteroidota > Bacteroidia > Sphingobacteriales > Sphingobacteriaceae > Daejeonella. The sequence continues at coordinate 146,185 of NCHA01000005.1, read as the reverse complement.
TGCAAAGGCCTCTGCAAGACGATCTGCAAGTGCTTTTACCATGATACTGTTATAATCATCAAAGTTCTTCTCAAACTCCGCTACCAGTTCATCACAGCCTATACCGGTTGTAACCGCAAAGCCACCCCAGTAATCAGCAATGCCTGATTCTTTTGGTGCAATAAAGTCTGAAAGGGCATAGTATGGCTCACCGGCTGCTTTCTCTGCCTGTTGCCGAAGAGTATGAATAGTTCTGTAAACCTGTGTTCTGCTTTCGTCGGTATATAGCTCGATATCATCACCTACAGAATTGGCAGGCCAGAAACCGATCACTCCTTTTGCTTTCAGAGATTTTTCGGCAATTATCTTATCCAGCAAAACTCTGGCTTCATCATAGAGTTTTTTTGCTTCCACCCCCACAAATTCATCTTCAAATATACGTGGGTAGCTTCCTCTCAATTCCCAGGTATGGAAGAATGGCGTCCAGTCGATATATGGTACCAATTCTTCCAGAGAAAAATCAACAAATGCCCTGGTTCCAAGGAAGGTCGGTTTTGGCGTAATAACCGCATTCAGATCAATTTGAAACTTCTCTGCCCTAGCTTCTTCAATAGTTTTAAAACGCTTATCTGATTTTTTATTTAAATGAGCCTCTCTTGCTTTTGAATATTCATTATGAATGTTTGTGATGTATTCCTCGCGGTTTTCATCACTCATCAGGGTACTGCATACTGTTACACTTCTCGATGCATCAAGAACATGAACTGATGGACCTGAATAGTTCGGAGCCACTTTCACAGCTGCATGAATTCTGGAAGTAGTTGCACCACCAATAATCAATGGAATCGTAAATCCTTCCCTTTCCATTTCTTTTGCGAAATGAACCATTTCGTCTAAGGATGGAGTAATCAGTCCGCTGAGGCCAATTATATCTACATTTTCAGCTTTTGCTGTTTCAATAATTTTCTGTGCCGGAACCATTACTCCAAGGTCAATGACCTCGAAATTATTACAGGCCAGAACAACCCCGACAATGTTTTTACCAATGTCATGAACGTCACCTTTTACCGTAGCAAGTAATACTTTCCCTGCATTCTTACGCTGGTTGCTATCGGCATTATTAAGTTTTTCTTCCTCTATAAATGGCAATAAGTAAGCCACAGCTTTCTTCATTACCCTGGCCGATTTTACTACCTGAGGAAGGAACATTTTGCCCTGACCAAACAGATCTCCAACAATACCCATCCCGTCCATCAGGGGTCCTTCAATAACCTCAAGGGGCTTGGCATATTTTTGGCGTGCTTCTTCAACATCATCATCCAGATAGTCGATGATCCCTTTTACCAGTGAGTGGGATAAGCGCTCTTCCACACTGCCTTTACGCCAGGCCTCATCCTTTACAATAACTTTACCTGTGGTTTTGATAGTTTCGGCAAAATCTACCAGGCGCTCTGTGGCGTCCGGGCGACGGTTAAGCAGCACATCTTCAACCAATTCCAGTAAATCTTTGGGTATTTCTTCGTACACCTCAAGCATACCGGCATTGACGATACCCATATCCAGTCCAGCTTTAATTGCGTGGTAAAGGAATGCAGAGTGCATGGCCTCACGAACGGTGTTATTCCCCCTGAAGGAGAATGAAATATTACTAACTCCACCACTAACCTTGGCAAGCGGAAGGTTTTGTTTGATCCAGCGGGTAGCTTCAATGAAGTCTACTGCGTAATTATTATGCTCTTCCAGTCCGGTAGCTACCGTCAGAATATTAGGGTCAAAGATGATGTCCTGTGGAGGGAAATTGACCTCATTAACCAGAATATTATAAGATCTTTGACAAATTTCCTTACGTCTTTCGAGTGAATCAGCCTGTCCGGCTTCATCAAATGCCATCACAACTACAGCGGCACCATATTGACGAATTTTTCCGGCATAAGTTTTAAAAGCCTCTTCTCCTTCTTTCAAAGAGATTGAATTCACAATTCCCTTTCCCTGGAGGCATTTTAATCCTGCTTCAATCACCGTCCATTTAGATGAATCAACCATGATAGGCAATTTGGAGATATCCGGTTCTGAGGCAATCAGGTTTAGGAATTTAACCATTGCTGCTTCAGAGTCGAGCATTCCTTCATCCATATTGATGTCAATGATCTGAGCACCGCCTTCAACCTGCTGGCGAGCTACTGAAAGTGCTGCATCGAAATCACCACTAAGGATCAGTTTCGAGAATTTCGGAGATCCTGTGATATTGGTACGCTCACCGATATTGACAAAGTTTGTCTCGGGAGTCAGGGTAACCGGCTCAAGTCCGCTAAGCCGGAGATATGGCTCAGGTTTGGGAGGTACCCTTGGCGAAAATTTTGCTGCTTTTTCAGCTATGCATTTAATATGTTCGGGAGTTGTACCACAACAACCGCCAACAATATTAACAAAGCCGTTCTCCATGAAATCTTCAACCAAATGTGCAGTTTCATGCGGCAGTTCATCATAAGCTCCAAACTCATTAGGCAGTCCGGCGTTTGGGTAAGCTGAGATAAAACAGGCTGCTTTTTGAGAGAGTTCTTCAATATGCGGACGCATATCTTTAGCTCCCAGAGCGCAGTTAAGTCCGATACTCAATAAATTGGCATGACTCAGTGAGTTTAAAAATGCCTCAACGGTCTGTCCGGATAAGGTTCTTCCGCTGGCATCCGTAATCGTTCCAGAGATCATGATATCGATCTTCCTGCCGCTCTCATTCTCATAATTCTTGGCTGCAAAAAGGGCAGCTTTGGTAATGAGTGTATCTGTGATCGTCTCAAAAAGCAAGACATCAGCCCCGCCTTCAATAAGGCCCTTAACCTGCTCGTAATAAGCATCTACCAGTTCGTCAAAAGTAACAGCCCGGTAGCCGGGATCATTAACATCAGGCGACATGGAAGCCATTTTTGTTGTAGGGCCAAGGGCGCCGGCAACAAAACGTGGTTTATCAGGATTTTTCAGCGTGTACTCATGGGCGATTTCTTTGGCAATACGAGCACCTTCGAAACTCATTTCATACGACAGATCTTCCATCTGATAATCGGCCATTGAAATGCGTTGGGTACTGAATGTATTCGTTTCAATAATATCTGCACCAGCTTCAAGATATTCGGCATGGATCGCTTTGATAATATCCGGACGGGTAATGTTCAGGAGGTCATTATTTCCTCTTACATCACATGGATGATCTTTAAATCGTTCGCCCCTGAAATCTTCTTCTGTTAACTGATAGCGTTGAATCATAGTGCCCATAGCACCATCAATTACCAGTATTCTTTTTTTAAGTTCTTCTCTAATGCTCATATATGATTTAGACATGAGATATGAGATGTGAGATATGAGATAAAACTGATGAAATGCAATGATTTTTGCATACATAAGTCTGATATCTCACATCTAATGTCTCATATCTACAAACAGGCTTATCTTCGAAAAGTCGGTAATTATTGACTCTCACTTATCTGTTCCCGCACATGCGGGATAGAATGTAGCACCTTATTAGCACAGGTTGCTAAGATTTCTCAGGGTCTAATCCCTCCATCTTTCTGAATAAGCAGTGCAAAAATGCAAGATATTTTGATGAAATGCAAATGCAAGGGGGAGTTATCAGTTAGCTGTTGTCAGTTGACTGTAATTACTTGTGTAAATTAGACTGTCCAGATAACTGGCAACAGATAACCCAATTCTACTTCCTGCTTCCGAACAGGCGAAGCAGCATCAAAAACAGATTGATAAAATCAAGATATAGGGTTAATGCACCCATAATCACCATTTTATTGGCAGAGGCATCACCATATTCAATACCGGCTGCTATTCGTTTCAGGCGCTGCATATCATAAGCAGTTAATCCTACAAATAAGGCTACACCTATAAAACTGATGATATAATCTAATTGACTGCTCCCCAAAAAGAAGTTTACGATGCTGGCAATAATAATTCCAACCAGAGCCATCATCAGGATAGGGCCGAATTTTGTCAGATCAGTTTCAGTAGTGTATCCTGCAAATGCCATAACGGCAAAAAGTAGTGATGCAGAAATAAAGCAGCCTAGGACTGATGACGATGTGTAAATAAGCAAAATGTAGCTCAAGCTTATACCGGTTGCGGCAGAATAGAGAACGAAAATCAGAGCCAATGCAGTAAAAGAGAGTCGGTTCATCCCAAAAGACATGACCATCACAAAGGCCAGAGGAGCGAACATGGCAATTGTACCTAAAGTGGTTCTGCCTCCATTAATTGGGTCGATCAGCATGCTGAGGAATGCCTCATCATTCGAGAAGAAATGGGCAAAACCTGCAGAAAGCCCTAAGGCTATGAACATCCAAAGAAAAACATTCGGAATAAAATTAGATGAGGTAATGGCACCTCCACGCTGAACTATCGGTTCGTTAGTATACTGGTAGATTGTTTCTTTTTCTGACATGATAATTAGTTTCTTCGAATTTAATAAAAATACTGTTATGTATAAACTGTCAGAAACAACAAAAGCGACCATTTCTGATCGCTTTTCGTAGCCCGTAGGGGACTAAAACCTTGTTCGTAACCTACTGGTTTTTAATGTCTTGTGTAGCCGGAAATTCTTTACTCTTCGAATCACTCACTACGTTGTTTCACCTTTTTAGCTGCAAAACTTATAGTATAAATATACGGTTTCTTTTAAAATAACTACGTGTAAAACTCAGCTTTTTATACTTTTTGACTTTGCTTACCTTTAGAGGCTAGCCGACAATCAATGATCACGATCTCATACGAAACTCCAGAAATAATTGAGGGTACGGACAAACCTATTTCTTTCTCAAACCAGTCATATCCTTATAATGGTCTATCAAATCCACGTCGGTTTGAAGAATTGCTGTATACTGTTATTAAGGAACAGCTGGGAAAAGGTGTATTTGAAAACTTCGATTCTATTCGCTTAATGTCCGGCGTTGGAGAACAAGGACGCGATTGTGCATTATTTCAGGGCGGGAATTCAACAGGAGTTGTCCAATGTAAGAAATATGAAAGCAACCTCTCTAAAGAGGATTTCGGAAGGGAGATCACCAAATTTGTACTGTATAGTCTGCTTGAGAAAAAATTGATCTTTGATCCATCAACCTTTGAATATTTTATTGCGGTTTCCAAGGGACTAGTTAAGGAATGTAGTAATCTTATCAGTGCCTTCAATACAGACATAATATCCGAACCATCAATTAGCGGTTGGATCGATTACAACTTAAAAAAATATGTTTCTCTAGCACCGTTAAAAGTTGACGCGCATATAACGGCGAAGCGAACAGTGGAGATTTTATCGAAAATAAAGGTATCGTCAATTGTGCCAGCAGACCTGGATGTATATATAAACACTTCAAAAAATGCGAAACTAAGTCAACTCTTCTTTGAGGTAAGGGCAGTAACCGATAATTCTGAAATTAAAGGACTGCGAGCCGATTTGAAAACTATGATTGGCAAACGGGAGTTTGATCCTGCTCAAATAAATAAAGAACTTTCATGGGGATCAATCAGTCTCAGATCCGAAAAAAACGAGTTCTCCGAAATTCCCGATTCACACATCGAACGAACTGAAACAGCTGAACTATTCGACTGGATCAACAAAGCTCCAAAAAAAGACAAGTTAGGCCGGGCACTGAACATTTGCCTCTTAGCGGGAAATGCTGGTATTGGAAAAACAGTGATACTTAAAGACCTTTATGACAGATTGGCTTCTACAGACATCGCGGTTTTGGGACTAAAAGCGGATAAGCTGGCCTCTTCAAGTATAAAGCAGTTACAAGAAAAGATCGGGCTTTCGGCTCCAATTTATGAATTTATTGAAGAGTGTAAGCAGCATTTCGAAACAACGCTACTGCTGATCGATCAAATTGACGCACTCTCCCAATCGATGTCCTCTGACAGATCATTTCTCCAAGTTTTCAAGGATCTGATCGAACAATACTTATATGATAAAAATATCCGAATCATAATTTCGGTGAGAATATATGACCTTCACTATGATCCATCTCTCAGAGTTTACAAAGATATCCAGAGCGTTATCGTACAAAAACTTCCAGACGATCAGTTGCTCAAACAGCTTGCAAAAATAGGAATCGAACAACAGATGGTGCCTTTAAAACTCCTTGAAATTCTAAAAACTCCAAATCATCTAAACGTATTTTCCAGAATTTACAAAGCCAACAATAAAAGCTTAGGGATTATCAACGTGCAACAGCTCTACCACGAACTGTGGAAACAGAAAATAACAACCCTACCACAAAATGGAACAAGAAATAGGGCCAAAATTAAAGAACTTTTATACCGTATTGCACAAATGATGTTTTTTGACCAACACATCTTTGTCAGTGAATTTCAGCTGGAAGAATTTGGTGAAGAGCTTAGGTACCTAGAAAGCGAGAGACTTGTTAAGAAAGAGGGCTCCCAAATTCAGTTCTTTCATCAGACGTTCTATGATTTTGTTTTTGCCAAACAATTTATCGAAAACGGAAAAAGCCTCAATGATTATATAAAAGGTAATGGGCAATCGCTGCTTATTCGGTCGGCTGTCAAAATGATGATCAACTATCAGCGTGAATACAGTCCTCAAACATATATTTCGACTCTGGAAAACCTATTTAATGATCTGGCTATCTCCTACCACATCAAACACCTAGCACTTTCGACCGTTCTTTTCCACGAGGTTCCCTCGAAACATGAAGAGGGCATAGTGAAACAGGTTATAAGTTCCTCTTTTTATCTATGCGTCCTGTTTTTCCAACACGCAATATCGAAACACTGGTTTCAGTTTGCGCTTGATCAAAACCTTTTATCTACACTCAACGATCCGATACCGAAAATCACCGAGGTCAGCACAATCGACGCTAAGGAATTCCAGGTTATTAAAGATGCTTGTTTCTTTTTTCTACGAAATGCCTCGATGTCCAACTATCCAGGCGCTTGGGACCATGTGCTTACCTTGAACGATCAGGCCCTGATAAGAAATATCCTTTTCGTTAACCAGGACTGGAGCAACCCTCTGTCTTTCCGTGTATTCGAAAGCTGTACAGACTTTGAAGAAATAGACCCATTCGGATATTACCATACATTAGACAACATTGCAAAGCAAAACGAAGATTACGTCCTAAAACTTATACCACCTCATCTTGGAAATCACCACAAAAAGGATAGTTCTGATCGAGACTATCAAGAACGTGAGGTGCTTAAAACTTTAGCGAAGAAAACGCCAGAAAAACTGATTCCAGTATTGTTGGATTCATTAATCAACGATTTTAACCAAATCGGAAATGATAAAAGGCTGATTGGTGATTACCTTTATATGCGGATTGATCTTCAAGATAAAGAATCATTGAGCGGTCGCCACTATCTGTACCGCCTCCTTGGAGTATGTTTAAAAAGATGCGCAATAAACAAACCATCTATCTTCATAGAATTCTTAAATCAACATAAGCGTAGCAGATACAAGCCATTATTAAGACTTCTGATCTTCGCAGTGAAAGATTACGAGGATACGTTTAGCAATGAGTTATTCGAGCTTTTCGAATATCTAGTGGAATGTGAGGAAGTTCGTTACGACTCTTCTTTAGCGACAGAATTAAGAATGATATTCGAAACATCATTTGTAGCTTTTAACGACAATAAGAAAGTAAAGGCTATGGAAATGGTCAGTAAAATTTCTCACAATCAGGACTACATCCACTACGATAAGGAAAGACCGATTGGAAAACGATTGTTCTGCAACTTCGGTCTTTCCAAATTCACTTGGTTGCGGAAAATCCCAAAAGAGCATCTTAAGAAATCATCCGAGTTTTGGAGAGAATATATGTTCCTACACAGGAAGTTTGGAGCATATAAAGAAAAGTTGCCGTCTGGTTCGGTAATGGCCGGTATTGTAGGAACTCCGCTCCCGGCGAAAGCTTATAAAAAAATGAGCAACGACCAGTGGCTCTCCTCTTTCAAAAAGTATGACGGCAGCGTCAGTCGTTACGAAAGCGATTATCTCAAGGGAAATATCGAAGAACATACAAGTGCGTTTAAAAATGCGGTAAAGGAAAATCCGACTTGGCAAAAACTTGAATTGATCAAAAAGGCTTGGCATGCCCCTGAAGTGCAACCAATCTATGCCGTATATGGCCTTTGGGGGTGGTCTGAAAGCAATGCCGATACACACGACATAGTTCCACTATTCAAAGAAATTATTAGTAGCGTCACCGATGAGCAACTGTTACGTAATTGTCTATATGTTGGAAAAAACCTCGTTAGAAATGAACGCGACGATGAGTCCATAGTGGAATTTCTTTGTGGGATAGCAATGGATTTCAAGAACGAAAACCCTTTTTTTGAGGACGAGGAAAAAGAAGAACAAGAAACTTCAACAGGAGGATTAATCACCAAGGGCATCAATACAATTAACGGAAGTGCTGCAGAGGCATTGGTTCACATCACTGACAAAAGACACAGCGATCTTGTATTTTCTACTTTGGAAACAGTTCTTGAAAAAGGCCCAAAGGCAACTAGGTCTGCTGTCCTCTTCCAATTTGCTTACCTAATGAACGTCGATAAAGAGCGGGCGTTCGGCTTGTTCCTGACAGCACTTTTAAAGGAAAATGATATTTACGTGATAGCTTCTTCCCTCTGGTCTATGCAGTATATGGGGAATCATGATTTTGGCAAACTTGTCCCTGTTTACGAAAAATTAGTTGTTTCCCAAAAACTGGGGCCGGACGATAGTCATTGGCTTTTCACCATATTATATGGTTCATACCTTCATAATGAACCGACTTCCGATCGCCTGATAAAATTATTAATCATCAATAATAAATATGCATGTAAAAGTGCAATCAATGATATCATACAAAACTATTACCTTATAGAAGGGACGAAACAAAAAAACGACGAACTGCTTGATTTTGTGCTTTCCAAAGCTACAGAAGAAGATCTTGAAACATTAGGATGGAACTTTAGTGCATCTTCCCATATCAGACTCAACGACATCAGCGGATTTTTGAAGCAATACATTAAGTCAAGTTTCTTTAAGTTTAGTGATCAGCTTATCGAATACCTTTCCTTCCAATGTAATTCGTTTCCTATGAATTCGATCGAACTGTTCGAGCTGGCTATACAAAGTAATAAATTTGACAAGATCGGCAGACAAGGTATTTATTCTAATGATTCAGGAACAAAATTTATAATTAGTGCTTTCAACGCCTTGATCAAAAATGACCAGACAAGCAAGACCGAACGCGAAAAATTAATGAAAGCATTTGATTTGGTGTTGATGGATTACAGGTTTCGGACAGATACCGATACGCTTATCGAAGACCTTGCCTGACCCAAAGTCAACAAATACTTTGACAGCAGCAAGATGGCTGTAATATGGCTTATTAGAAAGACTAGAGAATAAAAGCCGACACAAGATTTCCCAGTGTTCAACTCAAATCACTACTTGAATTTGCTGTTCAACTTCAACCTGGTTGACTGCCCTGATCCGTTCATAGATTTCCAGTTCCCCATCAAGCACTTCGAGGCTTACGGCAAAAGAAAAAGGCACTTCCTCGGAAAGATCTCTTTCCCATCCTTTATGGCCGATAACGGCGAAGGATAATTGTTCCGGCAAAGTATTGGATTTAACAACAATCCAATCTTTCTGCGTTGCGCTGTCTTGTCTTTTTAATCCTTTTACCGTACCCCATCCTGGGTTTGACCAGACAGACCATTTAATTGAATTGTTATCCTCCACTGAGTCAGCTTCAGGATCCTCCATGTGTTTCAATACCCTGGCTTTAAACGGATCGTATAATTCGCCGATCTTTGATGATTCCCAACTGAGCCAAGACGACAAATAAGATTGCGTTCTCCTGCGTGTTCGACGGGGTTTAGCCGTGTAACATAATGTTACCTCGATGAGGATATCAAAATCCTCTCCCGGCCGTCTGAGCTCCTGTGGAATATTAATCGTGTAAAGGTTGGCGACCCCCGGTTTTACAGTTGCACTTTCCACAAGGGTAACCCTCCTTTCGGAGTTTTCCGTTGCTCTGTTCAAATTGGGCATACCGTATCCAAACATCCGCATTGCTGTCAAGGTGGGTGTCTTGAATAAGTTTTGAGGCAATCTGGCTGATTGTATTATTAATGTTTTATATAGTAATGCACTTTCATTAGGGAATGCCGCCTGTAATTTGGAAGCGATATACGTTACCTTCGGAGCAGAAAACGAAGTCCCGGCCGTTCCCCGGTCAACTCCGGTTCCACCAGCTCGTACTAGCAGCGGATTAATTGAGTTTTCATAGGATAGGTTAGTGCCCAGCTTCTCTCTAACCCAATCACCGCCGTATTCGACAACTTCGGGTTTAATACCACCCCATAGCCCTAAACCAGTTCGTGAGAATGAGGATATTGTGTCACGCTGGCCAAAAGAGATTCTGTCAAGGTCTTCGAAGCCACCAAGACATACCGACCCGACCGTAATGGCAAATTTACTTTGCGCAGGATCAGCGATACGGCAACTGGCTTCCAGCAGATACTGTGGATAGTTCCTTCCGGCAGCCACGTGTTCCATGATGCCGGGATTGGTGACTATCCCTGTGGATTTTTTCAAATTGCCGGCAGATACAATGAACAATACTTCTTCTTCATGGGACAATTGATCAATGGCGGCCGCCCAGGGAGACATATGTACCAACCGGCAGGGTATGGTCGTATTTATGGAAAGATTAAATATTTTTGAATCAACAAAATTGTAAACGATATCGCCCATTAACGCTGGAGGATAAAGTTGGGAGGACATCATATTATCGCGATTTAACACCCTGGCATTTAGAATAAAACAATGCAGCTGGTGCGACCCCTGAGCCGGGATATCCTCGCCGTACAGCACCGCTCCGGTAACCCTAGTACCATGTCCGCCCTGAGCAACCAGATCCGCCGTTGTAGCATCAAAAGGATCATAATTTACGGATTGCTGAGTTAAAATCGAAGGTGCTAATAGGCGATGGTTCTCCTGGATCCCGCTGTCAATGATACATATTTTAGGGGCATTCTCCTGCGGGGCTACAATCTCCAGATCATTTTCGACCACTTCGCCGTCAATGATCAATGGGGCATCAACCTCAATGTATTCGATCACTTCAAAGACATAAGGATAGTTCAGAACAAAATCTTTTAATGCTTGTCCCGGTAAAGTAACACGAAAACAAAAGCTGTCATCAAACTGCACACTTTCCGGGTTGATCTCCGCACTGTATACTGATAAAAATTGTTGGATCGATTCTGCCCGTTCATCCGCAAGATCAGATTTCTGAAGCTCTATCTCCTGGACTCTGGTTGTCCACCTTGCAAGCCTATTATGGTAGTGCAGTTCATCTTCCCCTTCCTCCATAACAGGCTGAGGGGGTTTATTTATATAACACGCGACGGAGATATCCACAATAAGCGTATCATCGTCCGCAATGTTTGGCCATTTTGCAAAGAGCTCTTCAGAAAGGATTTGCTGGGCGCGCCATTGGTTTCCAGCAACGATCTGCCATAACTGTGCAGCCTGGTTCTTGAATTTTCCTTCTTCGTTAATGAATTTATCGATCTTGGCATGTAAGGAAGTAAAGCCATCACTGCTGGCACCGATTATAAATCCATCCAGTTCTTCTGCGATGATCTCAATTCCCATGCCGCGAAGGGATTCGATGTTAAACAACTTGGTATCAACCTGCAAAAATATGGGGATGGCGTCCTGCCCCGGCAGGTCCGGTAAACCTGCTGCTCTTCGCTCGTCGATAACCTTGCTCCGATCATCCCTCAGCCCCGTAGTGATGTTCTTCAGGCTTTGTCCGTGCTGGCCTCTGTTTGCAAGATTATTGCTGGTTCGGGGATCGAGAGCGTTGTTGCCCCCACCTTTTGGGGGCTTATGGGTACCTGTAATAGTTTGCACCAATGGCAGATGTGGGAATTCTGCCATTTATGATTTGATATATAATTGATTCTCTTTTAAAGATTCGTCAAAATAGCAAGCATCGACGCTATCATTGCCTTTTATAACTGACAGCTTGGCCGCGTCATTAGCTATTTTTACGATCAGAGCAGCAGAGAAGCCAACCATCTTTCCGGCTAAGACACTCCATTTTATATCTTTGGACGTTTTGATAGATCCTAAAGTGGATTTCAAAATTTCAGTGATCTCAGACCTGCCAGGCTTGGGCATCTCAATAATATCGTCAAACCTCCTGAATAAAGCCCTGTCAATGGAACCTTCCAAATTGGTAGTTGCAATAATGATTCCTGGGCCATCGTAATCTTCTAGCACATTCAATAAAATATTGACTACCCGGTGCATTTCGCCCACATCCTGTTTGTTGTCACGCGCTTTTGCTATAAAATCAAATTCATCTAACAACAGTACACAAGGATAGCTTTTAATAGCTTCAAACAGCAACTTTAGATTAGAGGCCGATTCACCCAGGTAAGAGGATATGATGGCCTCAAATTTTACCTTTAAAAAGGGCAGCCCGATATTCCAGGCGATCCTTTCTGCGCTCATACTTTTACCGCAGCCGGGAGAACCGTGCATTAAGATCCTTTTCCTCGGTTTTAATCCAAAATGGGCCAAGCGCTCACGCGCAACGTATTCCTTTTCTATGCGCTGGATCTTTTCTTCAACCTCTGGAGACAGGATCATTTCATAACGAAGCTGCTCACGGGGTATCTCGTTTGCTAAGGGTATATTGTTTCTTTTGTCGGTAGGGATGCTAACGTGACTGCCAAGTATGTTTTTCAGTTCACCTTTAAAAGACTGGTGATAATTAATATTCTTGTCAAGTATGTTTTTTAGACGGTCTGCTAAGCGCATGTGTCCCTTCTTGCGTTCATCATCAATAATAACCTCGGCGACTTTAACTATATCGTCCTTTGGCTCCCCATCGATGGAACGGAACAATCTGATCATTAAGTCCTGGTTCATAATAAAATGTTTCTTGTAGCGATGATTTTAACGTTCTTTAAATATATAAAATTACTTTTTATATCTAGCGCAAAGGTACTTTATAATGGTCAAGATCGCGACCAAACTGCCTAGTATTTAAGTACCGTTCCTGTGTTTCGCGCACAACTTATTTGCTATCACCCTGAATATTTATTTTGTAAACATGCCTATTACTTCGTCTTATTCGGGTTATTTATCACAGCGATCTGGGACAAATACCAGTCGTCCGATGCTATTAACAGTTTATTGACGCACTGTAAGGAACGATTATTTATTTCGATAACCCCCTTAGCTTCGATATTACTGTTCCTTTCCGGGTTCTCTGAATATCGCTGGATTAATCCAAATAGCTGCATCTTTTTACTAAAGGTGACATCGTTTTTGTTATCATCCCGTACATATTCGCAAATCAGTTTCTGGATATTCTCAGGTATATGAGCAAAACGAGGGTTGGTCATAAATTTTTCCCTATAAATGCTGTTCATGGCCGAGTCAATCCACGCCTCCTTATACTTTTTTAATGTATATTCAAACCAGTAAGGATTCCGAAGTTTCATTTGTATTATAAAATCACACATATTTACCGCTTCGTCCATCGTCAGCTCTTGCTTCATTGTTATTTTATTCCACAATTCACCGTACTTTCCTTCGAGGCTTGTTAATACATCCGTCTCGATAAACAAATTTTCATAACCGTCTAACTGAAATTGATTGTTGAGAGAACCCGAATCTATTTTATAATAGTCTTCCAGATAGCATATCATGGCTGGCTGACCTTCCTTGCATAGAGTATTAAAACCTTTTTGAACCTTACGAACATCCAGGGTAAACAAACATCCTTCCTTAATAAAATTTTTCAGGTAGCACTCGGGGACAAAATGATGTTTTTTTGTTCGTTGCTGATTTTTCATGATCTAAACCTCTATTTTAAAAGATCCTTGCCAAACTCTATAAAAATATCCGGCGCTTTTATCTTTAGTTCATCCCTTAGAAAATCCGAAAAAGGAATAAAAGATTTTTGCATCTGCATAGTTATAAACTGCTCATTAAACTCAATGCCCTTTGCCGGGCGAATTTTCTTTTGTGCAACAGCAGCATAGTACTTTAAAATCATTGTCTCTAATAAATTGTTGTTTTCTTCAAACACCTGAGAATACAAAATCAGAGTATCTAAGTCAATTATTACCAAATCACAAATACGGTGCTTGTTGTTTCTCAGTAAATCGTTCTTGTCCACACCTGCCTTAAACCACTGATTCAGAAGAAAATTGGTAGCGGGGGTAGTTAAAGCGATTTCTGAAACCAGCAAAATCGGGAATATTCTAATCGTCCTAGCATTGGCAGCTTCGTCGTATTTCGCCTTACCTTCAAAAAGGGTTATGATTCTTTCGACTAATTGACGTATTGCTTTATTCTGCTTGTCTTTTTCATCAAATAGGTATTTTGATTTTAGCTCTTTCTCTATCTTCAAGTAAGAAAATGATTGTTTAGCTATCCCTGTAACTATACTGCCCTTGACTTCAAATAAAAACACCTTATTGCCTTTACGAACGTAATAATCCGGTTCAGATTCAACACTAAACTTCTTCTTAATTTCCTGGCCAGATAATTTATAGCATTGTGTCTTATTGTATATTTTGTTCAGCAGGGAATAAGAAAGAAATTTTTCGATAAAATCGAATGTGTATAAAGAGAAGAAAGATGCGTATTTAGGGTTGAGGTATGAGTTGGCTTCAGCGATCCTCAATAGCTCAAAGAAAATGGAATTGTATAACCTGTTAACCGTTAATACAGGATCCATGATTAAGTACCTGTTTTCTTCTGTCTTAAATAATGGGCTCGCCCTGGCATGAAGAAAATCAGGTTTGATTGGATAGGATTCTTCCTGGTTTAACGCCAAATGTTCAAAGAGAATTTTTGTTTTGGCCGGGTCGGCAGAATTCTCAATATTAAAATAATATAAGCCAGAGTCGTCCTTTTGAATGACAGCTGCATTCATTATTGGCAACAAGTGCTTTAAATATTCTTGCCAGCTTGTGACACCGTATGGCTTCAAAAATAGTGCAACTAAATCATTATGCTTGCCTTCTTCCAAAAACATAAAGCAGTAGTAAGCTTTGATAAAATGGCTTATCAAAAGCTCCACGGGGCTTAAATGCACTAAATCGTTATAGGTTATTAACGTAGTGATCGTAGTGCGAGCTAAATAATCGATGGGGTAGGTATAATCCTTGATGTTCAATTCATCAGCGATTTTATTCGATCCTTCAGCAAATTCTTCGTTTAGGGCTAAATAGATTTCAAATAGATTTTTCTCAGAAGTATTTCCCTTCAGGCTCGTGGATTCATTGCCTTTGCTTTTGAGAACTTTATCGTAAAGAGACAAGTTGCTCCAGATACTTATAAGCGTTAAATCATTGGGGCCGAAACCAAGCGGCCCATAGCCAACCTTTATTTTTTCATAAACAGCCTTGCTGTATTCAGTGTTTTCAGAGCTAAACCATTCCTTAAGAACCTGATCAGGCGTATAGTTCTTACGGTTTCTTGCGAGATGGTTCAGCCTAGCTAAAATTTTAGCCCAGGTACTCTTATCAATTACTTGCAGTTCAGTTTCGTCGAACTTCTTAGTGAAACCGAAAACAGTCGAATATTTAACAACTAATTTGCTATTAAACTTGGTCATTCCTTTATTTTCTACTAAGATAGGCCATAAGGATTATCAATTGCTTTAAATATCATATCGCCTTAATATGAGCCATTTACTTTGTTGTTTGCACTAAATTTTGTAAATTTGAGTAAGAGTTATCTATAGTAATTTGGTTAGCTAATTAAAGCAATAAGGCTATGAGAACAATACTTCTTTTCCTACTCACCTCAATTATCGTTACCGGTATTATGCTTGCTGGTATAAGCATGAAGAACTCCACTATCGCTGTTCCTGTTGCTTTTGGTGTACTGCTTCTATTTGTGTTATATCTTAACTCCAGATCGAGAAAACGCGCTCAGCGCAAACAAAAAGAGCGCAAGTTCGAGCAGTGGATTTATGACCAAAAGAAACGTCATTCATATTAATTTTTCTTTTTTAGCTGGTATAATTTCTTATTCACCTTCCTATTTCTCATATAAGCACCCTTTTTCTTGCGCCCAGGACAATGTTTTTGCTTACCCCATAATAGCTAATGGGAGTTCGTAATCTTAATGTGCCCATGCTGGAAAAATTTAAATCAAAATTGGATCTGAGATTGGTCAGATGATATCATTTATGGTAAAATCCACTGGTTTATCATTGATTAAAAGTGTAATCCGGCATTTGTAACCGGGGGTACCCATACTTTCAACCTTGAATCTTTTGCCTGACAAATTATAATAGGGAGAGACTGGATCCAGATTTAGCGTAGCTGTACCGGATGCTCTGATCCGGTCGACCTTTTGTAGTAAACGTTTCATTTTATAAGATTTAAAGTGGCAGTGATCGTCCAGGCGGGCGGGAATGATAAAGCCTGGTATGAACAGCCCAGCCGTTTGAAAAACGGAAGGTGTAGGGCTGTTCTTTCCCGGCGTGGGTGCCTGAAGGTGTGCGAGGATTCCGGCGCTAAAGCGTACCCGGCGTAAGCGTGGTACGTATACGCAAAAGGATACCCGCTCTCCTGCAAGGCAATGGATAATACAAGGTCTTATCTACCTATAGTTTTAGCGCTTTCCAGTTCCGGCTCTTGCTTCCACGGTTGTTCCGTCTGTTCCGGAGCTGACTGGCTTACTGCATTTTTTCCATTTTTTACCCCAACTGAAGTTTCCGCTTTTGCGGTTTGAGCGGCCGCTCGCTCAGGAAAGATTTCTTCATCGCGGATCTCTCTCCTGTTTTTGTCATAGATATCAATGGTTTTCATCTGAGGGTTAGCTGCAAGCATTACCGGTATTGATTTTTTTCCGATGGTGAGTTCCGCATCCTGGAAGTTGCCGTATTTTAAGGTTTTTAATACTTCTTCTTTTTTGGTTGCATCTTCTAAGCCCTTCAACGGATATTTAGCCAGGCTATCCGACAAATTGTATTGGTATTCGGGGTAGAATGTGCGTAATGGATGGTTACCGTAAGCATCCGTAACGTCAAGATTTAATTTAAACCATACCTTTGTTTTCTCCGGCTTATAAGCAGTCTTTTCTTCGCTGTTCTGTTTTGGATAAACATCCTTTTCAAAAGATAAGCCCGATAATAGTTTCCATGCCTGTAAAGCCGTGATACGATGATCTCTTTCCAAGTCAAATGTTTGTATGCGCGGCACAGGCTCTCCTTGTTTACGGAGAGTAACCAAGTAATCATTCAGGAAGTACATATCACTTTCTTTTGCTTTGTTAAAATTTAGCTCAAAGCGGATATGATCAGTCCTTGGTATGTTCTGATCTTTTACTTCGGCGGGCCTATGCGTATTGTTTAAACCCAATGTAAAGCGGGGAATCTCCCGGCGGATAGCAGTTTCCAGGACATCATTAAGCCGGGTTCCAAAACCCAGGTTGTCCAGAACTTTTTTAAGGTAATCTAGATTTTTTTCGTTCATGATAATTTGATTTTAATAAGTGAATAAATAAAAAATTGAAAAACAGTGATGATTAAAAGAGACTCATTTGATTGGCGGGAGATCTAGGCTCATAGCCATTTTCTTTGGCCAGCATCTCACCTATTTCAGTTACAAGCTGCTGAACTGTTTCATAGGTGGTGTCTTCCAGGAGGACACTGTGAAAGAAATGTGAACGATAGCCAGTTTCGCTGATAATTTTAGAATCAGAGCGAAATTCGATGTGGCTAACCAGCGGACCTTCATCTTTGAGCTTTAGTTGCTCTTCTTTAATTCTTGGCCAGTAATACGCATAGTTCACATCAGCCTCATGGCCAAATATGTTTACTTTCAACAACGTGTTGATCTTAAATTGCTCGGGAATCATAAGTTTAGTATTTAGAAAGACTATCTTTTTATTAGGATGCTTCTTTGAGAAGCTCAAAAAAAGAGACAAACCCTGCTTTTGGTTTATGGGTACGGATCCCCGCCCGAAGACTGCTTTTTTTTTCAAAAAAGTGAAGAGAAAAAATTGACTCGGGTATTCGGAAACTCTTACTGTTGTATTGTGCAATAATTATATCCTGATGCATATGAAAATCAGCATCCTTTCCTTTAGCCCATAAAGCAACTTTGCAGTCCGCGATCCTTCCTAATACATCATTTCCAAAAACAGTATGCAGACGGGCGTTAGGAAATCTGGATCGGAGTGCCTCAACCTGGCTGGCAACAGGACACAAACCAAGTGCTGAAAATGCAACGTTACCCGGCCTTGCCAGCCAGCCGATATTCATACTGCAAAAACTAAGGACTTCTATCGCTGAATTAAAAAGGAAGTTATGTCTGACAGTATTTGGGTGAAGAGCACCCGCGCACCAAATCCCGGTTGTTGACGGAATAAGACTACCATGTGCATTTAGGACTTCCCTTTTTTTTCGGTTAATTGCCTGATCTAAATAGGAAAACTGCAATTCTGTCTCAGAGCTAACTTCCAGCCAGGGTTCAAAAAAATGCTGCACTTCGGGCTTGATACCCAAAGCCTCTAAAAAAGGGAGCATGATTACCTGGAGGTTGCACGTCCGTACCCCCGATTCTGCTGTGATTTACGATTATTGTCCTGAAGCTGAACATCAGGATTCGGGGGCATATTCTCAATTTGTGGTTTTCCCATGTCCCTTCTTACATGATTATAGGCTTCAGAATATTCGTCTTTTTGGGGATTAGGATTATTTAAGACATTCCGGAGACCTCTTACAACCAAATAGGAAAGACCGCCATCTAATAGTACAGAAAGCACCAGTGCGGCACGATCAGATAGTATTCCTTTTCGTTCACTAGCCCGATGCTGTAATAATGTTCCATCGGAAAGCTGTACGAGGCCGCCATTCCGATACAGTTCCTTTTGAATATCCGAAAGTGTCTCCCCATTAACTTTCTCCGGCACTTTAATCTTATCGGGGTCATAGGATATAAATTCCTTGGTTTCAGAATCGTATTCGATCACCCAGGACTTTTTCTTACCCTCCGGTGTATGGTAGGTTTTTTGAACATTGCTGATCGTACCAAGTTCCAACTGGTCGGCTTCTACATCTACCAATAAAGGATGTTTCTGCGCTTCTTTGTAAATTGGATGAAGCTGAATTGTTATCTTTCCTTCCGGCGTTCTGTCTAGTGATAGTTTTGCGTCCAGTCTTTCGATACGAAAGCCATCACTTTGCAGTTCATTAAGTGTAATAAGGTCTGTTCGCCTGCCGGATAGCAATGCATCCAGATCTTCACGTTCAAGTATTAGGCTACCATCCCGGAAAAGCCCCAGCTTTTCCAGATCAGTTATTGGCAGCTCCTTTTCAAAAAATATAGTTTCCATAAAGAAGGATTAAAGGGTTTGTCTAACGTTTAATACCATAAGCCGCAATCTCAGGCTCTGGTGTTTGTGATGGTTCAATGGTTTTTTGGACGGTTTTACCAGTAGCCAGCTCCTGTTTAGCATAAAGTAAGGACCCATAAAGACCATCCGACCTGGAAAGGATAAAAGTGTTTCCACTGGTCTGATCTTCCATGCGGAGGCGGCCTTGTTTTAAATGCCCCTGCACTTTATACACTGTATCCTTATAAGGAATTTCATCACCTGTAGATAAGAATTTGGTATTTGTTTCTGCTTTTATTTCCTGTTTCCTTTCCATACTGGTCAGGTAGTTAAAGATCTTTTCAGCATCAGTAGCAGCACTGTGGATCTCAAAGGGATTTTCCTGCAATACCTTAATCCAGCTATCAACATAAGCGGCATGCTGCCCAGGGTCATGGCCGATCCGGAGTTCCTGACCAATCAATAAGGAGGCGATCTCTGCCCGGAGTTCTTCGCGGGCATAATCTTCAGTCCCGAACCTGTTCATTATACTCCGATCCAGACGGTCTGTATGTCCTGTCCAATGCCCCAGTTCATGTAGAAGGGTGGCGTAATACTTACCTGGCGCATCAAATTGTTCGCGGAGAGGCATAGTAATCTGATCAGCTATTGGGCTGTAGAAAGCCCGGTCGCCTGCCCTGTGATGAATGACAGCTCCGGATTGTTTAATAAGGCTTTCTGCACGCTCAAGAGGATTCCAGGTTAAAGACTCTGTGTCTTGCCTTTCAAGAGAAGGAATGCCGTTGATCTGTTCAGCATTAAAAACCCAGGCCGAAGTAATAATCGGTTTATCGAGTTTTAAATTTATTTTTACGGGCTGCCCCAGTTCATTCAAAACCGGTTTCCCTTTTTCGTCTCGTTTGGTCTGTTGATCCGTCGTTTTAACAAATTGGATCATGGTACCTTTTTCGCCTTTTTTAACTTGCCAGTCACTGGCTGCAGCCTGCTTAAAAGTCATCCATCGGGGGTCTTCTCTCTCTGCAAGCAAAAGCATTAATGTATTGATGCCTTTGTAACGATTACCGCTCTGGACATTATAAGGCAATTCAAAAGCTGGCAGATTCTCGCTGCTCCAGGGTTTTTGCCATGGAGCGGTTCCTGCTTTAAGCTGTTCGATCAATTTTTCGGCGACTTGAATATGCAGGGCTTTTGCTTTTTCACCGGCCATCATCTACCTCCTCTTCTGCGGGCAAAAAATCAGATTGATCTGCGCCATAAATAGCTGCTTCTTTCGGGGTTAAACTGATAGCTTCACCCTCTAGCAATTGATTGAGTTTATTCTCAAGTGATTGCTGGGCTTTCTTTAAATGTGGTTTCATAAGTCTTAGTTTTTAGTGAATGGTGGGCTGGATACCTGTTGCTCCATTGCTCCTTTGAGAAAAAGCAACGGATGTATATACTTATCACCGAACACGATACTGAAATGCAAATGTTCCCCGGTCGCTCGTCCTGTGGATCCGGTGATACCAATCGGCTGACCAGCCAAAACCGTCTGGACAGCTTGGACAAGCACCTGAGAAAGATGCCCGTAGAGGCTTTGAATATTCCCGTGATCTATTCTCACATAGTTACCCAGAATGCGATGCTTGCCTGTTTCACAAACGATACCATCCATGATACTATAAACGGGGTCATTGCTGGCGGCGAGATCCACTGCACGGTGAAAATCTGGTTTGCCAAGTATTGGATGAATACGCCATCCAAAGGATGAAGTGACGATCAAATGTGCTAAGGGCAGACTGATATTGACTCCAGGAACGCTTGGCCGGTGAATATCCTGGGCGATAATTTCTACTGGTAACAAAAGAAGCAGAAAAGTAATGCAGTTGATAACGCCTTTACCCCCAGCGTTCCAATTCATCGGCTTATATTTGGACTTTGACCACGGTCTTGTTGATCTGAATAGCCACGGTCGATCCAGTCATCTACGAATACTATGGAAGCGATACGCACAGTTTCATTACTGATAGCAAGTTCCAATGCTTCTTTTATCTGACCTGAAGCTTGCAGTGCATAGACGTCAAGAATTCCCACGATATCCTTACTATCCAGATAATCTATTCCATAAATAGCGGAGCGAAGGCTTTCCAGTATTAAAGATGCTGGCTTTAATAAGAGTAGCGCATCAGAGCTGTATAGGCCTATACTATTATCGCCAAAACGCACAAATACCTCATCATTCTCGTGCACGACATTTGTAATCGTTCCCGTTTGACCCTGCCTGGTAGCAGGATCCTGGGTCAGGTTGGGATGTACCATAACCTCTTTATCTACCAATTCATCCATAACAATTTATTTTTTTAGTCTTTCATTAGTTTTAATAATTGAAGCCAGTTAACGAGTGTGGGCATAGTCCCGCTCTTCAATCTGGTTTTGTTCCCTGACTGGATTCAGTTTATCTTGTAAGGGTATTGTGCAGTGAGATAAAGTCTGGTAGCTGGTCATAGCTAGTTCCATTGCATCTTTAATCTGTTTGGGTGAACCAGCTTCCAGGAGCATACTGATGCGCAACATGGCTTTAAAATCCTGCGGATCCAGTTCCTGAACGTGGGTGAGCAGGTCTTTATAGATTTCATTGTGTGGTTTTAATGCAAGCAATGCATCTACCGAGTACAGACCTAATGGCCCTTTGCCAAAACCCACAAATACTTCATCTTGTCCAAGATCTGCTGTGGCAACAATGCCAACCTGACCCTGACGGTTCACAGGATCATTCATAAGTTCCGGGTGAACCAGAACTACAGTACCAATTAATTCTTCCATGATAATTTGTTTTTTAAGGTTGGAAGGAGGGCTTCGCCGTTCTTCCATAAATTTAATTTTTAAGTGAAAAATGAGTGGGGGATCTTAAGCCGGCAAAGACTTATTTTTTGAAGCCTGGCTTCATAGATCCTTTTGATGTTGGGGCAGGCTGAGGTGCTGCCATAGGTTTAAACTGCCTGACCATCTCCTGTATTTCGCTATTTATCTTATTGAAATTTTGCAGCAGTACTTCTTCTTTCCGGCCTTTAAAATCATAGTAAACAGGGAGCTCTCGATAAGCCTGCTCTTCTTTTTTGATCGCTTTTAAATCCAGATTGATCCGGCAGTTAACGGCGGAGGTTTCGTATTGTCCGGTAAACTTTTCTACCGCATCGGCAGCAAGAATGCCAACCATTTCTCCTGCTTTTAAAGAGGCGATCTTTCCGGCAGGAATCAGAGGCTCGAGTTTTTCGCTCAGGGATACAGATGTTTTAGTCCTGTCAATAGAGAGGCTTTCGCCTACCTGCTTAACCTTGCCAAACAGCCGCTCCAACCATTCCAGTGTTTCTTTATTTCGTACCGACCCTGAAAGTACATTACCAACTACAGCGGTTATGGTTGCGGCCGTTTCCTTTCCATATTGCTGCTTTAGCTGAGGCAATTCCTGAAGTCCCAAAAGGACAGCGGTCAAATTCGATCTGGCCTGGGCAATTAGATTTTCGATTTTATGGCAGTACAAAGTGGGTGCCTCATCTATTACCAAACCTACAGGAATATTACCTCTGGAATTGACCAGCCGGGTAATCCGGTTAAGAATAACCGAGTAACACGCCGAGTTGATACTTTGTGTATTTGGATCATTTGCCAGTACCAAAACAGCAGGATGTGCCGGATCGCTGATCTTCAGATCGAAGTCATCACCGGAAAAGACCCAAAAAGTTTCTTTAGTGGCCAGACGGCTAATAAAGATCTTAAGTGTTCCAACCTGGCCTTCCAGCTGATCAAAAGCACGAGCTTTATAGGCCGTCATAAAAGGAGATAGCAATGAAGCAAGTTCCTTATTGCTAAACAAGGTACTGAATATGTCCTCATAAGAGAGATTAAGGAAGGCCAGTACATGAGGAAAACTTGAGTATTGCCCTCCATTATACTTACTGAAAAAGTAAATGCATGAGGCAAGGAAGTTGATGGCTGACTGGGTAAAAAACTGATCACTGCCTCCTGATTTATCACCTTTTTTCATCGCCTCGACCAGACCTTCAGCGGTTTCAGACGCATCAGCCAGGGTAGATAAGTAGGCTGCCCTCCAGGGATTCAGACGCCTGCTTTTCTCTGGTTCACTAAGGTTGACTACATGGAATTCATAGTTCTTGCATTTCCCGTTTTGTTTAGCCAGTAAATAATGATAATAAGCAACTTTACCAAGATCTGGAAATTTGAAGTCGTATAAACATAAGGTGAAGCCATTGGCCAGAAATTGCCTGATCACAGGCATTACTACTCCAAAGCTTTTACCACTGCCGGGGACTCCGCAAAGCAATGTTCCCCGAAATACGTTCTCCAGTACGATGTACCCTTTACGGACTTTCTTCTTGTAATAGAATAATGTTGGGATATTAACGGCATACGGAGTGACTTTTGGCTTAGTGGCCTGCATAAAGGATTCGCCTTCGACATTCCACTTATCCTTGCCTAAATTGGAACTTATGATCTTAGATACATTATCCATTGCAATATGTACCAGGATAGCACCCCCAAAAGCAGAAGTTATGTACCCGATATCATACCAGTTGGTATGAGGAAAGACGATTTCTCCTGTCTTTTCATAGAACCAAAGTCCACCAATAAAAATCAGCAGGCCTGCTGCCAATGGGTAAACAATGGCATTTTTAGGGTTCAGGTCTTTTTTCTTCCGACTGAGTGTTCCAACAGAAACCAGGCAAATCAGGACCAAGGTAAATAGCTTGCTGTTTAAAGGATCCTTATAGATTATTATTTTGGCCATTCTCTCTAAAAAATGAGAAAGACCATAATGCTCGCTTATTGCTGTGCCGGTTATTTTGCGAGCATAGACAAATAGTAACACATCAAAGACTACAGAAAGATAAATGCCAAATTGCAGGAAGCGGTGCAGCGATTGCTGTTCTTTCGTTTCTTCCATAATTAATTAAATAAAGGGTGAGATTTTAAAAAACTGTGAATTCTCCTTAATGAGTTTTAAGTTTATCATTCATGCAAGTCGCGTTATCGTAAAAACTCTTATTTAAGTAATTGCTTAAATACGTATCTTTGTAACTTGATATTTGATATGAGCGCATGTAAGAGGATTTTTGCTGATTTAAGCCAGATCAATAATTGCAGGGAAATCATAAAAGAAAACCAGCAATCTTTTTCTGAACTTTCCCAGGTTGTAGCTTTAGCCGGAAATGAGGTACGATTAAAAATACTTTTCCTTTTAGATCAGGAACATGAATTGTGCCCCTGTGATTTAAGCGATATTCTGGAAATGAAGATTCCAGCTATTTCACAGCACCTTCATAAATTGAAAAATGGCAGCGTCATACAATCGCGAAAGTCCGGTCAGACGATATTCTATTCAGTTTGCCCATCCCAGTTACATCTGCTCAAACCTTTATTCAGTATCATAAAAAATCAATCAGCAACAATACGAGTATGAAAAATGCAATTCAAAAAAGCTGGATAAGTGGAATACTTGCAGCAATAGCTGCATCTCTTTGTTGTATTGCACCCTTGCTGGCCGTCTTTGGCGGAATAAGCGGTGCTGCCACTTATTTTAACTGGATGGAACCCTTTCGCCCTTATATGATTGGCCTGACTATTCTGGTCTTTGCGATAATCTGGTACCAGCAACTGGCTACCAGGCAGGAACAGCAAGTGGATTGCTGCGAACCGGAAAAGCGTTCGTTCTGGCAGTCTAAAAAGTTCTTACTGATCGTCACGCTGTGTTCAGGAATGCTGATTGCCTTTCCTTATTACTCTTCCTTGTTTTATAGAACCCCTCAGCCATCAGCCGCAGCTATTAGCCAAGCGAGATTCAGCTACGTCAAATGGAATATTAAAGGTATGAGCTGTGCGGATTGTACCAAACATATTGATGGATCTCTGCTGGAGATTAACGGTGTTGCAACTTCCCGCACATCCTTTGAAAAGTCAGAAACGATCGTACGCTATGATCCGGCTAAGACAAATGCCGATAGCATCAATCATAAGATAAAAGAAATAGGATACCAACCCACTTTAATCAAAAAAAATTAATCGTATGGCAACAGCAATCCTGCTAAATTCTGTAATTACCTGTCCCAATTGCGGCTTTCAAAAAGAGGAAGAAATGCCGATCGATGCCTGTCAGTACTTTTATGAATGTGAAAGCTGTAAGGCACGCTTAAAGCCGTTTACGGGCGATTGCTGTGTGTTTTGCAGCTATGGAACGGTTAAATGTCCGCCTATCCAGCAGGGAACATCCTGCTGCGGTTAACCTTTGCAACACGATTTCAGAAAGTATCTGCTTTTATTATATCACGATATTTAATTTGCAGGGTCAATGTTCTTCCGGAGATCTGTTTTTCAATGAGTTCAATGGTTAGCACCTTGTTTTCAGGAAACGTGGCTTTTTTAAGCACATAGATATTGCGGAAGTTTCTTTTAAATGATCCTGAAGAATAGAGCTGCCAGACTGGTTTGATCTCGATGGACTGTACGTTAGTAGCCTTATTGATTTTCTTATCCTCTATCTTGAAACGCAGCTCATCAATGTCATAAGCCAAATTGGTTTCATTTTTATAGGTTATATCCAGAAATATGTAATTTCCTACAGTGTGTACTTGGTTTAGCGTAGCTTTAAGCCCGTAAGCACTTTCTTTTCTTACAACAGACCTGCTGTGATCTTTTAAAATTGCCAATGCATGGTCTTTCATCTCCTGTCTGGTCAGGCTGACGCCTGGCACATCCAGCGGACGGGTTTGATCCGGCAGAATTTCCACTTGTGAACTAATCTGCGGTTGCAGAACACCTGCGTATCGAAGATTATACTGGGATATAAAACTTTCTCCTATAATGGTAACTACGCCGATATAGCCTGTATCCATAGTCAGCGAATCAGTTTTTATTTTGAGCCTGAGAATGTTCTTAACCGGAAGATCGCCGACAATCATCGGAGTAGAAATGTCCGCGTAAGTAATAGGCTCCGGCGAAATAAAATGCAGTGAAATATTCTTGCTGATAAAAACATTGGGCAGGTCTTTTCGATAAACACTCGGGAAATTTTGAGCATAGATTTCCTGGAACAGACTGAACACAGCCAGTAAAATGACATATATTGTTTTCATAAAAAAGAGTTAATAGTTGTTTTGGTTAGCTTTTAATTCGTCTGGGTCTATGAGATAGACTATCGTGTTATATTTCAGCT
This sequence comes from Sphingobacteriales bacterium 16-39-50, assembly GCA_002257025.1. Lineage (GTDB taxonomy): Bacteria > Bacteroidota > Bacteroidia > Sphingobacteriales > Sphingobacteriaceae > Daejeonella. The sequence continues at coordinate 119,603 of NCHA01000005.1, read as the reverse complement.
TTGCTTTATTCTGGCGAATCAATTTGCTAACAGCGGTTGTTGTTGACTGAAACATTTTCTGAACCATACTCATAACCAGTTGATTGTTATTTTCAGCTTGTTGTTGAAGCGTAATGCCCTGACTGGTACTGCCACCTAATTCCCTGGTAAATTCCCTAAAGGCTGAGGCTGGGACATACAGGCCCGGAAGCCCATCGTTGTCATAAACATCCAGTTTTACGGGCAGGATATTATTTCCCTGCATGATCGTGGTAATGGTAAGGTTAACCCGCTGGCCACTAAAACCGGAGATCTGGGCAAACAAATAAGTGCCTTTTTTAACCAAAAAGCGTCCCGCCATCATATCCTCCAATAAGCGGATCCTTAAACGTGAGCCTGCATAGCCGGTAATATCCTGGTCAATGATCGCAGTAATAAAAGTTTCGTTTTGATCGGCACTTATGGTGTTAAATACATGGGCATTAGCATCAGATTTACTGACAGACAATTTTTTCTTGCTCTTCAAGTCTTTTTCCAACAGCTCGGCTTGTTGCTTCTGCTGCTGCTTTTCCTTGTAATCGGGGTCATTGGCTTTCCCTATACTATCAACTAAAGCCATTTGCTGTCGGAATAGCTGCATAGGATCTGTTTGTTCAGGTGCAGTCTGGCGATAACCGGTAACCGGAGGATGTTGGTTCATTTTTGCCAAAGCTTCTGCGAGAGCCTTATCCTGCTGTTCTGGCGATCTTGACTTCCTGAACGGGAGGGAAGCATCTGGAAAATTAGTATTGGAACCGATTGGCCTTTCCTGTGAGGCCATTCCATATTTTCGGTTCATGGCTTTTTCGATAGAGTCAAGCATTCGCTTTTCTTTATCATTATATAAAGAATTTGGATCCTGATTACTTGCCTGCTCTTCCTGGATCTGCCCGATAGCAGTATAACCATCTGCTTTTTTATACTCATTACGGTAAGCATCCAGCTTATCTGTTAGCGCCTGGTTTCTGACCTTATCAGATACACCGGCAAGGTTTACTTGCAGGGAGTCTTTACCTGCTTGTGGTGGTGTTTCTTTACCAAAGCTGCTCTTATAGACATAAAAGAAAATGCACACAAAAGGCAGTATAATCAGCGGTATAATGTACCGTGGCTTTTTAAAATCTATCTTCATGGCTTGGGGTTTAATTTTTTGTTAATGGATTCCAGCCTGTCGAATGCCGCTTTTAACAAAAGGCTATCGGCCTGATTCAGGCTGTCTTTTTTAAGAATAATTTCAACTTGACTTTGCAGCTCCAGTATTTCTTTCAAGGCAGTGCCGGTATTTAGTATCTGTCCCAACCCGGAAGTCATCTCGGCTCCGGCCTTTCCAATCCCTGATGGGGTTGATACCTTCTTCTGACGCATTACCGAAAATGCAAGCACAACAGAGGTGACGAGGCAGATCAGCATACCCATAAAAACTTGCCTTGGATATCTTTGCAGAAACTGGTTTCGTCGCTGTGAAAGCAGGGTAAAGTACCCTGCGAATTCTTTTCTTAGTTCACTGAACAGAGTAACCTGGTTATCCTGTTCAGAAATTGTTTTTCTGGACATTTTCAAGGTCTTTGTTTTCCAAAGTTTTCCAGCGCGTAATCAGTACGGCATGCGGATTATTGTCCGATCGTTTTTTAAGATCACTTAGGTAGCCTTCGGTAATTAGAGAGCGTGTTATGGTTGAACTTCTGCGGTCTATCTTTTGCGTACCGTAATAGCGGAAGTACTTTTTTCCTTCATCCACATAAATGGAGTCTGTACGGATGGTAAGTACAGCGCTTGAAGAAAGGATCGAATTAAAATACCCCTTTTCCTTTAAGTTATTATACTGGGCAGCACCGCTTTCATCGATCAGGTACATTGCCTGCTTCATCTGATATTCAATAAACTTATCGTCGGGAGTAAGATTAAAGAATAGTGTGTGAAACAGATTGATATGTGCCCGATATTCTGCCGCCCGATTCATATGTACATCCGTTTGTCGGGCCAGAAGCGGAACGCTGTTTGCATCCAGAAGGTAAACACTTTTACGGGCATCGGCCACCTGCTCGTAAGCAAAAAAGCTGACAATTAATACTATAATAATGGCCGTAAGGAAACTGCCCGCAGATAGAAAGGTGGCCAGCCTGACCTTGCTTTCAATATTTTTGATGATCATCGAATTTGGATTTAAAAGAAATGGCCACCCGTTAGAGCAGCCAAATCTGGGTTAAAGAATAAAGTATTATGCTTTAGTGATCATGCGGGTCATCATGCGGGACATATTGGATGCTCCTCTACCCATTGAAGAAGCAGCGGAGGTAATACCAGAGGTGGAAACAATCCATGTGGATATACTGGGAACGGTAAGCATGGTCAGTGCCCCGATGATAAATGTTCCGATAACTATCCCAAAAGAGAGGACACCATTTCCTGCAAACACACTAAGTTTCTCCATGCTTGCTCCAGATGTACCAACTAGCTCTTGGTAACGGGTAATCTCTGCTTCCATAGCATATTGCTGAAAAAGGGAAGCAACATACATTACCAAATACGCAATGCCAGAGTACAGATTGACAGATATAAAGCGTGCCACCCATGTACCAAACGAATCCCGAAAAGCAGGCAGAATACTGATCGCCACTGAAAAAGGTCCGAGAATGATCAAAATCGTTGAAAAGATGATTTGTATAATAAAGATCACATAGACGCATATGCGCAAGAACCACAAAGCAATTGTTTCCAGTAAGGAAGTTGCAAGCAGTTGAAGACCGACCTGTAAACGGTTGCGCATTTCGACAATCGGGTTCCAAACTTCGGAAAATCCTTCCTTTACTGAAGACTGGACGGATTCCCAAGCATTCTCATACCAGGTATCTGCCTCCTTTTTGGCTGTTTCAGTTTGGGCTTGTACGGTGAGCAACTGATCAGAAACTTCTACCATGAGCTTGGCACGTTGAAGGCGAAGGTCATTCACTGCTCTCTGGCTGCCGTCAAACACGGCTTCGGTTTTATTGGCAATCACATCAGTCGGAAAAGCAACCACCCTGGTAAAAGTCGACCACCAGAGAATGACCATTACCAGGCCGAAAGGCCGTAAAAGCGGCATAATCTCTAGCTTTTTGTCGCCCGACATCATCTCATACGACTTAATAGCAAAGAAAATGAGCATAAAGATGGCTGACAGTGCCTGTGCATCTGCAACGAAAGCATCGTAATGCGTCCAGATGGTGTTCTTCATCTGTTTTAAAAAGTGCATTGTTCCTTCCTCATATACTCCATTCCCTTGTAGAAAATTAAATGTATCCTTGAAAGAGTCCGGGACATTAACGGGTTGACCCTGCACAAAAAAACCGGCGAGGCCGGTTATCATTTGGATAGTTGTCATAGCTATTCGTTTAAAGTTTGGATTTGTTCAGTACATCATCTGCGATCTGTTTATCCGTTCTGTACCCAGTATTCTTCTCAATCAGGACGCTCTGACCTTTAACTTTATCTGCTGACTCCGCTAGAGAAAGATATAGTTTTGCATTTTGCTTCTTGGTATCCCATGCTGCAGCCAGCTTGCGGTATTCGGCCAGGAGGCGATAATAAGCTAACATGCGGGATCCTCTATCTACAGTTGTATTACGTGCGGCATCTAGCCGTTCATTTAAAGCTTGACTTTCTTCCAGGTACCAGCTCAATACTCCGCTACGATTCAGGTAATCCTTCTCTTTTTGGGTAAGGCCGTTTAGTAATTCGTCATCCTGTTGATTTATTAGAGGATCGAATTCATGCCGATAGTACAACAACCATAATGGATCGGCAGCAGAGGTTATGCCGGAATAGTTGACTGCTTCGGTGACTGCCGTATTTCGTAAAGTGTCTGCTTGTAATTTATAAGCATTCTCCGTGTTTTGCATGGCAGCAACAAAGATCAGGCGTTGTGTTTGTGGTCCTATTGGTCCCAAGGGACGCAGATCTTTTTTCTTGTAATCAGGATGCCAGGCCCATGTTAGCCAGTAAAAGGGATTAAGACCTAAAAAACCAGGTTTTGGAGTAAACTTATCCTTGTCCCATTGTTTAAACACCATGCGCTCTTGCTGATACCGGATAGATTCATCATTAATCACCATTTGTGCGAAAGTGGACCTGCAACCTAAGAAGAGGAGCAGGATTAATAGTTGTATTGTTTTCATCGTTATTTTTTTAGGAGGCTATATTTAAACAGGATGTCATTTACCAGTCTGGTATCCTGGTTGATAAAATCACGGTATGGATTAGCTGTTTTCAGCACCCCATTCACTTTTGCCCAGTACATGGATCGACTCATACTGTAACATAAAGCCCGCATTACCCTTAGCTCCAGGATAACTTTGCGGAGAAGCGCATCTCGCTTTTCAAAATCCATCAGAACATTATCACCTTCTTTTAAGATGAAGCCAGATACCTCACTGACCAGGTTAACGCCGCGTGATTTCATTTGCCGGGCAACATCTTCAGCAAACAAAAGCAACACAGGATCCGTCCTTGCTATAGCGATCATATTACTACTTTCCTTGATGATTTCGTAAGAGATCTGACCGATCTGCAAAACTGTTAAACCGCTTTTTAGCGCCTGGTTTACTTGAGTTAGAGAGTTACGGATGAGCGTTTGTACCATCACTACTGAAGAGATATTAAGGTTAATATCATCCAGCCTGTTATTGATCGTATTAAGATAGTTATTGTGCGTGTTTTCGGCCATAAGACGAGCTACCCCGTTTTCATTGACTGTGGCAAAGTGCCTGGGATCAAAAACCACAACTTGGGCAAGCCCAGTTAACCAGCCCGTCGATATTAAAAGTAAAAAGAGAATGTGTTTCATGAGATCAGGGGTTTTTAAGAAGATCGACTTTTCGCAGGATGTCATTAACTAATCGTTTATCCTCATTGATAAAGTCTGCAAAGGGGTTTATAGATTGAAGTGCTTTTTTCCTGCTGGCGTAGTACATCGTTGCTGCCAACCCTCTCGATGCCCCGGCGATCCTACGCAATTCTGTCAAAACATGGCTGAACAGTATTTTGCGGTCGCTGGATTTCATCTGGTTTAGATCACCGAAACTTATTGCCAGTCCGTACAAGTAGTTACTTAGTAAATATGCCTGATCAGCCATGTCCATTTCAGCGTTATAGGCAAGCAATATCAATAATGGGTCGTTACCTGCTTGCTGGAAAATAAGGTTTTGCTGCTGGATGATTTCTGTTATAACAGGCGCAGCTTGTAATCCAATCTGTGTAGCATCTATTGCCAATCCGAGCGTTTGGAAGCGGCTCTGCAATTCGCGGTATTTGGTTTTAAGCTTGCTCATTTGAGAACGGTTCACTTCTTCATTTGCAGATGTAATGGCTTGTTTATTTCTAGCTTCCTCTTGTTTGCTATGCTCTGATTTGCTTTCGGCCACTAACTGATGCAAGAGTTGTACATTTATCTGGGCTGATCCTTCAGACACTATGCCCAACAAGATCAAGAAGAGAATAAAATATTTCATTACTTCAGGTATTTGGCATTTCGGATAATATCATCAGCGATCTGTTTATCGATATTGATATACCCCGCATAGGGGTTCAGAGAATTTAGTATCCCACGCTGTTTTGCCCAGTACATGGAGCGGTACATACCGTAGGCCACACCCCGTAAGATCATCAATTCATTAACGATCCTGTTCAACAGTTTTGCCCGTTCTCCCGAATCCATGAGGTTACTCTTACCGCCTTGTAATACAAATGAACTGACCTCTGCCGCCAGGTTGGTAGCCCGTGTTTTAAACTCCCTAGCACCCCCTTCCGCAAATAGCAACAGCGCAGGATTGCTTTGGGCAATAGTGACCGCCTTGTTTACATCTTCCACTATGTCAATACTGATTTCGGTAATATCCTTTACCGCAAGTAATGATCGGACTACGCCCGATACCTCACTCAAACCTTTATAGATCTGGTTTTGCAAGTCGTTTACTATTACCAGTTGCCCTGTTACCGCCAGTTGTCCGCGTTGTATCAAGGTCAGATTATCGTTGGTTTTATTAAGCTGGCCATTAATGATTCCTGAATGGGCTGCCGTTGCACCGGCTGTCGCCGGATCGATGTAGATCTGGGTAAAACCCGGCAAAACCAGCAGGCAAAACCCTAAAATTGAGATTAGCTTTTTCATATAAAATCAGGTTTAAAATATTCTAAAGAACCAACTGGGAGTATCCCTTCCAGATTAACTTTTCGGACAAATGTTTCAAGCTTCAAGCTGCTTCGCTCCAGATCGGAAACAAAAGCTTCCAACCCTGCCTGGTAAGATCCGTAAGCCCTCATGTAGGTTTCAACGGCATTTTTTTCCGGCTTTTCGGTGGTATAAGTCAAGTATTGAAATAGCGAGACTTCCACACCATAAACTTCGCCGCTTGATCCCCTGCGGATATACACTTCCTTAAATTTTCCACGACCTTCCTTGTTGTCAAGTTGATTAATGGTGAAGATCTTTTTCTGTTCAATTGGTGTTAATGAAAGCAGTTTTGCGATATCATCGTAATTCTCCTTGAACTTGCTTTGATCCAGCAGGCAAATGGAATCAGAGTTATTCAGGATACTGTCTTTGACCACCGCATTACCCAAAATATCTCCAAGCTCCTGGGTGACCACAATAGGTTCCCCCCAGAATTTGCGCATGGTTTTATATAAATAAAGAATGTACCCTGCCATTAAGGGTGATGCAATAGCTTTCCAGGCTTCTTCAAGGATCAGGGCTTTACGTTGTCCTGTGCGGTGGCGCATCTTCTGTAAAACCACATCCATAATGATCAGGGTCACTATGGGAAATAAAACCTTATTCTCTTTGATGGAATCTATTTCGTAGACGATAAACCTTTCAGTAAATACGGAAACATCAGAGGTTTCATTTAAGAGCGATCCGTATTCACCGCCTCTGCAAAATTTCTTTAAAACATAACGGTATTCATCAAGGTCAAAACTGACCTTTTCATGATCTTTAATCTCTCTAATCTTCTCTACCGAATAATTATAAAAGGAATCAAAATTTAGAGCATCTGTTTTATTTTCAGATTCCGGCATAAAGTAGTCAGAATAATAAGCGGAGATCACATTCGAAAATATGGTATCTTCTATCTGCGAGATTGAGCCTTCGGCTCCTTTAAGAAGCAACCCTATCAAGGTTTTTAAAAAATCTTTTTTCTCAATGTTATATTCACTTTCGCTGATCGAGAACGGATTCATCGTGATTGGGTTCTTTTCAGTATAAGTGTAATATTTACCACCGAAGTAGGCACACAAACCGGAATATGAATGACCTACATCGACAATAACCACATCCATATTGTAAAGCATATATTGTTCAAGGAGTGCGCACATAAAAAAAGATTTTCCGCTGCCACTGCCACCCAGAACAAATTTTGAACGATTATTAATTCGGCCCGTACGCATCGGCAGATCCGCAGGGTCTATGCCTACCGGAATTCCCTGGCGGTCGGTGAAGCGAATTAGAAAATCTGAATCCTCATCGGTTAGCATCGATTCTTTGAAAAAAAAGCACAGGGCCGCATCTGATGTCGTCAAAAACCAGTCGTATTTTTTCAATTCTACTGCATTGCCGGGAAGAGCAGAGCGAAAAAGCTCCAGTTGGTTGTAGGCATTCCGCGAAGGGATGATACCTTGCTGGAAAAGTGCTGCTTCAATAAAATTGGCGGCCTTGCTGATTTTGGAAGCCTCTGCGCAAACTATAATATTATAATGAGCATTTACCAGCAACTGATTCTCCCTGGCCACATCGACAAGGAGCTGATCAATATCCTCCACACAAATCAGGTTAGCAGGATCCGGTACTCCGGAATGTCGTTTACGTTTTAATTCCAGTTTATTCAGTGTAAGCTGTTGTCCGGGAATCTCAATCACCTGATTATAAACGATGCACTGATAGCCGGGAACTTGATGCAGAAATGAAAGGTTATCAACCGGGAATTCCCGAAGGTTCTTCCCGTCATGCTTTTCAATATATGTGCCCAGCTTTTCCGGCAGGTCAATCGAATCTGTATTGATCAGGCTGATATTACGTAACGCCCTTGTACCAATCTCCAGTTGCTGATCTCCAGCTCTTATATTATCCAGGGCAGCGTGTCCTGATGAAAACTCCATGCCCAGGATAGCGGTGATATAGCGATTGATCTCCGTTTCATCTAAAAGATGAGGGCTTAAGCCTGAACCGTTCAACAGGTCATATATCTTGCCCCGATGCTGATGAAAATCATTCAGCACTTTTTTATCGTATACATAAAATGCCCCTCTTTTAACCTGGCGTGTCAGAATAAGATAGGTGCTGATGCTGGTGTACTCCCTTCCTTCAAAATGTTCATTGTATTTCTGTTGTAGAAATTCCGTAGCAGGCTTAGGCTGATATTTTTGGCGGGAGAATACATCTTGCTTCTGTATGATATACCCTTCACCCAGGATTTTGATGATGTTGAGCAACAGGTGGTGGTAAGCTGAATAGGCATCAGGATCTGCACCGTAATGCAAAACAGAATTCCGAATCTGAAAGATCATTGAGAAATCACCTCTTTCCCCGTACAGTACAGCATGACCATCATCAGGATCAATACCGGCATAGGGTATTCTAAATGCGGTCTTTTGATGTGTTTGCATAATTTATTTTTAAATTAATGGGATGTATAAAGACTCCTTTGTGGTGGGTTTTTGAATGCAAGCCGTTCTTCTGCTGGAAAAAGGTATAGGAAAGTCCTCCGGCAATGGATAGTATTGTAACTATCCCACCCAGATACATATTGGTCAGGGCACCCAATAATCCCCCTGATACCAAACCCAAAGCGAGGGACCCGATTCCCCAGGCAATAAACTTTCCTTTAAATCCCTTATATACAAGAGGCTTCTGCAGCCCCTTGTATATGGAAAATTTGCGAATCATCAAACACCAAAAAATGCCTTAATGACCACCGACACCAAAACCAGGAAGAGGCACGATCCTCCCCAGCCCATAAGTTCTTTGTTGATGTCGTTATCGCCGGAATTCCATTTGATGTATACGCGTACACCTCCTATGATTCCAACTACCGCCCCAATCGCAAGGGTTAATGTTGATACTGGATCTATGTAACTTGTCAGCGAAGATGTTGCTGCATTGATTCCGGTTGTGCCGCCGCCTCCTTGAGCCATGGCGGTTTGTACTGCTACAGTAAACAGCGCAGCAAATGATAACAGTTTTTGAGTTTTACTTGTCATAAGAGTAAGAATTAAAAAGGTTAATGTTTAAATGAAGAGTTAATTGACCCTGAATAGAGCTCTGAGAAAAACACCGATCAACGTTAGGAAAAGGCAGGAAAAGAACCAGCCCATAACCTGGGCATCTATGTGATGATGTTTGCCGGATTGCCAGTTGGTATAGATTCTCAGACATCCAAGTATTCCGCTGATCGCACCGACCACCAAAACCAGATCGGACAGACTGAAATACCAGCGGTGCATTTCGCCGCTTACCCGGTAGAATTCATTTATACCAGGTGGTTGTTGAGCAGAGCAAAAAAAAGGTAATGCAATAAAAAAGGCAGCCAAAGCTGCCTTCAAAAATTGAGGAATGGTTTTCATCCTGGAATTTGATTAAGGTGAACGTGAAGAAATCATACGTAGCAATAAAGTTTAATAAGGGATCGCCCTGGTATATTCGATGAGGTCATCCTTTGCCAGATTGAATAACTCTTTAATGCCAACGGCGCCTGTTGATCTAAGCAGTCCCGATGTAAAACTGGACTGTTTTGGAGCGTCCGGCTCTGGATTTTCCGATACAGATGGAGGTGCTGGTGTTTCCAACTCTTCTTCATAAGTAATCAGCTCAGGGCTATTATCTTCATTGAAAAACAATACATCCTGATCACTTTCGGACCCTGGTTGTTTGCGAGCCATAAAAAGGTCAAAGATTACATTCAGCCCATAGTAGGTGAGATAAGTCACTAATAAAATCAATAAAAAATTTGTCCATGTCATAAGTCAGTGTTTTTAAGGGTTTCTTTAATATAAGAGCTGAGCCAGGGATGCTGTTCCAGGAAAACTTGCAAACTGTAGGCAATGAACTTGTTCATGTCAATACCTTTGGCCAGCTTTAGTTGCTTCAGCAAATTGGTTGTCCGGGTATCGAGGCGAATTAGCATTTTGTCAGAGCCGCAAAGCTCGTAGGCAGCAAGAGCATTAAATAGAGATGCAATTTCCTTATCCGTTACTTTAAGTGCAAAAGGCTTTTTAGTTTTTTCAGGAGGGTTTTCTTTAGATGTTATCGGATTTTCTGCGTCCTGCGATCGGATTTTTTCCCTCAGTTCATCAGCAAGAGATTTAATACCAGTCATGGCTGTTCCTCCTTCAAAAGATAGGCTTCGTAAACCAGATCAAGGATCGGAAGGATTACCGGTAATAGGATAAGAGGCGTATGTACCGTGCTGATCCTTTGGAAATCTACACGGTCAGCAATGCCAGGTGTTATGACACCAAAGCGTTGTAACACCTTTTCGACTTCAAGCCTGGTTTCGTATTTCACCGTGTTTTTGATACGGTTGGGAATAAAAATAAATGGTGCATGGTTATTAATCTTCCTGGCGACCATCGCAAACAGTAGTGTTGAGTCAACAGAGAATTCATCATAATTAAACGGGCATAAGATCATATCTCCGGCCAGGAACACGGGGATCAGCCCGTCATCGTCCATCTTGCCTGGCAAGTCGATGAGTACGATCTCGCCTTTATTCTTGTTTAATACATTTAGCAGCATAGGAAAATGCTTGAGATCTGAAGGGATCACTTCATAGTCCGGCTGGTTTTCCAAAATTTTCGCTTTTTCAGATTTGGAGGCGATGGACTGCTGATAATCCATGTCCAGTACAGTCACCCTTCGCTTGCGAATGGTAGCTAAATAATTGGCAAATAGCAGGGTGAGCGTACTCTTACCTGCGCCGCCTTTTTGATTGCCTATTAGTATAACCATTTCATGAATTTTATAAAGTTATCGGGTATTTGTTCTTGATTTTCTTTTCTTGCGCCGATTCCGTCCGTGTATCGCTTCATCGTCAATGTCATCAGCAATATCTATTTGCAATTCAGACATAACAGGTGATATTCCTGTACCATCCTGTTCGGGTGAAGGTTCAGTAGTTATAGCATGGGTTTCATCCGGATTTTGATTTTCACTTGAATATTCATTAGGAGTTTCCTCATCAAAAGCCAGATTGTCCTGGGATATCTCTTTCATTATTCCAGAAAATTCAGGGCTGGTTTCCTCTTTGACTCCGGGTTGTAAGGGGTCAATAAACTCTTTTAAGGACATGACTTCGCCACCTTTAAAAACAGCTTTCTGCGCATGATCAAGGATGGTGTATCCATAAGGGTGCTTATCATCTTTCGCATGAAATAGTATTTGAACTACGAACTTAGCCTTCAGCATTTCTGCCAATTTGGAAGAATAGCTGGTAATTGTTTTTGTCTTTCCTCCCGGAAGATCACGGGATATAGTATAAATTGCCGGATTTGTTTGTAGCCTGTATTTTTCGATTATCGCCCGCAGCTGGCTGATGCGCTCTTTATCTTTTTGATGGTCAGCTATTCTCTCATCTACCTTTGTTATAGGTATTTGAGCCAGTTCTTTACCAAACTTGCTGATCTTATAATCTGTTGGTGATAAAGTCAGGGCGTAACCCTGTGCTTCTAAAATCATCATGAACTGCGCACGGGTGGAAAAGTTGTACAATAAAGCATTTTTCAGATCCGCTAAAGCAACCTTTTTTTCATCTATCCCTAATACCCGGTTTAATACCTGGTATGATCTTATTTTTTCATAAGAATCAGGGATCTTCCGTCCATCTTTTCCCACGCGAGTGGTAATCATGTGTATGTGGTTGTTTTTCGTATCCTTATGGAAAATCAGCAGATAGGGCTGATCTTTGTAGCCCATTCCTTTAAGCCATTGCTCCGCAATGTCAGTTAACTGCTCTTTGCTGTGTGATCTTCCTTTAGCCGAAATAACAGCATGGAATTGCGGAAACTTTGTCCGGGTACTTCGGGCAGATTGAGCTTCAAGATAATTGATATAATCCTGTGGCCGTAAATGATCCAAGCCTTGTAAAGCCCCGAAGTTTTGTACCATCATTAGTTCGCCTTTATCTTTTTCAACCTTGCTGGTGTTATAACTTACTCCTTTAAAGGCTGCGGATTTATTGAGGATTTTTACAATCATAGATTAAGATTTCATCAGTCGAATGATTTGCCGCATCGCTTTTTCCAATTCTTGTTGGATAGTTATGTAGGATCGAAAAAGTTCGTTAAATTCTCTGGCTACGCTTTCAGTCAGCAAACCTTCATTATTGAGTATATTAGCATGCCTGGCCAGTTGATTAATGTTATTTCCACCTCTGCCCATTTCTGCACCGATAGCATCAAGCTGTTTTAAAAGCCCCCCTGCATTAACCAAAACCTTACTTGAATTGTAAAGCACTCTTGTCCGGATAAGTTCCATACGAGTGATACCGAGGCTTTTTTCAATAATCAAGATTTGGTTAAATTCATCTTCTGTCAGCCTGGCTTTAATAATCTTCGTGCGTTTTCCTGATGTCATTTCCGGCCGACCAACTTTCTTAATTGCTTTCTTCATGAGGCTTCGGATAGGCTTTTAGGCGTTTTGCAGAAAAACCAAGTTGCGCGGTTTTTCACTCCTTTGTCCAGCCTTTCCCCCTTCAGGGGTAAGGCAGGTCAAAGGCAAGTGAGTTTTTGGGTACCCAAAAACACAACTTGCCGGTATAAAAACAAAGACTGAGACTAATACCTTTTAAAGGAGATGGTATTGCCAAATGTGGGTTTAAAGGCTAAAGCTTTCTGGAGCTCTTCTTATGGGTTGAATTAGGTTACTGGCTATTAGTTTAAGTAGCTATTTAGATTAAGACATAAAACAGATATATAGATTAACCTCTATTCGATTATTGATATCAATGTCTGTTTATATATAGCGCTATTTGTTTAGGTAGCTTATTGAATAATTGTAAAAGTAGATAGTTGTATATCTGGCTAATCAGTTAGCAGACTATATAAAGAATTGTTTAGATAAACAAATAGCTATTCGTATATACGGCTATACAGCAATTTGCATAAATGAATAGCTGAATAACCCATTAGTAAGATCTGATTAAAACAAGCTAAGTTGAACCATACTAAACGAGATTCTCCCTTCAGAGAATGATTTGTAAAATAGTTACCTACTAAAACCAACTTTAAGGCTTTTAAAAAAATCACTAGTCGACCTTATGCCCATTAATTCGGCTTTTTCAGCCATATGTTTCTCGTTATAATCTTTATGGCTGGCGTATATATCTGAGCGATCTTTGGCATGAGGAATGGCGGATAACAACTGCTGTGTAGCATGCCTACCGGATTGATCATGGTCAAAAAAAACATCCACCGCTTCAAATTTGGAAGAACGGACAATAGCAGCTGAGATAAAAGATAAGGAATTAAGGATTAAAACAGTAGGCTTGTTTAGTGTTTGTTCATGTTTCCAACTTAGGAAATCCAAATATCCTTCAAAAACCGCCAATCGATTCTCTTCTCCCTGAATAAAGCTCATTCCCTTTTTACCCAGGCAACCTTTAAAATACTTGTTGCGCACTTCCCATCCGCCATTTTCATTTTTCCATCCGGCTGCAAAAAAATGCTTTCGATTTTTCTTATTGTCCTCTACATAATAGTAAATCTCTTTAAGATGTTCCGCAGCTGTTTCCCATACCCCTCTATATTGCAGGTAACCATTAATGGCGGGATTACTGCCCAGCGGTTTTATTTCTTCAATTTTATAATTTGGAACCTTAATTGCGATCCGGGGTCTGGCCTTTTGATTTAATTCTTTTTGAGCAGGGATTTTTGAAATTTCAATAGAACAGGTATCCTTAATCTTTTCAAGCACTTCTGGAAAGGAAAGAGGGAACCAATAGGCTAGCCCGAGGTCAATTACATTTCCTCCTTTAATGCCAGAGCGGTTTGGCCCGCCATGATCATACCATATCCCCAGTTGCTCATTTACACAAAGTGATGCGGTTTTTTCTTCCCTGAGCATACTAAGATAAAATAACTCTTTGCCTGATTTATAAGCCGGAGTATAACCCAAATGGGCTAAAAGATCCACAGGAGAAACCTTTTCCCGGATCTCATTCGCATTTAAGAACATAACATATGAATTAAGTTTATGGATAGTATTTTGAGAAGTTCGGAAACATAAAAGGGGCAAAATGCCCCTTGGCTAATCCAGTATCCGCACCAAACTTCATGCGGATACTGGTTCTATATATTCGGGATTACTCACGTCGGTTCCTACGAACCGGGCCCTCGCCTGCCAATGCGCTTTCAGATTATTGATATAATCTCACCTTCGCAAAATTTCCCGCTTCCGCAGGATAATGTTTCATCCCCCAATGTCAAAGATCTCGTTGTCACTGGGACAAAATTGGGGAGGATGAAGGCCGGGCTTTACCAACTTCAAAATGTTGGTAACGATTTATTGCCTGACTTGAACAATTACAGATTCTGTCGCTTGGGAGTCTTCGGTTTGTAACGGTTGGTTTCGTCGATATGCTTGTGGATTGATTCACACATTTCGTCTAAATATTTGGTATAACTAAGTGTTTTTCGCCTGCGTATATCCAGGAACATGCGGTAAGCCTGGCTTAAATCAATTTGAAGACTGTCTTCCAGCCATTCAATAACATCTCCAATCTCTGCTTTGCCCGCATTCAATCTATTGGTGTAATAAATGCCATAGGCGACTTCAACAAGCTCCACTTTGTCGCCAGACCACCAGCGCTTTTTACCGGCGAGTAATTCGGCAATAAAAACATTATCAGGGTTTTGGTAAAGAAGCTTTAGCCTCCTGATCAGGAAAGATCTTAGCATTTCGTAAGCCCGGAATTTAGAAAACATATAATCCTGGTTAGTGGAGAATTCAGGATCAATAGCGGTCTGTTCAGATCCGGTTGGAAAAGGAACCAGGTTAACACGTAGAAAATAGTTTTCATCCATCGCGGTCTCATCCCGCAGGAAGTATTGATAGTAAAACTGATGAATAGTAAAATACCTGTTAATGATCTTTAGCTCATCCATAAAATAATCTCGGATCATCTGATCTGTACCACTAGGTACGGCTGAAAGTATATGATATACCTCAACCACATAAATATACCATCCGTAAAATCGTGGCTTAATGTTTTTAAAAAAATCAATCTCATCCTCGAAATTCTCAAAAGGGTGTTCCTGAATGAGTTTTTTTAAAAGATTTAAGGTTGTTGTAATACAAAAGAGCGATTCCGTTAAATTCAGAATAGCTTCTTTTAATGACCCATTAATGCGTTCCAATTGCGCTTCCATCTCGGCATACAATTGTTCTGTGTACTTGATTAACATATAGCGGTAGATTAAAAGTAAATCCGGTCCTGCCTGTTTACTGGCAACAACTCTTACAATGGACAGGATATTATAGGACAAAATTGGGTAAATAGGTTACCGGTATAAATACGCTAATAGGAGTATTTACCTACTACAAAAGGAGTATTTTCAAGTGAAGTATGAGAGGAATGGGACTTTTACTGTAAATAGCAAGGCTATTGTTCCATTTTGTGGATCAATTCAACTTTATTATTGACACCCACTTTTTCGAACACATTATGAACGTGCTTCTTTACAGTAAGCTCTGAGATGAATAGCTTCTCTCCAATACTTTGATATTTACTACCTTGTCTAAGCAGTTGCACAATTTCAATTTCCCGGTTGGTTAGCTTATATTGTGTACAATTGTCCTGGAAGGCAGACGGACGCACCCCGTTTATGGTCAAATCAATTAGTTGCTGATATTCAAGTCTTGCCTGAGTAACCGATTTAGAGATAAACATGATGGTGATAACCACAAAACCACCGTTGGTACAAATAACTTCAATCAGTTGCCCCAGATTAAAATAGGCAATTACCGTCATCATTACCCAGGGAATAACCGCGAGGTAGACCGCAACAACCTCTATGAATGTTGCCCGGCTTCTATTACCCTTATATTTTAATCGTATCGCCCTTAAAATCGCCCACAGAAGAACAATGGAATAGAAGAAAGGAGCAATTATGCCGTATTTAACGGCAAAATCAAGGTTGTTGTTGATCGAGTAAACGATTACAAAAAAGATAAGATAAGGAAGTATCAGGAAGAGCAAAACTCCATAAATCGCGTGAAAGCGCAGGCGTTTCAAATCAAAACCTTTATAGAAGTAATACGGAAAGTAGGATGCCATCAAAAAGCCGCTGCCATAGGCAATGCTATTTTGGGCTACGATAGGAAGACCGATCTCGGGATCAGGGAAAAGACCGCCGGTAATATTATACACGATCAGCAGGAAGAGTAAAATCAAATAGTAAAGACGTTGTTTTTCCTGCGGACGGGATAAATAATGAATAAACTGGTAAAAGAACATTACAATTTCGAGCACCGCGAAAATAAATGTCACCAGGAGCATTTCTGTGCCGAAGACCCTCATATCTTATGTTTGGCCAGTTTGCGCTTTAAAAAGTAGAGCTTGTATGTTAACACAAGTTCATTATATGTTTCAAAACCGAATTTCTTATACCAGGGAAGATTTCTCAGTGTGGAAGTTTCAAGAAAGATTGGCCGTTGTTGTTTCTCGCTGTCCTCAATTAACGATTGCATCAAATCGGTTCCAATTCCAGAACCCTGGTATTTTGGGTCAACACCAATGAACCACAGGTAATACATCCTTTCTTTAGGCTTCAGTTTTTTTATTTTGGCTTCCCTATCCATCGCTTTACCAATACCGGCTATACCGATACAATTAAATATCAATTTGGCATCCAGAATTACAGATTCAAGTGTGGTTTTCTTTTTGTCAGGATATAATATCAAAGCGCAGGCTTTGTTATCATCAGATAAATAAACTTCTCCAAACAAATAGCAGACCTCAAAGGAATAATCCATTAGATACCTGATTCTCTCTTGTCGTTTATCATCCTGTTTTACGATATAGTTGACACTTTGGTTCGTATCAAACGATTTGGACAGGATATCGATAATCCTGTTTTTGTTACTATAGGAGGCTCTTTTCATAGGTTATAAGATTAGAAAGCACTACTTTACAATGATTTTTATCAAAAATGGTGCTAATTAGTTTTCTTGCATTTCATCAGATATCTAACAGCCTCGCCTTAACTATATTTTGTATAATTCACTAACTAAACAATAGTGTAATACTAACGGCGATCCTTGTTATACGCAATGATTAACTAATTGTTATGTGACAAAAAGCACGTTTCTCTATATGCAAAATCGGCAAAATCACTCTCGTCCTCTTTTTCGGTCAGATCAAGAACGACAGTAATAACGTTTTAGGAGATCAGTCGTATCAAATTAACGACAAAGTTAGAATTAGCTAAGAGCTTGAATGTCCCCCCAAGTGAATTACTCAAATTCAGAAAAATTATTAAAAAGGGCTAGATAAGCCCTTCATCAACAAAGGAAATATATCCTTCACTGGTCAGGATGATGTGATCTAAGACATCAATATCCAGAAAACTTCCTGCAGTTCTGAGCTTTTGAGTAAGGCTAATATCTGCTTGACTTGGCTTTAAATTGCCTGAAGGGTGGTTGTGCGATAGGATTATAGAACTTGCGCAAGCCTTCAAAGCGGCTGAGAAAATTAACTTAGGATCCGCTACGGTTCCTGCCATCCCACCGGATGAAACTTCATATATTCCTATCACCCGGTTGGCTCTGGTTAATAGTAGAATTTTAAACTGTTCTAAAAGTTCCATTTTATCAAGATCCCAGTTATTAAACAGTATGTCATAAACTTCCTTTGATGTTGATACTTTGGGTCTTTCTGAAGCTTTAACTTTAGGTCGGTAAGACACATTGATTTCTGATACCTGGAATGTTGTTGAGCTCGCTTTCTGCTCGGTTTGAAGCTTTTCCATAATTACTTTGATTAAGTGAATGAATTAATTATGGTGCTGTCGATGGTTAAATCAGAAATAAAGTGCAAAGTGGAGATCAAAAAAATGCGGAGGCTCCACGATAGTGGATACCCATTTTTTTGATACTACTTTGGCGAAGCGAACTCGTATTTCTGATTTAGCCTAACTTTGTCTCAATGATTAATATTTTACTCCTCAATTGACTTAAATGACCCATCAGCGTATTATGGGTTACTACGATCTAATGCTAAATCACTGGCTTTGGAATTATTATACGATAGCACTTCCTCTAAGTGGGTTCTCGATAACCAGAACAGGCTGAGTAAAATTGAACTTGAGCTGGCCAGATGTCGTAGATCAAAAATTCTATTCAACTTATTTGTATAATAGTTTAATAGATGCTACATTTACTGCAGAAAATTATTTTATATGGCAGCATCGTCTATTAAAGAACAGGTTTATCAGGAATTTTCAAGAGTTACTCATGCTATTTCCAATCCCAAACGGATGGAACTAATTGATGTTCTTTCCCAAAAGGACTATTCAGTAGAAGAACTTTCCAAAGAAATTTCAATGTCCGTTGCGAGTACTTCACAGCATTTGCAGATACTAAAGTCGGTTAAGCTGGTGAATACACAGCGTCAGGGCAATTTTATCATTTATAGCATTACTGATGATAGTGTATTGCGGCTTGTGTCAGCAGTGAAAGAACTTGGCTTTCGCAAGATTGCTGAACTGGAAAGGCTTATCAGTGATTTTAAAGCTGATAAAAACATTCTCGAATCCATTACCATTAATGATTTGCTTGCAAGGAATAAAAATGAAAAAGTAATACTGATTGATGTGAGACCGGAAGATGAGTACAAGGCGGGCCATATACCCGATGCAGTTTCTATTCCTCTTGTACAGCTTAAAAATAGGCTGAATGAATTGCCCAAAGACCAAACAATCATTGCCTATTGCCGTGGTCCTTTATGTGTGATGGCTGTTGATGCCATTAAACTTCTGAACCAAAAGAAATTCAAGGCAATCCGTATGGAAGATGGTTATGTGGAATGGAAATTAAGACAGCATGAAATAAATAGAAAATAAAACAATGAAACCGGTAATTTTAGTTCTTGGCGGCGGTACAGGCGGATTAATGACCGCCCATTTCCTGCGTAATAAATTAGGCAGCAATTGCCGCATTATAGTTTTTGAAAAAGAAGAGAAGAATGTCTTTGCTCCTTCACTGCTCTGGCTGATGGTAGGTAAGCGAAAAACGAAGGATGTTTACCGTTCCACCAAACTAATCGCTAAGAAAGGTATTGAATTAATAAAGATAGTCCTGCAATCAACTAAATTTTAAATGTATGAAAGTGAAAATTATTATTTTATTTGTGATAGGTTCCGTTGTCATTACGATTAATTCCATAACTGAACAACAACCATTTCATCATTCTGAATTCGGAAAATCTTTTTCTCGTTTATCTTTTGGAGTAGGTTCTGCTTACGCTTACCCACCTGCAGTAGGTATTTTGAGTAATTCAAAAAACTGTATGGGCTGCCATTCTAATAATGGTCCATGGAAAGAAGATGATCAATTGATTATTGATATACTGGATATGGATACTAAAAAATCATTAAAGCAGTCTGATGGTTCATTTACTTTTAGTGGAGAGCGATGAAGAAGAAGCAAAGATTAAGGAAGCAGAGAAACTTGCACTGGAGCGCTGCCCCGTAGTATTCACTCTTAGAAATCCTGTTAAGCTCGTTTCGGCACTGCAAATATCCCGATCATAAATTGTGTTTTTTATGAACTAATAGCACACTGCTGAATTATTATGTTATGATACAGTTTACTGCTTAGTAATTACCGGTAGCATGACCTATAACGAAGCCCATCCGTCAATGAGAAAAATAAAAAGCACATGAAAATTTTAATCATTATCAACGATGCTCCTTACGGAACTGAAAAAGCATTTAATGCTTTACGTATTGCAAATCAACTTAACAAAGAAAATCCGGATGTAGAAGTCAGGATCTTTTTGATCGCGGATGCAGCCAATTGTGCTATTGCCGGTCAAACCACCCCTAATGGTTATTATAACATTGAAAGAATGTTGAAACTCTTATTGAATAAAGGCGCCAAAGTAAAAATATGCGGAAGCTGTGCCGAAGCAAGAGGATTGATAAACTTATCCTTGATTGAAGGTGCAGAAATCAGCAATCTTGCTGAGCTCACCAATTGGGTGCTTGACAGCGATAAGGTATTGACTTTTTAAGAACATCAGAATAAAAGAAAAGCTAAATTATAAATAATGGAAAGTACTCAACAAATAGATACGAATACACTCAGAACCTGGCTGGAAACCGGAAAAAAAGTCTCTGTCCTTGACATAAGGCCTATTCAGGAAAGAACCGAATGGTTCATCCCAGGCAGCATTTATTTTAATGCATACGATAAGTTAAAAACAAACAATCCGGATGCTTTGCGTGGCTTGTACCTTGATAAAACAGTCCCGGTAGTAACTATTTGTGCAGGAGGTAAAACAGCAGTGATTGCTGCTGAAATGCTTCAAAAGCAGGGTTTTGAAGCCTACTCCCTGCAAGGAGGGATGAAGGGGTGGAGCCTGTCCTGGAACATAGCAAAGATTTCATTCCCCGGTTTTGAGATTATACAATTCAGAAGAACAGGTAAGGGCTGCCTTTCTTACATGGTAACATCAAACCAAGAAGCAATAGTAGTAGACGCTTCTTTACCAATTGAAGCCTACCAGGGCATCCTTAAAAAGGAGAACCTGAAATTGAAGCATGTAATTGAAACCCATATTCATGCAGACCATCTTTCAAGGTCAAAACAATTAGCGGAGAGCAGCAATGCCACATTAAACCTTCCAGTGCCTAATAAAGTAAACTTTGATTTTATGCCCGTGGACGATTCTACAATCTTTAAGATTGGAAATATCAGCATTAAAGCCATTCAAACTCCCGGGCATACTTTAGAAAGTACTAGCTATTTGATTAGTGAAAAAGTATTGCTCACAGGTGATACCTTATTCATTAATGGAGTAGGCAGACCTGATTTGAAGGCAAACCAGGATGAAGCAATTCAAAAGTCAAAAATGCTCTATCAATCTTTACAAAAGCTGTTAGAACTGGATGAAAACATAATCATACTGCCAGCCCATACGAACAAGCCGGTAGATTTTGACAATACGCCTATTCAAACAACGATAGGAAGTGTCAAAAAATCTGTGCCTTTGCTTCAATTGAATGAAGCAGATTTTATTGATACAATTCAGCAACGTATTCCGCCAACACCGGCTAACTACCTGTCAATTGTAGAAAAGAACATAAGGGGTGATTTCGGCGATATAAACCCTGTTGATTTAGAAGCCGGGGCAAACAGGTGTGCAGTCTCTTAAAATTGAAAATAAACGAATGGATTTATTAAAGTATAAATATTATCAGACGGAAAGTGTATTCAAACCCGAAAACCTCCTGCGTGAAGCAAAGCGGCAAAAAGAAAAAAAAGATTGCAATGTCCCTTCGGTCTGTCTTCTTGATCCGGACGGGGATTTAGCTGAATATTTACTAAAAACTAACCAGGCATCTTTAAATGAGTGTTGGGCCTGTTATCATTCCAAATTGTACAGCTTTAAAGTTGATGGCATTGAGGTTGGCATCATTCCCTGCATAGTAGGCTCATCTTATGCAGTGCTTGTAGCAGAGCAATTATTCGTGTCGGGCTGTACTAGTCTTATTAGTATTACATCCTCCGGCATTATCAATCAACCAAACTCAAGCAAAAGATTCGCTTTAATTACCGAAGCTGTAAGGGATGAAGGCACAAGCTATCATTACCTGCCCCCTGATGCAATTTCAAAACTAGCTCAGGTGCTGTATGAGAAACTGGCTGTTAATTCGGCAGCTGTTAATTGCCCTTATTTTGAAGCAAAAAGCTGGACAACAGATGCACCGTACAGAGAAACTCAGGCTGCCATAACAGCGATGGAAAAAGAGGGTGTTTGTTGTGTGGAAATGGAATCAGCTGCTTTGTATGCTTTTGCAGAGGCCAAACAGAAGAATGTTGTTTGTCTGGCGCATCTTACTAATACCATGGCTCAAACAGAAGGTGATTTTGAAAAAGGAGAACATTTCGGAAGCACCGATTCGTTAAATCTATTATCATACTTATTGAAACGTATCTTATAATTATAAAATGGGAGTACAATTAGGATTAAAAGAAAACTGGAAACAGTTTACCCTGCTGGTTATCATCAATGGTTTTGTTGGCGGGATGGTAGGTTTGGAACGTTCTATACTTCCTCAGATTGCGGAACAGGAATTCGCCTTAGCGGCTAAAACAGCTATTCTCTCATTCATTATTGTGTTTGGTATTGTTAAAGCAATCACCAATTATTATACAGGTGCATTAGCCAATAAATTCGGCAGAAAAAAACTTTTGGTGGCAGGCTGGATAATTGGTATTCCAATTCCGTTCATTTTGATGTTTGCCCCCGACTGGAACTGGATAATTGCAGCTAATGTGCTTTTAGGGATCAATCAGGGCTTAACCTGGTCCAGTACAGTAGTAATGAAAATTGACCTTGTTGGTGAAAAACAAAGAGGTTTTGCAATGGGATTAAATGAATTTGCAGGATATATTTCTGTTGCACTTGTTGCTTTCCTGACAGGGTGGATAGCCAGTGAGTATGGATTAAGACCTTACCCCTTTTATATCGGAATTGGCTTAGTTGTGTTTGGGTTATTTGGAAGTATATTTTTTATAAAAGATACTAAACACCATGTTGCAAAAGAGACTGCTACAAGTACCATTCCGAAGCTGAAAAATATCTTTTGGGACACTACCTGGAAGAACAAAAACTTAGGTTCTGTAACTCAGGCAGGATTAATCAATAACCTGAACGATGGTATGGCATGGGGGATCTTCCCAATCTTACTTGCTATTAAAGGTTTTTCAATTGGAGAAATCGGAATTATTACAGCCATATACCCCGCAGTTTGGGGTATCGGTCAATTATTTACCGGGAAAATGGCTGATAAATTTTGCAAAAAGGATATACTCTATGTTGGAATGTTTTTGCAGGCCATTGCCCTGATTGTTTTGGTATGGGCTGATAGTATGGCTGATTTTGTAGTATTGTCTTCCATTTTAGGTTGGGGTACGGCAATGGTGTATCCAACATTCCTGGCAACAGTTGCAGAAAATACCCATCCGCAGGACAGAGCAAAGAGTATTGGTATTTTCAGGTTATGGCGTGACCTGGGATATGCAATTGGAGCAATTCTGACAGGAATAATAGCCGATTTTTTTAGTATCAATGCAGCCATATTATTTATTGGTTTTCTGACTTTAGTATCTGCTTTAATCATTCATTTCCGGATGAAATGCAGAACCGATGGTGGATTGAAACTATGGGAGTGGATAACGAACAAGCATCAGCAAATTGCAGGAATAAATAATGCCAAAGAGCATGTAATGCAAGGTCATTAACGGTTACTTTTCTTTAATATAATACGGTTTGATAATTGCTTATTTAGCTAATAAGATTGGTATTGGATATAAAATAAATGGTTATATTAATCGTTTCCAAGATATTATCTGGTGCTGATTTTAACATCTTTTAACAAGTTTCTGAATTTCAAAATAATATCTTTGCACTATTATAAGACTACATGAGCAGCTATTCCGAAATAGCTAATTTAATAAGGAATAAGGTAAAATCTACCTTGCTCATTATTTTTATTGGCCTTTTTATTTTATCCTCATGTCCTCTCAGACAAACTATTAATTTCTTTTTAAATAATACTGAAGCCAAAGCGAGTAAAGATTTTAATAAAGATCAACAAGCAAGGGCCGTGCTTATGCCCGATGCGGTACATGGGTGTGCTCGAGGGTTCAAGACTAATTATGCTGCTGTCACCTCATCTATTCAATCACCGGATTTAAAAACTCCTGTTTTTTTCTTAGCCTCTTTTGGCCCGTCTTTTAATTTCGTTTGGCCTAACCCTGCCATAAAGTCTTTCTCCAATACTTTTGGGCGAGAAAGAGCCCTTTCTTCATATTCTATACATATTAAGAACTGCCTGTTTTTGATATAGAATAATCTTCTAATAGGCTAATCCTATTAACTCTATTAGAATACTTTTTCAATCGAAATTAGCCAGAACTTCAAGTTTCATTCAAAAGTCTATGCGATCAATGAGCTTAGAATTTGATGTTAGCTAAAAAATCAGAAGTTTTCGGTGATTTTATAACAACTGATAATATTTAAAAAATCGGTTCGAAAGAATTAACAGAAGGTAGTAAAGCAAGTATTAAATAATGAACAATTGAAAAATTAAATCATATCAATCATTCTCAGTTAAATATTATGGAAAACAATAAAAAATGGCTTACCAAATCCAATATTACTACAGCACTCATGCTGATTTTTGTTATAGTAATGCTGATTAGTCCTCAGTTTAAAGGAATAATTATACAGGGATTAATGAAAATTGGATTATTTCAGCCAGCTATTCCCCAGCAAAGCGACCCGGCAAGTTCCTCTCTCGTATCTTCATCTGAAGCCGGCGGAGAGATGGTATTTGAAGATGAAAACGGGAAGATCACCAGGCTTTCAGATTTAAAGGGAAAAGTGGTACTCATTAATTTTTGGGCAACCTGGTGTCCTCCATGTATAGCCGAAATGCATTCTATTAATAAACTAAAGGACAAGTTTAAAGATAATCCCAATTTTGTTTTTATTATGCTTGATATGGATTCTGATCTGAAGAAGTCCTTAAAATTTATGGAAAGAAAAAATTATAATCTGGATGTTTATATTCCGGCCAGTCAAATCCCAGGTGATTATTTTCAAGGAGCATTACCTACCACTTTACTATTTGATAAATCAGGAAAGCTTGTTTTTAAACATGAAGGCGGAGCTGATTACAGTAATACAGAATTTGAGAAATTTTTAGAAAAGACGGGTTCTGAGTAAGAATTAATTCTGTAAAAAAAACCCGCTTTGCCAGAGCAGAGCAGGTTTTTCTTTATCATTATATTCAACTAAAGTAATCTGATGATGGAATATTTAGATCTTAATAACTAATCTGGCACCAGAATTTTAAAATTGCGTTTGATTTGAAAATCGCCAGGAATATAGCATTCCTATTATTGGTTATATGATGATGGGGCATGATGCTGTTCCTCATTTTCTTAAGGATAGTCATTATCTGCCTGAACATTCCGCTACTTTACCGTATTCATCGTATGACGGTTTAACCGATCTTCAAAATTCGTTCTCTCACTCCCACCATCCTGCTGCTGAAAGTAATCTGGTCTATCCGAATTCGGCTGAAAAAAGTTAATTTTCAGAGAAAGACCTTTTATTATAAACCATTTCTCTTCGTGATGCTGCTAAACAAATACCAGAAGGTGTAGGGATTCCGGAAATGGCTTTTGTCAGAACAGGATTAGGACAAATTTATCAACCCTATAGCACTTCGCACTATCCATTCCCGGGCTGTTAAACTCCAGCTTTTAGGCAAACCCGGAGTGGCAGAGGTCAGTGGGTATGGGGAATATGTTAAGCAATATTAAATTGCTGTAAATCCGGACAGAGGCTGTGCGGCTTGAGCATCAGCATATCAGATATTTTCGATGGGTTAGAAACCAATAACCTGAATATTAATGTATAGTATTTTCTGAAAATTGAGAAAGAAAATATGTAAGCAGGAGCATGATGATAAAAACTATCACCAAGAATATAATCACTAAAACACGTATAACCCTACTCTTCTTTTGGGGTAATCTTTTCGATAGTTTTATTCTTTGAGGCCGCTTTATTTTATTTTTTTTCATAAGGTATTTTCAATGCTGTTTTATCATTAGAGATTTAGCAAATAATCTGTCAACGGTGTATCTAAAGGCTCAGACTAATTATCATTTCCTAATCGTTATAACTTACATTACTATATTTTCAATCCCTATCTAATTTTTTGCCTTTTCCTTATCATCAATAGAAAGAAAGAGAATTTCTGCATTTTTAAATTGCTCTAACATTTTTATAATACATATATATATCTATCCTACAAAGGTACCGACCCCTTATTAGTTGGACAAAAGTTGTGAATTAGTTATGTAATAAGTGTTCGAATTTAACTGTATTTTTTCTTCCGAATATTTCGCTTCCTGATTATTTTTGATTGCCGATATTGGAGCTGTTTGCTGCTCTCTGGGTTGCTCTTGTTTCATAGCCGTGATATGGATATTTTGTTCCCATTTTTCTCTAGGGATTATTCCAATGATTCGGTGGTTTCTTCTGTTACTGTCCAGAACTTTCTTTTTTGCAGCTTTAAGATAAATTGATAAATAGTTGCTAGTACGGCTTGATTAATAGACTAACATCAAGTTATAATACTCAAAGCAGTATAGTGTATGATTTATAGTATAAATTTCGACTCTTTGATAAGTTACTTGGATTTTTAATAATTAATAGCATATTTGAACTGTAAATAACTACTTTAGTCTCAGAATTTTATATCACTACTTTGAAAATCATCAGGCACATAGCATTTCTTCTGTCCTTTATCGTAATGATGGGTCATGATGCTGTTCCTCATTTTCATGAGAATGAACATGATTCGCCCGAACATTCTGCTTCTTTACCACATTCAACTAATGATGGCTTAACTGACCTCCAAAACTCTTTCACACACTTCCAGCATTCGACTGCTGAAAGTAATCTGATCTATCTGGGCTCAGCTGAAAAGAAAGTTGACCTTCAGAAAAAGACCTTTTATAACACACCATTCATTTCTGTAGTTGATAACCGACCGGCCTGGTACGCTAATTATAAAAAGCAACACTTTAGGGAATATATAATCATCTCACCCACTCATCAATTAAAATATTTTTCTCTCCGGGGACCTCCTTCCAGTTAATTTTGTTTATTAGCGATTAGGTACTGGATCCTGTACGCAGATTCCTGTTGCCCCAATTGATTTCCTGTAATCAATTTCGTTAATATTATACCCGTTAAATTAGCTTCATTTCTGCATCATATTCCAACGCTGGTACGATCCGTGAGTTAAAGTCTAACGCTAATAATTGTCTCCAGTCCATTTAACTAATCAATACAAATGTTAAATAAGATTATTCTCTTTTCGATAAAAAATAAACTGCTTATCGGATTATTCACCCTAGCATTAATAGGTTGGGGTGCCTATTCCTTAACAAAACTTCCCATTGACGCAGTACCTGACATTACGGATAATCAGGTGATGGTCATTACTGTCACTCCTACTTTAGCCGCTCAGGAAGTTGAAAGATTGATAACCTTTCCGGTCGAACAAACCATGGCGAGCATCCCCGGAATTAAACAAATCAGGTCTTTTTCGCGCTTCGGTTTATCGCTTGTAACAGTCGTGTTCAATGAGGATGTCGACATCTACTGGGCCCGCCAACAGATTAACGAACGGCTTGGAGAGGCGGCCAAACAAATACCTGAAGGTGTAGGCGAGCCGGAAATGGCTCCGGTTACAACAGGTTTGGGCGAAATCTACCAATATGTCATCCACCCTAAGAAAGGCTATGAAAAGAAATATACTCCAATGGAGCTTCGTACCATCCAGGATTGGATCATTAAGCGGCAGCTTCTGGGCACGCCTGGAGTGGCAGAAGTAAGCGGTTTTGGGGGATATGTCAAACAATATGAAATCGCCGTAAATCCTGATAGGCTGCGTAGTTTAAATGTCAGCATATCAGATATTTTCGATGCGCTGGAAACCAATAATCAGAATACAGGCGGAGCTTATATCAATAAGTCTCCCAATGCCTATTTCATCCGGAGTGAGGGGCTAATTGAAACTGTTGAAGATATTGAAAAGATCGTTATTGAAACAGATAATGTAACACCTGTTTTGATCAGGGATGTGGCTAAAGTGCAATTCGGGAATAGTGTGCGCTATGGTGCGGCAACCCGAAACGGGGAAGGAGAGGTCGTGACCGGGATCGTGATGATGCTCAAAGGAGCCAATTCCTCCGAAGTTATAAATGCCGTTAAAGCCAGGATCGAGCAAATTAAAAAGACACTTCCCGAAGGGGTGGATATTGAACCTTTCCTGGACCGTAAAAAATTGGTCGACAATGCCATCAGTACCGTCTTAACCAATCTGGTAGAAGGCGCTTTGATCGTTATCTTTATCCTGATACTGTTTCTTGGAAACCTCAGGGCGGGTTTGGTGGTCGCTTCAGTTATCCCCTTGTCTATGCTTTTCGCCATTTCGATGATGAATTTTTTTGGTGTATCAGGGAACCTGATGAGTTTGGGAGCAATAGACTTTGGTTTGATTGTGGATGGCGCTGTCATTATTGTAGAGAGTGTGCTGCACCGGATCAGTATGAGTAAGCATCATCATGTGGGCCTGAAACGGCTCGATCAAAGCCAGATGGATCAGCAGGTTTATGAAAGCTCCAGTAAAATGATGAATTCAGCAGCCTTTGGACAGATCATTATATTAATTGTGTATTTGCCTCTTCTAGCCTTAATAGGTATTGAGGGTAAGATGTTCCGGCCGATGGCTCAAACCGTAATGTTTGCCATTATAGGGGCATTTATTTTATCGCTTACCTATGTTCCGATGATGTCCGCTTTGGGCCTGAGCAAAAATACCACTCATAAGAGGAATTTTTCAGACCGTATGTTGGATTTCTTCCAGCGTACTTATTCTCCGGTTATCCATTTCGCTATCCGTCAAAAAACAGGCGTGGTGGTTATTGCCGTGGCATTATTCCTGATAAGTCTGTTTGCCTTTACGCGTTTAGGCGGTGAGTTTATTCCTCAATTGGATGAAGGTGATTTTGCGGTTGAAACACGGGTACTAACCGGAAGTTCTATTGATCAGATCATTGATGCTTCGACGAAAGCCCAAAAAATAATTTTGGCTCAGTTTCCTGAAGTGAAGCAGGTGGTCAATAAAATCGGATCCGGTGAAATTCCCACAGATCCGATGCCTATAGAAGCAGGAGATATGATGATCATCCTGAAAGATAAAAAAGAATGGACAAGTGCCTCATCCCGGGAAGAACTTGCCGAAAAGATGCAGGAAGCATTGTCAGTTATCCCTGGTGTTACTTTTGGGTTTCAACAGCCTATTCAAATGCGTTTTAATGAATTAATTACCGGGGCCAAACAGGATGTGGTGATTAAAATTTATGGTGAAGATCTTGATGTACTGACTAATGAAGCTGCAAAGATCGGAAAGCTAATTAGCCCGGTAGAGGGTGTTAATGATGTTTATGTTGAAGAAGTGACCGGCTTGCCGCAGATCCGGATCAAATATAACCGCGACAGGATTGCTCAATATGGGTTAAATATTAATGCGATCAACAGAACTATTAAAACAGCTTTCGCCGGGGAGGCCGCCGGTGTAGTATATGAGGGAGAAAAACGTTTTGACCTTGTTGTACGGCTCGATAAGGATGATCGGCAGAGTTTACAGGATGTCCGGGGTTTATATGTAACAACACGCACAGGTCAACAAATGCCCCTGGAAGAGGTCGCTGCTGTTGACTTTGTCAACGGACCCAATCAGATCCAGCGGGATGATACCAAGCGCCGGATAACTATTGGGTTCAATGTCAGGAACCGTGATGTGGAGAGTATAGTTGAAGAAATTCAAAAAACGCTGGATAATAAATTAAAATTACCCCCAGGGTATTATACCACTTATGGCGGACAATTTGAAAATCTGAAAGCAGCAAATGCACGGCTTGCAATTGCCCTTCCGGTCGCTTTATTTCTTATCCTGATATTGTTATACTTTACATTTCGTTCAGTCTCTCAGAGCCTGCTTATTTTCACGGCTATCCCCTTGTCCGCTATTGGAGGGGTTTTCGCTTTGTTGATCCGCGGTATGTCTTTCAGTATTTCTGCTGGCGTTGGTTTTATTGCATTGTTTGGGGTTGCCGTTTTAAACGGGATTGTTTTAATCGCAGAATTTAATCGTTTGAAAAAAGAAGGGATAGTCGATGTGAACGAACGGGTATTGTCTGGAACAAAAAGCAGGCTGCGCCCTGTATTAATGACCGCAGCAGTAGCCTCATTAGGATTTTTGCCTATGGCTATTTCCAATTCATCCGGCGCCGAAGTGCAAAGGCCTTTAGCCACGGTAGTTATCGGCGGACTGATCACCGCTACCCTTTTAACCTTAATTGTGTTGCCTGTTTTATATATTTTATTTGAACGTAAAAGGAAATCTGCAGAAGTGAAATCAGGACTCAGTGCCTTATCGGTTATTTTGATATTACTATTCGGGGGGATGTTGCTCCCGATAAATTCCTCTGCACAGAGCATCGCGGGAAGAAAGATTACGTTAGATCAGGCAATTGACGAAGCCGTAAAAAATAACAGTAGCCTGCGAGCTGCGATATATGAAATTGATATTCAAAAAAGCCTGAAAAAGGGATCTGTCAATCTTGACAGAACGAGTATCACCTACCAGAAGGGCCAGATCAACAGCAGTAATCAGGACAATCATTTTCTTATCTCACAAAAAACAGAGTTCCCTACAGTTTACAGCAGTCAGTCCAGATTGGCGGATCAGCGGATTAAAAGCAGCGAACGATTTTTTGCTATCACGGAGAACGATTTGATAAGACAGGTGAAATCAGTCTATTATGAACTGGTGTATCTTAGAGGAAAAGAAAGGCTTTTTACGTATCAGGATAGCTTATACAGTAACCTTGTTAAAGCCAGTGACCTTCGCTACCGCACCGGAGAAAGTAACCGGCTGGAAAAGGTAACCTCCGAAACCCAGCTGATGGAGCTCAAAAATGCTATCATTCAAAACCAAGCTGATATCCTGATCGCTCAAAACCGGCTGCAAACGCTGCTTAATACCAAAGAACGGTTAAGTGTTGATGATCTATTGATTAAACGTCCACTTGAGATACCACAAGACAGTTCTGCGATAGCTCAAAATCCCTATCTGAAATTTTTAGAGCAGGAGATCAATGTTCGTCGCAGTGAAACCAGTCTGCAGCAGGCCAGACGCCTGCCTGATTTCACTGCAGGTTATTTCAACCAGTCTTTTCAGGGACTACAAAATGTAAATGGCATACCGCAGAATTTTACCCGCAAAGATCGTTTTATGGGTTTCCAGATCGGAATTGGAATTCCCATTCTGCCGGGCGGGAATAAGGCAAAGATCAATGCTTCTAAGATCAGCGAGCAAATAGCGGCTGCTAATTTCCAATACCATCAAACCAATTTACAGGGTGAACTGCAACAATTAATACAACAGTACAATAAGCATAACAGTGCGCTTGATTATTATGAAAAAAGTGCTTTAGCCCAGGCTGATCTCATTATTCAAAATGCGGAAAAAGGTTTTAAAGGTGGTGAGATTGCATACTTACAGTATCTGCAGAGCATGTCAATATCTATTAAGATAAAATCTGATTACATGCAGGAGCTTTTTCTGTACAATCAGTCCGTACTGGATATAGAAAATATTATAGGTAAAAAATAAACGGATCAAAAGGAAATTTTAAATATGAAACATTTTAATAAAATAATATGCATGGCTATGATCGGTTTAACTGCCATAGCTTGTAATCAAAAGAAGGAAGAAAAATCTGCAGAGACAGAAGTTGCTGTAAAAGTAGCGGATGAAACAAGCTTGACAAAAGATCAATACAAAGTAGCCGATATTCAATTAGGTAAAGTTGAAATGCGTAGCCTCAGTAATGTGATCAAGGCAAGCGGCCAATTGGATATGCCCCCTGAGAGTATGGTTTCAGTGTCTGCTCCCTTGGGAGGGTACGTCCGAAGCGCTGGGTTATTACCAGGACAGTCCGTCCGGAAGGGTCAGGTAGTTGCTGTGATAGAGAATCCCGATTTTATTGATATTCAACAGGAATATCTGGAAAGTAAGAGCCGAATGGAGTTCCTGCAATTGGAATTCAAGCGTCAGGAAGACTTGCGTAAAGAAGATGTCAACTCAGCTAAGACCTTTCAGCAGGTTAGTTCTGAATTAAAAATAATGAGAGCCAGAATGAGCGGATTGCAGCAGAAGCTGTCGCTGATAGGTATCAGTACAAGCAGTCTTCAGGCCGGCAGAATATCCCGGACCAGCAATCTTTATTCACCAATTAATGGATATGTCACCGTTAGTAACGCCAATAAGGGCAAGTATGTCAATGCAACTGACGTACTTTTCGAACTGGGTAATAAAAGCGATCTTCACTTAGCCCTGAACGTATATGAAAAAGACGCCTACAAAATACGGGTAGGTCAGCCGATTCGTTTCGCGTTAGCTAACGCTGCTGATTATAACCGCGTGGCTAAAGTATTTTTAATTGGGAAATCTGCGGGAAAAGAAGGAACAGTACCTGTTCATTGTCATATCGAGAATGTAAGCGATCCTTCTCTAATTCCGGGGATGTATGCCAAAGCTCTAATTTCTGTAACGGATGATGAAGTGTCGGCTGTACCCAGCGAGGCTATTGTAAATGCAGATGGGAATGATTACTTATTCATTCAAACAAAAATTAACGCTAGTGGATATGCTTTTAAAATGATCCCGATCAAGCGCGGAATCGAAGAAGGGGGCTATACAGAAGTCATGTTGCCCGAACAATTTGACAAAAGTTCGCAGGTAGTATTAAAAGGCGCTTATGCTTTACTATCTGCCATGAAAAACGTGGAAGAATAGAATAATTATTTAAAATTTCAGATGCAGGTGACAAATAAGTTAAAAATTTTTTCCGAACCGTTTAAAGTTTTAAAGAACGGAGTTTTCGCCAGGCTTTACCCGGCGCAAACGATCAGCCTTTTAGGCGATGCATTTACCTGGATAGGATTAGCACTGATCTCCTACCAATTTGGGAAGGAGAACTCAGCAGTGATCCTGGCATCAGCCCTCACGTTAAGGGTTACTGCTTTTATCCTGTTTTCTCCCTTTGCAGGGGTATTAGCAGATAAAATTGACCGGAAGAAGATCCTGTATATTACCCATTTTATCAGGATGGTTATTTTGGCTTGTTTCCCATTTATAACAGAGTAATGGCACATCTACGTTCTGGTGTTTTTGCTGAATGTTTTTAATGCATTTTTTACCCCTACCTATAAAGCCATCATTCCACACATTGTCGATAAGGGAATTTACCGTCAGGCGGTAGGTTTATCAACAGCAACCTACCAGTTATTAGGCTTTTTAGGGCCTGCACTGGCTGGTGTCATGGCGATCTGGTTTGGTGCCAGGCAGATTTTCTTTATTGATGCAGCTACTTTTATAGTAGCAGGGATATTGATAATGACTTTACCGGGGAATATTATGCAAGGGCCTAAATCTTCCGGAAAGCAACTTTCTACCTGGGAGGATGTGTTGAAAGGTGTCAGGTTGTTATTTGGAAATAAATTATTGCGATTTGCACTCTCCATAGAATTTATCTCCGCTATTGCCGGTGCACAAATTCTGGCAAATACCGTTTCACATGTAAAAACAGGATTGCAGCTAACCGACAGCCATTATGGCCTGGTCATGGCTTTTTTTGGGATTGGCGCCTCAGTAGCGGCTTTTTTATCGGGTAGCATAGATAAATCCAGGTCAAGAAATGTTTCTTTAATTACGGGGCGCTGTTTTTAGGTTTGGCAATAACAGGGGCAAATTATTTAAGCTACTATCCATTGTTATTTTTATGGCTGATTGCGGGCTTAGGTCAAAGTCTTGCCGAGATTCCTTCCGAGACTCTAATAGCGGAGAACATCAA
Source organism: Sphingobacteriales bacterium 16-39-50 (assembly GCA_002257025.1). Classification (GTDB taxonomy): domain Bacteria; phylum Bacteroidota; class Bacteroidia; order Sphingobacteriales; family Sphingobacteriaceae; genus Daejeonella. The sequence goes on along the minus strand of NCHA01000005.1, from coordinate 85,825 downwards.
AGAACAGGAACAAGGAAAAGTGTACGGGTCTCATTTTGCCTTCTCCCATCTCTGGTGGGCGATAGCTTATCCGATTGCAGGATTCCTGGGAACATATTATCCAAACTCGAATTTTTTAATAGGAGGGCTTATGACGATCGCATTATTGACTATAGGAATTTTGTTTTTCAGAACCAAAGGGAATTCTCAAGAACTCAAATGAAAATCAATGAATGGTTTGCGTCATAGTACTTATCTTTAAATCACATATAAACTAAATTTTAAAAATCATGAATCTCAATCCTGCACACTGGCACCTGATCGTTAATCACTTGCCCATCACCGGAAGTCTTATCGCCGTTCTAATATTGTTATACGGCATTTTGCGAAAAAACGAAGGCGTCATTAAAGCGGCCTACTGGCTGTTTGCCTTAATGGCTGTATTTTCTGTGGTGGCTACGCAAACAGGCGAAGGAGCTGAACGCTTTATACTGGATGCAAAGCTAGCCGATGAAGCTATTATTGAGCGGCATGTAGAGGCCTCCAATATTGCGCAGTGGGTTATGGTTATCGTGGGAATAACTGCTCTTGCTGCTTTGTTTATAAACCGTTTAAAAACTGTGCGGGCAATGCCGGTAATAGTATTTATTCTTGCGCTTATTGCTGCAGGACTAATGGCCTGGGCAGGACTTCTTGGCGGAGAAATTATGCACCAGGAAATCCGCTCGAACAATAATGTTGTTTTACCGCGATAATTAATGTTGGATCCGTAGAAATAAATAATAGATGCATTTGAATGACGGAGATATTGTTTTAAGAGAATATTTTTTTTGTCGATGATAAAGGTTAAAAAGCAGTGGTTATGGATTATTTCTGGAGCACTTTTCGGGCTAGTGGTGTTTGCTCCATTAATAATGATCTTATTTGAATATCATTTTGGAAAGCATCAACTTCCTTTTGACGAGGTAGCCATTGGTTTTTACCGCGAGGCACTTGATTTTGTAAGCGGAGCGTTGCTCCTATTATTTGTTTTTATGGGTGGCATGATAGGCTATTTAATATTCCGTTTAAGGGCAGATAACCACAGATATAGTTCGGACGCAACCATTTCGGATCTTTTATTAAAAGGTGAATGTAATTCCATAGAGTTTAAATCTTCTTTTCGGTGGGATTACCGCCTACAAAAAACAAATAAGGAAATTGAATTTGCCAGTTTGAAGACAATAGTAGCTTTTATGAATTCTGATGGCGGAAGCTTATTGATTGGAGTAAATGATGATGCTAAGATCGTAGGGCTTGATAAAGATTATGAAACGTTGAGGAACAGTGGCAGAGATGGATTTGAACAATATATTATGCAATCAATTTCCTTATGCCTTGGAACAGAAAACTGCAAAAACATACAGGTTGTTTTTGAAACCTTTAATAGTATGGATGTTTGTGTGGTTAAAGTAAAGAAGACCAAGTCTCCTGTTTTCCTAAAACATCAGCAAAACGTACATTTTTTTGTAAGAGCCGGTAACGGAACACGCGAACTGAACATAGAGGAATTCTTAAAATATATTACAGACACAAGATATAACGAGGAATAATTACATTATTATAGATAATTTTTAAACTGACACCATGAAAAAAATATTTATTCTTTAAACTATTAAAACTGACAATATGAAAAAACTGGTAATTCTTTTAACTGCATTCCTGCCGGCTTTAGCTCAGGCACAGCAGCACGACATATCCAAAATGAATATGTCAAAAACCGCAGAAACAAAAGGTATGGGTAAACATGTCGAGTACAACCTTAACGTAACAGATACATTAGTCACGTTTGCAAATGGAAAATTAAAACCCGCCATTGCCATTAACGGCACCATACCAGCTCCCACGCTTTATTTTACCGAAGGTGATACAGCCGTTATTCATGTAAAGAATCTCATGCAGGTAGAGACATCTATCCATTGGCATGGTTTGCTGCTTCCTAATGTGGCAGATGGTGTTCCTTATCTTAACACACCTCCGATCGAAGCAGGAAGCACATACACTTTTTCTTTTCCTGTGATTCAAAACGGCACCTATTGGTATCATTCTCATACGGGGCTTCAGGAGCAGGTAGGACTCTACGGGCCTATTGTGATCTATCCAAAGAACAAGCAGGTTGAAAAGGAAAAAGTGATTCTTTTTGCGGACTGGACCAATGAGAGTTTGTCGACCGTAGTTCGGTCATTAAAAGCAAATTATGAATGGTATGGCATCAAAAGAAAATCAGTGCAAAGCTGGGGAGAGGCTTTGGTAAAAGGCTATTTGGGCGATAAAGCGAAACAGGAATGGAGCCGGATGCCGCCAATGGATGTCTCCGATGTGTATTACAATGCCTTTCTGGCCAACGGGCGGCAGGTAACCGAGTATCCTGAATTTAAGGCCGGTGAAACCGTCAGGCTCAGGCTTATCAATGGGGGTGCTGGCACTTATTTCTGGGTGCAGTTTGCAGCCGGTCCAATGACTATTATAGCAGCAGATGGAAAAAATGTGGAGCCCGTAAAAGTAGATAAAATTGATTTTCCGATTGCTGAAACCTATGATGTGCTGATCACCATTCCGGCTGAAGGTGCGTATGAACTAAGAGCCACCTCTGCTGATATTTCCGGCCATAGTTCTGTTTATTTTGGGAGCGGAAAAAAGATAAATGCACCTGATATTCCTAAGCTTAATTATTTTGCCATGCTTCGGGAAAGAAATAAAATGGACATGGGAAGTGCCGGCAAAGACAGCTCCATGCCAGCAATGGATATGCAGCAGCAGAAGGATACTACCAAAAAAATGAACGGAATGGATATGGGTGCTAAAAAGGAAAGCTCATCTATGCCGGGAATGAACATGACTGGCATGAACAAGGGAAATGAAAAAGCTGCCGGCGCCCTCACCTACGATATGCTGCGATCGGTAGAGCGTACAGATTTTGATAAAAAATTACCGATTCGTGAAGTTCCATTAACGCTTACCGGCGACATGCTGCGCTATATCTGGTCTTTTGACGACAAGCCTCTTTCGAAAGCTGATAAAATAATGATCAAGAAAGGTGAGGTTGTGCGTTTTAAAATGTTCAATAGTACCATGATGCGCCATCCCATGCACCTACATGGGCATTTCTTCCGGCTGATAAATGCACAGGGTGATTATTCACCACTCAAGCATACGTTTGACATACTGCCTATGGAAACCGTTACCATTGAATTTTTGGCCAATGAAGAAAAAGACTGGTTTTTCCATTGCCATATCTTGTACCACCTGGCTACCGGCATGGCTCGCATTGTCAGCTATGAAGGCTCTGAACAAAATGAGTTTGCAAAAACTGGGTACAAAACCTTGAAGAAGGAAGACAACTTTATTTCACATTGGTTTGATTTAAGTGCATTGTCTAACGGCGCCTGGTTAGAGGCCTTTGTATCGAACAACAAAAATCAATTTCGCTTTGATGGCCGGGTGAACTGGAAAGGAGATTATGAAACTGAATCACATCTATTGCGGTTCCTTGATAAAAGAAGTTTCCTCGCTGCTTTTGTTGGTTTTGATTACCGCTTAAACAAAAGTGAAGTCAAAAATCCAATCTCAAACACTAAAGACAATCGACGGGTTTTTGAAGCCGGGTTGTTGTATTTAATGCCTTTTTTCATTGAAACGGAACTACGGGTGGACCAGAAAGGCCGCCTGCGGGCACAATTGCAACGCCGGGACATGGCAATAACTACCCGTTTGTTTTTTGACGGCCGGGTGAACACTGACAAAGAATACACTCTCGGCCTGCGCTATTTTGTCAATCGTACATTTTCCATAAGTAGTTTATATGACAATGGATATGGAGCGGGTGCAGGCATTAGTATTCGTTACTAGTAATATTCAATTGTTCAAACTAAATGAAAATTAGTATCAGCATTAGGCAAATACCTGTCCGATCAATTAATCAACAGCGGTAATGTGTCATAACTAATCAAGAAACCTGAAGTATCGTACCTATGAAAAACAAGAATATACAGACAGAAATTGATGCCTGCTTTCTATATCAAAGACTTGCTGAGCATGAGCCTGATGCGATGATTGCAAATGTTTTCAGACAAATGAGCGACATTGAGAGAAGTCACGCAGAGGCTTTTGCAAAAAAAGAGAATATAAATTTTGAGAACCTGATGCAACCTTCCTGGCGAGCAAAAACGTTAAATACTATTGGCAAAATATTTGGGTATGACTACGTTTTAGGGGTTTTAATGGATACGGAAAAAAGCATAGCAAATGCTATTATTGCCACAAAAAACAAGAACAAACAAGAAATAACAGGTACAGAGACAAATCACGTAAAAATACTTCGGACAATCCTTGAGAAGGAGACAAAAGTGACTGGCACACAACTTTCAAGATTTGAAAGCAGACACCGTTCGGTTGGGGGAAATGCGATCAGAGCCGCAGTATTGGGAGGAAATGATGGGTTAGTTTCCAATTTTAGTTTGGTAATGGGAATAGCGGGAGCAACTGCCGGACAATCTGCTGTTTTATTGGCTGGTCTTGCCGGCTTATTAGCCGGAGCTCTTTCTATGGCTTTGGGTGAATGGATTTCGGTAACAAGTTCGAAAGAATTATACGAAAATCAAATGCAAATAGAAATGGAGGAGTTGGAAACTAATCCGGAAGGTGAAATGAGGGAATTGGCCTTAATATATATTGCAAAAGGTATTCCCGAGGAGCAGGCGCATCAAATGGCTGCTGATATTATGAAGGATAAAGATCATGCTCATGAAATATTAATTAAAGAGGAATTAGGTATTAATGCCGAAGAGCTGAAGGGCTCAGCTTTTGAAGCGGCTATTTATTCTTTTATATTATTTTCCATTGGAGCCGTTATTCCCGTTTTGCCATTTATGCTGTTCACTGGAATACACGCCATATTAATTAGTGTTATAGCCAGTGCAATCGGCTTATTTTTAATTGGAGCCGCCATCACCTTATTTACAGGGAAAAATGTTTGGTACTCGGGATTTAGACAAGTGCTCTTTGGTTTGATTGCTGCTGCCATTACATTTGGTATTGGCAATCTGATTGGAGTATCCGTTAACGGATGATTTAAATAAGATCATCTTAACCATCATAACGGTTCCAAAAAATAACTATTTGCAGCAATATTAAATTACCATCATGGGTTATTTACTTTTATTATCAATTAAATTAAATCTTAAAAAACAAACACATGAAAAAACTATTTTTTCTTACAACACTAACTTTAGGCTTATTTACAGCTTGTTCAAGTAACACTGAAAAGAAATCAGACGCTGCGTCAGATACAGCAATGCAGCAAATGGAAATGTCTGCCGATACTGCTGCTACCACTATGGCCGACAGTACTAACGCTGCCGCGGATAAAGCAGCGAAAGACAGCGCAGATGCAGCACACGGCCACTCACATTAATACATTCATCCAATCATCGTTCAGGATATTTCTGAGCGATGAAATGAATTGATAATCTTAAAAATATGAATTTAAAAAAAACAGGATCGCTTGCCGCGCTCATATTATTATGTGGCATTGGAAACCAGGTTCTTGCACATGGGGTAGATGGCGATACCCAAACGTTCTTATCCGGCAACGAGGGTGTAGCTTTTGGCCCCTTTCTTTATATCGGCGCCAAACACATGATAACAGGTTATGACCATTTGCTGTTCCTGGTAGGGGTTATTTTTTTTCTGTATCGTCCCAAAGAAGTATTGCTGTATGTAAGCTTTTTCACAATCGGCCATAGTCTAACACTCTTACTTGGGGTAATGGCAGACATTTCCATTAACTCATACCTTATTGATGCAATTATTGCTCTTTCAATAGTGTACAAAGGCTTTGATAATTTAGGAGGGTTTAAACGTTTTTTTGGAACGCAACCTAACACCAAAGCAGCAGTATTAATTTTTGGATTATTTCATGGCTTCGGGCTTGCCAGCAAATTGCAGGAGTTTAAATTTGATAAAGAAGGACTATTTACCAATTTAATTGGCTTTAATATTGGTGTGGAAATAGGCCAGTTTATCGCACTGGCCTTTGTACTGATCATCATCAGTTTATGGCGACGATACCCAAGTTTTATAAAATTTTCCACCTTGACGAACACCATGCTGATGGCAGCTGGTTTTTTGTTATTGGGCTATCAGTTAACCGGATATTTTACATCTTAAATAGTATACCATGTCAGAAATGAATCATCCTGTATTAGGAAAAAAAACCATTATTAAATCAACAATTATTGCTCTAATAATAGGAATTACTTTGTTAATTATAGCTGTTCTGCCCGCAGAATATGGCATGGATCCAACCGGCGCAGGTAAGCTGTTTGGCTTCAGCAGGCTCTATGTTCCGGAAGAATCAGCGGTTAATACAATGGCACCAGGCCCAGTGGGTCAGCAATCGTTCCCCCCGATCAAACTCGAAAAGGCAGGTTCAGGACCTGATGTAAATAGACCTGTGGAAGCCGATAATCCGGCTCCTGAAGAGCAATTGACAGAAAGAGAAGATAGTATTCAGGTAACCGTTCCGGCGGGGAAAGGAATCGAGTATAAAATTAATATGCTGAAACACGGAAAGATGAAATATGAATGGGTCACGAATAATGGAACGGTCTATTTTGATTTTCACGGCGAGGTTAAGCAAGCGCAAGAAGCTAAAGCAGTTTACTTTGAAAGCTATACAATTGCTTATTCCAACAACATGGTGGGCACTTTTTTATCTCCCTATGAAGGTAAACATGGCTGGTTTTTCAGAAATAATGGTAATACAGATGTGATTGTCAATCTGAGGTTAAAGGGACAGTACACTTTATAAAGATTAAGTAATTGGTTTTTTAACAATCCCCGAACTATACTCGATATTCTTTAAACAATGCAGCTACCAGTGCGTAGTAAAAAAATGCTTTAGTTTTAAATAGATCATGAGTAACGTCAATAGTGCAAGTATCCAATATATAACCATAAGAAACGGTTTGGGCTTATAACTAGTGCTTTTGACTTTTTTTCTGGGTTTCTTGGAATCGGTAATTTTCACAGGCCTTATAACGATGCCTTTCTTTCTCATTATCCTTCCATATTTAAAAACCATTCTTGTGCCTGTTGAATAGCCTCGTCCACTATTGATGACTCTTTAATTCGCCCTTCTTTTTTTAATTGATTGGCAATTTCAATCGCTTTCTCCATCACTTTCGGCTCCAAATCGTTCATTCCTACAGGAAAATTTTCTAAAGTCCATTCCATATCGCAAATTTTAATTTTTACTATTAAACCATTAAAGCAGTTTTGTCTTGTCCGCTTATTTTTGAATGAGCCCTGAAATGATATTAATGGTGAGCGCCACAATGATGGTATTAAACGCAAATGATAATACCCCATGCATCCAGGCCAGCCTTCTGATCCTGTGGGAGGTGATCTGTATATCAGAAACCTGGGATGTCATTCCAAGAACAAACGCGAAATACGTAAAATCAAGATAATCTGGTTCCGCTTCATCTGTAAATACCAAACCTCCGGGTTTTACATTTACCCCCTTTTTATCATGATCTATATCACAGTAATAAAAATGAGCATGTCTTAATGTAAACACTGTATGTACCAACCACCAGGCACTAATGACACAAGCCAGGGGAATAAAAATAGTGGTAAGTTCCTGTTTTGACCCTTCAGCGGAACCGCGTAGTAATATCAGGATAGCAAAAAGACTGACAAATGCAGCGGCAACAGCAAAGAGAAATACCAAAGTGCGACTGGAACCCTGGCTATGTGCCTCATGCTTGCCCTCTGCAGGATGGGAGGTTAAAATAGTGATCCAGGCTAGAATTAAACTACTTAATGCATATGCTAGCCACGTAATTTGTATTGAGGATGAAAATCTTCCAAAAGTCAATATGAAAATGACTAAGGCCATACCTGCTGAGATGTATAGTTTGTGATGGGCATCCAACCGGTGGAAGTATCTCAAATATTTCAGGTATCCTTTATCCATGCCATTGCGTTTCCCTTATTTTCTATAGAATAGAATCGTATCTGTGCGTTTTTAAATGGTTGAAGCAATGAAATAATTCGTTTATCATCTTCGTTTGCACCCACACAACAAATTTTTTCAAAATCATCGGAATGACTAATACATTGTAAGAATTGGTCATCAGACCATTGCTCAAAACTTGCGATCTCCAGATACCATCGCACCTTTTTCCCCTTAGTTAATATATTATGAATAATTGGATGGAGCTTTTCATAATCCCCTGCCTTCAACTGACTATCTGCCTTCGTGGCAATAATATTATCTGATGTAAATTCTAATAGCTGTAGCATCCTTTCGTTCAGATTTAATTTTTATCATGCATCATTTTTATAGGCCAATAATCTAAGTGCGTTAAGTACAACGACCATTGTTGAGCCTTCATGGGCCAGTACTGCGGGGCCAATGGATGCTATACCCAGAATAGTCAGAGGGATTAAAGCGGCAACAACACCGAGACTGATCCACAAGTTTTGTTTAATAATGCCTTTAGCTTTTCTGCTTAAACCTATTGCAAAAGGCAGGCTTTCAAGCCTGTCACCCATTAACGCAATGTCTGCTGTTTCAAGTGCAACGTCTGAACCTGCAGCACCCATAGCGATACCGACCGTACTTTTGGCCATTGCCGGAGCATCATTAACCCCATCACCTACCATAGCAACCATCTTTTCAGATTTGTCCAGTTTTTGTATCGCCTTTACCTTGTCTTCGGGCATAAGATCTCCCCAGGCATCTGTAATGCCAATCTGCCTGGCTACAGCGTCAGCAACCTGTTGGTTATCACCTGTAAGCATGATCATCTTTTTAATACCCAGGTCTGTCAACTCAGAAAGCACATGCTTTGCTTCTTTACGTGGCACATCCATCAAGGACAATATCCCAATAAAGTCCTTGTCACGCATAACCAGCATAGAGGTATGACCTCCCTTTTCAAGGTCTTCGACCTGTTTTAAAATTTCCGCAGGAATACCAATCTTGTTAAATAAAGCCTTATTCCCGATGCAAACTTTTTTCCCACTGACTTCAGCCTGGACGCCCCTGCCAACGATCCCCTTAACGTTATGAGCTTCCGGGATTTTTTGCTTTTTTAATTTTTCCATTGCAGCCTTAACTATAGCCTCGGCCAGCGGGTGATCACTTAATTTTTCAACGGCTACTACAAGAGTAAGCAGCTCTTCTTCAGAAATATCATTTAGAGGAATCGTATTAGTAAGCTGAGGTTTGCCTTCTGTTAAAGTACCGGTCTTGTCAAATGCAATAGCATTTAAAGATCCCAGGTCCTCTAAAGGTCGCCCTCCTTTGATCAGCACACCACCACGAGCGGCGCGGGCTACGCCGCTTAATACAGCGCTTGGAGTAGAGATTGCCAAAGCACAAGGGCTGGCTGCAACCAGTACGGACATTGCCCTGTAAAAACTTTTACTAAACGGTTCATCAATTACCAGGAAGGCAAAACAGAGCAGGGCTACTAAGACCAGCACGACCGGTACAAAGTATTTTTCAAATTTATCGGTAAACAGCTGCGTTGGAGATTTTTGCTTTTCAGCTTCATTTACCATTTTCACTAATTTTGAAATGGTTGAATCCTTGGCTTCTTTGATTACTTTTACCTCTAATACAGATGCCCCATTGATCGTACCAGCAAAAACGCGGTATTGAAGTTTAATACTTTTCTCGCTGGTATAATCTTTTTCCGGATCAGGCACGGGGGACTTGTCTACTGGTACACTTTCTCCTGTAATGGGTGCCTGGTTTACACTTCCTTCTCCTTTGACTACTACGCCATCGGCAGGTATTTTACTATTAGGTTTAATTATAATTATGTCACCTAGAACTAAGTCTTCAATTCTAACCTCTTCTTCTTTGCCATTTCTAACTACCAGGGCTGTTGGGGGTGCCAGACTAGTTAGCGCCGCAATTGATTTACGTGCTTTAGCCATTGCATAATGCTCTAAGGAGTGCCCAAGGCTGAATAAAAATAATAGTAAGGCTCCTTCTGCCCATGCACCCAATATAGCGGCTCCAATGGCTGCTACTAGCATCAGGAAATCAATTTCAAATCCACCTTTAAGGATTGTTTGAACTGCTTCCTTAGCCGTAAAGTACCCTCCAAAGAAGTAAGCAATTATATAAAGTGACAAGCTTACCCAGTCGGGTATGCTGTTCATATATGAAAAACCAAAGCCTGTACCTAAAGCTGCACCGCATAGAAGGGCGAATATCAATTCAGTATTCTTACCAAAAATGCTTCCGTCCTCATGGACCCCTTCTGGGTGGGCGTGTTTATCCTTTTCGGAAATAGACCCCTTAATTTCCTTCTTTCCGGAGGCTGCTTTTGAGACCGGGCTTTTCAATGGTTTTTCTTTTTTATCATTAACAACTTCAGTTCTTCGGGTTACCGTTCCGGGTTTTTTAACCTTACTTTTGCGATTATTTTTTTCCATGTTAACTATTGACTAATGACCAGATTCCTCTTCGCTATTTTTCATTTTTGAAAGCAGATCATAAGCTCCCTTCATAACTACCTTCCCTGTTAAATCAGGATTTCCGGGAATCTGAACCTCGACATACCCACCATCACTTATACCAGTAGTTATTTCCATCATTTCAAAATGAAATGTTTCACCTGCCTTTTCCTTTTCAGCTTCTGTTTCCTTTTCCGTGTGTTGTACAGGCACTTCTGTGGTAGCCTGGGAGGCTACAAAAATGTACTTCTTCCCCTCGAAATCAACAACCGCTGTTTGTGGCAATGTCAAGACTTCGCTACTTGCAGTTTCAATAAACGCTTTGAGATATGTTCCTGGAATAAAACCTTTACTTCCTTTTGCAATAGCATGGACTGTTACAGTTTTATCAGGATTAATTTCACCGCCCACCAACTGAACTACCGCCCGTAACTCAGTTGTATCATTCGTCATAGTAAACCGAACCTGCTGCCCTGGTTTTACTTTTACAGCATCTTTTTCAAATACGTTTAACTCTACATGCAGGTTCGCACTATTTACGATCTCAAACATGATATCGTTTGGATTAACAAATTTCCCAATATTGACATTCACTTCGGTTACATAGCCGCTAATGGGAGCATAAATATCAACCTGACTTCGTATATTTCCCGCTGATAAGCTTGCTGGATTAATATTAATTAACAGGAGCCGTTGTTTCAATGAATTTTCTCTGGCCAAAGCGCTTTGATAATTGGCTTTTGACTGTTGCAGAGTTTTTTGAGAATTTACGTTCTGTTGCGCCAGAGTTTGCTGCCGATTATATTCAGAATTGGTCAATTCTAACTGACTTCTGCTTTCCAGATAGTCTTGTTGAAGCTGAACAAATTCCTGGTTTTGCAGTACAGCAATTACCTGTCCCTTGCTTACGTTACTTCCCTGCAAAAGAGGGGTCGATTTAACAATCCCTCCCATTTGTGTAGTAACACTGAAAAGATTTTGGGGAGGCACATCAATAAATCCATTGACTTTTAATATACCGCTTAAGGATCTCATTTCCGGTGAGCCCAATGTAATGCCCACTGTTTTATATTGTGCCTCAGTAATTTCGACCGAGGCTTCATTTTCATTATGAGTGCTGTCCTCTTGAGTTTGTTCTACAGAAGTCTCTTTACTACCACAATAGGCAAAGAGAGCGGCCACAATGACGGTTAAGCAGATCAGTTTGATCATTTGAATTGTTCTTTTCATTTTATTAATTATAAACCCATTAGGTATTGAAGTGTATAAACTGATTGATTATATTGATTAATGGCCTGTAGATAATTGAAGCGGATTTCCGAATAGGTCCGCAATCCCTGCAGGTATTCCACATAACCAATTTCTCCGTTTTGGAATGCGATCTGAGATTGCTTTAAGATCAGGTTAACGTTTGGCAGTGCGCTTGTTTTGTAATATTCAATACTGCGTGAGTTTTTCAGCAGTTCCTGGTATGCCTGGTTATACTGACCCTGGAGATTAGTCTGAAAAAGATTAAACTGACTTTCAGCAACCTGCCTGCCTATTTGGGCAGCTTTTATCCGTGAAGAAAAAGGTTTGAAAAAAAGTGGGATAGAAATACCTGCATTTACACCCTGGAATCGTTTGCCGCCATTGAAGTAAACATCCTGCCCTTTAACGCTTTGATTCCCTATAATGGACTGATTGAAATAACCTAAAGTAAAATCCGGGCCTGAGCGAGCTTTTTCAAGCCTAATAGAATTGTCTGCAATTTCTATCTGTTGCCTGTATGAAGCAAGGAGGGGATTCCTTGCAATCAGGCTATCTTGCACAATGTTATTCCAATTCACCTGGACAAACTGTTCCTTTGAAATTTCAATCTGTGCCTGAGAGTTAAGTAGCCTTTTCAATTCAGAGGTGTAAGCTAAAATGTCAGATTGATTTTTGCTCATTTGATTGCGCACTTCATTATACTGTGTTTCAGCCGTAGTTTTTTCAAGCAGGTTGGTTTCCCCTGTCTCATACCGAAGCGCTGCAGCTTTTAAGAAGCTATTGTAAACACTGTCCTGACTGAGATACAACTGCTGAAGGGCAGTGAAATAGGCAAGTTGGGTGTAGGTACTTTTGACCTGGTAACTCAGGTCATTTTGTGTGACAGCCAACCCAATTTCCGCACCCCTGATCTGTGCATCATAGAGACCTTGCTGGCTTTTAAATAAGGCCGGATTCGGGATATTTTGAGAAGCGCTAAAGTTATTATCCTTCTTTATTCCATTAATTTGCCCATATTGAACATCAAAATTTGTCTTACCCAAATCTATTGAGCTTCCTCTTAATGCCTGTTGCTGGCTTATCTGCAAGCCGGAAGACTTTACTGCCTGGTTATTTCTAAGGGCTGTTTGTATAGCCTGTTGCAAGGTCAGTGGAGAGCCTGTTACAGGCAATTGAGCTTTAGCTGCCGGAGCAAATAAAGTGAGGCCGAGGATGAAGATGGCTATAGTAGCAGTCGGAATAGCTGCCTTCACTTTGCTTTTGAAACTTTCGAAATATGTATATAACACTGGTAAAACAATTAAGGTTAAAATAGTTGATGTTATCAAGCCGCCAATGACGACTGTAGCCAGGGGCTTTTGAACTTCGGCACCAGCCGCTGAGGAAAGAGCCATGGGTAAAAATCCAAGGGATGCCACGGTAGCTGTCATTAGCACCGGTCTCAAACGGATAGCAGTACCTTTAAGCACAATTTCATTTAATCCGTATTTATTGAGTTTTTTGAGCCGGTTAAATTCAGTGATAAGCACAATTCCGTTTAACACGGCTACACCGAAAAGAGCAATAAAACCAACACCCGCCGAAATACTGAATGGCATTCCCCTTAACAGAAGTGCAAAAATCCCCCCGATTGCTGCCATTGGAATAGCTGAAAAGATGAGGATGGATTGCTTAATAGATCCAAAAGAGAAATATAATAGTAACAGGATCAATAATAATGCAACCGGAACGGCTATTGATAATCGTTGAGTCGCTTGTTTCAGGTTTTCAAACTGTCCGCCATAGGTGATGAAATATCCTGTTGGTAGTTTGATTTGCTGATTAATTTTTAGCTGGATCTCTTCAACTACGCTAGCAATATCACGCCCACGAACATTTAATCCTACGATGATTCGGCGCTGAGTGTCTTCCCTCTGGATCTGATTTGGACCCACTTTAAATTCGACATCGGCAAGCTGACCCATTGGAATTTGGTTGCCGTTTGGCGCAGTTACATACACATTTTTTACATCGTCAATATTCTGGCGGTTTTGGACTGCCAGACGCACTACCATATCATATCGTTGTTCACCCTCATAAACCAACCCTGCCGACTGGCCTGCAAATGCTGTATTTAATGTCTGATTAACCGTTTCTATACTTAGGCCATATTGGGCAATCCGGTCACGATCGATCTTTACCATAATTTGAGGCAATCCGGTAGCCTGTTCCAGATATAAGTCCCTTGCTCCATCAACCGTTGAAACAATTTTTCCTATTTCTTGAGAGATATCAGTTAATTCATTGAGATCGTTCCCAAAAATTTTAATTCCGATATCCTGCCTTACCCCTGAAATAAGTTCATTTGAACGCAGCTGTATAGGTTGCGAAAACCCGAAGCTTACACCGGGTATATCTTCCAGTGCTTTACCCATTAGTTCCGCCAATTCTTCACGATCATGGGTCGTTGTCCAGTCTTTTTTGTCTTTTAGAATGACTGTGAGATCCGTGGCTTCCATTGGCATGGGATCTGTAGGAATCTCCGCAGCACCGATTTTACCGATTACCTCCTTTACCTCCGGAAACTTTTCTACTAAAATTTTAGATGCCTGATTTATTTTATCGATAGATTGGGTAAGGGAACTTCCCGTAAGCAACCTGGTTTCTACTGCGAAATCGCCTTCTTCCAGGGTTGGGATAAATTCACCTCCCATACGGGTAAACAGGAAAATGCTGATTGCCAGCAATGCTACTGATGAGATAACAACGAGTTTACGTTTACGCAAGGCAGCATGGATTAACGGACTATAATTGCGCTGAAAGAAATCCATCATCCGGTCTGAAAAGTTTTTTTTGTGGGATACCTTCTTGCTAAGGAACAGGGACGATACCATAGGGACATAAGTTAGCGAAAGGATAAAGGCACCCAGGATAGCGAACGAAACAGTTTGCGCCATCGGTCCGAACATTTTGCCTTCAATGCCTACCAATGCCAGGATCGGCAGGTAAACGATCAAAATGATGATTTGGCCAAAGGCCGCTGCACTCATCATCCGGACAGAAGATTGTTCAACCTGTTCATCCATTTCAGGCTGTGTGAATGCCCTGCCCAATTTATTGCCAGCCAGGGTGTGCATGGTAGCTTCCACTATTATGACAGCCCCATCGACAATCAAACCGAAATCAATTGCTCCAAGGCTCATTAGGTTGCCCGATACCCCAAACAAGTTCATTAGGGAAATAGCGAACAGCATGGCAAGTGGAATAACCGAGGCGACCACCAGGCCTGCCCTGAAGTTTCCAAGGAACAAAACAAGTACGAAAATGACAATTAATGCTCCTTCGATCAGATTGGTGGCTACAGTACCCATTGCGCGGTCTACCAGCGCACTACGGTCGAGAAATGGCTCAATGACTACCCCTTCAGGAAGCGTTTTATTGATCCGCTCTATTTTTGCCTTAACCAAGCCAACTACATTGTTGGCATTTGCTCCTTTCAGCATCATTACAATGCCACCGACTGCCTCACCCTGACTTTCGGGAGTGGCGCGGGTAAGAGCGCCGTATCTAATGGAATTACCAATCTGAACCGTAGCTATATCCCTGATCAATACAGGTATGCCGCTGGCATTGTTCTTAACAACAATCTTATTGATATCATCAAGACCGCCAACTAATCCCTCGCTTCGTATGAAATAAGCATTGGGTTTTTTATCAATGTAAGCCCCCCCGGTATTCTGATTGTTCTGTTCCAGTGCAGTAAAGACTTCATTGATACTTAAATTAAAACTTCTTAATTTATCAGGATCTAAAGCAATCTCGTATTGCTTTAACAAACCGCCAAAGCTATTCACTTCGGCAATGCCGGGGGTGCCTAAAAGCTGTTTACGGACGATCCAGTCCTGAATGCTTCGCAATTCACGGGCATCAAATTTCTTTTCAAAGCCAGGTTTTGCATGAATTACATACTGGTATATCTCACCCAAGCCGGTAGATATTGGCGATATTTCAGGATTACCCAGGCCTCCGGGTATATTGTTCTTTGCTTCAGACAACTTCTCGTTAACTTGCTGTCTTGCCCAGTAAATATCCACATCGTCATGAAATACGATCGTCACTACAGAAAGGCCGAATCTTGAAATAGAACGGACCTGCTCAATTTCAGGTATGGTAGACATGGTTTGTTCTACCGGATAAGATATTAAACGCTCCACTTCCTGCGTGGCCAGAGAAGGGCTTAAGGTGATAACCTGTACCTGGTTATTGGTTATATCTGGTACGGCATCTATGGGCAACTGTCTAAGTGAGTATATCCCCCAGGCGATTAGTGCCAGGGTAAACAAGCCAATAACTAACTTGTTCTGTATGGAGAACTGAATTATTTTTTTCAGCATTGAATTTAAATTAGGTTGTAAATGAAAAAATAGATATGCGATCAAATCATTCCAAGAAGATTGATCCGGGCGCAATAATTCGATAATTTTTTATTAACCTAATCTAGGCGGCTGCCAAACTGAAATTGAGGTAGAAGTTGCTTTCCCTGGTGTATTATTGGGAAACTTCATGTTTATAAGTGAAGGGATAAACTTGGAAAGTGATATTTTCCGAGTAAAAGTTGGAGTATTGCAGCATGCACAAACACAAAAGGGAGAACAGGCATCCCTGCTAAGTTCATTGTGATTTTTGGATGCCGAAGTTTCTGATATAATAGTTTTTACGGAAGATTGACTGTTGGTTGCACCATCTGCACAGGGCACTAAGCTCACCAGCACTATGATCGTACAAATAATCCAACTCCAAAATTTCACTTGAGATTTTTTTTTCAAATGTACCATTTTTTATTGTAATGATAAAATATCTGAAAAACATGATGAAAATGAACCAAAAAAGAAAAAAAGAATGAAACTGAGACTCCGGAATATATTTTGAATGTGTTGCCGTTCTTAAAGGGGTTTCTGATATTGGGTATACGGAAATCACTACCGTTAATGAGTTTCCCGGGAATGTAAAAATTGTTACTAAGGGTGCTTTCTTTACCTTTGGCTAAAATGATAAATACAGGAGAACATTAATGAAAACGGAAGTTGAAAATATTCTGATATCAAAAAAGATCAATCCTACTGCAAACCGGATGCTGGTACTTGATTATTTATTAGACCAGCATGCTGCAATAAGTCTGACTGACATAGAAAAGGGCTTAACTCCTGCAAACCGGGTTACCATTTACCGAAGCCTGAAGTTGTTTTCAGAACAGGGGCTTGTGCATGCTGTTGAAGATGGTACTGGTACTCCCAAATATGCATTATGCATTGAGGATTGTAATGCTGAGGGACATCACGACCTGCATTTACATTTTTACTGCAGCAATTGTAAAGAAACATATTGTTTGCCTTCAACCCTGATCCCCAAAGTAGAACTGCCGGATAAGTTCAGGGTAGAGGAAGTAAATCTGTTAATCAAGGGGATTTGTGATAAATGTGTCTAATGAAAAATGCAATTCCATTGCATTGCCTGGGGCCCTTTCTTTGTAAAATATGAAATCAAATACGAGACATACCGAGTGTTGCAGTACCGATATAGATGAACAACCGGGGAATTCCGGAAATCAAAAAATTGCTCAAGCTGAAGGGCATAAGCATGGTACTCTGGTAGCGGGCTGGAGATCTCATTGGAACCTGTTATTATCCTTTCTTATTCTTTTGGTAATGCTTGTATTGGAATATGGATTTAATACAGTATTCCCGGATCTGATTAGTCTCCTTATTTTTGGAACAGCTTATCTGTTGGCGGGCTGGACAGTATTAGATCTGGCCTTTAGAAAACTGAAACGTTTTGACATATTCAACGAATTTTTTCTGATGAGTGTAGCTACTATCGGGGCTTTCCTGATAGGAGAGTATAGTGAAGGTGTAGCGGTTATGGTGTTTTATTCCGTAGGTGAGTGGTTCCAGGATTCGGCTGTCAACCGCGCAAAACGCAGTATTAAAGCTCTTCTGGATATCCGGCCTGACGAAGTTACCGTAATACGGGAGGGTACTGAAAATAGAGTTGATCCTTTAACTGTTGAATTGGACGAAGCGATACTCATAAAACCAGGTGAGAAAGTAGCATTGGATGGGGAACTGATCACTGAAAATGCTTCTTTCAATACAGCAGCTTTAACCGGCGAAAGCAAACCTGACACAAAGTATAAGGGTGAAACTATTCTGGCCGGCATGATCAACCTGAACACTGTTGCTGTAGTCAGAGTGAAAGCCTTGTTCAGAGATAGTAAATTAAGCCGGATTCTCGAAATGGTGCAGGATGCTACGGCCCGGAAATCCCAAACTCAGCTCTTCATCTCTAAATTCGCTAAGGTATACACCCCCATTGTTTTTTTTCTTGCTGTAGCAGTTTGTTTTCTTCCTTTCTTTTTTGTGGAAGATTACAATTTTAATACCTGGTTTTATCGTTCACTGGTATTTCTGGTAATCAGTTGCCCCTGCGCTCTAGTGGTTTCGATACCCCTTGGATACTTTGGGGGCATAGGGCTGGCTTCAAGACATGGTATTTTGTTTAAGGGCGGTAATTTTCTGGATGTAATGACTAAAATTAATGCCGTTATTATGGATAAAACAGGCACCCTGACAAAAGGAGTGTTTAAGGTACAGGAAGTTGTTGCCGATGGTATAGACAAACAAGAACTGATCAGGCTTGCTGCCATTCTTGAAAAGAGCTCTACTCACCCGATAGCACTTGCTATTACAGAATATGCCGGAGAATCCGCAGAAAAGGGAAATGCTGAGAAGGTGGAAGAAATACCCGGACATGGCTTAAATGGCATAATCGAAGGTAAGGAGATTCTGGCGGGTAATCTTAAACTGTTAAAAAAATTCTCCGTTTCTTATCCCGATGACATAGGACAGATTGTAGATACGATAGTAGTCATTGCAATTAGTAACCGATATGCAGGATACATTACCATCGCCGATGAAATCAAAGAAGACGCAGTGCAGGCAATAAATGATATGCACCGGCTCAATGTCAAAACCGTGATGTTATCAGGTGATAAGCAAAGTGTTGTTGATCAGGTGGCAAAGAAGCTTGGAATTGATACAGCCTATGGAGATCTCTTGCCAGAAGATAAAGTAAAAAAGGTGGAAGAGCTTAAGAATTCAGGCCTTTATTTAGCATTTGTTGGTGATGGTGTAAATGATGCTCCGGTGGTAGCTTTAGCTGATGCAGGTATCGCTATGGGTGGATTAGGAAGTGATGCAACCATCGAAACTGCTGACGTAGTAATCCAGAACGATCACCCTTCAAAAATTGTTTCTGCAATCTTGATAGGGAAAATTACAAGGAACGTTGTTTGGCAAAATATAATTTTGGCTATGGTCGTCAAGATTATCGTGCTAGGCCTGGGTGCTGGCGGTGTTGCCACTCTTTGGGAGGCAGTAATTGCGGATGTGGGAGTAGCCTTACTTGCTATAGCAAATGCTGTCCGAATTCAAAAAATGCAACTATAGTGGCGGTATGGCAAAATCGGCGAAATTTAAAGGCAAGCCAGTGAAAAAAGGATTTGTAAAAAACTATAAAAAGCCGTTGTGGATGAAAATGATCAGAATGGTATTCTTAGAACTACTATGCGTATTAATTCTGGTAGCGATTATCACAAAATTCAATCACTCGTTAATCCATTGGGGAGTGGAGTAATTCGCACTGGTTTCAACCCTCTATAACCAATATGCTATTCACAAATTTGCTGCTCACTACAATTTCTCTTTCATTCTTTAGCTGCAACGTATAACTATTATCGTACTCTTCAATCGATTTAACTCTAATAGGATCACCGAGGGCAAATTCAATCTTGTTCAGGTAAGAAAGAAAAGATGATGAATGATCTATTACCCCTGAAAACTTTGCCTGCTTACCTACAGGTAAGTTCGATAAAGGGATTGCTTTAGATTTCGCGAACTCCCCGTTTACATTGGGTATCGGATCTCCATGCGGATCGGCATTTGGATGGCCTAAATACTTGTCAAGACGATTTACCAGATCTTCGCTTTGTATGTGTTCCAATTGTTCAGCAATATCATGTACCTCATCCCACCCAAAGCCAAGATTATTGACAAGAAAAACCTCCCACAACCGATGCCTTCGGATTATGCTGATAGCTATCTTCTTACCCTTACCAGTAAGTTTAAAGCCTTTTGATTTTTCGTAAGTAATCAGTTTTTTTTGGGACATCTTTTTAAGCATGTCCGTCACGGTTGCTGAATGGATGGATAATGCCTTAGCCAGATCTGAATTTATTACAGTATCCCCTGTCTGTTCCTCTAACTTGTAGATGGCTTTAAGATAGTTTTCCTCAGTAAAAGTATGCATCAATAGAGATTTTATGCAAAATAAGAAAAAGGGTCGTAAAACTATTATTTTAGATAAGCCTAAAATAATAGTTTTGTAAATCAAATAATTATACCTTTGTCTATCAAAAGACCTAATGGCGTATGAAGAATAAGTTAATGATTCTATTAATTATCACCTGCCTGATAGGGATAGGCACTTCCTGTGAAAAGACTATTCCTGACGCTCCGGCTGACGATGAGATCCTTGACGGTCCTATAGAAGGTTTAACTCCTGAACAAAATCGCATTTTTCTGAATGGCGATGTGGCTTTTAACGGTGATGTGTTTTCATCGGCCAATGGATTAGGGCCTATGTTTGTAGCTAACTCCTGCGGTAGCTGTCATGCCGGGGATGGCAAAGGTCATCCTTTCACAACGCTAACCCGCTTTGGGCAAAGTGATACATTGGGTAATAAATTTTTGCTGCTTGGCGGGCCACAGTTGCAAAACAGAGCTATACCAGGGTTTCAACCGGAGAAAATACCTGCCGGGGCAACATTTTCGAACTTTACTCCGCCAGCAAATACGGGGCTTGGGTTTTTCGAAGCTATATCTGATGCGTCTATTATGGCATTGGCAGACGCAAATGATGCTGATGGAGACGGTATTTCAGGAAGACCTAATTGGATAAACATCACTCAATATTCCCAAATAAGACCAGGAACAATCATTCGCAATGGGAAATACATTGGCCGGTTTGGAAAGAAGGCTTCGGTTTACGATCTGCTACAGCAGACCGCAAATGCTTATAGCCAGGACATGGGGGTGAACTCTACTTACGAACATTATAGTACCTATGACAATCAGGAGATAGACCCTGAAATTTCAAATCAAAAAGTTTTGGATGTAGTATTTTATCTCAAAACATTAAAAGCGCCTATACAACGAGATCAGAATAATGCCGATGTGATTGCTGGCAAACAAGTGTTTCTGAATATTTCCTGTGGTAAATGCCATACTCCGCAGTTACAAACAGGGCCGTCAAATATAGCTGCGCTGGCTAATAAGAGCTTCGCACCCTACACGGATTTCCTCCTGCATGATATGGGCCCGGCACTTGATGATAAATATACCGAAGGTACAGCAATGACACCCGAATGGCGGACACCCGCTTTATGGGGTTTAGGTTTATCCAAAAATTCTCAGGGAGGAGGGTATCATCTTTTACACGATGGAAGGGCGAAAACTATCGACCAGGCTATCCTGACGCATGGCGGTGAAGCTGAACAAAGCAAGAATAAGTTCCAGCAGCTCCCATCAAACGAAAAAGCCAAACTCATCAAGTTCCTTGAATCTTTATAAAATGGATAGAAGAAATTTTATCGCTAAAGGCTGCACGGCATGCTTATCTATAACGGTTATGCCTGCATTGCTGACTTCCTGCACAAGCACCAGATATCTTACCGGAACTGTTGAAAAGGACGGACTAAGATTAAACAAATCAGAGTTTAAAATAACAGGGAAGGGAAGCAAAGCTTACCTGTCGTTCCTGGTCATTAGAAATGATGCCTTTAAATATCCAATTTGTGTATACCGGTTTAGCGAACAGGATTATACCGCGCTGTGGATGAGGTGCACCCATCAGGGAACAGAATTGCAAGCATCTGGGGATTTCCTTCAGTGCCCGGCTCATGGAAGCGAGTTTAATAATAAAGGAAAGGTTACCAATGGACCTGCCGACGATAATCTCAGGACTTTCCCAGTCGTGGTGTCTAATAACGATATATTCATAGATATGAGAAAGCAATCATGAAGAAACTCCTTACCTTATTTTTAGTAGTACTTCTTGCCAAACAAGGCTTCGCTCAAATCGATCCCGACTTACTACGTGCACCAGACAGGGACTCTGCTCGTATCAAATTAAATATGGACGCAGTCTACGACCGTCCTTTCCTTCAAGTTGCTAAGCTCCCAGTCGCGCTTGGGGGATACGCGGAAGCTAATTATCAGTATTTGGGTGCGGACGGTTTGACTGAAGGCCATCAGTTTCAAATGCGAAGGTTCACCTTATTTGTGTCCTCAGGTATTGCAAAGAGAATTAAATTTCTATCAGAGCTCGAGTTTGAAGACGGCACAAAGGAGATCAATATTGAGTTCGCTTCAATAGATTTTGAGTTTAATCCCTTATTGAATCTAAGGGGCGGCATCGTAATGAATCCCATTGGTGCTTTCAACCAAAACCATGACGGACCAAAATGGGAGTTTGTAGACAGGCCGATATCTGCGACGCAAATGCTTCCTGCAACATGGAGTAATGTAGGATTCGGAATATTCGGGAAAAAGTACCTTAAGAACTGGGTATACGCTTATGAAGCCTACTTAACTAATGGCTTTGACGAAACCATTATCGCTAACTCCGAGAACAGAACTTTTTTACCGGCTTCTAAAGCTAATCGAGATCGTTTTGAAGAGAGCTTTAATGGAGCGCCTTTATTAACCGGAAAAGTAGCCTTACGAAACACCAAGATTGGTGAATTAGGCTTATCCTATATGGGGGGCATTTATAATAAATTTCAGGATGATGGACTCGTTCTTGACGAAAAAAGACGTTTGAATGTCTTCGCCATTGATTTCAATACAGTTTTACCCAAACTAAATACGTTCATAAATGTAGAATGGGCATGGGTGAACGTAGATGTTCCGGCAACCTACACAGAACAGTTTGGGAGTAACCAACAGGGTGGTTTTATTGATATTGTTCAACCCTTGATCAAACGACCCTTATTTGGTTTTGAAAGGGCAGTTTTAAATGCTGCGGTAAGGCTTGAATATGTCGATTGGAATAAAGGGAAGTTTAGCTCAACTAGCGGCAATATTTCTGATCATATTTACTCTGTAGTACCTGCGCTAAGCTTTCGACCGACTCCCCAGACAGTAATCAGACTAAACTACAGGTACAACTGGCAAACCGATCTGCTGGGCAATCCGGCAGCTAAACTTGCAGGTTTTCAGTTTGGTGTATCAACCTACTTTTGATATCGCAATTCTTAAGCACTATAATTATATAAACTTTTCAATCTATTATATAATAAAATAAACTATTTGATAAGTATCTTTGTTATATCAATGCTAACGATATATAGTATTTTTAATGAAAATTTCATCCGTACAGTTTAAAGCAGCTTTTTTGCTAATCGTATTCTCCCTGAGTACGATTGTAGGGTTCGCTTGTTCTGTAGGATTAGATATGACCTTTAACGCCGATCATCATAAAGAAACAGCCGGTCAACAACAAAAAAGCCATGAGCATGCTGCTTCGGCTGATCATCATCAGGAGCCTGTAAGCCATCACGAGCATCCGGCAGATCATCACCAGAAAAAGGCCGACCACCATAAACAAGTTAGCAATCTCCAGGAAAACCCTGAGGATGACTGTTGCAAGGATGAAGTAGCTAAATTTGAAAAAAGCGATAAACGTACTCCGCAATCATTCAATTATAATTTACGACCCCTGTTTGTTACTTTAGCGTTTAATACCCCCTTTACTTTAGATGCGAGAGCCTCTCATATTTTCTTACCAAATAATCGATATTTCGTACGTAATCATCATCCGCCCATAGCGGATACCCGTATAGCTATCCAGAGTTTCCTGATTTGATTTTTGTTTAAAGTTTAATTCCTCATGGTCATTGTTTGAGCCGTGTAAGTAATTATTTGCTTTAAACATTTAAATCATTTCAAAATGAAAAAGATATTTTTTATAGTTGCATTCATTGCAATCGGACTGGTGCAAACCTATGCACTGGATAGGTCACCCCTGCACGTAGACCTGCTTACCCACTATTACGCAATTAAAGATGCTTTAGTGGCTAGTAAGGCTGACCTTGCCGCAACTCATGCTGCTGAATTTGTTAAAGCGGCAGCTTTAGTTGATGCTAAAAACCTTCCAGATGCCAACCGGGCATTACTGGTTAAGGACGCTTCTGCTATTGCCAGCGCTAAAGATCTGAAAAAGCAAAGAGAACTTTTCTCGGCTTTCTCTGAAAATATGGCCGCATTAGCCAAAGTTACAAAGCTCGGTCACGGTGATATTTATAAGGCGTATTGCCCGATGAAGAAAGCCAGCTGGCTTAGTAAAGAGCCAGCAATTAAGAATCCCTATTACGGTAGCACTATGCTCACATGCGGGAAAGTTGTAGAAACCATTAAATAATTCCTCCCAATAAAGCCATAGGGGCATTGTATCCTATGGCTTTACTCTGGAAGTCAATTCTTTAATTCAGTAAAAAATTATAGAACTATTACGGTCGCTTTTTATAAAAGATGCTGCCGTTAACAACAATTAAAAACTAAAAACATGAAAACAATCATCTTAAGCTTAACAATTTTATCAATTCTTTTTGTTGCTTGCAACAATGATGGATCTAATAAAGAAGTTTCGGACAGCACCGCATCAGTAGGGACTATGGATAAGGAAACAACCGAAAATAAAATGCCTGCGGGCGAAATATTGACTGGCTACCTTAAGCTCAAAAATGCACTTACAAATGACAATGATAAAGAAGCCGCTGCAGCTGCAACTGAATTAGCGAAAGCATTTAAGAATATGGATAAAACCGCATTAAATGCTGAACAGGGTCAAGTGTATACTGATGTGGAAGCCGATGCCATCGAACATGCCGAACACATTGCTGCCAATGCAGGTAATTTGGTACATCAGCGTGAGCATTTTGAAACCTTAAGTGACGAGGTGTATGAGTTGGTTAAAGTGACTGGTGCAGGACAAAAACTGTATTATACCAACTGCCCCATGTATAACAACAATAAAGGCGCAAATTGGCTGAGCGAAACTAAAGAGGTGAAGAATCCTTATTTGGGACTGGCAATGTCTACCTGTGGTTCGGTAAAAGAAGAGCTTAATTAAATTCGATGAGCAGAATAAAAATAGGACTTATTGTCTTATTGGTTATTCTGGTTGCTATTCAGTTTGTTCAGCCTGCACGCAATCAAAGCGTGCAGGCTTCAACCGGGGGCATAGCCAGCGTAATCAATGTGCCCGAAAATGTACAAGCTATTTTGCAAAATTCCTGCTATGATTGCCATAGTAACAATACCCGTTATCCGTGGTATGCTACACTGCAGCCAGGTGCTTGGTGGATGGCTTGGCATATAGAAAAAGGAAAAGCGGAACTGAATTTTGACGAATTCGGAAATTATTCAAAACGCAGGCAAAACAGTAAGTTAAAAGCGATAACAAGTTCAGTGGACGCTGAAACGATGCCCATTCCCTCTTATCTGCTTATACACAGAAAGGCTGCACTGTCAAAAGCTGATCAAACACTGATAAAACAATGGTCCGAAAAGGCTCGGAAACAAAATTTATAAGAAAATAAACCATGAAAAAACTTCTATTATTAGTTTGTTTGTTAAGCTTGCAGTTCCCGCTGCATGCCCAGCATGATGAGCATAAAATGCCTGCAGTAAAGCCGCAGACTATTTATACCTGCCCAATGCATCCGGAAATACAATCGGATAAACCCGGAAACTGTCCGAAGTGCGGTATGAAGCTTGTTGTACAAAAACCTAAGGTCTCAAAACCAAGCACACCGGTTAAGAAAAGCCCAGTTACTCCTGCTAAATCTGCACCATCAACACCGGCTAAACAAAGCCAGCCAGCAAAAGGCCATGATATGGAAGGCATGAAAATGCCGGCTAAAACCGTCGCGCCTGTTAAAGATCCATCAGGCACTCATTATCACGAAAACATGAAAATGCCGATGAATGAGAGTCACCAAAATATGGATGGTATGGAAGGCATGAATAAGGCAAAAATGAATTTGGGGCCTGTTAAAACTATTGCCAATCCTAATCCGCCACGTACCGTTCGTTACGATCTTTATATCGCGGATACGATGGTGAATTTTACGGGTAAAACCAAACGCGCAATTGCAGTAAACGGTCAAATTCCGATGCCAACATTAACATTTACTCAGGGCGACACTGCCGAGATTTATGTACACAATAATTTAAAAGAAGAAACATCATTGCATTGGCATGGCCTGTTCCTTCCCAATAAAATGGATGGTGTACCTTTTCTTACTCAGATGCCCATTAAGCCAGGCGCAACTTATCTATATAAGTTTCCCATCATACAATATGGTACGCACTGGTATCATAGTCATTCCGGCTTGCAGGAGCAAATTGGAATGTATGGTGCTTTTATTATGAATAAGCGAAAAGAATGGGATATTCCTACCATTCCAGTTGTATTAAGCGAATGGACAGATATGAACCCCAATGAAGTTCACCGTAGCTTAAGAAGTGCTACGGATTGGTTTGCCATACAAAAAGGCACTACCCAAAGCTATTCAGAAGCCATACGGATGGGACATTTTAAAACGAAAGTGGCCAATGAGTGGAAACGGATGAATGCCATGGATGTGAGTGATGTATATTATGATAAATTCTTAATAAATGGGAAAAACCAGGTTGAGCTTCCACATTTTAAGGCTGGTGATAAGGTAAGGCTGCGTATTGCAAATGGAGGCGCATCCGATTATTTCTGGCTTAAATATTCGGGAGGCAAAATTACGGTGGTAGCTACCGATGGGAATGACGTGGAACCGGTAGAAGTAGATCGGCTGATTATTGCTGTTTCTGAAACTTATGATGTAGTAATTACTCTGCCTGAAAATAAAAGCTACGAATTTCTGGTTACACCTGAAGACCGAACCGCCTCTGCTTCCATTTGGCTTGGAAAAGGGCAAAAGGTATCGGCAGAAAAAATGCCCAAGCTGAAATATTTTGCCGGCATGAAGATGATGAATGAGATGATGGACATGAACGGTAATATGATTGAGATGGAGGGCATGAATATGCAAAACCAGATCATGGACATGAATACCGTAATGTACCCGGAAATAACAGGTGAGGAAAATTCAAAAAGCGACAACAAAAAAGCCAGTATGCCGGGTATGCAAATGCCTAATGATCATAGCATGGCTGGCATGAATATGGGAGATGATGATTCGGGTATTATTACCTTGAACTACAATATGCTTCGCGACCCAAGGAAAACGACCTTGCCAGAAGGGCCATGGAAAGAGTTAAAATTTGATTTGACAGGGAATATGAACCGATATGTATGGAGCCTGGATAATAAGACAGTTTCAGAAAGCGACAAAATCTTAATAAAAAAGGGAGAAAATGTAAGAATCATATTGTTTAATAACAGCATGATGCGACACCCGATGCACCTTCATGGCCACGATTTCAGAGTTTTAAACGAGCACGGCGAAAATGCGCCTATGAAAAACGTCCTAGATATTATGCCTATGGAAAGGGATACCATAGAGTTTGCCGCCAGCGAACAGGGCGGAGACTGGTTCTTTCATTGCCATATCTTATACCACATGATGAGTGGTATGGGAAGAGTAATCAGCTATCAAGATACTTTAGTTGATAAAACTGATATTACTAACCCAAAATTGGCCAAACGCAGATTAAATGCGGATGACCGACAGATCCATCCCATGGCGCAAATTGGCCTTCAGAGTAATGGTTCTGATGGCGAATTGATGTTTGCCAGTACGCGCTGGCAGGTTAATTCCATATGGCATTTGGGCACCAATGCTAAAATGGGTTACGAAAGTGAAACTATGATTGGCCGATATATAGGCCGTAATCAGTGGCTTTTCCCTTATGTTGGGTTCGATTATCATTATAAAAAGTTTAATCCTGATGAAAAAAATATTTTTGGCGACGATTCCCGGAATATGTTTGGGCAGGTCAGCAATAAGGAAAACAGAAAAACGGTAGTAGCTGGTTTCGCTTATACCTTGCCAATGCTCATGGTTGCCGATGCCAGAGTGGATGGGAATGGTAAATTTCGTATTCAATTAGGCCGGGAAGACATACCGGTATCTAAACGTATAAGGGCTAACTTCATGCTTAATACGGATAAGGAATATACCGGAGGCCTTAGATATATATTAGGTAAATACGTCTCGCTTTCCAGCCACTATGATAGCGATATGGGCTTAGGGGGTGGATTGACGATAACTTATTAAATCCCCAATTTTCATCCCAATAAAAACTTCATCCTTATTTAAAAAGTTGGGGTGCTTTAGATCATGTTTAAACATGATCTAAAGCATTTTTTAAATGAAACATTAATGGTAATTTTGTTTTAAAGAAATGGTGAAACCAGCATCTAAGCTTACCGCTAACAAACCGAAACGAGAAAGCTCATGCTGGCTTCATAGCCGTTAAAAACAATATTCTCAAATGAAAAAAATAATAGCCATATTCCTTTTTGCAGCCTATACAGCTACTGCTTTTGGAGTAACGCTTAATTTTCATTATTGTGGTGACCAACTTGATCATGTCTCTTTTCTAAATTTCGAAGAAACGGGAGGGTGTTCGTGTACCTCTGGTACTATGCCCAAAGATTGTTGTCAGGATAAGATAGTTTACCATAAAACGGATAATCATAAAAATCTTCTTGAATCCTTCAGTTTTAACAGTGTAGCTTTCTCACATCTTTTACAACCTGCGACTGATCGTCAGGATTATAAATTAAGATCAGTTATTGCAGATTTAAATTACATCAATCATCAGGTTAGGCATAGCCGGCCTCTGGCTATTTTCCTGGCCATCCAATCAATTCGTATATAGAATAAATCCATTTGAATCTAATTTATTAGGATGAATCATTGCAGGTCATTGCTCTGTAACAATCCTTAAAATTATATTTAAATAATCCTCGGGTATCACATTTTTTCTTTGAATGTGTCTGGAGTCTATCCATATGCTCAATCTAAATTAGTATTTCCAAATTTGTATGAATCTAAACAGCATAAGAATTTGCTTATCAGATATATACACTTTTCAACCAAATTCAATTTAATAATTTGATAAGTCGAACTGACTATCAATAACTAAGAGAACCAATAATGATTACAACACATTTAACTATAAAAAATATGTGCTGTGGCAGGTGCATAATAGAAGTGAAGAGAATATTTGAAAAAATAGGTTTATTAACCCATCAGGTTAACCTGGGTGAAGTGATTGTTGAAACTGAAATATCTAGAGAGCTACAAGAAAAACTGGAACAGAAACTGGAGGAACATGGCTTTGCAATTGCCTTATCTACTGATGAAAAATTGACTGTTGATATTCAAAGATTACTTGTATCCTATCTTCATGAATACTTGATGGCCAAAGAAAAGGCACTTACCATTTCAAATTATTTATCGGCTCAACTTAATAAAAGTTATAAGCTTTTGAGTACAGTATTCAAACAGGTTACCGGTATAGCGATTGAGCGGTACTTCATAAAACTGAAGGTTGAGAAGGCTAAGGAATTATTGATATTAAATGAGATAGATATTGCCGAAATAGCCTGGTTATTGGGGTACAGTTCCTCTCAGAATTTCAGCACTTACTTCAAACGTGAAACGGGAAAAACACCTCTGGAATACAAAAATGATCCTATACCTGAACGAATCCATTTACCAAGCTTGATTCCGAAAAATTTCAAACAATAAGGGTCATTTACTCAAACAAACAACAAAGATGTTAATACTACTTTTATTGATTAAGGCAAAAAATAATAATAAAAACCTATTCTAGGTAAGAAAAAGCTTAATGAAATAATTATTAACAATGTAAAAATTAAATACGATGATGAATTATGAAAATTTAGGAGGAATGCACCTAATATGGTGGTTTTTCTGGATGGTTATGTTAGTATGGATTTTTGCTACACCATGGGATATCCCAGGCCAGCGGACAAAGAAAGATACGCCTCTGGATATTTTAAAGAAAAGATTTGCTGCCGGAGAGATTTCAAAAGAGGAATATGAGGAGAGTAAAAAGATTCTGACAGGTGATTGATAAAGTAATTACCTGATTGTGGCTCTGTATTTCTGCTCTTATACTAACAATATGGGGATTTATAGGCCACTCTTTCTACATGAATATTAAACCCAATTAAAAAATCAATAATCATGAAAACACTACAAAAAATAACTTTAGCGATTGCATTTATCATGCTGTTTGCATCCTGTCAGTCAACTAAACACATACTTTCAAAATCGGATTCAAGAAATGAGATTATCAACTTAATTGCTAATGATCCTGATATGTCAAAAGAAATGATGTATGCAATAATGGAAAGCAATAACGGGAAAATGATGATGCAAGGAAATGACAAGATGAAAATGATGATTGACAATCATGAGAAGATGATTAAGAAGATGAAAGAAAATCCAGAAATGATGAAGAACATGATGTCTAATATGATGCAAGCAGCTAAAAGTGACACCAGTATGATGTCCTCTATGTGTAAATCCATGATGGGAAATCAGCAAATGATGGATATGATGAAAAAGATGAAGGGAAAAAATATGGATATGAAGAAGATGGATAAAAAAAGTGAAAATGAAGATGAAACTAAATCACACCATTAAGAATATTTTAATATACACTAAATGTTAAAGTTATGATGAACAATAATGGAGATTACTATTACTGGGGAATGCACATGGGTGGATGGTTTTTTATTCTGGTAGTAGTTTTACTGGGTTTATTTTTTTATTCCCGGAAAAGAAAATAATCAGTCTGTTCTTTAATCAAATTCTTTCAATAGATAGACTGTAATTATGGAATACTATTTTAACAATGCCCTTAACGAAAGTTTCGTAAAGACCATTCAAAATTTAGAAAGACACTGTACACTGGAGATCTTGGGATATTATCAAAGATTTAAGATTTGCAGGATTATAGACATGGAAATAACCCGGATTGGGAAAAGGTTTTGAAGGAAGAAGGAGATATGCAAAAGTTTAAATATTAAAGACAGACTACCGGGCAACAGCGGAACTGAAGAAACAATTAAAAAGATAAGCAAGATGAAAAAGTATTATGGATTAAAAGGAATGAGTTGTGGAGGCTGTGTGAGCAACGTAAAAAAAGCATTAATGGAACTGCCAGATGTTACAGAAGCAGAAGTTCAATTGAAACCGCAGGGGGTCTTACTTACTATGAATAAATCTATCGACACCCAAGTATTACAAACCCAGCTTGATAAAGCGGGACATTATACTATTTCAAACTCGTATGGAGACGGAGATGGTGTTGATGATGATACTCCTGATGTGGAACGCAATCATAGTTTTAGTAATTCTCATCCTGAAAGACATACAAAGCCTTTTGGTATAGACCATGAACCCGGAGTATAAATCAAATGAAAAAGCATCTGATCTGGATGATTATTGGCTGTACTATACCCTTACTGCTGATATTTCTAGCTCCAGCCTTGGGATTAGGTTCGGGCACCTCTCTATTCATCTTTATCCTGGCCATGTTTGCCTGCCATTTGCTGATGCCGATGCATCATCATGGGGGGCATGAACACAAAGATAAACATGAATCGCAACAGGATTCAAAAACAATAAAAAAAGAAAATCATGAACACCATCATTAATGTCAGAAAATTTGGTATGGCTGTTGGACTTACCGGAGCCCTGCTTTACCTAGGCTGTATGGTGGTGATGGCAACTACCGGTCCCGAGGGTACTGTGCAGTTCTTTAACAGTCTGTTGCATGGCCTGGATGTTTCGGCTATTCTCAGAATGGATATTCCTTTATGGGAAGCCGGAGTAGGATTGGTAGAAACATTTGTTCTCGGCTGGCTAGTGGGTGCCTGCATCGCCGGTATTTATAATGTATCAATTAAGAATTAAAACAAATATGTAAAGACCAAGATATCAGCTTTCCGATGGGTTTGGATATAAGATTTTTCTTGATGTTGGCAATGCATCCTGCTCTTTCAATATAAATATAATCAGAACAAAGGGGAGTTAAGGCCATTATTAGGAAACAATCAGCAGCGTTTTCAGATGGGCATTGCTTATACATTCAGTAAAATTTTTAACAACCAGTTTGACGACAGGAATTCCATTCTAAATCTCGAACATGGTTATATCAGATAAAAACTAAATAATAAAATCATGAAAATATTATTAGCAACAGATGGTTCGCAACATAGCAAATCGGTAGCTGAAGAAATAGCTCATAGGCCCTTTCCAGCAGGTTCAGAATTAAGGATTATTTCGGTTTTTGAAAGTCCCGCATTGTATATTTATGCCCCTTTCTCCATGGGAGGCATGGAAAACTTTTATCAGGAAGTAGAATTGACTGCGAAAAAAGCAGCAAAGGAAGCAGTTGAAACAGCAGCTGAATTAATAAAAACGAAAAACAAAACGCTATTGATATCCACTGCCGTGCTTGAAGGTGATGTAAAACATACCATTTTAGAAGATGCAGATACTTTTAATGCCGATCTGATTTTGGTGGGATCGCATGGCCGTGGGGGTTTGGAAAGGTTTTTACTGGGTTCAGTCTCTCAGGCGATAGTTTTGCATGCCAAATGCTCTGTAGAGATTGTACGTAAACGTGATCAAAACACCATTAATAATAGAATGGACGATGATTTGAAAAACCAAAAATGATAAGAATGATCATAGAAACATCTTTATCAAGATAAGAACGGTATGAAAAAAATAAATTCCAATTTGCTAATTTCTATGGTGAGCCTGTTTGTGGTGATGATGGGATATGGGGTATTGTTACCTGTGCTACCTTTTTTTATTGAAAGGATAATTTCCGAGCCTTCTTCTCAGGAAAACATTGCCTTTCATTTCGGAATACTTACTGCTATTTATCCTGTGGCCCTGGTTTTTACAGCGCCTTTTTGGGGAAGGGTGGCTGACAGGACAGGTGCAAAGTTGCCCATTATTTTGGGGTTAGGTGGTTTTACCTTGATGCAGATTATTATTGCGTTTAGCACTACGCTGAGCATGCTGTATGTTGCAAGAATTTTCGGAAGTATATTTTCTTCATTCCTGGTTCCTGTGATCATTACTAACATCACGGCAATCACCCAAAAAGCCAATCGTATCACTGCCATGGCCTGGGCTGGGACAGCAGTGAGTGCCGGTGTAGTGATAGGCCCTGGAATAAGTGGACTATTGATACAAAGCAATCTGCATCTCCGCTTACAGTCCATCCATGTCATCTTTGACCGTTTCAATGTTCCCTTTCTGGCTCTTGCAATTATTGGAGCGTTCACACTAACTGTTGCTCTGGTGTTCCTCAAGAACAAAAAACAAAGCGGAATTAATATAGCAGACAGTAAAGTCAATGCACTTTTTCCGCCAGGCAAATGGCAGCTTTTTGGGAAACTATTGTTGTTATCTCTTGTTATTCAAATGGGTATTACGTCTTTTGAGAGTGTTTTTCCCCTATTCATTAAAGATACGGGAAGTTTCTCAGTCACTTTTGTTGGGGCTGGCTTATTAATCTGTGGTTTGGTGATGGCCATTTTACAACCCGTTGTTGCCAGATGGGGAAACTTAATTAGTCGAAACCCCGAAAAACAGATGGCAATTGGTTTCCTGATTGCAGGCTTAACGATGCCTGTATTTGTGCTTAGTGAATCAAAAATAGTCATCCTGATTTTTATAGGCGTTTTTGGAGCAGGGGCTTCGCTGGTGATACCCAATTTGTTAGCACAGGTATCCTTAAAAGACGATAATTCATCAGGCTGGGCCATAGGAATGCAGTCTTCATTTGGAGGAATAGGGCAAATACTTGGTCCCTTAACCGGTACGGCATTATATATGATAAACCCTTCCATCCCTTATTATTTTACAGGAGGCTTGCTTCTCGCTACTGCTCTTGTCTGCTTAAATAATTTACCAGGTGGTAACAGTCGTTTTTGGTCTTTTTAATTTTAACAATATATATACTCGCTTTAAAAATAAATATCTATGAAAAAGAAAATCGCATTAATCGGATATGGAGTAATTGGCAAAAGGGTGGCTGATGCCATTGCTTTACAGGATGATATGGAACTTAGCGGAGTTTGTGATGTTATCAGTGACTGGCGGATCCATACTGCTGTCAATAAGGGGTATTCCATATATGCCGCAACCGCAGATGCCCGACTACAAATGGAGGATGCCAACATTCTCGTAAAAGGAAACATGGATGATCTTTTGGAAAGTGCAGACCTTGTAGTGGATTGCACTCCCAAAAAGATAGCCGCCCAAAATGTGGCTATCTATAAAGATCGTAACCTCAAATTTATTCTGCAAGGGGGTGAGAAGCATGAAACAACGGGTCACTCATTCAGTGCAGAAAATAATTACACCTCTGCTTTAAACCGGCAGAGCACACGGGTGGTTTCCTGTAATACCACTTCCATTATCAGAACGCTCTCGGCTCTAAAAAGATCGGATTTACTGCAAAGTGCCCGTGGAACCTTGTTAAGAAGAGCTACAGATCCATGGGAAAGTCATTTAGGTGGTATTATGAATACCCTGTTGCCAGAAAAAGACATCCCCAGCCATCAGGGTCCTGATGCGAAAAGTGTAGATCCGGAATTGGATGTATTTACCATGGCGGTGAAAGTGCCGGAAACACTGAGCCACCTTCATTACTGGAATGTAAAACTTAAACGTAAGACTTCCAAAGAAGAGGTACTAGAGGCATTTAAAAGGTCCACTCGCATAGTCTTAATCAATTATGCAGACGGTTTGGTATCCAATAATACCATCAAAGAAAAATATCTTGATATGGGCAGGCCCTGGGGTGATATGTATGAAGTAGCTCTTTGGCAGGATATGCTGAAAGTAGAGGGGGATGAGCTTTTTTATGCCTATGTGGTCGATAATCAGGCAATAGTAATACCCGAAACTATTGATGCCATAAGGGCATTGACGGGTATTGAGAGTTCGGCCGAACTCTCAATTAGGGCAACAAATAAAAGTTTAGGAATTATTTAAAATATCAGTTTTATGAGTAATTACGATAATATCCTCAGAAACCTGGGAAATAAGGCTTCTTATTACCTAGAACATGTTTGTGAAAAAATACTCAAAGATGACCTTCAGCTTCCGCAAGCAGGAGTTATCGATAAAGTATTTGCCAATAGCGACAGGAATCCTCAAACTCTTAAAAGTTTATCCCAATTATATAACAACGGCAATCTTAAACAAACGGGATACCTGAACATATTACCTGTAGACCAGGGGATAGAGCATAGCGCCATGTTTTCATTTTATAAAAATCCAATTTATTTCGATCCTGAAAAAATTATACAGCTTGCTATTGAAGGAGGTTGCAATGGCGTGGCCTCTACTTTTGGAGGCTTAGGCCTTTATGCCAGAAAATATGCACACAAAATTCCATTTATTGTTAAAATCAATCATAATGAATTACTGACGTATCCAAATAAGTATGATCAGACCTTGTTCGGCACAGTAAAAGAAGCCTGGAACTTGGGAGCCACCGCTGTAGGAGCTACCATTTACTTTGGATCAAAAGAAAGTAATCGGCAGATAAAAGAAATCGCAGAAGCATTTTACGAAGCGCATAGTCTCGGTATGGCAACCATTCTATGGTGTTATACACGAAATGATTCTTTCCTTACTAAAGATGAAGACTACCATGCATCAGCAGATTTAACCGGACAGGCAAATCACATCGGTGTTACTATACAGGCCGATATTATTAAACAGAAATTACCCACAACTAATTACGGTTTTAAAGATATTCAGTTTGGCAAATATAATGATGCTATGTATGATGCGCTATCCAGCCCACATCCCATCGACCTTTGTAGGTTACAGGTAGCTAATTGTTATATGGGAAAAATCGGATTGATTAATTCGGGCGGGGGCTCAAAAGATGCAGCCGATTTAAGTGCAGCAATTACAACATCAGTAATCAATAAACGGGCCGGAGGCTCAGGCTTGATTATGGGACGAAAAGCATTTCAAAGGCCTTTTAACGAAGGTGTTAAGCTTCTGCATGAAGTACAGCAAGTTTATTTAGAAAAGAAAATAACAATAGCATAATTCGTAAGGACTTAGAAAATAAGATTATGGGTAAAAATATAAACCATATCGGAGTATTCACTTCGGGAGGTGATTCTCCGGGAATGAATGCTGCTTTATATGCCATTGCAAAAGCTGCGGAAATAAACGGAATTCAAGTAAGCGGGATACAAAAGGGATATGAAGGAATGATAGACGGCAACTTCATCCCAATGGAGCCTCAGCAATTACAAAAAACTGTACATCGTGGAGGTACTATCTTAAAAACATCCCGAAGTGCACGCTTTCTTACTATAGAGGGTAGGTTAATGGCCATGGAGATGCTCCAAAAGAATAGTATAGACTCATTAATTGCTATCGGGGGTGATGGTACCTTCCGGGGTTTATTGGCTTTCTCAGAATTATGTAAACTCCCGTTTATTGGTATTCCCGGAACAATAGATAATGACCTTGCCGGAACAGATTACACCCTCGGTTTTGATTCGGCAGTAAATACAGCTATTCATGATATTGATAAAATAAGAGATACTGCGGAATCACACAACAGAATATTTTTAATAGAAGTCATGGGAAGAGACTCCGGTTATATTGCCATTAACTCCGGGTTGGGAACTGGAGCCGATGCTATTTTGGTTCCCGAAAGTGGCAAGGATTTTATCCGTTTACTGAATAAATTAAGAAACTATGATAGCGAAGAAGCATTCATCGTGGTGGTTTCTGAAGGAGACGAATTAGGGACAGAGTTGGTGGCTGCAAAGATTAAAGAAGTTAACCCACAGGTAGACCTGCGTATTACCAAATTAGGGCATGTGCAAAGAGGTGGTAACCCTTCGGCATCAGACCGTATGTTGGGCATAAGGCTGGGTGTGGCTTCGGTAAAAGCACTTTTAAATGGGAAAAGGAATGTAATGGTGGGGATCTTAAATAATGAGTTAGTTCTGACACCTTTCGGGCAGGTAATAAAGCGCCATCAGGTAAATCAAGAGTTACAGAAACTTTTGAAGATGTTCGGCAGTTAAGCAAATTATACCATGCTAAAAGTTATAGAACATGAAACTTTACTAAGTTCCGGCCAAATTGCTTCAGAAAGCAGCTATAATACATTCAAATTCCTTTGTAATAGTGTGCAACCTGACTTTCATCCATTAACAACCAGTCACCAGGGATTTCTTACACAAACGGCATTAAAGAATATTTCAGAAACAACGATGTACAACTTGGATTGTTTTGAGAAAGCAACAAAATCCGGAAATGAAATAACATAAAATAAAGCTATTATAAAACAAAAAAATCATGAAAAATATATTCCTTCCTGTAGATTTTTTAGAAAACTTCGACAAGGCAGTAGAACAGAAAAGGTTTAAATGCATATCCTTTCTTCAGGTTGGATTCAGGACAAAAAATATTACTGAAACAGAATTTAACAGTATGGAGCAGGGCTAAACTCCATCATGGAGTCCTGAAAAAATTTCCCGATTTGGGCAAGTTTTTAATGAATGTATACTATGAACCTGCACTAGAAATAGATATAAACAATTTTTTACGGTATAAAGATTCCGAATTATCGGTAATGACCATTACAGTGTAATCATGAATAAATCAATTCTAATAAAAAAATACTCCGGCGAGTACCAGGCTTTTGACCTAAACAAACTCATTAACTCTTTAGGGCGTTCAGGAGCAGGTGAGGATATTATTCAGGAAATAGCCCATAAGGTACAAGGACAGATAGTAGAGGGAATGACTACCAAAAAAATCTATCAGTTGGCATTTAATATGCTAAAGGCTAAATCACGTGTAAGTGCTTCAAAATATACCTTAAAAAAAGCTCTTATGGAATTAGGGCCTACTGGTTTTCCTTTTGAAAAGTTGGTAGGTAAACTATTGGCCCACGAAGGTTTTTCAACACAGGTTGGTGTCCTAGTTCAGGGAAATTGTGTGCAACACGAAATAGATGTGATAGCACAAAAAGATAATAATCATTATATGATTGAATGTAAATACCATAGTGATCAGGGACGGTTTTGCAATGTGAAGATTCCACTATATATCAATTCGAGATTTTTGGATGTGGAGAAACAATGGGAGCGGCAAAAAGGCCACGAATCTAAACTTCATAAAGGAGGTTTATATACCAATACACGTTTTACAAGTGATGCTACACAATATGGTAAATGTGTAGGATTGCTATTGACAAGTTGGGATTATCCAAGGGGCGATGGTTTAAAAGATAGAATAGATAGATCCGGTCTGCATCCATTGACCGCTTTAACAACGTTGACCAGAGGTGAAAAAACAAAATTACTGGACAAAGGAATCGTGCTCTGTAAGGAACTTCACGAAAATCCTGCATTCCTGGAGCAGATAGGTATTGATAAAAACAGACACCAAAAGATATTAGAAGATTCAGAAGAGCTATGTAAAAGCAATTAAGAATTAATGGTTTTAAAGTTCAATAATCTTAAAACAAAACTTATGAAGACAGATGAAAACAATAAAATAAATATCCATTTTTTAGGAGCGGCAGGCACAGTAACGGGCTCAAAATATTTGCTCGATACAGGAGACAGAAAGATACTGATAGACTGCGGGCTTTTCCAAGGGCTAAAGGAATTGCGTCTTAAAAACTGGGAATATCCACCCGTAGAGGTTTCAAAAATTGATATGGTACTGCTAACTCACGGCCATTTGGATCATATTGGTTATCTACCAAGATTGGTAAAACAAGGGTTTAATGGACCAATCTACGGTACCAAACCTACTTTGGATATTGCAAAAATTATTTTGAATGATAGTGCAAAAATACAGGAACAGGAGGCCGAACGTGCCAACAAAGAAGGCTATTCCAAACACAGTCCGGCAGAACCACTGTACGATTTGAAGGATGTGGAAAAAACCGTTTCACATTTTAAGGGCATTCCTCAATCGCAATGGATTCCATTGTTTGATGGTATCAGGGCTAGATTTCAATACAACGGACATATTCTGGGTGCCACTTACATCGAGTTGGATGTAAATGGGAAACGCTTTGTCTTTTCGGGTGATATAGGAAGAATCAATGATTTATTACTCTATCCACCTCTAAAGCCTGAAAAAGCAGATGTTCTATTCATTGAATCGACATACGGTGGAAGGTTTCATCCAGAAGAATTGGAAGCAGTTCCGCATATTGAAAAATTAGTCAACAATACTATCAAAAGAGGTGGAAGCTTATTTGTACCAAGTTTTTCAGTAGAACGTGCCCAACTGATGATGTTAATTTTTTGGAATTTACTCAAAGAGAACAAAATACCCAAAGTAGAGATGATTATGGACAGCCCAATGGGAGCTAGTGTATTGGAGTTGTTCCACCGCACAAGAGATTGGCACAAGTTGGAAGACAATGAATGTGATGAAATGTGTTCCCATTTTACAGTTGTAAGCAGCTATACTGAAACTATGAAACTACGAACTGATAATAAGCCGAAAATAGTAATTGCAGGGAGTGGGATGCTCACGGGCGGAAGAATGCTCAATTATCTTGAAACACAAGCGCAAAACACAAATAACACACTGCTTTTTGTTGGGTATCAGGCTGAAGGCACTCGTGGAAGAAAATTATTGGAAGGCGATAAAGAACTAAAAGTGTATGGAAAATGGGTGCCATTTAATATGGAGGTTGCAGAAATTCAAGGACTGTCGGCACACGCAGACCACACCGAACTTATTAATTGGATGAGTGAAATAAAAAATAAACCAGAGCGAATCTTTATTGTGCATGGCGAAAAAGAAGGTGCGGAAGCCTTGCAAAAAGGAATAAAGGAAACTTATGGATGGGATGCTGAAATCCCGCAACTCTATAATATTGAAGAAATAGAATAGGTTTTGAAAATTGGAATATTATGGAACAACACTCAAATATATTAAAATACAAACATCTTGGTATTTATACCCAAAACGAATACGTGGTCTATATGCGTGAAGATTGCCATGTGTGTATTTCCGAAGGTTTTGAGGCCCTTACACGAATAAGAATATCAAAGCAAACCCATACGATAGTGGCAAGCCTCAATATTATAAATTCAGATATGTTGCTGCCCAATCAAATCGGACTATCGGATGCTGCAGCAAAAAAGCTGAATGTTTCCGAACATGAAACCTTATATGTTTCACACTTGGAACCTATTGAATCCTTAGGCCATGTCAGGGCTAAAATTTATAACCAAAAACTGGATTATTCAGCATACAGTGAAATCATAAGCGATATCGTTGAAGGCAACTATTCCAACATCCATCTTTCGGCTTTTATAACTGCCTGCGCCGGTGACCGGATGGAGATTGATGAAATATCCAACCTCACCAAAGCAATGATCGCTTCGGGCAAGCAACTAAATTGGGATAAAGAAATCGTGGTCGATAAGCATTGTATTGGCGGATTGCCCGGTAATAGAACCACACCCTTAGTTGTTGCAATTGTCACTGCGTTCGGACTTACGATGCCCAAAACATCGTCGCGAGCCATCACATCGCCCGCAGGCACAGCAGATACTATGGAAGTATTGACCAACGTAACCCTTTCTTTAGAAGAAATAAAAAATGTGGTAGAAAATGAAGGCGGTTGTATCGTTTGGGGCGGAACAGCACAATTAAGCCCTGCAGATGATGTACTCATAAAAATCGAAAAGGCTCTGGATATTGATAGCGAAGGGCAGCTCATTGCTTCGGTACTTTCAAAAAAAGCTGCGGCAGGATCCACACATGTCGTTATTGATATTCCTGTGGGAGAAACCGCCAAGGTACGCAGCACGGAAATGGCACAAAAACTAAAAAGTCATATGGAAACCGTGGGCCATGCTGTCGGACTTAATGTGAAAGTAGTTATTACTGATGGCACGCAGCCCGTTGGAAGAGGTATTGGTCCTGCTTTAGAAGCCCTCGATATATTAAAAGTTTTGAATAATGATGCTGACGCACCAAATGATTTGAAGGAAAGAGCTTTGCTTTTGGCAGGCGAACTATTGGAACTTTCTGGAAAGGTTGAATCGGGAATGGGAAGCCAAATTGCAAAGCAAGTGTTAGAATCTGGAAAAGCTTATAAAAAATTTCTTTCCATTTGCAAGGCTCAAGGCCGTTTTTCACTACCTGTTTTGGCACCCTATAAAGAAGAAATTAAAGCAGAGAAGGCTGGTATTTTGAAACGAATCGATAATAGAAAGATAGCAAAACTCGCCAAACTTTCGGGTGCGCCACAATCTAAATCAGCAGGGATTCTTTTAAATGTCCATTTGGGAGAACGAATTGAAGAGAATCAATTACTATACACGCTGTACGCAGAATCCAAAGGTGAGTTGAACTATGCCTTGGAATATAAAAATAACCATAATGACATTATAACAATACTATAAAAAATATAAAATGAAAACGATATTATTTAGCCTTCCCGGAAACGAAGTACTCACAGAGCTCCTGGCAACAAAAATGAAAGCCGAAGTAGGCCAGGCGACTATGCGCAAGTTCCCTGATGGGGAATCTTACACACGTATTTTATCTGAAGTAAAGGATAAATGCGTGGTATTGGTTTGTACCTTGCATGAGCCGGACGAAAAACTCTTACCACTCTATTTTTTAAGTCATACTGCCAAATCATTGGGTGCAACATGCACGTGTTTGATCGCACCCTATCTTGCCTATATGCGTCAGGACAAAGTCTTTAATGAAGGTGAAGGCATTACTTCTGGTTTCTTCGGAAAATTGATTTCAGGTTTTGCCGACAGTATGACTACTGTTGATCCCCACCTTCACAGAATAAGTGCTTTGAGTGAAGTGTATCACATCCCTAATAAAGTAATTCGCGCTGCTGATGCTATTTCAGACTGGATAAAGGAAAATGTAGAATACCCGGTCCTTATCGGTCCTGATTCGGAAAGTGAACAATGGGTTTCCGAGGTTGCTAAAAATGCAAACGCTCCGTTTACTGTATTACAGAAAGTGCGTCATGGCGACCGTGATGTGGAAGTTTCGGTTCCGGATGTGGAAAAATATAAAAATGCCACTCCTGTATTAGTAGATGATATTATCTCCACGGCGCGTACAATGATTGAAACTGTGCAGCATCTAAAAATGGCAGGGATGAAGCCACCAATATGCGTTGGAATTCATGCAGTCTTTTCGGGTAATGCTTATCAGGATTTGTTGGATTCCGGAGTTCAAAAAATTGTAACCTGTAACAC
Source organism: Sphingobacteriales bacterium 16-39-50 (assembly GCA_002257025.1). GTDB lineage: Bacteria > Bacteroidota > Bacteroidia > Sphingobacteriales > Sphingobacteriaceae > Daejeonella. The sequence continues at coordinate 43,654 of NCHA01000005.1, read as the reverse complement.
CATTCCACACCCTTCTAATGCAATAGATTTAAGTGATATTTTGGCAAAAGAGGTCAAAGAATTAATGCCCCATATATGAAAAAGCAAGCCTTCTTATTATTATTTACTTTATTCAGTATGACTATAAACGGCCAAACTAAAATGCTCATTGAGCAGATTTCAGGCAGATTTGTCGTTCGGGAAAATTTTGACAAACGAGGTGTATTTCTCAATAAACAAACCTTTGAAGCTAAAAAAATTATCACTAAAAGAGGATATTATGAAATTGAGGTAATTACCGAGTTGTTTGACAAATACAAAAGATCTACTGACAAATACATGACGACCTATCTCTGTAAACCCGATGAAGCCAGTGTTGTGGTTATGGCATTTCCATTTTCCAACCCAAAATCAAAGGAAACCGAAATCAGTACCACTTCTAAAAATTTTAAAGCGCTCTATGATTTGCAAAACTTGAAAGATATAGAACTGGAAATGAGTTTTGACTCGGGCTTATTGAACTTTTTTGGTTCAAAAAGCATCATAAAGATTTATGACCGAAAATTAGAGGGCAATAAAAACACTATTAAATCAAAAATAAATATAAAGGCCTATGCATTGGGGATTCGCATTAAGCAACTCAATTATACCGTAAACGAGAAATTAAATGAAAGAGGCTTATTGACCTATCAGAAATTTAAGGAAGCCGATGGTAGTTATTTTGTAATGAACTATAAATAAAGAATGAAAATTACAATACACTTTGAGAAGCCATACATGATTTACAGGTAATCAACTACAACTTAAGCCTGATGCCTGGATTGTGATTCACTAAAAATAGAGATCCAACCAGAAGGTTTTAAAGTAGATAAAACCTATCGCTTTGAGGGCATGAGCAATACCGATGACAATAGTATTTTATATACTATATCTTCCAAAAATAGGATAAGGATCTTTTGGCAGACGCTTAGGGGGGTTATGCCGAATACATTTCAGAAGCAATGCGGAAAAAATTACGTTAAAACATTTAAATGATAGATCTAAATACAATTTCAACCAAACCACCCTCGAACATTTCAAAAAGCGAGACCAAGAAGGACCTGGCACAGCTACGTAAGGAACTTTTTGAGCTCCAAAACAAGTTTTATGCCGATGGGCGTTTTGGCTTGCTTATTATCCTGCAAGGCATGGACACCTCAGGCAAGGACGGTACCATCCGCCATGCTCTTAGCAGTATGAACCCGCAGGGCGTTCAGGTAAAATCCTTTAAAAAACCGACCGAGGAAGAGTTGAAACATGACTTTTTGTGGCGGGTCTACACACACATTCCTCCCAAGGGAATGATCCAGGTCTTTAATCGCTCCTATTACGAAGATATAATTATGCCAAGTCTTAATAGTTCCCTGCCAGATGAAATACTTGCCCACCGCTGCATGTTTATAAAATACCTAGAGCAGCATTTGAGACTGAGCAACATCCATGTACTCAAATTTTTTCTACATATCTCTAAAGAAGAACAGAAAGAGCGCATACAGGAACGACTTATAAAACCTCATAAACGCTGGAAATACAGTGCCGAAGATGAAAAGGCGGCCAAACAATGGGATGCCTATAGAGCTGCGTACAATATGGTAATGAACAACTGCGATGATCCTTCCTGGTATATTATACCTGCGGATAAACGTTGGTATCGAAATTTTAGCGTTGCCAAAATACTTACGGAACATCTGAAAAAACATAATTTAAAATATCCTAACACCTAAAAATAGAATACTATGGACAGTCATAAAGATCACAAAAACAAAAAAATGGACCATTCTAAGATGGACCATTCTAAGATGAACCATGCGAAAGTGGATGACCAAAAATCGGACAAGCATAGTAAGATGGATCATTCAAAAATGGATCATGATGCCATCCCAATGGGAATGGCAGGTCATGACCACCATAAAATGATGATTGCAGACTTTAAAAAACGATTCTGGCTGACCTTGGTGCTTACGGGACCAATTCTGCTTATCTCTCCTATGATACAGGATTTTTTCAATTATGAGTTTTTGCTTCCGGGCAATCCTTATATCCTGTTTGGTTTGTCAAGCATCGCTTATTTTTACGGGGGCTGGCCTTTTCTTAAGGGTTTATGGTCTGAAGTGAAGAAAGCTGCTCCGGGGATGATGACCCTGATCGCCATGGCTATTAGTGTAGCCTATTTTTATAGTTCGGCAACAGTTTTTGGCTTACCGGGAATGGATTTTTTCTGGGAACTGGCCACACTGATAATGATTATGCTTCTGGGGCATTGGATAGAAATGAAAAGTGTGCTGGGGGCATCCAAAGCATTACAATTATTGGTAAGTATGATGCCAGCCGAAGCTCACAGGGTAAATGGAGAAAATGTAGAAGATATTAAGCTGGAAGATTTGCTAAAAGATGATATCATCTTGGTGAAACCCGGGGAAAAAGTACCCGCCGATGGTATTATTACTGAAGGGACTAGCTATTTAAATGAATCCATGCTTACTGGAGAATCAAAACCTGTAAAGAAAGAACTGGATGAAAAAGTAATTGGCGGATCGATTAACGGTAACGGCGTATTAAGGGTCAAGGTAGAACACACTGGCAAAGATAGTTACCTGAACAAGGTGATTAAAATGGTGGAGGATGCGCAAAAAACTAAGTCCAAAATGCAGAATCTCTCAGACCGAGCAGCAAAATGGCTCACTTATGTTGCCTTAGCCGTAGGTTTTGGTACACTAGCTGTTTGGCTGGTATTAGGCTTCCCTTTTGTTTATGCGCTAGAAAGAATGGTTACCGTAATGGTAATTGCCTGCCCTCATGCTTTAGGTTTAGCCATACCTTTGGTGGTAGCCATATCTACTGCAGTATCTGCACAAAATGGCTTATTAATTCGCAATAGAACTGCTTTTGAAGAGTCACGTAAAATATCGGTTTTGCTTTTTGATAAAACCGGAACACTTACGAAAGGAGATTTTGGGGTTACACGAATTCAATCCGTGGATAAGACCTTTGCTGATCAAGAAATCCTTCGTTTAGCCAGTGCTTTGGAGCAAAGCTCTGAACATCCAATTGCTGTAGGTATTATTAAAAAAATCAAGGAGGATAATATAACCATCCCAAAACTTGAAAACTTTAATGCGATTACGGGAAAAGGTGTAGAGGCAAAGGTAGAAGATAAGCAGGTTAAAGTGGTTAGTCCCGGATATTTAAGAGACGAGAAAATCAGCATTCCTGAAGATGCTTATAGCGACGCTGCTGAAACGGTGGTATTTGTTTTAATTGATGGAAAGCTTGCCGGATATATTGCCTTGGCAGATGAAATTAGACCTGAATCTGCGGAAGCAATTAAAATATTTAAAAAGAACAATATCAAAGTCTTGATGGCAACCGGCGACAATGAAAAAACCGCAAAGGCTGTTAGCGATAAGCTGGGATTAGATGGCTATTATGCGGAGGTGCTTCCACACCAAAAAGTGGAAATTGTAAAAGAATTACAAGCAAAGGGAGAATTTGTTGCGATGACAGGTGATGGCGTGAATGATGCACCTGCCCTGGCTCAGGCCAATGTAGGTATTGCGGTAGGTTCGGGAACCGATGTGGCGGCAGAGACAGCTGATATTATTTTAGTAAATAGCAATCCTCAGGATATTGCGAACTTAATTTTATTCGGCAAGGCTACTTACAATAAAATGATTCAGAACTTAATTTGGGCAACAGGTTATAATGTGGTAGCCATTCCACTAGCTGCCGGTGTACTTTATTCTTCGGGCTTTGTGTTAGGCCCTGCAGTAGGTGCGGTATTCATGAGTTTGAGTACCATAATTGTGGCCATAAATGCGCAGCTTTTGAAAAGCAAAATTGGCAAAAAGAATTAATACGGATGTCGACTTCAATGATTTTTACCCCCTAGGAAAATGCTCGAGGGCAAATTTACTTTTATGTGACTAGGATCATTTTTTATATAAGAAATTTTATTGAACTTTGAAATGAAATGTTGATGAAACGAATTTTCGCTATGATCTTTGCCGTATTGCTACTCACTACAAGTGTAGGGTTTAGTTTTACTGCACATTATTGTGGAGGAAAGGTCTTTAAAAAGAGTCTCAGCTTTTTGGGTGATAGTTCTCAGGCTTGCAATATGCAAGAGCTTGAAAATAAAGCCTGCTCCAATCTATCCGGCATTCAGAATAAACCTTGTTGCGAAGATCATGTAGCAACTATTCAGATCAAAGATCAATATCAAAGTCATTCATCAGCACTGAGCAACGATCTAGTGTTTTTAGCTGGCTTTACAACTACTTATTTTTATTTAACCGGACAGCACAATGCTGCTCCGGTTGTATCTAATCATTACCTTCCACCTTTACTGGCGCTAGACATTCCTGTCATAATCCAGTCTTTCCTCATTTAAAAGCATAAACAACTGATGATGCGGTGACATAAGTTACTGTATTATCCAGGCATATTTTTATATGCCAGATTTTGTAATTCAATTTTTACAGATAGTGAAGTTATGCTAAATAAAATCATCAAATATTTTTTAGAGAATAAGTTAGTTACGGTTCTTATTTTCCTTGCTATTGTTACTTTAGGGGTAGTAAACTCTCCTTTTAACTGGAATACCGGAATGCTGCCAAAGGATCCGGTGCCCGTAGATGCCATCCCGGATATTGGCGAAAATCAACAGATCGTATTTACACAGTGGACAGGGCGCTCGCCTCAGGATATTGAGGATCAGATATCTTATCCACTTACTACCTATTTATTAGGTATTCCGGGTGTTAAGACAATTAGAAGTTCTTCAATATTTGGCTTCTCAAGCATCTATATCATTTTTTCAGAAGATGTAGAATTTTACTGGTCACGCTCTCGCATCATAGAAAAACTCAACTCGCTGCCTGCTGGTCTGCTACCCGATGGAGTAACTCCAGGTCTGGGGCCTGATGCCACTGCCCTAGGACAAGTATATTGGTACACGCTTGAGGGTAGAGACAAAGATGGTAATCCCACCGGTGGCTGGGATCTGCATGAGATACGTACTGCACAGGATTTCTATGTTAAATACGGTCTTAACGCGGTAGAAGGTGTTTCTGAGGTCGCTTCTATTGGTGGCTATGTTCAGGAATATCAAATTGACGTAAACCCGGATGCCCTTAAAGCGTATAATATCCCTCTTGCCAAAGTCATGCAGGCGGTGCAGAAATCCAATAAAGATGTAGGTGCAAAAACAATTGAAATTAATCAGGCGGAGTATCTGGTACGAGGTTTAGGCTACATTAAAAAAGTAGAGGATATAGAGAAGGCAGTTGTATCGGTGCAGAATAACGTTCCAATTCGTATCAAAGATATTGGAGTAGTTACCTTAGGTCCTGCTGCCCGAAGAGGCTTATTAGATAAAGGCGGTGCAGAGGTTGTAGGCGGCGTGGTAGTGGCTAGGTATGGTTCCAATCCCCTACAGGTCATTAATAATGTAAAAGATAAAATTACGGATCTGGCTCCGGGCTTACCCAAAAAAACGTTGGCTAATGGCGTTGAAAGTCAGCTTACCATCGTTCCTTTTTATGACCGTACTCAACTCATACACGAAACCATAGGAACGCTGGAAAACGCCTTGTCACATGAGGTGCTTATTAGTATCATCGTGGTTTTGGTTCTGGTACTTAACCTTCGGGCATCTATCATCATTTCCAGTTTACTTCCGGTTGGGGTATTAATGACCTTTATTTTCATGAGATATGCAGGTGTCGATGCCAACGTGGTAGCCCTATCCGGGATAGCCATCGCCATTGGGGTCATGATTGATATAGGAATTATCTTTGTTGAAAATATTATCCGTCATCTGGAATTGCCTGAGAACCACGGTGTTAAAGGGAAGGCACTCATGAAGGTTATTTATAAAGCTACAGTAGAGGTTGCTTCGGCAATTACTACTGCTCTTGCTACGACCGTTGTGAGTTTTCTGCCTGTGTTCGCAATGGAGTCTGCAGAAGGCAAGTTGTTTAGACCATTGGCATTCACTAAAACTTTTGCTCTCTTAGGTGCTTTTATACTGGGTATTGTAGTGTTACCGGCACTCGCTCATTTCATTTTCGGTATTGACTATGATAAAAAAAGAGTCAGGAGATTGTGGAGCTTTACGTTGATAGCGGCAGGCATACTTTTGACTATTTATATGCATACTTGGCTTCCTTTAACGCTATGTATCATAGGGGTCAATAACTTATATGAACATCGCTGGCCAGAGAAATACAAAATCTACACCAATCATCTTAACCTGGCTTTGGTACTTTTTCTGGCTTCCTTCTTCCTAACCGAAGAGTGGATGCCTCTAGGCCCTCAGAACAGTTTAATAGTCAACTATATCTTTGTTTTGGCTTTAATTGGTTTGATACTGATGGCCTTGATGACCATCGTGCATTTTTATGTTCCGGTACTTAAATGGTGCCTTCGAAACAAAGGAAAGTTCATGCTTCTTCCGCTGTTTACCATCCTTTTTGGCGTCCTCATTTGGATAGGGTTCGACAGCACTTTTGGTTTTGTTGGCAAAGGTTTCGAAAAAACCGGATGGCAGGTGAGGAAAACGAATTTTTGGTCGGCTTCTTCCCGTGTTTTTCCGGGAATCGGATCAGAGTTTATGCCCTCTTTAAATGAAGGTAGTTACCTGCTGATGCCCACTGCTATGCCTCACTCTGGTGTAGAGTATAACCGAAAAGTCCTTGGGCAGTTGGATATGTTGCTTAATGGTATTCCTGAGGTTGACCTGGCTGTTGGAAAATTAGGTCGCGTAGAATCAGCTCTTGACCCGGCACCCATTTCCATGTATGAAAATGTGATTAACTATAAACCCGAATTCATCCTGAACGAGAACGGACACAGGATGAGGTTTAAAGTCGATAAGACGGATAGGTTTATTACTGCGTCAGGTGATTCCATCAGTAATGAAGAAGGTTTAAAAAGAGGGCTAAAAAAAGCTGATTTACTGGAAGATGATAATGGTGAATTTTATCGGAATTGGAGAACGCACATAAAATCTCCGGATGACATTTGGGATGAGATTGTAAGCGTTACAAAAATACCCGGTGTTACTTCCGCACCTAAGCTACAGCCTATTGAAACCAGATTGGTCATGTTGCAAACCGGTATGCGGGCACCAATGGGGATTAAGGTCTACGGTCCTGATCTAAAGACTATTGAAGATTTTGGAATGCGATTGGAAGGTGTTTTGAAAGAAGTTCCATCTGTTAAATCTGAAGCAGTTTTTGCCGATCGGATTGTTGGTAAGCCTTATTTACATCTAAATATCAACAGAGATGAAATATCGAGATATGGTCTAAATGTAGAAGATGTGCAGCAAACTATTGAAACTGCTATCGGCGGCATGAAGGTTACTTCTACTGTTGAAGGACGTGAAAGGTTCCCTGTTAGGGTGCGCTATCCTCGTGAATTAAGGGATGATCCCGGGTCTTTGAAAAAAATATTGATCTCTACACCTACCGGAGCCCAGATACCACTGAGCCAGGTAGTTGATATAGAGTATGTAAGAGGCCCGCAGGTAATTAAAAGTGAAAATACATTTCTGGTTGGATACGTTCTTTTAGACAAGAAAGATGGATTTGCTGAAGTTGATGTTGTAAATGATGCTCAGGAAGCTATTCAAAGTAAAATAGATTCTGGCGACTTAGTTGTGCCTGCTGGTATCAGCTATAAGTTTTCAGGTAGTTATGAAAATCAGATCAGGGCAGTAAAAAGACTTTCAATAGTTATTCCCATCAGTCTGATCATCATATTTCTATTGCTATACTTTCAGTTTAAAACTGTTATTGCTTCATCTATTCATTTTTCGGGTGTTTTTGTGGCATTTGCCGGAGGATTTATTATGCTATGGTTATACGGACAGGGCTGGTTTCTAAATTTTGCCATAGCAGATGTCAATATGCGAGACCTTTTCCAGATGCATACGATTAACCTGAGTGTGGCCGTATGGGTCGGTTTTATTGCCTTGTTTGGGATAGCCACTGATGACGGGGTAATTATGGGGACCTATATCCATCAGGTATTTGAAGAGAAGAACCCCAAAACTATAGAGGCTGTAAGGGAAGCAGTAGTCATAGCGGGACAAAAGCGCGTTCGTCCGGCAATGATGACGGCAGCGGTAGCCATTATAGCCCTGTTGCCTGTACTTACTTCTACAGGTAAGGGTGCAGACATTATGATCCCTATGGCTATTCCCACTTTCGGCGGAATGACGATACAGATTATGACCATGTTTGTGGTTCCTGTGCTGCAGGCTTTTTGGCGGGAAACAGTGATTAAGAAACAATTGAAAAGAAGATGAAAAAATTAACTCTATTTATATTGATGTTATCGGGCTTTGGCTTAAACGCTCAAACGCTTAACGATTACTTTAAAACAGCAGCAGCCAATAACCCGGGTTTACAGGCAAAGTATAAAGATTTTGAAATTGCCTTGCAGAAAGTAGCTCAGGTAAATACTCTGCCAGATCCTACTTTATCTTTTGGATACCTTCTTTCGCCGATGAATGGCCAGAGAGCAGAGCTGTCTTTAATGCAGATGTTTCCCTGGTTTGGTACCCTTAAAGCACAGGGAGATGCCGCAACCTTAATGGCTGATGCAAAATATCAAACATTTCTTGATGCCAGTAATCAGTTATATTATCAGGTAGCAGCGTCCTACTACCCGCTTTACGAGCTGAATTTATTGAAAAAGGTAGAGCAGGATAATGCCGAAATACTGGAATCTTATAAGAACATTGCCAATGTGAAGTTTAAAAACGGTGTGGGGAGTATGGTGGATGTTTTACGTGTGGATATTATGCTAAAGGATAGTCGGACCAATCTGCAGATTTTGATCAATAAAGAGCATGCATTGCTGGCAGCTTTTAATAAAATTCAAAACCGAAATGTTCAAGAAAAGGTGATAATTGCAGATTCCTTATGGATTGATGATTTACCGGTCAGTTATAGAAAAGATTCTCTGCTTATCAATCACCCTCTTTTAAAGGAAATCGATGCAAAGAAGGAGGCTAGCGAATATAGTGAGCTTGCTGCCCGTAAGCAAGGCTTGCCTAAGATAGGAATCGGGCTGCAATATATGATAATGGATCAAAACTCAGCAATGTCTGTATCTGATGATGCTAAAGGGGTATTTATGCCTATGGCATCACTAACTATCCCAATTTTCAGATCAAAGTTCAAAGCAGCTGTGAAGGAAGCCCAATTAATGCAGGAAAACTATTCTCTTCAGAAAGAAGAATTGGTCAATACGCTAAAGTCGGGCTATGAAATGATTTGGTTTGAAATTAGTCAACAACGGGAGCTAATGATGTTGTATGACCAGCAAGTAGTCGAAGCCCAACAATCACTTCGTTTGCTTTTTTCCGCATACGGAAATTCGGGGAAAGAATTTGAAGAGGTTCTTCGAATGCAACAGGAATTACTAAAATATGAAAAAATGAAAGCTTCAGCGATGGCAAACTATCACATAGCAGTGGCTAAATTAGAATACATTACTTCAAAATCAAGATAAAATGAAAACGAATTGGAAAAACATAAGTATCATAGCCGTACCTACCTTGATCATAGGTGTTTTGTTAGGATGGCTTTTCTTCGGAAGCTCAGGTAATCAAACAAAAAATGAACAACAACATGGTATCACCCTTAATGCAGAAAACCCAAAAGGTACCATTTGGACATGTTCTATGCATCCACAAATCCGAAGAAGTGAGCCAGGGAACTGCCCCATCTGCGGAATGGAACTCATACCGCTTATGAACGATACTGACGAAGGAGATCCTATGGCAATCAGCATGTCTCCAATGGCAATGCAACTAGCTAATGTGAGTACGGCTATAGTGGGTAAAACTATCCCGATAAAATCTGTCAGGTTAAATGGTAAAATTCAAGCTGATGAACGTTTGATCTACTCTCAGTCATCACATATCCCTGGAAGGATAGAAAGATTGATGATTAATTTCACCGGAGAATACGTTAATAAAGGGCAAATTATTGCTTACGTTTATTCACCGGAACTGGTAACCGCACAAGAGGAGCTCTTTGAAGCACAAAAAATCAAAGAAACTCAACCTCAGCTTTTTAAATCGGCTCAAGAAAAATTAAAGAACTGGAAACTATCAGACCAACAAATAGCCCAGATGCTTAAGAGTGGAAACAAGAAACAAGAATTTCCTGTTTTGGCAGATGTTTCTGGCTATGTAACCGAAAAAATGGTAAATCCGGGAGATTATATAGGTCAGGGACAAGCCATTTATCAGGTCGCTAACCTTTCGCGGGTTTGGGTGCTTTTTGACATTTATGAGTCGGATATGGCATGGGTGAAAAAGGGAGACCAAATTGCCTTTACAGTCCAATCCTTTCCTGGCGAAAATTTTAAGGGAACCATATCCTATCTTGATCCAGTCATTGATCCAAATACAAGGGTAGCCAGGGCTAGGGTTGCCGTTTCAAATCTCAATCTTAAATTAAAGCCGGAAATGTTTGCTTCAGGCATCGTAGAAGCCAGATTAGCAAAAAAGACCAATACAGTGGTAGTACCTAAAACCGCGGTAATGTGGACTGGCAAGCGTTCGGTGGTTTATATAAAATCAAACTCCGAAAATGGGATAAGTTTTATAATGCGTGAGGTTGTTTTAGGGCCGGAACTGGGCGATGGCTATCTTATTGAAAGTGGTTTACAGGAAGGAGAAGAAATAGCCGTAAACGGAACATTTAGTATTGATGCTGCCGCACAACTGGCGGGCAAACCTAGTATGATGAACCCGGAAGGCGGTCCTGCCATGACCGGCCATGCCGGTATGCCTGGTATGGGAGGAGGATCATCACCGGAGAAGAAAACTTCTGTTCCAACCAAAAAGGTACCAGTGGGCCAACAGGCAAAAGATGCTTTACAACCGTTAATTAATGAATACTTTGCTATGAAAGATGCTTTAGCAGCAGATGATTTAACCAAAGCTCAAAAAGCGGCTGCCAATATCCAGACTGCTATTTCAAAGGTAAATATGTCCCTGTTTACAGGAGCATCACACGATGTATGGATGGGGCATAGCAGCAACATCGGAAAAATTATACAGCATGTGCCTCATCTCAAAAACATCGGGGAGGTACGCAAATCCTTTAAAGAATTATCAAATGTCTTTATTGGGCTGGCAAATTCTTTCAAGCCTTTCAAAAAACCAATTTACGTTCTGAATTGCCCGAAGGCAGATGAGAACAAAGGAGCAGATTGGCTTAGTCTGTCAAAAGACATCAAAAATCCCTACTTAGGTACCACAATGTTGAAATGTGGTAGCGTAAAGGAAACTATTAATTAAAAAAGTCCTGCCGGATATGGACTGGGTTACTCCTTGAGGATTCACAGCCCTTCCAGCAGGCACTAATAAATATGAAATGAAAAAATCAATCCAACTCATCATCCTGTTATTCGTAAGCATATTATTTGGTGCTTATTCTTTTCATCTTCTATTAAATTATAAACCCGGTGAAAAACATGAAACTACCAGGCACTCCTTTAGTGCGGAAAACAACTACGGGACTGCACTTAACCGCGATTCCACGAGAGTAGTGTCATGTAACACCACTTCCATTTTAAGGACACTAACCGCTCTTAAAAATGCCGGCTTGCTCCTTAAAGTAAGAGGCACTTTACTTCGTCGTGCAACCGATCCCTGGGAAAGCCATTTGGACGGAATCATGAATACACTGGTGCCGGAGAAAGTAATACCCAGTCATCAGGGTCCTGATGCGCAATATGTTGACCCCACTCTTAATGTAATAACAGCTGCAGTTAAAGTGCCTGAAACCTTAAGCCATTTGCATTATTGGAATGTGCAACTTACACGAAAAGCGTCTAAGGAAGAGGTTCTGGATGCATTCAAAAGATCTTCCAGGATTGCAATGATTGAATATAGTCAGGGATTATCTGCAAATAATACAGTGAAGGAGTTAATGTTGGCCTTAAACCGCCCTTATGGCGATATGTATGAGGTAGCACTGTGGGAAGACATGCTCAAAGTAGTGGATGATGAATTGTTCTATGCTTATCTTGTAGATAACCAGGCCCTCGTTATACCGGAAACTATAGACGCCATAAGGGCTTTGACAGGCATTGAAAAGGATGCGCTAAAATCTATTCAAAAAACAAATATCAAGTGCACAGGCTGTTTAGCGAAAGTTACACCTGTCCTAAATGAAACCGGGTGAAGATAACTGGGAAGTTGACCTGGACACCCGAACAAATATTGACTGTTGTTAGTGACGCTTCGGAAAATGAAGTAGTTGCCGCCGTCAATGAGGCTGGTTACGAAGCTGAGAAAGTTAATGAATCTTTCCTGAAATAATTAAATACATTCTTACAGAGGAAAAGTTTCAAGTATTCCCTTTTCAATCAGAAAAAGGGCCGTTAGAGGCCCTCAAACAAATAAAGCCACACGCTATACTTTTGGATGTAATCAGACCCACTCAGGAAGGCGCGTTTATGTGTAATACTATAAAAGCGACCGAAGAGTTAAGTCTCATACCTATAATCGTTTTATCTACCCATCCTAAAATTGACGTACTTAAACAGTGGCGCGCGGATGACGTAATTGAAAAGCCCTTCGATATCGAAAAATTAATAAGTATAATCGAAGAGGCGATTAAGGCATAGTTCTGCCAAGAGTTAGCTAATGATTGCATTAGGGTCTGTAAAAAAAGCCAATCTTACAACAATCTGACAGTATGGGGATCTTTGGATCCGCTTGGATAATCACTGACTCATTAAGTAAAAGCCACTTTACTACCCTTATAGCTATTATATTCAGGTTCATACTTGAAATACCCAAATTGAATCATTTCCTTCATACATCTATGGTAGGTACTGATCGCTGCGATCTTGCTTAATCTCATCACTTCCTTCCTCGAGATCTTAAATTGGCCAGGATACTTTTGATTTTGCCAACAGGCAAGCAATGCCATATAAATACTAGTGTGCGATGTATTCACCCTGTTATCTGATGTAATTCTCTGTATGTACCCTGCCAATTGGAATAAATGGACATTGTTCATGACAGCTATTTATTATCAAGGAGACGAACAATATCCTCGTATTTATAAAACATAATGCTTCCCACTTTGGTAAAACGGAGCGTTCCGTTAATCCTAAGAGTTTGCAAAGTGCCGGGAGAAATTTTGAGCATTTTTCTTACATCCGTACTTCTCAGCCATTGTTTAGTTTCTGCCCGAGCAGGTTGTATTATTGCTTTGATTTCCTGTATTAATTCATTTTTAAATTGCAGTAGATCTTCCTTGGATATGATTTCTATTTGAGCCATAATTGTATGTTTTATGGCTCAAAATTCCTGGTCTGTTTTATTGAGCTTTCCCAATCTGAAAAAGTTGGTAATGTTTTCTTCAGCCCGTTAAAACAAAAAGCTTATTACCAAACGGCAATAAGCTTTAAATCATAACGATTAACTATCAAGCGATAGCAAGCCTCTTCTTCAAAGCTTTCATATCATTGCTGACCTTAGTATTAATCACCTTTGCATAGTGCTGCGTAGTTTTCAGGTCTAAATGCCCAAGCATTTTGCTTACACTTTCAATAGGGACTCCATTGCTCAAGGTTACGGTTGTAGCAAAAGTATGTCTGGAAAGATGAAAAGTGAGATTCTGAGTTATGTCACACATATCGGCAATTTCCTTGAGGTAGCTATTCATTTTCTGGTTGCTCAAAACCGGGAGAACGTGTTCGGAACACAAAGGATGCTTTTTATACTTATTGATAATATTGATAGCTGGTTTTAATAAAGGTATACTGGAATTAGTCTCTGTTTTTTTTCTGCTGGTGAATACCCAATTACCCCCATCTACCCCAGTCATAATTTCACTCCTTTTCAGCTTTTTCACATCGGCATAAGACAGACCCGTATAGCAACAGAAGACAAAAATATCTCTCACGCGATCTATCCTTTCGACCCTGATCTCTTTGTTGACAATCCGATCTAACTGTACCTGGTGCAGGAATTCTCTTTCCTTTGCTTTCGCCTTATTTGTATACTCAGAGAATGGATTTTCTTTGAGCAGCTTAGGTTTGATGCAGTAATTATTGACAACTTTTTTAAAGTTTTTGATATACTTTTTTGCAGAAACCGGCGCAAGACTAAAGAATGTTTTTAGATGATGCTCGAAGTCTTTAATAAAATTATAATCCAGTGCATCAATGCAAATATCACTCACTTTGTACTTTGCCATCAAGTATGAGGTTAAATGCCTTAACGTAGTTTTGTAGCCCTTTAGCGTGTTGTCTTCGTACTCATTGCCAATCAACTCTTCCATTTGTTTATTGTGAAGGGTAAACAGTTCCATTAGCATGGGTTTTTTTTCTTCCTTTCCCAGAAATTTGTTTTTAAGGCTTGTGGAGGTAATCTCCTTTCGTTCCTTGATGAGCAAGGTGTGCGCTTCTTCGACTTTCTTATCCAGTTCGTCCAGATAGCTATTTAATAATTTTGTGCTCTCTTTGTTTCCACCCTCTCGATTAGATTTGCTGCACCAGCGTTGAGGCTCACATTCGCGACCGGTCGATACTTCTTTGCCTGGGGCATTAACAGTGATCCTCATATAGATCGGAATCGGGCCCGTTGTGTAGTTTTTTGGCTTCTTCAGGTAGAAGAGCAGGCTGTAATTTGTTTCCATAAAACAAGCTTAAATTGTGAACAAAATTAAGCTTGCAGCTACCAGACTGTCAAGATGTTCTATTATGAAACATCCTATTATACAGTTAGTTATGAGGTTTTCAGTGAGTAAAGTTTTCCGTTTTGTTGACTCACTGAATTACTCACTGCTTTAATGCGATTTGGTGAATAATATGGTGTTTTGGTGTCAACACAAAAGGCTGCAAATCATTGATTTACAGCCTTTTGGTTTGTTTTGACATTAATGTCTGTAGCCCGTAGGGGAATCGAACCCCTGTTTCCAGAATGAAAATCTGGCGTCCTCACCCCTAGACGAACGGGCCATTATTAAGTAGTAAGTTGTAGGTTATAAGTTGTAAGTAAGACTTATAACTTACTACTTATAACTTAATACTTTCCGGTAGCGGGAGCCAGACTCGAACTGACGACCTTCGGGTTATGAGCCCGACGAGCTACCAACTGCTCCATCCCGCACTGTGACAATTTTAAGCTTAAAGAACGTCTCTGTGTTGCTTTTAAATTGGACTGCAAAGATATATTTCGTTTCTTTGCAGTCCAAATAAATTTTAAAATAAATTTTACATGTCTCATAAAGCCGGATTTGTTAGTCTGATTGGGAAACCAAACGTTGGGAAATCAACCCTGATGAATGCTCTGGTAGGAGAAAAACTGTCAATAGTTACTCCTAAGGCACAAACTACGCGGCACCGGATTCTTGGCATCGTGAACGAGCCTGAGTATCAGATCGTTTTTTCGGACACCCCCGGAGTGATCAAACCGGTGTACGGAATGCAGGAATCCATGATGAGTTTCGTAAATGGCTCTCTTGTCGACGCAGATATCGTCTTATTTGTCACCGATATCAATGAAAAATATGATGAAGCTGATGTAATTGAAAAATTAGCCAAGACCAGCTCACCTATTGCCGTGGTTATCAACAAGATCGATAAATCGAGCGAGGAATTCGTTAAGGAAAAGATTGTTTATTGGCAGGAAAAATTGAACCCGAAAGCAATTTTTGCAGTTTCGGCACTTCACGATCATAATGTTCCCGCAGTCATGCAATTCATTCTTGATAATCTGCCTGAGCATCCGGCTTATTATGATAAGGATACCCTTACCGATAAGAATGAACGCTTTTTTGTTTCTGAGATTATCCGCGAAAAAGTTTTCAAATTATACGATAAGGAGATCCCATACAGTACTGAAGTGATTATCACCTCTTTTAAAGATGAACCTAAAATCATCCGTATCAGCTCTGAGATCATTGTAGAACGTGATTCACAAAAGAATATCATCATCGGTAAAGCAGGTGAAATGCTTAAGAAAGTTGGAACCTATGCCCGTAAGGATATGGAAGAATTCCTCCAGAAAAAAGTGTTCCTGGAAATGTTCGTGAAGGTTATACCGGATTGGAGAAACCGGAAGAATTATTTGAAGAGTTTTGGATACGAGGATTAGAACAAGGAACAAAGAGCAAAGAACAAGGATGGATTCCGGTTCATAGTGAATTAATATTTAAAATAAAATACAGGATTAAGGTATAAGATTTTAGACTTTTTTAGTCTTTGTTCTTTGCTCTTTGTTCTTTTATCATATCATAATGAGTAATATAGTAGCAATAGTAGGCCGCCCCAACGTAGGGAAATCCACATTATATAACAGATTAACTGAAACGCGTAAAGCCATTGTGGATGACTTTAGCGGAGTAACCCGCGACAGGCATTACGGAGTCGCTGAGTGGACCGACAAGCATTTTACAGTAATTGATACCGGCGGTTACGTTGCGCATTCTGACGATGTGTTTGAGGCCGCTATTCGTGAGCAGGTGGTGATCGCTATTGAAGAAGCTACAGTCATACTTTTTATGGTTGATGTGGTTACCGGCGTGACCGATCTTGATGATGATATCGCCAAACTTCTTCGCCGCAGTAAAAAGCCGGTCTTCGTTGTGGTGAATAAGGTGGATAATAACCAGCGCCTGACTGATGCAAGTATTTTTTATAGCCTCGGTTTAGGTGAAATCTATCCGCTTTCTTCCATGTCGGGTTCAGGTACAGGTGAACTGCTTGATGAAGTGATCAAACACTTTGAAGAAGAAGCTGAAGAAGAAAACCAGCTTCCAAAATATGCCATTGTTGGTCGCCCAAATGTTGGAAAATCATCTCTGATCAATGCCCTGATCGGTAAAGAAAGAAATATTGTTACCCCTATTGCAGGTACAACCCGCGATTCGATACATATCCATTATAATCAGTTTGGGCATGAATTCATGCTGATCGATACTGCCGGTTTACGCAAGAAAACTAAAGTTAAAGAGAACATAGAATTCTACTCGGTGATGCGTACGATCAAAGCACTGGAGGAAGCTGATGTGATCATTCTGATGATCGATGCAGTTGAAGGCATTGAATCACAGGATATAAATATATTCCATCTGGCCGAAAAAAATAAAAAGGGAATTGTGATCCTGGTTAATAAATGGGACCTTATCGAGAAAAACACTAAAACAACAGGTGTATTTGAAGAACAGATCTATGATAAGATCGCTCCCTTTACAGATGTGCCAATCGTATTTACATCAGTTGTAGAAAAGCAGAGGATCTACAAATCACTTGAGGCTGCTTCAAAGGTTTATGAAAATAAACTTAAAAAGATTCCTACCTCAAAATTGAATGATGTGATGTTACCGATCATTGAAAACTTCCCGCCACCCGCTGTAAAAGGAAAATATGTCAAGATCAAATATGTAACCCAGATCAATGCGAGTTCCCCAATGTTTGCATTCTTTTGTAACTTACCACAATATATCAAGGAACCTTACAAACGTTTTATTGAAAACAAACTTCGTGAGCATTTTGATTTCAGCGGAGTGCCAATTCAAATTTTCTTTAGACAGAAATAATTATTAAACGAATTAAAATATTTAATCATGAAGAGATTATTCTTTACAATTCTTGCAGCGAGTTTATTTGTAGTTTCATGTAACAGTGGTGCTGATCAGGCAGAAAAAGCAAAACAGGATTCACTTGCCGAAGTGGCTGCAGCCGATTCTATGCTTAATGCTGCAATGGAAACCGACTCACTGAGTATGGATACAATTACAGTTGATTCGATTCAATAGCCCATTACATGGGAGGGATCTTTCAAAACTTCCAGCGACCGGTTGATAGCCTGGTCTCCGGAATTCAGTACTTTGTAGAACCCTTCATCCCCAAAATGATATCGGGCTAAGAGGGCTCTTAGCTGGGTTTCGATCTCCTTTCTGGATGAAGAGAACTGAGTTTCACCTGCTTTAATATTTCGTTTGGCAGCCATCTGGATTAGTTTTTTGATATCCTGATCACTCAGCCTGAAATTCTGAATCAGCTCATCTGTTGATTGGTAGACCTGATTTTGTCTGAGCAGATGGTTATACAAAACATCATTCAATATTCCTTTTGCTGAAAGCTCGTAATAAAGATCTGTGTATCCGGTGGTATCTACCGGAATGTAAATATCAGGCATAATTCCTCCCCCGCCATATAATACTTTACCCGACTTTGTAGTGTATGTCTTGCTCTTGTTATAGAGTGAGTCGCCAAGGGTTTTTCCATTAGAACTAAGTTCACCATTCCGGTAACGGTCTTTTACTTCACTGTAATAAGCATCATTACCCTTTTTATACGACTTTTGAATGGATCTGCCGGAGGCTGTATAATATCGCGCAATAGTCAGGTTCAATGCAGAACCATCACCAAAATCAAATTGTTCCTGAACAAGACCCTTTCCGAATGAACGTCTTCCAATGATCGTTCCGCGCTCAAGATCCTGCACAGCTCCTGCAATGATCTCACTCGCCGAAGCAGTATTCTCATCAATAAGCACCACCAGTTTACCATTTTCAAAATCACCCTTCGAACTGGCAAAATAATCTGTTCGCGGTTCGTGCAGACCCTGGGTATAAACTATTAATTCCTGGTCAGCAAGAAATTCATCAGCAAGCGCAGTCGCCGAATTGAGATATCCCCCGCCGTTATCCCTGAGATCGAGAACCAGATTCTTCATGCCCTGCTTCTTCAACTTTACAAGACTGGTATGAAAATCCTCGTCCGTTCTTGCTCCGAATTTACTGATCTTGATATAAGCGCTCTGTCCGGTTAGCATATATGCTGCATCAATACTGCTGACAATGATCCTGTCGCGCAGCATACTAAAGCTCTTACGGGTTGTATCACGTTTAACGAGCAGTTCAACAGCCGAACCCCTCTTCCCTCTGATCTGATCAACAATATGCCTCGAAGTGACCCGTATCCCGGCTACCGGTTTTTTATTGATAGCCAGAATCTTATCCCCGTGTTTTATTCCTGCTTTATATGCCGGCCCCCCTTGTTTTACAGAAGTAATCAGCAATGTATCATTCAATATGTAATATTCGATACCAATCCCATTGAAATTCCCTTCCAGATCATCGCTGAGGAGCTGGGCATCTTCAGGAGCCAGATAGGCAGAATGGGGGTCAAGGTGCTTCAGGATCTCCTGAATGGCCATGTTTTCAACAGTATCCAGCTTCACAGAATCGACATAATTCTCATTAATAATCCTGATTACTTTTTCAACTTTAGACGAACGGCCAGAAAGCCCGAAAGACAGAAAAGAACCATTTTTTGAGTTCTGATTTTCACGAACGAGTTTAGGTCCAAGCCAAAGCCCTCCAATCAATACAGCCGAATATCCGGCAGCAATTAAAATATTTTTTCTGGTTTTGGCTTTCATCTTGTCAAGACATCAAATTTATTGAATTTCAAGTGGCTTAAGCACAGGAATTAATCATTTTAAATATTATTAGTAATCATTCTAAATAATTTGATTTTTTGAATCTTGATTTGTAATATTGCATCCAATTTAAAATTAGTCTAATTAAGATGAAGAGGATTTTAGCTCTATTATTTGCCCTGATACTTATTCAAAATGCCAATGCTCAGATAAAACAAGCTGATCAAAGGTTAAAACTTGCCGACAGCACAATTATTGAAATGCCTCAGATTGTGATCATTGGGAAGCGGGATGGCTTAATCAGCAAAGTCCCGGGTTCAGCGACAGTTCTGAACTCCCGTGAGATTAGATTAACGGCACCACTTACCTCCAACGAAGTTTTACGCAAAGTTACCGGTGTAAACGTAGTTGATGAGGAGGGTGCGGGATTACGTCTGAACATCAGTATTCGCGGACTTGATCCCGACAGAAGCCGGAATGTTCTGATGCTTGAAGATGGTGTGCCTATTGCTTTAGGCCCGTACGGTGAGCCTGAAATGTACTTCACCCCATCGATCGACAAAATGTCGGGTATTGAGATTCTGAAAGGCAGCGGGCAGATCCTTTACGGTCCGCAAACTATTGGAGGAATAGTCAATTTCTTTACAGCTGATCCACCTTCGCAGGAAATTACCCGGATCAAAATTTCAGGAGCAAAAGGAGGATTTTTCTCAGGCTTTGGAACTTATGGCAATACCATTGGCAAAGCCGGAATTTTAGTTTCCTACCTGCACAAAAGAGCGGATGATTTGGGTCCGACACAATTCAGATTGAATGACCTTTCAGCAAAAATCAGATACGAATTAAATTCAAAATCAAATCTTGGGCTCAAGCTTGGCTACTACGAGGAGGAATCAAATTCAACTTATATTGGCTTAACGCAAACCATGTTTAATCAGGGTGATCAGGATTTTGTCCGCATGTCGCCATACGATAATCTTCCGGTAAAGCGCCTTTCCGGAAGTGCTACACACCAGTTTGAATTCAACGATAATATCAGTTTAAAAACAACTGCTTTTGCTTACACAACAACCCGCGACTGGCAAAGACAAGATTTCTCGTTCAGTTCCACTGCGGCAAACCAGACAGGTGTACAATGGGGAAATCCGGCTGTCAGCAATGGAGCGGTTTATATGTTAAACTCAACCGGTAACCGAAACAGGCAGTTTCAGGTTGCAGGAATAGAGCCAAGATTGAGTGTTAAACACAATTTGTTCAATATTAATAACGTACTTGAAACAGGTGCAAGATATTTATAT
This sequence comes from Sphingobacteriales bacterium 16-39-50, assembly GCA_002257025.1. Classification (GTDB taxonomy): domain Bacteria; phylum Bacteroidota; class Bacteroidia; order Sphingobacteriales; family Sphingobacteriaceae; genus Daejeonella. The sequence continues at coordinate 22,900 of NCHA01000005.1, read as the reverse complement.
GAAAAAGCCGACGAGCAATTTATAGTAGGTGGCAATGCAAATACTGCCGAGGGCACCCTGAGGGATAAAGAGGTAAGAACCGGCTATGCTTTCAGTGCCTATGCACAGAACAGGTTCGACCTGACTAAAAAACTTTCATTAAATGCCGGACTTAGACTGGAGAATTTTGATTACGAAAGGGAAATACTTCGCGGAAGATATCGCATCAATGGAGTAAACAACGTGATCAGAGACACCAGTATCATTGCTAAAGACAATACCATGGCTTTGATTCCGGGTGCCGGAATCAACTACTCAGCAAATGACAGGATTAATCTGTTCGCCGGGATACATAAGGGCTTCGCCCCTCCAAGAATTAAAGATGCTATCACTGCTACGGGTGTACCCTATAACCTGGATGCCGAACTGAGCACTAATTATGAATTAGGTTCCCGGATTAAGTTTAACGACTATTTCAATGCTGAAATAACCGGCTTCATACTTGACTTTCAGAATCAGATCATTCCGGTTTCAAATTCCTCAGGTAATTCGAATGCCAGCGGTGTGGTTAATGGAGGACAAACCCTTCATAAAGGAATTGAAGCAGGCTTCCAAATTGATCTTGGGAAAATGGCAGGATTGAAAAACTCCTATACTTTTGAAAGCAGCATCACTGTTCAGGGTTCTGAATACAGCAATGACCGTTTCATTTCGGTAAATGGCAGCACAGTTAATGTAAAAGAAAATAAACTGCCATACGCAGCCAATCTAATGATCTGGAATGCAGCAGGTATAAACCTTCACAATGGTTTTGGTTTCAGAGTTTCTGGGAATTACATCGGAGCACAGTTTACAGATGAGATCAACAGCGAGGTCCCATCGGCAAATGGAAGAACCGGAAAGATTAGCAGCAGGTACATTGTTGATGCAAATGCTTATTATCGCATTCCTAAAACCAATGCAAACCTGAACTTGTCTGTAAAAAATCTGACAGACCAAAGATATATCAGCAGCAGAAGGCCTGAAGGAATCAGGGTTGGATTGCCAAGGTTAATTACTGCTGGATTTGAGATATTTCTTTAAAAAATAGAAAGTATTAGAATTGTCACCCGCACTGAATTTTCAGTGCGGGTTTTTTATTGCAAATTAATTGATCAGCTAAAAGATAATATTCCGATTTTTGTAATCGAAAAAATGAATATGAAAAGAACAACTGAAGCTGATTCCAATTATACTGATCTCGACAAAATGTCTGTTGCAGAATTACTGCAGGGCATGAATAATGAAGACAAGACAGTACCTCTTGCCGTGGAGAAAGCAATTCCGTCGATTGAAAAAGTCGTTAATGTAATTGTTGAAAAAATCAGCGCAGGGGGGAGGCTATTTTATATTGGAGCAGGTACCAGTGGCCGGCTTGGAATACTCGATGCTTCTGAATGTCCGCCTACCTATGGTGTACCATTTGATATGGTAATCGGGATCATTGCCGGAGGAGATAAAGCGATCCGAAAAGCTGTTGAAAATGCCGAGGATAATAGCGAGCAGGCCTGGAAAGACTTGCTGGAATTTAATATTTCAGATAAAGATGTTCTTGTAGGAATCGCAGCATCCGGAACCACACCCTATGTGATCGGGGGATTAAAGAAGGCGAATGAAAACGGACTTGAAACTGCTTGTATTGTCTGCAATGCCGGGAGTCCGGTAGCTGCCGAAGCCAAACATCCGATTGAGGTGGTTGTAGGCCCGGAATTCGTAACAGGTTCAACCCGCATGAAATCAGGAACAGCTCAGAAACTTGTCCTGAATATGATCAGTACCTCAACGATGATCCGCTTGGGTCGGGTAAAAGGGAATAAAATGGTTGATATGCGGCTTAGCAATGTAAAACTTGTTGGCCGTGCAGTTAACATGGTAATGCAGGCAACTGGCCTGGATGCTGGCACGGCACAAAAACTGCTCGACAGATACGGGAGTGTCCGTAAAGCAGTCGACAATGCTGCTTCATCAGAATTATAACTTCAAAAAATGCATGAAATAGAACCATATTACCGTTGGAGGGACGATTATATTGCTTCAGAAGATGCGCTTTCGCCATTTTTTGAAACAAAATATAATGAATTTGAATTTGATAAACAGATTTATAATTATCTGATTCATCCTCAATGGGATTTCTTTGGTTCACAAACCCTGTACCTGAAAGTTTTGTATGCCGATTATGAAAAGGGCTATGCAATCATCGAGTTCATGGGTGAATGGAACGATGCCCTTCATAATGATATCATGACACTCAAACGGGAAATTCTGGATTTGATGGTCATTGAAGGAATCGATAAATTCATCCTGATTGGAGAAAACATACTCAACTTTCATTCATCTGATGACTGTTATTACGAAGAATGGTTTCAGGATGTGGAAGAAGGCTGGATTGCAGGTATTAATTTCAGAGAACATGTAATCAGTGAATTCAGACGAAACAATATTGATTATTACATCAACTTTGGTGGAAACCTGGATGATATGGCATGGCGAAATCTAAAGCCTGTCCAATTATTTAAGCAGGTAGAATTGGCATTAAGCAGAAGGTTGAATTAAGCGGAAAGCTGGAAGATAAAAAGGGTTTAAGTGAAGTTCTTACTCATTTAGCTTTTGGCTTTCATTTCTTTAGCTCTCAATTTAACCCCAATCTTAAATACTCAAGAACAATTCTCCATTCCCTCTCTTTCTCTTCATACCTTTTCCATGTATTTGCCCGGCTTGGGGAGGGTAAAACATGGTAATTTTTATCCGGGCTTTTTATAACATAACGAATATAAAAATCTTCTGCTTTTTTACTTGCGAAGAAAACAGTCTGGATATTAGTATATTTATTGTAGAACGATTTAAAATCGTTTGGTATTTCATTTTTTATCGCATTGTCGGAACTGCCTTTACCTTCGCAGTGTTGAAGCACGTCCCATAATGCAATCTTATGATCAGTAAGTAATTTCTTTCGTTCAGTGTAGTCGGTACTGAAAGGACGTTCAAGAATGCTGAACATGATCTTCCAAAAATGATTTCCCGCATGCCCGTAATACTGCCGGAGCTGTAGAGATCGCTCTCCTGGAATAGTACCTAGAATTAGGATCCGACTACTGGCATCTGCGATTGGTTCAAAGGCTATTTTCATTCTGCACCTGGCGGGATTTTTAGCATTTTGGGCTAATTTACTATAATTTTCCGCCGCCCTAACGTGGTAGAGTTAGTTGAATAGTTTCAATCAATTAAGATTGGTAGCAAAAACAGGACTAATGCTGATTAGGTTAAGCTATAATGATAAAATAGTGGGAAATCTCCTGCTGTTAAATGCCCAAGACCCATCTAACATCAAAAACATCCCTGATTTCAACCAGCCTTTGCTCTTCATGATTCCCGGGAGATTGAGTCTTATGCACACTTTTTAATTTCCCAATAATTATCCTTCTGTGTTCTGCATTCTTACATTGCAGAAAAACAGAAAGGTAATTTCCAATGTTTCTTCCTTCATTATGGACTAAATCTGACCCGTAAATAATGATACTTTCAGAAATCAGGGAACCACTTAGTACAGGTATTTCAGGGTAACCAGGTAATTTTTGGGGAAATATTTCAAAATGCAGCCTGCCGCCAAAGCAGGTTTGATAAAACGTAAGAGCTTTTTTGCAATTCCCGGAAAACGTAATGAAGATCCCACTTGTTATTTTAACGCTTTCTTGAACTAACATTTATGATAAATTATGCATCGGGTATCTCGGGCTCAACCAGATTCTTCATTTTCTCCAGCGACTCCTGCCAGCCTAAATAGCACATCTCAACAGGTATAACTTCAGGAATACCTTCCTGAACTATTTTAAGTTCTGTGCCACAAAGAACCTTATTCAGCCAGATAGTTGTTGTTATCTCGCCAGGTAAAGCTGGGTCGTCAAATTTATCATTGTACTTAATAAACTCATTGACTTTTACCTCTAGATATTCCCCGCCAAATGAATGGCTGTTACCAGTGCTGAAATTAGTAAAGGTCATTTTGAACTTACCGCCTACCTTAAAATCCATTTGCTGTACACTGCATACAAAGCCATAAGGGGGCAGCCAGCTTGAATGTGCTATCGGGTCTGCAAAGGCGCGAAATATTTTCTCTGGACTTGCCTTGATTACCCGGTGTAATGAAACCGTATTGTTTGCCATATTTTTTTGAATTTAAATTAATTGATTAATTATTTGGCTATTCTTTAGCTTGCTTAACTCTTATTTTTCATTCTCTTTTTTCCTGAATGCCACAATTTCTTTAATCAGTTGTACAGGGAGTGGTCTATTTGCCGGAAGCTGTATAGCTGATTTACTGGTTTTGTATTCCTCCAGATCAGCTTTGAAGTGTTCCCAGAAATCCAGAGTAAATGGGTTTGATAATGAAATGTGATTCGGGTAGGCGCTGTAAAATATCAGATAACCATTGTATTTAAAACATGGTATTTGATAACTGATAATTTCTTTTGCATCAGGTACTATTTCGTTAATAATTTTCCTGATCGTTTGCATTCTTTCTAAAGTCTCACCACTAAATACCTGATGGTATTCATCTATAGTTTTATAGTTTGTCTTAGCCATGATTCCGGATTTTATTAGCATAAATATAAGAAACTGCAAGAATGCCCAGGAACACTACTGGCATAAGCATAAACCCAATATTTTGATCAACACAGGCATGACTGATGAAAGCAAATATTAAATTAAATGCCAGTCCTGCATATGCCCATTCCTTTAATTTTTCGGGGGTTCTGGAATAAGAAATTGCTATAACCCCCAGTACCTTGCAAAAGATCAGGGTATAGGCAAAGTAATCAGGATAACCTAAAGGTTTGGTGCCTGCATTGACATATTCAGGTGCAAACAAAACCGTTCCAAGGGGCATCGCCCCTTCCCAAAGTATCAGGATAACAGTAGCTATCCAAAAGATTGTTTTATTCTTTTTCATCCTGTTATAAGTTTTTTTAAAATTTATTTTGATTCTACGTATTTGACAAAATTATTTAAAATAGCCTGCCAACCCTGTTTCTGTAGTTCAGGGTCATTCTCTGTTTCAGCGTCAAAAATTGTTATAATTGTGGTTTTACCGGTTTTCTCTTCAAATAGGGTGGAGGTCATTCTGCCGTCGGGCATTGTATAAGCTATTTCATTGTACAATTCAACCTTGTCATAAGCTCCTTCAAAATCAAAACCAAAGCTTCCGTCTTTAGCCTCCATTCTATGCTTGAACTTACCACCTTTTCTGAGATCGTTTTCACTTTTTGGTGTATGCCAGCTAGAGTCGGCTGTATTCCATTCCATAATATCGGCGGGTGTATTCCAAAATTGCCATACTGTTTTGACAGGAGCATTTACAATTGCTTCTACCTTGATTTTTGTTTGTTCTGCCATTGGTATCTGTTTTTTAATTATAATATACTACAAAGATGTGGGTGTGATCAGAATCCGGTCTGTTGTAAAAACGACAAATAGGAGGTGGATTACGACAAGCCATTTTGTATATTTATTTTTTAAAGTGTTATGCAAATCTCAGTTTTTGTTCCGCAATATGGTGTAATAGAAGCTATTACACCGGCATTCAGAAGTTTTAATACGGCCAATGAGTTTCTGACTGTATTTGGTAAAAAGCCGGTATTCAAAGTAGAATATGTAGGCTTAAACGATTATGTACCTGCCAATAATGGCGAGTACACGATAAAAACAGATCGCTTACTCAAGGATGTCATCAATACAGATCTGCTCATTATACCTCCAACTTTTGGAGATACTGAAGCAGGAATACGGGCTAATGCAGAAGCAATACCTTATTTTAAAAAGCTCCATTTAAACGGCAGCAGCCTGGCCAGTTTATGTATCGGCGCTTTTCTTCTCGCAGAAACAGGATTACTAAACGGGAGAAAATGCTCTACCCACTGGGCTTACATCAGTGAGTTTAAAGAAAAATATCCTCTGGTGGAAGTCGAGGATGGTGCGATTATCACTGAACACGATAATATTTACAGTAGTGGCGGCGCAAGTAGTTTGTGGAATCTGATACTATATTTGGTAGAAAAATTTTCTGACAGAGAAACTGCTGTCATGATTTCCAAGTATTTTGCTTTGGATATAGGCCGAGACAGTCAGTCGCAGTTTGCCATTTTCCGAGGGCAGAAAAATCATGGGGATCCGGAAATACAAAAAGTACAGGATCATATTGAAATGAAGTATGATGACAAAATTACTGTAGAAGATTTAGCAAATTTCATCAATATGGGTCGCAGGACTTTTGAGAGAAGATTTAAGGATGCAACCAATAACACACCAATCGAATACATACAACGGGTAAGAATAGAAGCAGCAAAGAAATTTTTTGAAGCTTCCAGAAAGAATGTTTCTGAGGTTATGTATGATGTGGGTTATACCGACACCAAAGCATTCCGGGATATTTTCAGGAAGATCACTGGCCTTACACCAATAGAGTATAGAAATAAGTTTGCGAAAGTGGCGAAGGAAGTATAAAATAGCACCAATTTGAAGTATTAGTTTGGCAAAACATAATAAACTAAACAGTACTAAATCATAAATTAGGTTGTCATTAAAATCCTGAATTCAGCATTGAACAATTAATTTTATTAATTTATGGATATCGAAAATAACAAGAAGTCAAGGAGAAGTTTTATTAAGAGTTCTGTCATTGCAGGTTCTCTGTTCCCCTTTATGTCTACAGATATTTATGCAGAAATGCTAAAGAGTAAAAAAGTTCTGGAGCCCCTGCATGTCTCAGTTTTTTCTAAGCACCTGCAATTTTTAAACTACAAGGACATGGCTGATGCAGCTGCAGAAATAGGTTTTAATGGGGTAGATCTTACCGTGCGTCCCAAAGGCCATGTTTTACCCGAACGGGTGGAAATGGATTTGCCTAAAGCGATGGAAGCCATTCAAAAAGTTGGTCTGGCTACGACAATGATTACTACGGCTGTTCAGGATGCCAGTGATCCTACTGACAAGAAATTGCTGGAGACTGCTTCCGGGCTGGGCGTTAAATACTACCGCATGAACTGGCTTAAATATCCCGAGGGCAAAAGCATTCCTGAGGCGATGATGCAATTCAAAAAGACGCTGACGGAGATAAGTCATTTAAACAGAAAACTGAATATTTCAGGTTGCTATCAAAACCATTCAGGGTACCTGGCCGGGGCTTCGATATGGGAGCTTTGGGAAATACTCAAAAATGCAGATCATAAAAACATGGGGGTTCAGTATGATATCCGTCATGCTGTGGTTGAAGGTGGAATGTCATGGAAAAACGGACTCAATTTAATTCATCCTCATATTAAAATTCTGGCTATAAAGGATTGTGTCTGGACAAAGAAAAATGGAAGCTGGATTGTTGAGAATGTACCTTTAGGAGAAGGAATGGTTGATTTTAAATCCTATTTCAAGATGTTGAAGGAATTTAACATACAGGTACCTATATCCCTCCATTATGAATATCCAATAGGTGGAGCTGAACATGGTGCCAGCAGTATTTCAACAGATAAGCAGATCATTTTTGCGCATATGAAAAGAGATCTCAATAAATTGCAACAGCTCTGGCAGGAGGCCTGATTTTCAAATTCTTAAAATTTATTAACTGTGCAGATTTCTGCAATTACCTGTTTAAAATGAACCTTTTAAAATATCATGGTAGCTTGTTTCGGTTGTGTGGTTTTTTTATTCTGCTGGTTTTTGCATCCAATACATTTGCGCAGACAAAAATCCTGTTGAAAAATCTTAATCTGATTGATGGTAAGGGTGGTGCTATTCAGGAAAACACAGACATTCTGATCGATGGTCAGCACATCGCAGCTATTGGAAGAGATTTAAAAAGCACCGGAGCTCGTGTGATTGATCTTCAGGGAAAGACGGTGATGCCGGCAATGATCAGTGCCCATGTTCATGTTGGGGTGATCAGCGGGAATGCTCAAAGCGGTACATTTTTTACAAAGGAGAATGTACTGGCACAGTTAAAAAAGTACCTGGATTATGGTATAAGCACAGTTCAAACTCTGGGTACCGACCGGCCCTTATTGTATGAAAAAGGCTTCCGTGATTCCTTAATGCATGGGCTTTTACCCGGCGCCCGACTTTTTTCAGGAGGCTATGGTTTTAATATTCCCGACCCTTCGATCAGCAAGGAATCTTTTATGGGCAATTTATACCGTCCGTTATCTGCGGATGAAGTTCCGGGAATGATGAAAGAACTGAATGGGATTAATCCATCTATGGTGAAGATCTGGGTTGATGGCTCTCCTCAGACTAAAATGAAGCCAGCGATTTACCAAAAGATCATTCAGGAGGCACATCGTTATCAGCGCAGGGTTGCTGCACATGTGTATTACTTATCGGATGCCCGTCAGCTGATCCGTTCCGGAATAGATGTCTTCGGACACAGCATCCGGGATAGTTTGGTGGATGATGCATTTATCGCACAAATGAAAGCCAGAAAGATTCCATACATCCCAACACTTGCGCTCGACAAATTTGCACATGCTTATATGTCAAAACCAAGCTGGCTGGAGGATCCCTTTTTTAAGGCTGCTCTCGAACCCGGGGTGTATGAAATGATTTCTTCCTCAGTCTACCAGAATGAACAAAAGGCCTCAGCTGCTGCAGTTCGTAGCGCTGCAGCATTCAGGATAGCTCTTCAGAATGTGAAAAAGCTTCATGATGCAGGTGTTTTGGTAGCACTGGGTACCGATTCAGGAGCCTTTCCCATCCGGGCTCAGGGTTTTGCCGAACATCTGGAACTGGAATTGCTGGTTGAAGCCGGCTTGAGTCCCCAGGATGTGATTCGTATTGCTACTTTAAATGCTGCCCGGGTTCTGCGCATCGAGAAGGATTATGGTAGCATAGAAAAGGGAAAGATTGCCGATTTGCTTATTCTGGATGCAAATCCTCTGGAGAACATTCAGAATACACGAAAAATTTCTGCAGTGTACAAGGCTGGCCGTAAAATCAGTAATGGGCCGCTAAAATTTTAACGTCTTCTTTACAATAATTTGATGGTAATATTGTCGATATAGGCAATTAAAGGTAATTCAATTACTTATTTTCGCAGGCTTAATCAGAAAAAATGAAGAAAGGTTTATTCCTGCTCCTGTTTCTTATTTCCACTAAAATATTTGCGCAGAGCTCTGCTATTGAAGGAATTGCATTTGATAAGGCAGCAGCTGCAGCACTTGAGTTTGCCAGTGTTTCCCTTTATAAATCAGCTGATTCAGTTTTGCTTAACGGGCAGATGGCAGATGCATCCGGAAAGTTTAAGTTCGAGAAACTGCAGGCAGGAACGTATTTTATCAAAGTTCAGTTTGTTGGATATAACACTTTTAAATCTTCAGTAATTAATCTTTCTGCCGGACAAAAGTTAAACATTGGCCGGCTGGAGCTCAGTTTAAATCAGCAGTTTTTGTCGGAGGTAAAGGTTACCGGACAACAATTGCAAAGTTTGAATAAGATTGACAAACAGGTGTATAAAGCTGCGCAATTTGAATCAGCCAAAGGTGGTACAGCGATCGATGTAATAAAAAATATGCCATCTGTATCTGTTGATGGGATGGGGGAAATCTCTGTCAGGGGATCCAAAGGCTTTTTGGTGCTAATCAATGGGAAACCTGTTCAAACTGATGCCGCAACTATTTTAAGTCAGTTACCGGCCAATTCAGTCGAAAATATAGAACTAATTACTGCACCTTCTGCCAAATATGATCCGGATGGCAAAGGCGGTATTATAAATATTACGACCAGGAGCGGTGCAGATAATAGTACAGTGTTTGTCAATAACATCCAGGGAGGACTCCCATCAGTAAGGACTTACGGAAATGCTGAAAAGCAGCAGCGATATGGTGCTGACCTCAGTTTTAACTATAAAAAAGATGCCTGGGATTTCTCGGCAAGTGCCAATTATCTGCGAAATGACAATGCCGGATTCCGTGATGGGGACGTTTATACTATTATCGGCAATAAAAAAACAACATTCCCATCGCAAGGAGAGCGTAGTTTTGATAAATACAATTATGGAGGACGCTTTAATCTAACCTTCACTCCATCAGAAAAAAATCAGTTTTCTATTGGCTTTTTTGCCGGGCATAAATTCCAGGATAGGGTAGCTGATATTTATTATTCGAATGTAAACACAGTAATCAGTACCGGACAAGTTGTTGGCCGTTCAAATTATTTCAATCCCAATTTACAAAATAAGCAAGGGGATTTCATGCTTGGAAATATTGATTATACCCATAATTTCTCGAAAAAATCTGCTTTGAATTTTTCTGCTTTATTTGAACATGCCGGACTTGAGGGCTCTACAAAAAATATAAATATTGAGCTGAATCAGCTTGTACAGAATACATTGAGTACCTATAAAAACCCCCTTAACGGATTCAGGACTAAAATTGATTACAGCATAGCTTTAGGTAAAGGAAAGCTTGAAAGTGGCTATCAGTATCGATTGGACCAGCAGGACGGGCAGTTTATTTATTCTGTACAGGAAAGGGGCACTACAGGTCTGATTTTGGCACCTCAGTTTTCGGGTGATGTAAAGGCAAAGAACCAGATTCACTCACTTTATACCCAATATTCAGGTAAGTCCGATCGTTTGGAATATGCAGGAGGTTTGAGATATGAGTATGCCAACCGTGATTTGAATGTGAAGTCGGTAAGTAGTAATGATTACCTTTTAAAGCTTAATAATCTGTTCCCTTCGGTGAATATGCTTTACAGTTTTGAGAAGGATTGGAAATTCAAAGCCGGATTGAGCAGGAGGGTTCAGCGTACCAATAATTTTGAATTAAATCCTATTCCGGAGCGGGAGCATTCTGAAACTCTTGAAAGAGGCGATGCAAATCTTTTGCCTGAATTTATTTATCTGGCTGAAGCCGGATTTACAAAGAATTTCAGTCAGGGGTCTTTATTTTCAACGCTGTATTATCAGGATATAAAAAACCCAATTCAGAGGGTTAATAGTGTTTATGCCGATACGATCCTTAACCGGGTTTATACAAATGCCGACAAGGCCAGCAGGCTGGGAATTGAGATCGGGGCGAATTATAGTCCGGTGAAATGGTCACAGCTTTATCTTGGTACTAACATTTACAGAAGTACGGTCAGTGGCTCAGTGTTGAATTATGCAAATTACCTTGAAAACTCTGATTGGGTATATTCAATTAATGCCAATGCAAATTTTAATTTGGGATCAGGTTTTAGCGTTCAGGGAAATGTGAACTATCTTTCTGCCAGGCCAACAGTTCAGGGTAAAGATTCAGGATTCTTATCGCCAAACAGTTCAGTAAAAAAGACTTTTATGAAAGGGAGGATGACAGCCTTACTGCAATGGCAGAATATGGATCTGGGATTACTCAAGAGTAATGAGCAACGTATATCTACCTGGGCACCTGACTTTTATACCACTACAAATTATATCTATGAAGTAGATGTGTTTATGCTGAATCTCAGCTATAATTTGAATAAACTGGCTAAAAAGCTGAAGCTGCCGGAAAGTGAGTTTGGTGAAAAGGAGTTCTAATCTCAGCCAATTTTCTTGACTTTGCTTAACAATATTTAATCCAATAGCATCTGCCTGATCGTAAATAATTCCTTAGCTCGTGGATTAACAGTCACGTGCACTGTAGCAATATCAGCATCTCCAAAAACCTGCACACGGGTAAAGTTAAGGATGGTAGATCGCTTATCGGGATTAAGCAAGGGCTTATCGACAATAAAACGGTGCGAATCGCCATTGACCCAGAGTACAGGTTTGCCATATTGCCTGCTCAGCTGCGATAGTTTATCAATAATCTTTTGAAATGCAGGAGATATTGTTCTGCTGTAGAACATATCGGCCTGAGTAAATATAACAAGGCCTGATTTGTCTGAAGCCCGGGCATAAATTTCATCGAGCCAGGCTAAATTAGCTTTTTCCCTTTCAATAAATTCAGTATTGTCTGTTCCTTTGAAATTATTGTTTGTGCCAACTAAATGAACTGTAGCGAACTGGATACCGCCATGCTCCCATGCTACATTTTCAACGTATCTGGCAAATTCAGGATTACTACCCTGAGAACTGAGTGGCATCTTTTTCTGTCCCAGGCTTTTGCTCTCATTGAAAAACATCTTTCTCAATAATGTGAGTCTCTCCAAAGGGTCATATTTACCTGCTGCTTCCCGGTTGCAATCTGTCCATTCATTATCCCCTGGGGTGTATATTAATGGTCGGGAAAAGCTTTCAAAATAACCGAAGATCTTATTGAAATATTCGTCAGAACAGACGGTTGAACCCGATTTAAAATCTCCCACATGCACACTAAAGGCGGGCTTTTCTCTATTCACCTCTTTGATCAGATTTTCGAAACGGGCATAATCATCCGGCAGACGATAGGGCATATCCCCAAAGGCTATAAATTCAAATTTTTTACTTTGTGCGGATGTACTTGCTCCGGAAACTAAGAGCAAAAGGAGGAGGCAGAATATTCTCACAGCTTGGTTTTTTTGTACCAATAAATTTAATCAGTTTTTGCTGGATAAGATAAATAAAACAAGAAAAGGGTGTTGAAATACCACCTTTGGCCGAAAAGGTTTCTTTCTTCGACCCTGGGGTCGTATGTGAAAATTTCCAATACATGCGACCCCTCGGGTCGGGATTCCCGTTTAATAAAATGTTATAAACATTTGACCCCTTCAGGCAATGTCATTAAGTTAAGGGCATTAGGTTCTGGCCTTCGCCAGAATGACAATGCATTTTTTTTAATAATGGAGGAGATCCTGACTTTCGTCAGGATCGGAGTGAGTACCTGAAAAAGGCCTTTTCAACGCATATATTGCAGCTATTGATAAGACTCCAATTCCGGCCTTGAGCCGGAATCTCCTCTCTACACCCAAGGAGTTGTCATTCTCGCGAAAGCGAGAACCTCCTTTGTAATTAACGCGTAATTTATCCTTAACTTAATGACATTGCCCTTCAGGGTCAGTTGAAAAAGTTACAACCAGGATTCCAATCATTAGGCTTGATTAATGAGCATCATAAATAATCACCTTATCAAAGCATACCCTGAACTCATCCAGGAATGCTTTATGCAGCGGATGAACCTGATATTCATCATGGCCGGCCATATCGTCAAACAAAAGAAATAAGCTAAAAGTATACGTAGTATCTACTACAGCGCGCTCGATGGGAGCCGGGGTTCCTATATGATACATTTTTACTGCTTCGATAAATTGAAGGGTATCCAGACTTTTTCGGAATGCGATTTTCTTTTCTTCGGTTGTGTCGGCTTTAAGCCAGAATAATACGTGGTGTGCGATCATTTTTTTATTTTTTTTTCAAATATATAAAATGACAAAGCCGGTATAAAACCGGCTTTGAATAAAAATATAATAATTTGAGTTGCCAGAATCAAGCGGCTAAGGAGAATTCCTGGATATTAAAAGGTAATAGAACCTTCTCCAGTGTATTCATAATTTGTAGGTGTATTTACTGTATACAATAAGGTCATATTTCCTGTTGCATTAGTAAATCTTCCTGTTCCCCCTGTGAATACATATTGCTGGAACATAAATCCTGTTGCAGGGTCAATTCCTGCCCCAGCAAGTGAGTAGAAAAGTTTATCGCCGTTAGCTGCAGTACCTACACCACCAATTGATCCGATTACTTGGCCAGTGGCTGGATTGATACAAAATGTTGTTACCTGCTGTTGAAGCCCGAGTGCTGTTGAATTACCGGTTCCATCTGACCTGAATTGAAGAGTTCCGTCTCCGCAACCATTAGGGATATAAGAAATGGTTCCTGAACCCGTGCTTTTCAATGGCCTGGTTATACTTTTGCCATTGTTTGATTTGTTTGCTGACATCTGTATGCCTGAACCATCATTAGCTTTTAATAATAATGCACTTGAAGTCATTTCGGCATATTTCTTAAGATCATCCTGATTAGTCGTCTCAGTGATCATATCCTTCTTACAGGATCCGAATAGCAATGCTACTGCTGCGATAATTAAAATCTTTTTCATAATTGGGGTTTTGAAAGCGTTTAATATAAAAATACAAATTTTTAATTTAAAGTCATTTATTTTTCAATTAAAGCAACCTAAAGCAAAAAAGCCGGCACAGGATGCGCCGGCTTCAGAAATATGGTTAATGAGCAAATTTGATATGAGCGAATTAGCTAGCCGATAGCTATCGCCCCTGTGACTATAAAGTGGGGTTAAGGACTTATGAAATCTCCTGGCATGTTTATATTTTTTAAATCTGTGGTGTATTCTTCAATCCTGATAGAAATTATTATTTTGGATACAAATTAATCAGCTATATGATTACGAAAGGTCGTTTGGAAGCATTCAGTGATGGGGTAATTGCCATCATTATTACCATCATGGTTTTGGAGCTGAAAGTGCCCCATTCCGAAAATATTGAGGCTTTAGTGGGTCTATTTCCTGTGTTTATCAGCTATGTGCTTAGCTTCATTTATGTTGGCATTTACTGGAATAATCATCATCATATGATCCATACAATAAAATCAGTAAATGGGGCAATATTATGGGCTAATCTTCATTTATTATTCTGGCTTTCGCTGATTCCATTCGTAACAGCCTGGATGGGAGAGAATCATTTTGGGAAATGGCCGGTAATTCTTTACGGAATCATTCTTATAATGAATGCAATTGCTTACTTCATTTTGGCAAAGACCTTAGTATCGCATCATGGTAAAGATTCCCTGATAGCAAAAGCTTTGGGTCAGGATTGGAAAGGAAAATTATCCTTAATTATATATGCTACCGCGATAGGTGCCTCTTTTATCCATTCAGGAATCGGTATGTTCTTGTATCTTGTAGTGGCAGTTATTTGGCTAATCCCCGACACTAGAATTGAGAAACTTCTGATCTCTGAATCGCAAAAAGAAGATAAACACACCTGAGTTATCTGTTATCCGTTGTCACCCGATAGCTATCGGGTTGCCAGTGATGTAGTGGTTCATTTTGAAATTCGGTTCAAATACTCACACACGACATCTTCGGGTAAAGTCATTATTTAAGGGGCGGGAGATTCTGGCCTTCGCCAGATCCGATTACTATCGGATGACAATGCATTTTATTAAAAGTAGAGGAGATGCTGACTTTTGTCAGGATCGAAGTCCTTAACTTAATGGCATTACTCTTCAGGATCGTGATTCCCTTGTTAGACAGTAGTATAAACATTTGACCCATTCTGGATCATTAGAAAAAATCCAAACAATAGAATTTTACAAGACAATAGGGACCCTAAGCCCAATAGCTATCCGGTATCAACTCCATTCCCCATTTCCTATTCCCCATTTCCTATTTCCAATTTCCTGTCATCCCCGACGCAGGAGGGACCTCAATTGTCAACTGTCACTTATCAATTCCTACTCATCAGTTTCCTCACCTCCGCAACTTCCTTCTCACTTACCGGCCCTGATTTATTGCCAAAACTCCGCCTTACATAAGTTAAGATCTCCGAGATTTCCTTATCAGTGAGGAAGGATGCATGTGCAGGCATCGTATCGTTATAATTTTGCCCTTTAACCTGAATTCCACCAGTCATACCATTCAGTACCACATTGATCAGCACGGTTTTATCGCTGTTTACCCATTCAGATCCCGCAAGAGGGGGGAAGCGGCTTCCGTCGCCATTCCCATCGCTTTGGTGGCAGTTTCTGCAATAAATATTGTACAAAAGCTCAGCATGTACCGGTTTGCCTTTCCGGTCAAGATTATCTGCCATTTCATCCGGAGTTTTGAGATGAGGTAAAGCCTTGCGCTTTTCCATTTCAGCCAGTTCTTTATTGCCAAACGACTTTTTATCGCCCTTGTACATGATTCTCCAGATCTTCCCTTTTTGAGTTTCTCCGACATACAGGGAACCATCCGGGCCTTCTGCCAGACCCATTGGTCTGTAGGTAGCGTCATTGGCTACTGCAAGGGTGTCTTTACCCCCAAAGCCATCGGCAAATACCTCCCACGGACCGGTTACCTTCCCATTCTTCATCGGAACGAAGACAACAACATTTCCTACCTGTGGGTAAGGGATACGGTTAGTCGATCCATGCAGGGAAATAAATGCCCCTTCCTTGTAACGGGGAGGGAACTGATCGCCTTTATAAAACAGGATATCGTTTGGTGCAAAATGTCCGGGGAAACCCAGTAGAGGTTTCGGAAGCTTGGCTCCATCGCCTTCCTTTACACCATCACCGCCATACTCCGGACTCAGGATTTTCTTTTCCAGCATCTGATCATAATAGTAATAAGGAAATCCTCCATCGAATCCTTCGTTTACTTTAAAAAGTTCATCCGATGGGAGCATCGCACTTTTCCATGGACTGTAATACTCAGGCCAAAGAAGTCGCAGATCATCCCGGCCATGATGCAGGGCATAAAGCGCATCGGTGCCTTTATCCCAGGTCATACCAACAATACTCCGCATACCGGTAGCATAGCGTGTTCCGTCACTTTGCTTTTGCTGCAGTTTATTTTCGTCAAACTTCCAGATGCCGCCGTGGTCAACTAAATACGGACAGGGGTTCATTCCCGGAGATCCTGGCTTTCTATTTTCAACCTGGCATGAATTTGTTCCCATGCCCCATGAAACAAACATATTGCCCTTCCCGTCGAATGCAAGTGCTTTGGCCATGTGTTCATGATAAGGTAAAGTATCGATTACCACAGTATCCATATTACTATCGGGTACCAGTTGCCCTTCCTTTAGTTTATTGCGAAAAACCATTAACTCTGAACTGAAGTAGAGATAACCATTATGGATTTGCATGGCCGTTCCCCTGTTACGGTTCTCATATTTGCCCCAGATCTTCACGGTATCAGCTTTTCCATCGCCATCTACATCCCTTAGTGCAGCATTGCCATAACCATCGATTGTAGGGGATCTTAGTTTGACATAAACATCCCCATTCTTATTCACTGCAATATGCCTGGCACCAACATAATTTCCTGTGGGTTGGTTATTCGGGCGACTTAATTGTGTGCTTTTAGGAGCTCCTTTAATCTCAGCAGGTGCTGTTTTAGGCGCATTGGATTTTGCAAGCTGGCTTATTTGCCGGGCGATAACAGAACCTCCTCCAATGCTATCAACTACGACCAGAGCCTCAAATCCACCGGGAAGGATCAATCCGCCATTATCCTTATCAGATGGAGGCAATTTATCTGCCTCTGGCTTACAACTTACAATAATAAAAGAGCTGAGAATGATACAAATAAAGCGGACGAATTGCTTTTCAGTGAGGCCATGTTTTTTCATGGAATTAAAATAGTTTTTTATTTCGAATAAAGAAAAAGGAAACAGAAAGGTTACAGGTTATTCAATTTGTCGATGAGGTGATTTGTCGATTTGTCAATGGGGGAATGAGCAAATTAGTGCCGCTTGTCATCCAGAGGAGCCAATGGTAGTTTTAAATAAACTGAAATTGTGAGGCGACGAAGGATCTCATTGCTAGGAGCAGGATTTTTGCTGCAGCAGGAAAGCTTATTAGAGCCTCACCCTGAGTACGGAACTACTGGTTTTAAGTCTTGTGCTGCCCTCTCCAAAGGAGAGGGTTTAAAGATACTGCGAGGATATGTCGATGGAGGGTTGAGATAATCAGCAGTATGGATACTTAAAACTTATTATCTAAAACTTAAAACTAAAACTCCTATTATTATAAAAAAATAACTCAAGTGCATAGTTTATTACCTGAAGAAAACATCTCCCGCCGAAGGTTGAAAGCCATCTTTGGCGGTTCCATTGGTAACCTGGTCGAGTGGTACGACTGGTATGCCTATTCCGCATTTGCGCTCTATTTCTCTGCTTCATTTTTTCCGGAAGGCAATAAAACTGCCCAACTGCTAAATACTGCAGGCATTTTTGCCTTAGGCTTTTTGATGCGGCCAATCGGTGGCTGGCTCTTTGGCCGCATTGCAGATAAACTGGGGCGGAAGCAAAGCATGACACTCTCGGTATTACTCATGTCCTTCGGTTCCCTGCTCATCGCTTTTATACCTACTTATGAGTCCATAGGAATTATAGCGCCTATTATGTTGCTTATTGCCAGACTTTTGCAAGGACTGAGTGTTGGTGGTGAATACGGGGTTTCGGCGACTTACCTCAGTGAAATGGCCACTAAGAACCGGCGGGGTTTTTATTCCAGTTTTCAATATGTTACACTAATCGGGGGACAGTTATTTGCGCTTGGAATTCAGCTCATCCTTCAGAAATGGCTGAGTGATGAACAGCTTCACGACTGGGGCTGGCGAATTCCTTTTGTGATTGGAGCTATTCTTTCGCTCGTGGCGCTTTATTTGAGAAGCACGCTTTATGAAACCAAAGCATTTGAAGCGCAAAAAAATAAAGCTGATGAACGCAAAGGCACTATAAAAGAACTCTTAAAACATCCCAAAGCCTTGCTGACTGTTGTAGGCCTTACGCTGGGTGGCACCCTTGCCTTTTATACTTACACCACTTACATGCAAAAGTTCCTGGTGAATACAGTGAACCTGAGTAAAGCCGAATCCACACAGATCTCATTCATCAGCATGCTGATATTTGCACTTATTCAACCCGTATTCGGAGCTTTGTCTGATCGAATTGGCCGTCGCCCTCTGCTGATAAGTTTCGGACTTTTAGGTACCATTTGCACAGTCCCATTGCTAACTACCCTGAGCCATACTACCTCACCGTACAGCGCTTTTTTTCTGCTCCTCGCCGGACTTGTTATCGTAAGTGGTTATACCAGTATCAATGCCATCGTTAAAGCCGAACTCTTTCCTGCCCAGGTGCGTGCTCTAGGTGTCGGGTTACCCTATGCGCTCACCGTAGCCATCTTTGGCGGAACGGCAGAGTATGTTGCTCTCTGGTTAAAAAACTCTGGTCATGAGGAGTATTTCTACTGGTATATTACCGGTTGTATCTTTTTGTCTTTGCTGGTTTATGTTGGGATGAGGGATACGAAGGAGACGTCGATGCTAGAGAGGGATTTGAAGATTTGAGGATTTGAAGATTTGAAGATGGGGAAGGATGATTTGTCAATGAGACGATTTGTCAATTTGTCGATGTGGGAATTAGCAAATTAGTAACGCCTGTCATCCAGAGGAGCCAGTAGAATTTCGCATTTTAATGAAAGTGTACGGCGACGAAGGATCTCATTGCTATGAGCGTGATTTTTGCTAGAGCAGCTTATTAGGGAGCCTCACCCTGATAACGGAACTACTGGTTTTGAGAATAGTGCTGCCCTCTCCAAAGGAGAGGGTTTAAAGATACTGCCATTAATTGTCCGTCATCTCGACGAGCGAAATAATTGTTGTTTAATAATGCCTTTTCCGCGAGGAGAGATCTGTTGCAAAGGTTTTTGGACATAATTCAATATAAAATACTCTCAAACGCAGTTTTTGAACTAAATATTAAATTAGTCTAAAAATGAGGTTTTGTTCGTACCTCCTTCGTAACTTGTTCGTACAAAGTCCCTTTTTGATGCCCTGAAGGCTATGCTCCGAGAACAAGTCACGAACAGGGTACGATGTTGGTCACTTTGAGGTTGCAACTCGCCTCGTCCTGTATAAGACAGTTTTTTTTGCTTTAAGCTTTTAGCTTTCAGCTTTCAGCTTCAAAAATTCTTCCCTCAACCTCCTCGCCACAACCTTCTCCTCCCCCGGCTGCATCATCCATACGGTTATGGATACAGAATTACCTCCCTTTGCGCCTGGTTTGGGTGGTGTTGCCTGACCCTTGAAAATTGGTAAGCCCGAAAAGCCTGCTTCAATGGATGGGTTTCCGTTGCGAAGGTTTTCACGCAGTTCATGGCCGGTTAATTTGATCTTGGTATCATCCCAGGTAATGCGGAGGGATGGAGTATGATTTCCCAGGGGATTGACTGTTACTTTTGCGGTGATCCCATCTATTGATTTTACCGCATTTTCAATTAATGTAATACCCGCTTCCCATTTCTTCCATTCTTTATCATGATCCATTGCAATCATGTTTTTGATGGCTACATAAGCTCCCAGGATCTCTTCTTTATTCACTTTATGTCCGCGGCCGATGGTTACCGCACGGGGTGGGGCACTGAGGCGCGCAGCCTCGATGAGGTGTTTTCTGCCCATTAAATAGCCAGTGCTTTGTGGCGCGCGGACTGCCTTGCCTCCAGAAAGGAAGACCAGATCAAAGCCCATATCATTGAATTTCCATAGGTTTTCAATTGGCGGTACATCTGCAGCGATATCAATGGAGGTTGGAATATTGTGCTTTTTACCCACTTCAATCCATTCTTCATGCTTTATTTTACCACCATTAACAGCAATGTTCAGGAAATGCATCATCGCTGTTTTTTCATTGATGGCCTTCTCCAGTTCTTCCCGGGTTTCTACCGTGATGATCTTACAACCGGTCAGTAAAAAGGCCTGGGTATATGCATCTTTATGTGCTCTCTGACAGATCACTTCCGATTTCATACCTTCCAGATTTGGCAATTGCCCCACCTTTTTCATATCCAGTCCGGTGAGTACGCCCGCTAAACCCAGGGTCATTGCCGAATAGGCTCCGCTGGTTACCGTGGCAGCCTCAGCATGAGTCATTTTTGCAATTTGTTCACCCACCTTATCCTGCAGTTCATCCAGCATACAGAACTTACCTACCGAACTGTTGATCGCCTTCAAAACCTTATCCTGCATAATACTTCCGGTCATATAAGTTAAAGTCCCGGCTGCATTAATGAAGGTGCGGATACCCAGTTCCTTGTACAGATCTTCTGCCGGGGCAGGCTCTGCATGCAGGGAAAGGTTAGTAATTCCACTAGCGATGGGAAGGAGGGTAAGGGATTTGAGGAGTTGACGGCGTTTCATGGGGGATATTTAGGAATGCATTTTAGTTTGGAAAATTAATGATAATCTGTAATTCTCAAGACCATAAAATTACATTTATTTGGAGAGAAAAGAGCTTAACCACGTCTGACTTATGTTTTGGAAAATTCTAAAGTTATACTAATTAAAATAGGATTATTTTTAACGACCTTGTAGAAATAATTAGTAAAAAATATAGAGACAAAAAACCAAAGCTTGAAGTATCAAAAACTTCAGAAAATGATTTAGTTCAATTGATACATTTTTTTAAAAAATCATAAAAATGGTGTTTCTAAATTTTTTAAGCCAATGACTTTAATCTTTAAGGCATTAGAATAAATGATATAATGAAAGAATTAGAAATATTTTTAAGCTCTGACCAACCAACCACTTGCCCAAAATGTGGAATAAGGACAGAAATAATAAATGATTTCGTAATATCCCAATATCATAAATGTTTGTCTGTAATGTGCAATTTTGAGTTTATTCTAGAATTTGAGATTGAAGATAGAATATGAAGGAAGGGCAGAAATTATGGACCAGAGAAGAGTTGATTTTGGCAGTAAATTTATACTGTAAGCTTCCTTTCGGCAGATTACATCGTTTAAATCCAGAAGTAATTCATCTTGCTAGTCTTATTGGTAGAACGTCAAGTTCCGTTGCTTATAAACTTGTGAATTTCGCTAGTCTTGACCCAAGTTTAAAAGCGAGGGGAATAAAAGGCGCATCAAACGCCAGCAAGTTAGATGCGGAAATTTGGAATGAGTTTTTTAATAATTGGGATATTTTACCTTTTGAAAGTGAAAAACTGTTAGCAAATTTTGAGAATATAACTATTGAGCAATTAAATCATATCCCCGAATTTGAATTACCAAAAGAAGGAAAAATGAGAGAACAAATAGTAAAGGTAAGAGTAAATCAATCTTTTTTTAGAAAGACAATTTTAGCTTCATATAATAATACCTGTTGCATAACAGGAATACAACAGCCAGAATTTTTAATTGCTGGGCATATTAAACCTTGGAGTATTGATGATAAGAATAGGCTAAATCCTCAAAATGGAATTGCGATTAATGCCCTCCACGACAAGGCATTTGAAACAGGTTTGATGACCATTACAACTGACTTTAAAATCAAAATTTCCTCAACTTTATTCAAACAAAAAAAATCAAAATCAATTGAAGATTTTTTTTTAAAATTTGATAATCAGGATATTATTTTGCCTTCGAGATTTATACCCGATATTGAATTCTTAAAATACCACAATGATGTTCGGTTTAAGTACTGATAGTTCGACCCTTAGAGTTAATGCCCAAACCTCAGATAATTCATCTTTGATAACGGTTTCACTAAAATTTACGCTAAAAAGCTTTCACCAAATGACAATTCGTATTGTCATAGGTAGATAAACATTCCCAGGGAATAATATTTGAAAGAGTAATTGTTTGAATTTGGTGGAGGTCTACTAAAAATTCCTTTCATCCTTCCTCAAAAACTCCCCCACCACCCCCACATCCGCCTCCGCCCAATCCAAATCTAACAAATTCTTAACATCCAGCCACTTATAATCAGCATGTTCTTTTAATACAATCACTCCATCCTTCTGCCGGCAGATAAATGGTATTAGCCGGATCAGTTTATCGGAGTATTGATGATCATTAGGGGGCAAACTGCCGGTAATTTCAATCTCAATATTCAGTTCCTCTTTAATCTCCCGGATCAGGCAATCCTCAGCCGTTTCATTTTCTTCGATCTTACCGCCGGGGAATTCCCATTTTAGGGGAAGGGGCATGAGGGGGCTACGCTGGGTAACGAGGACTTGACCAATTGAATTGACGATTATTGCACAGGAAACCTGGATCATATTAAGATAGTTGTCTGTTACCGGTTGCCTGTTGTCTGTGATTTTTAGTTCAGATGAAACGAATTTGTCATTGCGAGTGAAAAAATTAGGATAACTCTGAAGGTTAAATGACATAAATTTGTTCACCGTGCAGTTTGGCCGTAGGTCGTATAGTGCTTAATGCCTGTTT
>NCHA01000061.1 GCA_002257025.1 Sphingobacteriales bacterium 16-39-50 | reverse complement strand
AAGTCCCCTTGGAAATTCTTTTGCAGGATCGGGAGCATTGACTTTCTTTTTTGCCATATCATCGACAATCTTCTTCAGGCGTTTACTTAGTACCAGACTTGTATCCGGATTTATCCCCGTAAACTCCTTATAAAAAGCAGCTTCCTTGTTTTGCAGATTACTGATTACCGCATCGGAAATAAAAATATTATTTGCATACTTTTTAGAGAGGCTCAGCAAAAATTTATTAGCTTCAGCCGAATCAAATAACTGAATATGAGGACTTAAAAAAGCCAGACATGGAGCAGCAAGTGCATCATTTTCATCAAGTATTGCAGTTAAAACCGAAAGAAACTCTTTGTAATTCTCCCTGGTCAAAACCGAGGGTAATACACTTAATGCCTGCACACGCAGTGTCCAGTCAGTACTTTTCAAAAGGGGTAATACATCTTCCATTTCCAGAACTTCCAAGCCCTCCATAGTCCAAAGGGCATGAACCCTGGCTAAAGGTTGTGTATCAGACTTTAATACTTTGAATCGGATAATAAAGCGATCAGTTTTGCGGGATCCTGTGGAATTTTGACACCTCTTACCTTTTTGCCCTTAGGAAGCACTTTGTAAATACGGCCATAATCAAGCGGTTGTGTCAGGTTTCTGGCTTTAATCTCGCTTTTGAGATAGGGTGTTAAATACGTTTTATGCTGTATGATCCCCCGGTACATATCAACAATATACAGAGCCCCATCCGGACCCGTGTATAAATTTACCGGCCGGAAGCGTTCATCAGTACTTGCCAGAAATTCGCGACCGATGTAAGCTTGTTTACCTGTAACCAGGTTACCATCATTGCTCAATATATTTCGCTTGATCAGATTTGCTGAAGGCTCAGCAACAAATGCGTTTCCATAATAATCAGGACCAAACAAAGTACTGTTAAAAATTACCGGTCCGCAGGCAGCAGTAAAATTAACCAGCTTTAAATTCTCGTCAATAATCCCTTTCATATACGCCCGGTTCACACCGGTATTGGGCCTGATTGGATAAACTTTATTGTTTTTGATAATGCTCTCTGAAAAGCCGGCAAGCCTCGACTGATTCGAATTTGTTGCTCCAAAACCCGGGCTGAAATAATCCCCCTGAAGATTCTCGGAGTTGTTATTATAAAACAAACGACCCTGATCATCCTGTGAAATCCCCCATTGCCCCCGGAAATGAGTTCGTTCAATCAGCCATTTACTACCCTGTTTTCTATATCTTTTACTTGATTTTGCATTATAGATCCAGTTATCCAAAGCCCTGAACAAGCCGTTGGGCTGATGCTCCACATTTCCACCTTCAGCATAAGCGGTATCAACAAGCGTTTTATTAACCGGCTTATCATTTTTTATTTCATAAAACCAAAGGTTGGGAGATTCAGCAACAAGAATTCCATTTTCAATGAAGCAAATGGCACGTGGAAGTACCAGGGAATCGAGAAAGATCTTTCTTTGATCCATTTTTCCATCGCCATTCCGATCAGTCAGAATAACAATCTTACCAACCGGCAAATCTTCACCTGTTCCTATGGAATCGGGCATATAGTTTTCCATTTCCACAGCCCAAATCCTGCCTTTATCATCAAAGCTAAGGGCAACAGGTGTATTTAAGAGTGGTTCAGTGGCAACAATATGAACACGAAATCCCTTCTCAATCTGCATTTTCTTTATAGACTCCCGGGCAGAAAGTACCGGCGATTCAGAAAAGGCTTTTCTGATCGCCAAAGAATCAGCATAATAATTCCAATTCGATGATTTCCTCTGAGCGTTATCGCTAAATAGTTGCAGGAAAATAATCAGCAGAAAAGGAATTGAAAATAAGATAGTCTTCATAAAATATATTCTGTAGAATTAATGACTGAAGATATCCAGATCACCATTCTTCCTTAAAAACAGGGTATAGGCATTGGCAAAAGATTCCATCCTTCTGTTGCCACTTAATGAAACAATCAATTTCTTAACAAAGTATTCAGCATCAATCCGAAGAGAGCTTAACAGGCTTTTGGCCTTCCCCTGATTAATAAATGTGTTGAACTTTGTGACTTCCGGCTCAATCATTGAAACCTTATCAGCAAGTACTTCAAAGCCTTCAGACTGGGTTGGGGTATACATATTAATATGCCCGTAATTCAAAAAGTGCTTCATCCTTTTATCCACGCCATAGCGGTAATCGCAGGGCACTTCAATAATTACATGTTTTGATACCCGTTTGATCTCACGCAATAACATCCTTTCAAACTCGACATGTTCAAGAACATGGGCCAGAATAACAAGATCAAATTCATTATCGGCAAAAGGTATATGATATCCATCGAAAATATTAACCGATTTCAAATTTTTCAATTTTCTCGAATTGATCTGATCCACACCGCTTTGAGAGATCTCAAGGGCGTGCATCTCAGGAAATGAATTCATACCATCGAGATGCTGTAAGATACTTCCATCACCGGCGCCTACTTCCAAAACCTTTTTAAATTCATGGCCCTTACAAACATCCATGATGTTTTTTGCCTTAAACTTTGCACCAAGCATCCTCCATTGTTCATCACGGCCCAGATAGAAATCATCATAGGCGCTTTTAACATCAGCACTTAAAATCTCATTATTCATCTTAAATACCCAGGCAATTATTGTCTTTATAAAACACTGATGTAGACTTACGATAAAAAAGACCGGGAGAGATGCCACTGAATGATAATTCCCTGAATCCCTGCTTTTTAAAAAAGATGATCGCGGCAGCATAATTTTCACGTTCTGAATCGTCGAGAACGATTACTCCCCTCTCACTAAGTGCTGCCAGGGAATGGTAACAGCAGTTCACCCTGTCGCGGCCATCTACTATGATGATATCAAACTTCAGACCCATACTTTCAGGCATTTTGCTGTAATCCCCATCTTTCTGCAGTTCGCAGAATATCATTTCGGAGTTTAAGGGTTTCGCCACTGATATCTTTTCATACCATGCCTTATCATGTTCTACAGAAACAACCTTTTGTGCCCGCTGAGCATAGTAAAAAGTCGAATTACCTGAACCAAATTCGAAAACTGTATAATCCTTTTGAATACGATCAGCTATAAAATCAATAAATGAATAAGTGACCCATGGAATAGGCTCTGAATTCCGGCCAACTGGTGATTTGGTTTCAAATGATTTGAACCAGCCTATTTCTGATAAATAACCCTTTAATCCGAAAGACAATAAAGTTTTTATTCTTGCCGGATTGATCAAACTGGTATAGGATTCCGTTTTTTTCAACGTTTTGCGATTTTTTGAATGAGTGAGATTAAAAATAAGGATTTAAGCATATTTATTCCTTGTTTTCTGGTTTCAGGGAAGACAATGATAAAAAAAGTAGCAGAGAAGTATGCGATAAGTGTGGCAAAGGCAGCACCCTGAAGTCCGTATAATGGAATCCAGAAAAATCCCAGGACAACATTAACCACTGCACCGGCAGCGGTACGATAAAGGGAATATCTGGTATAACCCTCAGCTACCAGATACTGACCACTTGCACTGCCCAGAAAAACAAAAACACCTGCCCAGATATGAATGGATAATATTTTCGCGCCCTCGGCAAACTCTGCAGCATAAAAGTACTGGTAAATATAGGTAGATGCAAAGCTCATAAATATTGCAATACCCAGGCTGATCAAAACCATCAGATCATACATATCGGTCAATCTTTTCTGATAGCGTAATGGATCATCCCTACGCGCATTCATAATGGCAGGAAATACTGAAGTAACGATTGCCACAGGGATAAAATACCAGCTTTCACTCCAGTTAACTACTGTAGAATAGATTCCAAGAGCTCCCACCCCAAGAAAGCTTTCTACCATAAGCTGTCCTATTTTCATGTAAACAGTAACCAGAATGGCAGAAAATGCAAGTGGCCAGGAATGCTTTAACAGGTATCGGGCAAGCTTGCCTTCATACTCCCACTCTGAAACATAATTCCCCCTGGCTCTGTAAGCTATCAGATATCCAAATCCCAAAACTGCAGCATCAATAAGCAAAGTCCAGATAAACCAGATTAAAGGAGCAGAACTAAAAATTAAAACTAATTTAATTCCTGCCGACAGGAGATTTCCTGTCACCTGAACCATCATGACATATTTCCCCTGAACCCGGGATTGAAAATAACTATCGATTATAGATAATGATTGAGTGATACCGATACAGGAAGCGATCAGAATATAACTTACAGGTATATCTCCGCTGTTTCCTTTAAAAAGGGTGTAAGTCAGCCAGGCAAGCGGAATAATAGCGATTCCGGCCAGAAGTCGCATACGGAAAGCAGTACCCAGCAGCTTATTCTTTTTATCAGGTTCTGAAAGAAGTTCACGGGTTACGAATCCATCAAGTCCGAGCGCTGCAGCCGCCAGAAAAAAGGTGACAAAGACAAGGGGGTAATTCAGCATCCCATTCGCGGTCTTACCAAGATAATTGGCAACGGCAATACCCGCAAGAATCTTTATGCCCAAACTCCCCACCCTGGCAAGGAACAACCAGCCGGTGTTTTTCAGGTATTTACTAAAAGCTTGCTGGTCAAACCCGGGTACGACTGGAAACTTCATCAACACAAATATAATAGAAAAGCCCCGGATTAAATCCGGGGCTTTTCGTGTG
>NCHA01000023.1 GCA_002257025.1 Sphingobacteriales bacterium 16-39-50 | reverse complement strand
CCTGTCCGATTTCTATGATCTAAGCAACTGATCTAACGTAATTTTTTTCATACAATCTGTTTTGTCTTACACAGGCAAATATCCTTAAGATTAGCTTATTTCTTACTGCGTTTATAGCACTCATCTTATTCTTATTTTCTTCTTTTGTCTTTCGTTGATAGTACTGCTTTAGATCATCGTTATACCGAATGGAGACCAAGGCCGAAAGATGCAATAGTGTTTTAAGCTTTT
Organism: Sphingobacteriales bacterium 16-39-50; assembly: GCA_002257025.1. GTDB lineage: Bacteria > Bacteroidota > Bacteroidia > Sphingobacteriales > Sphingobacteriaceae > Daejeonella. Next base: position 58,559 of record NCHA01000023.1, on the reverse strand, counting down.
TATTGGCCATGTGTGATACTCTCCCTCTGCCTTTGAATATACCAGATTCTCTAATGAAAGGTGCTACTCCAGCATGACAGGCGAATTTTTTAGGATCACTAATATCTTTAAATTCATTGGTGGTGATCAGGATCAACGTTGCAGTAACTTTACCTATACCACTAACCGAAGAAATCAGCGTGAACAAACGCCTTAATTCGGCATCCGACTGGATAATTTGATCAATAGCTTTGTCCACTTTATCCAGATCTTTTCCGATCGCATTTAAAGAGTCATTACATATGCCATTATTGGGTTTAGCAACTTTCCTGGAAATGAAAGTACTGGTTTCTTTTAGCGGTGTTTTCAATGTTTTTTGCACCTCGATCAGTCGGGATCTAGTAGCCGTTAACTGAGTGAGTTGTTGAATAATCAGTCGCTTAGGTTGCCACAAACGAAGTTTATCGCGATAAGTGTAGGCATACTCAGCAATTCGTATCGCATCGATCTTGTCATTCTTACCTCTGATATTCCCCAACGAGTTTTTGATTTGAGAGGCAGCCTCTAGGCAAATATTACCTCGTTTTTCATGTACAACTTTTAATAAATGATTATTGTAGATTCCGGTATGTTCCATACAGAAAACCGTCGTTTTAAGTGTAAGTCCGGGCAACTTAGCCAGCTCCTTTAAAAAGGGTTGAATGCCTGCCGGAGTATTCGCAATCTGGCGGTGAAACAGTAATGTTTTTCCGTGCATAACAGCCAAATCCAACTCGTTTTTAGATACATCAGTACCAATGAAATACATAAATTCCATAATTTTACTTTTGAAGTTTAATAATGGTTAACAGCTTAAACACAATCAATACCTTCTAATGAGCTTGAGAACTCAACTTTCTATTTGATGCTTGTTTAAACAACTGACAGAGGATTGAATCGGATTCACTGTTATTAACAAAAGAAAAAGAAGCAAAAAGAAAATCTTACAACAATAACAATAGCTAATATTCAGTAATATCTTGTTATTGCAAATCTAAAGGGAGAGTTAAGCGTAGCGTCACTCCGGATGCTAAATAAAAAAGAGTCTGGAGACTCACCAGTATGATAAACTTTGATTTACTCCCTCTGATCGGTGTTGTCACCGTACCAGTACTAACACTCAACCTGTTTCCTAAAACTCTACTTTGAATACGCGACCCTATTAATCAAACCGAGTAAGGATCGATCACCTGCTGCATCTCCCAAAATTTGCCAGATCATTATTCCCGAAGCATTTTCTTTTGCAAGCAGTGTTTTTTTACGGATTGTTTCTTCTCCATTGTAATACATGATCATGCCGTCGGGCATCGTTATCTGATCGGTTTTTTCAGCTCCCGGGAAGGTTTTAACAATCTGTCCGTAATTCATGCTGGCGGCCTTAGAAGTCAGTTCAGGCCCGAAGCCATAACCATAAAAACCGACGCCCAATACAATTTTCTCTTTGGGAATGTTTCTTTGGCTTCTAAAATAGTCCAGATCTGCCATAGCATGCTCATAAGTTGAATGCGGTCCGGGTTTGGAAGGTCTCCATGGACCGGTGTGATCATAACTCATCAGGGTCATGAAGTCGTATTGAGCCAAAGCCCTGTCACTTAGCTGATCTTTATAGAAGATGGCGATGGCTGAAGTAATCAATTTTTTATGAGGCCTCAGTACACTGGCAAGTCCGACTACGAAGTTCTCGTAATTCTCATCAATGTCACTTCCTTCTATGTCTACATCTATCCCATCAAAATTATATTTTAAGCTAACGAGGAGAAGGTCGTTGATGAATCTAGCCCGATTCTCATCCCTCAGGAGTTTATGGTAATATTCATGTCTTCCACCACCGGCTATCGAGGGTAATACTTTAACTCCATGTTTATGCGCCGCCTTGATAAAGGGTTCAAGTGCCGAAAGATCCTGATTGAAATTGCCAAGGGTATCCGGATTCAGAAATGAAAGATTGATATGTGTTAGTTTATCAAAGGGAACTGTTTTTAAATCAGCAGTCATTGCCGCTTTCAATGAATAGTAGCCAACAACCTTGAAATCCGATTTTTTCAGGGACTGACCCTGTGCCTGCGAAAGCAGGAGTAATAAACTAATGAACAGAACTATTTGTTTTTTCATTTTTTGAATCTATAGACTGTGATTTTTAATTCGGATAGAATTCCTTTACCCTTATTTCTTCCTTTAATGCTTCTTCAGTTTTGCCCTGCTTTCTCAAAATTTCGGCTCTGTATTTATGGCATTTTGCGGCAACATAGGAGTCAGGAAAGGATCGTGCAGATTGTGTGAATAAGTCATAAGCTTTTTGCTGTGACTCTGCATCTTTTTTCTTCATCAGTTTCTTCCCGTCAAGATAATCCTGATGCCAGCGTTTTGCAACGGCACTCATGCGGTCGGCTTCCTGTAAGGTAGCAAACTGCGGAGGGAATTTGGAAGGTGTTTTCGGGCTGATGGTAAGATTGTCTTTTTTAAAGAATTTCTCAATTGCTTTGGCGATGGCATGAGCTTCCTTATAATTATGCTCCCTGGTTTTTAAGCGGGCTTCTTCCTCCGGGTTAGTGAATAGTGATGCTTCGGCAAGAACACCGGGAATGCCATAGGTTCCTCTCAATACTGAAGATCCTGCACCGGAAAAAATGGTAAAATCGGAGACAACACTGTAGGGTGTTTTTGTTTTGTACATGTATTTTTTCAAATTCTTTGCCAGTAGCTTTCCAAAAGTTACACCGGCCTGGTTTTCTGAAGCAAGGCCATGATAATAAATGATCGGGAAATTAACTGAGGGATCGGCAGTAGCATTATGGTGGATGGAAATAAAGAAATCAGCTTTATTTTCAACGGCCATTTTTGAGCGTTCTGCCAGAGGGAATGGAACATCGCTGCTTCGGGTCATGAGGACTTTTGCTCCTTTCTGCTCCAAAATCTCTTTTAATAGCAATCCTACCCGAAGGTCTATCCATTCTTCACGCTCACCTGTTGGCCCCTGTCGATAGCTGTCGGTAGCTGCTGAGCCACCATGACCTGGGTCGATACAGATTATTTTACCATTTAAAGTGCCGCCCTCTGGTGAATTCTGCTGTGCAAAGCTGCTTTGGATGAATCCAATAATGATGAGTAATAAAAATGACCTTATTTTAATGATTTTTTTGTGATTTAGTCTTTGCATGAGAATTTAACATTAAATAACAGTACAGAATTAATAGTTTTCATGAAAATGGGTGATTATTCGGCCCATTTCATTACGAATATCTGCTGTTGGGATCATAAAGTTGTTATTCATGAATGAATACATGTATTTTTTGCCTTTTCTGGTATTGAAAAATCCTCCCTGCAGATGCACATTTTGAAGTGTACCTGTTTTTGCCCACACAAACGGTTGACCATTATCGGTTTTATAAGCATTTCGCAGTGTACCACTTACTCCGCCTGCAGGCAGTAAATTGTGAAGCCTTTCTTCAGTACCTAAATTCTCTCTAATTTTAGTAAGAATCTTTATTATCGAACGCGGACTGAACAAATTATATCTCGATAATCCTGAACCATCCCTCCACTGGAATTTATCAGGCAGGTCATTCAGAAAGTTTTTTGAGCTGTAGGAGATTGCCGAATCAACACTGAGTTTTCCGGGAAGGAGGGAAGAGCATAGATACAGAATCTGCTCCGCAAGGTAATTATCACTCGGAAGCATCATTCTTCTATATAAGCTATCTGATGGTATGCTGTAAATGGTCTTAGCATTTTGAGGCAAATTCATACGGATGATGCTGACAGGTAGTTTGAGTGTATCACTAAGTGTTGCTGCGGTAAGTTCTGCTCCCGGTACGAGGTAAAGTGTTTGCCTGTAATTTGCAGGCATACTCATCTGTGGATAAATGAAGTTATTAGTCTTATCATCTCTTCGAACACTGAATGTTCTGGGATGGTATGAAGTATCCTGCTTTAAATATTGCTTTAGAAAGGCAGGTTTGATCTCTAAATTTCCGTTCTTATTTGCATAGGCCATAGCCCTGTTCTCGCCTATAGGTAATGAAACCATTGCGATCTGGTAAATGGATGAACCATTGAATTCAGTACCTGAGTTATTATGAGAATAAAACAGCTTTTTACCCGAATTTTTAAGGAAGTCATATACCCGGCTAGATTTCAGATCAGGATGCAGAAATGAAGGATCACCTGTCCCCCAGAAGATCAGGGAATCTCCTTTATTTACATAACGAAGTCCTGGGATAGAATCGCCCAACATACGGAGTGCGGTATATAAAGTAAAAAGCTTGGTATTTGATGCCGGGATTGCAGGTTTGTTTGCATCCAGTTCAAACACTGGCTTCATGGTTTTTAGATCATAAAGCGAAAATCCGGTATAATGGTTTTTAAGAATCTCAGACCCCGCAAAGACTTTCGCTACCTTACGTTTATTTAATTTTTGTGCTTCAGTGTTTGTGCTGAATAAAAGCAAAATGAACAAACACAATAAACCGTTCATCAGGTTTTTATTTAAGTTTAACTTTTCAGGGATCATTTTTATCAGGTTTTTCTGTTAAATTCTTATCGCTATAATTGGCCGTTCTGATCGCTTAAGAGCAGGAGTAATTTTATGCAAGATAAGTTTCCCCTATGAAAGATGAAAGAACAAATAAAAGGCTGACAGGGTTCAAAACCATGTCAGCCTTAATCCTTTTTAATTAAGATTATTGTTTAATATTGTGTCTATGCAAAAAATCTTCAGTATTGTGCTTTTTAGCATTTTTCCGGTTCTTTTGTTGGCTCAGACTCCCTCGCGCCCCAGAGAAATGGGCTTGAAGATTGGAGTTATGCCAGCAGGTACTTTGAATGCAATCACAGATGTTCCCGGAGTTAAAGTAGGACATAAAACCTTGATTGTTGGAGAGTCAGTTCGTACAGGGGTAACGGCCATTCTTCCACATGATGGCAATTTGTTTCAGTCCAAAGTCCCTGCTGCTGTTTTTGCAGGAAATGGTTTTGGGAAACTGAGCGGGACTACCCAGATCGATGAACTCGGTACATTGGAGAGTCCGGTTATCCTGACCAATACCCTTAATGTAGCCGAAGGTATTCAGGCTGTAATTGAGCATACGCTTGCACAGAAGGGTAATGAAATGGTACAATCAGTAAATGCCGTGGTTGGAGAAACCAACGACGGTAATTTAAATGATATACGTAGCCGTTATGTAAAAAAGGAAGATATTCTCTACACCATTCAATCGGCTAAAGGCGGCCCTGTTACTGAGGGGAATGTTGGCGCAGGAACAGGCACGGTTTGTTTCGGATATAAAGGTGGAATAGGCACATCTTCAAGAAAATTACCCCAGAGTCTTGGAGGATATACGATAGGTGTACTTGTGCAGACTAATTTCGGTGGAGTTTTGCAGATTGACGGAGTTCCAGTGGGTGAGGAATTGGGCAAGTTCTCATTCAGTGATAAATTGCTGAATAATGTGGATGGTTCCTGCATGATTGTTGTAGCAACCGATGCACCACTGGATGCAAGAAATCTGGAACGTTTAGCTAAACGTGCTTTCATGGGAATGGCAAAGACAGGTGGGATTGCATCTAACGGAAGTGGCGATTATGTGATCGCTTTTTCTACTGCTGAAGCTCTGCGTGTTTCTCATCAGCCTGCTCAGCCTGTTATTCAGGCCGGTTATCTGCATAATGATTTCACCTCACAGCTATTTATGGCAGCAATTGAAGCCACTGAAGAAGCGGTAATAAATTCCCTTTTTGCGGCAAAAACTATAACAGGAAATAATGAGAGAAAGATCGAAGCTCTACCTCTGGATAAAGTAATCCCGATACTTAAAAAATACAACAGACTATAAAATGAGTAAATTATTCGTTTGGGTAAATGATACTTTGATTCCTTCTGATGAGGCGAAGTTAAACATTGCCGACCTTGCCGTACAGAGAGGCTATGGAATTTTTGATTTTTTTAAAACTATAGATGGTAAATCTGTATTTCTTGAAGACCATCTGGATCGTTTATTCAGATCAGCTGTTCTGATGCGACTTGAACTTAAGCAAAGCCGGGATCAAATAAGAGACAGGATCATAAGGCTCATTGAAAGTAATAATCTGAAAGATTCGGGTATAAAGGTTATTCTTACCGGTGGTTTTTCTTCTGATGGATTCAATATTGCAGAGCCAAATCTGATTATTAGCCAACAGGCTTTTCAAATTCCCAGAACGATGTCAGAGAAGGGCATTAGTATTCTGATACATGAATACCAGCGTCAGTTTTCTAATGCGAAAACACTGGATTATCTTCAGGCTATCTGGCTACAGCCGATACTGAAAGAGAAAAAGGCAGATGATGTGTTGTATTATTCAAACGGACTGATTCGTGAGTGCCCCAGGGCAAATATTTTTATCGTTACAAAAGATCATAAGGTACTTACTCCAGAATCAGGTATGCTGAAAGGAGTAACCAGAAAACATGTACTGGAAATATCAGGAGCAAGGTATGTAACAGAAGCCCGGGATGTTAGTCTGGAAGAGCTTAGAAATGCGGGTGAGGTTTTTATTACCAGTACAACTAAAAATATTCTGCCGGTGGTTCAGGTAGATGGATATGTTATAGGTGATGGAAATCCTGGAGAAGTAAGCAGGACTTTGGCGAAGGAGTACAACAGAATCATTTACGGAACTTGAGATAGAATTTATCAGGAAAGGGATTTATCCCTTTCCTGAATATTACAATCTGACTTTTACAATCAGCTTCTTGATTACACAATCAGCAATCATTGGTGCATGTACATCTTCGGGAAAGAAGATCGCAAATTGACCGTCAGTCAATTCAAAATACATGTCAGGAGCATCATTATAAAAGGCAACATCTTTCTCAGCATTGTATTCACCTTTCATCGATTTGCAGGTATTTCTTGGCTTCCATCCCAGTTTTTCCTTACCGCTGATGCAAAGCTGAATGTCGATGTTCTTATTATGGCATTCAAATTTAGCGATAGACTCTTCTGCCGTCATTCCCTCTTTTTCAACTACTGCATAATTTAAGCCATCGCTGATCTCGTATTTTCCAGCTTCGACATTTTTCAGGTCAATAGAATTTAAAAATTCAAATGCTTTTGCAAAAAGTGGATGAACGGAAGTGTATTTTCCTGCGTTTTCCAGAGTGTCTATGATCATGGTCTTTCTATTAAATGATTTCTGTATATTAAAAATCCGCCCGGAATGCGGGCGGATTTCTTAAATTATATTTGATAATTAACGTTGTACCCTTCCTGAACCATCACCACCTACCAGATCTTTAACTTCTGATAAAGTTGCATGATTTAAATCGCCAGGAATGGTATGTTTAATTGCAGAAGCAGCAACACCAAACTCAGCGGCATCGCTCATTTTCATGTCTGTAACCAATCCGTAAATAAATCCACTGGCAAATGAGTCGCCACTACCTACACGATCCACAATACGAACTTCATAAGATTTGGTATGGTAAAACTCAGTGCCATCGTAAACCAGTGCCGACCATCCGTTATCTGAAGCACTATGGCTTTCTCTTAAAGTTGAGGCAATATATTTAAAGCCGAATTTGGCTTTCATTTGCTGGAATACATCTTTGTAACCATCCAGATTAAGCTCGCCTTTTGTAACATCTGTACCCTTACTTGTAAAGCCAAGAGTAGTATCAGCATCTTCCTCATTACCTATACAAACATCAACATACTGGCAAAGTCTGGTCATTACCTCTCTTGCTTTTTCTTTAGACCACAATTTTTTACGATAGTTCAAATCGATACTGGTAGTGATACCTCTTGCTTTTGCAGCTTTTAAAGCAGCTTCAGTTAAAGCAGCAGCTTTATCACTCAAAGCAGGGGTAATACCGGTTGTATGGAACCAATCGGCACCTTCAAAGATTTTGTCAAAATCGAATTCAGATATTTCAACTTCAGAAATTGATGCATCAGCACGGTCATATACTACTTGTGAAGCACGCATAGAAGCTCCGGTTTCAAGAAAATAGATTCCCAAACGCTTTCCGCCTCTTGCAACAAATTGAGTATCAACACCATAGCGGCGTAAATGGTTGATTGCAGACTGCCCTAAAGGGTTGTTGGGAACTTTAGATACAAAGGTTCCGTTTAATCCGTAATTGCATAATGCAGCAGCTACGTTTGCTTCTCCGCCACCATAGGTAACATCAAAACTATCACTTTGTACAAATCTCTTGAAATCGGGAGTCGATAGACGCATCATTATCTCTCCAAGTGTTACGACTTTTTTAGCCATGGCTTAATTCTGTATTTAATTGAAAGAACTTGTTAAAATCCAAATTTAGGATAAGCAAAAATACATTAATGGTCGATAATTAAAAGTTTTATCCATGCTTAATTGTTTATTAACAAACAAAATGTTACGTAACCAGATAAATACCTCCATTTTCGTTTCGGTTTAGCTAATTATTTATTAATTAGCTAATTTAGGGCCTTAGTTTTACTTAATTTATAATACAGATGAGCAAGAAAGCAGAACTCTTGAAATTAATACCTGAACAGGGTATATTACCTTTATATTTCAACAAAGATAAAGAGACCAGTATTGGACTTTTGAAGGCCTTATATAGTGCAGGTATCCGTGCAGTAGAATATACTAACAGGGGAGAGGCAGCCCTGGAAAACTTCAAAGAAATGAGAAAAGTGGTTGATTCTGAGCTTCAGGGTATGTATCTGGGTATTGGAACAATCAAGGACGGAGCAATGGCTCAGACTTTTATCGATGCTGGAGCAGATTATATCATCTGTCCTGGTCTGGTTGAGAGTGTGGCAGAAGTTGCCGATAAGCATGATATGTTATGGGCACCGGGTTGTATGACTCCTAGTGAAATAATCAGAGCTGAGACTTTGGGTGCTAAAATGATCAAGCTTTTCCCTGGAAATGTTTTGGGGCCGGGCTTTATGTCTGCAATAAAGGAATTGTTTCCTAATCTTAAGTTTATGCCTACAGGTGGGGTAGATCTTGACCGGGCGAATATTGAAGGATGGTTTAAGGCAGGGGTATGTGCGGTTGGAATGGGTAGTAAGCTGGTGAGTAAGGATGTTATGGAAAACAAAAAATACGATGAGCTGATTGCCTCAACTAAGTCGGTTTTGGAGATAATCAAATCGATAAGAGCTTAGTTTATTAATAGATACTGAAGGCCGGCAGAGTACTTCTGCCGGCTTTTTTTATATTATACGACTCATACCGCTTGCCGGGATTTTAAATTTTTCAAACTATATAGCAGTAATATGCTATTCAGGTTTATCACTATTGTATCATTTTTCTTTCACAGGGTTTTGAAAGGCTGTTATTTTCTATTTTTATAACTCCTGTAGCTAGTCTGAACGTATCTTACCTTATAGTTCAGCTGCTTTGTGAAAAAGATAAGGATCTAAGAGGAATGTCCAGACTGTCATATTTAATATATTTAATTTTTACTTTCTGGATGCTTTCCGGTTCGAAAGCTATTGCCCAAAGTACTTCCAATGAAGGGACTGATTTCTGGGCTGTTTTTCCAACCCATATTCCTGCTAATCTTAATGGATTCAGGCCATTAGCAAGGTATTCCATATTCATAACAGGGAAGCAGGCTTCATCCGGAACAGTTACTGTAGGTGGTTCAAGTCAGCGTTTTGACCTGAGTGCTGGAAATACAGTTATAGAAGTGCCAATAAATCGGGCGGATGCCTATATTGATGAACTTGAGGCTGGAAGTGTGCTTACAAACAGGGCAATACGGGTTCAGGTGGATCCGGGAAAACCTAAGGTGGTGGTTTATGGGCATATTTTTGCCGGTGCCCGTTCTGCAGCTTCGCTTATTTTGCCCAAAGAGGCTTTGGGTCAGCAGTATTATAGCATGAATTATATAAGTGGCAACACCCCTGATCCCGGTAAAAACCATATTGTGCTGATTGCAAGTGAGCCAAATACAAAAATCTTTATCAGACTTAACGGGAACGACCTTATTCCCGGAGGGGTTACCCTTGCAAATCCCGGAGATGTGTATGAATACCTTTCAAATGTCGATCTGACCGGAGCAAATGTGTTTGTCGACCCCGAAACTTCGGGCTGTAAGCAGTTTGCCATGTTTTCAGGTACCACAAATTCGGCAATTATTGCACCTTCCGGATGTTTTGGTAACATTTCATCGGATCCTTTGTATCAGCAGAATTATCCCGTGGATAGCTGGGGTAAGACCTATGGATTTATTCCCTTCAGTTCAATAAGTCCAAGAGGCAGCACAGTGAGAAGCAGGGGTAATTACGTTCGTATTCTTGCCAAAGAGAATGGTACACAGGTCACATATAATGGTGTACAGGTTGCAAATCTAAACGCCGGGCAATATTATCAAACCCCAGCACCTGTCAATGAGCCGGCATATATTTCGGCTAATAATGCAATTGCGGTTGCACAGTATTCTTTAACTCAGGCTTGTGCAGGTGGGGGATTTAGTGATCCTGATATGGTAATCCTGAATCCGATTGAATACAATATCAAGAACATTACGGTGTATTCCTCGAACAGAGAAAACATCAGTGAGAATTATGTGAATATCCTAATCAAAACCTCTGCAGCAGCCTCTTTTAGGATCAATGGACGAGTACCGGGTGGCACATTTGCTGTATTGACAAATAATCCCGAATACTCTTATCTGAAGTTAAATCTGAATCAATATCCTACACAGATATTCAATTTATCAGCTTCCGATGGTTTTAATGCGATTGCCTACGGATTTGGTGATGTAGAGTCATATGCTTATTCTGCCGGTACAAACCTTGCATCCAGTCAGTTTGTAAGGGCAATTAACAAAATTACACTCGAGGAAATAAACAATGCCTGTACCAGACAGGATCTTGACTTTAAGCTTACCCTGACAGCACCTGCCTCAAGCTTAACCTGGCAACTTGATGTGAATGATCCTCCCGTTACACAAACCAATCCGCAGGCAGTACAGGTTGTACGGAATGGTATTACATTTTATGAGTATTTATTTCCAAAAAACCTTGGATATAGTCAATCGGGTCAGAAGTCAATCAAGATCATAGCAAAATATGCAACACTTGCCGGATGTAATCTTGATGAACAGGAAATTGACTACCAGTTCGATGTATTTGATCCGCCTGAAGCATTGTTTACAAACACAAACAACTTCTGTTCGAACAGTGAAATAAGCTTTACAGATATGAGTAAGGATAATGGCAATCCTTTAACTTCCTGGGAATGGGATTTCGGAGACGGCAACACTTCAATTGACCAGAACCCAAAGCATGTTTTCTTGAATCCTGGTTCATATAATGTTGTTTTGAAGGTAAGGAATTCAACAAGTTGTGATGCAAAGGAATATACCCGGAATATACTGATTCAGGCAAGTCCGGTAGCGGATTTTTCATATACAAGTCCCGGCTGTGAAAATGCTGCAATTATATTTACTGACCTGTCGAGGGCAGTTCAGGGGAATATTGTAAAACGGGAGTGGGATTTTGGAGATGGGACAAAAGCAGAAAATCCAGCATCTGCAGCAATTAGTCATCAGTACACTTCAGGAGGACAGTTTATGGTTAGTCTGAAGGTTACTAATGAATTTGGATGTGAAAATGTACTTACCCGTGAATTAAATATTACCACACCATTTCTGGAAGCCGGAAAAGATACAATCGTTTTACGCGGGGGCTCTGTACGATTCAACATTCAGGCTACAGGTACTAATTTAAGGTATAAATGGACTCCCTCCATCGGACTCGATCGCGATGATGTAAGAAATCCAGTTGCATCACCGACAAGTGATACACGCTATTCTGTTACCATAAGCTCCGACGAAGGTTGTATTCTGCAGGATGATCTTCTGGTAAAAGTGCTTGAAATGCCTATCATCCCAAATACATTTACACCAAATGGAGATGGAATCAATGAGGTTTGGAAGATTGAATACCTGGATAGTTATCCGGGGGTAAGCGTAAATATTTATAATCGCTTTGGAATTAAAGTGTTTGGTTCTATTGGATACCTTAAGGCCTGGGATGGTAATTTAAATGGACAATTACTCCCTGTTGGGACCTATTATTATGTAATAGATCCTAAGATCGGATTACCTGTGTTTAAAGGATGGGTTACAGTGATTAGATAGGGGGCGGGAATTGAGGCTATTTTTTTGAATAGCTTTTAGTATAGTTTTAGCTGTAATTAATTATAAGATTGAAGTTCGACAATGAAAATGATTTTTTAACTTGTTCAAATTATCTTTATGAGTTTTTTGCAGGAGATTAGATTTTGGAATTATCATAATGATAAGTTTAACGCTCAAAATAAAGTATTAATGAAAAGAATTGCGGCTTTTTTATTTTCTTTTCTGATTTGCCAGTTTGTGCTTGCTCAGCAAAAGCCTCAGTATACTCAGTATGTCATGAATAATTTTATTTTGAATCCTGCGATTGCGGGAATTGAGAATTATGTTGACGTAAAAGCTGGATATCGTGCTCAGTGGCAGGGACTTGATGGTGCACCGGTTACTTCCTATATATCAATTCATGCACCCTTAGGCAAAAATTTTCTATATGGAACATCCACCTCTATGCCACAGGGTGGGGGAAGCAATCCCAATAGCCGGAGTTATTTGCAGAATTACATGGCTTCTGAACCCCATCATGGTGTAGGTTTTACTGCTGTTTCTGACAAGGCAGGACCTATTTCCAGAACAGATGTTAACCTGAATTATGCCTATCATATTGGAATCACAGAACAGGTGAATGTTTCTGTAGGATTAGCTGCCGGAATTTCGAAGATCTACCTTGACCGCTCTGGTCTGGTACTTGAAAATCCAAATGATCAGGCAATCGGAAATGGTAATTATGATAATTTCAAGCCTGATATGAGCGCCGGGATCTGGCTTTACGGACCCCGGTTTTTTGCAGGAGCTTCGGCACAGCAACTATTAAAAAGTCCGATAGGTTTCAGCGACGACCCGGTGACTTATGATCAGGGAAGAAAAGTACCGCATATATTCGTAACTGCAGGATACAAAGTTTACCTGGGGGACGATTTTGCTGCAATCCCATCTGCCTTATTAAAAATTGTGACACCGGTTCCCGCTTCTGTAGATGTAAACTTAAAACTAGCCTATAAGGATCGCTTTTGGGTTGGTGGCAGTTACCGCAAGGATGATGCATTCGCAGGAATGGCCGGTTTTAATGTAGGTTCATTTATGAACATTGGTTATTCTTACGACCTTACTACGTCAGGCCTGAACACTGTAAGTAATGGCTCACATGAAATTGTGCTTGGAATATTTCTTAATAACCGTTATAAGGTGAGTTGCCCGCAGAAAAGCTGGTAACGGTTAATTGATAGTTGACAGTTGACAGTTGACAATTGAGAGTGGAGAATTGAAAGTGGAGAATGTCCCTTATCTCAATACTCAATACTCATATCTCAATACTATTAAAGTTCTTTCCTTAACCTCGCAACCGGAATATTCATTGCTTCCCGGTATTTTGCCACAGTTCTTCTGGCGATATTGTATCCCTTTTCCTTCAGAATTTCTGTTAGTTTTTCATCAGCAAGTGGGCGGCGTTTATCTTCTTTTCCGATACACTCTTCGAGGATCTTTTTTACTTCCTTGTTTGAAACTTCTTCACCACTATCCATTTGTATGGCTTCAGAAAAGAATGATTTTAATAGAAAGGTTCCGAATTCAGTCTGCACATATTTTGAATTAGCCACCCGCGAAACTGTTGAAATATCCATACCAATGCGGTCGGCAATATCCTTTAAGATCATTGGCTTTAAATTCTTATCATCGCCGGTAAGAAAATACTCGTATTGATAATCCATGATAGCCTTCATCGTTTTTAGCAATGTTTGCTGCCTTTGCTTAATTGCATCAATAAACCATTTTGCTGAATCCAGTTTTTGTTTTACAAATTGAACTGCTTCTTTAAGTTTTTTGTCTTTCTCAGCGGTTTTATCATAATGTTCAAACATATCCTGATAGGAGCGGCTTACCCTAAGTTCTGGTGCATTTTTTGAATTCAGGGTCAGGAATAGTATCCCGTCATTATTGCTGATATGAAAATCTGGTATAATCTGCAGCTGTTTGGTAGTCACAGCATTGGAGTCGCCAGGTTTAGGATTAAGTTTAAGAATTTCATTCACTACTTCTTTTAGCTCTTCAGAGTCCATATTTAATGAACGTTCCAGCTTATCATAGTGTTTTTTTGTAAACTCATCAAGATAATCCTCAACAACCATGATTGCTTTCTGGATGATAGGATTAGGGTCTTTTTTTCTTAACTGGATAAGTAAACATTCCTGTAAGTCTCTTGCACCAACTCCTGCCGGGTCAAAGGATTGTATCACTTTGAGCATTTCATTAACCTCTTCATCTTCTGCAAATACATTTTGAGAAAATGCGAGATCATCCACCAGTGAGGTAACCGGTCTCCGGAGATATCCATCATCATCCAGACTTCCGATTAATTGTTGTCCTATCCTGAAATCCTTATCTGAAAGTGGTAAAAGGTCTAATTGTGCTTGTAAACTTTCAAAAAAAGAGCTCTGAACGGCAATAGGTATTTCTTTGCGATCATCATCATCCCCATTCTGCTCATATTTTGAACCGTAATCATTAATGTTATCGTCCTGGAGGTAATCATCTACATTAAATTCATCCGAACTTTCCTGTGAATCTTCTTGATTGAAATTATCATCCTCCGGATCCCGATCAGGGTATTCTTCAACAGGCTCATTCATGTTGGCCAGACTTAAATCTTCAAGAGCCGGATTGTCTTCCAGCTCTTCCTTTATGCGGGTATCAAGGGAAACTGTAGGTACCTGCAGTAATTTGATGAACTGAATCTGCTGCGGAGATAGCTTTTGAAGAAGTTTTTGTTGAAGGTTTTGTCTTAACATAAGGTGAATTCTCCGGTAAATTTACATAATTAATGATGGATGAAATAGACATCCTTGAAATATGTTTGTAACAGAAAGATATACGAGCATAATTTGTGTTTGTTTCTTTAAAAAAATATATAAATTTAAGAATGGACAAAATCATAAAATTATGGCTATTGTAAAGGAATTTAAGGAATTCATCTCAAAAGGAAATGTGATAGATCTCGCCGTGGGTGTTATTATCGGAGCTGCATTTGGAAAAATAATCACCTCATTGGTTGATGATGTTTTGATGCCTCCAATAGGTTATCTTTTGGGTGGGGTTGATTTTGCGGACAAAAAGCTGGTGCTTGTTACTGCAGATGCTATTAATAAAGTAGAAGAAGTTGCAATTCGTTACGGGAATTTCATAAACACTGTTATTCAATTCCTGATCGTGTCCCTGTGTATATTCGCAGTTATCAAGGCCATTAATACCCTTAAGCGTAAGGAAGAGGCAGCCCCGGCGGCTCCTGCTCCTCCGGGTGCTGAGGAAGTTCTGTTAGCTGAAATCAGGGATTTGCTGAAAAGTCAGAATAAATAATCAATAGGTTCTTTTAAGCTCTGGGTTGGTTATGATGATATAATCACCCAGATGCGTAAATTTTTTCCAGTCAGGATTATTGAAGGTGCGATCTGAGAAGGATGAAATGTTTGTTATTTTTAGCGAAGGTCTTAGCTTTATTACCTGGGCAACAGTACCAAGTTTTTCATCACTGTGAAAGTGGCCTGCAACGTGGAATATTTTATCATTCTTGTGCTTTTTAAGGTATTTGATGATTGACCATGCCATGCCACTGTCCCATAAGTTCTGAGCCTGGTATATTTCCATCCCCGGGACTTTGTGCCCGCCCATGGTCTTTAAGAAATTATCATAGTATTTCCCTGCAGCAGTATCAATGGGCAGAGGTGGTAGCCATTTTCTGGCTGTTTTATTTAAAGAATCAAGCCCGGACAATCCTTTTCGCGTAACGATATTCACGTATCGGTTTGGAGTATTGGCTGCAATAACCTGTATGCCCTGCTCGCGGGAATATTCAATCATAGGTTTATAGTCTGTGTAGTTATTCCATGATCTTGATTCTTTTATGAAATTCTTTTCACGGATCAGGTTCTGAAGATACTCGTTCAATACTTGTTGCACATCAGTTTCGAACATTTCCATTGAAAGTGCCTGCTTTTTTCCGTTTTTAAGGTGAAGCATCCTGAGAATTTCTATTTCAAGCTGGTGCCCTGTTGGATCATTATGCTCCTCTCCAAAGAAAACAGCATCCTTTTCGGAAAGAACACTGACAATTTCCTCCAGTGTACAGATCTTCTTAGCCTTGCTATCATAGATTTTGTAATTCTCAGATTTTAACTGTGATAATGCAGGAAAAGTGAAAAATACAAGAAAAATAAAGAAGTTAAATTTCATATTTTTGAGCTGTTTCGGGGATTAATTAAAGGAAGGTAAGGATATTTTTAATTCAATTGTTTGAATTGTGAAAAATCAACCTTATATTTGCACTCCTGTTTTTTAGAGCAATAATAGATAAATAAGTCATGAAAAGAACATTCCAGCCTTCTCAAAGAAAAAGAAGAAATAAGCACGGGTTTAGAGAGCGCATGAGCAGTGCAAACGGAAGAAGAGTATTAGCATCAAGAAGAGCTAAAGGTAGAAAAAGACTATCTGTCTCTGACGAGCGTCGCCATAAAGCATAATTTTGATTGTGTTTTCGTAGCCTTACGAATTACGCAGATCAATATCTGTTTGTAAATCAGGCTAAATAACAGTCAAAATGTACAGTTTTAAAAAAGAAGAACGGTTATGTAATGTTAAGCTTATAGAAAAGCTTTTTACTGACGGTTCTTCTTTTTTAGTTTATCCCTTCCGCATTGTTTGGCTTTCTGAACTTGCCAATCCAGTAAATCCGGTACAGGTTTTGATCAGTGTCCCGAAAAAGAGATTTAAGCGTGCGGTTGACCGGAACCTGATTAAGCGTAGAATTCGCGAACTATATCGCCTTAATAAATCCGAATATCTTTTTTCTTTCCTGAATGAACATTCATCAGGATTGACCCTGGGAATTACTTATATCGGTAATGAAATAGGAGAATACCCATTCCTCGAGAAGAAGTTTAAAGATGCTTTGAACCGTTTTAAGAAATTATACCTGAGCAGTCATGTTGAAAAGGATAATTAAATCGGTATTTTCTGTATTTTTTCTATTTCTGATCTGGATTTATCAGAATCTTATTTCACCAATTCTGGGAAAATCATGCCGTTTTACCCCGACCTGCTCTCATTATGGGATTGAGGCAATAAAGAAACATGGGCCTTTTAAAGGTGCTTGGCTCACAATAAAGAGGATTGGCAGATGCCATCCCTGGGGCGGGCACGGGCATGATCCGGTTCCATGAGTTTTTTCTTTGTCCATAATTTCGCTCCTTTGTATCTATGAATGATCAACTGATTTTACTTCTTGAAACTGCTACAAGCAGTTGCTCGGTGGCCTTAAGTGAGAATGGAAAAATCATTGCCTTTAAGGAAGCTAATGAGCGGAATATCCATGCGAGCCATATCACTCTGTTTATAGAAGAATTGATGATCAAAGCAGGTAAAAAATATTCTGATCTGAAAGCCGTCGCAGTAAGTAAAGGGCCGGGATCATACACAGGTCTTAGGATAGGGGTATCAACCGCAAAGGGACTCTGCTATGCCCTTGATATTCCTTTATTGGGAATAGATACTCTCGAAGCCATGGCATCCGGTCTGTTGTCCCAAAACGATATTGAGGATTCAGATTTGCTGATTCCAATGATTGATGCCAGAAGAATGGAGGTCTATACAGGTATTTTTCAGAATGATCTCAAAGTCATTGAAGCAGTGAGTGCAAAGATTGTGGATGCTTCTTCTTTTGATGAGTTTAAAAGCAAAAAGCTTGTATTGTTTGGAGATGGTGCCAGTAAGTTTAAGGAATTATTTTCGGATCAAAATAATATCAGATTCATGGATTTTACAAACTCGGCAAAAGATCTCAACTTTTTAGCCTGCAGAAAGTTGAGCAATGGTGAAACAGAGAATGTAGCTTACTTTGAGCCTTTCTATTTAAAGGACTTTCTGCTTACAAAATCTACAAAAAGTAACGATTAATCCTTTTTCCCAACCAGTCCCTTTATGAATTTTCCGATAGGATTTTTTCTGAATCCTGAAATTTTGTTCGCATTCGCCTGATGCTCCAAAACACTTCCAAATTTTAAACCGAATCCCATATAAAATGAGACACCGGTATAGCCACTGGAGTAAGGTGAAGCACTTTTGGTATAATTTCTTAGCATTTCATAGCTTTTTAAAAGCTGATCACTACCTATGTAGAATTCGACATTTGGAGTTTTTATCATATACTGCCCACCTATCTGTAATATCCCGGTCGTATTGTAGGCAGCTGATGCGGTAAGGACATGATTTTTTAAATGGTAATTATTGACCAGTACCAGATCTCCACCATCATAGTAAATAGTTTTGGAAAGTATCAGGTTTGGTTTGTAATTTCCAAATTCCTTGCTCAGCATCAATTCAGCCTTACCATTGATCATACTTACATAGGATTTATTAATTGACGCTCTACTTATCCTTGTGTCCAGACTGTCGGCGAGCCTGTCATCCGCACTTGAATTTGAGGCATTCTGAATAATGATTTGCCCGGTATCAAAATTATATTCATAAGCTTCTTTGTTCCATTTAATAAAACCGATATCCTTCATATTCCCTAATATAGACCACCCGTCCCGAAGTCGATATGAAGCTCCGGCGGTAATTGATAGCCCAGGATTTTTAAAGTTGGGATTAATCATTTGTCGTTGAAAGTTATCAAATTTAAAACTCGACCTGAGCTGTCCCTTTACTGAAACATCGAACTCATCATTTGCTTCATCCATGTTTATTTCAGATTTATCCACCTTTAATGCGGTATAACTTATACCGCTTAACAAGCTGAACTTAGCGCCGACTGAAAAGCGCTTTGTATAATTCTGCCTGTATGCAAAACTGAACTGGTGGTATGACTGATTATATCCTTTAATATTGAAGAGATTACTCAGGTTGCTGGCATTGAATACACGATAATCGTCAAAAATCGCAAAAACCTCATTGGTTACACTTGCCCTTCCATCGTTGCGAATCTGCCAGCTAATTCCCATTTCCTTATATTTTTTTACAGCCTTCAATACACGCAGCATCGCGATGTAATTATTCGAACCGAAGCTCAAGGTATTCATCTTATTCTCACCCAGGGTGATATCACGGCCATTGAATACACCATCATAAATAAGGGATTTAAATGCAGGTTCTGCAGGGCCAGAAAATGTTGTATTCAGGCTGATTGTTGGGATAAGGAAATTGAATGCAAAGCGACGACTAGTGTCTACCTGATAGGCTCTTTGGGATGGATTTTCGAAACTGTCATACAAGGTACGACTGTTATAAAGAGAATACTGCTGAGAATAACTGGTCCTTATTAGTCCAAAGAGTAGAAATATTACAAGAAACAGCTTAATTAAAGATATTTTGTTTCGGCTTAAAATCATGGTTTAATTAGTTGCTTCCAATACTATCTACGAATAAATCTGTCTCAGATGCTGTCTTTATATTTTTATAAGTGGTGTAAAAATTAGTAAAAAAATATTCATTGTTACTGGTCAGTTGGTACGACATAGCATAGAGATCTTTTATTCCATAATTTTTACTCCTAAAGATCTGACTATAATTGCTCTTAAGAGAGTTTCTTAACAAAATTTCTGCATTATTTAAATATAGTACAAATGAAACATTACTCTGATCAGCAACCAGTTGATCGAATTGAATAAAAGCATCAGATTTATGAAGTAATCGCCCGGAATTGTAATTATTTAAAAACCGCTGGATACTTGATGGTGAATTTGAAAGGATCAGCAGGTTGTCTGTAATTGTGAAGAAAGGTTTGGAATACCTTTTCATTGGATCTCCAAAATAGAAATAGAACAGATTATTGTAATTCATCCTTCTAACTGTTGGTGAATAAAATGAACTCATTGGGTCAAGTAAGAACTGCAGTTTGCTTCCATCACTTACTTTTATTATTCCCAGGCTCTCGGAGGTTGAAAGATGAAGAGTACTCATTTCCTTAGCCCATAATTTAATCATGTCCCTTTCCGGATTTATACCGGTTTCAGATCTGATTTTTTCTATTTGCCTGTTGAGCGTGTCAAGCTCAGCTCTGGCTTCAAATATTACATCCAGGTCTTTCTTATACCTTGAATAATCCGAAATGCCATATGTTATCGAACTTGCTGTATTATATGGCATCACAAGTTTAATTGTATTTTTAACGGGTTTTTGATTCAGGAAAATAGGGATGTAGCTGTCTTTAACGGAGGGTATTCTGCTTATTCCATTAAACATCATTACATCAGTTTTGTAATTCAGCTCCAGACTTGAATAACCAGAAAAGCTTTCGAACATCTCCATGTTATCGCCTAATTTTCGTCTGAAATAGGGTTTTAGAAAGCCGGGTTTGTTATAGTTAATAAAAAGATGGGCTAATGCATTTGCGTCTTTGTTTAGCCCGGTGTTAATTTCTTTTATAAATAACTGGCTAATCTTCTTTGTTTTGTTGTCAATAGTCTGATTGATAAGTTCAGCTGAAAAGCTTCCTCTTGCAATGCCTTTATCGATACAGAGATAAAAAGGCCGTTTCAGTTCATTAATATTGATTTCCAAAACTGATCTTTCTTTCATAGATATCCTGATATCTGAAAGTCCGGACAGTATATTTCTTAGGTCATTAATCGAAATGTTCTGCTTTAACTGGATTGACCACAAAAAGTGAACACTATCAGTTTTGGATGGATGAAATGATAAAAAGACCTTTTGCCCTTCAGTTAGATCAGTCAAATCCTTCTTACTAATCAAAAAGTCTTTTATCCAAGCCAATTCTTTTTTAGACTGAGTACCGATGATAGTATCAAAAACAGTATAATCTGAAAAGATTTCATACAAGCTTTTGTCGTTGGGGTATTGAAAAATAAGGGAGGCTTCAGCAGGTATTTCGGAAAGCACACGGTCATTATTCCGGCTGCTTACGTTGAGATTCGAAAAGTATAAATATGCAAGAGAAATCACTATGAGGACTAAAGCCGTTGTAATTCCTATTATTTTCTTCATCAATATGTGCTTTTAGCAAATTTAAATTTTTATGTCATCGCAGAAGAATTGCAAACATGTTTGTTAAATTAGCAATCTAATCTAACATTATGAACAAACAGGTAATTATTATCGCTTCTGTGTTTGGCATTCTAGCTGTTATTTTAGGGGCTTTCGGTGCTCATGCTTTAAAATCCCTTCTTGATCCGGCCGGATTAGAGGTTTGGAAAACTGCTGTAAGTTATCACTTCTATCATACACTTGCCTTGCTTTTCGTTTCAATACTTCCAGCAAGCAATAATAAGGCTGTAAATATGGCTGCCTGGTTCTTTTCTCTTGGAATTCTTCTTTTTTCGGGTTCTTTATATCTTATTTCTACAAAAGAAATACTGAATATCGAACAGCTTTCAGTTCTTGGACCAATTACACCAATCGGAGGTTTATTTTTTATTTTGGGTTGGTTTAGCCTGATTTTCGTCGCTATAAAGAGTAAATAATGCTTGAGTTTAATGAAACAGATGGCATAGAAAGGAAAACTCTTTTCATAGAGGTAGTTCTGCCTTTAGCGATACCTAAAACCTATACTTACCGGGTTCCTTCAGAAATGACCGGGGCTATTTCAATAGGAAAGCGTGTGGTTGTTCAGTTCGGACGGGCTAAGATCTATACCGCGATTGTTTATCAAGTATCTGAAACTCCTCCCGAACTTTATGAGGCTAAATATATCATTGATGTTCTTGATGATGAGCCCATTGTGAATGAATTTCAGTTGAAATTATGGAAGTGGATGTCTGATTATTACCTCTGTCATATCGGTGAGGTGATGCAGGCTGCGCTTCCTTCAGCCCTCAAACTCGCTAGTGAAACTCGTATCATTCTGAATCATTCAACAGAGTTCGATAAGTCGGAACTTTCTGATAAGGAGTTCCTGATTATTGATGCCCTGGATATTCAATCAGAACTTAAGGTAAGTGATATCAGTAAATTACTCGGGCAAAAAACCGTTTTCCCAATACTCAGAGCCCTTTTTGAGAAGAATATTATCATAATTTCTGAAGAAATTACTGAGAAGTTCAAACCCAAAAAGAAATCATTTATTAGCCTTCATCCCCAATATAAGGATTCCGAAAACCGCAGGGCTTTATTTGAAATTCTTGAAAGGGCACCAAAGCAGCTGGAACTTTTACTTGCTTATTTTAAGCTTGAAAAGCAGCAAATGGAAATTTCCAAACCCGATCTGCTGGAAGTCAGTGGAAGCGGACCGGCGGCATTAAAAACGCTGATTGAGAAGGAGATTTTTATCCAGGAAGATAAAGTGGTGAGTCGCCTGAGCGCCGAAGAGCTCGAAATCCTTCATGATTTTAAGCTGAATGAAGCCCAGGAGCTTGCTTTGGGAGATATCAGAGAGCAATTGAAAGAGAAGGATGTTGTTTTACTTTATGGCGAAACATCTTCCGGAAAAACACAGATCTATATCCGCCTGATTGAGCAAATGCTGCTTGAAGACAAGCAGACATTATATCTTTTGCCAGAGATTGCCTTGACCACGCAGCTTATTGAACGTTTGCGTGAACATTTTGGAGGACAAATTGGAGTTTATCATTCCCGCTTTAATGATAATGAGCGGGCAGAAGTATGGCAGAAAGTTTTAAAAGGTGAGTATAAAATGATTCTCGGTGCCAGATCATCTATTTTTCTGCCGTTTAAGGATCTGGGCCTGATCATCGTCGACGAAGAGCATGAATCTTCTTACAAGCAATATGACCCGGCTCCCCGGTACCATGCCAGGGATACTGCAATCTTTCTTTCACACCTGCATGGGGCGAGGATAGTTTTAGGCTCAGCAACTCCGAGTTTAGAGAGTTTTTATAATGCGAAAATTAAGAAATATGGTTTTGTAACCTTAAAGGGCAGGTATGGTGGAGTAAAATCACCTGAAATTGAAGTGGTAAGTATAGCTGAGGAAACCAAACGAAAAACCATGCAATCGCATTTTACCACAGTTCTGGTAAATGAAATTAAAGCGGCATTATCCAGAAAGGAGCAGGTGATTCTTTTTCAGAATCGTCGTGGATATACTCCTGTTTTACTTTGTACTACCTGCGGATATACTCCCAAATGCATCAATTGTGATGTAAGTCTTACTTTTCATAAGAGTAGTGCAAAACTACATTGTCACTATTGCGGATATAAACAGGATGTATTGCAAGCCTGTCCTGCTTGTGGTTCTACCCGGATAGAGCAAAAGGGCTTCGGTACCGAAAAGATAGAAGATGAACTGCAGCGTATCTTTGAGGATGCAAAAATTGCCCGTATGGATCTCGACTCCACCCGTACCAGAAATAGTTTTCAGATTCTGCTCAATGATTTTGAAGAGGGTAAGATCGATATCCTGGTGGGCACGCAAATGGTAGCTAAGGGCCTTGATTTCGGAAATGTAAGTACAATCGGGATTATCAGTGCCGACAGTATGTTAAATTATCCTGATTTTCGGGCATTTGAGCGAAGCTTTCAGATGTTAGCACAGGTTTCGGGACGGGCGGGAAGAAGGGCGAAACAAGGCAAGGTTATTATTCAGGCTTATGATACAAGCCATCGTATTATCAGCCAGGTAATTCGGGGCGATTATGAGGAGATGTTTGATACCGAGATTCTGGAGAGGAGAAATTTTCACTACCCTCCACTTTACCGTCTTATACAATTAGATGTGAAGCATAAAGATCCCCATAAACTGGCGGTAATTTCTGATTCTCTGGCTAAAGTTTTAAGATCGCAGTTTGGCGACCGTGTACTTGGACCTGAAGCACCTCTGATCAGCCGTATCAGGAATTATTTTATTCAGACCATTTTGATTAAGGTTGAGAAGGAAGGGGTATCGGTACAGAAGATCAAAGAAGCATTACAGAATATTCTCAGAAACTTCGATTCACAGCCCTCTAGCAAGGGTGTTTACATTCATATTGATGTAGATCCTTATTAAAATTATTCCTTTAATTTATTCTCAATTTTATTTTAAAATACTGCCTTCATAAGACTATTTTTGAAGAGCAATGGCACATAAATTAGTTGATAGCTACCGTGAAAAGGGAGCCAGGAAAAAGTTGGTAGAATTACTCAGAGACAGAGGTATAGCCGATGAAAAAGTATTAAAAGCAATTGGAAAAGTCCCGAGACATTATTTTTTTGACGAGACATTCTGGACCCAAGCCTATAAAGACATTGCCTTTCCAATTGGAGACGGACAAACAATCTCCCAGCCCTATACTGTAGCTTACCAGACTGAGCTTTTACATATTAAACCTGGTGATAAAGTTCTTGAGATAGGCACAGGTTCAGGTTATCAAACCTGTATTCTTCTGGAGCTTGGGGCGAAGGTGTACACTATCGAGCGCCAGGAAAATCTATACAAACGAACCAGTCAGGTTTTGCCACATATAGGCTATCATGCTGAATTCTTTTTCGGGGATGGTTCAAAAGGGATTGCTGAGCACGCCCCTTACGATAAGATTATTGTGACCGCAGGAGCCCCACTGGTGCCTGAAATTATGCTTAAACAATTGAAAATTGGAGGAATTCTGGTTATCCCTGTAGGTGATGAGAATTCTCAAAAAATGATTACCGTGCTCAGAGTAAGTGAAAAGGACTACGAGCGGATTTCATTGGATACCTTTAGATTTGTGCCGCTGGTGGGAGAAAAAGCGTGGTAGGTAATTGACAGTTGACAGTTGACAGTTAGCAATTGGTAATTCGTAATTAATAATTCGTAATTGATAATTCGTAACTCTATCGTTTCATCGCCCTGCTCATCTCCAGTTTCGCATCACGGTCTTTGAGCGTTTCGCGTTTATCGTAGATCTTTTTACCCTGTGCCAGGCCGATCTCCAGCTTCGCAAAACCCCGTTCTGAGGTGAAGATTTTTAATGGAATAATGGTAAAGCCTTTTTCCTCGATTTTTGTCCGGAGTTTCGCTATTTCCTTCTTGTTCAGAAGCAAGACCCTGTCGCGCTTAGCCTCATGGTTATAAAAAGAGCCATGTGAATATTCAGCGATCTGCATATTCCTGACATAGAGATTGCCGTCAAAAAAAGTACAGAACGCGTCATTGATATCAGCCTTCCCTTCACGGATCGATTTTATTTCAGTACCGAGCAATTTTATACCGGCCGTATAGGTCTCAAGTATATGATACTCGAAATACGCTCGCTTATTTTTAATATTTATTCCACCCGACATAAGTGCAAATATCCGAAAGAAAATCCACAACCGGAATTCTCATGGTTATAGTTTATTGAAAATATTTTTAAGATTGATAAAATAATATTTTTAGATTAATCTAAATTTGTATTTTTGGCAATCTAATATTTAATAAATGAGGTTTTTTATTCTGTCAATTATACTATTCGGGATTGCTTTGACGGCAAAAGGGCAGATATCCGCCCTAGGCGGATGGATTAGATCCGGACAGAAGCCCGTTGCCTTTGCCTCTGTAAGGCTTATTGATAGCAAAATTGGTACTACAAGCGACTCCCTGGGTAAATATTCTATCACTAATCTTAAGCCTGGGAAACATATTATAAGTTTTTCAGCCTTAGGTTATAGTCCAATCAAGAAAGAACTTATTATCAGGGAAGACGAAACGGTTAATCTGGACGTCGATTTAGAAGAATCAGGATCAGCTATCGAAGAGTTTATAGTAACCGGAACCATGAAAGAGGTTAGCCGGCTGGCGAGCCCGGTGCCTGTTGAAGTATATAGCCCGGCATTTTTCAGGAAGAATCCAACACCCTCTGTTTTTGATGCTTTACAAAATGTAAATGGAGTCAGGCCACAATTAAACTGTAATATTTGCAATACCGGTGATATCCATATCAATGGTCTTGAGGGTCCGTATACAATGATTTTGATAGATGGTATGCCTATAGTCAGCGGCCTTTCATCTGTTTACGGTCTTTCAGGGATACCCAATGCCTTGATAGAGCGGGTAGAGATTGTTAAGGGACCCGCTTCGTCACTTTATGGTTCTGAGGCTGTGGGTGGTTTGATTAATATCATTACCAAAAAACCACAGAATGCACCGGCATTTTCAGGGGATGTTTTTACAACTTCCTGGGGGGAGTTAAATACTGATCTCGGGTTTAAGTTTGCTGCCGGCAAAAAAGCTGAAGTGCTGACAGGGATCAATTATTTTAAATATGGAAACCGGATCGATAATAATAAGGATCTTTTTACGGATGTAACTCTTCAGGACAGGATTTCAGTGTTTCAGAAATGGAATTTTAACAGAAAGGAAAACAGGCAGTTCAGTCTTGCGGCAAGATATAATTACGAGGATCGCTGGGGTGGCGACATCACCTGGGACAAGGCTTACAGGGGAGGAACAGAGCGTTATGGTGAGAGTATCTACACTAACAGATGGGAAATGCTGGGAACCTATCAGCTTCCCTTAAAAGAATCTGTTATGTTTTCATGGTCTTTAAATGACCACGATCAGAATTCGGTTTATGGGAATACCATTTACGATGCAAGGCAAAAGATTGCGTTTGGGCAATTAAGCTGGGATAAAAAAATAAAAGCTCATGACCTGCTCATTGGAACAGCCCTGAGGTATACGATGTATGACGATAATACTCCTGCGACTGCATTACTGAACGGACTAAATAAGGCGGATAAGGTATGGCTTCCCGGGATCTTTATACAGGATGAAATAGCCCTTGCAGAAAAGCATAAACTTTTGCTTGGAATGAGATACGACTATAACTCCATTCATGGCAATATTCTAACTCCAAGATTTGCTTACAAATGGATGCTTAATGAAAATAATATTCTCCGTTTAAATGCAGGTACGGGTTTTAGGGTAGTAAGTCTGTTTACCGAGGAACATGCTGCTCTTACAGGCTCAAGGGAAGTTGTGGTTACAGAACAGCTGAAACCGGAAAGAAGTTATAATGCAAATCTTAACTTTATAAAAAGGATCTATTTCAAAAGCGGAAGTTTTATAGGTATAGATGCTTCTGCCTGGTACACGCATTTTAATAACCAGATCATCCCAGATTATTTGAGCAACCCTAATCAGATCATTTACAGTAATTTGCAGGGGTATGCAGTCTCGCGTGGTTTGAGTGCTAATTTTGATATGACATTTACAAACGGACTTAAGATTATTGCCGGGACTTCCCTGCTGGAGGTGTTTTCTAAAAATGAAGCATCTGGTAAGAAAATCCGGCCATTTCTCAATGAAAAATGGACAGGTACCTGGGGGATTTCCTATAAACTCGAGAACCTGAATCTTGGACTCGATTACACAGGAAATATTTACGGACCTATGCTCTTACCTCGTTTAAGCAATTCAGACCCTAGAAGCGGAATATCACCGGTATGGAGTCTGCAAAATATTCAATTCACCTATACAGGCTTGAAAAAGATCGAGCTTTACGGAGGTGTAAAAAATTTACTGAACTGGACACCGGGTAAGAATGAGCCATTTTTAATTGCACGCAGTAATGATCCTTTTGATAAGGAAGTTCAGACCGATGCTGCCGGAAATGTGGTTCCGAGCGCGGCCAATCCTTATGCTTTAACTTTTGACCCGGGATATGTTTATGCTCCCAACCAGGGGATCAGGGGATTTCTGGGTGTACGTTTAATCATCAAATAAGATGCTCAGGATATTGATCGTATTCTTTTTTGTTCTGATTCAGGGTTCAGAACTGTCTGCGCAAAACCGTATAGTTAAATTTGAAGAGATCAAAACATTGCAGGAAAAAGAGCCTAAGCCAATTGTAGTGCTGATCATGACAAGCTGGTGTAAATATTGTCATGCCATGAAAAATACGATGACCAGGGACCCTAAGGTGGCTGCAGTATTGAATGAGAAATTCTACACTGTATTTCTTGATGCAGAAGACATGAATGATATATTTTTTGCCGGCAGAACTTTTAAACATAAAGCCGGACTTCATGAACTGGCAAGAGAACTGGGTACGCAAAATGGTCAGGTTTCCTATCCCACAATCACTGTTCTTAATATTAAGGATGAAATTATTTACCAGCACGATGGATTCCTAAACCCGCGTGCTATGCTTTTTATGCTCGAAAAAGTATCAAAAAACTAACAGTTATACTTTATTTCTTTTAATTGATTCTTTCTCATATCTCACATCTCCCATCTCCGATCACAAACTTCAGACCTCCGACCTCCGACCCCATTCCCCCCATCTCACTTCACAATCATAATCGGAATATTCACATTATGCCGTACGGTATCCACTGTGGTTCCAAAGATCAGATCGCTGATACCCTTATGTCCATGAGCACCCATGACCAGAAGATCCAGATTCTTCGCTTTCACAATTTCTGATATGGCTTTTGAAGCTGTGCCATATCCGATTTCAATATGTGCCTGATAGCCAAGATCTTTCAGATTTTGCTGATATTTTTCAAGATTGTCGGTATCACTTTGGGTTTCATGATCGAGAACTTTCTCGCCATGGAACTTTGCTGCAGCGGTTTCAACAATATGGATCAGATAGTAATCAGCACTTTTCCCACCCTGTATTAATGCATGGCGAAAAGTATTTCTGTCATTCTTAGAAAAATCGACAGTAATACCTATCTTTTTATACTCCACCTTTTCAAGTTCTCCGATTTCAAGAGCTTCTCCATGTGGAACATTGGATATCTTGAGTTCATGTTTTCTGAAAAAGGGCATTAGAAACACGTATAGCAATAATAATCCTATACTTATGGCTAAAGGAATTACAAGTAAATAGATCCACCAAACACTAATAGTTGTGCTACTGAGCCAGCTACCAATCTCCTCAATTACAAGCTGTACATTCAGGCTTACAATGATCAGAGCAGATAGCCATGCCAAAATTTTAACCCAGGTTTTGATCGTGTATTCCTTCATTTTTTGCCTGTCGGAGTTGAAGTGAATTAATGGAATCACCGCAAAGCCGAGTTGCAAACTCAGAACAACCTGACTTAATATGAGTAAGCTGCCTAAAGCTTCCTCACCAAAGAACATAATGGTAAAGAATGCCGGGATGATGGCCAGCAGACGTGTCAGCAATCGTCTGATCCAGGGTTGTATTCTTAGGTTCAGGTGACCTTCCATCACGATCTGCCCTGCCAGTGTTCCTGTAATTGTAGAGCTCTGTCCGGATGCGATCAGTGCTATGGCGAACAGGGTAGGGGCAACTGAGCCGAAAATATTATCCAGTAATTTATAGGCATCCTGAATCTCTGCAACCTCAAACAAGCCATTTTTATAAAATGCGGTAGCAGCCAGGATCAGAATTGCAGCATTAACGAAGAATGCAAGATTTAAGGCAATGGTTGTATCGATCAGGTTGTATTTTAAGGAGTCTTTGATTCCTTTGGCAGTACGTTCAATTTTTCTTGTCTGTACCAGGGAAGAATGCAGATACAAATTATGGGGCATTACCGTTGCTCCAATGATTCCAATTGCTATGTAAAGTGCATTTCCTGATAGCATAGATGGTGCAAATCCACTTAATACTTCACCAATTAAGGGTTTAACAATGAACATCTCAGTTAAAAAGGAAATTCCGACAATAAACACCATTGATACAATGAAGACCTCCATCATTCGCATTCCTTTATTCATCAGAAAGAGCAGCAGAAAGGTGTCCAGAATAGTAATAGATACTCCCCAGATCAGCGGAAGACCAAAAAGCAGATTTAATCCGATAGCCATCCCAATAATCTCAGCCAGGTCACAGGCGATGATGGCAATTTGTGCCAAAACGTAAAGCGGGTAATTGACATAAGAAGGATAGGTATTTCTCGATGCCTGTGCCAGGTCGAGTCCGCGGACTATCCCTAAGCGGGCGCTGAGCGATTGAAGTAATAATGCCATCAGGTTCGACATCAGCAATACCCAGATCAGTTTATAGCCAAACTGACTACCACCCGCAATGTCAGTCGCCCAGTTACCCGGATCCATATAACCAACACTGACAAGATAAGCCGGGCCGATAAAAGCCATGAGCTTACGCCATCCGGTTTTACCTGAGGTAATTACCGAACCGTGAACCTCACTCAGTGATTCTGAATTCTTATTGCTCATAAAATAACCAATATATTTTTTGCAACCTCACGACTGATTGTCCGTTCAGTTTTTTGATCGATTGTGAGCATGATCGACCCGTCAAATTCAATCAGTTCTGAGATAATTATTTTTGTTCCTAAGGTTAATCCCAGCTTTTCCAATAGTTTTAAAAAAACAGAGGAATGTTCACTTACTCCGGAAACAGTGCCACTTTCGCCTGTCTGCATATCAGATATCTTAACCAGTTTTTTATGTTTTATCAGGCCCGATCTGTCAGGAATTGGGTCACCATGAGGATCGGCTACCGGATTTCCGAGAAAGTCATCCAGGCGATTGATCAGCGTTTCAGAATTGATGTGTTCCAGCTCTTCTGCTATATCATGAACTTCATCCCATTTAAATCCAAGCTTTTCAACCAGAAAAACCTCCCATAAACGGTGCTTTCTGATGATATTCACTGCCGCATTTACTCCGGTGCCTGTTAACGTAACCCCCTGATATTTAATGTAGTTTATCAGTTTCTTTTCAGCCAGTTTTTTCAGCATATCGGTAACCGAAGCGGCCTTGGTACTGGTCATTTCAGCAATCTGGTTTGTACTTACTGCCATCGTGTTTCCTTCACTCAGGTGATAGATAGCTTTCAGGTAGTTTTCTTCTGTAAATGAGTGCATAAGCTTAAAAATTAAACAAATCTAATATTTTATTTAGATTAATCTAAAAATATAACCATAAAATATATGACTATATTATAGACATTTTTTAAAATAAAATTTGGCTAATGCTTTTTATACTTTACTTTTGAGTTTATTATGGCAATAGAACTGGATAAAATAGATCTGAGAATTCTTAAAATTCTTCAGGAAAATGGTAGGATTACCAATTTGCAACTTTCTCATGAAGTAGGTCTATCTCCGGCTCCCACGTTGGAACGGGTCAGGAAGCTGGAACAAGCCCATTACATCAAGAGCTATCATGCACTTGTGGACGAAGAATTATTGGGTCTGGGTATAAAAACCTTTATTCAGATTCAGCTTGATTTTCATAAAAATAATACGATCCAGGTTTTCCTTGAAGAAATTGAGGCAATCAAAGAAATCACGGAATGCCATCATGTTACCGGTCAGTGTGATTTCCTGCTAAAGGCTTATGTTAAGGATATTAAATCATACGAACGCCTGATTATGGATAAGATCAGCAAGATCAGTGTGGTCAAAACCTTTCAAACCATGATGATCATGTCGACGAATAAGAAAGAACCGGCGGTGCCTTTGGAATATTAATGAGCAAAATGTGAATTAGCAAATTAGATAATTAGGAAATTAGCAAATGGGCAAGGCGCCTAAATTGGGTAATTGATTAATTTCTTGTCATTTTAATTCAACAACATTACATTAATTCATTTGCTAATTTACTCATTTGCTAATTATCTAATTTACACCAATCAATCCCCTTCTCCCCATCCTTCTCCAGATATTCATTGGTCTTGATGAAGTGATTACAGCCCAAAAAACCATTATAAGCAGAAAAGGGTGATGGGTGGGCGGCCATTAATACCAGATGCTTATTTTGATCAATCATAGCGGCCTTAGCCTGGGCATATTTACCCCAGAGCAAGAATACAATCCCTGTCCTTTTCTCAGAAAGTGTTTGAATTACCTGGTCAGTAAATTTTTCCCATCCCTGGTTTTGATGCGATCCTGCCTTTGAAGCTTCAACAGTTAAGGTTGCATTCAGCAATAATACACCCTGGTCTGCCCATGAACTTAGGTCGCCATGTTTTGGAAATTGAAAGTCTTTATATTCTGCCTGAAGTTCCTTGAAGATGTTTTGAAGGGAGGGTGGAATCGGAACCCCTTTCTTAACCGAAAAAGATAAACCATGTGCCTGATTAGCACCATGATAAGGATCCTGACCAATAATAACGACTTTTACTTTATTAAATGGAGTATGATTGAAGGCATTGAAAATCAAACTATTTGCGGGATAGATTATTCTTTTTTGTTCCTGTTGAGATTGAAGAAAGGAACGAAGTTTTTTCATGTACTCTTTATCAAATTCTGCTTCCAGAACATCCTTCCAGCTTTCCTCTAGTTTTAAAGGCATAATTTCTCAGATAGATATTGGTTAAACGCTCAAATAAACGGATATTTGCAACAAATTTAAGAGATAAGAAGACAATGCCTAATTTCATCAGATTGATAATTGCAGCCATAATATTGGGTGCATCGGTAACATTAATGGTTTTTGGTTTTTGGGGATGGGGGATTCCTTTGGTTTTTCTTGCCATTCTTGTAGCAGTAACATTCTTTTATCATGAGAAGATGTTGATTGCTCAATACTTTCTGCGTAAAGATGATATGGATAAAGCGGGGGAGTGGCTCAAAGGAATTTCGAATTACGAAACTCAGCTATTCAAAGGACAGCACGGTTATTATAACTTATTGATTGGTCTGATCGAATCACGTAAAGCACCACTTCAGTCAGAGAAATATTTCAAGAGAGCGATCAGCTTAGGCATGACCATGGACCATAACATTGCACTGGCCAAATTAAGTCTGGCTGGTATTGCAATGGCAAAAAGAAATAAACGTGAAGCAACTATTTATCTGCAGGAAGCCAAGAAGGCTGATAAGAATAAATTACTTGCTGAGCAGATAAAAATGATGAAGGATCAAATGGGACAAATGGATCGAACGGTACAGCAACGCAATTTCCGCCAACCCTTTTAATTTTCTTACTTATCCCTCAAACTGTCAAAACGGATTGAGAAGTCACTGCAGCAAAGCGGACTACCTACAAACTCATTCTCCTCATAATTTCTCTTCGAATTGAAGAAATATTGTTCTGATTGAATCCGTTTAAGGAGTTGATGGATAAAGGAAAGATCAAAATCTTCTTTGTTCAGTTTGATCAGGTATTCCTGCTCCGTGATTTCAAGACTTGAATTTTTCATAATTATAGTTTAATTGGTTCGATCCAAAAATAATAAAGGCCGCTATGCAAAAAGCAAAGCGGCCTTTATGTTTATGTTATTATTTTGTTAACTAAACCATTCCATCACAGTCTCTTTTGAAGGCATTGCAATTTCCAGCTTCATTTTTTTACGCATTCCACCGAGGTCGTTGAATACCTTATTCGGATTGCCGGATTTAAGTTCTTCAACGGTTTTAAAGCCCATTTTATTCAGGACAGGAACCCATTCAGCAGGGATACCAATAGCAATAAAATCATCAGTCGTAGCTAACTTTGCTTTTTTCTCAGGTCTCATCTGGGGGAAAAACAAGACTTCCTGAATCGTACTCTGATCAGTCATTAACATAACCAGGCGGTCGATTCCAATTCCAAGTCCGGAGGTAGGTGGCATACCATATTCCAATGCTCTCAGAAAATCATCATCCATGGCCATTGCTTCTTCATCCCCTCGCCCGGCAAGTAAAAGCTGATCTTCAAAGCGCTCACGCTGATCGATTGGGTCATTTAGTTCAGTATAGGCATTGGCAATCTCCTTACCCATCACAAACAGCTCAAAACGCTCAACCAAACCTTCCTTGCTGCGATGTTTTTTCGCAAGGGGAGTCATTTCGATCGGGTAATCAGTGATATAAGTTGGCTGAATCAGATGCTCTTCGACCTTTTCGCTAAAAATCTCATCGATAAGTTTGCCTCTGCCCATTGTTGCATCTATTTCGATATTCAGGCTCTTACAGGTATGACGTAATTCATCCTCATTCATATTCGAAACATCGATTCCGGTAAATTTCTCAATAGACTCATACATGGAAAGCTTCTCATAAGGACCGGCAAAGTCAATCTCATGTTCTCCAACCTTTATTGTTGATTTACCATGTACAGCTAGCGCCACTTTTTCAAGACATTCCTCAACCATAGCCATCATCCAGATATAATCCTTGTAGGCAACATAAATTTCCATTGAGGTGAATTCAGGATTATGGGTGCGATCCATACCTTCATTCCTGAACATTTTACCGAACTCATAAACACCATCAAAGCCGGCAACGATCAGTCTCTTAAGGTATAATTCATTCGCAATCCGCAGATAAAGCGGCATATCCAATGTATTGTGATGCGTATTAAAAGGACGGGCAGCGGCACCACCATGTATCGGTTGAAGGATAGGGGTTTCCACTTCCATCCATCCCTGATCATCAAAATACGACCGCATGGTATTGATCACTTTTGATCGTTTGATGAAGATTTGTTTGAAATCCGGGTTAACCGTCAGATCGACATAACGCTGCCTGTAGCGCATCTCCGGATCAGTAAATCCGTCATAGATATTTCCATCATCATCCCGCTTTACAATTGGAAGGGGCTTTAAAGATTTAGACAGAATCTTCATTTCACTAACATGAATTGAAATTTCTCCTGTCTTGGTTGTAAAAACATATCCGCTAACGCCGACAAAATCGCCAATGTCGAGCAGCTTTTTAAATACGGTATTGTAAAGGGTTTTATCTTCTCCCGGACAGATCTCATCACGGTTGATATAGGCCTGTATCCTGCCTGTAGAATCCTGTAACTCGGCAAAGGAAGCACTACCCATTATTCTGCGGCTCATGATCCTGCCTGCAAAACGGATATTCTTATAGGAAGTCTTATCCCGCTCGTAATTATTCTTAATGTCCAGCGCATTGACATTTACTTCAAATGCTTCAGGAGGATAAGGGTCAATACCCAGTTTACGTAGCTCTGCCAGGGCTTCCCGGCGTAAAATCTCCAGTTCAGATAATCCGATGCTCATTTATTTAAAATTTCTGCAAAAATAGGGTTTTTAGCACAAAGATGCTAAGGTTACACGAGATCGATATGAAACTATCTAAAGATTAATATTTAACCACATAGATTGAATTTATTATGCTTTAAAGGAAACATAGATTGTAAATCGCATACATTGAAGCGAAGCTTCGAGACTAAAATGTCTAAAATGTAGGTTAGAAGCTATAAAATACTATGTTTCCCTGCCTGCCGCAGGCAGGTATGTGGTTTTTAAATATTATGTCGAGTTCACGTTAAGGTAGCTTGTCTCGAGGAAAACAAAGCCAAAAAAGGTACAATTTCTCAATGAATATTGAAATGTCTTTACTCTTTATTCTTTGATCTTTTAGCTTTAAGCTTTCCGCTTTAAGCTTCAATCCGCCTCCGTATCCTGAAGGTACATCTCACTGATATCCTCCGAATATTTATTTTCGATTACCTTTCGTTTGGCTTTCATGGTAGGGGTAATTTCACCCTCCTCAATGCTAAATGGAGTTCTTTTAACAAGGAAAGATTTCATTCTTTCAAATTTGGCAAGCTCAGTCGAATATTTGCGGATATCCTCATTCAGCCAATCCAGAATTTTCTGATCCCTGATGAAAGAATCTTTTTCCTGGAAAAATTCTTCATTCAGATGAAAGGTTTCCTGCAATACTTCTTTTGATGGGATTAAAATGGCAGTTACATATTCCCTTTTATCACCGATCAGAAAGATCTGCTCAATCTTGGAACTCTTCAGATAGGTGTTTTCAACCGGAGTAGGATAGATATTCTTTCCGTAAGCATTCACCAGCATGTTTTTTATCCGGTCAGTGATCTGGAGGTTCCCCCTGTAATAACGTCCAATATCCCCTGTATGGAACCAGCCATCCTGATCGATAACTTCGGCGGTTTCCTGGGGCTTATTCCAGTATCCCTTCATTACACAATGTCCTCTAACGATGATTTCGCCTTCAGGGCATTCAAAATTTTCATCAAATGTATCATGCGTCTGTATGGTCAGGATCTTCTTGCTTTCCACATCCTGTATCGCTACCTCAATGCCCGGAATGATACGGCCTACGGTTCCATAAACCTGGCGATGATATTCTGTAACAGACATAACAGGTGAAGTTTCAGTAAGTCCGAATCCTTCCAGGATCTTGATGCCCAGGTTTCCGAAAAACTCTCCGACATTTTTAGGCAATGCTGCTCCGCCCGAAAGCATGAACTTTAAGCGACCACCGGTTTTTTCCTTGATTTTACTGAATACGAGCTTTTCGGCTATAGATTTCTTCATGCTCAGGAACATTCCCGGTGTTTTTCCAGCTTCCTGAACTTCACGGAAGTGTTGCCCCGTTTCAATAGACCAAAGGAATATTTTGGATTTCAATCCACCGGCAGAGGTGCCGTTTTTCATCGCTTTATCATGAATCCGTTCCAGCAGACGTGGTACACAACTCATAATAGTCGGCTTCACTTCTGCCATGTTTTTTGCCAGAAGTTCGAGGCTTTGAGCAAAAGCTATCTTACTTCCTACGGCACAACAAACATGATAGGTAGCAGTACGCTCAAATACATGAGATAGTGGCAGGAAGGACAGGAATACATCGTTTTCATTGATCACAGGGATCTGCTCCAGACAAACCTTGACATTTTGCACAAAGTTGGAATGTGTTAACATGACCCCCTTTGGAATTCCTGTTGTACCCGAGGTGTAAATCAGAGAGGTCAGATCACTTGGTAAAATTGCAGCCCTGGCTTCCTCGATTTTTTTTCCTTGTCTCTCCAGTGCATTTTTTCCTTCTTCGATCAGATTACTGAAGCTGATTACTCCGGCATTCAATCCTCTTTCGGGAAGGTATTTCTCATAATCATCAAATACCGGGATGATGCGCTGTAATTCAGGGCAGTTATCGGCGATCTTAATTAGTTTACGGAAAAGAAAAGGATTTCCTGCAAGGATTGTCTTAGCAGAAGAATCGTTCAATATATATTCAATTTCTGATTCAGAAAGGGTGGGATAGACCGAGACATTAATGGCACCAATTTGCTGAACCCCCTGATCATAATATACCCAATCAACTGAATTTTCAATGATCAGTGCCAGACGGTCGCCTTTATTAATCCCCATCTCAAGAAAGTAGGCAGAGATGGCATCGGCAGTATCCAATACCTGTTTATAACTGATCTCTACCCAGCTATCCTTAACCTTATGCGTTAAAAAGGTGGTATTCTCCTCGTGGACGTACCCGACCACGTTCCGCAGCAGGTCGGGTATAGTGGTGGACTCTGTTATTGGATTCATCTTAAGCATTTTGGGAAATTTTTAATTAACAAGTATAACAGATTAGCCGTAAAAAAGCAAAAGGCCCCAGATAGGGCCTTTTGTATTGATATTCAATATGTTATACTTTAATATATTCTAAGAGCCAGAATTATACTGAAAAACTTTCCCCGCAACCACAGGTTCTGGAAGCGTTTGGATTATGAAAATTAAATCCCTTACCGTTCAGTCCGTCTGAGAAATCAAGTTCTGTTCCTGCCAGATATAAAAATGACTTCATATCCAATGCTAAACGGATACCCTGATCTTCAAAAAACTGATCGCCCGGTTTTTCTTCATTATCAAAGTCCATTTTGTACGATAAACCTGAACACCCACCTCCCTGAACAGAAACGCGTAGAAAATAACCCGCATCGAGTCCATTCTCCTTCATGAGTTCTTCAACTTTGCTTTTAGCTTTATCTGTAACTGTTACCATCCCGATACCTTTCTTATCCCTTCCGCTAATTAATTAGTGGTGTGATTTTGCTGACTCTAATGCTTCCATTCCGTTTTTAACACGGTAATCATTAATAGCAGCTTTAATCGCATCTTCTGCCAATACAGAACAATGGATTTTTACCGGTGGAAGCGCAAGTTCTTCCACAATATCCATATTGTCGATCTTCATTGCATCATCAATTGATTTTCCTTTCAACCATTCAGTTGCAAGGGAAGAAGATGCAATGGCCGATCCGCAACCAAAAGTTTTGAATTTCGCATCGGTGATCATATGGTTTTCGTCAACCTCGATCTGCAGACGCATTACGTCGCCGCATTCTGGTGCACCAACCAAACCGGTACCTACTTTCGTACTGCTTTTATCAAGCGTACCAACATTACGCGGGTGGGTGTAGTGATCAATTACTTTTTCTGAATATGCCATATGTTTTTAATTTGAAAATTTGATAATGTGTTGATCTGCCTACCGCAGGCAGGTTTGAAGATGATTAATTTATGTTAGATCAAATTTAAAGACCATTTTCAAATCTTCAAATCTGCAAATTATATAATCAGTTTAGTGTTCTGCCCACTCAATCTTATCCAGGTCAATTCCTTCTTTAAACATTTCCCACAGTGGTGAAAGGTCGCGAAGGTGATTAACTGCTTTTTTAGTTTGTTCTATTGCAAAATCTACTTCTTCTTCAGTTGTAAAGCGGCCCAGGCCAAATCGTATTGAAGAATGTGCAAGATCATCAGATAAGCCCAGACTCTTTAATACGTATGAAGGCTCAAGTGAAGCCGATGTACAAGCCGACCCCGAAGAAACAGCCAGATCTTTCATCGCCATCATCAGTCCTTCGCCCTCAACATATTTGAAAGAAATATTGGCTACATGAGGTAAACGGTGTTCTACGTTTCCATTCACATAACTTTCTTCCAGTTCAGTTAATGATGCCTGTAATTTATCACGAAGTTTTGATAAGCGTTTTGCATCCTCATCCATTTCCAGACGGCATAGTTCGCAGGCTTTACCTAATCCAACAATTCCCGGAACATTTAAAGTTCCTGAACGCATTCCTCTTTCATGACCTCCGCCATCCATTTGTGCGGTTACTTTAACCCTTGGGTTTTTACGACGAACGTATAATGCGCCAACACCCTTTGGTCCGTACATTTTGT
The DNA here is from genome assembly GCA_002257025.1 of Sphingobacteriales bacterium 16-39-50. Classification (GTDB taxonomy): domain Bacteria; phylum Bacteroidota; class Bacteroidia; order Sphingobacteriales; family Sphingobacteriaceae; genus Daejeonella. The sequence goes on along the minus strand of NCHA01000023.1, from coordinate 19,670 downwards.
GTGCAGTGAATGCCATCAGGTCAATTCCATCCGCATTTACATCAACCGGAATTTTACCGACTGTCTGTGTTGCATCAGTCATGAAAAGTGCTCCGTGTTTGTGAGCAATAGCAGCAATTTCTTTAACCGGCTGGATTACTCCGATTTCGTTATTGCCATACATTATCGCAACCAATATTGTTTTCTCTGTCATCGCTGCTTCCAGCTCTGCAAGATCGATCAAACCATCCGATTTAACAGGAAGATAGGTAACCAGGCCTCCCATTTTTTCGACATGCTTGCAGGCATCCAGAACAGCCTTATGTTCTGTAACACAGGTAATGATATGATTACCCTTTTCTTTATACATTTCAAAAACACCCTTGATCGCAAGGTTGTCTGATTCTGTTGCACCTGAAGTGAAAATTATCTCTTTTTCGTTTGCCCCGATCAGCTTTGCAACCTGCTCACGGGCATAGTCAACACCCTCTTCAGCAGCCCATCCAAAAGCATGATTCCTGCTTGCGGCATTGCCAAATTTAGCATTGAAGTATGGTAGCATCGCCTCAAGAACCCGGGGATCCATTGGAGTTGTTGCGTTATTGTCTAAGTATATCGGCAAATTCATTTTTATTCTTTTTAATACAATGCAAAGATATGAAAATATTTTCTGCTTAATTTTCAATTTGTCTATGTCAGTATAGATAAAATGGTCATTTTTATGCCATAAAACAGATCCATGGACAAAATCGAACATATCGGAATTGCAGTCAGATCATTGAAGGAGGCAGGGCCGCTTTATGAAACTTTACTGGGCTGTAAAAGCTACAAAACTGAAGAAGTAGCATCCGAGTATGTAATTACAGAGTTTTTTAAAGTCGGCGAAAACAAGATTGAACTGCTTGAAGCCAGTTCTTCAGAAAGTGCAATCGCCGGTTTTATAGAGAAGCGTGGAGAAGGAATTCATCATATCGCCTTTGCTGTTGAAAATATTGTAGAAGAAATGGCGCGCTTAAAGGCTGAAGGATTCAAATTATTGAATGAAGTTCCCAAAAAAGGCGCAGATAATAAACTGGTCTGTTTCATTCATCCAAAATCAGCTCATGGGGTTCTGATTGAACTTTGTCAGGAGATTAAATAAGCTGTTTTGATATCATACAGTTTATATGATGGTTTATACTTATCCGTGTAAGGCTGTGGACTCACAATTATTAGTTTTTGAAAAGCAATACCTGTATGTTATAGGCCGGTTCAGCCCTTTCCTCCGGCGTATTTCCGGCAGGAAATTGCCTTCTATATAAAATTACGAATTGCCGGAAGATACCTCCTTCGGCAAGGTTTATTTTACATGAAGCTGTTTTTCATAGGAGCGGACAGCCCGATGCTACTGCGCGTATTCCATGTTTAAATTAATAAGCACACGCAACACGCGTACGCCAGAGGGGAGGGATAGCCCAGCAAAAGGACCATTGCCCTTTTGAAATAAACCCGGGTGTCAGCTGTAGCTTTTTGCCACGCAGATTTTATACTTAAGAGGCATTTCCAGGCAAAAACTACGGCAGAACACGGGACTGGTAGGACCGAAGAGAAACAGACCCTGCTTTCTAAAACAATATAAAACCAATCAATCTAAAATTAGTCCACAAAATTTTATATTGAATGTTATGTAAATCAAAAGCAATTGGCGTAAACACTTCTCATGAGAATAAATAATCAAATGTTCCTCTTTTCTGAAGATTATTTACAATTTATCTTTTTACTAATTATAATTTTTTCTATATTTGCACCTCTTAAAAAGTATTGAAGATGAAAGCTGAATTGCATCCCAAAAATTATAGATTAGTTGTGTTCAAAGACATGTCTAATGAATATTCTTTCTTAACTAAATCATGCATTGATACCAAAGAAAGCATTAAATGGGAAGATGGTAACGAATATCCCCTTGTAAAATTAGAGATATCACACACCTCTCACCCTTTTTACACCGGTAAAATGAAATTGGTTGATACCGCAGGTCGTATCGATAAGTTCCGTTCACGTTACGAGAAAAAATAATTATTTATTTCGATAATATTGAAGGTCCCGACTCATAAGGTCGGGACTTTTTTTATTTTTGTTCGATGAGTATAATTCTTTTTGACGATCAGTTTCGAAGTAATTTGCTGCCTCTGGTTTATACCAGACCGGTATCTGAGCTCAGGGTCGGAATTCTGACCATCGCAGATAAGTGGCGGAAACATCTTAAAACGGATGCAGCTTACTTAACTGAAAGTTACCTTCAGGAGAAATACCCGCTCAGATACTTCCCTGTTAATCTTTTTATCAATTCGGCCATCTGCCCGGATGATGATCTGATTGAGGCGTTGGATACTATTAAAGAGGGCGAGGCACTTGTTACAGGTCAATTACTGATTGCAGTACGCCTGTCTGAAAGTGATGCCCCTGAATTTAGTCCGCTACATACCGAAAAATTCAAACTTCTTGAATACAGTAAGCCCTTTGTTCGGATAGCTTTCCCGGATAATATTTTCACATTCAATGATACCGAGATCAGGAAGGACTTTAAGCTGATCACCAAAGGCCGTCATTCAGCATCTTTGAGCAGCACCAATACCGTACTGGGAGATGATATTTTCATTGAAAATGGTGTTGAAGCCGAATGTTCAACCTTCAATACCCGTACAGGACCAATCTATCTGGGTAAAAGAGCATTGGTGATGGAAGGTTGCCATATCAGGGGTTCATTCTCCCTTGGTGATGATTCTGTTATTAAAATGGGTGCAAAAATCTATGGAATGACCTCTGTTGGCCCACATTCTAAAGTTGGGGGAGAGATCAATAATTCAGTAATCTTTGCCAATTCATCCAAAGGCCATGAAGGTTATCTGGGCAATTCTGTAATTGGAGAGTGGTGTAATATTGGCGCCGACAGCAATAATTCGAATATGAAGAACAATTATGCTGAAGTCAGGTTATGGGATTATCCAACCGAGGGTTTCCGCAAAACAGGCTTGCAATTCTGCGGTTTAATTATGGCAGATCATGCAAAATGCGCGATCAATACGATGTTTAATACCGGTACAGTAGTCGGCGTAGGTGCCAATATTTTCGGTTCAGGTTTTCCCAGAAATTTCGTACCCGACTTTTCATGGGGAGGAAATTCCGGTTTCGAAGTATATAGTTTAAAGAAGATGTTTGAGACTGCCGCGAGAGTGTATGAACGCAGGAACGCCAAATTCAATGAAACCGAAATTGCTATATTAAGCCGGGTTTTTGAGATGACAGAACAATACAGAAGATAGCTACACCTTATTGCGATATAAGAATGATTGTCGATAAATGATATAAATGAATTTTAGAATAACACTTTTCTTACTGACAATTTTGTTTTTCACAAATTGTACTTCCCAAATACAACAGACTAGCAATGCAATAAAAATTGTTGGGGAAATGAAAAATGTAATGTGGAAAGGGCAATTATATGGAAATATAGATCTGGACACCATTGCCAACAAAACCAATTTATATGGAATGGGACCAATTGAAAATTTGGCAGGGGAGATATTGATTATCGATGGCAAATCCTACAAATCGACAGTTGTTTCCGACACGACAATGAGTGTTGAAGAGACTTACAGTATGAAAGCTCCATTTTTTGCCTACGCAAATATCACGAATTGGACAGAACAGAGATTGCCTGACAGCATTCAAATTATCCAACAACTGGAACAAAATCTTGACAATGTCACAGTATCTTACCCAAGACCATTTTTGTTCAAACTTACAGGGACAGTTGAGCGAGCGACCATTCATATTGTTAATCTTCCAAAAGGTTCAATAGTTAGTTCACCTGACGAAGCCCATGTTGGACAGAAAAATTATGAACTCGATAACGAGCCAGCAGAAATAATTGGCTTCTTCTCAACCAATCATAAAGCAATATTTACTCATCACAACACATTTCTGCATATGCACTTAATTACTTCAGACAGAAAAAAAATGGGACATTTGGACGAAGTGAGGTTTAAAAAGGGGACCATGAAACTTTATTTGCCAACTGAATGAAATGCCAATCAATACCTATAATGGCTTTCGAAAAAATGCGGGATCAGGGCCTGATTGAAGCTTTGTGCATATTGCCAGGTTCAGTGCCTCAAGACAGTTTTGTATTCTAAAAACCCTTTCATTAATACGCTGAAAATCGATTTTAACAAAAAATATATAATGAGAAAAAAAATAGTAGCCGGTAACTGGAAAATGAATATGGGTCTGAAAGAAGGCATCGCACTTTTCTCAGAAATTAGCGAATTGGTCAAAGCAGAAGTTAAGGGCGATCAGGGCGTTATTGTTTGTCCGCCCTTCATTCACATCAGCAGCCTGGTTCAATCTTTAACAGTTAATGATAAACTTGCGGTTGGAGCCCAGAATTGCCATCAGTCAGATAGTGGCGCCTTTACAGGTGAAGTGTCGGCATCAATGCTTTCTTCTGCAGGTGCGGCTTATGTTATTATCGGACATTCTGAACGCAGACTCTATTTCTCAGAATCGAATGAAACTCTGGCACAGAAGCTGGATGCAGTCTTAAAGAACAATCTTATTCCGATATTTTGCATCGGGGAGACCCTGGAGCAGCGCAATGATGGTTCTTATTTCGATGTGATTAAATCGCAACTGGCCGAAGCTGCTTTTCATCTTAATGAAGCAGATTTCAGTAAGTTGGTAATTGCCTATGAGCCTGTATGGGCTATCGGAACAGGCTTAACGGCCAGTCCGGAGCAGGCTCAGGAAATTCATGCCTATATCCGAAAACTGGTAGCCGAAAAATATAATTCAAACCTTGCCAATGATCTGACCATACTTTATGGCGGAAGCTGTAACCCTAAAAATGCTTCCGAATTGTTTGCTCAGCCTGACATTGACGGAGGACTGATTGGTGGTGCTTCTTTAAAAGCCCGCGATTTTGTGGATATCATTAAAGCCCTGGATCGCTAATGACTTATTTAGAGCTGGTTTTTATACTTCATACTGCTGAGGAATTCCATAAGGATTTGTTGATCAATGCTTTGTCTGAGGTTGGCTTCGATACTTTCGAAGATACAGATCAGGGATTTAAGGCTTATATCCCAGAATTTGAACTGGACCAGAGTAAAGTGGATAGCTTAGCTGCAGACTTTTCAGAACTATTCTCTTTTACCTATACCCTTAACAAAATCCCTCATCAAAACTGGAATGAGGTATGGGAAAGTAATTTTGAACCGATACAGGTTGCAGGTAAATGCTATATCAGGGCTACATTTCATGAAGCGCATCCAGAATTTGAGCATGAGATCGTGATAGATCCCAAAATGGCCTTTGGTACCGGGCATCATCAAACTACGGCATTGATGATGGAATTTATGCTGGAAGAGGATTTTCAGGGCAAGAAGGTACTTGATATGGGCTGCGGCACCGGTATCCTCGCAATTCTTGCATCTAAGTTAGGAGCAAAGGAAGTGCTGGCAATAGATTATGATGAGATATGTTATGAGAGCACGATTGAAAATTCAGAACTGAATAAGATCAGCAATATAAAAGCCCTTAAAGGTTCTAAGGAAGTGATTCCTGATCATAAATTCGATATCATTCTGGCGAATATTAATCGCAATATTTTAATCGATCAGCTGGAGACTTATGCCCGTACCTCTAAGCCAGGAACCTCACTCTTTCTGAGTGGATTTTATGAGGATCCTGATCTGGAAATATTGAAGGAAAAGTGTAAGAGTCTTGGCTTTAATTACTTAGAGCATAAAGAATTGAATAATTGGGTTGCCGCTAAGTTCAGGTTTCATTCCTGATTAACATTGATTAAAGTTTTTTTTAATAACGAAAATATATTTACATTTATATTAAACACTGCTTGTTTTTATCCGTTCAACATAGAAAATTCATCTTTTCTACAAATTCTGCATCGAAGATATCTGTTCTACCATACTCTAATTTATATCCGGTGAAAATTAATTAAGATAAAATACAATAATTTATTCCATTGAATGGAACCTAAACCCGGAATATACGTTTAACAAGTTTAATTGCTACAAAGCATAATTTTTTTTTCCTCAAAATGAATCTTATTTATCAGAATTAATCATGTGATAAAAGAATTAATATTTGAGAAAGAATTCTGCCTTCATTCACAATAATTATTAAAAAAAATCGATTATACTTAGAATACACCTATCTATCTACCTATAAAAACAATACAATGAAAGAATTAAGTAAAAAAATACGCTTATTGCGGCATCAGAAGAGTTGGAGCCAGGAAGACGTTGCAAAACGTTTAAAAATTTCAATCCCGGCTTTCTCCAAAATAGAAACCGGTATTACTGATGTAAATGTATCCAGACTCGAAGAAATAGCCCAAATATTTGACATGAGTTTAGTTCAATTATTAACATTCAATGATTCAGAGGAGCAGGAGAAGCATGACTCAGATCTTGAGGACTTAACTGTAAAGCTTCATGAGCGCGAGATAGAGCTGCTTGAAATGCAAAAGAAGATCATCGAATTGTACGAGGAGCTTCGAAAAGTAAAAGCATAATTTAATTGAATTCGACAAAATATTTAAAACCACATAGAAACATAGCATTTTATAGCTGCCAACATTCATTTTAGACACATATAGCCATGAAGCTTCGCTTCAATCTATGTTTCCTTTAAAGCATAGTATATTCAATCTATGTGGTTAGATATTGATCTTTAGATATTTATATATCGAACTCAATTAGGTTTTTTTTAAAAAGTCCCACATGTGTGGGACTTTTTGGTTTAATCTGCCTTTGCAAAGAATTCAGATGGTTAAAACAGGACGGTAGTAAATATTTAGATAAGGCCCTGGGGCCAGAATATTTAGATTTTGGAAATCAATACCTGTGTTTTATAGGCTGGTTCAGCCCTTTCCTCCGGGCTAGTTCCGGCAAGAAATCACGTTCTATCTCAAATTTCCAGTAGCCGGAAGCTAGCTCCTCCGGCAAGGTTTATTTTACCCGGTGCTGTATTTAATCGCGACGGTCAGCCCGGCTTTGCCGCTTCGTCTATCGCGCTCCAGAAATTATATAAAGATTGTATGGGAGACGAGTGCTTATCATTTTAGCTTTAGATCTTCTAAAAATTTTACTCTCGCAAAGACGCAAATGACTTCATATTAGTTTAAATCATTCATTTTAGCTGGTATATTTTGCGTCTCTGCGTCTTAGCGAGTAATAAAATTCAAGAAACTATGAAAGAGAAATGACAGATGGTAACAAATAGAAGGATTTCGCTTTATAGATCAAGTTCCCTCAGCTGCTGAAGGGCAGCTATCGGGATGACAGTGCGCCCGGTACATTTTTCCAGCCGAGCAGCCTCCCAACCTGTCATCCCTGCCTGCCGACAGGCAAGGCTGAACGCAGTGAAGGAACTTAGCTGTTCTAACTCAAAATTATGGCCTGAATTATGAATTTTTAATAGCTTTATGCTTAAGGTATTATAACATGTCAAGGGTAGAGCCTTATTTAAAGAGTTTCCGCATCGTAGCATGCTTTTTACCAAAAGTAGCCCCGGTTGCTTCATGTATCGAAAGCATCTTGTCGTTAAAATCACCAACCCATGATAATTCCAGCTCAACATACTGGTTCAAAGGGAGTACATATTCTTTGAGTTTGATGAATAATGCCGATTCTAAGCCATGTTTCTGAAAGGCTTTCTTGGTACCCATCACTACCGCCCGCATCCGGCTTACCCCTTTCCAGCGATAATAGAGGAATTTTAGTTTTTCTATCAAACCAAGTTTTCCATTAAAGCTTTTGATCATTTGATTCGCATCCGGGAGGATTACAATAACCGACGCCGGTTCATTATTGATGTAGGCAAACCAGATTAGCTTTTCATCCATCACCGTTTTCATTTTATTGAAGGTTTCAAGAATTCCTTTGGTTTGCAGCGGAACGAAGTTTTCAAAATCCTGCCAGGCATCATTGTATATTTCAGCAAAATCCTTTGCAAAATCCTCCAGCTTATTCACTTCGAGGTGTTTAAAGGTATAACCCGGTTTATTGGCAACCCATTGGGCAATCTTGGTAAATCGCTCCGGAAAAGGTTTATTTACCTCAAGGTGATTGGTAATCTGCTCATAAAGCGTTTTGAATCCATAAGCATCAAAAAGCCCTTTGTAATAGGGGTGATGGTAATTCATCCCATAAGAAGGGGTGGTAAAACCTTCGATCAGGAGTCCCCAGAAGCTGTCATTTTCACCGAAATTGATCGGCCCGTCCATTGCCTTCATGCCCCTTTCTGTTAGCCATTTTTCGGCAGTGCTGAACAGCAGGGTAGCGGCTTCCGGATCATTGATACATTCAAAAAAACCAATACCACCGGTAGGCTGTTCGGGTTGATAAGCCTTTTTCTCGTTTACAAAGGCTGCTATTCTTCCGATTAAATGCCCCTCGTCCGATTTCAACACCCATCGGGTGCATACGCCATGCTTATGCAGCTCGTTCTTTTCGGGATCGAAAACAGCTTCAATATCTTTATCGAGCGGACAAACCCAGTGGGGGTCATTCCTGTAAATTTCGCGCGCCACATCCAGAAATTCGCTGGCGGTTTTCTTATTCTTGACTTCGGTTAAAAGCATCGTGTAATAGGGCTAAAATAAAAAAAGCATTCAGAGAACTGAATGCCTGAATATTAGGGCTGTAATTCCTTAAAAATCGTCATCATCGTCGTCGAAATCATCGAATGCCGGAATATCATCGTCGAGGGGAAGGTCAAATTCATCTTCATCATCAAGAATAGGACGAATCGGTTCTATCGGTTCAGACAAATGGGTCTTTTTCTTATCGGGACTTTTTGATCCCCCGCTTTTTGTTACTTTCTTTGGCGACTTCATTGGTGCAAATTACACGTTTTTAGTTTTATTATTATGTTATTATAAATTTAACAAGATTTTGAAATTCCAAACCTCTTTTTTAATTTTTATTTCTTGTTGTTTTACTCGTTCTGTTCACCGATCACATTGCTTTCTGAAACCAGTTCATTCAATTGCGGAAGATCTTTTGTTGAATTAATTCCAAAATAATCCATAAAAAGGCCGCTGGTGGCATAAAGCAGGGGTTTTCCAACCGTTTCCGACTTCCCGGCGATACTGATCAGCTCCTTTTCGAGCAGTTTCTGTACGGTATAATCGCAATTTACACCCCTGATCTGCTCAATCTCCAGCTTGGTAACCGGCTGTTTATAAGCAATGATCGAGAGTGTTTCTAAGGCCGCCTGACTCAATTTCTTCTTAGAACGCTGAATCTGCAGCTGATTGATCACCGGATAAAACTCCTTTCGCGTCAGAAACTGATAACCTCCATTCAGTTGAACCAGCTCTATTGCCAGATTCAAATTCAGATACTTTTGCCTGATCTGTTCGATCAATTCCTCAATTGCTTTCAAAGAGAATTGCTCTTCACTAAGCTCTGCCAAAACCTGCTGTATTTCTTCAGCAGAAATACTCTTTTCAGAAGCAAAAATTAAAGCTTCGATGAAAGGTTCAGGCTCTTTAAAACTCATGGACAAACATAACATATTGCGATTCAAACGAAAAAAAAATCTTGAAAAAAATGTTGTTTTTCTTATTGAGAGCCTGCTTTTTTCATTTTCTGAAAAATAATTCAAATCCGTTACAATCCGGGCCTCGTAGGTAATCGCAATCAACAGAACATTTAAAATTATTCTCAGACATGGAAAACATAACAAAAAAAGATGAGCAAATTATTCTGCAAAAGCAGGATATCTTATCGGCACCGCTACAACGCCGTTCCTTCCTTCGCTATGCCGGAGCCGGAGCAGCCGGAATTGCCTTACTGGCAGCAGGCTGTAAAAAAGACGGAATGATGATCGATGATTCTGCAGGGGTAAATTTGGGAAGCGGTGATGTCGGCATCCTGAATTATGCCTATGCTTTGGAGCAGCTGGAAGCCGCATTCTACATTAAAGTGGCTTCCTCATTCTATTCAGGTATCACCGAAGCCGAAAGATCATTGCTTACCGACATCAGGGATCATGAGATCGCTCACCGCGAATTTTTTAAGAATGCATTAGGCTCAAATGCAATCCCGGGATTAGAGGTTGATTTCTCAATGATCAATTTCAGCAGCCGCGACAGTGTGCTGGGAACAGCCAAAGCTTTTGAAGACCTGGGTGTTTCTGCTTACAATGGAGCAGGGGTTTTGATTAAAGATGCAAACTACCTGACCCTTGCCGGAAAGATCGTTTCTGTAGAAGCCCGTCATGCGGCATTGATCCGCGACCTGATCAGCAATGGAAGTTTTGCAAATTCTGAAGTGATTGATGCTAACGGACTCGATAAATCCCGTCTTCCAATGGAAGTGCTTGGTATTGCCGCACCTTTCATCAAAACAAAAATCAACGCCAACGATTTACCTAAATCTTAATCCCAACAGCTATGAATATCCTGAACATATTAGAAGAAATTGAAAAAACAGATGCCGAAGTATACGAGCGCATCAGTCCGAGAAGAAAAGCCATGGCCCAGTTTTACGGCTTTGGAAAGAAAGTAGCCCTGGCATCTATTCCCTTCGCACTCGGTACCATGTTTAAAAAAGCCTATGCACAAACTGCAAGTACAGAAGTTGAAGCCGTATTGCAGTTTGCCTTAACGCTTGAATACCTGGAAGCAGAATTTTATACCAAAGGGGTAGCTGCAGCCGGACTCGTACCTGCCGGAGCAGCCCTGGGTGCAATCACTACCATCCGTGATCATGAAAACCAGCATGTGGCCTTTCTGAAAACAGCATTGATGTCTCTGGGTAAAACCCCCGTTTCAAAACCTACTTTCGACTTTTCGGCAGGCAACGGATCAAATACAGGTCCTTTTGCGAATGTATTTTCCAATTATGATACCTTCCTTGCCGTAGCGCAGACCTTTGAGGATACGGGCGTTAGAGCCTATAAAGGCCAGGCTCCGGCATTAATAGGGAGTGGGGGCGTACTCACCGCCGCATTGAACATCCATTCGGTAGAAGCGAGGCATGCCGCCCATATCCGGCAGATGCGCAAGGCACGCGGGGCAAATATAAAACCCTGGATTACCGGACAGGATACAGGAATTGGCGCAATCGTACAGGCATCCTATGCCGGCGAAGAACTGGAAGACCAGGCCGGAATAAAAATTACCGGTATTAACGGGCAGATGATTTCTGCCTCGGCCGCCACCGAAGCATTTGATGAACCATTGACCAAGGCCCAGATCCTGGCCATTGTTGATCCCTTTATCGTTTAGTGTTTGTTTTGGGTTTATTGGAAAAGAGAGTCGGGATGCTCTCTTTTTTTGTTAAATGGGGATTGTGATGATGACTTCGGTGCCGGCCTCGCCGGTTTGGGTTTGGGTGATGTGGATGGAGGTTTTGTTGATTTTATTGAGGAGATGGACGCGTTCGTGGATTAATTCTAAACCTCGGCTTGTGTGCTGGCTAGGAGCTTTGGATTTGCTAGAATTTGAAATACCTATTCCATTGTCTAGAATTTTGATGCTGAGCAAGTTGTCTATACGTATGAAATTAATCTGAATCCAACCACCATCCTCCTTCGGCAACAAGCCATGCCACATTGCATTTTCTATAAATGGTTGTATTAGCAAGGAAGGTATAATAATCTCCTCTGCATCAATAGCATCATCAATATTTATAGAATAACTCATTTTCTCAGCAAATCTGATTTTTTCCAGTGAAAGATATAGATTTAGGTATTGAATTTCTTCAAATAGAGTTATGTTATTTTTTAAACATATTTCAAGATGTTTTCTCATTAGCCTTGCAAATCCAGTGAGAATCTGGTTTGCGGCCTTTGACTCATTTATTCCAATAAAATATTGAATCGTATTAATGACATTAAAAACAAAATGCGGATTCATCATTGCCTGCAGCGCTTTTTGTTCAAGGGTTGCTATAGTATTCTGGATTTTTAGTTCTTTTTTTTGTTTTCTTTTTTGAAAAAAATAAAATATTACTGTTCCAATTAGTGCCGCTAGTAATACAATTGAAATGATTAGGGTTATTAGCCACCAGTATTGCGTTTCTTTAAATTTTTGTTTTGCTATAGTGAGCTCATTTTCCTGAATTTTTTGTAATTGCAAATAGTGAGAAGATGTTTTCCCAATGTTATCAGACAGGTTTCTCGAAAGTTGAAGGCTATCATGATAATGGACTTCTTTTAAATATTTTAAAGCTTTTGGGTAATTTTTTCTTTTTACTTCAAGTTCATAAGCTTTATATAAATAGTAGTTTACAGAAGTATTATCCCCCATCATCCTGGAATATTTGATCCCTTCATTTATAGAAATCTCAGTTTTAAAATAGTCTGCCTGTTCTAAATAAATAGATGCCAATGCTAAATTGGAACCCACAATTACTTTATATAAATCATGCTTTTTAGCCTGAGTTATTGCCTCAAATAATCGCTTCTTTGCTGTTTCAAAATCGTTTAGTTTGTAATAACTTACTCCTGAGTTTTGTAGTGAGGTTATGAAATTAATAGTGTCACCTGTTTTTGCGAATATTTCTTTACTTATTTCAAGGTATTTAAGTGAAATTTTATAATTTCCCTGAAATCTTAAAATGGTTGCAATATTTAAGTAAATACCTGCTGTAAATTCATCAATTTTTAATTTATTAGCTATGGATAGAGCCTTTTTATAATAGACTAGTGCTTTATTGTAATTTATTTCCTTGTAGAGGTTGCCAAAATTATTGTAAACTCGGGCCTCATTTTTTTTATCATTTAAAACTTTAAAATATTTTAAAGCTTCTACATAGCTTTTGACAGCCTTTTCAGTGTCACTGAGATAATATAATCCAACACCTTTTATTCTATTCGCTTCAGCTATTCCAAAGAAATAATTTAGCTTTTTTGCATAAATTAATGCACTGTCAGCAAGTTCAACTGTCTTTTGAGGATTAGTAAGCCTAATGTTAAAGGCAGCCTTGTTTATTCGGTTTATACTTGCTGTATCTTTCAAACTTAATTGTATATCCGATGAGAAAGAAAAATGCTTTTGTAGAATAGATTGATAGCTCTCATTCAGCATTTTAGGTATTATAACTATCGCTGTCAGAAGAAGAATGATTAATGAAGCCTTAAGGATTAGCTTTCTTTTCAAATCTGATTTTTATACGGGAATATATTAGTACTCAGGTCTGTTACACGCAAATAGAATAATTAATATACCATTTCTTTTTCATTGAACAAAAAAAAAAGCGACGAAACGCCCCAATCGCTTCAACCGCTTTTCTCAAAATCAGAGGGTCTTCATCATTATAATAATTATTATTGAGAGAATAATTCCCAACTAAAAATAGGAAACTCTTCAGGTAATTTATGTAATTCAGAATTTTGCTTATTTGTGAATGTATAAGCGGTAGGTAATTTCAAATAAACGGTAAGATTATTTCAATTCTAACCTTAGAATTCTCTCATGATTCACTCATTATTATAAAAAAGTCTCACGGTTTCCAGGAAATCTGATACTCTTCTTCTCGAAACGGTGTGTTCGGAACGGTCAGACATACTTACTATCAAACCGTTCTTGTTAGAATAATTTTTAAGATGTTTCAGATTAATGATAGTTGATTTATGTATTCTGCTGAACCCTGTATTAATAAGAATTTCTTCATATTCTTTAAGATGCTTAGAAACAACCAATCGGCCCTGATCTTCAAGATGGAAGATGGAGTAATTACTGTCTGCTTCAACATAAATAATACTATTTACATTGAGGATGTTAAATCCATTTAAATGAGGTAAATTTAACTTGGTGATTTTTTTTATTTCGTTCAGGTTTTCTTCTAGGCTATTTAATTGTAAGGAATGGTCAGGAATATTTGTACTATTAGTCTGATTTAGACCTTTCCAAACAACCGCTTTTTCAATTGCTTCATTGAGCTCATCGATATCAACAGGTTTCAATAAATAGTCAACCGCACTTGCCTTTAAAGCTCTTAAAGCATATTGATTATGAGCTGTTGTAAAAATTACTGATCCGGAATTTTTTTGCAAATCAGGCAATAAACCAAATCCATCCTCATTGGGCATGGCTATATCAAGAAATACTAGATCTATTTCATTTGATTTCAGCATTTGACGGGCTTCCTGTACTGATTTAGCTATTCCTCTAATCTTGACTTTTGGACAATAGCCGTCAATCAAAAAGAAAAGAGATTTGCGAGAATACTCTTCATCATCTACAATTATGGCATTTAACTGCATTTAAATAGCAATAAGTACATCTTACTCTAATTTACATGTATTTAGAAGAAAGAATTGTTTAAAATGAGTAAACGGTAGATATTAGTGATTGTCAGTACCCAATCACCTGTTGTTCAGTCATTTCCGGCAAATCCCTGAACTCGTATTGCTGTGTTCTGAGCTGAGGTTCAAAGCCAGCTTCGCGGATCGAATCCTGTATGCCCTGGGAGGTAAAGCGATGCGGGGCTCCGGCAGCCGAAACCACGTTTTCTTCGATCATAATCGATCCAAAATCATTCGCACCGGCATGAAGACAGATCTGGGCAACCTGCTTGCCTACGGTTAGCCAGCTGGCCTGGATATTTTTAACATTGGGGAGCATGATGCGGCTTAATGCGATGGTACGGATGTATTCATCGGCGGTAACCTGGTTCGTAATGCCCCTTACCTTACGCAAAAGCGTACCATCATCCTGAAAAGGCCAGGGAATAAAGGCAATAAATCCTTTGGCATCTGCAGGCTTTTCGGCCTGTACTTCACGCAGCCAGACCAGGTGTTCAAAGCGCTCTTCGAGGGTTTCTACATGCCCGAACATCATGGTTGCCGAGGTGGTTAGCCCCAGTTGATGTGCCGCACGCATGACGTCCAGCCATTCCTGTCCACCACACTTGCCTTTTGAGATCAGGCGGCGCACGCGGTCGTTCAGAATTTCTGCTCCGGCACCGGGTAAGGAATCCAAACCGGCAGCCATTAAGGCTTTAAGCACTTCGGTATGGCTCATGCCTTCGAGTTTTGCGATATGGGCTATTTCGGGCGGACCAAGGGAGTGCAATTTTAGGGTAGGATATAATTCCTTTAATTGTTTGAACAGATCAACATAGAAAGCCAACCCAAGGTCGGGATGATGCCCGCCCTGTAAGAGCAATTGCTCGCCCCCATAACGGAAGGTCTCTTCGATCTTTACTTTATAGGTCTCAATATCAGTGATATAGCTTTCATCATGTCCCGGCCGGCGGAAGAAATTGCAGAACTTGCAGTTCGCAATGCAGACATTGGTGGTGTTCACATTGCGGTCGATGATCCAGGTTACTTTTCCGTGGGGGACCTGCTTCTTACGCAGTTCATTGGCAGTGTACATCAGTTCGGATGTTGCCGCATGTTTGAACAGGAATAATCCTTCTTCGGCAGAAAGAAATTCAAAATTCAGAGCCCGGGAAAGCAGATCGGAGGTTTGCATGCACAAAGATAGGAGAATTAGCAAATGAGCAAATTAGTAAATTAGCAAATGGGGGAATTTGACAATTTGTAAATGATTCCTTGTTTATATCACAGTGATCTTAGCTGGGAGGGAGTCAATTGCTACTGAACTGAAATTTAAAGCCCATAATTGTCCGTTCCGGCAGCCCGTTTTCAGCTTCATTCTTACCTGCTTCTTACCTGCTTCGGGAAGACTTATTACCTGGTTCTGGATAAGTATAAATTAAACATGAATTAATGGCGGACTAAACGCGGAGAAAACGCGTATTTTTCTATGTTTTGTCCGCGTTTAGTCCGCGTTTAGTCCTTGTTTAGTCTTAGTTTATATGCAACCAATCTTAGCCTTGTTTAACAGGAATTACGTACTTGACTTTATTGATTTTTTGGGCAGCTTTCAAGTTCCTTTTTAATACTTTTTTTGAATTAGTTTCTTAACAGGCTTCTATCCGGAAAATATGCCGGAAAAGTATTGGCAGATTTTTTTCACAGGCAATTAATTTCCTGTACCCATCTGTTAATAAACCTTTTAAAACCTTGATAAATATTTTTTCTTTGGGAAAGAAGAATAATTATATTTACTGACCTAACCAATGAAAAATGACCTACAAAGAGCAGTATCTGTATCTCAAGCAGAAAACAGCTGATTCCTACAACCTGTGGATTAAAGCGCAAAATCAATTGGCAAGCGATGAAGATGGCTTCCTGAACGAACAATTATGGGATAATCTTGAATTCAGTGCTTCCGACTTACAAAAATCTCAGAATGAGTTTAATAAGTTCTGCAGCATTATCCGCAAAGGAAAATTCAGTGCCCATGATATTCTGGGTGAGCAGCAGGCTTGCGCTTAATAGTTGTCTGTTGTCTGTTGTCGGTTGTCAGTGATATTCTGCTAATTATAAAATGGCCGGGTAATAGTTTTTATTCAGTCGGGGATAACATATTTTCATTGAACCAGGATTAAGTCTTGATTCTTGGTTCCTGAATCTTGAATCATTTCCTGGTTTACAAGGAAAATTAAAATGGAAGTCATATTACAATCAACAATCACATGCTCTTACTGCGGACACAAAAAAGAAGAAACAATGCCGATAGATGCTTGCCAGTATTTTTTTGAGTGTGAAAAATGCAATAGTGTTTTAAAGCCCCTGCAAGGCGACTGTTGTGTTTATTGCAGTTATGGAAGTGTAAAATGTCCGCCAGTTCAACTTGACAAAAAATGCTGCTAAGGAAGGATAAGTACTTATTTGCTCATTTTTTTGCAGCAGATCTCTCCTCGCAGGGAAAATCGGCATAACATAAAATCAATTCGCTTGCCGAGAAGGGCGCGTTATGGAAAGTAGGATTCCAATTTGCTAATTTGCTAATTCTCTAATTTGCTCATTCCCTAATTCCTCTCCATATTTTTCCCTAAATTAGCCGCCCTAAAGCTTACGCTCCCTTATGGTTTCTTTCGAACGTTTCACGCTTGCCAATGGCCTTAAAGTATTGGTCCATGAAGACCCTACAACACCCATGGCGGTTGTTAATATATTGTATGATGTAGGTGCCCGCGATGAGCATCCGGATCAAACAGGTTTTGCCCATCTATTCGAGCATCTGATGTTTGGGGGCTCGGTGAATATTCCATCCTATGATGAACCCCTGCAGCGGGTAGGAGGTGAGAATAATGCCTTTACCAGCAATGATATCACCAATTATTACATCACTTTGCCTTCAGTAAATCTTGAAACGGCTTTCTGGCTTGAAAGCGACCGGATGCTGAGCCTTGCTTTTTCTGAAAAAAGTCTGGAAGTGCAGCGGAATGTGGTTTGTGAGGAGTTTAAACAACGTTATCTCAATCAGCCTTATGGCGATGTATGGCTGAAACTGCGTCCGATGGCTTATAAACAGCATCCTTATCAGTGGGCTACGATCGGTAAATCACTGGATCATATCGAAAATGCGAATATTGAGGATGTTAAAGCCTTTTTTGCCCGTCATTATAATCCTTCGAATGCGATCATGGTCGTTGGTGGGGATGTGAAACTGGAGGAAGTTAAACGTCTGTCTGAAAAATGGTTCGGCAATATCCCGGCAGGGGAGAAGCTTGCGCGATTACTGCCCATGGAAGATGATCAGACCGAAGAGCGTAAAGAAACTGTTACTGCAAATGTGCCTCTGAATGCAATTTATAAGGTGTTTCATATGCCAAGCCGGACTGAACCGGGATATTATGCTGCCGATCTGATTTCGGATATTTTATCCAGAGGTAATTCATCCCGTCTGTTCCGCAATTTATTGAAAGACCAGAAATTATTCAGTGATATTAATGCTTACCTCACAGGAAGTCTGGATGCCGGATTGTTTGTCGTGGAAGGAAAGCCATTGCCGGGGATCAGCATGGAGGTGGCTGAGGCTGCGATCTGGAAAGAACTGGGGCGTATCAGTAAAGAATTGGTGCCTGAAGCCGAATTGACCAAAGTGAAGAACAAAATGGAATCGACTATGGTATTCTCAGAAATGAGTCTGCTGGATAAAGCGATGAACCTGGCCTATTTTGAATTGCTGGGAGATGCTGATCAGCTTAATTCAGAGACTCAAAAATATCTGGATGTTAGTGCTGAAGAGATCCGGACCCAGGCTGCACATATCTTCCGTAAAGAAAACTCATCCACTCTATACTATTTAGCAAAATAACATGATCGACAGAGCACAAGCGCCGGCATTCGGACAGGTTGAAAATATAGAACTGATCAGGGCAAAACCCCTGGTTCTGGCTAATGGATTAAAGGTTTTTAGTATTGATGGAGGTGAACAGGATCTGGTTCGTATTGAGTTTATATTCGCCAATATCGCTTACGATCCCAAAAAGCCTTTACAGGCTTTTGCCTGTAATACAATGCTGAATGATGGTACCAGCGAATTGAGTTCGACTGAAATTGCCGACAGGGTAGATTATTATGGCTCATTCCTGCAGACAGATTATAACAATGATCATTCATCGGTAACACTTTACACTTTAAACAAGCATCTGGCGAATACTTTGCCAATTGTGAAGGCGA
Organism: Sphingobacteriales bacterium 16-39-50; assembly: GCA_002257025.1. Taxonomy (GTDB): domain Bacteria; phylum Bacteroidota; class Bacteroidia; order Sphingobacteriales; family Sphingobacteriaceae; genus Daejeonella. The sequence goes on along the minus strand of NCHA01000023.1, from coordinate 1,130 downwards.
TCATTTCAGATTCAGTTTTTCCGCAGGTGGAGCTTGATACCCTGGTTCGTAATCAGAAGCAGAAATTGAGTGTAAATCTGGAGAAGAATGACTTTGTGAGTCGCAAGACCTTTAATCATGTTCTTTTTGGGGATACTTTATACGGCTATGATATTACTTCTAATGATTATGACCAATTAGACCGGGAGCAGTTATTGTCCTATTTTAAGACTGCCTACCAGCCCAAAAATTGTACGGTCATTGTTTCAGGTAAAGTGAAAGATGAAAGTATTAAGTTACTGGATGAGCTGTTTGGGAAAGACTGGAATAATGCATTTGATGTTAAGGAAAATAAATTTGATTTCAAGGCAGGTTCAGGGAAGGAACATTATGTTGAGAAGGCAGATGCCTTGCAGTCGGCGATTCGGATCGGGCAGATCTCGATTAACCGTAACCATGCTGATTTCCCGGGTTTGCAGGTTGTAAATACAATACTGGGCGGTTATTTCGGTTCGAGATTAATGGCTAATATCCGTGAAGATAAAGGCTTTACCTATGGCATTGGTTCTGCTTTAGTTTCCTTAAAAAACAGCGGTTATTTCTTTATTGCTTCAGAAGTAGGGGCAGATGTTTGCACGGCTGCGATGACTGAAATTGAAAAGGAAATGGCTATTTTAAAGAAGGAAGCAGTACGGGAAGAAGAACTGGCACTGGTCAGGAATTATATGCTGGGCTCTATGCTGGGGAGTCTTGAAAACGCATTATCTCATGCTGATAAGTTTAAAAACATCTATTTCTCAGGCTTGGGTTATGATTATTACCAGAACTATATTCAAACCGTGAGGAATATCAGTCCGGAAGAGGTGTTGAATCTTGCGAACAAGTATTTGAATTTTGATGGTTTACAGCGGGTTATTGTGGGGAAAAAATAAGTTCTCATTTTCACCTGTCATCCCGACGCAGGAGGGATCTCATTGCTATTGTATCGATTTTCAATATTAAATCTTCTTTGAAATCACTAAGTTCCCTCCTGCGTCGGCCTTGCCTGCCGGCAGGCAGGGATGACATCCTGCTCTGTAAAACACTCCACCCGATAGGAATTGGGTCTCAGCATTTTGTCTGAACTATGATTTTTTTGATTAACCTGATTG
>NCHA01000022.1 GCA_002257025.1 Sphingobacteriales bacterium 16-39-50 | reverse complement strand
AAAATTCGTGGTTATTGACAAAGAAAAAGAAGCAAAAAGAAAGCTTCAACAATAATAATAACCTACTAATCTTGTTGATGCTAATCTAAAGGTAAGTCCAAAACGGCCAGACCCGATAGCTATCGGTTCCTATTTAGCCATTTTCTCCCTTAGCCTGTCTGCGAGATAATAAATCACAGGCACCAGAAAAACGGTCAGAATTAATGAAGACAAAAGTCCACCAATAATAACCCATGCCAGACCATTCTTCCATTCTGATGCTGTACCTGAGGCCAGAGCTATTGGCAACATCCCGATGACCATTGATAAGGTAGTCATCAGAATCGGCCGCATCCTTCCCTTGCCGGCAGTAATCAATGCCTGCCTGAAGTGCATTCCTTCTGCCTTCAACTGATTTGTAAAATCGACAATCAAAATTGCATTTTTTACCACCAGACCCATCAGCATGATCAAACCAAGTAAAGCAAACAAACTAAGATTATTAATTGAAAGATTTAAGGCTAAAAATGCTCCAATTAAGGCTACCGGTATAGAAAATAAAACTACAAAAGGATAAATAAAACTGTCATAAAGTGCAACCATAATCAGGTAAATAAGCAAAAACGATATCAGTAAAACCGATCCTAAGGCGCCGAAACTATCATTCTGTCTTTTAATATCACTTCCCCAGGTCATTTGTACATCGCCAGGGAGGGGATTTGCCTTTATGTAAGCCACTACATCGTCAGCAACTGTACCAGAGGGGCGTCCCAATGCATCCGCAGTTAGCGTAACAGCCGGTTGTCTGTCTTTCCGTTCAAGTAATGATGCTGTACTGCTTTGCTCTATACTTGCAAACTGAGAAACCTCTACCGGTATACCCATTGGATTAATTACTGTTAAACGCTTTACATCATCATAATTTTGACGGCTAAACTTATCCAGCCAGATCCTGACAGGGTATTCAGTACCATTTTCGGTTAAAGTTGCATCGTCATTTCCAGTAAAGGCAGTCCTCAATGCCATGCCCACATAGGCTGTGCTTAAACCCAAACGCTGCATCTTGTCATTATCAGGCACGACCATATATTCGGGACTTCCCGCCTCAACAGACAGGCGTACATTATCTGCACCAGGAATTTGTCCAATTGCAGTTTGCATTTGGGCTCCGGCCTTCATCACCATTTCCTCATTACTGCCACTTAAAGTAAGCTCTATCGGAGCTGAACGGGGAATCAAACCTAATGATGCCATTGAATAGTTTATCCCTGGGAATTTCAACTGCAACTCTTCCCTTAGCTTTTTCATAAAGTCCTCTGTAGATTGCCTGGCCCTGTCGGATGCAGGTTTCAACTGAATGTTAAACTCAGTTTTATTGGCAGATCCCTGTCCTAAACTTCCAATTCCTGTGCTTGGCCCTCCCACATTACTAAACACCGTTGCAACGGCAGGGTTCTTCAATATGTAATTCTCAATCTTATATGAAACCTCATTATTTTTTTCCAGAGCTGTTGATTTATCAAATTCCAGATTCATTCTGAATTTACCCTGGTCACCAGTAGAAATTAGTTCCTTACCAATAATTCCCTGCTTCATGATTCCCAAAGTCATCACAAATAATAGAAGTACTATCCCGGCAAAAATTAATTTGTGACTTAATATCCATTCAAGTGCTCTTCCGTACCAATTGGTAAAGCTCTCCAACTGCTGTTCGAACCAAAGCAAAAAACGATTAAAGAAATTGCTTGGCTTCAAATCTTCTTTAACACCAATACGTGATGCCAGCCAGGGTGTCAGTGTGAATCCGACAAGTAAACTGGTTAGTGTAGACGTGATAACAACAACTGAAAACTGCTTAAGCATATCGGCTACAAAAACCTGCAAAAATAGAATAGGTAAAAACACAACTACATCGACAAGTGTTATTGACAGTGCCGAAAAACCAATCTCCATCCTGCCTTCCATCGATGCCTTGCGTTTTTCTTTTCCCATATCCAGATGCCTCTGAATATTTTCCAATACTACCGTAGCATCATCGACCAGAATACCGATGATCAATGACATGGCCAGTAAGGTCATCAGATTGAGGGTATATCCCAATAACCACATTACAGCAAATGCGGTAATCAAAGAGGTTGGAATCGCTACCAGAACAATCAACGCATTTCTGAAACTGCGGAGAAATAAAAGCATAACAACTGAAACCAAAATTACCGCAAGAATCAGGTCGAAAATCACAGAATCTACAGCTGCAATCGTATTATCAGTGCTATCAGAAGCAATGATAAAGTTAACGCCCTTTGCTTCATCCTGCTTCTCGATAAATTTAAATTTCTCCCGAACCAGCTTTGAAACCTCCACTGCGTTAGCATCCCCTTGTTTCTTTAACAGAAGTCCGATTCCATTTTGTCCATTATAACGGTTAATAGAAGTCGCCTCTTTAAGCCCATCTGTTACTTCAGCAACATCCCTTACATAAACCGGACTACCAGGCATAGGCATCGCAATCTGAACGTTTTTAATATCATCCGGAGAATTGAACTTTCCACTTAATCGCACCGAGCTCGATTCTTTATCAGTTTGTACTTTGCCTGAAGGCAAGTCAATCCCTGAACGATTTATGGCCTCAACAACCTGAGATAATGATATTTTATAAAACTTGAGTTTGTCGACATCTACTTTTACCTGAACTTCCCGCTCTTCACCACCGAGTATCGTGATCTCTGCAACGCCTTTAATCTGCTGTATTTGAGGCAGATACTCATCCTTCATTTTCTGATAGAACTCCGTGGCAGGTATCTTACTACTGGCACTAATTGACATAATTGGAAGGTCGTTTGGCGAAACCTTACTCATTACCGGACTTAAAATATCTTCCGGAAGATCCTTTCTAATATTATCAATATAGCGTTGTGCATCCTGCATGGTTTTATCCAGGTCGGTTCCATATTTCAGGTTAGCAATGATCACCGATGCATTTGGCAATGATTTGGTTACCAGATAATCCACTCCTTCAACATTAGAAAGCGCATCTTCAATTTTTCTTGAAACGGATGTCTCAACCTCCTCAGGCTCAGCCCCTGGATAACCAGTTTTTATAACAACAACCGGCTGGTTAAAATCAGGCATGAGCTCATAACTGAGATTCTTATACCCGATGAAGCCTAAAAGTGCAAATACACTGAATAAAACAATGATAAGCGAAGGTCTCTTGATTGAAATTTCTGTAATATTCATAATTCAGCGATTTTATCTTACCTGTACATTAGCCCCATCAAAGAGATTGATCATACCCCCAGTAATAATTACATCACCCTGGTTTAAACCTGAAGAGACCTTACTGGTATTCTTCACCTTAGCTCCGATCACAATTTTTTGTAAAACCGCCTTTCCATTCCTGATCAGGTATATTTGAGCTTGCTCAGAAGTACCCAATAATGCGGATGAAGGAACAAAAATTCCCTGCTCAGCTTCAGGGCTTTTCAGAATTACTTTTCCAAACATGCCTGACTTTATCTTTAAATCTGATGTATTATTGACCATCAATTGCACAGGAAAGCTGTTTCCTGTATTGGCTTTACTTCCAATCATGGCAACTTTAGCCGAAAAATCAAGATCAGGGTAGGCATCTGAACTAACAGAATAGGTCTGATTCAATTGAAATCGATTTAAATCCGCTTCAGGAACATTGACAATAAACTTCAGGATGGAAATGTCAGAGATTTGCATTAATGGAATACCAGGTGAAGCAAATGCCCCAACTTCAGTCAGTTTGGCCGTTACAATACCCGAGAAAGGTGCCCTGATTGTTGACTTATTTATTTGCTCCTGAAGTGAAGCGATCTGCGCCTTTGCAGATCTTAAACCCAATTCTGCCTTTTCAAGCTGTACACCCTGTATGGCCTCGGCTTTAACAAGGATTCCAAATCGCTTTACATCCACTTCAAGGCCTTCCTTTTGTACCAGAGCAGACTGCAAAGACAATTTTAACAGAGAATTATCCAATTGAATAATGGCTTGCCCTTTTTTAACAAAATTACCTTCCGCAACCATAATCTGATTTATCTTACCCTGTAATTCAGAACTGATCCGACTCTCTTTTATAGGCTCAAATGAACCCGTATAATTAAAAGTTGAACTGACATTTTCAAACCTTACAGTATCCGTTTGAACATAGATTACCTGTTCCCTATCATATTGATAAACTCCCTTCTGAGTCTTTTCTTTATTGCTTTTAAGCCGGATAACTGCAAGCAATACAAGGACTATTGGAATTATGATAATCAGAGCTTTTTTAATTGTGATTTTCATTGCTGATATTATTTAATGACAGAAATATTTCCGGTTAACTTTTTATACTCGAGGTCGGCTTTCAAATATTCAACTATCGCATTTAAATACGACTGCTGCGCTTCACGTAAGGCATTATCTGCCAGCAGAACATCTGTTAAGCTTGCTGTGCCCTCCTTTTGTTGTATGATATTTTGATTATAAATTGATTGTGCAAGTCTCATTTGAAGCAGAATGGTCTCTGTTGATTTCCGGGCAACCTGACGCTGCATTTTAGCATTATCAACTTGCATTAAATTCTGTTCACTTAATAAACTTATCTGAAGTTCATTGTTCTTCAATTCATACTTTTTCTGATTAATCTTGTGTTTAGTTACTGTTCCCTGAAATAATGGATAAGACAATTGTATGCCTGCAAAGCCAACAGGGAAGAACTTCAAAAACTGATCAGGACTTTTATCATATCCCAGACCTGTTGTACCCTGAGAACCAAACAATGACAGGGTTGGCAGTCTTGAATATTTTATCGTGTTAAGCTCGGCACTGATCAAACGGTTTTGAATCCTCGCCTGACGAATATCTATGGTCGATAAACTTGCATATTCCTGCTTAACCTGATACTTTATAGTTGGGTCAATACTTACTGAACTTTCCTGGGGAAGCCCCATTAGAAATTTAAGTGTATTTAATACCTGTACATATCTGCTTCTCACCACTTCCTTTTGAGTATTCAATTGTTCAATCTGTAAGTCCACTTTGCTGACATCAGAGCTTTTAGCCATTAACTGCTCATGCAGAAGACTTATATTCTTTTGTAATTTCTTCGTGTTAACGAGATTGCTGTCTATGAAACTAAGCTGATGATGAAGGATCTGAGCATTATAATACAAATTAGAAATATCATAAATAACCTGCTCTGCGGTGCGTTGATATTGCAACTCAGTCAACTCAGATGCAATTTTGCTGTTATCAACAGCACTGCTCAGTTGAGCATTGTAAAGAGGCATAGATAACTGAATATTGGCATTAATATTATGCGGCACTCCGAAGCGGGTTTCTTTGAATTGTCCTGCAGGTCCGCCAAAAACCGACTGTGGTAATAATTGGGTAGGCTGATCGGTGTAATAACGGTAATCAGCGTTTAGGGCAAGCTTGGGCAGCAAATTCGCCTTTGCTTCCTTCTCCTTTTGCTCAAGGATCAACATATTGTTGCGGCTCATCTGGAGGTTCTTATTATGCACCTGGGCGGTATCAATGCATTGCTCTAATGACCATTGCTGAGCATTTAAGCTCACAGATCCAAAGACCAGCAACACTAACAAAAGAGAATATTTGTAAATACTTACTAACTTCATGGGTTAAATTGATTAAAATATGATACAATGAGTGTCATAAGATGATTTGTATTACTTTCTTATCATGTTCAAAATTCCGGATAGCACAGTAGTACCATCATGAATGAGATTTGATTTATGTCCGGATAATTTCCACTTCAGGACAGTCATGCGCATACTCCCCATAATTATTGTAGTGATGGTAGAAGAATCGGCAATTTCTCTGATCTGACCTGCGTCAATGCCCTTTGAAATCACAGACTGGATATTGAGCTGCATCAGTTTCATCATTTGCATTATCCTTGTGTTTAAATCCTTATTAAATTGAAAAATCCCTTCAGAAAAGATTACACTCACAATTGCAGGATTTTTCACAAAACTCCCTAGTTGTGAATCAAAAACTTGCTTTAACAGGTCTTCAGATTTCACTTCTGCCTGGCTGATTATTGCAGAGAGTCTGACCTCCATTTCCAGAATGAAATAATTAAGCAATCCCATTAAAATATCATTCTTGCTTTTAAAGTGGCGATAAAGCGCGGCCTCAGAGAGCTCCAGATCTGCCGCCAGATTCTTAATGGTAAGATCCTGAATTCCATGCTTATCGATCCGCTGAGTAGCAGCCTGCATGATCTCAATCTGTCTTTCGGTAAAAATGTTAGTATCGGAGATTTTCATTAATAAATAAAATAGTGAGCGTTCACTTACAAAGATAAATAATAAATACATATCCAAATAAAAAAAGAGTAAAAGTGATGAGGATCACAATTTGAGAGGATAAGTGAACAGAATTTCAACAGAGATCAGCTTAGAAAAACAATTAATAAAATTGACTCAAAGGCAAAACTTGAAATAAACTAAAAAATCCTGCTATCTTAGAGATAGAAGCATCATTCTTTTATAAATTTTGAGATCATGAAATCACCTTTTTTATCAAGTGCTCCCCTGGCCAATGATTTAGGCTTGTTATTTCTTAGGGTTGTTTCAGGCGCTGTAATGCTAACTCATGGTTACCCTAAATTTCAGAAAATTCTGGAAGGGAACCTGAAATTTGGAGATCCTGTCGGACTAGGCCAGGTACCATCGCTCTACCTTTCAACTTTTGCGGAGTTTTTATGTGCAATTCTTGTAATCATAGGACTTTACACCCGTCTATCTTTAATTCCATTGATTATCAATATGTCAGTTGCATTTTTCATTGCACATGCAGCTGATGATTTCGGAACCAAAGAGAAATCACTTCTTTTTCTGGGTATGTTTATTGTGTTATTCCTTACCGGTTCGGGACGTTTTTCGATTGACAATAAGATTAATAAATAATTAAAATTAATAGGATTAGTAGGATTATTGGATTAATAGGATTAATAAAGCAATATTGTAATCTCCTATCGCTTAGTTCCCTCAGCTGCCTTTCAGCAGCTGAGGGATGACATTGCGCCTAGTACATTTTTTATCCGAGTAGCCCTTGATATATTTGTGAAAGCTCAATTTAAATAATATTGTCTGGTGTTCCTAAACCCGATTGAAGCGGATACCGGCCTGTGATTAAGGCCTGTGGAGTATGAGCAAAAAGCGGGGCTACCATTTAAAAGAACCACCACAGGACCTTTGTCACAAAAAACTTAACAGCCTAAGAGAAATTATCTTACACTCTGTAAATAAATATAATTCTGAACGAGAATAATTAATGCTCTTAAAAGATTGCAGACAAACTGACCAGATGAATAAACCCATCCAATCAATTTATCTATTTACTTTCTATCTCCACAACCCTTCCTCTCCTACCTGATGCATCAAAAGCGGCAAAACGAAATTTTCCTTTTTCGGTTAAAGGGCCAGTATAAATCATACTTCCGGCTACCAGATCTGAGCCATCTTTGGTATATCTTATCTCAAGTCCGGGCAACTGAATATTGGCATGTACCTTTCCATCCATAATCTTCAATCCCGGTTCAGGGATGCGATAGGAAAATCCTCCATTATAATAAGTCAGACGCGGCAATTCACGCTTCCCGACTCGATTAGCAAATTGAGACCAGGAGTTTTTATAGTAAAGATCATTCAGTATAGAATACTCACCCAAAGCCCATTCAGGCTCCTCTGCCCATGCCCTTTCGGCAAGTCCCAGCAATTTCGGCAGCATCATATACTCCAGCCTTTCTTTGCTTACATTATTCTCAGACCAGAGCAAACCCTGCAGACCTACGATATTAGATTTACCATAATCAGTCAGCCTGATCATTTTACTTTGATCCAGATCTTTGATCGGCCTGCCTTGTCCGTCTTCTTTAACATTCTTTAAAAAATCATAGGGAATGAAATAAAAGGGTTTGTCTACATCCACCATTCCACCCCATTTATAGCCCGGTTCATAATAAGAGCTATTATAAGCAAGGTCAAAATACTGGTTAGAAACTGGTGAAAGAACTACTTTATAACCTCCGTTTGCGAGTTTGTATGCCAGATCTTCAGCCCCCCATCCAATCACATTATTCCATACATGCAATTGGAAATGATCGTCAGCGAAATCAGGATTGGCAATATAATGTGGTTTGCCATCGAGGATAGTTTTACGCATTCCCGCTTCTTCCCAGCCTGAAACAAACAGGCCACGCTTTTTGGCCATTGCATTTAATTTTCCGAAATAGTAATACCAGAGATCATCAGTAGATTCTATCTCAGGATTTGTGCTTTTAAGCTTAAGATATGACGGAGATTTCTCCCATACCTTCGCCGGCACCTCATCTCCCCCATAATGGATTGTTTTTAATGGTGCTCCTGCTTCCTTATACATCAGAATCAAATCATCGGTCACCCTTTCAATGAAATTGTAAACTGAAGGCAAGGCTACATCCATCACATTATCATTCCAACCCTGGACAGAACGGTATTGGGATTTATCCTGAGGATCGATCAAACGGTATCTATTAGCTTCAGCAGGTTTCCCTGCTTTCATCAGCTTCTCATACCGGCTTTCCATCGCTTTAATCGCAGCACGGGCATGACCCGGAGATTCAATTTCAGGAATTACCTGAATATGCCGGGCAGCAGCATACTTAAGGACTTCTATAAAATCCTTACGGCTTAAATGTCCGCTGCCAGGTAATCGATTTGGAACACCCCCTGAAGCAAAAGCAGGTTGGATGTTACTTTTATGATCAACAGTATGAGCTCTCACACCACCAACCTGGGTTAATTCAGGAAGCGATGGGATTTCAACCCTCCAGCCTTCATCTTCAGAAAAGTGGAAATGAAATACATTCAGCTTATATAAACTCATCAGATCCAGCACTTTAAGGATCTCCTCTTTGGTTTGGAAATTCCTTGCCACATCCAGCATAAAACTCCGGTATCCAAAACGGGGTTCATCCTTCACTTCAACAGCCTGAATGGCTATTGAATTCTGTTTATTCTTCCAGCTTAATGGGGGTATCAGGCTCTTGAGCGACTGAATGCCGTAAAATGCACCTGCTGGTGTTGAAGCAGCAATCCATATTCCCTTATCCGAAACACTTAATTCATAACCTTCTTCTGTAATTTTAGGATCTCTTTTTAAAATGATACCATTCGTGTTACTCTGTTTTACTGAAGGTTTAGAATTAAGTAATTTGCCAAGCTCTTCGATCAGATACGCTGCCTCTTTGGCAAATAAAGGTTCATAAGAAATACCGGTATTCCCGCTGATTGTATATTGTGCATTGATTAACTTATATTCAATAGGGCTCGGAAATATCAGTGGCAATTTCGATGCCTCAATATCCTGAATATCCTGATTCTTAGAATAAACATATGCAGGATCCATCCAGGTTTTTGATGCCTGAAGTGAATTCAGAAATTCGGGTGAAGGATCCGGATAAGTACATTTTACAGGAATTGCTTTATCGGGTGTCTCTGAAAAAACAAGGTAAAATCCCTGCGGAGATTGAGTTACATTCTCAATATTTCCTGATCTGACCATCTGAAAATCTATTCTTGCTCCAGCAGATATACCATCAGAAGCTGCATTTGGCTCAATTTTGTAAAGATCTCCGTTGACAAAGGAAATTGTTAAGCCTCTGCTATCCGGTTTTGGAAAATCACCCGAATAATTAAAATATAAAGTCCAGCCATTTGAAGGCAAATCCTCTGTAGATTCATTGGTCAAACTCAGAACCGAAAGTGATTGACTTTTACCTTCAAAATTATTCTGAATCGGCTGCCATTGCAAACTTATCTTAAAGTCTTTGGTTTTGCTTTGTGCATGAATCTGATTAGAAGAAAATAACAGAATTAAGCTCAGGATAAAGCAGAAAAAGCCACTGCTCAGGGATCTTTTAAGAATCATATTGGGGGTGTTTATAATTGCAGACACAAATTACAAAAACATTAGTGTCCGGTAAAAATTAAGTTATCAATATTTTTTTTTGACAAAGAATAGGTTATTTTGACAAAGAAAGCAAGCGCAACAGATAGGCACCCAACTCATTATTTAAGAGTCCACCAAGAGTTCTTGGGTTCCCGCTTCCGCGGGGTGAAAAGCGCGTTTTGAGGCATTATGAAGATTCCAGCCTACGCTGATTTAAAATTATAAGACTGGTTACAGGAGGTTCCTGCTTTCGCAGGAATGACACACATTGTTAGTAGAGGGTGAGGAGATTCCAGCCTTCGCTGGAATCGCACTGCGGAACCGTATAGTAAATGATGTTTCATTTTACTCAAATTTTGACTTTATGTATTTCGGGTTTGGCAATTTTGGATCTTGCTGCGGATCGGTTCGTTAAATTTGCACCGATTCCAGCGAAGGCTGGAATCTCCAAATACCCCTTTTCGATTTGTCATTCCAGCGAAGGCTGGAACCTCTCCGATTTGTCATCGGATAAAATTGGATCCTGCGAAAAGCTGGAACCTCGCAATCCTTAAATAATTACATTGAGCGCGCGCTAGCAATGTACTGAAGAATAAAATATTAAACCGCAAAGCAGGGATGATTCATCTTGCAAGTGAGTAAACTTAAATCCATCAAATGGTTCAGGAAGGAAACCAACTATTTCTTAACCTGTATGTTCAAACTCGCAGAACCAGCTTTTCCCGAAGAACTAATTCCCTGAAGCATAACAGTATAATTATTCTCCTGATCAGAAGTATAGAAACTGATGGTCTTTTTACCATCTGAATTGATCTTAATATCCGGTGACCAGTACAATACATTTCTGAAATCAGGCAGTCTGATTTCAGTTTGTGCGGCAGTCTCATAAACCGGTGAATAAAACTCCCTTTTAAGCTGTAAACCCTCATAGTCCACAATAGTAGCTCTGGTATCCAGCTGAAAATCAGGCAAATTGCCTTTGTAGGTCGTAAAATTCAAGATCCCTTCAAAATTCAAGGCACCGAGAAAATATTTCTGTGCCACAACATCGAGTGAACGCACTTTTTTAGGGTCGTATTTGATGATCTTATTACCTGAATCAAAAATTGGGACACCATCCAAAATGATTAGTGGTTTAACACTTTTAGGAATATTTACAAGATGAGGTCTGACCGTAACCCATACGGAAAAATCATCTTTCTGTCGCGTTACCGGCACCTCAACTACATACTCTCTCAACACTTCTTCCATCGTATTGAATCGCACAAAATTATCAAGCAGATAGGTTTTATCCGGTTTCAGGTAAAATGCACTGCTGTCAACCAATGTCGGATAAAAAGTCCTCAATTTATTTGAGGAATAAACATTCTGAACCTGACTGCCTAAACTTTGAGTGAACAATTGATTTCTTAGATCTTCTTTGAGGATTAGTTCATACGGTTTTGTACTTGAATATTCTTTTGAAAATGGACTCAGAATTTCAATTTTATATGTCGAATCCTGTTGGGTATCCGTCTGGGCTACAAATTCTGAAGGACCATAAATGTCGCGGGTATGAAAGCTAACAAGTCCGGAACTATTGCTTCTTGCACCATAGAGGTGCAGTTTTTTGCCGGGTAATGACAAATAAGCAAGAATATTCTTTGCAGGTGCCTGAGTTCTGGTGTCAATAATTCGTCCATGAACAATATGTCCGTCGATTTCGGGTATGAATCCGAAAGCTGGAATATTCTTAGAAATCACATCTTGCCATACAAACCTTCGCCATCCATGAGTCAGCATCAGGTTATCAAGTGCTTCATCGGCTAGTCCATCCTTATTTTTAAGATAATAGCCGGGTGATTCTATTGTACCTTTCAAATCTGATTTCAACCATAAATAATTGAAAATATCAGCTTCATCCGAAGGATTAGCATTTGAAGCAAATACTGAAACTGAAGCATCAGCATCAATTTCAAGGCCTTTTTCATCTTTAGAAAGCAATTCAATGCTTACTTTTTTACGGGTTGAATAAGCTGACTTTTCGGCTTTTATAGCCAGATTTAACTGACTTGAGGGACGGATAAAATATAGTCGTTCAGCAAGAGCTTTGCCGGAAGTATTGAATAGAGTAAAATGAGATATTCCTTCTGCAAGCTTATTCTTTTCAATCAAAAACTCTGCTTTACCTCCAATTAAATTAACACTTTCACTTAGCTTTTTCTCCTGCCTGGTATGCACGAATAAAACAAGCTGCTGATTTGAGGAGCCTTCATTGGCATGTAATTTAACCTTGATCTGTTCTGCACCTGAATTTTCAAGCTGCAGTATATAGCCGGTCTTAACAGTTGGTAATTCCTTAACTATAGTTTGGGATCCGGGGATTTCAATTAAAGCTCTATAAGATTTACCATTTTCTGGAGTAAAAGAAAAAGACCCAATACCAAATTTGAGGGGTTTAAAACTCAGAAGGCTGTTATTGTTTTGATCTACGAGAGTGCCTTTGAAATCTATACCCTTACCCTGACTATCTATCCCACGAAAAGCAAGCTTTGCAGGCAAAGATTCTACCATATTTCCGCCTTCAGGAAAGAACTGAATATCATAATTAAGTGTTTCATTCAGGGCTTGTTTCTTCTCAGGTTTTGCCAGCGTATTAACCAACCGGATATTTTTTTCAAAATAAAAGTCAGGGCTGAAATTTTTCATCCAGCTTGTGTAGGCTCTTAACTGATAATTCCCGCTGGATAAGGAAACTGGCAAATATAAAGATCCACTGCCTGAGCCCTTATCAATTGCAATTTTGGCTTGCAAAACAGGCTTTTGATTTTTATCAATTATCTCAACGTATGCAACTTTACTGAAATCAATTGATTTATTGGAAGCTGTATTGACATTATACAATTTAAACCAGAGTATCTCACCAGCCAGATAAAGTTCCCGATCCGTATGAACATAAATTTTTTCCTGAAGGTTCAGTTCTGAATACTCAGCAAATCGCTTAGTAATTGAATCCGGGTTAAAAGACTGTGAAAATGCATCAGAAAAACATGCAATCAGTAATAGCATCCCCAGTATCCTGAAGAACTTCTGCTTAACTGTTTTTACTGATTTTTGCATTAATAAAGTTGTTTAATTATTAAGGTTACCAAAATGAAGGTTTAACATTACTGCCTCCCCTTGTCCGGCAATCGAGGCAAATTGCTGTATTTCCATTATATGATTCAATTCCACCCGAAGCGCTAATATTAGATGTTGTAATCAGGTTCTGGCCGGTAACGAAAGCTGCATACAAACTGTCTTTTTGATTCCGAACCACAATTGCACCACACGTAAGATCAAAATTCCATGCAGGCACCTGGCTGTTATTTATAAAAATTCGCTTTTCAACGATCTGAGAAATATTTATAAATCCAATTACCCTTTCAGCCGGATTGCTGATACACTTAATATTACCAACGATGTCTGAAGGTTGATTGTCAAAGAGAGAACCCTGCTGTTCAGAATTCCTTTTCATTAATGTTAGATAATCGTAAGCCTCCTTGCCTATTGCATATTGTTTGACCAGAATGCTGTAACGAATACCCAACCTCTCAGAACGATTTGGAATCAAAGCCAGTTGAAAATCATCAACCACATCCGAGCTTAACTTCGCTGTTGAGTTGATTAGAATATTAGTCGATGCTTCGTTCTTCCAGCAGGTAAAAATCTTTTGTGATTCAAGGGGATCTCTGCTCTGAACTCTGGAATCTTTATATACGTAATCGGAAAACTCAACTGAGTGTTGCTCCCATGTCTCCAAATAATCCCATTGATAATATCTTGTATTGTCATTGCTGTCGTGGGCATCAATATAAAGACCTACTCCTTCCCTTTCTCTTCTCCAGTTCAAACTATCAATTGCTGGGGTGGTACGCACAGACATCAGGTCAGAAAGATATTCCTTACCGGCAATCGTCTTAATTCTTAGACGATATTGAAGATTCGTATTAAATGTAGTTACTGGCAATGTATAAACGCCAGCAGAACTTTCAGTCAAAGCAAGGATGGAATTATTGCTGCCTTCAACCTGAACTTTTGCGCCCTTTTCCATTTGAACAACGCTTTTATCTGAAAGTTTAAGTGTACGACTTAACATTATGTTTGTTTGACCACCCTGATTGATTATCCCCTCAACGACCAGCAAGGTCGCAGAGTCACTTATAGCATCATGCTCAAACGGCTTTTTACAAGACAGTGAAAACAGCAGAGCTGAGATGCATAGAATTAATTTAAAAATCCTTGTCTTCATATTAAAACCTGATATTATAGTTTACAAATGGAATAGCAGATCCAAAAATTGAAAGCTGATAACCTTTGATGAGTCCCTTTTCAGACACAAAATAGGTTGAATAAGCATTATCCCTGCCGGTCACATTATATATCCCAAAAGTCCATGAATTATGAGTAAGCTGATTTACCTTATGATTACCATCAATAATTATTGAAAAATCAGTCCGGAAATAATCAGGAGCCCGAAGTGCATTCCTGTCTGAATAATTCGCTCTCAAAGATCCTGCATAAAAATACTTACCGATAGGAACTGTTATTGGTCTTCCGGTGCTGTAAGCAGTATTAAAAGAAGCGCTAAAACGATGTGAGAAACGATAATTGGCTACCAGACTAAAATCATGTGGCTTATCATAATTAGCCGGATAATACTTTCCTCCATTGATGATCTGACCCGCATTAGGGTCATCCATTTTCAATAAGGTTCTGGAATAGGTATATCCCATCCAGCCATTTAGCTTTCCACTAACTTTCTTAACAAGGAATTCAACACCATAAGCTTTACCCTTTGTGTTGATTACATCTGTCTCGATATGGTGATTCAAAATTAAATTTGCACCACTTTTATAATCCAGATAGTCTTTTAAATTCTTAAAATAGCCTTCTATCGAAGTTTCAATGGTATTGTCTTTAAAGTTCTTGTAAAAGCCCAGAGAGGTCTGATCGCCATACTGAGGCCGGATATTCGGATCACTGAGCTTCCAGATATCGGTCGGAGAAATCGCGGTAGTATTCGTCAGTAGATGAATGTATTGCCTTAAAGTATTATAACCTGCTTTAACTGAGAAGTCTTCACTAAGCTGATATCGGGCAGAAAGACGAAGTTCAGGACCATGATAAGTTTTTGCCATTTCTCCCTTTTTATAGGAAGCAGTCCCGATGACATTACTTTCCGATTTTGGAAGATTTGGAGCATATAAATTAACACTTTGAGGTCCCATGTAATTGTACATAGAATAACGTACACCAAGATCCATCGACAAATTTGAACTCAGATCAAAACGATCTCCCACATAAATAGCACTCTCAAAGGCCTGCTCAGGTGCTAAAACATCCAATTTTACGAGTGATTGAGAGCCAATAGGTTGAAATGTTCCAGGGTTGAGATCATACCTGATAGTACTGATCCCGAAATCAATGGTATGTTTTGAACTCAGATAATAATTAAAGTCTGATTTAAAATTGGCCTGCTGAATATCAAAAGCCATTTTGTATGCATTGGTAGGATTAGCAATACTGTTATTATTGTATTGATACCTGCTTAATCCTCCAACAAAAACCCCTGTTACTTTATTGCTGAAAATATGCTTCCATTTCATAGACAAATTCTGATTGCCATATGCGAAAGTGGTATCACTCCCAAGATTGGAATTATCATCACTCAGATATCCTGATAAGTATAAATTGTTTTTATTGTTGATTTCATGGCTTATTCTCAAATTTAAATCTGAGAATGAGGCCTTAGCATCTTTATATCCGGAGCTTTCAGGCAACATTTTTAGAAGCCAGTTAGAGTAGGTTGTTCTTCCGCCAAGAATAAAAGAAGTCTTGTCTTTAATAATTGGACCTTCAATATTCAAGCGGCCAGTCAAAAGCCCTATTCCTGCAGTTCCACTTAGCTTTTTAGTATTACCATCCCTGCTGTTTACATCAAGAACAGAAGATAAACGACCGCCGTAGCGGGATGGAATACTGCTTTTATATAATTCTACATCCTTGATTACATCGGGATTAAATGCCGAGAAGAATCCGAAAAAATGGGAAGGGTTGTAAATTGTCAGGTCATCAAACAGAATCAGATTCTGATCAACTGCCCCTCCCCTGACATTAAATCCATTACTTGCTTCTCCAACAGATTTCACACCGGGAAGAGTCAGCATTACCTTAACGATATCTGCTTCCCCAAAAGCCACTGGCACCTGTTTAATTGAACTTATACTCAGCTTTTCAACCCCCATCTGCACATTCCTGACATTGGCAGATTTCTCTGCAGAGATAACAACCTCCCTCAATGAAAGTACCTGGGTTTGGATCTCAACATCCAGCTTTCCATCTGAATAGATCATTAAATTACGTTTGGTATCCTGAATACCCAATGCTTTAATATTGAGAATATGAGGCCCACGCGGTATGACCAGGGTATAATAGCCAAATTGATTGGTATAGGTACTGATTCGGGGGCTCTCAACAAAGACAGCGGCTCCAATTTCTGGAACGCCAGTCTTCGCATCACGTACATAGCCAACCAAAGTTACATTTCCGGGTCTGAACTGGGCGGTCTTATTCCCTATCTGAATCTGCTTGTTTTCAAGAG
Source organism: Sphingobacteriales bacterium 16-39-50 (assembly GCA_002257025.1). Classification (GTDB taxonomy): domain Bacteria; phylum Bacteroidota; class Bacteroidia; order Sphingobacteriales; family Sphingobacteriaceae; genus Daejeonella. The sequence continues at coordinate 32,315 of NCHA01000022.1, read as the reverse complement.
CGGAAGAAAGATTTCCCTGTTCGACAGTACCAGTAAGTTCTGCAATAAGTTCAGGTTCCTTTTGCATTTGCCAGCTTAAAGAGTCCTTTTCGTTTTCAAATATCCCATAGGGCAGACTGGCAAGGATCTCAACTCCTTTTGTTAGAAATACATTATTATTCGGATCAATAGTATAACTGAAACTGGTATTTCTGAATGCCAATCTAAGAATAGCGGAAACAGATTCATTCCTTGCACTTAGTGTTACTCGTATACTATCGAACTCTATGGGATTATAGTAAAAATGATAATTAGCTTTAGATTCAATCTCTTTTACAAAGTCCTGAATGCTTAAATCTTTAAAGTCAACGCTAATCGATACCGGCTTAACCTGTGCGACAACATGCGATAAAGTGATCAATAAACAGATAAAAAGAATACTATATTTCTTCATTTTGATTCTGTTAAAAGATCATAATACTTCACCATTCGGACAATTGCATTTTCAGGATCTTTCCTGAATTTGATATTACTCTTTTTCAGAAACTCCTGAATTTCTTTTTGCTTACTGCCCAGAACTTTCAAAACTGATCCTGAGCTTTCAACCTGGTAGTAAACCCCTTCCTTTTTCAGAAAAAAATTATTTTTTTGCTTGAGGATCGTAATAAAATTACCTTCAACTGATACCTCCTTTAAAGTACCTTTAGAGCGATTCACAAGGACGTCAATTCCTCCATCATAAACATGATCGTAAAATCCCGGCGGTATATTGAGATTATCATCCTTTATATGGATAAAATGGTGATTATGAATGGAGAAAAAATCTATTTTCTCATTATGAAGACTAATTCCTGAAACCTGATCAACATAACGTACAACTAATTGATCTTTAATTATATCCAGCCTCATCGGGACATTTTCATAAAGAACACCATCATAGTAAATAGAACCATTGCTAATGTCAGCCGATTCAAAAAACTGATGACCTGATTTTAATCTGTATGGGTATCCAGTATATTCCGTCCCTCTGTAAATTCCGGATTGTTCACCTAAAGATTGGAAATAAACTGAAGCAGCGTTCCGAACAATTAATTGCTCAGGACTAATCTCATTTTTTATCTGAGCGACAGAAAAATTTAGAAACGGAAACTGAAATACCACCAGGAATGTTAATCCAGTGCTTCTGAGCATATTTAAAAGAAACATTCGGTTAAAAGATTTTTCAATTGCGTTTTATGAATCCTGGTGGGATTAATTCACCGAATATAGATTAATTATTCAAAGCAATTAAATAGAAACGAATAATTAGCATTCTAAACCTTTTGTACAGTTTGAGGTTTCTCCACTACCTTACGCTCGATAGTGCCCATTGTAATCAGGAACTGAGCGATCATGTAAGTCGACATTATAAGTATTCCGGCAAAGGAATAAGGTTCTACAAACTTCCTAAAGGCAAGTGCAGAATCAGAGATCACAAAGAATACCGCTCCCAAACAGATCAATCTGAAACTTAGCAGATTTACCCTTCTGTAGCGGTAAGCAGAAAGGATTGCCATAATAGATATCACAAAAATATACGCCAGAACAGGAATTTTGAAGTCATTAAGATAATCCCTGATCCATGAATAATAGCTCATGGAAAACACCCCCATAAGGAAGAGCATCAGATGCCCGTAATATTTTGATTCCTGTGGATTGTTCTTGAAATCACGAAAAAATGCTGATGAATATACAATATGAGCCATTAAAAATGAGACTAAACCATATAAAAAGAGATAGACATCTGAACCTGCGTACAGAAGCAATACATCCCCAATCAATGAGAAAATAAGTCCGGCAAAAACCAGCCTGTTAAAACCGGCTTTCATATTGCTTTCCTTGTACAGATAAAAAGCAAGAGACAAACAAATTAATGGCTTAATTAAGATGCTGTAACCCTCAAAAAAAGTCGACTGAACCATCAGATTCAGAATCATTATCAGCAAAAAGATTAGTGAGAAGCTTCTGTGTCGTTTAAACATATTTATTCCTTTTGATACGATTGAACCAGGCGAATGAAAGCAATGCCGCGATGGTGTTAATAATAATCAGATTTGAAAAAAAAGTGTTTCCATAGAATGTTAGCGGAACCAAAGTCCAGATTAAAATTCTGACATTTTCAAACCAGTGAGACCAATTTCGTTGCTCCATTAAAACGCCACAGGATGTAAGACTTAAAATTGAAAGCAGACTACAGGCTATCAATTGTAAAGAACTTAATTCTGAATTGATAAAAATAAGCAGACTTGAAAGACTAAGAGTGAAAAGAAATGTGATGAGAATATATTTTTTGAATCGCTGATCGTAATCAGGACTATATTTAACATAGTTACTGATCTCAATTTCTTTGGGATGTTGCACTCCTCCGAGGTAATCAGGGAACCAGCCCGGTGCTTTGATAAAGATTTTAATCTTATCGGTATAAGTTCTGGCATTCTTTGAACTGGAATATAGATCAGCCCAGTAGTGAAAGTTTGCCCAAACCGGATTCCAGCTCGCCAAAGGCTTGGTAATACCATAAACTACTTCCTCTTCCTCATTCTGAAAGGTTCCAAACATTCTATCCCAGATAATTAAAGTACCTGCATGATTCTTATCAATATATTTGGGATTCGACCCATGATGAACCCTGTGGTGGGAAGGGGTATTTAAAAACCATTCTAAGGGGCCCATTCTGCCGATTGCCCGGGTATGTATCCAGAACTGATAAATGGTATTAAAAGCACTAACAGTGAGGAACATAATAGGTTCAAAACCGGCAAAGGCAAGTGGAAGGTAAAAAACCCAGGCAAAACCCGACTGAAACCATGATTGCCGGAGAGCAACCGTTAAATTATACTCTTCAGACTGATGATGAACAATATGGGCTGCCCATAATGCGTTAATCTGATGACTTTTACGGTGAAACCAGTAATAGAAAAAATCTACCCCTAAAAAAAGCAAAATCCATGTCAATAAAGTATTGGGAAATGTATAGAATCTCCAATGCTCATAGATAAATAAATAGCTGAAAAAAGTAATTGTCTTAAGAAATATTCCTACTAATTGAGATCCTATACCCTGACTCAAATTCGAAAGTGAATCATTAAGCCGGTAGTAATCAAGCTTTTTGTACAGGGCATAACCAAGCTCAACTGCAATCAGGATAAAAAATACAGGAATAGAAAGGGCGATATAGTCAACTTTCATCCATTTATTTATTGTTTTTTAATGGTGATGAAGCGATCATGATTTAATAATCATCTACCTGTGGGTTTTGGAAAAATCATGATGGTTTCATTATGACAATTTAGTATTTAATCATGAAACAAAAAATTAGATAGAATATTGTTTAATTTAACTGCAGGCTGTCTATATTAGCGGCCCGGTCCGGATACGGATCCAAAAAATAAGATCAAAATAGATGCACCCATACCGCAAAGCGGGATAAAACAATCAGATGAAACGTTATATACTACTTGTCGCAGCTGCGGCTATTGCAACTTATAGTTCAGCACAAACCAAACCAGCTGCTGCTCCGTTATTTAAAACACAACTGGATTCAGCAAGTTATGCCTTTGGGGCAAGCATTGCTAATGACCTGAAGCAAAGGGGCGTGAGCAACCTGAATTATACATTGGTTTCTAAAGCAATGAGTGATGTTTTTTCAGGTGGCAATGTTATTTTCAGCCCTGAAAAATCACAGGAAGTAATCTATGGCCTTCTGAATGCTCTTGAGAAAAAGAAATTTGAGGGATCTATTGCTGAGGCAGATAAGTTTTTAAGTGAAAACAAGAAGAAAGCCGGAATTATTACCCTTCCGAGCGGATTGCAATATGAAGTCCTTACTCCCGGCACAGGTGCCAAGCCAGTCGCTACTGATGAGGTAACTGTTCACTACAAAGGAACACTTACAAACGGGCAACAATTTGATAGTTCATACGACCGCGGTGAACCAACTTCCTTTACACTGAACCAGGTAATTCCAGGCTGGACAGAGGGACTGCAACAAATGCCAATAGGTTCAAAATATCGCTTCTTCATACCTTATGCACTTGCTTACGGAGAACGCGGTGCAGGCAAAGATATTCCACCTTACAGCACTTTGATATTTGAAGTAGAATTGATTAAGATCGGGAAGTAGGACTATCAATTGACAGTTGACAATTGACACCCGATAGCAATTGGGTTGAAAATACCAATTAGTTACTCAATGTCTTGATTCCTGGTTTTTGGTTCAGTTATCTGTTGTCTTTATCTGGGTGAACGGAAGTGCTAAAAGATGTCATTATTTTGCTATCAGATTAATTATACATTAATCAATACATCTCAATTGAACCAGGATCAAATCTCAATACTCAATACTCAATACTCAATACTTCAAATAGTACTCCAAAAACGAATACGCCACTTCATTAGACTCCAGATTCGGAGTATGCTCGGGTCTGTTTGTCATCGCAACACGATTCTTGTAGCCCAGTAAATCATTTACTGCAACAGAATGATTCAATGGAATCCAGCGATTAGCAGGATCTTCAGAACCTCCCGAAACGAGAAATGGACGGGGAGCCATCAGTGCATGCAATTCCTGAAGATTATACCCCTCTGAAACCAGTTTAGGGTACAAACCTTTTGCGGGATTGTCATTGGTGATTAATCCTCTTTTTCGCCAGGGCTGAGGATGATAACCCAGATACCAGGGTTCCCAGTAATTGATCGATTCACGGGAATCCTCGAAAACTATTCCCGGATCTGACCACACTGCACAGGCAAATTTCTCATATAAACAGGATGCAAACATTGCCCATTTCCCTCCGTAAGAATGCCCCATAATACCGATCCGTTTTGAATCAACATCCTTAACCTTAGCAAGAACATTCCATGCATTAGCGGCAGCATAAGCAAGCATTGATAAGGGCTGAACACTTGCATTTTGAATCCCAGGGTAATAAATTGAATAGGTTTTAGAATTGGTACTTTCTGTTGTACCCAATGAAAGTGTCACAAATCCTCTTTTGCAAAGCTGATAAGCAAAATCCCGATCAGGAAGATCAGGCCTTCCCAAACCTGCAGCAGTTTCAGGTTCATAATAAACAGTTATAACTGCCGGCTTTTTCCCTTTGCCATGAGGAACCATGAGGTATCCTATCGTCTTCTGACCAGGCACCCAGTTAAACCTAACCTGATACTGGGTAAAGCTCTCCTTACTGACAGAGTCAAGAAACTCCAGCTTCTGATCTGTTATGAGTGCAGGCCATTTGCCCATTAGCCCATTCCAGCGATCAAGAACCTCTATCCTTCTTTTCTTCCATTCGGCAGGATTTTTCACTTCCCTTCCATCATAAAATTTTAGTGGGGAACGATATGGTCCAAATTGATCCTTAAACTGATCAGGTACAGCGAAGTACGGCGCAATTTTCTGCCATGCTGATTGTTTACTTACTGTTTGTGCAGCACTATTTTGGCCGAGTAATGGAATACAAAATAAAACCAGAACAGTTCGGATGGATAAATTCTTCATTATCTATTTGAGATATTTTTCAAACCAGTCGAGCATTTCAATCTTCATATCATCTGTGAATACATGCCCTGTATTTGGATAAATAATACTCTTAAACTTATCTTTCTCCTTATAAAGAGAATAAACGGTATCTAATTTTTTCTCCAGGGTTTTCATCCCGCTTAAAGGTGAACCGGCATCACTATCGCCTGTAAGAGCCAGAAATGGTCTCGGAGCTATGAGTCCCATTACTGCTTCAGTATCAAAGTGTTGCAGCATACCCGGGACAAAATAATAGATCCCATGCGCTTTAAGTTCCCTTTGTTCAATAAGTTCTTTGTAGCGGGTAAAGCAAGCGATTCCAACCACAACCTTTACTCGTTCATCAAGTGCAGCCAACCACCATGCTCTGGTACTTCCCATACTCATGCCTTCTACCCCTATCTTTTCTGAATCGATTTCAGGGCGGGTTTTCAGATAATCCAAAGCAATTTGTTCATCACGGATTTGCATTCCCCATAATGAGCGGCCAAACCATAAATTGATCTTAAAAGTTGAGGTTTCCTGGGCAGCCCCTTTTGACTGTTCGGGTGTCCCTGCCGGACCTGTGCCACGGCGTTCTCCGTTAAAATAACTATCAATAGCCATTACCGCATATCCTTTTGAAATCAGTAAAGCCAAAACATCCTGTGCCGTATCAGAATCCGAACCTAGAATATTGTCCTTACTGCTGCCATGTCCATGCATTCCCAAAATAACCGGCACTTTACCTTTTACATTCGTTGGGATAGCCAGATATCCGGGTATCAAACCATCCACTTCATTATCTATCAGAAATTTTTCGAGTACATATCCGTTCATCTGCTTTCTGAAAACGGTTTTTACATTCAGATTCTTTGGACGGGCAGGTATATCACCCAATAATCGCTGAAGGGTAGCAGCGACCTGAACCCTATCATTTTTCCAGGCAGGCAATGTAGAAGAAAACTGAAAATCAGGATAATTCCATTTTTGATAATATTCAGGAACCCCTTCCCAAGCCCTTTGTTCTTTCCAGAGATCTTCCTGTGCAGCAGCAGGCTTAGACATCCCGAATAAAATCAGGAATAATAGTGATAAACAAAGAAGCTTTGATTTCATTTGATATTCAATTTAGTTTGATAATTAATTTCTTAGCAATAATTACAGTAAAAGTAAATCCTTATGCCTTTGCTGCCTCTGCAATAAGCTTTGCTGAAAGATCTTTTCCGAGGAATTTATCAATCAGTTTATGCACCCCATAAAGCAAAGGAGTCATCAGGATTGCAACTATAAATTTATAGGTATAATTAACCAATCCGATTGCTGCAACCATTTGCCAGCTCCAGTTATATTGAGGATTAAGATAAAAAGCTATGAAGATAACCACAAAGCTATCGATCATTTGAGATACCAGAGTAGAGCCGGTAGCTCTTAACCACAGAAACCGCTCGCCGGTAAGCTTTTTAATACGATGAAACAGAATTACATCAGCCATTTGTCCGATTAGAAATGCAATAATAGAACCGGCAATTATCCACATCCCCTGACCAAAAATCCCATTGAAAGCTGCATTCATATTAACATCTACCCCATCAACTTTTTGATTGATCCAAAAATCGGACGGAACCAAATCCATCGCAAAACCAACCACTAAAAAAGCATAGCTTATCAGAATTGCCGCCAGTATTGACAAAAAGCGAACCTGCTTTACTCCAAAATACTCATTAATGATATCTGTCATAATAAATATGAGCGGCCAGGTTACTACTCCGGCCGACATATTAAAAGATAGATCAGGAACACCGAACATATCGATATCGAATTTCTCCATTCCCAGAGAACCTTCAACAGTAAATATTTTAACTCCAATAAACTCAGCTAGAATTGCGTTTGCAACCAGGAATGTGCCCAGAACGAGCAATAGTCTACTTTCTTTGCTTTTATAAGTCATTTATAGCTATCAATTTAAAATTAAAATAATAATTAAATACTAAGATTTATAAAACATTCTAAATCAGGAATTTTAAAAATATCTAATTTAGGCTTTAATATGCACTTAAAATCTAAATTACCAGAGGTAGGTACCACTATTTTCACTGTAATGTCTCAACTGGCTTCAGAGTACAAAGCCATCAATTTATCACAGGGATTTCCCGATTATGAATGTTCTCCACAACTGGTTGAACTGGTAAATCATTATATGAAGTCGGGCTATAATCAATATGCCCCAATGGCCGGCCTCTATTCATTGAGAGAGCGAATAGCTGAAAAACAGGAAAAACTACATCAGGCAAAATACAATCCGGATACCGAAGTAACCATTACAGCGGGTGGCACACAGGCCCTTTTCACTTCAATAGCCTGCGTAATTCAACCAGGCGATGAAGTTATTGTTTTTGAGCCTGCCTATGATTCATACATACCTTCTGTAACCTTATTTGGTGGAATTGTAAGATCTGTGGAACTGATCGCACCTGATTATACAATCAATTGGAAACAAGTCAGGCAAATGGCCAACGAAAAGACACGGATGATCATCATCAATACTCCCAATAATCCGACAGCGAAAACCCTGACTGAAGAGGATATGGCAGAACTGATCAGTATCACAAGAGATAGCAATATTCTGATCATTAGTGATGAAGTTTATGAGCATTTGGTTTATGATGGAAAAAAGCATCTCAGTGTTTCGCACTATCCAGAACTAATGGAAAGAAGTTTTATAACAGCCTCATTTGGTAAACTATTACATACCACCGGATGGAAAGTGGGCTATTGTCTGGCACCTGAATGGTTGATGAAAGAATTCCGCAAAGTTCATCAGTTTGAAGTCTTCAGTGTTAACTCAGCGGTACAATACGCCATCTCCGATCATTTGTTAGATCAACGTAATTATTTGGAAATCAGCGATTTTTTTCAGAACAAGAAAGATTTTTTTTATAACTTGATGAAAGAAACAAGATTTGACCTGCTTCCATGTTACGGTTCATATTTTCAATCGGTACAATATAGCAGGATAAGTGATGAAGGAGATACTGATTTGGCAAAAAGGATAATAAGGGAATTTGGCGTAGCCTCCATACCTGTTTCAGCATTTTATCGAAAAGGTACTGATCATAAAGTTTTACGCTTTTGCTTTGCCAAAAAGCACGAAACACTTGAAAAGGCCGTTATTAAGCTAGCTCGAATATAACAGCAACCTTAACTGAAATATTAACGTATGAATATCACTGAATGAATACGCTAAAAATCACAACCTTCCAGGCTTACCTATTCTGGGAGAACATTGAAAAAAATCTCCAAAACCTCGGCTTGAGACTTTCCTCAATACGTGAAAAAACCGACCTCATCGTGCTGCCCGAGATGTTCAGTACCGGCTTTTCAATGAATCCTGAGCAACTTGCCGAAGAGATGGATGGTAAAACAATGAAGTGGATGCATCAGCAGGCAAAAAAGTTTGACTGCGTACTAACCGGCAGCATCATTATTAAAGAGGATAAAAAATATCTTAACCGCTTGATCTGGATGCGTCCTGACGGCACTTATGAATATTATGACAAAAGACACCTTTTTGGCTTAGGCGAAGAAGATAAACACTACTCTTCCGGAAATAAAAAACTCTTTGTTGAGTTACATGGATGGAAGATTTGTCCAATGATCTGTTATGATCTCCGCTTCCCTGTATGGCTGCGAAATATAGATGAAGATTATGATATGCTTTTGATTGTAGCTAACTGGCCTGAGCGTCGTTCGCTGCACTGGCGTACACTTATTCCGGCAAGAGCCATAGAGAATCAGGCTTTTGTTGTAGCTGTAAACCGGGTAGGACATGATGGCAATGAAATTTACCATTCCGGCGACTCAATGTGTATTGACCCTAATGGTAAAGTGATCTATTACAAACCTAATGATGAGGATCTTTACACTTTTTCAATAAACAAAGAAGATCTTATAACTGCCCGGGAATCATTTCCATTCCTGAAAGATGCCGACAAGTTTAGACTAGACATAAAATAAGCAATCATTAATTTTCTTACAAAATATCGATGCTAATTACTAAAAATGGAAATAAAACATCGTGAGAATGCCCATAAAGGCTCATTTTACGTTGAAGAAAACAATACGGTGCTTGCAGAGCTTAGCTATAGCTTTGCAGGAGCAGATAAACTGATTCTGGATCAAACCAATGTTTCAGCTAAATTAAAAACAAACAACATTGCAAATAGCCTGGTTGAGGCTGCTGTTAATTACTCGAAAGCAAAAAATATTAGAATTGTACCGCTTTGTCCCTTTGCAAAAGATTTGATTGAGAATACTCCGGAATTTCGGGAAGTACTTATTAAAAAAGATCTTCATTAATCTTTTATTCAATTATTTTTCATCGATAAGGCGTTTCCTGCATTCTTCAAGCCTGGCCTTTTCAGATTCTGAAAGTTCAGGTAATTGCATATTCATCGCTTTAAATGTATCTACAATGATCCTGCTGATTGCAATTCTGGTAAACCATTTCTTATCCGCGGGTATGACATACCAGGGTGCATGCTCTTCGGTGGTAGCACTAATAGCCTCTTCATAAGCACTCATATATTGATCCCATTTTGCACGCTCATCAATATCGCCGGACGAAAATTTCCAGTTCTTTAGAGGTTGGTCAATCCGTTCAAGGAATCGCTTTTTTTGTTCTTCTTTTGAAACATTTAAAAAAAACTTTAAAATAACCGTTCCATTCCTGCTAATATGCTTTTCGAAGTTCCTGATACTCTCATATCGGTCTCTCCAGAATGCAGCATTAATATCTTTAACACTTTCAATTCCTGCAATCCCCTCATTCAGAACGTATTCCGGATGAACCTTACAAACCAGCACATTCTCGTAATGGGAACGATTGTGTATTCCAACCCTGCCACGTTCGGGTAAAGCCTTGCTGTGGCGCCAGATGAAATCATGATCAAGTTCCTCGGCACTGGGTTGCTTAAAACTATAAACCTGACAACCTTGCGGATTTAAGCCACTCATGGTATGTTCAATTGCACTATCCTTTCCTGCGGCATCCATCGCCTGAAAAATGATCAGCAGGGAATTCTTATTGAGTGCATACATTTCCTCCTGTAAATTGTCCATCTCATCCCTGAGTTCATTTAGCAAGCGAATGGCCTTCTCCTTTTTATAATCTCCGGAAAAACCGGGATCATGGTCTTTCAGGCTAAAAGGTTTGCCTTTTGCAATTCTGAATTGGTTAATAAGTGCATCCATATAAAAATCTTTGCAAGCAATTTAAAACATTTTTTAACCCTTTAACGTTATTTTGGCAGCATTTCGAAATTCTAAGAAATTTACCTCATATTAATGATGATTTCCTCATATTTACCATATGTTCAGAAGAATTAAAAACAAGCCTCTTCGTTATTTTGCAATAGCTATTTACTTTGTAATCCTATTTTTTTGCGCCCTGGAACTTAACTTTTTATGGTTGTTTGGCTATTCACCTTCGATAAAAGATATTAAAACCCCCAGTATAAATATTGTCTCTGAACTTTATACTGCCGATGGTAAACTGATAGGAAAATATTATAAAGAAAACCGTACACCGGTTGAATACGACAGTATTTCTCCGGCAGTAATTGATGCTTTGGTAGCCACAGAAGATGTACGCTTTTATCAGCATAGTGGTATTGACGTCCGGTCTTTGATCTCAAGTTTGATATCTACTGCCACCGGCGACAGACGGGGAGCCAGTACAATTACCCAGCAGCTAGCAAAGAATCTTTACAGTACCCGGAACAGAAAATCTCAGGGACTAATTAAATATATTCCGTTGGTTAGAACAGTAATTTTTAAGTTAAAAGAATGGCTTACTGCCTACAAACTTGAAAACTATTATTCAAAAAATGAAATTCTTACACTCTACCTCAATACGGTGCCATTTGGGAACAATACGTTTGGAATAAAGACTGCATCCAAACGTTATTTCAATAAAGGGGTGAACAGACTTCAGGTTGAGGAAGCCGCACTTCTTGTTGGGATGCTGAAAGCAACTACTACCTATAATCCGATCCGAAATCCTGAAAAGGCACTGGAAAGAAGGAATACAGTGCTTAGTCAGATGGAGAAATACGAATATTTGAATACTTCAGAATTTAAAAAGTACAGTCAGCGGCCTCTTAAATTAAACCCGGGTAGTCTGGATGAAGGTAGCGATGGTGGATCCTATTTAAGATCAGCAGTATCCAGATACCTTGAAAAATGGTGTGAGGATAATGGCTATGATCTGTATGGTGATGGCCTGAAAATATATACCACTATCGACTCCAGATTGCAGCGATATGCTGAAGAAGCTGTGAACAGCCATATGAAGTTATTACAAAGACGATTCGAGAATGTCTGGGGAAATGAAAACCCATGGCGCACATCGGACGGTAAAGAAATTCTTGATTTTCCAGAAAAAGCGGCGCAAAGACTTCCCTATTATGAATTCCTCAAGAAAAGATTTAATAACAATCCTGATTCAATTAATTACTATTTGAACAGGACTAAAAAAATGAAGGTATTTAACTGGGACGGAGAAAAAGAAGTACAATTCTCAACTATAGACTCCATTAAATATTATGCTAAAATCCTGAATACAGGAATGATGACCCTTGATCCTTTCAACGGACATATTAAAGTGTGGGTTGGTGGGATTAATAATAAATATTTCAAATATGACCATGTAAATCAGGCCAAAAGGCAGGCCGGATCAACATTCAAACCCTTTGCATATCTGGCCGCACTCGAAGCCGGAATGAATCCCTGCGATAAATTTACAGATAAGGCGGTTAGGATTCCCTATACTATCAAAAAGGGGGAAACAGAATACTGGGAACCCAAAAATGCAAATTATAGCTTCTCCGGCAGAGAGATGTCCTTGCGCTGGGCTATGGGTAAGTCTATCAATTCAATTACAGCTCAAATCACCGAAAAAGTTGGTGCTCAGAATGTAGTAAAATTTGCAAAAGCATGTGGAATTGAAAGTGATCTGAAGGCTGTTCCATCGGTTAGTCTGGGGCCAAATGATGTCAGTGTTTTTGAAATGGTAAAAGCCTATGGCACTTTTCTGAATAAAGGGGTAAGAACGGAACCAATACTGGTAGAAAAAATCACAGATTCAGAAGGAAACCTGATAGAAGAGTTCAGAGCTGAGCAAAAAAGAACCCTGACCGAAGAAATAGCATGGTTGATGATTTATATGCTAAGAGGAGGAATGGAAGAGCCTGAAGGAACCTCACAGGCACTCTGGGAATGGGATCTCTGGAAAAACAATAACCAAATAGGTGGTAAAACCGGTACATCCTCTGATTATGTTGATGGCTGGTACATGGGTGTTACTAAAGATCTGGTAACCGGAGTATGGGTTGGCTGTGATGAGCGAAGTGTTCATTTTAAAACATCCCAAACAGGTGAAGGATCAAGAACAGCCTTGCCAATCTTCGGAAAATTCATGGAAAAGGTTTATAAAGATGCTTCATTGGGTATAAAACCTGGACCATTCCCTAAACCTGGAGTAGAAATTACCAGGGAGTACCAATGTGAAACCGTTTATATCCGGCCAGATACAAACGCAGTAGACTCAATATTGATTGATACATTATATATTCCGTCAGAATCTCCAGATACAGCACAGACCCCGAATTTAACCATCAGGAGTACCACAAGTCCTAAAGTTCAGGAGAATAAAGGTAATCAATCACCAGAAAACAAGCAGCCTGCAAACCCGAAAACAGAAACCCCGATTGAGACTCAAAAAACCCGAAAAGAGATCAGAGAAGAACGCAGACAGAATAAAGCAAAACAAAATAATTGAATTCTGATTTTCTGATCTGATATTTTGAAACTCTGGAAATCAAAATCATTAATTTTACGTAATTTAGAAAAAGTCCATTTCATTATATTGTATGAGAGAGCGTAGTATTTGCCAAAAAATGCCATCATTCTGGTTAATCATAATCTTATTTACAGCCATTTTTTTTAGTGCAGCCACTGATGTAAGTGCACAATATTTTGGCCAGAATAAGGTCAGATATAAAAATCTGAAGTTTAAAGTTTATGAAACCCCTCACTTTGATCTGTATTACTATCTAAAAAATGATAGTCTGGTTCAGCGGTTTGCTAAGGAGGCAGAGGTTTGGTACGAATTACATCAGCAGGTTTTCAGAGATACCTTTTTAAAGAAAAATCCATTTATTCTTTATTCAAATCATCCCGACTTTCAACAAACCACAGCCTTAATGGGTGAAATTAGTGTTGGAACTGGTGGTGTCACCGAAGGAATGAAAAATAGGGTAATTATGCCTATTTCTCAATTGAATCATCAGACAAGACACGTTTTAGGTCACGAACTTGTGCACGCTTTTCAATATCATTCACTGATAGAAGGCGACTCAACCAACCTGGAGAATATTGGCAATTTGCCTTTATGGATGGTAGAGGGTATGGCCGAATACCTTTCAGTAGGTAAGCAGGATGCATATACCTCCATGTGGATGCGGGATGCATATCTGAACAAAGATATTCCTTCTTTAAGAGATCTGACTACCTCTAATAAATACTTCCCATATCGTTACGGACAGGCGTTCTGGTCGTACATTGGCTCCACATATGGTGATACAGTCATTGTCCCATTCTTCAAAGAAACTGCAAAATATGGTTATGAAATGGCCATACGCAGAACTTTTGGATATGACGAAAGAACATTGTCCAGTCTCTGGAAAACAAGTGTAGAGAATACCTACAGACCATATCTTAAGGACACTGCACAAACACCAATAGGGAAAAAGATAATTGACGATAAGAATGGTGGAGCAACGTATAATCTCGCTCCGGCAATATCACCGGATGGAAATTATGTTGCCTTTCTTTCTGAACGCGACCTGCTAAGTATCGATCTCTTTCTCGCCGATGCCAAAACTGGAAAAATCCTTAAAAAGCTGTCGAGTAAGGCAAAAAGCGGGCATATTGATGAATATAATTTTATTGAATCGGCAGGCGCATGGTCGCCCGATAGTAAAAAATTTGCATTCAGTGCATTCAGTGCAGGTGTAACTAAACTTTTGGTAGTTGATGCTTCAAGTGGCCGTGTTATTTCAACAGAAGGAATGGGCAACGTTGAAGAGTTCAGTAACATTACCTGGTCACCAAATGGAAATGATGTTGCTTTTTCGGGTCTGAAAGAAGGTCAGAATGATCTCTACCAGTTTAATCTAAATACTAAAGTTTTAACTCAATTAACAAACGATAAATATTCAGAATACCATCCAAGCTATTCAAGAGACGGACGTACAATTGTATTCAGTTCAGATCGTACAACATATGATCAATCTGCTGTAGGGGTTGATATTACAATGAATATGGCTGTTATTGATATTGCAACTAAATCGATAACTGATCTCCATGTTTTTGATGGAGCCAATAACCTGAATCCTCAATTTTCAAGTGATAATAAGAGTATCTTCTTTTTATCCAACAGAGATGGTTTCAGAAATCTGTACCGCTATTCTCTTGAAGAAAAAACCGTAGAGCAGTTAACAGATTATTTTACAGGTATCAGCGGAATTACTGAATACTCCCCTGCCCTGAGTGTTTCCAATAATGATGATATTCTATACTCTTATTACAGAGCTCAGAAATACACTATTTATAATGCAAAAATTGCCGATTTTAAAGCAAAGAATGTCGGTGTTCAGGAATTAAATTTTGATGCAGCAGCTTTACCTCCCGCAAAATCTGTAGGTGTAAATATCATCAATGCTAACCTGAATAATTTTGAGCGCTTTGAAAGGATACCAAAAGATTCTATCAGGACAATAGCTTACAAGCCAAAATTTAAACTCGATTATCTCTCCAGTAATGGTGTCGGAGCTTCTGTGGGAAGATTTGGAACCGGGCTGGCCAGTGGTATCCAGGGTGTATTCAGTGATATACTTGGCAGAAATCAGATCTTTGCAACAGCGGCTGTAAATGGCGAAATTTATGATTTTGGAGGACAGGTAGCCTATGTAAATCAGCAAAGCCGGATCAACTGGGGTGCTGTGGGTTCGCATATTCCTTATGTTTCAGGTCAGGTATCAGCTGCTGTAGAAAACATTCCGGGTGTAGGGCAAACCTATATTGAAAATTATGATATCATACGCACCTTCGAAGATCAGTTTTCTGTATTTGCATCTTATCCGTTTTCAAGAAACCATCGTTTTGAAGCAGGAAGCGGTATTTCAAGGTATAGCTACCGCATAGATAGGTATAGTAATTATTACGATTATAACAGCGGCTATCCGATCGGTAATGACAGAAAAAAACTGTCAAGAGATGATGCAGCAGCATTTTATGGCGTCTTTTTTGACCCTTTTACCACTGTACAGTTAAATGCAGCTTTCGTAGGTGATAACTCTTACTCAGGAATGACCGGCCCTCTGGATGGCTTCCGCTATAGATTGGGGATTGAAAATTACCAGGGCGACTATAAACTGAATGCAATAACTGCAGATGTAAGAAGATACGTCAGATTAAAACCAATTACAGTCGCGGGTAGAATTTATACCTATACCCGTATGGGCCGCGATGAAAACAGGCTTTAT
Source organism: Sphingobacteriales bacterium 16-39-50 (assembly GCA_002257025.1). GTDB lineage: Bacteria > Bacteroidota > Bacteroidia > Sphingobacteriales > Sphingobacteriaceae > Daejeonella. Next base: position 16,190 of record NCHA01000022.1, on the reverse strand, counting down.
CAAATGTATGCAGGTTATGGATATCTGATCCGTGGTTATGATGCAAATTCATTTTATAGGAATGGCACAACAAGTACCGGAGCCGGAGAATTCGACATCAATCAATTAGTTGGTTCACGTATTGCAGTAGCCAATTTTGAGCTGCGACTTCCATTTACCGGACCCGAGAAACTGGCAGCAGTAGAATCAAAGTTTTTATTTTCAGATTTGAACTTGTTCTTCGATATGGGACTTGCGTATGATAATGATTCAAAAGTTGCTTTCCGCTCATCTCCACGGACTATCAACGGGTATATGGAACGAATTCCGGCAATGAGTGCTGGTGTATCACTTAGGGTCAACGTATTTGGATACTTCATCTTAGAGCCTTATTATGCGATACCTTTCCAAAGAAAAGATGTTAAAACAGGAATATTCGGACTGACATTCGCGCCCGGATGGTAAAAATTTAAAAGCGGCCTCCGGTGCCGCTTTTTTTATTTAAGGAAAAACTGTTTGAGAAAGAAACTCGTAATTGATTTCAAGAATGAGAAGAATTCAGCTTATGAAATTCACAATAAAAAAAAGCAAAACAATGAAATCACTATTAAGTATTGCGGTCCTCATATTGTTTGTAACAGTAACAAGCTGTGGACAAACAAACTCCAAAAGCAAATCCAATAGCACTAAAACGTTAACATTTCCTATACAGAAATCTGAAGCAGAATGGAGAAAAATACTTAGCCCCATTTCCTTCGAAGTGATGGTAAAAAGAGGAACAGAACCTCCATTTCGAAATGCTTACAATGACAATCACCAGAAAGGCATTTATGTCAGCGCTGCAACCGGTGAGCCCTTATTCAGTTCTGAGGATAAATTCGAATCAGGAAGTGGCTGGCCGAGCTTTACAAAAGCTATTAAAGCAGGTGTCATAACCGTTGTTACAGATAACAGTCATGGAATGATTCGTGATGAAGTAATCGAAACCAAAACCGGCCTGCACCTGGGTCATGTGTTTGATGATGGACCAAAAGACAAGGGTGGAAAACGTTATTGCATGAACTCTGCAGCACTAAAATTCATTAAAAAGTAATCAGGAAAGATTTCTGACAGCAGTGTTCATTGTTTGAATACCTGAAACCAGAATCTGCTCAAAATCCAATCCAATGGTCAGGTCTATCCAATCCGGATTAACAGACCTGATCATTCTGTCCTTCTGAATACGCGTAAATTTACTTATGAGTTTGAAACGCTCCATTGCAAGGGGTTCAGAATTTAATTCCTCAAAATAAACCAGCCTGGTCAATTGCTGTCCGGCATCAAAAAATAAATTTGGCATCTGCCTGTAAAAGCTCATGGTTTTCATCAGGTCAGAACTCATCCCAACGTGGATACAACTGCGGTTACGGTCTGTAACTAAATAAACAAATTTTCTGGTCTTCATGGCTGGTTTAATTAGGATCGGCATATATTAAAATTTAAATTTTTAGTTCTGAAAATATTTACTAATTTTATGAGCATAAATTTACTAACAATTTTAGTATTTCCAAATTTATTTTAAAATGTCAAACATTTCTTCAAATCTGAAGTACCTCCGCAAGAAAAAAGGGCTTACTCAGCAGCAATTTGCTGACACTCTGGAAATCAAACGCTCCCTTGTAGGAGCATATGAAGAGGATCGGGCCGAACCTAAATATGAATTACTAAAAAAATTCGCGGAATTTTATGAACTTTCAATGGATGAACTTATCAATGATCGTATTGATGACCGTTGGAAACCTAAACCTAAAGGGGATCCCGCAAATATCAGAGTACTAAGTATTTCTGTAGACAGCCAGGACAGAGAGAATATCGAACTGGTTCCTGTTAAGGCTAGTGCTGGCTATTTAAATGGGTATGGAGACCCGGAATACATTAGTGAATTACCAAAATTCCATTTGCCAATGTTTCGTCAGGGGACTTACCGTGCATTTGAGATTAAGGGTGATTCGATGCTACCCCTTCAATCTGGAACCATCGTAGTAGGTGAATATCTCAGCAACTGGAATGATGTAAAACCGGGAGATACTTATGTGGTAATAAGTAAAAATGACGGTATAGTATATAAACGAATAGGTAACAGGGTAAAAGAAAACAAGACACTAAAGCTTATTTCTGATAATCCTGTGTATGAACCCTATTCTATTCAGGCGGATGAATTGCTTGAAATATGGAAAGCTAAAGCCTTTATCAGTACTCATTTTCCTGAACCTGCTCCTGAACCAACGCTTGAAACACTGACTAACATGGTCTCACAAATGCAGAAATCCATCTCAAACCTTGATAAAAACCGGAATTAACATATTTTAACATTTGCATTTTAAACTATCTGTCAATAATATCATCTATCTGATTAAATAAACAAATATTGATATGAAGAAGTTATTAATTATTACAGCCCTATTTATCGGAGTTATAAGTACCGGCTTTGCGCAGGATAGTACACAAAGAAAAAGACCTGCAGGACCAGGTCCACACGGACAACGCTTTGCTAAGGAAATGAAAACTCCTGAAGAGCGTGCAAAAATGAGTGCTGATGCTTTGGAAAAAAGACTAAATCTTAGTCAGGAGCAAAAGGAAAAAGTTTATGCTCTAAATCTCGAACGTGCTCAGAAAATGGAAAAACTTCATAAATCTGAAATGGATCAGAGAAAATCTCAGATGGAAAAGCGCAGAGAGATCATGATGGAGTCTGAAAAGAAAATGAATAAGATTCTTAATGAGGAGCAGCAAAAAGCGATGCAAGAAATGAAGCAAAAAGCTAAGGAAAGAATGAAACAAAGGTCAGAACACAGACCCGGTATGAGAAAAGGTTGATAATTCCTTGATTCATTTCTAATAAAAGCGGCTCATTTCAGGCCGCTTTTATTATTTTTAACAAAAAAAATCTTGAAAGACATCAATACTTTCATTTCAGAAAGTCTCCAGCAGCGTATTAAAAACCATTCGCTGCGCACTTTAAAACCGGAGAATTCGCTGGTTGACTTTTGTTCAAACGATTACCTGGGTTTTTCGCGATCAAAAGAATTAAAAGCGCTGTTTGAAAATGAATTAAAGAATTATCCGGATTATCGTCTGGGCTCCGGTGGTTCAAGACTACTGGCTGGGAATCATAGCTTTACTGAAAGTCTTGAAAATAAAATCGCTATTTTCCATGATGCAGAGAGCGCAATGATTTATAATTCAGGCTTTGATGCTAATGTTGGTCTCTTCTCGTCCCTGCCCCAGCGGGGTGATACCATTATTTCAGATGAATATATTCATGCATCTATAATCGATGGAATCAGATTGAGCCATGCATCCCGCTTTGTTTTCAGACATAATAACCTTACCAGCCTGGAACACAAATTAAAGCTGGCAAAAGGAAAGATATTTATAGTTGTTGAAAGTGTGTATTCGATGGATGGAGATGAAGCTCCACTAAAGGAAATGGTAAAACTTGCTAAGCAATATAATGCTGCACTAATTGTCGACGAAGCACATGCTGTAGGAATATTCGGAGATTCGGGTAGAGGTGTGGTACATGAACTAGGGCTTTGCAATGATGTATTTGCAAGAATAATTACCTTTGGTAAAGCTCTGGGTACTCATGGTGCCGCAATACTAGGGAGCAGCCAGCTAAGATCTTATCTGATCAATTTTTCAAGGGCTTTCATTTATACCACTGCCGCACCATTCCTGAACCACCTCGCAATTCAGTGCGCATATGTGTACCTCAAAAGCAGAGATCATCAATCAGATATTCATCAGCGAATAAAACTATTCAGACAAAGTATAAAAGCAGGACCCAAATTACTGGATAGCAGATCAGCCATCCAGATTATTGTAATTCCCGGAAACAATAAGGCAAGGGAAGCAGCCCGGCTCATACAACAGGAAGGATTTGATGTCAGAGCAATTTTGAGTCCGAGTGTTGCAGCAGGATCAGAACGCCTTCGTATATGCCTGCACAACCATAATTTAACGACAGAGATCAAAAACCTTTGTGAACTTTTAAACCGAATACTTTGAGCACACGTCCCATTTTTATAACAGGAATAGGCACAGGAGTTGGTAAAACCATCGTTTCTGCCATTCTGGCACAAAAACTACAAGCAGATTACTGGAAACCTATTCAGTCAGGGGATCTTGATAACAGCGATACAGACCATGTCAGAAGTTTGGTATCAAACAAGATATCAACTTTCCATCCTGAGGCTTATCGGCTTACCCAACCCTACTCTCCTCATAAATCGGCTGCATTAGATGGTTTATACATTGATCCGGAAAAAATTGTACTACCAGAAACAAAGAATCAGTTAATAATAGAGGGTGCCGGAGGATTAATGGTCCCCCTGAATGAGGATTTTTTAATGATTGACCTGATAAAAAAGCTGAATGCAGAGGTTATTCTGGTATCTAAAAACTATCTGGGGAGTATCAATCATAGCCTGATGTCGGCCGGAATTCTGAAAAGCAATGGCATTAAATTAAGCAGACTTATATTTTGCGGGGAACAAAATCATGATTCTGAAGCAATCATCAGGAAGTATTTACAAATCGAAAGTTTGCATATCCCCTATTTTGGTGAACTGAATTCAGAAACAGTATCCTCTTACGCAGAAAAAATGACCTTTTAAGAGAGAGTCTTACAATCCTAAAGGGAACTAGCCTATAAAAAAAGGTCCCGAGTTAAACTCAGGACCTTTTTTTTATTTAATAAGCTCTTCTAAAACTTAGAAACCAGGATTTGGTTGTAAACTCGTGTTATTATCCAATTCACGTTGAGGGATTGGAAGAATAGTCTTTTGACCACCATAAGCTGCCAAAGGATTACCTGATCTAAGGTTTTGTTTGTATCTAAGCAAATCCATTCTTCTGAAGCCTTCGAAAGCAAGTTCTTTTCTTCGCTCCAAAAGTATTGCATCGATCAACGCCTGCTTAGTTGCAAAAACCAACTTAGGTGCTAAACCAGCTCTGTTTCTTAGGTTATTCAAAATGGTAATAGCTTCTGCATTAGGCAAAGCATTAGACTGAGCCAATGCTTCAGCAAGGTTCAGATATACTTCAGTAATTCTGATTACCGGTGAGTTATCTGAATTATTTACAGCATCAGGGAATTTAGATGTAAATGCACGGCTTACAGCATCTGCTGCAGTACCTGTACGCTTAAGTAGATAACGCTTATCTCCTGCTTCAGCTTCATAAGCTGCAATCAAATTAGCAGAAAAAGGAGCATCACCACGACCACCTAATGGTGCAGGAGAATAATATGATGCCCAACCACCTGAACCAGTTCTTCCATTATCAGTAGGAGAATTCTGAATAGTGAACACATCTTCTGCGGTATTTTTATCGTAGAAAGTATAATCAGTCGCTAAAGTGTAAGGACCAGTAATTGCAGCTCTTGCAGCTGTGATTGCATTTGCCCACTCTTCGCGATATAGATATAACCTTGATAATAATGCATTAGCTGCACCTTTAGTTGCACGACCTCTGGTATCTACACCAGTTGCATAACTTGCAGGCAATGCTGCAGCGGCTTCGGTAAGATCCTTTTTAATCTGATCATGAACCTGATTTACAGTTGCTCTTGCTGGGTATGAAATTGTACCTGTAAAATCATCAACTATAAGAGGTACACCAAGATTGGTTCCTGTTGTTACCTGAAATGGCTGAGCATACATATTTACCAGTTGCAAATAAGCTAATGCGCGAAGGAACTTTGCCTCACCAACGAATTGGTTTTTCTCGGCATCAGATAAACCTGTTACACTGGCAATATTGGCAATTACTTTATTCGCACGGGTAATAACCTGATAGTGTACCTGCCAGATACCTGATACGTTACCATTGGTTGAAACTGTTGTGAAATCCCTTAACTCTTGTAGAGTTGGAAATGATCCAACAAATTCCACATTATCTCCCATATACTCTTCTATAATTTGCGGCATAGAACCGTAAAATTCAAGAGTTTGAGCAGTACTGTATACACCTAATACGGCACTTTTTGCAGTAGAAGGGTTACTGAAAATGGTTTCTTCAGTTAAATCCTGCTCTGGTGTCAGCGCTAATTTACTTTCACATGAACTCAGTGAAAATGCAAGCGCTGAAATTGCTATTATATATTTTATTTTCATTATTTCTTAAATTAAAGTCCTAAGTTGATACCAAAAGTAACAGATTTAGCTTGTGGCAATGCGAAGAATGATTCACCCATAATAAGGTTGCTTGCTCCGTTAGCTGAAACCTCAGGATCTGGTCCTCTGAAATCTTTGTTCTGAATTGTCCATAAGTTCTGACCTAATAAATAGATTCTTGCAGAACGTAAAACCTTAGTTTTGCTGACAACTGAAGATGGCAGATTGTAACCTACTGTTACAGTTTTTAATCTTGCATAAGATCCATCCTGTAATTGGCTGGTAGATAACTGATTAAACGTGCCACGGGTTGGGCTATTCAATCTTGGTGCAAAAGCCTGATCTCCAGCTGTTTTCCAATAGTTTAACAGGTCAGTACTTTTATTGAATGAAGGTGTTGCAACATTCTCAGTAAAACGTAAACCGTCAATTAAGACCTTGTTGCCATAGGCAAAGTTAAAGAATGCACTGAGGTCAAAATCCTTATAACGGAAGGTATTTGTGAAACCACCAACAAAATCAGGATCTGCATGGCCTACTAATACCCTATCTGCTGCAACCGGAGTTGTAGTTGGAGTCCCGTCTTTTTTCAACCATTCAGCATCACCTGTTGCTGGATTAATTCCCTTGTATCTGATCAGGTAGAATGAGTTTCTTGACTCACCAACAATGGCTCTTTGAGCAGTAGATCCCGAAATGAAGTTCCTTCCTTCTGGGTCTTTATTCTCAGGTAATGACAATACTGTATTTTTATTGAAACCAATATTGAAATTAGTTGTCCATGAGAAGTTTTCAGATTTAACATTTTGAGTACCTAAAGTAACCTCAAAACCTCTGTTTCTCATCTCACCAATATTCTGAGTTGCTGATGCAAAACCTGTAGTAAATGGATAAGGAACACTAGCCAACAATCCTTTTGTATTCTTGTTGTAATAGTTTAATTGCAAATCAACAGCATTGAATAATCTGGCAGTAAGACCAATATCCAATTGCTCTGTTTCTTCCCAACCAAGGTTTGGATTGGCAACACGTGCAGGAGTAGATGCAGAAGCATCACTGTAAGCAGCACCTGCTCCAAATGTACCCAGATAATCGAAGTAACCAATCTGATCATTTCCAGATATACCATAACTACCAGTAAATTTCAGGAATTGTGCAATTTTATTATCCTTGTTAAAGAAGCTCTCATTTGATAAAATCCATCCCGCAGATGCTGCATAAAAAATACCGTATTTCTTGTTTGCTCCGAAACGTGAAGAACCATCTCTTCTTACTGTTCCTTCAAAAAGATATTTATCAGCGTATGAATAGCCAAGACGAGCAAACTGAGATTCTAATGCCCATTCTGCACCAGTTTCAGAAGCAGTAAGCGGAGTTGAAGCAGAACCAATATTTGGTAATGCATCACTGGCAAACCCTTGTCCTTCAAATAAACCATTAGTTAGTCTTGAGGTTTCGAATGAATAACCCAATAATCCACTGACTGAATGATTTTGTCCAATGATCTTGTTATAATTTAAGGTATTTGAAGTCAGCCATTTATTATCTGAACGTCTTGAGATGTATCCGTAACCACCAGGTGTAAATACATCAACTTCACGATATTTCTCATCAAATAAGGCATTATCAATACCCCAGTCAGTTTTGAATGTTAAACCACTGATGATATCCACTTCAGCATAAGCATTACCTGTATTACGTGTTGAATTTAACTTGTTGAAACCTGTTGCTTCAAGACCAATTACGTTTTGAATAAAACCTGTATTTCTAAAGTTCCCGTTTGCATCATACGGCATAACATATGGTAACTGCAAATAAGAAGAAGTCAAAGGAGCGTAAGTGCTATTTTCAGCACCAATTCGGTCTGAATTAACTCTAGCTAAATTATAGTTTAAACCAACTCTAACTTTTTCACTGATATTGTGATTGAAGTTGAAACGACCTGATAATCGCTCAAGATCATTTCCTATGGTGTAACCTGACTCGTCAGCGAATGTACCACCAAGATAGAACCTCGTTTTGTCGTTTCCACCCGATGCGCTTGCATTAAAGTTATTCATTTTTCCAGTTCTTAGCACTGCATCTGTCCAGTCAAAACTGGTTGTAGGATAAGCAGGAACTGCAGTATTGTTTGCCTGAAGAAAATCTCTGCGGAAGGTTCTCCACTGATCAGCATTCATATACTTTAGGATATCAGTAGGTTCAGAAGTACCATTAAAATAATCAACATTAATCTTAGTTGCAGAATTATTTGCACCAGACTTGGTCTTGATCAAAATAACACCATTTGAACCTCTAGAACCATAGATAGCTGCTGCAGATGCATCTTTAAGTACTGTCATACTCTCAATATCATTTGCATTTATATTCAACAATGGATTCAAACCTGAACCACCACCTTGACCCTGTGTGTAGTTTCCAGTATTCAAAGGCACACCATCAATTACATAAAGTGGCTGACCACCTGCAGTTAAAGAAGAACCACCACGGATTGTGATTTGTGAAGCTGATCCAAGTACACCTGATGAATTCACCATGTTTACGCCGGCCGCCTGTCCTTGCAAAATTTGCTGAGGGCTGATAATTGGAACGTTTTTGAATGATTCAGCACTTACTGATGAAGTTGACTGAGTACTCAAAGCACGACTCTGTGCACCATAACCAACAACTACAACTTCAGAAAGCAGTTTTGCATCAGTAACTAAACGTACATCAACGCGACTTCTTGAACCTATTGAAATTTCCTGTGATACATAACCAATGTAGGTAAATGTCAACACAGAGGCAGTAGAAGGAACATTCAATGAATAATTTCCTTCAGCACCTGTAGTAGTACCCGCAGTGCCACCTTTAACACGTACGGAAACACCAGGCAGAGGGAGGCCGTCATCAGCCCCAACAACTCTACCAGTGATAGTCTTATTTTGTGCTATTGCGCTGGTAACAGCGAACAAGCCAAATAATAAGAAAGCTAGTAATTTTCTTTTCATTTTTAGTATTGTTTAATTAGATAATTGGTTTCTATCCGCAGACACGGACATCAGGGCGCAATATTAAGTGTTCTAACACAATATTCGTGTATTCTAACTGTAACTTTAGAGTAACAAAAATGTTGCTTAAATAGGGCTTGAAATCTTAAAATCAAGGAATTAACCCAATGACTGTATTTGAAAATATTTCTAGTAGCATTTTATCCCAGTAATTTGTAAAAAAAAGTTAAACTCTTAATGAGTAACGTGGGTTGTTACAATTGGTAAAAAATTCACTGTAATTTGCTAATAAGCTGAAAAACTTCTTTACCAGTCAAAGAAAATAAACGCAAAATCATTCCTAAATTTGAGCCTCACTATATTACTGAATACTTAGATTCTACAAAATCAATATGCAAACAATTTCAGTTATCGGCTCCGGGACTATGGGCAATGGTATCGCTCATACTTTTGCCTTGTCGGGTTATCTTGTCCACCTGGTAGATATTTCAGAAGAAAGTCTAAAAAAGGGGATGGAAACCATCAATAAAAATCTGGATCGTCAGATTGCCAAAGACTTGATTACAGAGGAACTGAAGCAAAAGACTATCAATAATATTAAAACTTTTACCGATCTGGCAATAGCGGTACATGACTCTGATCTGATCATTGAAGCTGCAACTGAAGATCAGGGGACTAAACTACAAATATTCAGAGACCTTGATTTGTATTGTAAACCTGAAGCCATTTTTGCATCAAATACCTCCTCAATATCAATCACTACGATAGCCTCGGCAACCAAAAGACCAGATAGAGTGATTGGAATGCACTTTATGAATCCTGTGCCTGTAATGAAACTGGTCGAAGTAATCAAAGGATACTCAACATCAGATGAGGTTACCAGGAGTATTATGGAACTCTCTCTTAAACTTGACAAAATACCTGTTGAGGTAAATGACTATCCCGGCTTTGTTGCAAACCGAATTCTAATGCCAATGATTAATGAAGCAGTTTATACCTTGTACGAAGGTGTTGCCGGAGTTCATGAGATAGACACTGTTATGAAGCTTGGCATGGCTCATCCAATGGGACCTTTACAATTGGCTGATTTCATAGGATTGGATGTTTGTCTCGCCATAATGAACGTTTTACATCAGGGCTTCGGAAACCCAAAATACTCTCCTTGTCCCCTGCTTGTCAAAATGGTAACGGCTGGTCAGTTAGGAGTTAAAACAGGGAATGGATTTTATAACTACTCAAAAGGATTGAAAGAGCCGGAGGTTTCACGAAATTTTATTAAATAAATCAGGTTAATTAAATGTTATCAGTTACCTGCTTCCAATAATTGACCGTCATTCCGAAGGAGGCACGACTGAGGAATCTGTTTCAAACTTAAGATTCATTGCTTAATTATCTTAAATCCAAATCGCTTACAAACTTAACAGAATTCTCCACGCATCTCAATTATTGAAAATGGAATAATACTACCCGCGTGTTCGAAATGACGGTAAATTCTCAACTCTCAATCTCAATTACATCCTCGAGGGCACTCGTATCCCCAACAAAGCCATTCCTTTATTGACGACAGATGCAGTTGCAGCCGCAAGATCAAGTCTGAAATTTCTGACACTTGTATCTTCTGCTTTGAGTATGCTTTCCTCATGATAGAACTTATTAAAAAGTTTAGCGAGCTCAAAAACATAATTTGCAATATGCGCCGGACTATACTCCTTTGCAGCTGCCGAGATAACATCAGGGTATTTACTAAGATTAACGATCAATTCCCTTTCCAGTATTGTAAGTTCCAGTGAATGATTACTTAAAATCCTGGTTTTATAATCTGCTTTTGCCAGTACAGAACGTATCCTTGCATGCGTATATTGAATAAACGGGCCTGTATGCCCCTGAAAATCTATAGATTCATTCGGATCGAACAATAGTCTCTTTTTAGGTTCCACCTTCAGAAGGAAAAACTTAAGTGCACCCAAACCAATCATATTGTAAAGATCTGCCTTTTCAGCTTCAGAAAACCCATCTACTTTGCCCAATTCTTCTGTGCGCTCCTGTGCAGTCCGGATCATATCATCCATCAATTCATCTGCATCAACAACAGTCCCTTCCCTGGATTTCATTTTACCGGAAGGAAGATCCACCATCCCATACGACAAATGATATAATCCCTTAGCCCATGCCTTCCCTAATTTCTGAAGTATAAGAAACAAAACTTTAAAGTGATAATCCTGTTCATTTCCAACCACATAAATCGACTTATCTACTTTAAAATCATCATATTTTAACTGGGCAGTTCCAAGATCCTGTGTTATATAAACAGAAGTTCCATCAGCACGTAAAACAAGCTTTTGATCCAGTCCGTCTTCAGTAAGATCTATCCAAACTGAACCATCTTCCTTTTTAAAGAAAACACCCTTTTCAAGCCCTTCATCGATGATATCTTTACCAAGCAAATAGGTATCCGACTCATAATAATATTTCGCAAAATCAACCCCAAGCTGATTATAGGTTTGTTCGAAACCTGCATATACCCATGAATTCATCCTGGACCACAATGCTTTCACCTCCGGATCACCAGCCTCCCAATCGAGAAGCATTTTTTGAGCCTGCCTGATTACAGGAGCATTCTTCTTCGCATCCTCCTCAGTCTGACCTTCTTCCACAAGCTCCGCGATCTGCTTTTTGTATTCCTGATCAAAAATCACATAGTATTTACCCACCAAATGGTCACCTTTGAGTCCGCTGCTTTCAGGTGTCTCCCCATTGCCAAATAAAGCCCAGGCAAGCATTGATTTGCAGATATGGATACCGCGGTCATTGACCAGGTTTACCTTAATCACTTCATAACCATTAGCCGAAAGTATTTCTGCGACAGAATACCCCAGTAAATTATTACGCACGTGCCCCAAATGCAATGGCTTATTGGTATTTGGTGAGGAATACTCAACCATTACCCGTTTCCCATTGGCTGGATACTGGCCAAAACCCTCATTTAGTACATTATTTAGTAATTGATCAATCCAGTAAGAGTCTGAAATGGACAGATTCAGAAAACCCTTAATGACGTTAAATCCAATCACTTCCTGAATATGCTCCTTCAGATATTCGCCAATCTCAGTTCCGGTTTGCTCAGGTGTTTTCTTTGAAAGTCTTGTAAAAGGAAAAGTCACCACAGTTACCTGGCCTTCAAACTCCTTCCTGGTTTCCTGAATAACGATGCTATCTATTCCAACCTCTGATTGATAAAGTACTGAAACAGCCTTTTGAATATGCTCGGCAATGGTATTTTCTATTGTCATCTTCTATGGGTATGCACCCTGTAAATTTAATCGTTAATTAAAGCATTTGTTGCCCGTAATAAAATCTCAAAAGCATTTTCAGCCATAAGATTTTCCCGGTCAAGTGTCGGATTTACCTCTACCATCTCAAACCCGCAAACTTTTTCACTGCACATCAGTCGGGCAAGTAAATTGCCGGCTTCTCTTTCGGTAATACCATGTGGTACAGGAGTTCCGGTGCCTTTTGAAATAGCGGAATCCAGTGCATCCACATCAAATGAAACATAAATCAAGTCGCAGTTTTGCAGATATTTCAGCGTATCCAGTGCTACCCGCTCCACTCCTCTCTTTCTAACCTCGGATGGGGGAAAGTTCTTTACCTTATGTTTCTTCAGCAAATACTGTTCTGGCGACTCTGAATCACGCATAGCAATATAAACCAGGTCACTATACTTTATTTTGGGAGCAATATTAGCTACATTCTTTAACTGATACCAGTAATTTACAGTCTCCTGATCCGGAACATTGATCTTTGACTCAATATTATCCTCATCCAGAACTATTGCCAGCGGCATTCCATGCAAATTTCCTGATGGAGTGGTATAGGGCGAATGAATATCAGAATGAGCATCGATCCAGATCACGCCAAGCCTGCTTTTGGGGAAGGCTTTACGGATACCTGAAATGGTTCCTGCAGAACAACTATGATCCCCTGATAATATAATCGGAAATTCCTTATTCTTCAGGGTCTTAGCAACTTCCTCTGCTATGCGCTCAACCATTGTGAGTACCCCGGATACTCTTTTAGCAAATTGATTACCGGCAGTTTCAAGCAAAAGATGGTTCTCATTTGGCACTTCAACACTTTTATATTTTTTAAAGTATCTGCTGCCAAAATCGAGTGCAGCTATTTTTATTGCATCAACTCCCAGACTAGAGCCACGCGTTCCTGCACCGATTTCTGATTTAACCTCAATTATTCTAAGTTCACGCATACCCCTTTACTCTTTGCTTTACAGATAAGATCACAGGCTTAATATTTTTAAGCTTCGTATTATGTTCTATGCTATATGCTTTTTATATCTTTGCCAAAATTATAAAAAAATGCAGAGTTACGCGGAGTTTCTTGATTTAAGCGTGGGGTTCCCTCAGGATGGTTTTGACATCATCGATGATGAACTTTATTTCCATGATCTGAACCTGATGGAAATGATTGAAACCTATGGTTCCCCTCTCCGGTTCACTTATTTACCAATAGTGAGTAAAAAGATCCAGCAGGCAAAACTATTGTTCCAGGCAGCCATTGTGAAGAATAACTATCGGGGTGGTTATAAATATTGTTATTGTACCAAAAGCTCCCATTTCAGACATATTGTTGAGGAAGCGCTGCGCAATGACATCCACCTGGAAACCTCTTCTGCCTTTGATATGCCCATGATCGATGCCCTCGAAAAGAAAGGTTCATTGACCAAGGATATCACAGTTATCTGTAATGGGTTTAAAACTTTCCAGTACAAGCAGTATATTATCGATATGCTGCACGATGGATTTAAAAATATCATCCCTGTATTGGATAATAAAGAAGAGTTCAATATCTATGATGATGAGCTGGATATTCCATGCAGCATTGGTATGCGTATTGCTGCAGAAGAACAGCCTGATTCACAATTCTATACTTCCAGGTTGGGAATCAGAATGGAAGATATTATTGATTTCTACAATCATAAAATTGCTCCTAATCCTAATTTTAAAGTAAAACTGCTTCATTTCTTTATCAATTCAGGGATTTCAGATACCCCATACTACTGGAATGAGCTTGAAAAATACACGATCCTTTACTGCAAATTCAAGAAAATCAATCCCGATCTCGATACGCTGGATATTGGTGGAGGAATGCCATTCAAAGATTCACTTGCGTTTGATTTCGACTATGAATACATGGTGAATGAGATTGTAAAACGAATCAAAGAGATTTGCGCAGAACATGATGTTGTAGAGCCTGATATTATCACTGAATTCGGTAAATATACCGTTGCCGAAGCATCCGGTATTCTATATAAAGTACTGGGAAGAAAACAACAAAATGATCGTGAAAAATGGCTGATGCTGGATGGTTCTTTCATTACCAATCTGCCTGATGTTTGGGCACTGAATCAGAAATATATTCTTGCTCCTGTAAATAACTGGGATTCTGAATACGAACGTGTAAATCTTGGTGGAATTACCTGCGACGGACAGGATTATTACAGCCAGGAGGCACATATGAATAACGTTTTCATGCCTAAGACCAGAAAAGTACAGTACCTTGGTTTTTTCCATACAGGTGCTTATCAGGAGGTTCTCAGCGGTTATGGTGGTATACATCATTGCCTGCTACCTTCACCAAAGCATGTAATCATACGCCGCAACCGTGATGAAACATTTAATTTTGAAGTGTTTGGCGAAGAACAAAACAGTAAACAGGTTTTAAAGATATTGGGTTACTAGCCCGGGGCCGGATCAAGCCCGGCCTGACAGATTGTCTTGTCCTAAAATAGGTTTACACAAAAAGTAAACTTATGAAATCAAGTCGAAAAGCGGTATTCTTACCTGGCAACGCAATTATGAAAAGTATGGTAGATGTTCCTTAAATTTGTTAATAGATACTTCATTCTTGAAACCTAAGAAATCATCAACCACCAACCCAGACTCATCCGAAGCTACTCTTTTGGCTAGAATCAAGCAATTAGAGCGTCAGCTGGAAGACGAGCAACTCCGCTCCGAAGCTTACAATAAAATGATTGATATCGCTGAGAGAGAGCTGAATATTCCAATCAGAAAAAAGTCCAATACCAAGTAATCCATGAAATAAAAGATACCTACGCCAGGGTAAGTCTTGTGCGTTTGTGTCGGTTGCTTGGTTTGACCAGACAAGCTTACTACCAGCACTTCTGGCAACAGGAGGCAAATACCATTGAACAAAGTTTGGTTCTTGAACAAGTTTATGCTATCCGTAAAGACCATCGTGTGATGGGAGGCAGAAAGCTGTATGAAAAACTTTACCCGTTTTTACTGGAACATCAAATTAAAATGGGTAGAGATGCGTTTTTTGATTTACTGGCGGAGCATAAGCTACTAGTTAAAAAGAGACGCAGACGGTTTATTACTACATACTCTAACCATTGGTTGAGGAAATGGCCTAACCTGATTCGTGAAATGGAAATCAATCGTATCAATCAGTTATGGGTGAGCGATATCACTTATTGGAAGATTGAAGAACGCTATACCTATATCAGTTTGATTACAGATGCCTATTCACATAAAATAGTGGGTTATCACTTAGCTCAGACTTTGGAAAGTGTAGAAACTATAAAAGCGTTACGCTTGGCCTTAACTCAGTTACCAAATCAGATAAATAAACCTTTGATTCACCATTCTGACAGAGGTGTTCAATACTGTAGTGACAACTATGTAAAGCTATTGCAGGACAAAGGAATTGAAATCAGCATGACTGAGAATGGAGATCCACTAGAAAATGCAATTGCAGAACGCATAAACGGCATTCTGAAATCTGAGTATCTAAAGCACTACAGTCCTAGAAACTTTCAAGAAGCAAAGGAGTATTTACAAGTAGCGGTAAAACTTTACAATCAGGACAGACCACACTTCAGCATTGGATTACTTACACCAAATGAAGTTCATTCAAAAAATATCAATGTGGAGAAACTATGGAAAAACTATTTTACTAAAAATATTAAAATTGTAAACTCAGTTCAGGACAATAAACAACATGTAAACCTAGGGTAGGATTAAAT
>NCHA01000021.1 GCA_002257025.1 Sphingobacteriales bacterium 16-39-50 | reverse complement strand
ACACTCATCATTGACAGCGCCGCCAACAAGCCAGAAAATAACACCATCGAATAGGGCATAAAAAACCGTCCCATAATTACTTATGAGACGGCCTCTTTTAACCAATTAAAATTTTAAGCTGCCAAATTAAGGAAGCAAAGCTGCAGTTTGCTCTGCTGAGGTTACTCCGGGTGCCAGTTCTATGACTTTAAGATTTCGGTAGAAAATCTGAGCGCCTTCAGATTCCAGGCAGAGATATCCTTTCTTTTGGGTGGACTTGCTGATACCGTTTACAAACTTTCCGTTAACAGAAAGCTTAATCACACCATCTACACAAACAACATCATAAGTATTCCATTCACCCTTGCCTTTTACACGATTTTCGATTGACTTACTTCTGTCGCCTCTTGGATTATCGGCAACTGTTTTTACGCCCTGCACACCAAAAAGTTCACCGTGAACATAAGCTATTGGAGGTTTTACACCATTCCTGATGTTGAGATCTACCCACTCCAGATCAAGCATTTGAATTTCTACTCCGTCAGGAAGCGGATTTGTACCCACCGGCCTTGCACCGCTCCAGGCAAATACTCCTGAATTACCTCCTGCCTCCATATGCTTCCACTCAACATGTAAAATAAAATTTTCATATTGTTTCTCAGAGCGGATAACCCCTATAGGAAGACCTGTATTTGAAAGGGTTCCGTCCTTCATCACTTTCCAGGTCTCTTTTGTTGTGTTGACATTAATCCACTTCAATTTATCTTCCTTGGCCTTTGATTTGGAAAGCACAGCATCCATACTGGTGGATGTCCCAAACTCAAACAAGGTTTCCTGCGAATAAGATATCTGACTGCCGATCAGCAGAACACTAAGGAACATCAGTCCTTTTTTTAAGGGATTATTCATATTTTGTTTTTTTCAGTTCTAAAATCATTTTATAATTCTTGTTCTTCTCTGGAAATGTCATTGCGAGGAGGCACGACGAAGCAATCCTATAATTAAAGGACCATTTGCCTTGCGTCTTTGAGAGACAAACCCTATACCACCTTCGTCACTCCCGGTATCGCAGGCGGAGGTACCGGCCATTTTAAATCCCAGTCATACTTATGAAAATCCGGGCCGAGAACCTGATTAGAATTCATCGCCTGTTCCCAGGTAATTGACTGCCCACTGTATGCCACCATTCTGCCTAAAATCCCAAGCATTGTACTGTTAGCCATCATTTCCCCATCGTTCATCGGCTTACCCGCTCTAATTGAGGCAAATAGCTCATTATGCTGGGTCTGGTACATATCTTTCTTTTCGCCCTGATATTCCCAGTTATTTTTCCCGCTGATCTTATGGACATTGCCCTGATAAAAGGCTGTACCTTCAGAACCTATGATTTCAACTGAATTTTTGGATGCACAACCATCTTGTTGCCGGCAAAAATTATAGCCCTTAACACCATTTGCAAAATCAAATTCTATGGCAAAGTGATCGTAGATATTACCAAACTTTGCATCAACTCTCGACTGTCTTCCTCCGGTACCAAAAGCTCTTATAGGCATCTGACTGCCAATTGCCCAGGTCATCATATCCAGATTGTGAACAACCATCTCCACAATAAAATCTCCCGAAAGCCAGTCGTAATAATACCAGTTACGCATTTGATATTCCATATCAGTCCATTCCGGTTTACGCTCGAAATTCCAAAGTCCGCCACCATTGCGTGTTGAATTGACCATCTTTACCTCCCCGATCTCTCCATTCTGAACCCTTCCAAACAACTCTCTTTTTGGGAGATCATAGCGGAAAGTAAATCCGGAAACGAGGGATAAGCCTTTTTCTTTAGCCATTTTGGCTGCCGCAAGGACTTTTCTTACCCCCGGAGCATCTACAGCTACCGGTTTTTCACAGAATATGTGTTTACCTGCATTTACCGCGGCAGTTAATTGCTCTGGTCTGAAGGCTGGTGGTGTGGTCAATAGTACAACATCAACCCCCGAGTCAATCAGCCGCTGATAGGCATCAAAACCTACAAATCTGTTCTCTTTTGGAACCTTAACTTTACCGGGGACTGCCTTTAGCAGGATGTCATAGGATTGATCCAGACGATCCTGAAATACATCTGCCATAGCAGTAAGTATGACATTAGGATCTGCTTTTAACGCCTGACTGGCAGCACCGGTACCTCTTCCTCCGCATCCAATCAAACCAACTTTTAATACATCATTACTTTTCGGAAATCCCTGAAGTGGGAATGCCATATTTAGGCCGATGGTACCTCCTACAAGTACAGTACCGGTAGATTTTATAAAATCTCTGCGATTTGTGTTTTCAGATAAAGACATACCTTTCATTTTATTTATGATATAATAATAATGAATAAAATTTAACATCCACCGAAAACACAGGGTGAATGTTAAATTTTCAGTATGTATTTCCTGATTTATCTGGTCGACGCTTTCTGTCTATTCCAGATAATCGAGATCTTTTGTAAATGTTTCCTCCATTTTATGCAATGCCCAAAAGGCTAGTACAAGACTCAGTGTAGCAACAGCTATCCCTGCATGAATCATCGATCCATTGAAAACTCCTTTGAGATATTGAAAAAGAATTGCCAAAGGAACTACTGCGCCGCGAACAAAATTAGGCACCGTTGTAGTTACCGTTGCCCTGATATTGGTTCCAAATTGTTCTGTAGCAATGGTCATAAATATAACCCAATATCCCACTGAAAATCCAAGGAACAAACAGATAGCATAAAATGCAAACAGACTGATATCATGAAGCATAAAGTATGCTGAAATTGAAATAATGGATAAAAATAAGTAGGTGTAAATTACTTTGATTCGGCTTTTTAAAAGCTGGCTAAGCAAGCCACTGGCTATATCCCCGAGGACAAGTCCGGCATAACAACATGCCACCGCAGCACCTGCATTTACATCACCCTGCACACCCAAAACCTTCCCAAATTCTGGTGAAAGTGTAATCAATATTCCAACAACAAACCATAAAGGAACTCCGATAATGATACATCTTAAATATTTAATAAACCTTTCCCGATTGGTAAACAGCGAAAAGAAATTCCCTCTGTTGGTATGGTGGTTATTAGTCTTCCCAAACATTCCTGATTCTGCTACTCCAAACCGCAATAGCAATAATGACAAACCAAGTCCGCCACCAATGAAAAATGAAGTCCGCCAGTCAAAGTATTGAGCTATAAAATAGGCAACCACAGCCCCACTCACACCAACCGCTGCCACAATTGTTGTAGCATAGCCTCTTTTTTCTTTGGGCATGATCTCTGCAACCAGGGTAATTCCGGCACCTAGTTCCCCGGCAAGGCCAAATCCGGCAATAAAACGCCAGAATGCATAAGCTTCTACTGTATCAACAAAACCATTGGCAATGTTGGCAACGGAGTACATAAAGATTGAACCAAACAAAACCGACAATCTGCCCTTTTTATCACCCAGGATACCCCAGAATATTCCACCAACAAGCAATCCTATCATCTGAACATTCAGTAAGAAAATTCCGCTATCCGTAATATCCTGTCCTGTTAATCCAAGCGATCGTAAACTGGGAACCCTCACAATACTGAAAAGCAGGAGGTCATATATATCTACAAAATAACCCAATGATGCTACCAGAACAGCAGCATTCAAGAGCTTTGTTTTCTTTTCCATTTTCGGGATTAGTTTTAATTATTTGAAAGCAGGATGAATATTACCTGCAGTTAATGAATATAAACACAATGAATTAAATGCCTGCCATACTTAACCTAAGGCAAAAGAATACAAGCCAAGTATCCTGAAGGATATTGTTTCAGAAATCTTAAGAATTTCAATTTGAAATCTAATTCTGGTAAAGGATAAAGCTATTATTTACCTGCTGCTGCAATCTCCTTGATCGCTCTGACAAACTTATCAAGCTCAGGCAATCGGGTATAAACATGTGGAGTTACACGAACACAACTAACATTCTCATAATCAATTGGCACGGTATGAATTTTATATCTGGTAAATAAAATTCTTTCGAGTTCTCTCGGCCCTATTCCATCAATACTTACACCACAAATTGCACATGAATAGGCCGATTTCAGGGATGTTTTGATCTTCACTTTGGGAACATTGATTACCCTCTCAGCCCAATAATTTTTAAGATATCTTACGCGCTCCTCTTTTCTTTTATTCCCAATAGCCAGCTGGAAATTAATTGCTTCGCCTATACCTTGTTCAATAGGAAAACTCCGGGTTCCCAGAGTTTCAAATTTCCTGATATTAGTGCCGCGGGGATCACCATTTGCCAGTAAAGGCCAGATTTTTGAAATTTTATCCTGTTTGATCCACATCATACCGCTGCCAATGGGAGCACTCAGGAATTTATGAAGTGAAGTAGCAAAATAATCACAACCTAAGTCAGGAATTTTAAAGTCTAATAATGCGAAAGAGTGTGCCCCGTCACATACAACTTCCAAACCATGACGATGTGCCATATCACTAATCTTTCTAACCGGGAGAATCTGTCCAACCCAATTTATTACATGGGTAACATGTATAATTTTTGTTTTAGGAGTTATTGCATTCTCAAATGCTGCTACAATTTCTTCATCATTTTCAACAGGGAAGTTAAAACTTAGCTGCTTGTAAACAATTCCATCACGCATAGCTCTTTGTTTCCATGCATTCATGTGGTTTGGATAATCCAGTTTACACCCGATAACCTCATCCCCTGCCTTGAGATCCAGACCCAGAATTACTGTATTCAGAGACTCCGTGGCGTTGCGATTGATCACAATTTCTTCTTTATTACATCCGCCAAGCTCAGCCAATTTCTCACGTAAAGGTTCTCTGCCCTGATCAAGAATTTCCCACATATAGTAAGAAGGACCTTCATTAGTCAATTTATTATAACGTTCAACTGCTTCCTGAACTACCCGTGGCGAAGGACTAACACCGCCGTTATTCAAATTTATAATTTGAGGGCTGACCGTATAAGCTTGCTGGATAACACTCCAGTAGTCTTCATCTGTAGCCACAGAAATCGGCGAAAGATGATTAACTCTGGAATTGGCTGATGAAATTTCTGCAGCATGTAATTCATTAAATAAACTGTTTGCTGAAAAAGCTCCGGCCATTAAGCCTAGCTGCTGTAAGAATTGTTTACGTCCTGACATTATTTTTGGATGAAATTGAAGGTAAGTATTTTATTAAAATCTAAGATTAAAAACAAAACTTCCAAAAGTATTTGATTCATAAAGAGTGGTTTGAATGGCTTTAATCACCTTTCAAACCACTCTGTTAATTTTATTATTTTATTTACGGTTAATTGCCTTTTCCATAATCCGGAGATTTCTTATCAAACCAAATCCTTTCGGCATTCAGTTTAGCGATAGTGAAATCGTTAGGAGTGAATCCTTGTTCAGTCATGGCAGCAGTCCAGTTAGCTCTGTTAACTTGCCCCGGATCAAGTGTCCACCATCTTCTTGGAAGCACATCACTTATTGGTTCGCGTGCAAGCAATGTAGAATTAGTTTTTGGGTAACCTGTACGGCGGGCAAGAGTAAATGCTTCGTTAGGCTCGCGGTAAAAATTCAGAAGGGCCTGGATGTAAATTTTTTCCAGATCATTTGTTCCATCAAGCTTAACTTTTGGATTCGCCAACTGTGCATCAACCAAAGCATCAATGTTTGTATATGAAGTTGAGCCTGCTGCAACAGCGATCTCATTCATAGTCTTTGCAGATGCACGAACACCTTTATTGTACCATTCGGCAACAGTACCCTTTGTATTAACCCCGGTACCGTAACCCTTTTGTATAAATTCTGCTACCTGAAAACAAACCTCAGCATATGAAAACAATACATCGATTACTGTACCACTTCCTCTGTCTACTGTTGGTGCAAAGAATTTACGGTTAACCGTTGAAATCAGTTGATACCTGTTTGCACCACCTGCATTAAGTGGATTTACAAAGTATGCACTTACAGCTGGATTAGACTGAAAATCAGCCGGACCGCCCTGATACATGATATTAGGGTCGGCAGTATTGATCCATGAAGGCAATACTTTATTGTATTTTGTCAGCGTATCTCTGAAACTTCCCTGTAAAGAATTTTTGTCATAATAAATCCCAAGACGTGGATCAGCGGATGACTTCAGAAATTCTATTGCTGTTCCAACCGCAAAGTGACGGCTGTAAATATCAATATTGTAACCATCAACCCCGAAAGGGAAATAAGTAGGGTTTGCATGAACTAACTGATCAGATGTAGAACTGAATGGACCAACGGCATCTGCCATTACCTCTTTGAAAATCTGGGTTGCCTTTGCCGGATCCTGATTCTGGTACCTGGCTGCAATTCTCAATTTCAATGAATTGGCTAGCTTAATCCATTTTGTAACGTCACCTCTAAAAAATACATCATTGTTACCAAATGAAACCTGATTTGCTGAAGCCTTTTGCAGGGTAGCAATAGCATCTGACAATTCTTTTAACCAAACTGTGTATAAAGTTTCCTGATTGTCATATTTCGGACTGTATTTTGCTTCATCTCTGCCTTTATTGGCTTCGGTATACGGCATTGAGCCGTTCATATCGCTAACCTTTAAAGCCATCATTACCTGAGGAATATACGTAATCGCATTAATTTGTTCGTATTTCTCCTTATCTGCTTTAAGAGATATTACCCTGCGCATCTCAACCAAATTAGGCAGAACACTTGAGTAAAAAAGGTTATAACGACCATTTACGGCGGTAGTAGATACTGCATAACTTTGACCAGTCACTAGTTGACATGCTGACAAAAAATGTGTGAATCCTTCATTCCAATACTCGCCACCACGGGAAGTTTGCATTGGTACCAATGAGGAGGTAAAGAGTAACCTTACATCAACATCAGTAACAACATTTGGATTAACATTTACTGTATCAAAATCCTTAGTACATGAGCTTGTAAATAAGCTGGTGAATGCTGCTATTGTGATATATAAAAATTTCCTTTTCATTTCTATCTTTTTTAAAATATGTATTAATAACCAATACTGATTATTAGAAACGGACCTTTACTGAACCGCCAATCGACCGGATCATTGGTAAAAATCCTTCCTCACCTACTGCTGAAGTTAAATTGGAATTTAACGACGCTGGATTCATATCAAAAGGTAAAGAGTTATATAAATAACCTAGATCCCTGCCAATTACACTTACAGCAATTCCATTTACCTTAAGCTTGCTTGCAATGCTTTTTGGA
The DNA here is from genome assembly GCA_002257025.1 of Sphingobacteriales bacterium 16-39-50. Classification (GTDB taxonomy): domain Bacteria; phylum Bacteroidota; class Bacteroidia; order Sphingobacteriales; family Sphingobacteriaceae; genus Daejeonella. The sequence continues at coordinate 40,720 of NCHA01000021.1, read as the reverse complement.
AGGTTGTAGGATATTGCAATCTGACGAAGTGCAACCCAGGTACTTTCTTTGATCCAGAAATCAGATACACCAGTAGAAGAGGATGCATAACGATAGTAGAACTGCGGTGCATGTGTTGGCTCAACCAAACCGGCTGTATAAGCCTCCTTGAAAGTCATACCACCTACATCTGCAGTAGTTCCATTAGGCAAAGTCACTTTTTGACCTATTGGGAATACCCCATCAATGATCATCCCGTCATCGTAGGTAATACCATCATATTTACTGGTCCAGGTAATACCCCCGTGTGCTGCATCCCTGCCAAACAATGTATTTGGAAGAACACCGGTATGGGTTCCTGATCTTATTGATGACATAGCCATATCACCACCAACTTTTGCATCAAACAAAACATTCATCGACCAGTTCTTATACGAAAAATCATTGGAGAATCCACCTCTGAATTTAGCATTGATGTCGCCGATATCCTGAAATTTATTGCTTCTTTGAGGGAAAGCAGCACGAGCATCATTCCTCCATGCAAGTACAGTCATTCCGTTCTTTGGATCTGCTGCGTTTCCAGGATTATTGTATTTTAATGCCTGAGTAGTAGATCGGATTGTACCATAAGACTTTCCAACAACAGCCCATGAACTTGCGTTAAAAGCTGCTCCACCAAGGGCGTAGTCTGTTCTTCCTTCTGCAAGGGAAACAATCAGATTCTTGTTTCTAGAGAAAGTTAAACGAGAATTCCATTGAAAATTCTGTGTCTGAATTGGAGTTCCGTCAAGAGATATCTCCACTCCTCTGTTCTGAATATTTCCGGCATTGATTTTAACTCCGGTAACCCCAGACTCAAGAGGTGTTGAAATATCAACGATCTGATCATAGGTATTATCCTGATATAAAGTAACGTCAAAACCCAGACGGCTCTTCAGGAAACGCATTTCCATTCCAACTTCTTTCGAAATTTTTCTTTCAGGCTTTAAATTTGGAGATAGCGTACTGGTGGAACTAAACCCTGCACGTGTAGGTTCACCCGGTAATCCGATAACCTTTCCTGCAAATCTATATCCAGGATTGATGACAAATGGATCAGTATCCTTACCTAAGGCTGCAATGTTAGTTCTCAACTTTGCAAAAGTTATGATAGCAGGAAGCTTAAGGGTTTCAGAAGCAATCCAGGAAAGACTGGCTGAAGGATAATTGTAAAAATTATTTCCGGTTCCATCTTTATAGGTTAAAGCTGAAGACCAGTCACCACGCCATGTTGTAGCCAGATAAAGCTGATTTTTATAATCGAAATCAGCACTTGCATAAACAGAATTGATCTTTTTATTATAGTTTACTCCTCCGGTAACAAGCGGTGAATTCACTGAGTTAGTAATAAAATAATTACCCGGCACCATCAATCCTCCAGAGGTATTTCCCTGTGTGAAGGAACTGATTGAATTGTACATTTCAGCTCCGGCAAAACCACTAAATCCTAAATCCTTTGCTATTTTAATCGTATTGAATGACAATATACCTTTAATAAAATTGCTCTCTTTCTTCGACTGATTTAAAGTATAGGATCCTCCGCTGAAATCAGTAAACTGACCTAGAGCTTTATTTTCATACTTGTCATAGTTGTTATTCATGTTACCTTCAACGGTAAAGTTGGCCCATTTGGTCAACTTCGCATTTAAAGCAAAGCGCCCCATAAAGTTCCTGCTATCCATCGTGGCAACAGTATTATTCATGTTAAACCAAAATTCCGGAGCCATTACTTTATTGGTTTCTAGTGGATTTGTTCCTCTAGGTGATCCGCCAAATAATTGGCTGGTATATCTTGACTGCTGATTCCAGTACTTCGTGTCATAATTACGCGGGAACATCCAGGTATAAGCAATACCCCAGTTATCTCCGGCAAAAGTATTAGTATATGGAGCCCAGGCCAGATTTTGAGGATTGGTATTATCACTTGTAGTATAGCCTCCGCTTACATCTGTACTCAGCCAATCAGCCAGTTTATGGGTGATCCTTAAATTGAAATTATTTCTCTTCATCTTATTCGCTACAGCGATCCCTGTCTGATCATCATGTGTTGCAGCAAATCTGTAAGTAGTTTTATCACCGGCACCTGAGAATGCCACACTGGTAGTACCTAAAGTACCGTTCTGAAAAGCATCGAGGTAGTTATTTGGAACAGCTTTATACTCTGTCCAGGTACCATCATAATTACGAACTCTCTGATTGGCGAATCTTGGGCCCCAGTTTTCATTTTCACGATTTACTGCAGGATCAATGTAAGGCTCCTTGGTAATCGGATTAATTGGGAATACTTTGGTAGTCCACATTTGGTTTGGCTGGTAGTTTGGATCACGGGCATCTGTAAAGAATGCTCCAACAGAACCTCCTCCATATTCATTCTGAAATTCAGGCCCTTTGTATGGATCGTACACCATGAAATTTTGTGAGAAATCGACCCCTATTCCATTGGCTTTGCTTCCTTTCTTTGTTGTAATAAGCACAACTCCATTAATAGCTCTTGAACCATATAAGGCTGCTGCAGATGAACCTTTCAATATCGAAACACTCTCAAAATTTTCGCTGTTCAAATTTGACAGGTCATTTGCAAAATCGCGACCGCCCGCAACAGATTCATTATCAACAATTACTCCGTCAATTACAAATATTGGTTGATTATTCTGACTTAAGGTTGAGTTTCCCCTGATTACAATTCTTGAGTTTCCAAATGGTCCGGATGCACTCTGGTCAATTTGCACACCTGCAACTTTTCCCATCAATGTATTGACCGGATTTAATTGCTGTGTGGCTGCCAGTTCGCTTCCTTTAACTTCAGTCACTGAAAATCCAAGGCTTTTTTTCTCTTTAGACATACCCAAAGCAGTTACAACTACCTCATTTAAAGCAGTATTGGCTGCCTGAAGTGTTACATTAACAGTACTCCGGCCATTAATTGAGACCTCCTGGGTATTAAAACCAATATAAGTAAAAACAAGCACGCTGACATTGTCAGGTACATTGATCGTATACTTACCATTCATATCGGTTGTTGCACCAATCGTTGTCCCTTTCAGCTTAATACTTACCCCCGGAAGAGTCTCACCACTAACATCCCTGACGACCCCGGTGACAACAATGTCCTTTACTTCATTGTTTTGAGGAGATATTACTACTAATCCATTATCCAGGACACGAAAGTTAAGCTCCGTATCCTTTAATATCATCCCAAGGACATCCATTACTGGTGTATCCTTTACACTTAAGGTGATAGATTTGTCTGAAGGCAAATTTTCTTCGCTGTACAACAGTCTGATATTGCCTTTTTGCTCCAAAATGGAAAAAGCTCTTTTAAATTTAACATTCTGGAAATCCAGATTTACTTTAACATTTTGGGAATAACTGTTCGCTGATACTTCCAGGACAAGAAGGAATGTTAAGGTTATTGTCCAGTTTAGCATTAATAAGAGTTTTTTGGTTGTGAAATCAGGTAACAGAACTTTATTGTATAGTTCTCGTTTTTTCATACTTTTGTGAATTACAAGGTTAATAATCTGATTATGTAGTTGGACTACGGTTGGATTTTAAAGGCAGGGAATGTTGGCGCATTTCCTGCTTTTTTTTGTTTAGTAGATTTTTACTTCATTTTCTGTGAGTTTATAGTTGAACGATTTAATTAATTGCATGGCTTCTAAAGCCTGTATGATATTCTCTTTAACAAAAATTCCTGTGAACCTGTAAGACATAATCTTTGGGTCTTTCAAAACTATCTTCACATTGTACCAGCGCTCAAGTTTTGGAAGCAGCTCTTCAAATGATTCATTCTGGAAAACGAACTTATTCTCTGTCCACGATATCTCTTCTATATATTCGTTTCCGCCAAATATAACAGGGGAAATATTCTCAATAGTGAGCACAGAACTACTTTTTTGGCTATTTGATACCTCATTCTTTTCAAGCATCGCAAATTTTTCGGATGGTTTCAGAATAAATTTCTGATGTGAACGACCGTTCACTGTCAGCTCAACTGAACCTCTCATTAAGGTAGTTTCGGATTCCTCATCTTCAGGGTAATCTCGGATGTTAAACTCTGTTCCTAATACTTTAATGCTTACTTTACTGGTGTTCACCAGGAAAGGATGCATTTTATCATGAGCGACCTTAAAGAAAGCCTCACCAGTTAAATTTACATCCCGCTGTTTCCTATCCAACATATCTGAATAATACGAGATTCTGCTGCCGCTGTTTAGCAGGACGATGGTTCCGTCGGGAAGTGTAAATTCTTTACGAATGCCCTTTCCTGCAATAACCTCTATTCGTTCCTCCTTAGTTGCTGGGATATAATTTTTTACGAAATGAGTTGTGATAAGTAGTAAAATACTGGCAGCAATCGTCAGAAGGAATGCTGGCTTTTTAAAGAACGTCAACTTTAGCTTAGAATTTGATCTGAAATCAAGCTCAGTTTTATATTTGAGTTTATGCTTATTGAACACCTCATCAAGATCAGGCTTCTCTTCATTACGCCCCAGTTCCCAAACCTGCTCCAACAAAGCTTCATAATAAACTGCATCAGGTGATTTAGTCAGAAGGTATGACAATTCACCCAACTCCTCAGCCGTGGCTTCCCCTGCAATCTTACGGGTTATTAATTCAATAATGCGCTGTTCGTGCATACCTGTTTTCAGACTCTTTATTAAGTATTTTCTTTAAGGACAATAAAAAAGGAGGAATTCCCTAGTCGATACGAAAATTTATTTTCATAACTATTTAATCTGAAACTCAGATTTGAAAATTTTGGCCAGCTTTTGCGTGGCGGCTACCAGGTGGGCATCAACAGTTTTGACTGAAATAGATAAGATCTCACTGATCTCCTTGTAACTGAGGTTATTTTCTTTTGCCAGTTTAAACACAAACTGGCACTTTGGAGGTAGTGACTGTATTGCATTCTCAAGCCTTATTTTCAACTCATTATCAATGATAATTTGCTCAGGACTTGAGCTGTCAAAAAAAAAGCTCATATCGACTTCGTCAATAGAGCTTGTTTTATTCTTTGATTTTTTTCTGAGAAGGTTTAGCGAAAGATTTTTAGCAATTACAAGTGAATAAACATGAACATTTTCAACTTCAGGTAAGGTTCTTCTATTCTTCCATAGTGTAAGCATCACATCTTCTGAAACCTCTTCAGCCTCTTCATTAGAACGCAAAATGCAAAAAGCAAATTTCTTTACAGGTAAATAAAGGAGGTCAAACATTTCCCTATATGCCTGTTCACTACCTGTAATGGCTATTCTTCTGACAATATCCGGCAAATCTTGAAATTGCTGTTTCACTAAGGTGATATGAATTAAATGTAAAGGCGCACAAATTTAATTAATAAATTAACAGGAAAAAAATCTATTCTTTATTTTTAGTTAATATCTCCCAGATCAGGTCATAAACCTGAGTAGCGATAAATTTATCTCCCGGATTTTTTCGATCCGAAATTAATACCGGCTGATATTCTTCCGGCACTCCTGTTCTGCCATGTGAGCCTCTAACCAAACCTGCATCCAGAGGAATCACATCCATCACATACCTGAATCCCGCTTTCTTCCTTAAAAGTTTATAGCCAGCGCGTAATTTGGAACTCATAAACATTTCTACCGGATCATAACCAGGTTTTTTATGAATATCAACACAACGGGCGTAATCAGGAGCTTTCTCATCATCAAGCCAAAAATAATAGGTAAACCAGCTGTCTTCATCTGCCATTAGTACCAGATCACCGGAACGTTCATGGTCTATATGATATTCAGCCTGCCGGGCTTTATCCAGAATCAATTCTACACCTTTAACCTGCTTCAAAATTGAAATTACCTGATCCCCGCACGAAGGGTCATTGATATAAACATGTGCAATCTGATGGTCTGCCACTACAAAAGCTTTAGAAGCCCCCGGATCCAGCAGTTCAAGCCCCCTTTCTTCGCGGATTGCGAGCAGCCCATGTTCACGGAACAGCCGGTTCAAATGCAAAGGCTGCTTAACAGGTGCTATACCATATTCAGAGAGAATAATGATCTCTGCAGAGCGCTGCTCATAAAATGTAACCAGCTTTCTGAGCAAATCATCAATCTCGCTTAGCTCTTTGGCTATCTTTGAAAAGTCTGGTCCAAACTTTTGCAGGCAATAATCCAGATGTGGGAGATAAATCAGGCTAAGTGTAGGATCGTATAGTTCATCTGTGATCATGGATGCTTCAGCAATCCATTTTGAAGATTCAATATTGGCCCCCGGTCCCCAGAATTGAAAAAGAGGAAAATCTCCGAGCTTTTCCTGAAGAATATCACGCAGACCTGCAGGATAGGAATAACAATCCGGCATTTTTCGTCCATCTGCGAGATAATTTGGGCGCGGTGTCACAGCATAATCAGCTGTCGAATACATATTGTACCACCAGAACATTTTCGAACAGGTGAATGCCGGGTCGAGCTTTTTTGCTCTTTCCCAGATTTTCTCACCACTCACAAGCTTATTAGATTGTTTCCAGAATTTGATCTCGCAATCAATCCGGTCATACCAGCCATTTCCAACAATTCCTGTTTCGGTTGGCCATTTGCCGGTCAAATAAGTAGATTGGGCAGAGGTAGTCAGTGCCGGCAACACGGGCTCGATTCTTATCAGGTTTTTGCGTTCGGTATATTCTCTTAAAAAGGGCATGTGTTCACCCATCACAGAGGTCGACAATCCGACAACATCAATTACTACTGTTTTATTCATGAGCCTGATTTTTAAGCAATAATTCTTTCACCCAGTTCAGTTCCCTGACAATACTCTCGCCAATTGGCGCTTTCAATGCCTCAGGTAACACTTCCCAGGTATAGGTTTCAACTTCCATATGCTCAGTAAATGGCCTGTTCTTCTGAATTTTCAAAACTTCAGAGATATCTTCCTGGGTCGACTGAAGCAAGCCAAGTTCTCTGATAAATACAGGTACATGAAAATGTGCCCGCCATTCTCTGACCAATGGATTAGTATAATCACTTAAGGCTTCAGGCAGGTCTCGATATCTCTTCAAAAGCCCATCATCTTTTCTTGCCACAACCTGGTGGAGATAGGTCGGTTCATTATAGTTCGCAAATGCATTGGCAATACCCGATCTGAGTTCAGAATTATGTGGTAGATCTGCCTTTAAGGCAGCACTGATTTGAATTTTACCCACCCGAATTCCTTTATTGCCAAGTAGCTCAATAACGTCTGCGTGCGATTCATAACCGATTGCAAAATGACATACATCATAACAAAGGCAGATATGTTCTTTTATAAACTGTTCAGCTTCTTCTGGACTGATACTTAGCCGGCCCGGCAAAATTTGCTTTGAAAGTGGCATAAGCACATTTTCAAACCAGTCGATAAATTCGGAAGCCGACTCCAGAATACCATCGGGTTCAGGTTCAATATCCAAATGCATTTTAACCCCGGTATTTTGCCCGATCCTGATCAGCTCTTCTGCTATCTCAATAATATTTTTTGTAGCAGTTAATACTGCATTTTGAAAATCATCCTTATCGGGAAACCAGAAGCGATAACTTAGTGGTGAGGTTGAGATCCCACCTTCCATTCCTTTAGGTAAGAGCTTCGCAAGTGTATTAAAAAGGCGAATGGTATAATCTACTCTTTCTTTGGTCGTCCAATCGGGGGCATGAACATTATCCTTTACCACAGCATGATGAAAATCTCCATAGGGAAATCCATTCATCGTAAATACATAGGCATTATTTGCTGTCAGCCATTCTTTAAACTCATTTAACTCTGCAGCAGACTGAATATCCAAACTCGCTGAATTGGAAAGCCTCAAGCCTATACCCATAGCCTGGTCCCCGCAAACCGCTTTCCTGATGCCTGAAAAATTTTCTTTTAATGCAGCAAAATGGTCCTTCCAGCTCTCCCCCGAATGGATATTGGTACAATAGCTCAAATGTCCGGATGTGAGTTTCATAAATTAAATCAGAAATACAGATTAAGCTTTGCTGCTTTCAAGATGGTGGCCTTTTAAATATCCGGATGCCTGCATAAGTATTTCATTATCAATTTGATGCACCTCCAATCCTTTACCTATACCATTAAGCAGCATGATCGTAAGTTCACCTCCCAAATGCTCCCTGAACTCTTCAAGCCCTGATAAAATCGCTGAATTGCTCGAAGATATCAGCATCATAGGATGTGAAAGTTCAAAACCTAGTTTTATTAATAAATCCAGAATTCTGAGGCTTTCAGCATCGGTCAAATGTCCTGATAAATTAGAATAAACTGTATCAAGAGCCATCCCCATCGCAACAGCCTCACCATGAAGTATTTCAAAATTTGAAAGCTGTTCCAGCTTATGGGCACTCCAATGACCGAAATCCAGCGGACGTGAAGAACCGCTTTCAAATGGATCTTTACCTGCAATATGCTGCATATGGAGTTCAGCACATCTCTTGACCAGATAGTTCATTGTGTCTATATCCCTATCAACCAGTGCAGCTGCATTGTTTTCTATCCAGAAGAAAAACTCAGAATCCTTGATCAGGGCAACCTTAACTGCTTCTGAAATCCCGGAGCGCCAGTGCCTTTCATTTAAGGTTTTCAGGTACTCCTGATCATTGAACACAGCTACAGGAGGTGCAAAGGTTCCGAGAAAGTTCTTTTTTCCAAAGTAATTAATCCCATTCTTTACTCCAATGCCTGAATCATTCTGTGACAATACTGTTGTTGGGATCCGGACATGCCGGATACCACGATGTGAAACAGCAGCTGCATAACCAACCAGATCAAGGACTGATCCTCCTCCAATTGCAGCGATATAGGAATGCCTGTCTATTTTGCAGGTATTAACCGCTTCAAGTATCCGGTCAAAATAGGCAATATCATTTTTTACAATTTCTCCTCCAGGAACTAGGATGATCTCAGGCACCAATTCTACTGAATGATGAACCTTAAAATATGCTCTTATTTCAGTAATTACATCATTCCCGGCATCTATGAATCCCTGATCAATTACGAATAATATTTTACGGGAATTGTTGCCAGTCGATATGCCATTCAAAAAATCATTGAACAGGGGGTTAACCGGACTAAAAAGACCGGATGTGAAAAAAACCTTGTATTCGAACTTAATGGTAAATGACTGCTGTAAGTAATTCATAAAGATTGGTACTCCGGCTAAATTCAAACGATCCGTAGGAGCTGATTATTTTTGATAAAGATAAATTTCAATTAAGTAACTGCAAAACGTTTTGCCAGCCATAAAGATAGTGGCAGAAGCGCTGCGATGAGCAAAGCAAAATAGATCTGTCCATAAGCTGAAGCCCATGCCGCATCCATCAGGATTAATGAGATCACCCCGGCCTTAACTGCCTTTCCTATATTCCTTCCTACCGGATCCTTTATAGCCACAAACAAAGGCTTAAATATCATCCAGGCAAAAGCAATCAGAAATAGGCCTGCGTACAGCAAATGTTGCTGTAAGTAGGCCGAATACAGTATGGACCCGATCACTATCAGATATAAAAAGGCTCCGGTATATAGCTTGTTTCTGTTTGATCCATGCACTTCCCCCTGACTAATCATTGTTATCGAGAAAATATAGATCAATGGAACAATACCCAAAAAATAGTGATTTTGAAGTGAGAGTGATATAATACTGATTCCCAGAAGGAGATTTAATCCACGGCAAAGACCCATATTCAATGGGCCTAAGAAAGAATGATGTTTGCCGAATTTATTATAAATCAGGGCAAAAACAAGAATCATAAAGGCAACCAAACCCGACCAGACTGAAAATGCAAAGGCCGCTAAAAGCCCAATTGCTAAAAGAATAATTCCAAGAACTGTTGCTTCCCCTATACTTACCGCTCCACTGGGTATTGCTCTTTCTGGTCTTTCAATCTTATCAAGTTCGGCATCGAAAACATCATTAAATACAATCCCACCTCCATACAAACCAATTGTTGACAGACATAGCAGAATTACCGGTAAAAATTCCTGTCCGGCCCCGAGAAAATAGCCCGAAATAGCTATTCCTGCCAACACATCCGCAACCGAAGTTGCGATATTTGCTGGCCTCATCAGACGCAAAAAAACAAGGACTTTTTTCAAGATATTAACTGATAATCATTGAAGACTTATCCGTTCTAGGCTGCTGTCCACCACGCAGCACAGTATTTCCTTCAAACTTTTCTGACTGATCAATTGATTGGGGTTTGGTAAAGTCATTCTCATCGATCTGTCCGCTCTGGGCAAATGCTGTAATTGCATTTGAATAGGTGATCAGGCGGATATCCTCATCACTGATTCCACGCAATTTCATCAGAGCGGCAGTCTTTGGAATAGCCAGTGGATCACTGATTCCCCAATCGGCCGCAGAGTTGATCATGATCCTCTCCGGGCCATACTGCTTTGCAACTTCTACCATACGTTCATTACCCATTTTAGTAAAAGGATAGATCGTGAAAGCAGCCCAGAAACCTCTGTCCAAAACTTCTTTAACCGTTTCCTCATTATTATGATCTATGATAACCATGTAGGGGTCAATACCATGCTCAATTGCAATGTCCATACTGCGTTGTGTTCCCCTCTTCTTATCACGGTGAGGAGTATGAACCTGTACAGGAAGCCCGGCCTCCTTGGCTAGTTCCAGTTGCAGACGATAATATTTTTCTTCTGCAGCAGTCTGATCGTCGAAACCAATCTCCCCAATACCAACAACCCCTTCTTTATAGATAAATAATGGCAAAATCTCCATCACTTCGGCAGCCAGTTTCTCGTTATTTGCTTCTCTTGAATTTAATCCGATTGTACAATAATGCTTAATCCCAAACTGTGATGACCTGAACCTTTCCCAGCCTACCAGACTGCTGTAATAATCCCTGAAGCTATCGATACCGGTACGGGGTTGCCCCAGCCAGAACGCAGGCTCAATCAACGCTACCACTCCGGCATCAGCCATTGCCTGATAATCGTCAGTTGTACGGGAACTCATGTGAACATGAGGGTCGAAGAATTTCATGCCCCTGATGATCTCAAGATCCATGGCTTCAGAAGGCACCTGTGGTCTTCTGTCTTCAAATGAATGGCTGCAACACATATTCTATTAAATTAATTATTTTCTTCTTCCTGAGCCATATTTGCCCAGTTTAGTTCATTGTTTTTTATTGCATTCAAAAGCTCTGGATAGCTTTTCAACAGCTCTGAAGCTGATGCAGAACCCGATTGAACCAGGGTTAATGCAGCAGCCTGCTTCTCTCTCAAACTCCCCTCAAAAAGCACTTTTTGAAGATCATGAATTAAACCTTCATCTAAAAATTTACTCGTAAACCTCCATAAAAATGGATTGATCTTTCTTTTAGCTGCCCACCTTTCGTGTGCATAATCTGTGAGGGTAAGGGCAAGTTCGGCATTAGCTCTTTCATCAATACCAGGAATCTGAATAATATCCTTATCAGTGAAAAATGCTTTCAGAATTAATTGATTCCAGGCTTTTTCATCCAGATATTTCTCAGGATATGGATTATGATACATAATCGCTTCGAGTACCAGGCCGATATTGCTGCGAATTCCTTCTGCGCATCTCAACTTCCATCGATCGGGCCAGGCCAATACCGGGAGAGATGAATACAGAGCAACGAGCTCGGAAACCTCAGCTGCCAAAAACAGATTTTCAATCGTTTTAATATACTTCTCCTGATCTGCAGGATTAAGATGTAACAATAAGCACAACCGGCCAAGTTTATCAGTGGTCCAGTTTTCTACTGTAAATCCGGGTTTTACGTGATCAATTTTACTGTTCAGATCCTTACTGATTTGAATAACAGATTTCCCGGTTTTTCTGGGCATTAGCGCAAAAGCAGTATTAATCTGCCTTGAATCTTCTGACGATAAGTTTTCACTTAACCAGGTCCAGGTATCCGGACTGAGGTTTGAGCGGCTTACTTCTATAATGAGCGCCTTTAATCTTTCTGCATCGTAATCGAACATGTCCAAAGAAATTGAATTTTTTCTAGTCGGGAGGACTAAATATTGCGAAAAATATCAAAAAATAACGATAATATATAGTTTAAACGATGAATTTAGAGCCATTTGAAAATTATTTCAAATTCCGCCTGACATAAAATAATTCAAAGCAAGTGCAGCCGAAATAATCAGCAGACCGAAAAATTCTCTGGTCATTTCAATATAAGGTTTCGTTGCCTGCATACTTTCAGTAATACTTGGTTGTTTATATTTGAAAATCCAGTCTTTGACTCCATCCTTCCTGAAGAATAAAATTATTGCATATATCAGGTAAAATCCGATCAGCAACAAATAAGTCAGCGGGAAAAACATTCCAAAACCCGCAATTCCGCAAAAAACAGAAGCGGCAAGATAAATTGGAACCCAAAGCCAGGAATCATTGTCATTCACATTAAACCATGCAAAGACCAGGAATGAAAGACAGAAAATAATATTCAGGATAATTAAGACCATAGCTGATTAATAAAACACAATTCGAATATAATCATTCAGACTGATTGGAAAAATGATATACCTCACAATTGAATGTCAGAACAAGGAAAATTGAATTGTTTCCAAATTTGATCTTCGTGCAGACACATCAGACCCAGTAATATGATAAATTTCTGACTCCTGATCTCTTGAAGCCACCGTAATTTTAGTATTGCATTTAATCTGATTGAATAAATCCATCACTATCCGGGGACTATTATTATCTCTCGAAAGATGTGAGAGCAGAAGATGACTCATATGAGTTCCATTGCCCGAAAAAAGTTCAAAAGCCTGCTTATTCGAAAGGTGACCATTAATTCCGCGGATACGGGCTTTTAAATGATAGGGATATCTCCCATTTTCGAGTAAATCTTCATCATAATTAGCTTCAAGAAATGCGGCATCGCATTCGCCGAAGTACCGGATAACATGTTCACACGGAAATCCAATATCCGTAAATACCCCAACCGTAAAACCTTTGCACTTTATCGTAAAACTATGTGGCTCAGAAGCATCATGAAATTTAGGAAAAGGCGTAATGACAAGATCCCCGATATTTACAGATTGATGAGCACTGAAGGTTTTGATCAGATCAGAATCCAGGCTAAGTCCTGATCTGTTCAGTGTCAAATCAGTAATGTAAACCGGAAGACTGTATTTTTTAGCCAGCACCCTTATTCCCCGGATATGATCGGCATGTTCATGTGAAACAAAAATCGCCCTGATTTTTTTCATAGCAAGCCCCAGCCGTTCCATCCTTTTCTCAGTTTCCCGACAAGAGATTCCTGCGTCAACAAGTATTGCATCGTGCTCATTTTCAAGATAATAGCAATTTCCATTACTCCCGGAGTTTAATGATGCAAAGCTTAAAGCCATTCGGGTTGATTGAAGATTTTGAAGATTCCTTTGGCCATAAATTTACAGAAAAAGGATTAAAGACATCAGCTTATGTGATTATATTAGCTGGATAAATAAACCGATGAGCAATTAAAATAATGAATATAAAATCATTTTCTCTAAGAAGCCTGTTTTTGTTTGCGGCCCTCCTCTTACTTAGCAACAGTGCCATATCTCAGCAAAGACGTCTGATAAATTATACTGAAATAAGTGCTCTTATTCATGGCAGCACCTCGCTGACGGGCAACCCAACATTCAATGGATTCAGAACACGTACCGGGATTACAAAACTCCTGAATGAGAATTTCGGGATTGGTTTTGCCCTTGGGACTGATAATTATCGGAAATCGGGTGGAGGCAATTACAATACCCTGCCCATTACACTCAATGCCGCTTACTACCTCGACCCTAAACTCAGCGGTCTAAAATTAGATGCTTATGGCGGTTATGCTGTGAAGCTTTTTAATAATTTAAGTAAAGGTTTAACTGCAGGTGCAGGACTTTCATACTCCATACCCGTAAATGCAGGACTTAATTTAGGCCTGCAAACAGGCTACAATTATCAGAAGATCGACTTTCCGCCGAGCTTTCAGATTTCAGAGAACTTTGATATGGGTACCATACGTTTGGGACTTGGACTAACATTTAAATAATTTCCGGTTTTAATATCTAAGGCTGACAGGGTTTAGTCTAAGGCTGACAGGGTTTAGAACCCTGTCAGCCTTATTAAATTAAATTCATTAATTTTGCTGCTTCAAGGCTTCTACAAGATTTCATATGTCAAAAAGTACCTATAAGATTGCTGTGCTTCAGCTTAACCTGAATGATGTTGCAGAAAATAATTTAAAAAAATGCCTTACCTGGGTTCGCGAGGCTGCGAAGCAGGGAGCCGAAGTAATCTCATTACCAGAACTTTACAGCAGTCATTATTTCTGCCAGTCTGAAGACACTGCGAATTTTGCTCTGGCAGAACCACTCTATAGCACATCATTCCTGGCTTTCAGTGCATTAGCAAAAGAACTCGGGGTGGTGATTATCGTTCCGTTCTTCGAAAAAAGAATGGCGGGCATCTATCATAATAGTGCCTATATTATTGATACTAATGGCTCGGAGGCCGGATTGTACCGAAAGATGCATATTCCTGACGATCCTCATTTTTATGAAAAATTCTACTTCACTCCCGGAGATATCGGTTTTAAAACTTTCACAACACAAAAAGGAAAAATCGGCACGCTAATCTGCTGGGATCAATGGTATCCTGAAGCTGCTAGATTAACAGCTTTGCAGGGTGCTGAAGTGTTATTTTATCCAACTGCTATCGGCTGGCACCCGCTTGAAAAGGAGCAATATGGTGAAAAACAGCATGGGGCCTGGATGAATGTAATGAAGGGCCATGCCGTTGCAAACGGTGTATATGTTGCCGCTGCCAATCGAATTGGTCTGGAGCAATATTTACCTGATACTGCAGGAATTCAATTCTGGGGTTCATCATTCATAGCTGGTCCGCAGGGAGAGATCCTTGCCCAGGCATCCCACGATCAGGAAGAGATTCTTATCGCTGAAGTTGACCTCGAACTACAGGAAAATGTACGTCAAAACTGGCCCTTCTTCAGAGACAGAAGAATTGATGCCTTCGGCGATATCACAAAAAGAGCCATAGATTAATATGAGTACAGGTAGAAGATTTCCTGCTGAATGGGAAAAACAGCAGGGCATATTACTTTGCTTTCCGCATAATGGCAAGGATTGGCCGGGCAAATTTGCTGCTGTTCAATGGGATTTTGTTGAATTCATCAAAAAAATAGCTGAATTTGAAGAAGTCTTTCTTTTGGTTAAAGATGAACAACAGAAAAGCAAAGTCTTTGAAATGCTTGAAAAGGCTCATGTAGATCTCCAAAAGCTGAGTTTTATATTTCAAAAGACCAACCGAAGCTGGATGCGTGATTCCGGCCCTATCATCGTTAAAAATGGTGACAAGAGGGAAGCTTTAAATTTCCATTTCAATGGATGGGCAAAGTATAAAAACTACAAGCTCGACAGACAGGTTCCCTCAAGTGTAGCTAATCATCTTAAAATCCCACTAATACCTGTTTTTCGCAATGGTGAACCCGTTATTCTTGAAGGTGGTGCCATTGATGTGAATGGAAAAGGTACTCTGCTTACTTCAGAAGAGTGTTTGATGCATCCGGATATTCAGGTAAGAAACCCCGGCTTCAGCCGTGCAGATTATGAGGCAGTATTTAAGGAGTACCTTGGCGTGAGCAATGTAATCTGGCTTGGAGATGGAATTTTCGGAGATGATACACATGGACATATTGATGATCTCTGCCGATTTGTGAATGAAGATACAATCATCACAGTTATAGAATCAGATCCTAAAGACAGTAATTATAAAGCTTTGCAAGATAATCTGAATCGTCTTCAGTCGGCGAAATTAGAGAATGGGGAATCACCCAAAATAGTCAGTTTGCCTATGCCTACACGGCTTGATTTCGACGGACTACGTTTACCGGCAAGCTATGCTAACTTTCTGATATTAAATAAATCGGTACTTGTACCGGTTTTTAATGATTCCAAAGATCTGGAAGCGCTGAATATTATTGCTGGCTGCTTCCCTAACCGAAAGATCATTCCAATAAATGCAACAGACCTGATCTGGGGATTTGGAACCTTACATTGCTTAAGTCAGCAAATTCCGGTGTGATATGCCAAACCAAAATACCGGACATGGTAGAGTTTTATTTAAGTTAATCTGATTTTGGATGGGGAAGGGTAAAATAGAACTTTATGATTTGTCAAATAAGGCTGCAAAAATATTAATAGATTTTTGAAACCAATACCTGTGTGTTATAGGTCTGTTCAGCCCTTTCCTCCGGAGTAGTTCCGGCGAGAAATCGCGTTCTGATTAAAATTACGTATGGCCGGAAGCTACCTCCTCCGGCAAGGTTTATTTTACAAAGATCTGTATTTCATAGGGAGGGACAGCCCGGCAAAAGTACCTATTGAACTCACATCAATTTAATGCTTGGCAATAAACATCCCTGAATAAGCAAATCCCATTTTCAATTTATCAAATTTCCAAATTTGCTAATCAGAGAAGTAAACTATCAATCCTGTGCGCGTGAACCAGATTCTCACATGGTGACCAGGTAAAAATCGTAAAATGACCATCCTGAGAAGCTACAAGAGCGATTGAATCACGCTGATCATGAACGAATTGCGCTGCAGAAATATGCCTTGTTCCTCCGCTGCTTGCAGGGTTAACAATTTTCCCTTCCCCGCCAAGCACAGGTTCAGTTAAGAGTACCCGCTCTACTCTCGGGCTACCGTCAATCCTGCCAATCTTGGCACCAAAAGCCAGCACCTCATACCGGTCACTAATTACTGTAGCACCGTCAATAGCTGTAAGTCCGGCAATACTTTCAATCTCCCTGCTGAGTTCCCCAAGCCATACACTTGATGTCCATCTATTCTGATCATCAGCCATCAAATCAGTCAGGCCGGTGAATGCCGGTGAAACAGCATACTTAACAGGCTTCAAAATAGATTCACGCCAGGCATCAGTCGCCGAAGGAACTACAAGTAATATTCCACCATGCTTATGTGCACGCATAGAAGTAGCAAGCTGAATCAGCACATTTACTGAGTTATCATCAGATTTTGATGTAAAACCAAGTAATGAAGTCAATAAAATCGGACAATCCGGTAAATTTGCACTGCTCTCATCCACTACCTTAATTTGATCTCCGCGAAGAACCATTATATTGGTAAATTTCCCGAAGCCATGCATTCTTCTGTGTTTGATAACCAATAAACCAGGCTCTGAAACATCCAGCACAAAACAGCAATTAGGAATTTTATGGGTTGTGCCCCAAACATATAAGCCACTTTCATCATACCATACTCCCAAATGTACTCCCGGACGCTCAACACCCGGCCCCAACTTGGTCAGGACCTTGCTACTGAATTCAAGTTTTTGCTCAAACTGAAGTGCAGAACCTGCCTGCGCAGGTGATAGGAAAGCAATTGAAATTTTGGGAGAAATCCCCTCCTCTCTCCTTAAGCTAGCCCAAAATGCAATATCCAGCATAATTTCAATCTGGATGGCCGAAGGTGCAGCTGCCAGATCCGATTCACCCCGATGCACAGCTTCATGCAGATGGTCTGCAAAATGCTTTTCTGCAATTAATGCAACAGCTGATGCTGCTTTGTAGGTCGAAAGAGTAGACATAATCTTGAAATTCAGCTAAAACAGGTTCCCTTTGTGATGAATGAATATTTATTTGATTCTTCCGGAGGCATATTCTGAAATAATTTCATAGGAACGAACCCTTTCATTATGATCAAAAATATGAGAATTAATCATAATCTCATTCACGCCGGTATTAAAAACGAATTCGGATAGCGCAGATCCCACCTTAGCTCCAGAACCAATAAAAGTATATTTCAGCATTTGCATTACTGCAAAACGTTCTGCATCATTCCAGACCAAATCCATCGAAGCGACAGGTGGCTGAAGACTTGTCCGTTTGCCTTTAATTACATTCAGAAATGTTGTAAACAATGAAGTCGCCTGAAATTCGGCTTCATTGTCTGTATCGGCCGCAACAACATTTACACATGCCATTGAATAGGGCTCTTTCAGGGATTCAGATGGTCGGAAGCTTTCGCGATAAACCTGTAATGCAGAAAATAGCTGAGCAGGTGCAAAATGACTTGCAAATGCGAATGGCAAACCCAATATTCCAGCTAACTGGGCACTGTAGGTACTGGAACCAAGCAACCAAATTGGAATATCCAAACCTTCGCCGGGAATGGCCCTTACTGCCGACTCTGAATTATCTGATGACAAATATGCTCTCAGTTCCATCAAACTTTTTGCAAAATCTTCTCCGGCACCTTCAAGGTTCCGGCGTAATGCCATAGCTGTTAACTGATCCGTACCCGGAGCGCGACCCAATCCAAGATCTATTCTTCCGGGAAATAAAGATTCAAGGGTACCAAACTGCTCTGCAACAATCAATGGGGCATGATTTGGCAACATGATTCCACCAGAACCAACCCGTATAGAATTGGTGCCAGCGGCTATATGCGAGATAAGAATGGAGGTGGCTGAACTTGCAATCCCTGCCATGTTGTGATGCTCTGCCATCCAGTACCGGGAATATCCGAATTTTTCACAATTCCTCGCCAGATCCAAACTGTTTTTAAATGAGTCGGATGGTGTTTTTCCGGAAAGAACCGGAACAAGATCAAGAACGGAAAACGGGACAGATAAGTTTGAAACTGAGGCAGAAGAGTCGTGCATAATTTTACAGGATATCTACGGAAATTATGTCCCGGAAATATCCTGCAAAATTAAGATTTTAGATTTCAATTATGGCTCCAGGTATAATCTGAGTGTCACAATACCAGCAGAGTTCCTGTGATCAATACCAGCTGTTTGTGTTAGGCTTGTGAGCCTCTTCAGGCTCTGCTGCTGGAACAACAGTCTTAGTCTTAGTTACAGGAACCGAAGCCCTCTTGTTGATTTCGGATGGCCTGTCAGGCTGACTATTCGTTTTAGCTACAGGTTCCTTTTCAACTTCAACGGGCTCAGAAATCAGATAAGGCATAGCAATAATCTCCTTATGGACTTTTGGAGGTAGCCGGTTCTCTACCTTCTCAATAAGATCATGCTCATCAATATTCCCTTCAATCCTGATCATTCCATTGATAATACATCCGGGCTCTACATTAATAGATTTAGCCCTGATATTCCCGCATATTTTAGCCGAACTTTTAATATGTGCAGACTCAGTAGATATAATGTCTCCAATTACCTTTCCATTAATATTACAGGTTCTGGAAGTGATATTACCTGATATTTCTGCAGTCGTTCCTACGGTGACTTCTTTCAGCGAATAGATATTACCGATAAGCCTTTCATCAAGGATTATAGAACTTGATGAAATAAAATTATCATCAACCCTGATTATCGTAGTGTGAAAGTCTGCAACGATCTCCTTTTGGCGGTCCTTTTTATCGAGAAATTTCTTAATAAAATTTACAGCCCTGCCGATCATTCCGTCAATGTAGTTACAACAGTTGTTGCATTACCAATATCCAATCCAACTGAAGATTGCTTTTTACCACCTGAAACACGAAGAGAATTAAGTGTGTAACCCTTGCTTGCCAGACTGGCAGGATCAGTTACAAACTCTAATTGAGCGATTTCACCAAATTCATTTTTAAAGCACTCAACCAGATCCTGATACAACATAGCACCACCACAAAGATATACCTTGTTGGATTTCATGAGGTTCGCATCCGTGATTACATTTCTCAGATTTGGAGAAATAACTTCATTGTAATATGATCTGAGAACATTTCTTCTGATCTCTCTAAGATCAACATTCTTTCTGTTCAGAATTATATAACCCTTCTGGAATGCTTCATCCATCAGGTGTGCATTTCTGAAACCAAGATAATGGCTCTTCTCAAGCTCACTCATCATCATATTTACAGCATATTTCAGTCCATGAGTACTGACCATAGTCTGCTCAACAATCCCTGATTCCATGCTCAGAACAGATTCAAATGTTCCGAACCCACAACTCAACACAAAGAAATTCCCTTCAGCCTGATGTTCCCCTTTTCTCAATGCAATGGTACAACCTACAATCTCAGGTATTACTTCAACATTCTGAACGTCCAAAATAACAGATCTCTTACCACTGTTACTGTAGGTAGATGCATCAAATTCAATGATATGTGTCTTTCTCAGAAACTCAGTTGCCATATCCTTGTATATCCTGTAGGTAGAATAAGGAAAACCAGTTGTTATTGTCAAAGGCTGCTCAGCTGAATCAGATACCAGCAGTAGTGCTGCTTTAACAAGTAATTGATAATCAAGATCAGTTGGAGCTGAATTAATGAATTTATGTGGCAATTGCCCCTCACTCATAGCTAAGTTACCGCAGATATACCACTGATTCTCATGAAAGATCTTCAAACCGTTCAATAAGTCCTTTGATGTATTGCTAAGGTTGGCGTTACTATTTTCTATTAAGCTGGAAAACGACTGAATTGCAAACATTCTGTTATTTAAATTAGAGTTTATATATGTGTTAATTTCAATTTCAATTAAGGTTCTTTCAAGAAAAATAATTTCGTGAAGAAATAGTTTTGTTCATATTACGATAATACGAGCCAAACAAATGAAATCTAAATTAGGATAATTTTATTGATTTAGAATAAACATACAATTAAATTGATAAAATGTTTTAAAAAAACAATAAAATGCTGTATCATAGCCTTGTGAAAGACCACAGAAAAAATCGTGTCTATTCCTAAAATAATGAGATAAATGATATTTTCGAAATCAGATTTCAGTACTGTTTTGATCGTAGGCTCTAACAAGGGCGAAACAAAATCTCTGCGTGTCAAAACAAAACACATCAACCGCTTAAAACATTATGCCCTTACAATTGGTATAACAATCTTTATACTGACCTGTACTATAATTTTCCTTTCTCTTGAACTCAGTAAAATTGAGAAGGAACGAATTGCCTACAACAGAGAAATCGCGCATTTAAAAAAACAGATTCCACCACCCACAGATAGTACACAAGCCAGAAATTACATACAGAACATCGAAAACAAGCTAAAAAAAATCAATCAATACCTTATTAAAAGAGGAATAAAGGGCTTTAAAGTAGACGAAATTGGTGGCAATAATGAGACTTCCACAGAACTTAGTACAGAAGAAACTTATGCATTGTATGATGAGCGTCTTGAAGACTTTCTACTTGGTGTTGCATTCACACCAATGGGATATCCGGCCAACTACGTCATAAATTCAACCTTTGGCTATCGTGGCGATCCAATCAGGCGTGGAAGGGTTGAGTTTCATCCGGGTATAGATTTTAAAGGCCGGAGAGGTGATGCTGTAAAAAGTACAGCAGACGGAAAAGTTGTGGTTGCAGGTTGGTTTCAGGGATACGGCAAATGTGTAAAGATCAGGCATAAAAACAATCTTGAGACTCTCTACGGCCATTTGTCAAAGATCAATGTTAAAGTAGGACAAAACGTAAACACAGGTCAAATTGTCGGGCATGTTGGATCAACCGGCTATTCTACCGGAAATCATCTCCATTACGAAGTGAGGAAAAATGGAAAACCTGTTAATCCAAAGAACTTCCTAAGTATAAATTAAAAAAAATGGCTGGCTCTAAAAATGGACAAAGCACTTCAGCCCCGACACTAATCAGCAAAGGTTGTGTTGTCCATGGCAGGATTGAATCGGATGTTTTTGTGAGAATTGACGGGCATATAAAAGGCGACTTGATTATTGGCGAGGGATTAATAATTGGCGAGAATGGAATAATTGAGGGGAATATTAAAGCCAGGGAAATTGTAGTTTTTGGTACGATTAACGGAAGTGTTACAGCCGATTCTATTGACATAAAAAGCTCAGGAAATATTCTTGGCGAACTTCATACAAATTCCCTGCAGGTTGAAACAGGAGCTACCTATATAGGTAATGTCATCATGGATAAGGTGCAGCTTAAAAAAGAAGGTACTACCATCCTGAAATAATTTATTTATTCCCTCATCTGATTCCCTCACTTTTGAAAGTTCTGTTAATAATTCAGATTATTCTTTTTAGCCTATAGTATATTTTTACAAATGAATTTATTTATTAAGCCGATATTTGATACCGTAGAAATATAGCCGCAGATTGATCTTAACTAACTTAATACCTCAATATCCGGCGCAAGAACCAAATCAATTATTTATCCAAAATCCAATGAGAATAAAATTTCTGTTTTTCACTTTTCTGGTGCTTGCAACAATCAGCACAAATGCACAACAATCTAAAGCACAAATACAAGCCAAAAATACATATCTACCACGCCCAAAATTAGTAGTAGGATTAATGGTAGATCAGATGAGATGGGATTATTTATACCGTTTCTACGAGCGTTATGGAAATGGAGGTTTTAAAAGAATGCTGAACGAAGGATTTTCCTGCGAAAACGCATACATTAATTATGTTCCAAGTGTTACCGGAATTGGGCATGCTACAGTTTATACAGGCTCAGTTCCTGCGATTCATGGCATCACCGGGAATGACTGGATCATACAGGCAACTGGACAAAACATGTATTGCTCTGCCGATTCAACAGTAAGTACTGTCGGAAGTAGTTCAGTATCCGCCGGCAAAATGTCTCCAAAGAACCTACTAGTGACAAGCATGACTGATGAACTGAGGCTTGCTACAAATTTCAGATCTAAGGTCATCGCCATTGCATCAAAAGACCGTGGTTCCATTATTCCCGGCGGGCATAGTGCAAATGCTGCATATTGGTACGATGGCGGTTCAGGAAACTGGATTACAAGCACTTATTACATGAAGCAGCTTCCTGCCTGGCTTACAAAGTTCAATGAACAGAAGTATCCTGAAAAATATTTGAAACAGGATTGGAATACTTTATATCCAATTGAAACTTATCTGCAGAGCACAAAAGACGATGTTCCTTACGAAGGAAAATTTCCGGGAATGAGTACATCAACATTTCCTGTTAAAACTTCAGAAATGCTAAGCCGCGGAATGGGTCTGTTAACCAGTACTCCTTATGGAAGCTCCCTGACCCTGGACCTCGCAAAAGCCGCAGTTGAAAATGAAGCCATGGGAGCCGATGCGATAACAGATTTTCTTGCAATCAGTGTTTCTTCACCTGACTATATCGGGCATCAGTTTGGACCAAATTCTGTTGAAGTCGAGGATACCTACCTGCGTCTTGACCGCGATCTGGCAACATTCTTCAGCTATCTTGATACGAAGGTCGGAAAAGGGAATTATACAGTATTTTTAACTGCCGATCATGCAGCTCAGCATAATGCAGGATTTTTAAATGACAATAAGATCAGTGCCGGAGTTTTCCCAAGTTCTTCGATTTTAAAAGAATTAAATAAGCAGCTTGAGGCCGAGTTTAAGATTAAAAATATTGCACTTAGTTTTAGCAACTATGCGGTAAGTTTCAACTATGCAGTAATTAATGCAAATAAACTAAATGAGGAAACAATTAAAAAGAGTACAATGGAATTCCTGAAAAAGCAGGAAGGTGTTGCTTTTGTAGTTGATATCCCAAATGCTCAGAATGCTACAATTCCAGAAGTCTATAAAGAAAAAATAATAAACGGATACCACCCTGACCGCAGCGGAGTAATACAGATCGTACTTGAACCTGCATGGTATTCAGGCTCATCACCAAGATCAACCGGAGCAACCCATGGCACTATGAACCCTGCCGACGTTCATATTCCAATGGTTTTTATGGGCTGGGGCATCAAACAGGGAAAATCAAACAATTCCTATAATATGACCGATATCGCTCCAACAATCAGCGGAATTCTGCGTATTCAGGAGCCGAATGGAAATATTGGTAAGGCAGTTAATGAGGCGATAAAATAAATCATCTTTGCCCGGCAATGTGGTCCGGATTAAATTCTTTGAAACAGGCTTCTGATACAGTTAGCCTGTTTTTTTATTTGGATTGATTTTATGAATAGGTCCAGCGAGAGCAGCCGGGTTCTGTTTTCAGAACTCGTTTCTTGTACAATTAAGTGCAAAAACATTTTTAATCTGGTCAGGAAAGCTGGTTTGCTTCATTCAATTATTCAAAAAAAAATCCGGAAACGTTGCAGCGTTCCCGGAGATAAAATAAAGGGGGTAAAACTCACTCTTAAGTAACATTCTATTCACCCTAAATCATGTAAAGTTATGCAAATTACTGCCTTTTTCAAAAAAGGCCCTTTCATTAGACTGAGGCCGAATATTATGTGTTTTAGGCAAATTCATACATCTTATAGAAGATAGTATTATAAATAAAAATGAAAGTAGCAGGATAATGAAGTCAGGTGAGATAGATTTGATCTGAGTCATAATAATGATACCTCACAAATGATATACGGATATGCTGACAAACAGGATAAATCGCTTTATCCTTTGCTAAATCTTATTCAGGAAGCTGAAATATTAAAATCTATAACCAAAATTGGAAAATTAACCTTTTTTAAATCCAATGCGGGAGTGGTTGAAAGCAACATCGAACTGGAGTCTCTGAGTTTATTCTAGTCGGTTGTAAGCACAATCAATCCGAATATAATTCCCTCCTATATTATAGGCAAGGGGGAGCATTTGAAATTACCCATATTGTAATCTATTGAAAATCCTCAGAATAAATACATAAATTATAAACACATTTCACTATAAATTTCAATTATAGTCCTTTTCATAATAAGCTATGAAAAATATAGACAGGCGTGAATTCTTATCTGGTCTTGCAATAGCAGGGGCGGGCTTAGCCTCAATTAGTCCGGTTAAAGTGTTGGCAAACAATCAATCGCAAAAAATCACCCGGATTGGAATAATCGGGCTTGACACCTCACAGGTGACCATGATTATTAGTCATATCAACAACATTCCCGGACCGGGATACGATGTTGTACAACCTCTTTGGGATAGTTCATTTGAAGGATTCAGGGTTACAGCAGCCTATCCTTATGGAAGCAAAAAAATAGAATCCAGTATAAAACAAATCCCAACCTATGTTGGGAAGATGAAAGAAAATGGAGTCGAACTGGTAGACTCAATTCAGGCCTTACTAACCAAGGTAGATGCAGTTATGCTGATGACATTCGACGGTCATCCGCGTGTTGAACAGGCAATGCAAGTTATAAAAGCTGGTAAACCACTATTCATCAACAAACCTTTCGCAGCCTCTTTAAAAGATGTAATTAAAATTATGGATGCTGCGAAAAAATACAATTGCCCCATTTTTTCTTCTTCACCAACGAGGTATTTAAAAGGTGCCCAGGCAGCCCGGAATGGTTCGATCGGTGATATTATGGGAGCAGATTCTTATAGCGGCTGTCCCCTTGAACCAACTCATCCTGATTTTTACTGGTATGGAATTCACGGCATTGAAATCCTGTTTACTATAATGGGAAAAGATTGCCAGACTGTACAGCGCAGGCATACTCAAAATACAGATCATGTATTAGGAGTCTGGGAAAACGACCGGATCGGCACCTATAGGGGAATCCGAAAAGGGAAAGTTACACACAGCGGAGTTGCCTATGGCTTAAATGAGATCCTGCCCGCAGGTTCTTTCAATGATGTTGGACACCGTCCGCTGGTTATCGATATGCTTAAATTCTTCAAAACCGGCATTAGTCCGGTCAGCATAGAAGAAACCCTGGCAATCCATGTTTTTATGGAAGCTGCAGATGAAAGTAAAAGGCAGGGAGGGGCACCTGTAAGTATGCAGACTGTATTGGCTAAAGCACAATCATAATAACCTGATTTAATATTACTTAAGAAGAAACTGATCGATCAATTATAAAATTATTTTATTAATCCGAATAATCCGATGAAACAAAAAATCCTAATCCTGAGTTACCTTATTGTATTCAACTTTGTCATTACTTCCTGTAAAAATGATGCAATTGAAGTCACCGTTTCAGTAGGGACTAACATGGCTGCTGCTTTGTCACCAGATAAATCAACCCTGGCCATTTCCCTTCAGGGAACAATCTGGACCATCCCTGTTGAAGGTGGAAAAGCGAAAAGTGTGACCGATGAAATGGGAGATTCTCAGGAGCCCGATTGGTCGCCGGATGGGGAAAAAATTGTTTTTCACTCCTACCGGGATGGCACTTATCATATCTGGATGATCAACAAGGATGGCTCAGATTTAACACAGTTAACATCCGGCATATCGGATAACAGGGAACCGGATTGGTCACCTGATGGTAAATCAGTTGTTTTCGCCTCTGACAGAAGTGGGAATTACGATATATGGCAAATTGATCTCTCGAGTAAAGAGCTTAAGCAGCTCACAAGCGATAAGGCAAATGATTCAAATCCTGCCTTTTCAAACAGCGGAACCAAAATCGCCTTTGTTTCACAAAGGGCTGAATCCGGTATTTATATTCTTGAAAACGGAACAGAGAAACTGGCGGTCCCTGAAGCTATGCGTATTGCTGCACCTTCCTGGAATACTGATGACAGCAAGCTTAGCTATGTGGCTTTCACCGGCAAAACAATGCTCTTTGATGATAAAAATACAAGTTATATCTATCTGGCTAACCTGAACGATGGCAGTACTGAACAAATTTCAACCGGGGATGAAGATCTGTTCCCTTTTCGTATTAACTGGGCCGCCGACAACAAACTAATTTACACAGCCGATGGGCATATCAGGAAAAGGATAATCGGACAATCCACAATTGAAACTATTCCTTTTGAAGCTACTTTTACCCTCAACCGCAAGCCATACGAAAAGAAAAAGTATGATTTTGATAATACAGAAGATCATAAAGCCTTGGGAATTGCAAGTCCGGTGGTCTCTGATGACGGTAAGAAAATAGCTTTTGCAGCCAAAGGTGACATTTTTATCCAGGAAATTGATGGCAAACTCATACAGCTGACCAATGATTCCTTTGTAGATCTGGAACCCGACTGGTCGCCTGATGGCAATACTCTGGCCTATATTTCTGATCGGGGAGGCATAATGAACGTTTGGTTACATGATCTGAAAACAAATCAGAGTCGCCTGCTTTCAAAACAGATCACTGAAGATACCTCCTACCCTGTCTGGTCGCCGGATGGCAAAAAAATTGCCTATTATACCCAGAACTATATGAAGAAATGGGGATATGGCATTCTGCATATTGCCGATGTGGCCAGCGGAGAAGTTAAAGTAGCGAATAAAACGGTTTGGGTACCCAGCAAACCTTCCTGGTCGCCAGATGGCAAGACAGTAGCCATGATGGCTTTAAAAGCTCATTCCACCCGTTTCCGGGAAGGCTTTAATAATTTCATGCTTGTATCACTTGAAAAAGACACCGCTATTCTGGTTAGCCCTGATTCAGAAAAGCCACTTGGAATGCGTGTCCAGAATGGGCCGGCCTGGTCACCGGATGGAAAAACCATGGCTTATACTAAAGATGGTACACTCTGGACTATTCCGGTAAACATGAACGGTGAAATTTCTGGCAAAGAGAGGAAACTAACTGATGAGCTTGCTGATAACCTAAGCTGGACCGGAGATTCAAAAACCATAGTTTATATTGCAACTGATAAATTAAAACAGATCGATGTTAGTAGTGGTAAAGTAAAGGAAATCGCTATTGACTTAAAATGGAAAACCGAGATTCCGACTGAAGAATATATTATCCATGCAGGTAAGGTATTCAATGGCAAAGACAGTACGTACCAGGAAAATATGGATATCTACGTTAAAGGGCACCGGATCAGAGATATCAAGCCACATCAAAATCATAAACAAGGCACTAAAATTATCGATGCCTCAGACAAGGTAGTGATGCCAGGACTCTTTGAAATGCATACCCATCAAAGTTCAAATGTTGGCGAAAAACTCGGTAAGATCTGGCTTTCTTATGGAATAACCTCTGTCAGGGAGCCGGGAGCTGATCCTTATGATGCGCTTGAACGTAAAGAGGCCTGGGAAAGTGGGGTTCGTCCCGGTCCAAGACTGTTTTTTACAGGTGGATTAACCGATGGTACACGTATAGCTTATGGACTGGCGAATAGTGTAACCGAGGCCAATCATATAAGAATGGAACTTGAAAGAGCAAAAAAACTGGGCTATAGTCTGATCAAGACTTACGTCAGAATGCCTGATTCTATTCAGAAAGTTCTTACTGAAGGTGCACATAAAATAGGCATTCCACTCTCCTCTCATGAACTTTATCCCGCCACAAAATACAATGTTGACGCTATTGAACATCTTTCAGGCACCAGCCGAAGAGGTTATTCAATGCTGCTTGATGCTAATTTCAGAAGCTACCAGGATGTTGTGCAACTGGTTGCTAAATCAGGAATAAATATCACCCCAACAGCATGTTTAAGAACAGGATATTTCAGACTGGCTAAAAAATATGATGAATTACTAAATGATGAACGGAACAGGAAATTTCTTACACCTGAATTTCTGAAAGGTCTGTATGCCCAAGCTAACAAGTTCGACTCGCTGAGAACACCAAAAGCAGATGCTAATTATAAGGCATTGCTAAAAACGATCAAAGCGATCTCTGATGCCGGAGGAAGTATTACTGCCGGGACTGATGCGCCATTTGCGCCATTCGGCAGCAGTCTTCATTCGGAACTTTGGGTGTATGTTGATGCAGGACTATCTCCTTTCAGGGCTTTGCAATCTGCAACTATACAGGCTGCAAAAGTAGTCGGAGTTGATAAGGATCTGGGCAGCATAGAAGCAGGAAAACTAGCCGATCTCATCATCGTAGAAGGGGATCCATTAAAAAGAATCCAGGACGCCATGAAGGTCAAAACATCAATTAAAAATGGCAAGGTCCATACAATTGAGTCCCTTTTAAAATAATTTAATTGATCATCAACCTATTTAAAACAGGTTATTAATTGAATAAAATATTAACATATGAGATTTTTTAAAATACAAACCATAGCAGCAATATTACTTCTTTCAATAAGTGTTCAGGCACAAAATCTCACAATCAGCCGGCAGGAAATGATAGAACTTACCCCGAAATGGACGGGAGAACGCTTTCCTGATGGAAGACCAAAAGTATCCGATGATCTGCTTAAACGAATGAAAAGAGTCCCGCTGGAACAGGCATGGGGAGTACTTAAGGCAGCAGGCTATTTACACCAATATGAGGGTAACTGGAAAAACATTAACTCGGGAGAGGTATTAGTTGGGCGGGCATTAACTGCACAATACATGCCTATCCGACCAGAAGTAAGAGAACATCTTGAAAAAGAGGGCAAAGCAGATGGACGGGTTGGTGATATGGTTTCCTGGCCAATCGATATGCTAAGTAAAGGCGATGTTTATGTGGCCGATTCTTATGGCAAGGTAGTGGATGGCCCAATAATTGGAAGTAACCTTGGGACGGCGATCCTTGCTAAATCTGGCAATGGAGTGGTATTTAATGGTACTGTAAGAGATCTGAGAGATCTGGAGGCAATGCCCGGATTTACCTCCTTCATCAGGGGGGATCATCCATCCCATCAAACAGAAATGATGCTAAAAGGCGTAAATGTGGCCATCCGGATCGGCGCTGTAACTGTTTTGCCGGGAGATGTAATTTTGGGATATCTGGATGGTGTTGCCTTTATTCCGCCTCATCTGGCCGAAAAAGTAGTGAAAGTTGGAGAATTAGTGCTGGTTAGAGACGAATTTGGCCAAATCAGATTAAAAGAGGGTAAATATACTTCCGGACAGATCGATAACCGCTGGACAACAGAAATTGAAGCCGATTTTGCGAAGTGGATTAGCGCCAATCCCGGTAAATTACCCTATTCTCAGGCAGAAATGCAGGAATTATTGAAGGAGAGGACTTGGTAGATTGTTTACTTTTTTTGTACTTTAAGAAATAAATTAATTTATTGAATCTGTAGATGAACAGAAAAAAATTTTTAGCGTCAGCTTCAGTCCTCGCTTTAGCTTCTCTTCCCGGAAGCTCTTTGCTTTCTGAAACGCTCACAAATCCGGCAAAATCACTTCCCCTTATTGATACCCATCAGCATCTTGCCGACCTGGTAAGATTTGGAAAAGGCTGGACATCCCCACCGGTTCCGGGAAACTATGATATGAAGGCCTATATGCATGCCGTTCGCAACGTCAACATGGTGAAAGCTGTATATATGGAAGTTGCAGTACCTGTCGCAAAACGTCATGAAGAAGCACTGTATGCGATTGAGATGTGCAAGGACAAGTCTAATCCCACAGTAGCGGCTGTGATCAGTGCCAACCTGATGAGTCCTGATTTTGAAAACTATATTACACAATTTAAAGGCTCTGAATATATCAAGGGCATCAGGTATGGATTCAGATCGGTTGCTGAGATGAAAGATCCTCTATTGATCAAAAACGTAGAAGTTCTGGGCAAATTGAACATGAGTTTGGATTTCACTATTTCACCAGCCTGGTTAACCTCAGTTGCCGAACTAATTAAAACATGCCCAGACACAAGATTTCTCGTAAACCATTGTGGAAATGTTGATCCAAGAGCATTTCTGGATCCTGCCATAACAGGTGGTAAAGCCAATCATGATGCGAATGAATGGATTGCTGCGATGAAAACGGTAGCAGAAAACAAAAATGTGGTTTGTAAAATCTCGGGTATCATCTCTGTTAGCTCAGGATATCCAAAATCTGCTGAAACTCTGGCCCCGGGCATAAACCATTGCCTAGATATTTTCGGACCGAAACGTGTGATGTTCGCCAGCGACTGGCCATGGTGCTTAAAAGGCAGCGAACTCGAAAACTGGGTAAATATTCTGAAAGAAATAGTCAAAAACAGGCCATATAAAGAACAAAAGAGATTGTTCCATGATAATGCTGTTAAATTCTACAATATTTAAGATTCTAAAACAAGCCTTACGTTCTATGATATTCTTCTCATCCAAAAGAAAAAATACCTTATCATTAATTTTATGCTGCTTAGCCTCCTCCCTTGCTCTCAATTCCTGCCAGGATAATCTGAGCAATAAAGAATGGGATGTTTATGCAGGTGGCAAAGAACGACAGGCCTATTCTCCGCTAAATCAAATTGATACAAATAATGTCGGGGAGCTTAAAGTGGCATGGGTTTACAATACCAAAGACGCTGATAAATCAAGTCAGATCCAAACCAACCCATTGATCATTGATGGTGTTCTGTATGGTACATCTCCTCAGTTGAAACTATTTGCTACTGATGCAGCTACCGGCAAAGAAAAATGGATTTTCGATCCGGCACCTAGCATGCTTATTGATAATGCCGGAAAGCAAAGTTATGGTTTGAATGTCTGTCGCGGGATTGCTGTACATAAAGGCAAAAACAATGAAAACCGGATCTTCTATACTGCCGGATCATCACTTTATTGTATAAATAGTGCAACCGGAAAACCTGTCAGTAGCTTTGGAAAAGATGGCCGTATTTCATTACATGATAATCTTGAAATGAATAGGGATATCAGTGATCTGAGAGTAACTTCTACATCAGCCGGTATGATTTATAAGGATCTGATCATTATGGGGAGCAGCCTTTCTGAAGAAGAAGAATCAGCTCCCGGACATATCAGAGCCTATGATGTTTATACGGGCGAATTGAAATGGCTTTTCAGAACTATCCCGGCACCAGGTGAAAAGGGTTATGAAACCTGGGAAGATCCGGAAGCCTATAAATTTGTAGGTAGTGCCAATGCCTGGGGTGGATTCAGTCTGGATGAAAAGAGAGGAATCTTATATGCTGCTACAGGTACTGCAAATGCAGATTATTATGGGGGTAAACGGAGAGGCGATAATCTTTTCGGGAACAGTATTTTGGCATTGAATGCTGAAAACGGAAAATATATCTGGCATTTTCAGGCCATTCACCATGATCTATGGGATTGGGATTTCCCAAATGCTCCAACCTTACTAACTGTAAAAAAAGATGGCAAATCGGTAGATGCACTCGTACAAACAAGTAAACAGGGCTATGTTTATCTCCTCGATAGGGTCACTGGCAAGCCAATCTATCCAATTGTTGAAACCCCTGTACCTGCACACTCTGATCTGGATGGCGAACAGCCCTCACCCACTCAGCCAATTCCAACCGTCATTCCGGCATTTGCAAGACAAGGAATTTCAGAAGCAGATCTCAATAAAAATATTCCAGATTCTTCCTATCAGGAATTAGTCAAACGCTTCCGAACTTTTAAAAGCGGACCCATGTTTACACCTCCCAGCCTTGAAGGAACTTTGGTATTCCCCGGACTCACAGGCGGTGGTGAGTGGGGCGGCCCATCGGTGGACCCTGAAACCGGGATAATGTATATCAATGCGAATGAATTACCCTGGATAGTTACCATAGCAGATAATCGCATTGATAAGCCGGTTAAAAAAAGGCAAAGTAATCTCGAAGCTGGCACCTCCCTTTACACCAAAAATTGCAGCGGCTGCCACGGTGCCGACCTGAAAGGTTCAGGTAATTTTCCGGCTTTGGTAGATCTGAACAATAAGTATAAAACATTAGATTTTAAAAACCTGATCAGTTCAGGCAGAAGGATGATGCCAGCTTTCAAAAACCTTAGTGATGCCGATAAAACTGCGATTGCATCTTACCTGCTAAAAAATGAATCCCTGCAAAAAGAGGAGTACATCGCTGAAAAGAAAAAGAAACATCCATTCTATGAGGTCCCTTATCGTTTAGGAGGAATAAAGCAATTTTTAACCCTTGAAGGATATCCGGCTGTAAGTCCGCCATGGGGTACGCTTCAGGCTATCGACCTCAACAACGGAAAAGTTGTCTGGAAAGAAACACTGGGAGATCATCCTGACATGAAAGCTAAAGGCATTCACTCAGGAACAGAGAACTGGGGAGGATCGGTAGTTACTGCAGGCGGATTGGTATTCATTGCAGCAACGAGCGATGAGATGTTCAGAGCCTATAATAAAAGGACCGGAAAACTGCTTTTTGAGACTAAACTTCCGGCTGGAGGATATGCAAGTCCCTCAATTTACAGTATTAAAGGAAAACAATACGTTGTGATTGCCTGTGGGGGTGGTAAAATGAGAACTAAATCAGCGGATGCCTATGTTGCTTTTTCATTGCCCGAAATTAAAAAATAAAATATTTGAGAACATCAGACCATTAAATTCTGACTGTGAATATGGCATTTATTCACAGATGGATTTATAATCAATGTATTATTTTCAATAGCCGTACAACATATTATCAAATTGTTTTTAATTTGATACCTCAATTATTATTTATTGTATGGCAAAACTTTACAAATCCTTCAATATAAAAACAATTCTTCTGCTTTCCTTTTTTGCTATTCTGGTTTATACTGGCTGTAAAGTTTATCCGGAAATGGGTAAAAAAGTAAATCTTGATCGCAGCTGGTCTGTTTATAAGGCCGATGCTGAAGGAACAGGGTATTCAATACTGGATGAAATCAATACGAACAATGTTCAAAATCTGGAAATAGCCTGGACACATAAGTTCAGTGATGCTCCTGCCGGATCGCGGGGCGGAAACAGTGAAAGTAACCCGATCATTATTGATGGGGTGATGTACACCTTGTCTGCAAGGCACAGAGCCTATGCACTGGATGCAACAACAGGCACACAAATCTGGGCATTCGATCCATTCAACGGAGAAGCCGGAGGTGGTATTGGCAGAGGGGTTACTTATTGGGAAGAGGGAACCGATAAAAGAATTCTGCTAACTGCAGGTGATAAACTATTTGCTTTAAACGCGCAGACTGGCTTACCTATCCCTTCATTCGGAAACAATGGCTGGGTAAGCATGAATGTTGGTATGCGTGGCGATCCTGCTAAAATATCGGTGATACCAACAAGTCCTGGAATTGTATTCCGAAACCTTTTTATCATTGGAAATGAGGTATCCGAATTATACGGTGCAGAACCAGGTCATGTCCGTGCCTATGATATCAAATCCGGGAAACTGGAATGGACATTCCACACCGTACCACAGCCGGGAGAATTTGGTTATGATACCTGGCCGAAAGATGCCTGGAAATATGTAGGAGGTGCCAATAACTGGGGAGGCATGAGTCTGGATCAGAAACGGGGGATGGTATTTTTTGCAACCGGATCACCTACATATGATTATTATGGCAAAGACCGGCTCGGAATGAATCTTTTCGGAAATTCTGTAGTCGCACTGGATGCAGCCACTGGTAAATACAGATGGCATTTTCAAACTGTTCATCATGATCTCTGGGACTATGATTTGCCCGCCCCTCCCAACCTGATCACGGTAGTGCATAATGGCAAAAAGATTGATGCAGTTGCTCAAACTTCGAAACTGGGCTATATCTACACCTTTAACCGCGATACAGGAGAACCCCTATTCCCTATCGAAGAAAAACCGGTTCCAGCATCCGATATTCCGGGTGAACAGGCGTGGCCAACGCAACCCATTCCAACAAAACCAGCACCTTATGCCCGGCAATTTGTTACTAAAGACGATATAAGCAATTATTCTAAAGGCTCTCATGACAGCTTAATGATGCGTTTCAATGCGTTCAGATATGAAGGTCCATTTACTCCTCCCTCTCTTCAGGGAACCTTTATGCTCCCGGGCAGCCGTGGAGGCTCAAGTTGGGGAGGTGGTACTGTTGATCCCTTCAAAGGAATAATTTATGTCAAGTCGAATGATTCTCCTGAGATTGCTACAATGAAAAAAGTAGTGGAGAATGAAACGTCTAACCTTTCTGTCTTTAACCAGGGTAAAGCACTTTATTCAACCTATTGCATTAGCTGTCATATGGCAGATAAAAACGGGGATGAATCCGGAAACCCTTCTCTTTTAGCGATAGAAACCAGATTGAGCCGTGAAGATGCATTGAATAAGATCAAACGCGGTGGTGGTAAAATGCCATCTTTCGCGAGTGTAATTGCCGGTAAAGAAGAAGCAATTATTTCCTATCTCTTTGATAAAGAGGCTTCTGCAGCTCGCCCTTCCAGAGAACAAAGCTTCCTAAAAGAAATTCAGGAGAATGAAATGGCTAATAAATCAGGCGCCAGTACTCCAAAAGAGGATAAATACCTGAATCTAACTGCTTATGGTCAATTCTTAGACAATCAGCGTCGCCCGGGGATCAAACCTCCATGGGGACAATTACATGCAATCAATTTGAATACCGGTGAATTTGAATGGTCAATTACCCTGGGGAATCAGCCTGAAGGACAGCTACCCGGAGCACCGGAAACCGGAGCAAGTGGTTCGGCTGGCCCCTTATTAACGAAAGGTGGCTTACTCTTTATTGGAAGCACCCGCGACAGAAAATTCAGGGCCTTTGATCAAAAAACTGGTAGAAAAATTTGGGGAACCACTTTGCCCGGAATTGCAAATGCGAACCCTTCAACATACTGGAGCAAGGGAAAACAATATGTAGCGATTTCTGTAGGCGGAGATTCTGAAAACCCTGCCGGATATATGGTAACATTTGCCTTGCCTTCTAAATAAACAATTAGAAATTACTCAATTTATGATTTGAGATCAGAAGAAAATAAATGATGAATAAATATAAACTCTCCAGCAAAATACTCTTAACCGTACTCTTATTTTCTGCTGCAATTTTAAATGCTCAGAATACGAGGGCTCCCAAAGCTCTTATACCTCCGGTAGCTTTAAGACCCGATATTAAGGTTGATCATGTCATGGCTGTAGCACCTAAAAGCGTACGCATCTTATACGATGAATCTACAAAGGCAGTGTACTTTACCTGTTATGATGGGGAAGTGTACAAAATAAAAAATATACAGGACGAAAATCCACTCGCAGAAAAAATTCTCTCTTTTGAGGACCATGGTATTCCGCGTCTGCAAGGTGCTGCAATCTATAAAAACACCTTGTTCCTTACTGGCAATACCAAGGTGAATAATGGCCTTGGGAACAAAGGCCGGATGGTTCGCTATGATCTTAAGCCAAATGAAAAACCAGTAATGTCTGTGGTATTTAATACCGTGGAGTATGGCACCAACCGCACTGTGTTTGACCATGGCTGGAATGCCCTTGAGATAAGTCCGGATGGAAAATACATCTTTGTGAACAGTGGTGCACGTACCGACCATGGTGAGGTACAGGATAATAATGGTGCATGGCCTAATGCCCGAAACGGTGCTTTAACTTCAAAGGTCTTTAGATTCCCAATTGATTCTAAAGATCTGATACTTCCTGATGATGAAGCAAAATTAAAAGCTGATGGTTATATTTTTGCTGACGGCATTCGAAATGCCTATGATCTTGCTTTTGATGGTGCGGGAAATTTATTCGGTGTATCAAATTCATCTGATTATGATCATAATGAAGATATGTTCTGGATCAGACAAGGCCATCACTATGGATTTCCATGGGTAGTTGGCGGAATTGAAAATCCGCAACAATATCCCGACTGGCAGCCAAATCCGGATACTGATCCATTCATTCCCAGAAGTGCCCATGCCTGGGCTGTGAGATACTTCAGAAATGACCCTGATTTTCCAAAAATTCCGGCAGGAGTTAAGTTCTCACCCGGAGTACAAAACCTTGGGCCCGATGCCAATGAGTATCGTGGCCATTCCGGAAAAATACTGGATGGCGATCTCACTGGTGTAACAGTAAGCACCTTTACACCGCACAGTTCACCCCTGGCATTGTTTTTTGACAGCAAGAAGAATTTATCCAAAGATCTGAGAGGCGATGGTTTTACTATCCGTTATTCCCTGGGGGCACGATCAGCACTAATGAAACCCTTTACTGACCAGGGTGCCGATCTGTTACATCTGGATCTTTCTTATGATAAAGCCACAGATAACTATTTTGTAAAAACCAAGCGCATAGTTGAAGGTTTTAATGGAGCTACTGATGCCGTAATGATAAAAAACAATGTGTTTGTTATAGAGTATGGAGCTACTGGTGGTCATATCTGGAAGATAAGTCTGCCCAGATAAGTCAGGAGGGTTCATTAATCAGTATTAAGATTAAACAATTAAATAAGCACCCGATTACCTAAAGAAAAATGAAAAGGATACCACAAATAATATTCATCTTCTTAAGCATACTTGCTTTCTCAAGCCAGGCACAGAACTACAGCATATTGGTAAAAGGTGGTCATGTAATTGATCCGAAAAACGATATCAATGAGCCAATGGATATTGCTATTAATGGAGATAAGATAGTCCTTGTTGCAAAGAATATCGACGCAAAAACAGCAAAACAGGTCGTAAATGCCTCCGGTTTATACGTTACTCCGGGGCTGGTTGATATACATTCCCATAATTTTCACAGTATGAGACCTGGTGACCCGGTTGCGGATGGCTTCACATTCCGAAGTGGGATAACAACCACAGTTGACGCCGGCAGTTCTGGCTGGAAGTCATTTGATAGGTTCAAAGAAGAGGTAATAGATCAATCGGAAACCCGCGTTCTGGCATGGTTGAATATTGTAGGTGAAGGTTATAGAGGAGGAGCATATGAACAAAACCTCGCGGATATGGATGCAAAACTGACCTCAATTGTTGCCCGGAGATATAAAGATCATATCGTAGGAATTAAGACTTCGCATTATAACGGACCAGAATGGATTCCGGTTGACCGGGCAGTTGAAGCCGGTAAACTTGCAGGCAATATTCCGGTGATGGTTGATTTTGGAGGAACCAGACCTGCACATTCAATTGAAGAACTATTTTTCAAACATCTCCGCCCGGGTGACATTTTCACCCATTGCTTTGCAGAACTTGGTGATTCAAGGGAGTCTATAGTTGATCCGAAAACTAAAAAAGTAAAACCATTCGTTTTTGAAGCTCAAAAAAGAGGAATTGTATTTGATGTAGGTTTTGGCGGTATCAGCTTTGCCTACTCTCAGGCTATTCCGGCTTTAGAGCAGGGATTCTATCCAAATTCAATTAGCACAGATATGAATAAGGGGGCTATCAATGGAGCTATGAAAGATCTGTTAACTGTGATGTCGAGATTCCTGGCAATGGGAATGGATTTACCGTCTGTAATAAAAGCCACTACCTTAAATCCTGCCAAAGAAATTAAAAGGGAAGATCTTGGAACACTTTCTGTTGGCTCAATTGCTGATCTTTCTGTTTTTAATATGAGAGAAGGAAAATTTGGCCTCTTCGATTATACCGGATATAAGATCAATGCCAGTAAAAAACTGGAATGTGAACTGACAATCAGGGCAGGCAAGATCGTGTATAATTTAAACGGTATTTCTGACCCTGTGGTACTTAGTGGACGTGGACAGGCTCATTAATTCAAGCCTTTGCTGCAAAAATTAATATGTAATATAACCTGATACAAGCAAGGGTAAAATAACACGGCTACAATTGGTCAGAAAAGGCTCTGGAGCCAAAATGTTTTGATTATGGAAACCAATACCTGTGTGTTATAGGTTAGTTCAGCCCTTTCCTTCAGGGTTATCCGGCAGAAAATCGCGTTCTATTTCAAATTAAATTAGCCGGAAGCTACCTCCTCCGGCAAGGTTTATTTTACCCGGAGCAGTTTTTCATTGGAACCGACAGCCCGGCAAAAGAACCAACTACAATTCGAAATAACCCCGGATGGCAGCTTTATCTTTTGCAGAAATGAATTTTTCACACTATCAATTAAAATCTGCTACAAATAACTTAAGAATACATTAAAGTACGACCGAAGAAAAACAGACCTTGCTTTCTAAAACTAAAGGAAATTATGCAGTCTAAACTTAAATCAGCAAGATTTTATATCAAACTCACGTTAATATAAATTTCTATAGTCACTATTTAACAATCTTAACAACTAGCTGGGATGTAAAATAACTATTATATCCATATAACATGATATGGTATACTCCGGCAGGCGGATTTGTAACTAGAATAACTTCATCTTCTCTGTTAGGATTAACACTGTGCCAGTCGGCTGTCCATGAATACTGGGGTGTAAGTGAAACCGTTGGATCACTTCCTCTTCTCACAAATAAATCAGCGAGGTTATAATAATACACGCCGGCAACTTCAGTTGTTCTTATTTCCATTTGTTTAACACCTGTTGGAATAGTGATCTTAAATATTTTTTTATCACCCTTTTCACCCTCAACTTTCTGATTTATTAAAACCTGTGCTGTACTTACAATGCCCCCACCTGTGCCACCGGTACCAGTATTTTTAACCCCCTTATTTATGGTATAGGAAGAAGAACCATCAGGGGTAATTTTAAGCTTAGAGTCAATAATTTCTGCATTACCCCAAACAAGGTATCCAAATCCATTATTATTACGTACATAACCCCGCCATTTATTATTACCAGTCGGAGTCATTCCAATAGTAAAAGAATCTCCTGCTTTCAACCCAATTTTGTTAGTCCCAGCGGTTACAAATGTTGCCTTATCTCCTTCCAGTTCAACCTGCCAGCCCTCACCCAGATCAAAAACTCCCGCCCAATAACCTTCCCACACTTCTTCAATTGTATCTGAAATCTTTTTACATCCTGATAAACCAGACATTAGAAAAATAGCCAGCATGGAAAATGCCAGCACTTTAAATAGGATCGATTTGCTTTTCATAGTAGTATTTTACTCAAAAGTATTGAGGGCTTTCAATACGTGAAATACTCAGATTCTGGTATTTTGAAAAAACCATATTGAGACACAATAAACCTAAATGAGCCAGTCAATCTGGCCGGTTCCTTCAGTAGAAATCGCAAGAAATCCAAAATTGCTACCACAAAAATGCGGGATACTAAATTTTAAGTTTATTGGATTATCAAAAACGGCATCCCTTAAAAGGTGCCGTTTTTGTTTTAATTTGTTTCTATCTGTTCAAACCCTATGATTATTAATTTGTTAGTATCTTGGATAAATGATACAGAGAAGAAACCACGAATTCAGAAGCAAAGTTTACAGTATCGTATTTGAATCAGATACCCGTGCCGGAAGACTTTTCGACCTGATCCTGCTCTGGCTTATTGTAATCAGTATTCTTTCGGTTTTCATGGAAAGTGTGGCAAGCTTCCGGGAAAAATATCTTGTTCAAATTCATATTGTTGAATGGATTTTCACGATCCTGTTTACAATAGAATATATCCTCAGAGTATACAGCAGCCATAAACCACTGAAATATATTTTCAGTTTTTACGGTATGGTGGATCTTATTTCATTCATACCAAATTACCTGACTTTCTTCTTTGCAGGCTTACAATATCTGATGGTTATCCGGGCCTTACGCCTGTTGAGAATATTCAGAATTTTAAAGCTGAGCCGCTTTCTTGACCAGGGTAATATCCTTAAAAATGCACTGAAAGCCAGTGTACATAAAATTGTAGTTTTTATTGCAACGGTTATAACCGTGGTAACTATAGTGGGTACACTGATGTACATCATTGAAGGTGATGAAAGCGGATTTACGAGTATACCTATTAGTATTTACTGGGCAATAGTAACCATTACCACCGTAGGCTATGGCGATATCTCTCCGCAAAGTCCGCTGGGTCAATTTTTAGCCAGTTTCCTGATGATCATAGGCTATGGAATTATTGCAGTACCAACAGGGATTGTAACTATAGAAATGGCAAGGGCCAATGATGAGGCCAGAACTAAATGCCCCGACTGTAACGCTCCTATTTATCCAAAAACCGCAAAATTTTGTTCGAACTGCGGGAAGGAGCTGGTACGGAGAACACCGATCTGAGGGAAACCATACCGACCAGAGAGAAGACTCTACCCATGACATATATATTAACCTGTAGTAACTACCATATTTAGTTCCATTGCCAATCGGTTTAGCTGCTTTTGTTTTTGAGCTATTAACTGTTTTTC
>NCHA01000020.1 GCA_002257025.1 Sphingobacteriales bacterium 16-39-50 | reverse complement strand
AAGAGGTGAAATGTATGTGGATAACTATAGAAGAGCAGCTTAATAAAAATCTATTTTAAATTAAATTTGGATATAAGTTAAACCTAGAATACTATCGGGCCGGGTAATTCAGAGAATGAATTAGAAAAACTGTCTGAGCTAGGATTAATAGGATTAAAGGATTGATAGGATTCAAACGTAAGTCGGATAGTTCAGAGAATGAATTAGAAAAACTGTCTGAGCTAGGATTAATAGGATTAAAGGATTGATAGGATTCAAACGCAAGTCGGATAGTTCAGAGAATGAATTAGAAAAACTGTCTGAGCTAGGATTAATAGGGTTAAAGGATTGATAGGATTCGAGCGCAAGTCGGATAGTTCAGAGAATGAATTAGAAAAGCTGTCTGAGCTAGGATTAATAGGATTAAAGGATTGATAGGATTCAAACGCAAGTCGGATA
This sequence comes from Sphingobacteriales bacterium 16-39-50, assembly GCA_002257025.1. Taxonomy (GTDB): domain Bacteria; phylum Bacteroidota; class Bacteroidia; order Sphingobacteriales; family Sphingobacteriaceae; genus Daejeonella. The sequence continues at coordinate 66,886 of NCHA01000020.1, read as the reverse complement.
GTTCAGAGAATGAATTAGAAAAGCTGTCTGAGCTAGGATTAATAGGGTTAAAGGATTGATAGGATTCAAACACAAGTCGGATAGTTCAGAGAATGAATTAGAAAAACTGTCTGAGCTAGGATTAATAGGATTAATGGATTGATAGGATTCAAACACAAGTCGGGTGGTTCAGACCCGATAGCTTTTGGATCTATTTTCAATCGACCCTCCTATTTTCATGGTTCTTGATAGAAATCGAACACCCAATAATCCATAACACAAAAATTCCTTCTATAATGCGCTGGAATAATCCTGCATAAGGGCTTAAAGGGTTCGCAAATAAAATAAGAATAAAGAAAGCTGAACCGGTGCCAAGTAAAATGGAGACCTGCGATAAACGTCCCCGGGTATCGGCCTTCTTTAACCCGAAACCAATGAGCAGGAGGCAGATCGGCATTCCAATATAAGTAAAGAGTCCGCTCAGATTATGGATGACCTGGGCGATACCCGGATTAATCATTTCCTTATTGCATCCGGCTTCACAAGGGAAAATTCCAACAGTAATTGTTGCCAGTCCATAAAATAAAGCAATCCCATAAAAACTCAGCCAGATCTGCTTTGATTTGGGCATATTTACAGGTGCTGCTAAGGCAAAAATCATCAGCAGGATACCCGCTGGAATATATCCGAAATAGCGAATCTCCTTTGAGTAAGGCCGGTCTTCGGACATAGATTCACTGATAAGCTGCACCACAGGGTCATAATTTTCTGCAATCAGGCCTGCCAGCAGCCATGCAATCACAAAAAATGCTGCTCCAAGGATGCCGCAGATGAATATTGTTTTTTGGTTTAATCTCATGGTTGGGAATAGGGAATAGGGAATAGGAAATAGGAATTGGAAATAATTTAGCATCAGCTGCTCATATTGATAATTTCATAATCTGTTTTACTTTCCTTCGCTAGCGCACGCGTGTGCTAAACTCTTCATTTAGGCATAGGCATTTCTCTAATTTATTTATTATCTTGCTGATAAACAGACTAATCCATTATGAAAAATCTTTCAGGTAAACCAGCGATAATAGTATTTACGGTTTTAATCATTGCTTTATTGTTCCTGGTATTTCGTCCGATACCGGTCAGCAGGGATAATTCAATTGTTATCAATACGACAATAGATAAAGTTAGTCAAGGTTCTGAGGATAACATAATCCTAAAGCTCAATAATGCGAGTGGAATTTTCTATATCAATCATGGTTTGCAGAAGGGATTAGATCTGGATACCCTGCAAAAGGAATTGCAAAATCGTGAAGTAAGCGTACTCTATTTAAAGTCTAATTTCTTTAGTGGTTTTAGTCCGGTGAAAGGCACGAAATATATAACTGAATTGAAATTGGGTGATAAGGTAATTTATTCTGAATTGTAGTTTTACCCTTTGTCTGAACCGTGATTCAGGTGATTTACCTGATTAAATGATAGTATGAATCACCAAAATCAGTCTAATCAAAAAAATCACAGTTCAGACAAAATGAGCTACATCAAACCCCCTCCCTCAGTCTTTCCGCAAATTCATCCGGCAGCGGACTCTCCTCAATCCCTTTTGCTGCTTTTTCTATATCATAATCAAAGCGAATGAATTCTACATTAATGGGATTAACATCATCCAGAGTAAGCAGCACATAACATCCCTGTGGATTTCCATCTTTGGGCTTCCCAACCGAGCCGATATTGATTACCTGTTTGTCCGGATTGATAATCCGGTGATAGGGTTTATGAGAATGCCCGACACATAAGAGGTTGGCACTCGATTCATTCATCAGTTCTTCCACATAGACTGAATCGGTATTTTCAAGAACATACTCCACAACACTCCTCGGACTTCCATGAACCATCAGGATATTAAATTCCTTGCCATTTAGCTTAAATTCCAGTTTAATATGCGATGGGAGCAACAGAAGATAGGCTCTGTTATCTGGTTCAATGATATGATAGGCGTAATCTTTTCCTGTTGAATCCAATTCCTCTTTACTGATCTGAGGCAGTGCTTTAACTTTCAGATCATGATTGCCAACAAGCGTTGCAATCCCCCGCTTCCTGATCTCATTGATAATCTCATTTGGCCAGACATTATAGCCGACAAGATCGCCAAGGCAGTAAATTGCATCTGCTTTTTTATTGTCAAGATCCTTTAAAAAAGCCTCAAATGCCGGAAGATTGGCATGAATATCTGAGAACAGGGCAATCTTCATTCAGTGATGGCTACAGGTTTGTAATATTTTTTCCGAAGCCAGAAGGCAACATTAACCAATGCGATTAATGCCGGGACTTCTACCAGCGGACCGATTACTCCGGCAAATGCCTGACCTGAGTTAATTCCAAATACTCCAATGGCGACTGCTATAGCTAACTCAAAATTATTGCCTGCGGCTGTAAAGGCGATTGAAGCATTTTGGGAATAATCAGCCCCCAAAGCTTTTCCAAAAAAGAAGCTGACAAGGAACATAATGGCAAAGTAAATCACAAGAGGTATCGCAATCCTGACCACATCAAAAGGGATTTGTACAATTAATTCACCCTTTAGACTAAACATAACAAGAATTGTAAAAAGTAAGGCGATCAGCGTGATTGGAGAGATAAATGGGATGAACTTCTTTTCGTACCATTCTTCGCCATTTAATCGAATCAGGCCATAGCGACTCATGATACCTGCAGCGAAAGGCAAACCAAGATAAATCCCGACTGATTTCGCAATTTCCCCTATGGTTATATTCACTTCCGAACCCTCAAAGCCAAAAACCGGAAGCAGGAGCGTAATGAATACATAAGCATAAACGCTGTACAAAAGCACCTGAAAAATACTGTTTAAGGCGACTAAACCGGCGGCATATTCCCTGCTACCATCTGCAAGTTCATTCCATACAATCACCATTGCGATGCAGCGTGCAAGTCCGATTAAGATTAAACCAACCATGTATTCAGGCTTATCCGCCAGAAAAGTTATCGCCAGAAAAAACATTAGCACCGGACCGATGATCCAGTTCAAAATCAGGGAAACGCTCAGCACCTTTGTATTACGAAACACTTCACCCAGGTTTTCATATTTTACTTTCGCCAATGGTGGATACATCATCAATATTAATCCGATAGCTAAGGGGATGTTTGTTGTGCCGCTCGAATAGGAATTAATAAACCCGACACCCGAGGGGATAAAGTAACCTATTGCTACACCTGTTGCCATCGCAAGGAATATCCATAAGGTTAGGTAGCGGTCTAGAAAGCCTAGTTTTTTCCGTTGATGCGCAGGAGCGCAGTTTGTTGCTGGCATTACAATTTATGTTTATGGATACATATGCTAATTACCTCATCCCGATTGTTATCAGGATGCTAATTCCCCTATTTAGTTCCTGAGCATTTGCTAATTACCTAATTATCAAATTTTCTCCATTACACTATCTGTTTCTGTACAAACTCCGCCGCGTACACCTTAATCATCTCCCTCACTCTCCTGAACTCCTCCATGATTTCCTCTTCAGTTCCTTTGGCTTTCGCCGGATCAGGGAAATTAAAATGAAAACGTTCCACATTCCTGGGGAAATACGGACAGGCTTCATTCGCATTATCGCAAACCGTGATCACAAAATCGAAAGGGATATCCAGATACTCATTTACATTGTTCGAGGTATGCTTTGAGATATCGATATGATCTTCGGCCATCACCTTAATTGCTCTCGGATTCACACCATGAGTCTCAATTCCTGCACTGTAGATCTTAGCCTTATCACCTGTATAATGTTTCAGATAACCTTCAGCTATTTGACTTCTGCAACTATTGCCTGTGCAGAGTACGAGTATGTTTTTCATCCCTTTATTTTTATATCAATTTTTTTGCCGATTTCTCAGTAATTGTTTCTACTGGCAACAGATAGTTTCACCTTTATAATTAGCTAGAAAATCCTGTAATGTAGATTCCAATACCTTCCAGGTATCCGGGTCAATGCAATAGCATACGCTGGTCCCCTTGATTGAACCTTTGATCAGTCCGATGCTTTTTAACTCTTTAAGATGCTGTGAAATAGTTGCCTGCGCCAGACCTAATTCACCAACTAAATCCCCGCAGATACAGGTATTTGAAATCATGATCCGTTGAAGAATGGCAATCCGTGCCGGATGAGCCATGGCCTTAAGGAGCATTGCCAATCTGTTCTGTTCTTTGCTGAAGATATCCGCTTTCGTTAGTCCCATAATTGTATATTGCAATATTACGATTGATTATCCAAATTGCATAATAATATTGCTGGTTTTTAATTAATTGTCTGAATTGTGATTTATTTGATTTTTGTGATTAGATGATTTCCCTTCTTACGGTCGAATCCTGCTAATCCTATAATCCTACCAATCCTAATCCCGACAGTTTTTAATTAATTGTCTGAACTGTGATTTATTTGATTTTTGGGATTACCATCATTGCACTATCAGCCTAAGTATTATAGGATGAATCGTATTTCGATTATACAACAATAATCTAAATTAAAACGAGAATAAGACTTCTATAGTGGTGCAAATACCTCTTTTCAAGGCAATTAAACAAATTTGCAAATTAATTTTGCAAATAGCCTCTCTACTCCTATATTTGCAGTCCCAAAGCGGGAGATTAGCTCAGCTGGTTCAGAGCACCTGCCTTACAAGCAGTGTAAAATCACCCTTAAAACCACAAGAATCTAACTTTTTCCTCTCCTTAATACTTCTGTACACACTATGTACAATCAGGTAACCTGTTAAAAAATTAAGTTTTATCCATCTATCCTTATTGTATATATTATAAATGGATATATAATATACTATTCATATAAATATTTCATATCACCATCACACTGACTGCAACCAACAATAAGTTTCTTCCAATCCTCTGAAATAGGCACCTCATCCCTGCAATCAGTACAATACTTTAATTCCTCAGGAACATATGCACCTTGTAATTGCCAAGGATCATCATCTGCATCAGGCCAGTCATATCTAAGTATTAAAGTTCCATCACAGACATATTCTTTTTCTTGCCCACAAGAGTTGCAGAACCTATCTTCAAAATAAAAATCAAATAGTGTATATGATGTATCAATGAAAATGATTGTTTTATGATTACAACTGATACAGTAAAATTCACCAGCATGATAGGTGCAACTTGAGGAAAATGGGCTTGACATTATTATCGTCTGTGTATTAAAGTTAGAGTTTAACTAAATTAAAATAGTGATTATATGAATTATGCTTTTCACTAAAAATCCATAAATTGAGGGAATTATTATCCATAGATTGCACAAGTCCTACTAAAAACCTTTCTTCCATCTCAATATTGCTTACTACTAATTTGGCAAAATAAGTATGTATTATTGTTCTATCATCTTTATCTGTATAGGTCTTTTTGTCATTAGGTAAAATATTATATTTTAAAATAAAGTTTTCTGAGAGCTCATTTAAAATAATATCTCCACCAAAAACGTCATGAATATTTACTGTAATTATTTGATTGTTTGCATAGGTTTTGTTTTTAGATTTATCTGTTGTCGTATATGCCTGTGAAGAGCATTTATATGTTCCATTTTGGCAATACGAAAATATTGGGATAAAGAGGTAAATAAAAAATATACAGGCTGAAGTTTTAATAATTTTCATAACATATTAATTAAAAAGAATTTAGAGATATAAATATTTTGCTGAAAGTGTCTTTTCAACTACCTTAAAAGAGGATTTTGTTGAATTAATTACTTGAAATAATAGGTACTAATAATTGAGTTTTCAGATTCATTTAGGTCACCTCTTAATTATTGCTACCATAATATCTTCCGGTAATTCTCTTGTGGACCCAATGTTTAGAATATAAGGAGAAACCCTCCCATCTTTCATTACTATATATTTGTCCATCAATCCATCATTTATTGAAGATGAATAAACTAACTTAAATCCAGTAAATAAGTTTTCAGCGAAGCTTTTTGCAGTTAATTTGGACTGAAAATCAGAGTAAGTTTCAATATAACATACTCCTTTAGTATCAAATTCTGTGGATATTAACACCCATAGACGATCTGAAGTTCTCTCAGCAAGGTTTATTGTTTCAAAAGCCTTATTTATTGAATCCCATCTTAGAGTTTCCACAAAAAGGTTTTCATTTGATGCCTTCTTTGCTGCTAATAAGTATTGGACCTGAATCCAATTTTTTCCTATATAATTTTGTGCTTGAGATTTTACTACAATAGCAACAATAATTAAAAGTGTAATAATTATTTTTTTCATGATTTTTGAGTTAGATATTATTTACTAGTTCTCTCCATATTAATTTCTATATATGTATCGAGCACTTTTCCTGACTTATTAATTAACTTAACAGGAATGCGGTTGTATCCTATATATAGATTCACGTTTTGTCTAAAAAAGTACTCCTTATCTGGCGTGAATGGGACTTTTTTACCATCTAGGTAAAACGATTTTATATTTTTTGATACATAACAAATAAAAGGGATATTATCACCTGAGAACTGTTTCCATTCTAGAAAAACTACACCCTCAGATTCTAAATTTTTCATCGGATTCTTTTGGAGATCATTATTAAGATGATTGAGCAAATATTCATATTGGTTTTCTAAGATTAGTGTTGGTTGTGAATTTATTGACCCTAATAGCGTATCGACTTCATTTGGGGCTATTGGAACTATAGTAGAAGTGTCATTATCGAGTACAGCTACAGAGTCTTCCCCTTCAAACTCAATTGACTTATTATTACAGCTTATAATTAGGATTGAAAATATTTGAAGTATTACAATTATTCTATTCATATAATAGGTTTTAGGATAGATTTTGACTTAAAAGAGATAAATAAATCTAATGATGTTTTGTTAAAATATGAAATGTATTTCATAACATAGAAATTATAAATGCATCTCTTTTGAGGTGTGATTAATACTAGGGATAAAGAGCTGATAAATGCCTTTGGAAAAAAGGTTAGGCTGTTGAGGACTGAGAGGAAGCTATCCATGGAAAAGCTGGCAGAACTCTCAGGAATTGATTACAGACAACTATCTTATGTTGAGCTCGGAGAAGTAAACCCAACAATAAGTACTGCTTCTGCAATAGCTAAGGGGCTTGGAATCCCTTTGAAAGATTTATTTGAATTCAACCATTAATATCCAATTGTAAATAATATCCTGAATGACCGACACTCATAAATCAAATCTCGCTGGTGACGATGATAGAGGTGAACAACAAGAAGAAACTCGGTTTCCTTTAATTTATGCTCAGGAAGTTGCTGAAAATATATTAGAGCAGCTAAGGCCTCATTGTATTAGAGCTGAGATCGCAGGTAGTATCCGGAGAAGAAAAGAAACAGTCAAGGATATTGAAATAGTTGCAATACCCACTCCTTATGAAGTTGGGTTGTTTCAAACAGGAATTGCCACTATAGTGGATCAATGGCAAATAGTCAAAGGTCATTTAGGACCTAAGTGTAAGTACACTCAGAGGATGCTTCCACAAGGAATCAAAATTGATTTATTCTTGGTTGAAGAGAAAACTTGGGGACTACAGTTTGCCATAAGAACTGGTTCTGCTAAATTTAGTCATGAAGTTTTAGCATCCACATGGTCAAAAATGGGATGGGAAAGCAAAGATGGAATCCTATATTCTACAAATGAGATTAGAAATGACTATGGTGGTAAAACCACTATGGAATTTTATGAGGAGGAAGATTTATTTAAGTTCCTCAATTTACCATACCTTTTACCTGAAGAGAGGGAATTATAGCTGTTAGCCACTAATTTAAGTAAGACTCTTAATTCATGTACCACTTACTTTTATTATTTATTAGGAAACAAAGTGGAACAAGCTTAATTCAGCATTACCAACACCACCCCTCATTATGTTCAACAGAATTGGTGAAGGCATAAAACACCTTCCAAAATACCATTCAAAATAACGAGTGTTACATGAATTACCTTTGTGCAAATGTTAAACTGAAAAAAAGTCGAGTTCAATACACTAACAGTAAAAGGAAGGATGGTAAATAAGGTAAGTTTTAAGGAAATAGATAAACTTGGGAATGGGAATATACTTAAAGCACTATGGAAAGGCTTTTTATTCCATTACTTCAATCATCCAAAGATTATTCTGTTGAGTCTAATAATCATTTCTGGAATTTTAATGGACGTTCCAGTTCCTTTTGAATCCACCTTGGCAGCAATTTTCAAGGATCTACTATATTATCTGGCAAAGTGAGTTTCCTATATCAATCCTTCATCAGCAAAGCTGTAATAGCCATTTTCTGATAGTATCAGATGGTCCAAAACCATAATATCCAGTAACATTCCCCCTTGCCGTATTTTACTGGTTAACTGAAGATCAGCTTCACTCGGAGTTAAATTTCCACTTGGATGGTTATGAGCTAATATGATGGATGTTGCACAGCTTTTTATTGCAACTGCAAATATTACTCTTGGATCTGCAACAGTGCCACAGATACCTCCAGATGACACTTCATAGACTCCAATTACCCTGTGAGCTCGGTTCAGAAGCAAGATTTTGAATGACTCAATAAATCCTATAGTTTCTAAATTCCATACGCTTAAAAGGACTCTAAAGCTGTCATTTGAACAGGTTATTTTTGGTCTGTCTGATGGCTTAAATTTTTGTTTGTAAGTTACTTGTAACTCCTGTACAGGAAAGCAGTTCATTTCTGTCTGTTTCATAAAATTGGTTTAATAAATGAATAATTAATTGTGCTGAATAGCAGATTTTGGTCTATTTAGAATTGACCGGGAGAGAAGCTTTAATTCAATAAAAGCTATATTAATATATATGATAAAAAAGATTCAGCTAGAAAATGCTGAAAACGGGGTGATTTGGTGTGTCTTCTGAAAATGTTTACTCAGAATTCTCACTTGAGTTATACTAAATTATAAGAATATATATGGTTAGGTGAGAAATATTACACTAGTGTCTAGGCCACTAGTCAATCATGTGCCATTTAAATTTTTAATTTATAGGAAAGTAAGTGGTACATATCAAGCTTTTAATGCCGTTACCTTTGTTGTAAAAAAATTGCACCTGTAGCTTGAAATTTAAAAGACACCATTAATTATAGTGTTATGAAAGTTCATTTTAGTTTTATCCAAGGCTATATAATAATTAGGCAATTGTAAAAACTTTATCAATCTCCTTCATCAGCTCATCAGTCCTTTTCAATGCCACAATTATCTTCTGATAATGTAAAATATCTTCAAAACTCAATTCCCTTCCCTTACGGTCTTTTAACCATTTCTGAGCAGGTTGGTATCCTCCAATATAAAAATTCCAAGCCACTTCAGGAACCATCTGGAAATATTGCGTATCATTAATATAAACCCTACCCATTGGATAAACTGGTTCAATGTGAGTGATGGTATCTCCATTAATGATTTCGTAATTCTCCTCAAATTTGATTTTGGTTACAATGTTATCTCCATCAATGGGATATTGTGTTATGTATTTATTAACCTCTGGACTTTTTAATAAATGGATTTGCCTTAGTTTGCTTCCAATTTCTACTAGTTTCCAGAAAATATCTTTGTTCTCAGGATATGGGACTCGTGGGAAGTCAATTTTAAGGAATTCTTTGTACTTTTCACGATAGCTTGGTGAATGTAAAACCGAATAAATGTAGTCTAAAATATCGATGGGGGCAAAGGTGTCTTTAAAGGTTTCCTTTTCCTTAGTGAATTGGATTGCCATTTTCTCAGCTATCTGTTTGACAATGCTAATGTTTAGATTTGGGGTTCGTTCAGCTGTTTCATCAATAGTTTGTTGCCCATCAGTTGGTGTATAGAGATAAAGTGGGAATAATGAATAGTTACCTTTAGGTAAACTACCTTTCTCAACAATGTGGTCAGTAATCAAACAAACATACTCTGATAATTCACCATTTATACGAAGGGTTATTAAGCCAAGGTTGTTACCATTTACCATATGGGACATAGTGGTTGTCCTTGGCCTGCCAATAAAACCACTGCTTTTTCCTGTATAAAGGGTAAACCTAATATCGAATGGCCTGTAAAGAATTTTGGTGTAATGAATCTTGTTTTGTTTCAGGTCATTTACTGCATCTTTAAAGTTCCAACCACTTGAATCAGTCTTATTTGGATATTTCTTTTTTAAAACGTCAAGGTCTAATGATTTAAAATTATCCACAACTTCTCTCAATTTTGATTGTTCAAATTGAATGGAAAGTTCATCGCATTTTGTTTGTATACCTGTATTGTTATTTAACAGAAGTTCATTTACTTTAAAGCCCATATTATAATTTTCTTCCTCATCAAAATTTTTAGGTACGAAAAAATAATATGGCTCTTTATATTGAAGTTGTTTCCATTTTATACTTCTAATGGAATTCTCCAATAAAACTTTGTATTTCATTTCCCTTTTGCCTTGCAAGTCATAACTAAAGACTTTTCCTAACTCACTTTTTTTCTTTTGGTCTGTCTTAATAAAAATATTAATTGAAACACCTTGCATAATGTCAAATACGTTTTGGTCTGCAGAACCATCAGAGCAAACTTCCTTTTTTTTGGAATTTCCATGCAAGTCTAATATGTAAAGTTTATCAAAACTTGACAATAAACTATGACGCATTTGCCTGTGTGTTACGCCATCTATGAAGCTATTATTTGATATATAAGCCAAAACTCCACTTCCATTTTTATCAATAAAATGCTGACCGTAACGAATAAACTTAATGTAATCATCATCAATATTTATTTTTCTCTCGTTCAGATTGGCTTTATAGATTTCAATTAAATTTTGTATCCAGATATTTTTGTTTGAGCTACTAACTGAATATGGAGGATTCCCAATTACACACATTACTGGAGTATCTCTTTTTACGGCATTAGCCTGATCTGCTTCGTCACTCAACCATGAACTAAATAAAGTACCAGTATCAGGATGTGCTTCCTCTAGACTATTTGTTAAGAAAATTCGGAATCTCTGATCTGTTGTGGCCTTGTATCCTGTTTCAGTTAAAAGCATATCCATTTTAAGATGTGCCATTGCATAACTTGCCATTAATAGCTCAAAACCATTTAACCTTGGGATTAAATGCTGATTCACATAGTTACTCCAGATTCCCTGTTGACCTTCAAAGTTTTTATAAATATGCCGTACTACTTCAGCTAGGAATGTTCCAGTTCCTGTAGCAGGATCTAAAATCTGCACTTTATGTACTTCCTGTTCAAGGAGAACCTCTTTTAGTTTGGATCTCTGGTCAGTAGTAGATTTTGTAACATGCTTACTGGTAGCTTTTATTTTGGTAGTATCTGCCAAACCTTGTGGAAGGTTAAATTCAGTTTTTAAAATATCATCAACAGCCCGGACTATAAAATTTACTACTGGTTGTGGGGTATACCAAACTCCTCTTGCTTTACGTAATGCAGGATTGTAAGCTGCAAGGAAGGTCTCATAAAAATGTACTACAGGATCTTCTTGTTTAGTACTCTTACCAAAGTTGCGCATAATGTCTGCAACATCAGTCGCCAGAAATATATTAACCAATTCATCAACAATCCAGACTAAACGGTCATCCAAATCATATCCTGCTATATCCTGAAATAACTTCCTGAGAAATGGGTTGGACTTTGGAATTAAGGTTGCAGCTTCCTGTCTGCTAAAAGTTGGAAGGGTAGGATCATGGTATCTTGCTGCAAACATCCCATAAGCGATTGTCTGAGCATAAATATCTGAGAAGGCTTTATTATCAATGTCATGGATAAGCATCTGCTTAAATGAAAGCATTTGCTTTTTTAAGCTGCTGCGGGTATCGTTTTCATCATCAAAATTTAGAGAATTCTCAATGATGTGAGCCATTAGTTTTGCCTTGCCAGCCATCATTTCAGCCAGTTTGGTTGGACTTTTAATGGTCTGGGATACAGTTTGGGCGAAATTCTTAATTAAGCCCTCAAATGCAGCAAAGTTATTTTCAAGAGGAACAATGTTGCCATTTTCAATTCTAGCAATGGCTATGCTTGTTGAAAAGACAGTGGATTTATAAAAATGGAATTCAAGGTAATCTGTTAATATTAGATTGGGTAATCCAGCTTTATAGCGGTCAAATTGTTCTTTTAGTATTTTTGCATGTAAATCAACACCAATATCTTTTGCTTCAATATATCCTACCGGAACATCTTTGCGGGTAAGCATGTAATCAGGTGCTCCACATGCTACTCTGGCAGGTTCATTGGTAACCAGAATGTCAGGGAGTAAGCTCATTAACAGAGTTTGCAAATCACCTCTATAGGTATGTTCTCTGCTTATTCCGGTTTTGTAACGTAGATTTAAAGTATCAATATACGATTGGATGGTCATAAATCAATATTACTAAAAATCAAATTGTTATGTGACAATTTAGATATTTTTAAAATAGTGCTTGCTTTATACTACACTAAAGAATAAAATTTTGGCTTTATTTTCCAGAAGGTTCTGATTATATGGAAGTTTAAACGGGGGACTTTAGATCTACAATTTCTCTATTTTATGTATTTTTGGAAACAACCTTAATCATATCCAGGTTGAAGTTTTCCAAATTCTCCTTTCCCCATGCTACCGCTTTCTCGAAGGCACATGGACCTTGGAATTGCACAGAGTCCTTCTGGAAATTCTTTTTGCAATTCAGGTATTCAATAATATAATGTTCTTCCATATTTATAGGTTTCAAGCGTGAATATTTAATTTAACTCGTCGCTGTAAAAAAATCAGAAAATTTTCCAGATAAATTTAGTTGGGAAGGGAGTATAAATGGAGTGACTGTTTGCACCTTCAGAAATTATACGTCTAAATTCTCACTTAAACTATACTAAATTATAAGAAATAATAATGGTTAGGTGAGAAATTGTAGTCAAAAATTATTAAATAATATGTTGTACCACTTACTTTTAATATTGTTTATGAAAGTAAATGGTACGTAGTATAAAACTTTTAATGAGACAGAAAAATAGAGCGTCATATTCAACAAAATTTTGATATCAAATTATATACGAATCAAATTATTTTAAGTATTGTGTATTCCTCTGCGCTTCATTCATTTTAATTTGTATCTCATACATAAGATTTAATACGAGTTTTTTATACCTATCGAATACTTCTTGAGTAACCTTTTCTTCGGAACTTATATCACCTCCATGAGCTACTCCATTACGATATCTTAAAAAGAGACTCAAAGAATCCTTGAGGCTGGTGTTTGGATATGAATAAATACTCCAATGTTCTGGGAATGGGATTAAACAGTACGATTTTAATATGCCATTTAAAACCTCATAACTAATATTACTTTGGGTGTTGACACCTGATTTTAACCTTACTACATCAAATCCAAAAAACTCTTTAAGCTTATTAAAAAAGGAAATTTTTTTATTGCTTTTATTAGGATATTCATTCAATTGTTTAAATGTACTCTCCATGTGATGGATGTATAATTCTTCTTTTAAATTCTCTGGATGAATATTTTGAGTATTAATTTCATCTGCTAACAAACAAAAGGAGGTTTGAATAAACCCTTCCCAGATAGCATATATCATGGAAATTGATTGCACTGAAAATATTTCAGTGTGTTTTTTTGATAAATTATATCGCTTGGTAAAAAGAACCTTTTCAATTTCAAAAAGAGCGGTTGCCCTTTCATCTATATCCTTTTCAATTAATTCCTCAAAACGATTCATAACTAGAATCTACTCTTGAAATATTTGATTTGCTCTTGTTAATCTATTTTTAACTCTTGATTTGCTATTTGATGCACTACCAGAGTATTTTTTAAAATCACTATCAATTTTTATTGCATTTATTCTTTCCTTCAATAAGCTATCGTTATTCCTATATTTGTCAATATTTTGAGCAACCCCAATAGTGATCCCTTCAAACAAGGCAGGTACAAATAGATTACTTTGATTCCTGAAAGTTTTCTCATCACCAACTTTATGAATAATATCAATAACCTCATTAAATATCTTTTCGAGACCAACTTTATCAAATACAGGTGATTTCACAGCACTTTCCATATAGTGATTTAAATAATTTTCGAGATTATCATTAACACTCTCCTGATTATTTAAAAGTGCAATAAATCTTAAAATAAGTTCCTGGTCATATAGCTCCTGTTTCTTCTGATTACTTAGGGCTGTAAGTTTCAGGAAAGCTGGATTCTTTGAAAGTTCACTTAGCAATTCATTTACAATGGGATTGATCCCTCTATAAATTGCATTCCTAATTTCTTGTGGTGTTAATTTAGACCCTCCAGAATTTAATCTTTTAAACAATTCATATTTCATTGCTGTACTACTTTCTCCTCTCAATATCTCAACTCTACAAACAGCTCTTTTAAGATTTATTTTATACTTATTAGGTAGTGAATCTATATCAATATCTTCAAGGCTTGGCACAAGACTTCCAGCTTCAAGACTCCACTTATTCCAAACTCTTAAATCCTCTTCAACTACTATCTCATCATTTAATTCCTCAGGCATTTTAGTAAGGTCATCGTCAAGCTCTCCAAAAAAACTAATAAATGATGATACTCTTTGCAGTCCATCAACTAACTCCCATACTCCTTCTGAATCTTCAGCAACAAATATTGGAGGTATTGGAATACCCAATAAGATTGATTCAATAAGAGCAGTCTTTTGCTTTAAATTCCATCTATATAGCCTCTGATATTCAGGTCGGATTATTAATTCTTGATTTTTATATAAATTAATTAACTCTCCAAAGGATATATCCATTCTATCACTAGATAATCTTTCTCTCTCGTTAGAAATTTCTTTTTCTAATTTTTCAATTTGGGCAGTTATAGGTGTTTCCATACGCGAGATGATTTTTTTGATGCTTTCTTAAATTTGCTGATAATTAAACCTATTTCCAACTTTTCAATAATCTTTCATTGATAAAGGCCGTTGAAAGTAGAGTTATAGATTTTAGATTAGGGCCCTATAAGGACTATGGCAGAATAGTTTACTCAATAGATAAATATGGGACGGTATGATCTCAAAATGGCTTGGCTTTTCTTATATCTGTACTATACTTAAATGTTCCCCCACTTCTTGTAACAGTGATACGTCCAGAAAATGTTCCATTTCTTGTAACAATATTAGTAAAGCAGGCAGCTGTTTGTAATGATGCAGGCATATAGAAATTATAGAATGCCAAAGTGCTCTTTGGTGATAAATTAAAGGGGGCTACATTAATCCATTGATTTCTCATTTCCTCCCAAGAAGGCATACTGCTTGAGGCTGCCATTTTTTCAACAATTTTTGTCTGATCTGGGTTTGGGAAGGTTAATCTAATGTCATAAATAGGATAATTATTTGGATTTGAGATAATTAACGAAATCAAATTATCCGGGTGAAAATTTGCAGATAAACTTGGCATTCCATCTCCTAAAATTTGTTTCTCCGTTTCCTTTGTAGCTAATGCAAGTTTTCCATAAAGGTCTGTGTTCTCCATTCTAAGTTCATCAATAGTTTCTGCTTGCTTTTCAAGTTGATTCTGCAAGTTTTCAACTTTTTCACCAGTACTGGTACTTGAGGAAAGAATTTTGTCCGATTTTTCTGACGAATTTGCGTCTTGTATCTGCTTTCCAAACAATCCAAAAAGTGTTCCTATCAAAATGATTATACCAGCTATTAGGTTAAAATAAATGGGCTTGATAGATTTCAAAGCAAAGGTCATTCCAATGACCAGTATAACACATCCGATTAATATTAATACTATAGCCATTTTATTGATCATTGAATAAATATATAAAATTTTGAATAGTTAGGTTGTATTGCGAGCCTCTTGCGAGTTGAGCTAAAGGTCTCAGCAAAGGAGTCCTATAAGGACGATGCTGAGAATGTCTTGACACGAGAATTTTAAACAAGGTGGGTAATGCAAAGGGTTTAAAATTTGAAGCCTTTAGCGATGAGCAGGCGAGCATATAAAGGAGAAAAAGCGGTTGGATTTTATAGCAAAGCTTGAGGCAAGGGTTTAAAATCCAAAAGGAGCTTTTATGGAACCTGAATTTGCTTAAAACCAAAAGTATGACAGAATTAGGGTAGGAATAAGCAAAGGAATTATGGCGTGCTTTTGGTGGAAGCTTATGAAGGTGGAATGCCTTATTTCCTGCTGGGCAGGTGTGTGGGCAATTAAAAGCACTGCCGTTAAATTATATGCATTAGATTAGAGTTAGCACTGATTAAGACCAAGACTCACCTTATCCCTCCTTAAGCCACCTCAGAGGGGAAGGTGATGGATTGGGCTTTATTATTTAAATATCGATAGTACATTGAAACCTTGGAGAATATAAGTTGAAACCCACTCAAATAATATTGCAATTATTACTTATAATTAAGTGTATTCTAAGTGGCATTAATTGCCCTATTTTTAGAGTTCTCAACATAGTTAAATTGCTTTAAATCAACTCATTGTCAATCAATTAAGCGTTAGGACGCAGATACACTAACAATCTGTGGAAAACTCTGATTCGTTAAATAGTCTATTTGGGGGTAATTTTGATTAAACCTATTCAGGATACTATAGACCCTGAATAAGTTATCCGGATAAAACTTCGAGGGTAAAATTACTCTGCAAAAGTAATAAGACCAAAAAGGGTAATAAGGAGAAATCTTTGCTTGACCTTGGAGCTGCAAACTCCAAGGTTTTTTTATTTTCTTACTTCAAAGTTAAAAAGTAAAACAGATTTATAAATCAAAAGTTATCAACGAAATTTATTTTTTTCTGTTAAAAATGAAGCAACGACGTATATACGTATATATCCTATTCAAAATCTTTTAAAAAGGTTTTCAAGGAGTATTCAATCAAATCTTTGACTGTTGTTTCTTCTTCCAAAGCCTTCAATTTAACTTTTTTCATCAATTCTTTGTCTATCCATAACATATATCTCACCTCCTTATCTCTTTTGTTAGTAACTCTGGCACTTCCTTTTGCTTCTACAATGTTTTTAATAGCATCTTGAATTTCTTTTTTTTTCTCTGCTCTATCGGACATAAAACTATTTATTAATGCGTATATACATATATACAAAAATTAATTGAAAATGGAGCCAAAACTTAGATGAAGATTATGTATTAACAATTAAGAATGCGCTATGCCTTTGATTTTTGCCTTGTATTTTAAAATAGATAATATTGTTTTTATTCGTAACTGCATCCACCTGAAATTTCTTTTTATCTGAATCCATAACTGCAAAGGGGCATTTAATCCTGACTAATTTATTTTTAGGTGTAATCACCAAAATGCTCTTGTCATCAATAAAGCTGTAAAATTTATATTCATCCATTATTCATTCTTTTAGTTTAGAAATAAAAAGAGCCTACCACATTAGGCAGGCTCATTAATTGTTTCAGCCTAATACTGCTGCTTCAACAGTCTGATTGGCTTCAACATTGCTGTACTCATACCTGTAATCCAATAGGATTGTTTCTCCTGTACTTGGAATGGTATATTCATAAGGTTCATCAACCTCAACTTTTTTAATACATCCAGGCAATTCCTTTCCAATTAGAGTTTTGCAGATGGTTTCATCAAACGTACAAGCCATAAAGCTCTTTCTAACTGTTGCAAACATCTTACCTGTTGTTTGAGAAATTGCCATTTCAACTTCTCCTGAAAGTTCAAGGGAAAAGAATTTTTTTCCATCCTTACTCTCTTTTTGAACGTAATTAGTTACTGTAACCATTTTAAAGTGATTTTAATTGTTAATTAAACTGGGTTGATTTTTTAAGAATTGTATAACAAGTACCCCCGGTAGGAAGACCTCAGAATAAAGTAAGGGGAGTGTTTGTAGGGAGGGTATTGAGAATGCTAATACATTTTATTTACCAATTAGGTACTTAAAAATTTTTTTTTATAAATAATTTCTCACCTAAATATACTCTTGTATTATATAAAATAAATACTAAGGTGAGAATGAGAATAGATTACCTTAAAAGTAAATTGATGTAGCTAATTTGGAGTTAAAACCATCATCTTCTTCCCTGTGTTTTATGATTCTAATTTCTGGAACTGCAGAGCCAAGTATTTCATATGCGTTAATATAACCTTCATTTTCACTTTTGATTTTTGTCCTCTTGGTATTAAAAAGGATATTAAACAAGGATATTAGTGAATCATCATTTGTTTGACTTGGATCAATTTGTTTCAAATGTTTGATTATATCGATTGGTTTATATTTCTCACCATTTACAAAGACCTTGTTTAAACTCTTCTTGAATTTGCTATCTGGTGGTAGAGTGTTAAACCAAAGTTTCATGATCAGATTATTAAATTCTTTTAAGTTCGATTTTGATGGCAAATTCATCATATTTAGGTATTCTACAAAATCTTTATGAAACACAAATCCAAACACTTTTTCATATTCCTTATAAATATTTGTCTCATAATTAAACCTTTGCCTATCAATTATTAGTTTTCTAAGGTTCTTTGATGTAGGTTCTTCAAGGTTTGATAGTGTATCAATCGCATTCTTTATTTGATTTTTCCTTAATTCCTTAAATCCAGAGGAAGTACTTACTGCAAATCTATCTCCATAATAAATTTCACTCTTTGTTACTTTAACATTATTTCTTTCAAGCTCTCCTCTCAAGTTAGTCATTGAATAAATAAATTGGGTCTTATGTATTTCTAATAATCTATCTATCTTAAAATAAGAAATGTCATATTCGTCTTTATAATTTATTCTTAATAGTGCATCAGGGCTTTTACCACCAAGAACTTCAAAAATTTTCTGTTTTAAATTAAAATACTTCTTATCACTTCCTTTTCCTTTTAATTTGTTAATGCAATTAAATACTGATAAATCAATTTGTGCAGCCTTTATTAAACTATCTACAGTTGGTGGCACGAGTGACACTTCTTCTTTAAAATCATTAAATATTATGGTTTCAGATAACAACTTTTTTTTATGTCTACATCTCCCAGCTATTTGTTTGAATTTGTTAACTGATAAAATCGTAAAAGGAATTCTTGTGTTTACAACTGAAATTAAATGGTATTGTTCATTAATATCAATTCCAGAGAAGTATGCTGATGTTTTAAATGTAATTCTGCTAGGTAAAAGATTATTCTCAAAATCTCTGTAAAATTCATCTGCTAATACTTCGCTTGATTCCCCACATAAAACTCCGAATTCTTCTTTATCAATATTATAATCATTTATTAGGGTCTCAATTATTGATATTATTGGCCTAAGAACATTGTAAGCAATTACTATTTTTTGTCCATCACCATAAAGCTTTAAAATTGTTTCTATAGTATGACGTTCAACATTGTCTGTTAAAACCAATTCAACACGTCTGGTTCTAGGATTTTTATATTTATAAATTGTGAGCTTTTCATTTTCTAAATTGGGGTTAGAAAAGTCATTAATGGTAGCTGAAATTAATGCTCTATTTTCAGGTGGAAAAAAATTATAATAATCAATGCATTTTTCAATATTCCCTCGAAATGCTGAATCTTCTTGATATGAATCTATCTCGTCAATTAATAAGAAGTATTCTTTATAGACACTCTCTCCTATGCATTTTATTAGACGTGGTAAGCTGTCTGCAACAACAAATATCTTTTTATCTTTAATATCTGATGAATGATATGAAATAATATCATTATCGGTCACACGCTTTGCATTGTTATACAAATTTGTTGGACTTCCAACATACAAAGAGTTCTTATGCTCCATTGCTTTTGTAGCTGCTATTGACTTTAACGGCTCTACTATAATAGAATTACGTTTGGATTTTGCCTCAACTGTTGTGCCTCCAATTCCTGTTTCTGTTTTATTGATTATGCCATTTGGTAAAAAATCTAATTTCAAATACTCACCATCAGGGATAAAAATTATATTGTCGTGCTGATATTTTTCCTCCAATTCCGAAACAGCAATTACTCTATTTGACTTTAAAAATTTGTTTTTAGAGGGATAGGCTAACAGGTCATCATCATCATTAAGTATACTGGTCATATCTTCACTTGCTAAATCCTAATATATCACTTTCAAATAATTTTAGATTATTAAATGCTAGATTTTTTATAGTTCCTAAATAATGATGATGACTTTTATATTGGTTTTACTTTATAATTTATTATGGATGATATTTTTGGAAATCTCTTTATTCATCTCATCTATTACATCCTGATCAAATGAATCCAAATATATAGCAGTAGTCCTGTTCCCATATTCATGTCCCATTGCTTCTGCTATTAACTCATTTGAATAACCTAGTCTTTTTGCAGTGGTTGCCCAAGTATGTCTGGCTACATAAGTAGTTAAAGGGCTCTCTAATCCTATTTCTGTGCCAATCCGCTTCAAATACTTATTGGTCGTTTTAATCCACTGAGAAATCAATTTTTTAGCCTGAATACTATCTTCTTGTACATTACAAATAATAATAGGTAACAGATATTTTGAATCTGAGGTTGTACAATAGCTTAAAATTTTCTTGGTTTCTTCAAGCAACTTAATGCTATACCGCTTATGAGTTTTTCTCCTAGAAAAGATAATACGGCCTTTAACAATGTTCTCAGGTTTTAAATATGCTAAATCAGTAAATGAGACCCCTATCAATAAGAAGCTTAGCATAAAATAGTTTCTGGCATGCCACTCTGAAGAATTGATTTTTAATTCATGTGATACAATATTTTTGATCTGTTTAACAGAAACTGCTCTATTGATTGTTTTCTCTTGTCTGATTGATATATCATAAAAAGGGTATAATGACCTATCTACAACTTTTGCTTTGATAGCCTTATTGTAAATAGCTTTTAGGGTTCTGAAATAATTACTGATTGTATTCTGTTTTACCCCACTCAGTATTAAACTGTTTTTAAAGCCATTAAGCAAATTATAGTCAATCTCTTGAAATTTTAGTGACTTGTTGGAATAAGCTATGAATCTGTTTAAAGCAGTCTGATAAATTAAACCATTGCCAGTTTGATTAAGTTTCATCATATCCACTATCAACTTATTGCTGAATTCATAGAATGAAATCTGTTCTACTTTAACAATTGGTTTATCGGATAATTCTATTCTCAACTTTTCAAAACTGAATTCGTTAGATTCTTGTAGCTTGAGAATTGCCTTTTGCACTTTTAAGTATTTATCAGAAATGCTTTTGTTGATTGATTGAAAATTTTGATTATTCTTACTAACTAACTGAGAAGCAGAGTCCCAATGTTGTTCTTTTAGTCGAACTCCTGTTGAGATTGTAGAATGAGTCCTATTGAAAGTGATTCTTATAACCACAGGGTAGATACTATCTGTTCTTTTTCTTCTTGTATCTAAAATAAGCTTGTAATAGACCATAATATTGGTTTTATGGTCACCCGATTGTGCAATCTATGTGCAATCACTTCTTTAAATTGTACAATCTATGTACAATCAGATCTCAGAATTATTAAGGGAATAAGTTAGAATGTTGGAGCCTATATTACAGGTTTTACTCATGCTATAAGCTTGCAAATACCTCTTTTCAAGGCAATTAAACAAATTTTCAAATTTATTTTGCAATAAGCCCCTCTACTCCTATATTTGCAGTCCCAAAGCGGGAGATTAGCTCAGCTGGTTCAGAGCACCTGCCTTACAAGCAGGGGGTCACTGGTTCGAACCCAGTATCTCCCACAAAACAGGTCTTAGATACGTCTAAGGCCTTTTTTTATGATAACTCTGCCAAAAGTCTGCCACAAAGTGCACTTCCCAGACCAGTTATTCCCTTTACTAATCCTATTTTAATTACTGGCAAAGAACCAACTCGTATACCTCGTGGATCAAACAGGTACGTTGAAATAGCTAAGAACAATTGGCATATTGAATTTCATTACTATGATGATAATGCTGAGAAGATGGTTCGAACAAGATTGACCAAACAGCTTAACCGTATAAAAGAATATCCAGAAAAATTAGCAGCGTTTTTAGAATTACAAGCCAGTTGTACTACAGCATTAAGATCTGGATGGAATCCAATAGATGCCAGGGCTAGTGCTGAAAAATTAAAAAAGCTGAATTCTATATACCTTGAAGATGCAAAGTTGCTTTTTATAGAATACCACAATGGAAAAGGAACAAGAGCAACGACTCTACGAAGCTATATCAGTAAAATTCTAATGTTCATCGAACATGTGGGAAATAGGAGAGTTGATAAAATAACTGATTATGACATTACAGACTACCTGAATACCTACGAAAGAAAGAAACAATGGACTGGTGTAACCTACAACTACGCCAAAATTTCTTTAAATAACCTTTTTAAGTTTCTAATGGTAAATAAATATTTATCTGCCAACCCCGTAACTCAACTTGAAAGACGCAAAGTCGTAAGAACAGAAAGCCATCAAGTATTCTCAGACGATGATTTTGTTTCAATTATGAAATGGCTTCGCACTTTTGATCCATATTGTTTGTTATTTATTCAAGCCATATATTATACTTGTATTAGACCTCGTGAATTAAGATTCACACAATTAAAGTTTATAGACCTAAAAAGAAATAGGATTACCATTCCAGCTCATATAGCAAAAAACAAGAAAGCAATTCCAGTTAAGATAGATGCTACATTCAGAGCTGAGTTATTAAAGCTTAACATTGAAAATTATCCGCAAGATTACTTTCTGTTTGGAGATACTACTAGTATAATAGGACCAAACAGGATAGGAGAGAACACACCTTACAACCGCTTTCAAAAGTGCTTACTGGAGCTTAATCTCACAAATAAAAACTATACGTTATACTCCTTCAAGCATCTTTCTAACGTTCGTAAATATCTCGCTGGTTGGACGATAGCTGAGATTTGTGCTGCTAATAGACATTCGAGCTTAGTTGAAACTGAAACTTATCTTAAAGACCTCATAAAATTTATTCCTGTGACAAAGCCAGTGCCTGTAATTTAACATTCAAATAAATGATTAATAAGGAAATAGTTTGGGTTGAAACCTCTTCCGAGCTATTTCCTTTCACCCTCGTCGATATCAGGAATTTTGGATTGTGATCAGCAAGGAGCTGGTCATTAATACAAAAAGCGATGTTACAAACAACTACAAACTTAAACGAACTAAAGCAGCAGTATAATGCTGCAAAACCTTTTGCGAACGGTGATTTAGCACCCAGACTTGGCAAATACTTGATTCAAGCTGTTGGCTCTCAATCAGTGGGAGCGTTCAGCGACGTACCAATTGCTAATGGATTATGGAGTCCGACTTTGGATTGCCTGGAATACGGATTACCCGTAACAATACAATTGGTTAGTCTGATGCTTCCGCAAGCCATTGGTCCGGTAATACAAAGAAAAGAAGAGTTCTTAGGACGAACCATTGAAGTGAATTATGGAATGACAAAGGAACTACCTGAGGAGCATTCTTGCAGTAGCATCTATGTGGTTAACTGGAGGTTTATCAACTGAAAGACGCATTTCTATCTGGGTATTAAAGAGTCCTGCTTTAGTGCAGGATTTTTTTTGTGCATATATTTGGAATTGCGACGTGTTTCTGAGTTTGATATTATTGTCGTGGTTACGTTTCTTTGTGGCTTGACCCTTCTCATATGCCACATTTTTTATTATTCCCTGATTACGAGCTTTTCCTAAAGTACAATCAATCTACAGAAACTGTTGAAGAACTTACTGAAACATATAAAGACGGATTACAATTTGAGGTAGAACCCTACTACCGGAATGACGGAAATGGTTGGCGATTTGACGAAGAGTATATCAAAAAGGTCGAAACTGAGTTTGATAAGTTAGTGGATACATACAACCTTCTACCGCAAAGAGACACATTGTTTCTACTTGCTTTAATAAGTTATAATAAGATAATCGCATTAAATGACACGATAGAGCAAACTTATCTGCATACGAAAAGGTCGAAAGAGTTGGCGCAGCTGATCCGGGCTCTTAAGGGTTCAAAAGTAAGCACTCATAATAGTGTATCGATCAAGACCCTCACCGAAAGTGTTATACTTACTGATCAAAAATTAGTCACGTGGATTAACTCGCTGATCATGGACGCGATTAAGGAAAACCAGATGCCCTTTGATATAATGGGCTTCCAGGGAAAGTCTCTGCAATCAGACGAAGTTCTTCAATCAATAGCTAAACAGAGATTGCCTAAGTTTAAATTTCAGCCAATGTTAGTGGAGTTTTGTAGCTCACTTTATCCATTCTTGGTTCAGGAGACTGATATTAAACCCGATGAAAATACAATGTTCTCCGATAATATGCTCAATTTTTACTTTGAATTATTAGTGATGCTTGACATGATCGATAAGGAAAAAATAGGGTCTGATCATAAAGATTATATGAGATCTGTATTGGTAAACTACATGAAAAAACCAAGCTCTTAACAACATTAACTTTATAAGGAAATAAAACACATCAAACTTACTGCCTAGTTATTTCCTCCCAACTTTTCGAGTGTTCTGATTTTGTGGCATCAACAGCAATGGAGCGGTTGTATAAGCCATATATCAATGTTAATAAGAAAATTAAAGGAGCAACTAGAGGTTAAGTATGATTCGTTAAAGCCCTACCCAAATGGAGCACTTGCTCCCCGACCAGGATACTATTATATCAAATCTATTGAATACCGAAAAATAGGAGACCTCGAAATTCCTATTGCCAAAACTCTTTGGACAAATAATGCAAATTATTTCATCGAGAGCGAACTGTTAGAAAGTCAACTGTTCAGTTTGTACCAGCCAGCATCTTTAGCTCTTACGCCTATCGATCGGGATGAACTGGTTGGAAAAATTATCGCAATTAAGGAGGTAGGCATATTACAACAAGTGGAAGACCGTTCTCACAGATATTGGGTAACCTGGGATATAGTTTATCCAATGATGCCCGTCTTGTCAGGTCAGCAGTTGTTTTTTAAACAATTCTTCGGGACTTTAAGTACGTTAACCCAAGCGCTAGAGAGTTTCAGAAACACTCACCCTTCCCATATATTGGACATACTTGATCTTGCAGACGATATGGGAGTGGAGGAGGAAGGCTATGATGATGTCAACGATCATGATGATTATGGAGGTGGTGATGATGACGAAGATTTTAATATTTATTCAATTGATGACGATGATCCAGACAACGGTTCAGACGATGAGGATATCAACAAGTAGCCTTATAAAAAATGCATAGTCGAAATAATGAGCAATCAACTAGATAGTTAAAAAGATGAATCCCATACAATTCAATTATATAGAACGGTTCCCAGAGGACATAATAGATTCAGCTATCGGAAAACCTAGAAAATTTCGATACACTGACCTCTCTTCGAGAATCAACCCTATACCTTCTAATTCCATCATTTATAAGACCATCACAGGTCTCGGAGCGACGTATTCTGAAGTAGTTGCTGACCGTAACTCAATAGTGATGCTACCTCATGTAAGTATTATTAAAAGCAAATATGCTGATCATACTGAGAAGGGTCATAACGTATTTGCTGTACACGGTGAGGTCAAAAGAGCGCAAGTGCTGGAGTACATAAAAGCAACAGAAGGCAATAAAAAGCTACTGACCACACCTGATGGTTTGGATAAGATTATGTGGGCACTGGAGCAGGTTGGTAACCCTGAGTACAAAGACTACTTTTTGCTAATCGATGAATGCCATAAACAAATCAATGATGCCAGCTATCGGGAGGATATGGTTAGGAGAATGGAGGACTTCTTTAGCTTTGAATTAAAGGCTATGGTTTCTGCTACACCAATTGAGCCTACAGATCCGAGGTTTAAGGAGCAGGGCTTTGAGTATCTAAAAGCAGAGCCCGATTATGATTACAGAAAGCAACTTCACTTAGTTCATTCAAACAGCGTTACCGATTCATTCGATAACATCATAAATGAGCACAATCACGACAAATACTTCATTTTCTTTAACTCAATCAATGGTATTCAAAGCATTGTTGATAGTTTGTGCCTTGATAGCGAAACAGCCCTGTTCTGCTCAAAAGAAAATGCCTTCACATACAAAGACAAGTTTACAAACACGTACAGCGAGTTCGAACTGGATAATACGGTACGATACAACTTCTTTACCAGTAGCTTCTATCATGGCTTGGATATTATATTAGAGCAAAACCCGATTGTAATAGTCATCACCGATTACGGGTTTGCCCGGCATAGTCTTGTCGATCCTCAAACTGATGTGATACAGATCTTAGGAAGGTTTAGAAAAGGTTATCATAAGGCATATCATATTAATAATGCCAAAGGAAAGGTAAATTCAGTATCACAGGAAACTGCCGAAAACAATTTTCAGATAAGTGAAACCATGTTCTTGATGACCCAGCATTTAAAATTTAGTAGTACAGCAAATAAGGATCATGTGGCTTGGTTAGTTGAACAACAACAGCGTATGAAACCTTATGCTGACCTATTGACAGGGTCGTCAGAGTTTAGCTATTATAAATTGGATTGTTATTACAGTGAGAACAGGGTGAAGAGATATTATTCATCTCCAAGGTATTTGAAGCAGGCTTATGTCG
The DNA here is from genome assembly GCA_002257025.1 of Sphingobacteriales bacterium 16-39-50. Classification (GTDB taxonomy): domain Bacteria; phylum Bacteroidota; class Bacteroidia; order Sphingobacteriales; family Sphingobacteriaceae; genus Daejeonella. The sequence goes on along the minus strand of NCHA01000020.1, from coordinate 40,381 downwards.
AGAGCAAAGCCTTTATAATCAGCGAAACCAGTTCAACTTTTGAGCCTTTTAAACTGATTAAGTTAAGCGGATCACATACCAAATACTCTAAATTGAACATTAAAGAGTTCTGTCAAGAATTGGAGGAGATGTCAGTTATTGAAGGCACGGAAGAATATCTTCAATATCTGGAAATACTTCGCTTGTATCTACCTGTTGTGCATGATGCTTACTTCCGTCTCGGATTAAAAAAGCTTTCCGAGTGTGACCATCGCATCAGGAAGATAAAGTTGGAGTTATTAAAACTGGACGTACACGAAAAAACCAACTCTAATGCTTTGATTGAAGCTGCCTACCTCACTTTTAGGTTAGGAGTGAAATATCCCATCTCAAGAATCAAAAAGCTCTTGCAAGGATTGTATCATGATTTCGATGTTCCACAAAAGGTTACCGCCACTGCAATCGAACATTACTTCTTTTGTGAGTTTTACAACCAAGCAGTTAAAGGCATAACACACCGTTGGTGTGTGTTAACTGATTACAAATTCAGTCAATTGGCAAAATACAGAAGAAATTGATGGTGCAAATCATGTCAGGCTGTATACACGTTATACAGTCTGACTTTAAAATGCACATTTTTTTAACCCACTCTAATCTTGGGATACTCCACTTTCGGAGCTTCATATTTCTCTGCTTCAATAATGTTTGGAATTATTGCTGTTAGTAGATACTTTGCCGTAACTGTCTTTCCTTTTAAACGCTTATGTCTTTCTTTTAATCGTTCGCAATGAATCTCTGGGCAAAAGCCATTGATTTTTGCGATAGTAAGTATTTTTTTATCTGCTGTTGTCTTCACATAAGTTGCTCTTTGACTTTCCGCGAATAACTTCAGAGAGTCTTGAATTTTTAAAAGGTCCTTCGGTAAATCATCTACTTTAGCTTCTTTTTTGGTTACAGCTCCGGTAACAAGATGACAGACATTTTCATGGTCAATCTTGAAATGCTTCACTTTAGAGATGCCTTCAGAGCCTTCAATACGTTTTACAACAACCTGCACAAGTTGGTTCTCTACAAGAGAATCTAGTATTCGATCCTGAACCTTATAACTAAAACCATATTTATCTTCGAGTTTTTGGGTTTTACAATAGAAATAACCGTATTGATCTAGTTTATCTTGACTTTCAAGGAAGCATTCTTCCTGAATTAAGTACCCGAGCAACAATGCCGGGTTAGCATCTTTAAAATGTTTAACCAGTGTTTGGTTAACCATCACGTAATTGTTGAACGAAGCGCGAACGGCTTCTTTGTATATTGAATTTGTCATGTTGTTATACTTGCTATAAAAGCACATTATTGAGTCTAAAATTTCCCTTCGGGAAAGTTCGACACTTCTCCTAGGGTGAACTATAATCTATATCCTAGAAATTAAATCCTAACATAAAGTGGATCGGCTTTCGCCTCCCACTTATCTGTGTTTAAATACGGATCTCGGTGTCTTAGCCATCATGGCTAGAGCCATTTCCATTATCTGATCAATCTTAGCGGCAGGACTTAGTATTATTGAAGTAGAGTGTGTGACGGCTTTAGGAAACGTCCACTTAAATTTGTCGGTAAAGCTAAATATGGGGTAAACGGTTTCATTTAGTAAGTCCTCATACAATGTCTCAACAAGGTAGCCTTTTAAAAGAAGCGCTTGATAATTGGTCTGTAGAGTACGTTCAATTATTCCGCTTTTAAGACTGATTTCCTCTAATGAAACGTAGCATGTAATACCAGCACTATACTCTTTTAGTATTACTAAACTTGCTTTCTCACTTATTGATAAATCTTGACTTGTTAAAATCTCAGCAGGAATCTTAAACAAGCTCAAATTAGAATTGAACTTGTAGAAGTGCTTGACTCTCTTCCGCCCAACTTGGTAAACTTGCATTAATCCAGCATCTTTTAATCGTTCAATAGACTGCCTTAGGAACTTAATTGAACAGCCAACGCGCTTAACTATGGTTCGGTAGCTCGGGAAACAAAATTTATCTTTTTCGTTGTAGAATGATCTAATGCCCACATACGTGATGACATCTTTGTATTGTAGACCCTTATCGGCTAGATTACCGAAATCGGGTTTGTAGATATAAAACATATTGGATAGTATAAACCTAGCTCTCAACCGATCTGGCAAGCTGCAACTACCTCCTCTTGTTCAACAATTCTGTTTTGGCTTGGTGGGTTTAGGAAGACGATATTTAACTTATCAGGATCATTTTTCAACAGCGACATAATCTCGAGACTGTCTTTATGGATTATCTCCATCGTCCCAGAATTACCTTTACGACCCATCACAATCTCTGCATAATTTTGATAGTTGGGTATGTTGTCAGGATTGTTGAGATGTCCTACACCCCATATCCACTCCCTCAATAAGATCGTGATTGCTTTAACTTCTTTTGTAGCATCTAAGTCAAATATGGATGTCGGAATAAAAGTCACTTTTTCGTTTCTTAAAAACTTAAAGTTCTGGATACCATCCACGATCTCTGATTCAATATATCCAGCCTTCGTCAATCTTTTAATTGCTGCTGTAGTGAAGGATTTGGTGCACTCTATTTTATGTGCGACATCGATCAAGGGAGGATTGCACTTCCTGGTCTCGAGGTTGAAGAATGATCTAAGGGATATATATACAAGTGCATCTAGGTAATTTAATTTTTGTTTTTTGAGATTGTCAAAATTCGGCATAATAACGAAGCCGTTAGAATAGATATTCATCATGTCTTTAGTTTTTTGTGTTAATGTTAAACGTGAATTATCTGGGATGGGGAACTTAAGAATTCCGTAGTAGATCTCTATCAGAAAGGAGATTTCTGACCTTTTTTGCTAATACAAATATACGGAAAATAGCTCGTTTCTACAAGAAATTTTTCATAGAAAATTACAATAATCATCTGTATTACAGTTTATTAACTTAGACTTCTATCTGATTTAATCCTTTTAAATTGTACTCGTTGATCGATCAGAAATACGGTACATCTAATAACACTCCCCCTCCCCATAACACATTCTCACCATAAGAATAGATACCCGTTTTGAAGGGTTCTTAAATCCTCATTTGATTATGTTCGTCTTACAGAAAAATTTGAGAGAGATAACTACGCATATGCCGCTTTGCTAACACCCCCGGACCTAAGCTCGATAGAAAACAGATTTATCACAGTGTTATTCCCTCAGAGTCAATCGACAAAGCATAAATATCCAGCCCAAGAAGCAAATCTCAAGATCGCTTCAGTACCTTATTAAGACGAGTGCCCAACTCGTTAAAGAATGATCAATTTCTTATGTGAGACTACCTGTTTCACCTCATTCTTTATACGGCTGCATTGTTGTTTGACTCCTAAGAACAAGCTAAAATCCTGTTTCAATCGCTATCCATTCACATTTTTAAACACTTTAGACATGACTGTTAAAACAAATGACGACAACACAGAACTAGCTGCCAACTTAGAATTAAGGAATAAAGAGGTTGAAAAGGCCTTTACGTTGCTTACACAGGCTTCGAGGAGTCTCTTAACTACATTTGAGCACCAAAAGTACCGCACGGTCATCGTGGTAGACCACACCCAAAGTGGCAGGGAAGGAAACCTACTGAAGGAATTCATGACGTTCTTCTTCAACATCACACTTACTCGCAACAGAGCAAATTACTCTATGATCTATTTTACGTTCTCGGAGGATGCAATCGCAAAGTTTGGAGCAAGGCTCTATACACGTGCACTTAGAGTACTCTTTCGCCACACGATGCATGATAAAGGTAAAATCTCTATCGAAGATTGCGTTAGGGTCAACAACCCAGCTCAAGTCGAAAATTACTTCGTCAACAGACTTGCAAACGGTGAAAATAACTTCATATCTATTGAGGTTGAGCCACAACAAACAAATTAACCACTCATCAAGGGTTTGCTTCACGGCAAGCCCTTTTTTTTTAAAACAACATTATGATAGAGAGAAAACGTAAAAAAATGTCGCCTTATAAAAAGGTGACTGGAGCAGGAATTGTCGGAGGTAACTCGATGGCAAAAAGGTGGAAACTCGCTGAATTAAAGTACAAAAGAGGCTATACAAGCGACCTAAATTACGGGACTGAAGATATTTACCATCGAATCCTTACCCTCGCTAAAACCCTTTATTCACAGCTTTCTGAAGCTCTGACAAATCCGGTATTTGAGAAGGATTACAAAGAGGATAATAGGGAAAATGCGTTCACCCTGCACTCATTTATAACTCACAATTTCTATTGGGAACTGGAGTGCAGCTTCGCTTACTTCTACCGGATTAACTATGATTTTCACAACTGTCCTTTTGAGCAGGAGATCATGGATGCAATTAACAGGAATGAGCCATACTTACCAAACTGCTTTGTCAGGACACCGCAGAAGCCAAACTGCCAGGAGTTACATCGAAGGGTACTTCAAGTTCAAGACAAAGAGCATATCTATTTGTTAACTGAGAATTCCGACAATCTTCGTAAATTGGCTGAAACATAACGTAGAGCCTATAGAAGTAATAAAAAGAAAGAATATATATATGATATAAGCGTAAGCTTTGTTTGTTCTGTTTCAGAAATCGACAAAATTAACAGAATACCAAGAACAAATGAGTCCACGCACCAACGCGATAAGCGTAGGGGTGCTGGCTTGTTTGTTGGTATACGGGTTTTGTCGAACCTCTGAAGCACAAATTAAGTACAGTCCCTGCGCTTATTGTGTTTTAACCCACCGAAGATAGGACTCATCGGTACTTATCATAAATAAATGAAATACTTTCTATTTACAGCCTTATTACTATCTGCTATTGCAACTTCTGCACAGCAAATGGGTGAACAACTCCTAAAGCTAGTTATCACTGAAGCCAAATTTAATGATGGAACAGACTTAACGAAACAATACACTTCCAACAATGCATACTTATTGATTCATAAAAACCTTAACGAACCAGGATTATATTTCGCAAACATAATGCCTGCAAAAGGTTCAAAAAGCTTTGGTAAGATTTCAGAACTGGAGCAAAAAAAGGGAGACTCATCTGAACAGCTATCATTCAAATGGTCTTTCCAAAATTCATACAATACCGAAACTGGGGATGTTTATGTTATGATCGGCTTAATTTACAGCGGTGAACCATCTTCCTTTCTGTGTATGATTAATTTAGGCAATGAAAAGGTTCTTCAATTTAAAGGCTACGTTGCTAACTAATTGAATCAAAATGAAAAAGAAACTTATACTTATATCAATATTATGCGTCCTAATGGTTTGTCCTGCAGTGGCACAAGTTGAATATCATGCAACAAAAGTTTCCTTGCGTAAATGGAATGAATTAACAAAGACATCAACCAAAGCACCATTTCAGCGTGTTTCGACTCAAACTGTAATTACCATATACAATAATGCAATTACGATCAGAGGCGACCGAGATTTCTCACTTAAGTTTGTCAGAAAATCTACCTTTATTGACGAAGATGGGGCAACTCAACTCATTTGGAATGCTGTCGATCTACAGGGTAAAGATCCTTGTAGAGTTATTATGGTTGATTATGGTACATATTCAAAAATTGCCTTTCACTGGTTAGATTCTGGGACATTCTTAATTTACGAGACACTGTAACATCTACAACCTATTAATTTATCTAGATAATTGGGCAGCTAAAACTGCCCTTTTTTAATGTAGTAAATCCAAGGAAAAGAATATCTGTATATTCTATTGCATTGAATTATTAAAACAAGTTTGAAATAATTATATTGAATATTAATTCATTTCATGTCTATTAATTAGCAATTATGAGAGAAATTGGGAATCAGTATAAAAATGACAGTCGGATAGACCGTTCAGGGTTTCTGGCAAGAGCAAGATTACATCAATCAAAGTTTCGTGCATTGCAACTCGGTTTGGATTACGATGAATATGGAAATTATCTAAAGACAGAAGATGCTCAAAAAGGATTAAACTTTTATGGCGGATTTGGAATAATTGATGCAGTTAAAAGGAGATACAAGAAATATAGCAAAGGATTATATGCTAATATGCTTAGAAGTGAGCATATCCCATTCAACATATTTATCCCATTTAACACAGACTCTAGCACTAAAGAATACTTGGCCAAGGTATTAAATGAGTTTCTAAATCATAAGATCAAATCAATAGATAGAATAGAAATTGAGTATGCACCATCTGAAAATAAGAAATATCTAGATGACAAAACTTCATTCGATACATATATTGAGTATACTCACTTGGATGGTTTTACAGGTATAATTGGAATTGAGGTCAAATACACAGAACAAGGATATAAACTAAATCCCAAGTCCACAGAAGCAGACGGATTACATGATGGCAAATCCAAGTACTTCACAATTAGCGATAAATGTAATTTGTACAAAGCAGGATCTCACCAGAAGTTAATTACAGATGAGTTTAGGCAAATTTGGAGAAATCATTTACTGGGTGAATATATGCTCCATGTTGATTCAGAAAAATTTAAACATTTTACTTCTATTACTCTTTTCCCGGAAGGAAATACTCATTTCAAACATCACAGTAAAGAATATATGGATATGCTTATTGATAATAACAATAAGTTTATACCTATCACTTATGAAGCCTTTTTTGGGGCTTGTTTGAAACATTGTCCTAGCAATGAATATAAAAATTGGATTAAATATTTAAACGATAGATATATTGTTGTCAACGAATAAGAATTATTCATCCCAATCCATTCCCATCCTCTCTTTAGTGGCTTACAGGGAGTATGTGATGGTTTGGTCTTTCAGTCCAAAAGTCAATCAATTTGTAAGCTTCCCCGCAATATCAATTAGAGAAATTATAGACTATGGACAACGTAAAAATAACGCCAAATTATGAATATAAAAGAGTTTGTCGAATATTTGAGTCGAATTGAAACAAGTGAAAATGCCGAAAACCTCTATGAAGGAAATTCTTTCGAAAGTATAGTAAGAAGGCAAAATTTATATATTTACTTGACTTTTATGCAAAACTTACCGACCTCTGTTTTGCTTGTAGGTGAAGCACCAGGACATAGAGGTTGTAAATTAACAGGAATCCCATTTACGAGTGAAAAAATACTAATTGAGGAAAATTGCTTCGGCATTCTGGGAGAAGATAAGAGTTATGTACACATCAATCCGAGCAACAAATTGCAGACGGAAGTTTCAGCTGCGATTGTTTGGAATGAACTAAGGAAATATAAGGAAATTCCTTTAATGTGGAATATTTATCCCTTTCATCCATTTCAATCATTTAAAGAGAATACAAATCGCTCTCCATCAGGCACGGAAATCAATAGAGGAAAAGAAATCCTCAATGAATTGTTAAAGCTTTTTGATATAAAGAAGATTGGTGCAATTGGTAAAAAAGCTGAAAGTGGGATAACCAAGCTAAAACATAGCTTTAAAACTCAATATATCAGGCATCCATCATATGGCGGTCAGGCTTTGTTTCAGCAAGGTATATCAGAATTTATAGGTCCAAGAATTACTAAATAGTGAACTTCGCTACAATAAAGAATTGATTAAATGAAATGAAAAAATTAATCCTCGTATTTTTCGTCTTTTGTGTTTATAACAGCACAAATGCGCAGCAAATAAGCAAAATCAAGAAGAATAATTTAAAAATAATAACCGAGAAGGAGCAACTTCCAAGTAATGAAAGCGCCTTTAAGATTATTTGGAAGATGTATGGTTACGAGGAGAAATTTGGAGAATTTAGCAAAAGCGAATTAAAAGACTCCGTTGTTTATGAATATAACAATTATGGTCAAATAATTAATTTTAGAGACTATGATATGGGCGTCAAATTTGATGAAAATGACAAGGCCATACACACTAGGAACTTAGCTATTAGCATTCAGTATAAATATGATAAGAACAATCTTCTTTTTGAAGAATTTGACTCAATAAAGAACTACCCGATTGCTAAATACAAAAGTGATAACTCTGGAAAGGTAATAATAAAAAATAGCTATAATTCTTATGGTGACGAGATATATAAAACGACTTTCCAATATGATGCAATGGGAAGAATTATAAAAAAATATGTTGATCGTATTCCTTATTCATGTACTTATACTTATGACATAAAAAACAATATCAGCGAGGAAAAGTCATCTCCGCTACTCAATATTAAAACTGTTTCAACCAGCAAATACCTGCTTGAAAATGTGATCGAGCTTAAAATAATTGTTTATAATAGCAACGGACAAGTCGTGTATAGAAATAATGGTGGTTACAAACACTTTGTATTTGAAAATAAAAATAATAAGAACAATAATTGGATCAATAGAGTTACTTATTCAGTAACAGATCAAAATTTAAGTAACAAAAAAAGGACAGAGCTTACAGAACGTATTTTTTCAAATTATTAATAGTAATCATCGCGATATAGTGATTTCATTATAATTGCTTTAACTACTTTTCTACCCGTTCTTTTATTTCACCAGCATTATCTTTTGTTACAACGAAGAAAGAAGTAAATGCACCTGAACGATTTGAGTCGGACTTCATGGGTCAAAATCTCTCTGACAAAGGTCTATTTGTTGAGGCTAAGAATGGGCTCGATGAAGGTAAATCATTGTAGCAGGCTTATTTTGCTGCGCCAGATCTTGGAAGTGTGAGAGAATTATTAAATTTAAATCGTTCTGACTTAAAATGGTATCAAATTAGAAAGGGCACTACAAGCACGTAACTCTAGCGGAGACTTTCAACCTACATGTTTTACTCGATTTGAAGAAGTATAAAAAAGATTGACTGAGAAGCTACAACCGCAAGTGTTCGAATTATGGTTTTTAAAGGTTTAAATTATCCCATACCATTCCTTACTCTCCTTTTGCTCCTAGGTGATCTAAGCTATGCCTTAATCTTCCTATTCAAAAGTTAACAAGGTAGTTGTTCCCTACTGGTCTTATAGTCACCCCAAGATAGTTGAAAGTTACGAGAAGTATGGAGATACACATTCTTCAAATTTTTGTTATACTTGCATAGGCTATTTGGCAAGCCTGCTCGTTCGTGCAAAGATTTCATCAGCCAGTAGTTAAATAATGCAAACCTGCTAAGGTTATTATCTAACCAAGTTTACGAACGCTTATATCCTAGATAATGGCTTTGGCACAAAAGGAATGTATTATGAACATTATTGATTTCTTTAAACTCCAATCCAAGAATCTTTTCAAAGATTACAAAACTCGGACTCCTGATCCGGAAGATCCCTCATCTTTTATCTACAACCCGCGCTATTTCGATATCTGGGGCTTGATCATTGATTATGACATAGATGAAGAGAATTTTACCCATATGACAGCTCAGCATTATATAGCTCTTCTTGCAGGGTTTCGCAAATGGAATGATCTTTTAAAAGCGTCTGAGACAGAATTAGAACTAGCCAAGCTCCTTTTTGATAATATGCACAAGGTTACGGTTGATGAATGGGAAATGTACATTTCTGGAACTGAAAACACTTTCCGAATGCACTATGACCCTGAAATGCGCTTAACAGTTTTTCAGGCCGTTTTTGTCGAGGAAGAGGGACATATGAGCCATCAGGACTACCGGTTAAAAAAAGTAAACCAGTAGTGGCAAAGAACGTTCTGTGTCTGCAGTTTATTCAAGCATCCCAAACTTACCTTACCCTCTGTTTGCTGCTTAACGAGGGATAAGCTGAGTTTTGGTCTTTCGTTTATAAGGTTACGTTGTTTCAGTGGATTCTTTAAAGCCAGTGCCGCAATAGCCCAACACACAGCCTAAGGGCAGGAAGATCGGCATGGAAACTGGATTATGCTCGCTAATGCTTTACGCCAGACCACTCTCATGAATTGTGCTTCGCTACGATTCATTCGCTATGCTCCATCACTGTTGCCTTGGTTTAACAACCAGGGCAAGCCATAGGCTTCACAGTCTGTCATAAGCATTGCTATGAGCAAGAAGCAGTTTCCATAGAAGCTCCTAAATCCATTCCATGATGGTTTCACCATATCCTGTTATGTCTTCTCGCTTCTCTAGTATGGCGACCTGCGAATCGCAAACCACTTCACAACTGTCATAACTATTGAGATCCACCTCAGTTGCCTTTTAAATCAATAGTTTCGCCAGTTCCTTGTGTGAACATACTAAGGACCGCACTACGTGCTCTTCTCCTTAGATGGTTTGCTCAGTCGCGGTTGGTCGCGTTTGCCATTTTAAGTAGGTTCCTTTTGAAGTTGTTATAAAAATGATTGATTAACCAGATCAAGAATTCATAACTTTAAAATCAAAAGAGTTTCTAGTACATATGACCGAATTAAAAACTCATTGGAGAATTGTAGACTATAGAGTTAAGAGCCTTTTCGTGGTGATGGAAGGGCTTCATCATTCGATTTCAGAGCTAGAGAAACAAGTAAAGCTTGGTGGGTGGTACGATGGCGATTGGTTTTTAGAAGAAATAGAACCAATCTATGGCTTAGGGTTTATAGCCCTACAGCATTACATTAATGGAAGTATAAAGGACCGCTATAATACAGATGATACATGGAGATTTTACCACACCAGCTCAGCACCCAAAGGATTCTCCATACCTACTGTTGAATTAATAGTAACCTTAGCAAATTACGCCAAACATATGGAGGATAGCAAAGTCACCAAAAGGACATCTGACTGCCTCAAACATTTTGAATTATATTCAGAAGGGCCAATGCCAATTGAGGAATCTCCAATCTTTAAGGGAATTGAATTATTAAGTCCCACTTGGGATTTAAAGGAGGTAATGCAAAATGTAATAAACTGGAGAGCATTGATTTGGAAGTTACCATAATTATAAATATAAAGCGCTCTTAAGATTTACCATTAAGACATATTCCATTCCCTGTTGTTTAATTAATTATATTTAGAACTTCAGTTTAACAACGAGTTATTGATGATTAAGAGGAAATACTATTCTCTGAGAACAGGGAAAATACCAAACGAACAAATGTTAACGTTCGAAGTTCTCAAGAAACTGATTCTGATTGCCTATAGAAAACTAGATCAGGATGGCTATTTTCAAAAGTACTTTGGAATTGATTGTGTAGATGGATACTTGCCTGGGGAGCTTGGTGAAGACATAGAGTCAGTCTTGTACATAAACCTACGCAAGGAAAACCTTTTCCCAATAGGAAAGAAATTATCTGATTATACCGAGGATGATTTGTTTGATGTGTTAGAGTTTCTACATGACCATTGCTCTAAAGGCACAGAAGGTGAGTATCACAATTGGAACAACTGTGGAGTCCATTATGTTAAGTTCGATGATCAAGAAGGACAAAAAGATTTTAGAAAAGAGATCAATCCTATCCTTAGTGAATACCAAGGTGGTTATGAAATTTCTGAACATGGAGAAATCTTGGTTTTAGCAGATATGGGTTTAGCAACCTTGCTTGAAGCTGACCTTCCAGTTAAAGATCCTGCAAATATCAATGACAAGGTTGAAGCAGCAATAATAAAATTCCGTAGTCATAGATCCACCATCACCAATAGGCGTGAGGCTATAAGAGACTTAGCAGATGTCTTGGAGTTTTTACGACCACAAATAAAAGGTAAGATCGTAAACCAGGACGAGAATGATTTATTTAATATTGCAAATAACTTCGGAATAAGACATCACAATCAAAACCAAAAGACAGGATATGATAAACCTATATGGTATAGCTGGATATTCTACTTTTATCTTGCTACAATCCATGCTGTGCTTCGATTAATCGACAAAGCAAAATAGGCATATATAGTATTTTCAGACTATACAACATTGATTTTTGCTTTGTCATGAAGAGGCAGTATACTCACTTCCCTAACAGTTAACATTGCTAAATTATAGGAGATGACAAATACTTTTCTCAATATAATTATAGGCTTATGTGGTTTGGCACTCGCAGCACTACCATATTTAAATAAACTGTCCTCGATCAATCTTTTTAGACGAGTAAAATATAAGTGGGTTTTGGAGACAGTTAGAACCACACGCTTCAAAGTTAGTGTCACTTTCCTAGCTGGACTGCTGGGTATTTGGGCTACAATTGAAAAGGATAAACTCGCAGATAGAGAACGGGCTAATGACATTGCACAAGACAAAAAGAATCAAGCACAACGCAAAGTGCAGCATGAACGCGACCTCAAACAATTGAGCGAAGACAACCTAAAGAACTTTGGATCTGGATTAGCAAAGTATTACCTTAAATACGATTCCGTGTCCAAAGAGATCAAATCAGTGGTGAGAGATTCAAGTAAAACTAAAATAGTTGAAGCCAATCGACCTGAATTAACAATTGGTGACCTGAAAGTACATGTAGACACTAACGAATTCATTAGCGGAATAATTTACACAGCAACCCAATCAGCTATACACAAATTTGATGGTAAGTTGTATATAATGGTTAGAGACAGAAAAGATAGCCTATGGTATGTGGATCTGCCTTATAACGATCTATTTATGGATCTTGCATTAGGTACAACATACCTAAGAAACCAAAGATTTATTGTTGACGATCCAAAGGAGGTCTCTAAGATATATTATCTTACTCTTGGCACCTATAATGATGGAAAAGGCAATACCTATCATTGCAAACTTTTAGCAGCTTACCTGGTTGATGAATCACAAGTTATTGGAGTTTCAAAAAAGGAATACGCTTGGGTGATGGACACATTTTTTAAAAATGGAATAAAAGTTAATTGAAATGGTTAATGATACTCCATTATGTACATAAATTGGATGTGATTTGATACTACTTCTTTAAAAGGTATACCTTTTAAAAGAATGTGATTACAATAATCCCTAACTATATCAGGGCATCGATTGGTGTATATTACCTTGTCAGCACTTATATACATATAAACAGAGATTGAAAAATCTACATCTCATTAACCTTTTGCACTTACTTTATATTAAATTACATTTGGGTTAAACCTATTATCAACAAATGGCTTTAAGCTGGAATGAAATTAAAGATCGTGCTGTAACATTCTCCAAAGAATGGGAAGACACCACAAATGAAGAAGCAGAAGCAAAGTCATTCATCGAGGCATTCTTTAACATTTTTGGAGTAACTCGTAAACGTGTAGGCACATTTGAGCACAGGGTTAAAAAACTAAATGAAGGTGATGGTTATATTGATCTGCTCTGGAAAGGTGTAATTCTCATTGAGATGAAAAGCAAGGGTAAGAACCTTGATAAAGCTTTCATCCAGGCTAAGGAGTACATTCACGGTTTAAAAGAACATGAACTTCCAAAATACATTCTAGTTTCTGACTTTGAACACTTCAGACTATTTGACACTGAAGAGCAAATTACTCTAGAATTTAAATTAAAAGAGTTAGTAAAATTTGTACAGCATTTTGGATTCATAGCAGGTTACCAGAAGCGAATTTATAAAGAACAAGATCCAGTCAATATTAAAGCTGCTGGGTTGATGGGTAAGCTTCATGACAGATTAGAGGAGATTGGTTATGAAGGACATCCACTTGAAGTATACCTAGTCAGAATCTTATTCTGTTTATTTGCTGAAGACACAACAATATTTGAGAAGCAACAGTTCCAAAACTACATCGAAGATCGAACCAATGAAGATGGTAGTGACCTGGCATCAAAGCTTCAAGAACTATTCCAGACCTTAAATACTCCAAACGATAAGCGTTTCAAGAACCTTGATGAACAGTTAAATGCATTCCCATATGTAAATGGAAAGCTATTTGAAGAGGTACTGCCTTCAGCAAGCTTTGATACAGCAATGCGTAAATCATTACTTGATTGCTGTTATATTGATTGGAGTAAGATCTCACCTGCAATCTTTGGATCGATGTTCCAAAGTGTAATGAATCCGAAGGAAAGAAGAAATCTTGGAGCACATTATACAAGTGAGAAAAACATCATGAAGCTTATCAAGCCATTATTCTTAGATGAATTATGGAGTGAGTTTGAAGCAGTGAAGAACAACCGGAACAAACTAATTGAGTTTCATAGGAAGATTAGTCAACTTAAATTCTTAGATCCAGCTTGTGGTTGTGGCAACTTCCTCGTGATAACATATAGAGAGCTACGTCTTTTAGAAATTGACATTCTACGCATTCTAAATAAGTCTGGTCAGGGTGTTCTTGATGTTAGAGAGATTATCTGGCTTGATGTAGACATGATGTATGGAATTGAGTATGAAGAATTCCCTGCACGTATTGCTGAAGTGGCAATGTGGCTTATGGATCATCAGATGAATATGCTAATAAGTAATGAGTTTGGTCAGTACTTTGTGAGGTTACCATTGAAGAAGTCAGCAGTTATTGTGCATGGGAATGCATTAAGAATCGATTGGGAGTCTGTAATCTCTCCAGATTCATTAACCTACATTCTTGGTAATCCACCATTTTACGGATCAAGAAACCAAACGACTCTACAAAAAGAGGACACTGATTTTGTGTTTAAGGGTACAGGTAATTCAGGTGTGCTCGACTATGTAGCTTGTTGGTATTACAAAGCAGCAAAGTATATAAATAACACCCAAATTAAAGTTGGTTTTGTTTCTACGAACTCGATTTGTCAAGGTGCTCAGGTACCAACACTTTGGAAACTTCTGATAGAAATTGAAAAATTGCATATTCATTTTGCACACCAGACATTTAAATGGGATAATGAGGCGAAAGGGAACGCAGCAGTTTTCTGTGTGATTTTAGGTTTTGCGAAGTATAACATAGTCAAGAAAAGACTATTTGAATATGATACTGTGAAAAGTGATCCAAGTGAACGTACTGTAAGTCATATTAATCCATACCTCTTAGAAGCGAAGGACATTTTTATCGAATCTAGGTCTCAGCCTATTTCCTCATCACCAATAATGATGAAGGGCAATGCTGCGATTGACGATGGTAACTTTATTTTCTCCACAGTGGAAGAAAGCGAAGAGTTTAAAGTAAAATACCCTCAACAGTCACCACTTGTGAAATCCTTTATTGGATCAGAAGAACTCATTAATGGATTAGATCGTTATTGTCTTTGGTTAAAAGATGCTTCACCTGAGGATATAAGAAGCAACCCTGAGATTACCAAAAGGGTGAACGGAGTCAGGAAGTTCCGTGAAGCGAGTAAAAAGGAAGCAACCCGGAAGTGGGCAAATTCTCCAACAAGATTCATGGAAGATCGTCAACCAGCTACTGACTATCTAATGATACCAGTAGTTTCATCTGAAACTAGAAAGTATATACCAATTGGGTTTCTAAAAAGAGATGTAATCGCGAATTATTCATCATTCATATTGCCTAATGCAGGATTATATGAATTCGGTATTATTTGTTCTTTGATGCACAATGTTTGGATAAAATATGTTTGTGGGAGACTGAAGAGCGATATCAGATACTCTAATACATTAGGTTATAACAACTTTCCCTTTCCAAAAATTGATTCAACAAAGCACAAACAGATAATTGAGGAAAAAGCATTCAAAGTCCTAGAAGTTAGAAAAACGTTTCCGTCAAGTTCTTTAGCAGATTTATACGGAACAGTATCAATGCCTCCAGACCTTGTTAAGGCACATCAAGAGCTTGATAAAGCTGTAGATCTGGCATATCGACCTCAACCATTTACAAGTGAAGCAAAAAGAATGGAGTTCTTGTTTGAACTTTATGAAAAGTATACTGCTGATTTATTTACGAAAGAAAAGACTAAAAAGAAGATTGTAGTAAAATAACCAATATCAGAGTACTAAAGGACGTAGATAATAATTATATACTTTATAAACTTACAGACGTAGTAGAAAAAATATACATCATCTGAAACTTAATGTGTTTCGATCCCAAGCTACTTCTTTATAAGGAAACCTTGTAAATGAATGAGGTTGAAGCATCTCCTTAAATTCCATCCCACCTAATAATTTATTCAAAATACTAAAAATATTAGTATTATTATTATGTTTGTATCTGAGTACTAAGTGTAACGTTCAATAATTGCTGATTTCAGCACTTTTGAATTCGCAAGAAAGTACTAGAAATAACATTAATTAATATTAATTGTATTAGATTATGGCATTCATGTATGATTTGGACGTTCCTACGTCTATGCACGCAACAGGTATCTTAGAGGTTCAAATGGATCTCTCCAATGGAGTGTTCGCAGACTTTTATGAAGTCATTGAAGAAGACTTTTCCGATGATGACGATGAAACATTTGATTTGGCTTTAGATGAAGATAGGAAACTACTCTTTAGGCTTCAGCAAGATGAAGAGACCAAACATTGGAAGGTTGTCATAGGTGAATCTATCTCAGATGAAGACTTGAAAGCGATTTCTATTGCATTGACAGCAAATCTGGAACGTTGGGAAAACTCTGAATGGTAACTGAAAAGAACATCCAAAACCACACACAACATTCGATTGTGTAACTAAATTATCAGGGTTATTAGATTGTAATTCTATGAGTTTCGGTTTCTCTTCAACTGATAGACTCCATGAGGAAGCCTTACAGCAGAATTTATGGATTTATGATAAGAATAAGCATGTCTGGTATACTCCAGAAGAGTTTAAAGCCATTTATGGTGGTAAATCCAAGCATTTTCACGAGTTGGAGCACTTTGTAATACGTGATCCTATCGCAGGGATCAAAGCAGCACATAAAGAAATGAAATTGCAATCAACCAGAATGGAAGAGCTAAGAGAAAGGCTACATGAGTTTTCAATCAAGGTCTTTAAATACTACTGGAAAGAACCAAAGTTTAAATAATCATTGAATTCTAATTTACAGCAGTTACTTTTATAAGGATGACTTCATTTAATAATCCTTAAATCCATGTGTGGTAGAGTTTCAACTTCAGATATCATAGAAATTGCAAAGGAGCTACAGCTAAAGTATGCAGAGGAGTTAATAAAGCCAGGAGGGATCAATTTACCTCCTACAGTTGAATTACCTGTGTTTACAGATGACAAACCTGATGAACTACAATATTTTTACTGGAGTTTAATACCCTTTTGGGCTAAAGAGAAACCTAAGTTCAGCACCTTCAATGCACGTTTAGAGAACCTTCAACAGTCAGGAACCTGGAAGCACTTACTAGGTAAACGTCATTGTGTAATAATTACTGATGGGTTTTATGAATGGCAAAAGCTTGATGAGAAAGGTAAGATTAAACAACCTTACCTAATTCGTATGAAGCAACAGAGATTTACACTCATGGCAGGACTATGGGATACATGGACAGATAAGTCTACAGGTGAGATCATAAACAGTTGTACTATTATTACCCGGACTCCAAATAAGTTCATGAAGAGTATACATGATCGAATGCCTTGCCTCTTGACTGACAAGACAGCAAAACTTTGGGTAGATAGGGATTTACCACTAGGTGAACGGCTCCAATTGTTAGAAGCAATCCCAGATCAACTAATGGAAAAGGCAACAGTTAAAAAGGTAGGAGACGTTGAGGAATATGAGAAATTATTTGAAGAAAAATAATCATATCCGTCTCATACGTTTCCGGACTTGGTCTGGATCAGGTTTATCATCGACTACTTTCTCATCGTCTTCATTTACATCCAAACCCTGGAAGATCTGGGTAAATAACTCAGGATCGATATGAAGTCTTGAAGTGCCAATTGGATGGTGATTAGTCTGCGCTTCGTTAATTACTACGTCTTCACGTGATAGAGTATTTGTCCTTACCCGCATTTCCCAATCGGGCTTTGTAGTCCATGTCTCTGCATTCATACCAACTGTCAAAAAATCAACACCACTTGGATTAATTGGAGTTTGATAATAGTGTGTCCAACCATGCTTTCTTATACTCATGTAGACTGTTTCAACTGGCTCATCAATATCTGGTAAGTCCTCAAGTAAGTTCCAGATTCTTTCCTGAAAAGGTTCACTCATCTCCATACCTTCCGGCATAACAAGATGAATCCCATTAACATCAACACCTAAATACCTCATTCCTGACCATCCTGAACCACTAAGATAGTGCTTTATGTTCTTGTATAACTTGTCTGTGTACCGTCCCATACTCAAATATAATTAACCAAATTGAAACAAGTTAGTACTTTTGTTTATGGAACAATTTGAAGTTAACCTTGTTGGTGAAATCCTGACCATTATGTTAGTTGCAGAAGGTACTTACTCAGTTTGTCGTGGGAGCACATTCGTGGCTGACTTAACAGCTAAATTTGGTGAATCAGGAGTAACTTGGTATGCAGAGGGAATAACGCCAGAGTACGCTAAACAAATTGGTGAACTGATTGAAGAACACGATATGTAATTAGTGTTGAATCTGTATCTCATCAATTTAGTGAACTGTCTTACTGCAAAAACACATCAAACAGGTACAAAATATATTCAGTTACCTATTACAAATACATACTGACTGGGAAATGTATATCTCCATCTGAGTAGTTATTTCAAGCTATTTATATATACGTCCACAAGCACTGGTTACCTTTTAAAAGAATAAGATTGAGATAAAACCCACCTTTTCAGATTTCCGCAAATAGGCAACAACCTCGTTGATACACAACTGATATCATATCAGAATTTCAGACAGCAGAATGTTTAAGCATAGATTAATATAAGATTATCAAATTGTCAAATCTGCTGCTGAGACTATAAACACGGCAATACAAATGATAGATTGCGGACTATTAAAATCATTAAAAATGAAGAGATCCACATCTGTATTCCTTATTCTCATAGTTTTCATTTTCATTTCATGCGACAAAGAGATTGCAGGTCACCCTCATCTACAAGGCAGTTGGCAATCAACAACAACTGACCTTACATTAACCTTTAGGGATGGGAGATTTGAAGCATTGTATGATTATGGATCACAACCTGGATACTTAATCTTCAGAGGCAAGTACACATTGGATGGAAACAGTATCTATTTAACTGAAGAGCAAGGTGAAGCGTTTGACCCTGGGAATATGAGTATCCCTAAGATTGTTATTTATCCAAATAGCGTAGGTCTACACTATAAGTTCAAGATTATAGGAGAATCAGTTGAGATGACCAAAGCTGATAATCTAGTTAATTCAATGTCAATTCCAAATGGAATATACGCCAAGCAATAATGAATTAAGCCGTGTCTGCTATATTATACTCGTTTAAATTCTCAAATATCCCAGAGAATTCACACAGATAAAAGTATTTTTTTCTTAATGAATACTAAAACCTATGCTCTAAGCTCAACACGCTTAAACTAGTTATGCAAATATTGCCCAACTTATAAGAGGTCGGTACAAGCCATCTTTTTATAAGGCAACAACACTATTGGCCTTGTAAAGGAATGAGATCGAGTTACAAACCCCAAATCTCATTTGTCCAGATGTCCTAAAATATTACTGACTATTCCTCTCAAAAACCTACACTTGCCTTCATGGGGTGTATAAACCTTAAAAATCAACTGAAGTGTAGGTAATAAAAACATCTCATTCCACTCTTCTAATCCATTCAACTTCCATTTCCTGCTCCATTAGTCTAAAGACACAGATTGAACTATTTATTTTTTAATTAAGTATGTCTCAAATTTATGCTTGAATCTCAACATTCTTAAAGGACTTAGAAGTAAAACAGAAATATAAATGCAGCGCTTTCTGTATAAAATTATTGTATGATATAAATAATCATTAACTTAATTTTTAAAAGAAACCCAAAAAGCTTCATTTATGAAATTTACTTTTTCGTTAACATTAATATTGCTTTATGCTATTGGATTCACTTTCAGCCAAAGTACAAGTAATTGGATTAGAGTCACATCAAATTCAGAAGATATTTTTAAAGAGACAATACAACGAAATGCAAGCTATGTATCTTTAAGTGTAGTTAATAGTAAAATCTTTCACAATTCGAATTGGTGGTCAAGCCTGATCGGTAAAAATAGGAGTGCATTTTACACTATAAACCTGTCAGCAATTTATCCCGATGGCAAGAAGGTTTCAGATAGAAGGAGCAGCAAGCCGGTTGTAATCGAAAAGAAATCAATCCCAATTGAAATTGGCTGGTCCCAGACTCTCGTTAATGAGCTTCCAACTACATTTAGCACTCTCAAAGTTGACATAACTTTGGGATACAATTCTGAAGATGGTATTGACAAAATTATTGGAATAGTATCTGAGTTATCTGCTACACTTCCACCTCTAGCGCCTGTTCAAGCTTCTTTGGGTGCTGTCTCAGGTGTTAAATTGCTCCTCGACGAATTATTTAACAAGAATCTTGCAGCAAATTATCTAAGTAGCAACAACGAAATAATGGCCAGTTCACAAAATCAACTACAACCGGGGTATTACGTTATTTTTGGCGAAAAGTCTAGTGATGCTTATCAAACGTTCAAGAACAACTCTAATAAGCTAAAATGGAACGGAATAGAGCTTTTATATGACAATAACGCCATCAATAATGTAAACTATGTTGTAATTCTACTTACAGCAAAAAGCAAACTTTTTCCGGTTAAGGATATAAATATTGTAACCAACACAGAATTACCTTGGGCAAAGTTTTATATTGAAGCAAATACTATAATTGACAATTTCAACTCGTTAAAAGATAGTTCGGAAGTCGTCACATCCGTTAGAGAAAAAATTTCAGCAGCAAAAGGATTACTGGACAATGATCCAACTTATATTTTCACTGAGAAAGAAGATATACATTTAACTTTAAGAGACTACTTAACTAAAAAATATGTGAGTAAAAAAGCAAAACTTGTCACTCAACCCGACATCTTTTTACCGATTAATTAAGGTTCAATTATACTTTCATTTTTTGCACCTTTCAAAATAATCAACAGTATAGTATTAAATATCTAAAACCTACACTTGCAAAACAGGGTGTATAAAACCCTAAAATCAAAAAAAGTGTAGGTAATGAAAAATAGTTATTCACTATCGCTTCCCACTGAATTATAAGAATTGCGTATTACAGTACCTTTTTATTGCATTTGTATTAAAACTAACCCAAGCTCAGTAACTTTTAAAAAAGGTAAAATTCCATCACTCACAATATAATTTACCTACACTTTGAAAACAGGGGTATAAAACCCTATATAAATGAAAAAGTGTAGGTGACTCAGAGACTTCAAATTGATTGATTATTTTTTTTATTAATGACTACACAAATTTATGCTTGTAAGCTCAACACGCTTAAAGGAGCTAGGCATAAACCCACATAACCATGCACTGTCCATTTATTCCTCTCCTCCTTTGCTTAGTTGATCTTAAAGCATGACTGAGTTCCATAATTAATTCAAATCATTATGAGTAATTGGAACTTTGAGATAATCGAGTTCATAGAAGAGTTTAAAATCATTCTCCTGAATCGGGCACATCGGGTTTTGGGAATTGTACCTATCAGTGTTGGTGGAACAGCAGGTACCATCTGTGATCCAAAAGTTATCTATGTTACTGCTCTTAAATGTAATGCTGCTTCGATTGTCTTGGTACATAATCATCCTTCTGGAAATTTAAGACCTAGTCAGGCAGATATAGAACTTACAAAGAAATTGAAAGCAGCAGGACAATTCCTCGACCTTCCAGTACTAGATCATATAATCCTAACTAGAGATTCATATTTTAGCTTTGCAGATGAAGGGTATTTGTAACAATGAATTGGAGGATCTTCTGATTTTATACAGTAAATAATTAAAGTAACGTAACCACCACTATAGAAACCAATAAATATGGAAGAAAAATATATTATTGAATATCTGAATTGTAAAAAGAATTTCCAGAAGGACTCTGTGCAATTCCAAGGTCCAAGTGCTTATGAGAAAGCATTAGCATGGGGTAAGGAGAATTTGGAAAACTTCAACTTGGATATGATTAAAATTGAACCTCATAAAACTCTGCCATAACTCTGCCATAAACTTGCATAATTGTACAAAAATGAAAAAGACAAACCCTCTTAAAACACCTTTAAAGGCACATTTGACCTCTAATTTGGTCACTGGTTCGAACCCAGTATCTCCCACGCGACCGCCGAAGCTTTAGCGAAGGAGGTCATCGGCCACCTACCATGAGTAGAAGGTCTAAGAAACAAAACCCTTCAGATTAATTTCTGAAGGGTTTTCTGCTTTATCGCTAAGACACAACATCTCTGATCTCTGTTTGTTTGTACCTCTCTGGTTAATTTTCCTTGCTTCTTTAAGTATTACTTAGAAATTGGAAATGAGTGTGAAGCGAAACAAATTAGTGAATAGCCCAAATTCACAAAACTCAACCCATTCTTTTATATCAAGGAGGTAAACACTCGATCCTAAACTGCCACCTCCATTTAAGACGCCCTAAACGCTCTCGAAACAAACTCCAGCACTTTTGGAAGTGCCGTTCTCCAATAGGTCCAGTTATGTCCGCCATCATTGATCCGGAATTCGTGTGGGATTTCTTTTTTTAGCATGGCTCTGTGGGCAAGATAGTTTCCTTCTTCAAGGTAGTCATCGTCGCCACAGTCGATATACCATTTAACGGCCTTTTTCTGATCGTCGGGCATATTGTTAATTAAGGAAATGGCATTGTGTTGTTCGTAATACTTCGACACAACCGAATCTGCTAATTTCAATTCTTCTGCTTTCAGTCTTAATTTGGCGGCTTCGAGGTTCGCCGGACCAACATAAGCGCTGATTGGGTAGGCTGCAGAAAATAGTTCCGGATGGCGCAGAGCATACATGAAAGTCCCGCCACCACCCATTGAAAGTCCGGAAATGGCACGCGAACGTTTTATGGATTTTACGCGGTATTTTTTCTCAATAAAAGGAATCAGCTCCTGGAAAAAGAAATCTTCATAATTCCAGTCGCCACGAATATCATTAAAATAACCACTTCTGCCACTTGTTGCATCAGGCATCACAATAATCATTGGTGTGGCATTTCCATTATTGATGGCATGATCAGCAATTTGCTGAAGATCGCCATAATCAATCCAGTTTGCCTGATCTCCACCCTGTCCGTGCAATAAATACAGCACCGGGTAGGATCGCTGTGAAGAATCGTAATCAGCCGGCAGATAGATAGCATATTTGCGATCTGATTTTAAGATTTTAGAATTCAGGATCTGATTATCAAATACCTTTCCGCTTTGTGCAGAGAGAAATGCAGGCAATACCAGCAGGAAAGAAAGAAGCAGGGGGGAGGTTTTTTTCATGGTTGCATTTTATGCATGTAATATAGTACTTATTGGAATAAATTTACTTCCCTGATCTTGTATGAAAGGCAATGCATGAAAGCACTGATATCCGGTTTTGAAGTATGATTTTTAGCCCTTCTTATACTTTTTGTTTGCTTAATACCGGGCCTTAGGAAGGAGTATAAAAAAGGCAGATTAACAAATTTAAGATCAGTGTCTGGTTACAATGAGGTTCCAGCTGGAATCTCCTCAGCCCCCCAACAACGCATGTCATTCCCGAAAGCGGGAACCTCCCGATGCTACACTAATTATATTACGCGTTTGCTAGCCTAAGTTGCTATTACTCTCTTGTCCGTGTTATCACCGCACCTTGTACTGATCAAGTTGTCTAAAGATTCATAGGATCAATCATTTCCTCATATAGCCTCAGGATATTTTTTTTATGCAGTTCCAGACTGAAGTATTTTTCTACCCTTTCATTTGAACATTTTCCGAATAATTTTATGCTTAAAGGATCATTCAGAAAAAGTCCGATCTTATCTGCAAGGTCTTCTGCATTTTTATTTTCAAACAAATAACCATTCTGTGCATTCGCAATTTGTTCTGTAGTCCCTCCTGCGTTTGATCCAATTACAGGCAAAGCCAAACTCATAGCTTCCATGATAACGCCTCCAAAAGGTTCCGGCTCGCCCGAAGGCAAGACAAAAACATCAAATAATTTGTAATATGGAAGAGGATTAGCTAAATGCCCCATAAAATGTATGCGGTCTTCAAGGTGGTATTTTTTGATCAGGGCTGAAATAGTATCTTTTTGCCATTCATAGCCCGGAACATAATCCCCAATCAATACTGCCTGAATATTTTTCCCGGTTTTTTGAGTGATAATTCCAATTGCTTCAATCAGGTATTCCTGGCCTTTTCTTATAAGTCTTATTCTTGATGTACAACCCAGAATCAGGTCTGCCTGATTCAGGTTTTGCCGCAGCACTTCCGGGATTGAAATTTGTGTTTTGATCTGAGGAATTTCAAAACCATTATAAATAGTTATTACCTTTTTATGACCATTAAATTGATCAGCCATGGTTTTTGATACACAAACTACCCTGTCCGAAAATCTGGTCATATAAGCCGAGTAAATTGGCCAGAATTTTTTAAAATCACCAAACCATTCCCGGATATGCCAGATGTGTTTTCGCCCTGAGATTTTTGCAGCAAGTGCAGGAGCCGGAACTACGCCCGAATTGGTATGGATGATCCTGATGTCATATCTGCTAATGATCTTTCTTATCTTAAAAAGAT
This sequence comes from Sphingobacteriales bacterium 16-39-50, assembly GCA_002257025.1. Classification (GTDB taxonomy): domain Bacteria; phylum Bacteroidota; class Bacteroidia; order Sphingobacteriales; family Sphingobacteriaceae; genus Daejeonella. Next base: position 15,970 of record NCHA01000020.1, on the reverse strand, counting down.
TGTTGATAAACCGGGCCATCGTTGATCCGATGTATTTTAGTTTAAAGGATTTTCGTGTAAAGATATAGAGGTTTTCGAGTATCAGAATTCTGTCGCCGGACAGGATATTACTTAATTCTTTATGAAGGATTCCGGCTTCAGGTAATAATACGTATACTTTATAGTTCTTATCCAGGATCCGAACCAGCTTAATCAATGAGCGGCTTGCACCATACATATCGCCACTGTGCCCTACTAACAGGATATTTTCCTTCATTTCGTAAATCCGAATTTAGATTCATGTTGTCTGTGCCACTCCAAAAAGCAAAAAATGTTCCAGACTAAGCGGTTATTTGTTCCGTGTTTCTGTTTTTTAGCATCCTGCCACAACGTTCTGACCATCCCGGCATTCAGGTATGGATTATTTTTCAGGTTTTCTTCCGAAAATAAATAGGAAGAAAGTTGAGACAGGCTGGAATTTAGCCATTGTAGTTTCGGAGTTTCAAAACCTTGTTTTGGCCGGTTTGATATCAGCTCAGATACTGAGGGCGACAGTTTCTTTTTTAATAATTGCCTCAGATAATTTTTTGACTGAAATAAAGGTTGATTGAAATGAGAAGATGATCTTAAGACCTCTTCAACCAGATGATGATCCAAAAATGGAGTACGCGCCTCTACACTACAGGCCATCATCATGCGGTCTGTTTTTACCAGCAGGTCGTCGGGTAACCAGGTTAGCAGATCCAGCATGAGACTTGACTCCAGTTTTCCTGATTTTTTTCCAAAGTCCTGAAGAAAACTGTTAAATTGAATTTCGTAGTTTCCAGTATTCTGTTTCGCATTCTTCAGATAGCTTTGGCTTAATTCCGGACTAAGAATAGAAGTCCATCTGGAAACACCGGTATCTTTTTTGAATGATCCTATACTACGGAGTTTATTCCTGACTTTGTCAAATTTATGAATTCCAAGGCCCGAGATAATTTCCATCAATGCGCTGGCTCCATCAAAAGGAAATTTTCCTAATTGGTAAAAATATTTCTCATAACGATAATGGTCGTAGCCGTGAAAGAGTTCGTCGGCACCTTCTCCCGATAAGACCACTTTAACATGCTGTGCAATTGATTTAGAAATCAGGTAGGTGGGAATTATGGCCGAATCGCCAAGTGGCTGATCGGCATGATAGATAGAATTGGAGAAATTTTCAGCTGTAATATCTTCGAGCCTGAGGCTTATTAGGTCGAGGTCGAGGGAAGCAGCGACTTTTTGTGCAAAGACAGATTCATCAATAGATTTATCTGCGAAACCAACATTAAAGGCTTTTACTTTTTTTCCGGCCAGTTTATGCATGTAGCAGGCAAGCAGGGAAGAGTCGATTCCCCCGCTAAGCAACAATCCTATATCAACATTGGCAACCAGTCTGTACTTTATACTCTCTTCGAGAAGGCTGTCTATCTCTTCGATCTCAGGTATCTCTTTTCGCTCGCCAACATGGTCGAACATATTCCAGTAAGTAATTGTTTCTCCTTTGTTCTTGCTCAAATCATGCGCATAAACCTTAGCCGGACTAATCTGTTTTATTTTTTTATAAATGGTAGCCGGACCTGGAATGTATTGCAAAGAGAGAAAATTCAACAGGCTTTCCTCATTTATTTCAAGTGCTATATTTTTGAAGGCATGAAAGAATTTTATTTCCGAAGAAAATATTATAAGTCCCTCATTTTCATATATAAAGAGAGGTTTTTTGCCTAATCTGTCGCGAGCGAAAACTACCTGCTTCTCTTCCCGGTCATAAATAACCAGGGCGAACATTCCCCTCAGAAACCTGCAGAAGTCTTTTCCGTATTGAATATATGCAGCTATTATAACTTCTGTATCGCTTTCAGTTCTGAAGGTATGACCGAGTTTTTTAAGATCGGATCTTAATTCCTGATAATTATATATTTCACCATTAAAGACAATAACATACCGTTGACAGGAAGATTGAAATGGCTGATTGCCATCAGCAGAAAGATCGATAATTGATAAGCGGCGATGTCCCAAACAAATACCATCTTCCATCCATATTCCCTTATTATCCGGACCACGGTATTCCATCTGATCAAGGGCATGACTAAGGGGATCAAAATAATCTGTACGGAAGTTTTTTAATTCCTTTTTTGAGATTACACCAATGATACCACACATAATCTGATTATTCTTTTTCGATCAAAATAAACGATCTATTTACGGCTTTTGATGACTTTTGCCGGTACTCCACCGACAATACTATAGGGTGGAACATCTTTGGTAACAACACTTCCTGCTGCAATAACTGACCCGCGCCCGATGGTTACCCCTGCCAGAATTATGGTATTGGCAGCAATCCAGCAATCATCTTCTATTTTGACAAATTCTCTTTTTACTCCCTGCTCTTTTATGCTAAGATCAGGATGGTCAAATAAATGGTTCTCGGCATAGATGCTTACTCTTGGCGACATCATCACGTTGTCTCCTATTTCTATAAAACCTGAGCATCCAATATATGAATAGGGTCCAATACTGGAGTTATTGCCAATTTTGAGACCTTCTCCAATTGCAGATCCATAAATATTGGTTGGCCTGATGATTGCGTGCTTTCCTATTGTTACCCGATCTCCTGCTACTATCCCGCGATAGGTCATACAATTAACCTCAGCATAATCCTCAACTATAAAGTCTCTTCCAACGCTCAGATGACGGGCATAACGTATTGAGGCTCCTTTACCAACCAATACCCATCCGCTCGAACGTTTAAAAAACAAGCGCTGAATCATTCCGCGGAAGTAAAAGAAAGATAAACGGTAAAGGGTAGTCAGAATATCATAGTTCTTCCATTCAGCTGGGAATCGGTCAACAATAAACTTGTATCTGCGGAAGAATCCTGTTTCTGAACTCATAAGGTATAAGCAAAACTATGATTTAATTTTGAATTGCATGAAAGCTGCATCTCAAAAATAGGTTATTAAAACCTAAGAATCTAAAATGGTAAAAGCAGGAATTAATCTGATCAGATAATTGCTGGATTTTTAGCCCCTGTGTATAATACCGGTTCATTGGATTTTTTACCAAAATGGAAATCTTTCATGTGTTTCAATAATATTCATTATCAAAAACAAAAGACCATTTTGGCGCTGAAGCACCAGTATTTGTTCCGTTATGGTTGCTTTGGTTTTGGGCTGAAGCCCTCAAGAAATCCTGGTCCTAGCCCGATGCTAAAGCACCGGGCTACACAGAAATACGGTTATTCCAAGGATTGGAATTTTATAATCAATCATTTCAATTACCCAAAATCCTGTGACACCACATCCTTTCGCCGTTTAAGAACCGCTCAGGTTTAATAGGAGCTTGGAGTGTTAAGATTTGAATAGCTTAATTCATGTTCAATCATGTTCTCAATAATTGCATTAATTCCGAGTTTAGCTTTCCAATCCAGTTCTCTGTTAGCTTTTCCTGGATCAGCCCGGCCAATCTGTAAATCGGTAGGCCTCCTCAGCACTTCGTCAATAACAACATGTTCTTCCCAGTTCAAATCCAGAGCCTTGAATGTAAAATCAATGAATTCTTTAAGTGTATGGCTCTTGCCGGTAGCTATGATATAATCTTTTGGTTGATCCTGCTGCATCATCAACCACATTGCCTCCACATAATCAGGCGCCCATCCCCAGTCGCGTTCGATATTGATATTACCCAGACTAAGTTTATTCAATCTGTTCCTGTGAATCTTGCAGGCTGCGGATATAATCTTTTTAGTAACAAAGTGCTCTGGTCGTAAAGGTGATTCGTGATTGAATAGTATTCCTGTACAGGCAAAAAGGTTATATGCTTCTCTGTAATTATCTATTTGCCAGAATGCAGTTGCTTTGGCAATAGCATAGGGGCTTCTTGGATGAAAAATGGTATTTTCATTTGCAGGAATACTGCTGTCACCAAAACATTCACTGGAACCTGCATTGTACAACTTAATAGGCAGATTACTGAATTTTATTGCTTCCAGAAGATTCAGGTTCCCGGTACTTATACTTTCGTGTGTTTCATGAGGCTGATCAAAAGATAAACGGACAGAACTCTGGCCTGCAAGGTTATAGACTTCATCTGGTTTTATCTTATTGATACATTCGAGGGTATTACCAAAATCAGTAATATTTATAGACATCAGGTTGATATCGTCTTTTATCCCAAGCTTTTTCAGATTTATAAATGGGGATGTTTGTGCATCACGGGATGCTCCAAATACATAATACCCTTTTTCCAGTAAAAATTTAGCCAGGTATGAACCATCTTGTCCAGAGACCCCGCAAATTAAAGCTTTCTTCACGTATTTAGTTTAATAGCCTGTATTCAATTTGAATACGCAGAAAATGATAAATAGTTTACGAAAATGCTAATTTTTATTGACAGCTGCCCTAAAAGTTTTTATTAATTCTTCAGCATTCCTCTCCCAGGAAAAAAGTTTCAATCGCTCACTTCCCTTTTTAATAAGCTCAGATCTAAGTTCTTTATCCTCTATCAAGGCCTTCATTTTATTGCTGATATCTTCAACATTGAAGGGGTCGAAGCATAATACAGCATCGCCTCCAACCTCGGGAAGGCAAGTGTTGTCAGATACAATTACAGGCAGTTGATGATGAAAAGCTTCAAGTACAGGAACTCCAAATCCCTCATTAATTGAAGGAAAAGCATATATTTCAGCATATTTATAAAAATATGCCAAATCCTGGTCACTTGCATATCCGGGTGTCAGGACGAAGTCCCGGAGGCCAAGTCTGTCAATAATCTCACTAATAGCAGCACTATCATCCATGTCGTTCTTTGGACTAGGTTGTCCAACAAGAATCAGCGAATAATCATGATGCCCAGAAAGCCTCAATAAATTAAAGGCTTCAATCAAGCGGACTAAATTCTTTCTTTTTTCAAGCGTGCCTACGTGCAAAATAAATTTTGAGGTAGGAATATTGAATGTTGGGGTATATCCGGGTTCAGGCTCAGCTACAGCCATTTTCTTTGGTGCAAGATGGATAGCCTTAATTTTTTGGCGGTCAATACCTGTAAAATGAGAAATCCTGTTTCTGGCGTACTCTGTTATTGTGATAATAAAAGGCGCTTTTTTTGCCGCATTCACTCCAAAAATCTTAAATAATTTGAGCCATTGGGCATTATAATGGCTGGAATATTCAAAGAAGAAAGCATCGTAGAATACAGGTATGGCTTTGAATCCCGGTGTAAAATAAGGGACAAAGTAATCTGTGCAAAATAGAATATCACAATGGTTAAGGTTGGCTTTAATTGGGAGTATAATTTGCTTCCAAATAATAAACCGGATATGCTCAATCAATTTAAGTAATTTATATTGACCGGTATAAACCGGAATTGAAGTGTCGAAAAAAACAAATTCACAATCGTATTTATCACTCTTAAATTGATTATATATTTCTTCCAGATAAGTTCTTGAACCTGTCTTTGCTATCCGGAGGTCACGAATGTCAAGACCTATTCTTATTTTATTTGACATAGAAAGATATAAATCATATTGCTGCAAAATTAATTTAATTATCAGGATTTGGGCTCTGATAAATTTTTTCCTCAGATATTTTAGAAATTACCGGGGTATGCCCTGCTATCATGTTAACAAAAATGCCGGATAGAAACCAGCTCACATAAGAAATATACACCGATGATTCAAGTTCTGAGGTTAATAGTGGAATAATAAAACCAATCTTCATTAATAACAGACTTAAGCAGACCTGTCTTTCTTTGCCCTGTAAATGCGGATACCATTTCCAGCAAGTTTTGATGAAGTAAATATGCATCCAGAGGTAGAGCAGCAAAGTGATTATTCCTGTTTGTACGCCAATGATAATGTATTGGTTCTCTCCACCAACCGTATCGCTTAAACTTACTGCAACTCTTCCTGATTCACCCAATCCCAGACCCAGTGGATTGGCGGCTATGGCTTCAATACCTTCTACCCAGGCAAGCACATGACCCACACTGGATGGATTTGTAAATGTGATTGTTTCATAGATAAACTCGTATAAATCAGGGTTAATTACAAGCATGAAGAATATAAAATAGATAGCCACTGCTATAAATCCGGTGTATATGATATTGAGAACCAGTTTTTTCTTTGTGATCAGGGCATAAATAAAGATCATGATAAAGTAACTGGCAAGAGATGATCTGGATAATGCTAAAAAAATAGAAAATTGGGTGGCAATTATTGCAATGATACCCAAAGCGTCAGCTTTGATCTTGTTATCTTCAGTTGTATAAAGGCCGGCAAGTATTGCAAGTGCTAATAAGGTAGATGCTGCAAATTCAAGAGGGTTTGCAAAAAAGCTGGCAAATCTTCTGAGGCCTGTTGATGTTTCGAAAGTCCATGAAAGTCCATAATTACCGCTTGCTTCCTGGTTAAAATAATAGAAATTAAAATCGGCATATCCTGTCAGGGTTTGAAAATGCTGATCGCTTAGAATTTCAAATAAGAGTATTCCAGCGGCTGCAATAAAAACAGCAAGTATATAATGAAAGTATTTGCTGATATAAATACGAGCCGGGTCAAAAATGCGCCCTGCAAAATAAATTAACGTAAAAAAACTTGAACTTTTAAATGCGATTAGCTTGTCGCCTAAACCATATTGACCAATCGGTAGTAAAACATAAAGTAGGGTATAAAGGAAATATGCCAGAATTGCATAATCTATTGTTTGAAATTTGATTCGCCTCTCAAGTTCCCATATACCAGTCCCCAGGGTAATTAAGATGAGTAATTCCTTAAGTGGCTGCATAAAAGGGACAATGTCGGCAAATCCATATTGCAGAGCCACCGAAAGACCTGTTGTATAAATGGGAAGGCCGAAGATCAGAAATATGAAAATACCCTGCTTATTCCTTGATACCAGGTTTTTAAGTGCAATAAAAAAGGCAGAGAAATAAATGAGAGGAAATATGAACATTCTTACCTTAAATTATTTTGAATGTGAAGATCACTTAATGAGAATTTTGTAAAAATATATGAATTATTGATTAGGGAGTAAATTTTATGATTGTTTTATTTAATGGCAAAAAACTATACTAAACTAATCTTCATTTTTAGTATTGGACTAGTTGGCTTTCATCTAAAATAATGTGAGTTCGATAATAAACAATCTAAAGATTAATATTTAACCACATAGATTGAATTTATTATGCTTAGAAGGAAACATAGATTGAAGCGAAGCTTCAAGGCAATCTGTGTCTAAAATGCATGTTAGAAGCTATAAAATGCTATGCTTCTATGTGGTTTTAAAACATTATGTCTAGTTCACGTTAAAATATTAGAGGAGGCACATGCGGCCGGCTTCAGGAAACAGGGTTTACGGTGTTTCTTTGAATAATCGATCAGCTTCAGGGTCGAAGAAAAAATTTATCCGGACCCTATTAATTAAATAATCCACTATTTTTACCGAAGAAATGAATGCAATTTATACTGTTTGCAGCTATAACCACTTAGGAAGGGCTTTGTCACTGGCTGATTCGGTCAGCACCCATTGCCAGGGTGCTAAATTCATTATTTGCCTTATTGATACGGTTGACCTTAATTTAATTCCTGAAGGGATCGAACTGATCATGGCCAGGGATATGAACCTATCCTTTCTCAATGAGTTATGTTCTAAATATTCTCCCCTTGAGCTGAACAGTGCCCTGAAGCCCTATTTTGGCAATTATATTTTTGAAAAATATAAGCAGCTTGATCAGATTATATTTCTGGACAGTGATATTCTACTATTTGACGATTTGAATCCTGTTTATGAGAGCTTAGATGTTAATAGTATTGTGTTAAGTCCGCATTCATTAAGCACAGTACCCAATGGTACTGATTTTGATGACCGGGTATTTCTCAGATCCGGTATTTATAATGCAGGTTTTTTCGGACTCAAAAGAGATTTGAATTCACAAGAATTCCTTGAATGGTGGATGGGCAAACTTAGAAATGAGTGTTTTTTTGATTCCAAACGGGGCATGTTTGCTGAGCAACTTTGGTTAAATCTCGTTCCTCTTTATTTTGAAGGTGTGGATATTTTGAAGCATGAGGGTTGTAATGTAGCCTACTGGAATCTCCATGAGCGAACATTGACTGAAAAACATGGAGTTTTTTACGTGAATGAATCTGTGCCTCTAATATTTTTTCATTACAGTGGTGCTTCGGTATCCTGTATTGAAGAAAACAGGATGTCTCAGCATCAGCAGCGTTATACTTTTACGAACCGCCCGGATGTTTTAGAAGTTTTTAAACTTTATAGAAACTCCCTGAATAAACATTCTTTTGAAAAGTTTAATCAAGTGTATACACTAAACAGTACTTTCAGAAGCCAGTCAATTATTGTGAAGACAGTCGGCGAGTTCTATAAGAAGGTGGTTAAGAAGCTATTTTATATTAAGTAAGACTGGTTAATTCGAATTCTCCTGAATTTTAAGAAGCCAAAACTCTGGTAGTCCGGCTAAGGGCGAATTCTTTTACCTTCTTGATTATTCCCTCAGCATCAAAACCACATTCCTTCCATAATTCTGGTTGTTCGCCGTGTTCAATTACCTTGTCAGGCATTCCCAGTCTTACAATAGTAGAGTTGTAATTATTGTCGGCCATAAATTCAAGAATTGCACTGCCAACACCTCCCTGTAGACATCCATCTTCAACAGTGATAATGTATTTAAATTTTTTAAATACCTGATGAAGCAGTTCCTGATCAAGAGGTTTTGCAAAACGCAGATCATAATGAGCCGGGTGAATTCCTTCTGCATTGAGCTCATAACAGGCTTTTACAGCTTCGTTTCCGATATGTCCTATACTTAAAATTGCGACATCTTCACCTTCACAGATGGTTCTTCCTTTACCAACCTCGATTACTTTAAGGGGGCGTCTCCATTCAGGCATTACCCCGTTTCCTCTTGGGTAACGGATACTGAAAGGCCCCATATTTTCCTGTTGTGCAGTATACATCAGGTTTCTTAATTCCTCTTCGTTCATCGGAGAGGAAACAATCATATTCGGTATACAGCGCATGTAAGCAAGATCATAGGCACCATGGTGAGTTGGCCCGTCTGAACCTGCAAATCCGGCACGGTCAAGGCAGAAAACCACATTGAGTTTTTGCAGAGCTACGTCATGAATAACCTGATCATAAGCTCTTTGCATGAATGTTGAGTAGATATTACAGAATGGAACCATTCCTCTGGTTGCAAGGCCGGCCGAGAAGGTTACTGCATGCTGCTCAGCTATACCTACATCAAATGCCCGATCAGGCATAGCCTTCATCATGATATTCATTGATGAACCCGAAGGCATGGCAGGGGTTATTCCCATTATCTTTGAATTCAACTCTGCCAGTTCAACAAGAGTATGGCCAAAGACATCCTGATATTTTGGAGCTGCAGGTTTTTCGCTCGCAGTTTTTTGTATTTCTCCGGTAATCTTATCGAATAATCCCGGCGAATGCCATTTGGTCTGATCTTTTTCTGCAAGGGAATATCCTTTGCCCTTAACGGTTACACAATGTAATAACTTTGGACCTGGTATGTGTTTAAGATCATTTAGAACCTTGGCAAGATGTTTAACATCATGTCCGTCAATTGGTCCGAAGTATCTGAATTTGAGTGCTTCAAAGAAATTACTTTTCTTTAATAATCCGCCCTTTATGGTTTTCTCTATTTTTTTAACAACCTCATGGGCATTTGGACCAAGCTCTGAGATTTTTGACAGAACATTCGAAATGTCATCCCGGAAACGGTTGTATGATTTTGAAGTAGTTATATCAGTCAGGTATTCTTTTAATGCGCCTACATTCGGGTCAATCGACATGCAGTTATCATTCAGGATTACAAGAATATTTGAATTTTCAATACCACCATGATTCAGAGCCTCAAAGGCTAGTCCTCCGGTCATCGCACCATCTCCAATCACGGCAACATGCTGTCTGTCGGTCTCACCCTTGTAATTGGAGGCAACGGCCATACCTAAGGCAGCAGAAATAGATGTCGAAGAGTGACCTACTCCAAATGTATCATACTCGCTTTCAGATCTTTTTGGAAAGCCACTCAACCCTTTGTAAATCCGGTTTGTATGGAAATCTGCCCTGCGGCCGGTCAGGATTTTATGACCATAGGCCTGATGGCCTACATCCCATACAAGCTGGTCGTATGGCGTATTTAGCACATAGTGCAATGCTACTGTTAATTCAACAACACCTAAGCTCGACCCAAAATGTCCGCCATTTACTGAGACGGTATCAACAATAAACTGTCTTAATTCTGAACAGATACGTTCAAGATCTTCTTCTTTAAATTTTTTTAAATCCGAAGGGTAATTGATCTGTTCCAGAAATTCGCCCGCCTTAACTTCCATTTAGGGTTTATAATTATAGTTCATGCAAAAATAATGTATTTGTTAAACATTTTTATTTTTTTGTACAGACATATATATTATGTTACTCTGGTTACATTTGATTGAATTATGAATGTAAATGACGCTTTCGAGATCAGACTACCTCAATTTGAGGGGCCATTTGATTTGCTTTTGTTCTTTATCGAAAGGGATGAACTGGATATTCAGGATGTTCCGATAGCTAAAATCACCGATGATTTTCTCGATTACCTGCACCATATGAGTTCATTAAACATTGAGGTGGCAAGCGAATTTATTTTTGTAGCAGCTACTTTGATGCGGATAAAGGCAAAAATGCTTTTACCCCGGCCGGATCTTGATGATGAGGGAAATGAAATAGATTTAAAACGTGATCTTATACAGAAACTAATTGAGTACAAGAAGTTTAAACAGATTGCTGAACAGTTTAAATTGCTTGAAAATGATCGTTTTATGCAGGAAAAGCGGGGTAATATTACTTCTGATCTTTTGCAAATGGCATTGACTGCTGATCCGGGGGAGGAATTAGAGTCATTCGACCTATATAAACTTCTGATGACCTTTAATAAGGTTCTTCAGCGAAGTTTGCAGCGAGATAATAAGCAGGAGCACATTGTTGAACAATACCCCTATAATATTGAGTCACAGAAAAAGGCAATTGACAGGCTTCTGGCAATAAATAAGCGACTTGATTTCAGGGATATAGTCACAAATTCAGAAAATAAAGTTCATTTTGTTTACAATTTTATGGCATTACTCGAAATGCTGCAACAGGATTTGATCTCAATACAAACAGGAATTGGATTTAATAATTTCTGGATTGAAGCTAAAATCGGTTCAATCAATTCTTAATTTGTATTTTTGCTTTACAATTCTTAAAATTCAATAGTTCAAACAAACACCATAATACATCCATGAAGAGAGATAAACTTATTTTCAGCCTGATTGATGAGGAACAAGAGCGTCAGGAAACCGGTCTAGAGTTAATAGCATCAGAAAATTTTGTAAGCAAGCAGGTTATGGAAGCTGCGGGCTCAGTACTTACCAATAAATATGCTGAAGGCTTGCCGGGCAAAAGGTATTATGGTGGATGTGAAGTTGTTGATGAAGTTGAAAATATAGCAATTGAACGGGCTAAGGAATTATTTAATGCAAGCTGGGTTAATGTTCAGCCACACTCTGGTGCTCAGGCAAATGCAGCTGTCCTATTAGGTTTGCTTAATGCAGGTGATAAAATTTTGGGATTTGATCTTTCCCATGGAGGCCACCTCACTCATGGTTCACCAGTCAATTTTTCAGGTAAATTATATAAACCGCATTTTTATGGTGTGGATCGTGAAACCGGTCTTATCGATTATAAGAAACTGGAGCAAGTTGCTTTAAAAGAAAAACCAAAAGTTATTATTTGTGGAGCTTCTGCTTATTCACGCGATTGGGATTATAAGTTCATCAGATCAGTTGCTGATCAGATTGGAGCATTGGTTATGGCTGATATTTCTCATCCATCCGGACTGATTGCCCGTGGCTTATTAAACGATCCACTTCCTCATTGCCATGTTGTAACTACTACCACCCATAAAACCTTAAGAGGTCCAAGAGGGGGAATGATTATGATGGGACAGGATTTCGAAAACCCAATGGGACTTAAAACACCAAAAGGAGAATTGAGAATGATGTCTTCTGTATTGGATATGGCTGTATTTCCTGGTACTCAAGGCGGTCCATTGGAGCATATCATCGCCGCAAAAGCAATTGCATTTGGGGAAGCTTTGAGTGAAGGTTACATGAAGTACATCATTCAGGTAAAGAAAAATGCCGAAGCAATGGCAGCTGCCCTTGTAAATCGGGGTTACGAGCTTATTTCGGGCGGGACAGATAATCACATGATGCTTATTGATCTTCGGAATAAGAATATTACCGGTAGAGATGCTGAAAATGCACTTGGTGAGGCTGCAATTACTGTCAATAAAAACATGGTTCCTTTTGACGATAAATCTCCATTTGTAACTTCTGGCATAAGAGTTGGTACAGCAGCTGTAAGTACAAGAGGCCTTAAGGAAAAACACATGGAAAAGATCGTTGAACTCATTGATGAGGTAATCTCAAATCCGGATAGCGAATCCAATGCAAAAAAGGTTCGTAAGAAGGTTAATGAGATGATGGGTAAACATCCATTGTATCAATAATTAATACTGATTAATTATGTTGGATAGCGTTGTGGGGAAAGATTTCGAAGATCTCAGATTGAAGGCACTTTTTGAATATCAGGTTTTGGGTTCATTACCTGAAAGTGAATTTGATTCCATTACACGTTTAGCATCATATTTTAGTAAAAAGCCAATAGCTACTATCAGTTTTCTGGATGGGGAGTACCAGTTCATTAAATCACAGGTAGGATTTAGTACTGAGAGTACTTCTGTTGTTGATTCTATTTGTCAGTTTGCTATCGAAGGGGCTGAGATTCTCGAGATTAATGATACCCTTGAGGATACCAGGACTTTAGGATTGAAATGTGTTACAGGCGGAGCAAAGATTAGATTCTACGCAGGTGTCCCGATAATAAATCCTGAGGGATATGCGCTGGGTTCATTGTGTGTGATGGATGTGGTACCAGGTAGCCTTGATGAACAGCAAAGGGAGGCATTGAAGATCCTTGCAAATCAGGTTATGACTCATCTTGAAGTAAAACGTCAAAATAGGATATTAAATGACCTGATTCAGAAGTACGAGGATATTAGTACTATGTTCAACAGTTCGGCCGAACTGCATTGTATTTTAGATCGTAGTGGTACCATTGAGCTGATGAACAATATAGTTGAGCGATTGCTCGGCTATTCATTGGAAGAAGTTATTGGCCGTTCAATCTGGGAATTCTTTTATGAAGCTGATATATTGGCAATGGTTCCTCAAATCGAGATGGGTTTGGGAAGCGGGCAAAAAAGTTTTGAACTTGAGGGCAGGATAAAACTAAAAGATGGCTCAACCAAATGGATGGGCTGGTCTATTGCGGTCAGGAATGAAAAATGGTTCGCGAATGGCCGTGATATCAGTGATAAGAAGAAAATGGTCGAAGAACTCGAGCAATTATCACTTGTTGCGAATAAGGTGAACAATGGCGTGATCATCAGTGATAATAACAGTAATGTAATCTGGGCGAATGAAGCCTCAGAAAAAATTACAGGATATAGTCTCGATGATCTCAAAGGGCGCAAACTTGGCGACGTATTAAAAGGGAAGGAAACTGATACCGAAGTCATCCTTAATGCAAGGGAGTTAACAAAAAGCAAACAATCTTTTTCAGTTGATCTGCTTGCATACCGAAAAGATGGCACTCCAATTTGGTTGTCTATTCTGAATTCAGTTATTCTGGATAAAGACGGGAACATCGACAAAGAAGTCGAAGTAATCATTGATATTACTGAGAGAAAGAAATCAGAACTGGAACTTGAAATTTTATCCATGGTTGCCAGTAAATCGGCAAGCGGTATTGCAATCAGGGATGGGAAAGGCAGAGTTACCTGGGTTAATGCCGCACTTGAAAATATGCTTGGGTATAAATTCAGTGAGATTGAAGGAAGGCGTTTTAGTGAGATAGTCGTTGGTGAGGATACATCAGCGAAGTCACTTGAAATTGCTGAAGAGGCTATTAGAGCAAAAAAGCCATATAATATTGACCTCCTGATTTATAAAAAGGACCGTTCTTCAATATGGGTCAATGCAGCTACCACGCCCATTCTTAACGAAAAAGGCGAGATAGAGCGCCAGGTTGAAATCATTAATGACATCACTGAACGTAAATTTGCAGAGGATCAACTCACATTGCTTTCACTTGTTGCCAGCAAGACTATTAACGGTGTTGCCATTAGTGGCAGTGATGGTAAGATCAAATGGATAAACCAGTCGTTGCAGGATTTAACAGGTTATTCGCTTGAGGAGTTTCAGAATACTCGTCCGGGAGATCTGTTGGCTGGCGAAGGAACAGATATGGAGTTGCTGAAAAAGGCTAGAAAGCAGGCTGCGGATTGCAAACCTTCAAATATTGAGTTACTCAGTTACAAAAAGGATGGTTCTCAAATCTGGCTATCCATTTCAAATACTCCGACATTTAATACAGATGGAAGTCTGGATCAGCAGGTTGAGATCATTAATGATATTTCAGAAAGAAAACTGGCTGAACAGGAACTAATCAAAACCCGGGAAGAAGCCCTGCAGCTAAGCAAGGCGAAAGAGACATTCCTTTCTGTGATGAGTCATGAAATCAGAACCCCCCTGAATGCAGTAATTGGGATGTCATATATACTGATGGATGATAACCCGACAGAATCGCAAACTGAAAATCTGAAGATTTTGGGATTTTCTGCCCAGAATCTGCTTAATCTGATTAATGATGTTTTGGATTTTACAAAAATCCAGACTGGAAATATGGTTCTCGAAAGCGTGGATGTTAATCTTAAAGAGCTTGTTGCCCAGACCCTGAATTCTCTTCAATTCAAGACTGCAGAAAAGCATGTGGTATTAAAATCAGAGATTGACTATCGTATTCCTGCAAACGTTGTAGGGGATAATACTCGATTATACCAGATTCTGATCAATCTTTTGGGTAATGCGGTTAAATTTACAGAGAAGGGAGAGGTCAAGCTAAAGCTCGATCTCGTTGAGGAAAATAAGAAATTTGTAAAGGTGCGTTTTGAGGTTTCGGATACAGGTATTGGAATACCTGCTGATAAGATTGATGATATTTTCAATTCCTATACTCAGGCAAGCACTGATACTACGAGGAAGTATGGGGGTACCGGACTTGGGTTAGCGATAACAAAGAGTCTCATAGAACTCCATAATTCGGAAATAAGTGTAAAAAGCGAACTGGGTAAAGGTTCAGCATTCAGCTTCATTATCCAGTTTGACCGTTCAGCGACATCAGCTGTAAGTGTTGATACCAAAACCCCGTTGCAACAATTAGCCGGACTCGTTTTGGTGGTTGATGATAACGAGATCAATCGTCTTCTTGCCAGTAAAGTAATTACTAAGTGGGGTGTGAGTGTTGACTTTGCTGAGAACGGAAAGATTGCCCTTGAAAAAGTGCAGGAGCAGAAATATGATTTAATCCTGATGGATCTTCATATGCCTGTTATGGATGGTATGGAATCTTCCAGAGCAATCAGGCAAATGAGTGGATATTATTCAAAGGTACCCATCATCGCTTTAACTGCTTCGCTTTTTGCACACGAACTCGAAACCATTACAGAATGCGGCATGGATGGATTTGTAATCAAACCATTTGTACCTAATGATCTGTATAATAAAATCAGACCATATCTCAGTGTTAAATCTTAGGTATAATAGAAAAAGCTGACGCCTATGGCAATCAGCTTTTTCAATCTAAATTAACGCTCTCATATGCTTGTACGGAGCTGAGGTTTATAGGTTTCAGTAATTTTCCATTTTTTTATTCAACAGACCTACCTGCACCCGTCATTTCTGTAGAAGTTAGATATTTCGAGGACAGAATTTAGATTTAATCATTAAATCTAATATGTTATGCGAATCAATACAACTGATCTAACACTGGCTAGGAAT
>NCHA01000060.1 GCA_002257025.1 Sphingobacteriales bacterium 16-39-50 | reverse complement strand
TTGGATACAAAGCTTACCATTTTACGAGCCTTCGGATGATCTTTTGTAAGGATATTCATCTCAGGCCCACAACCACTTGACGAAATAAGGCGGTAGTTAAGGCGTCCGTTATTATCCAGATAATTAAGATAATTTTGAAATAAACCGGCACGCTTCCATGCATCCAGTCCATCTACATTTTCAAAGTCTTTAAAACTTGCAGTGTTAAATTCAATTTCCATAGGTTTTTAGGTTAGTTAATTAAATCTAATAGCAATTTTTGAAATGGGCGGTGACATGGCTCACATTTATAACAGGAATTCATTACATGCATTAGGAAAGAATTTAACATGTCACCGTATATTATTGGGTTAAAAATTAAATTCGATAAGTTTTACGCTCTTACTGTTTAAAAATTCTTTATATGTTCTAAACAAAATCTGAGGTTTATGCATGGCTTAATATATTTTTTCAAGCTCTTCCTTAAAATAAATACCCGGCTTGCCCAAAAAATTAAGCTGCCGACACCTACTGAAATGGACCTGCATGGCGGACTTCCTCCTGCTTCCACGGAACAGTGCCTGAATAATCAGAACTTGGGGCAAAAGCACATAAGCCAAAGAACTCTTAGGCGTCTCCGCCTTAAAGGAATGATAAGTTATATCCAGGTTAATGGCAAATACTATTACCGGAAATCAGATATTGAAAAGCTTAAGGATTAAATTTACTGAGAATTATTTGCGCATCGTCCCTTAGTTTAAACGCAGCGACCCACTACGGAGATTCAATATAATCCTGTCCATACGGGATTGAAATAGCACTGTTACTCAACACTTAGCTATGGATTACAAGCCTTTAATCCGGAAACTTGAAAGTATAGAAGAGACTCAGGGTAAGATTCTCTTCTATATCCGTATTCTGGCTGAAGAAAACGTCAAAACCAGGGGCCGTTTGCCCGAAGTTTTATATAATGATCAGGAGGTGATGTTTAAACTTAGCTGGAGTAAAAGCACCCTGAAGCGTCGCCGCGCTGATGGAATACTCCGCTACAGGAAAATTAAAAACAAATTCTACTATAGGGAGAAGGATGTCTTCTCTCTTCTTTTTCCGGATACAGGTTCAAGCTGAATTGTGTTACCAGTTAACACCCGATAGCTATCGGGTTGTCTGTTACCTGTTGTCTGAACTATGATTCAGGTGATTAATATGAATGTTTACAATCAAGCTAATCAGTCTAATCAAAAAAATCACAGTTCAGACAAAATGTTACCTGTTGCTCCCCGGAAAAAGTGAAGACGAAATCTACTTTCTAATCGCCTATGTGATTTCGTCATTTCCCCACCCATCGACAAATAGACAAATCGACTCATTGACAAATCAAATGGATCGAAGAACAAAGAGCAATGAATAAAGACAAGACACGTTGCTTCATATGCAGTACTTATCCCATTTGCTAATTTTCTAATTTTCTCATTTGCTCATTCCTCTCTCCCTGATACTTTGTTGATACTTTCCTTAGCTCTTCTTCAGCTCAGATGCTCCAAAACGCCCTTTAGCCCAACAAAAGCACAACAAGGACCGAACAAGAGCACAACAAATCCTCAAAAAGGAGGTCAAAGGAGGTCAAAACGGGTTCAAAGAGGGTCAGCTATTTCAAGGCTCTTTAACGGTACTTACTTTCGTTCAGCAGCACAGCGTACCGGTGCGAATTAAAGGGTGCTGATTGTTAAACATTTTAAATTTTAAACGATATGGGTACATATAAAAAAGGAATATTAGGCTCATTTTCCGGCAAGGTCGGAACAGTAGTGGGCAGTAGTTGGAACGGTATTGAGTATATGCGCAGTTTGCCCAAACCCTCAAGCAAAGCTCCAACCGATTTGCAAATGCTCCAGCGGGCAAAACTAGGGATGGCCACCGGCTTTCTCCAGCCTATCAGTGCATTGATCAATATTGGTTATAAAGGTCTTGCTGTCAGGCAGACTGCTTTCAACGTGGCTACCTCCCAGCTTCTTGCAGAGGCAATAACAGGGGTTTATCCTGATCTGACGATCGATTATCCAAAGGTATTGATCAGTAAGGGCAACCTGACTGGTCCGTGGGGGCCGGCAGCTACTTCTGCGTCAAGCAAGGTAAATGTCACCTGGCAGGATAATTCTGTTTCAGGTACTGCCAAAGCTACGGATAAAGCGATGCTACTGGTTTATAACCCCGATAAGTCGCAATATGTTTTTACGACTGGTGGCGATGATCGTAGCAGCCTGGCAGATAGCTTGGATGTACCTGCCGACTTTGTGGGCGATACTGTACACGTTTGGATGGCTTTTATTTCAGCGGATAAAAAGGCGGTATCTACCAGTCTGTATATCAGTGAAGTAGTGATCGCATAAATTCATGAGCCGGGTAATCCCCGGCTCTTTTAAGAACCTTTAAAAAAATCAGTCATGGCTATATTACATCATGGTATCCTTGGCGGTTTCAGCGGAAAAGTTGGAAACATTGTAGGATACAGGTATAAAAACCAGTATTGCATCCGGCAGATGCCGCGGAAATCAATCAAGCCTGCGGGTAATAAACAATTATCACAAAGAGAAAAATTTAAGCTTTCAATCGCTTTAATCTCTCCTTTGCGTGATCAGCTGAAACAATTGCCTGAGAGAGGTAAAAGAAGGATTTCAGCATTTAACTGCTGCCTGAGCAAAGTTCTTAGGGAGGTCATCGGCGGCACTTATCCTGAGTATTCCTTCAATTATGCTGCTCTTCAACTCAGTTCCGGTAGCTTGTCTGTTGGCCACTGCCATTCTGTATATGCCTTAGAAAACAATTTGGTCTTCAATTGGTGCCCGGATACCCCTGATTTCTATTT
>NCHA01000059.1 GCA_002257025.1 Sphingobacteriales bacterium 16-39-50 | reverse complement strand
TTCGATCTTGTAATTAACCTTCTGCGAAAAGTCAAACAGGCGTAGGTAGGGCTTCATGCCCAAAAGTAGAAAATATGGCCTTAATTAAAAATGAGTTTCAGAAATAGCAAACAGCCTGCTGCCTCATTTTCCCTGATAAGCTTAATCTTTCATCTCCGAACAAGTCAAGCCCAATGAGCTTACCAATAATTGAATCTGTGTGGGCGAAGGATTATTCCCCACTATCCTCAGCACCTTATCGCAATCTTCCAGATCTACACTTACCTCTATAATGTGAGCAAATCTGCTAAGCAGATTTTGAAGACTGCTCACTTCCGATTGCTTGCTGGCATTGGTTTTAAATATCAAAACTTCCATAATTCGATCTTTATCCGTTTCGGGGATGCTTAGCGGTTTTACCTCAGGGTGCATTAAGAATAAAGCTTATTAATCTGAAGGATTATTTTCTCTCTGCACTATCTGAGTTGAAATTGTGAACTCTTCCTTTAAAATTCAACATTTCCAATGCTGCATTTTCGCTTTAAACTGCTCCTGCTCTTCGGGACTCATTTCCTTAAAGCGTTCGGCCATTCTACTGCGCTTCCAGGAGGAGCCCATTTTGCCGCCCTTGCCGAAACCGAAAAGGATCTTGGACAGGATAAATATTCCCATCGCCTGCCAGAATGAAATGGCCCTTACACCGAGTATCTCGGGCAGCAAATTGTTCCAGAGCAGCATCACTACATAGCTTACTAGTGAAAGGAAGGCAATCCCGATCAGGGGGAAAAACACAAACCGGCCTTTGTAAAATATCTTCTTCATAATCTAAAATTTAATAATCATTAATCTCTTTATACAATTGTTTTAAGCGCTTGCGCAGATGCAGTACAGCATAGCGTTTGCGTGTCACCAGAGTCTGAATGTTTTCCCCGGTAGTTTCTGCTATTTTCTGGAAGGGGATATTGTCAAGCTCCTGCCAGATGAATACCTGCTGCTGCTCTTTGGGCAACTCCTCCAGAGCAAGAAATAACTGCTCCCAGAACATGTTGCGGAAATACTCAGTTTCAGGAGTGTTTGCCTCTGTGAGGAGCATAGCCCTAAAATCCGGTGTATCATCCTCATCATCATTCAGGTTATCAAACAGCTCTTCTTTTTTCTTTTTATGCTTGTCGATAATCTTGTTCCGGGCCACCTGGTATAGCCAGGCGCCTGTTTGTTCAATCGGCTCAGAATTTACTATTGCAGTAAACTGGTACCAAACGTCCTGAATAATATCTTCTGCATCCTCTTCACTATTAACCTTGCTCCTGATAAAGCCCATGAGCCCCTTACCATACGATTTTATCGTTTGTAAAATACGCTGGTTCTTCTCCTTGGGTATTACGACTGCTGTCAATTTATTGCGGGTTTATTAAGTAGACGATTGAGCTGTTAAAACATTTCAAATTATTTTTAATTTTTTTCAATAGTGATTATAGGATTCAAAGTTTAAATCAGTTGACACCCGATAGCTATCGGGTTGACAATGATCGGGGTGATCCGGTAAATTTTTTGTTCTTCGACCCTGAGGGGGGAATGTCATTATTTACGATTAATTAAATACTTTTGTCAGAGGTGTAAAAACGAAATTTAGGGATTGATCAAAATTAAATCTCTAAAGAATTACAGACGGGATTTCCGGAAAAATGATTTTAATGTTTAGATGAAAGTAGCCATTATAGGTACCAGGGGATATCCCTATGTTTATGGTGGTTTTGAAACCTTTGTTAAAGAACTTGGCGAGAGGTTAGTAAAAAAGGATGTAGAGGTACACGTTTACTGCCAGGCAAATTTATTTAAAGAAAAGCCTGCCATGGTTAATGGTATTAAACTTCATTATATTCCTACCGTAGAAACAAAATCATTAAATCAAATCATACATTCATTCCTGTCTATTATCCACGCTACTTTTAGCCGATGCGATATCATTCTTGTAGTCAATCTGGCTGCCGGTCCGATGGGCTGGATACCAAAGATCACCGGAAAAAAGACAATGATTAACGTCGATGGGTTGGAATGGCTAAGGCCTAAATGGAAGGGCCTTGGCGCAGCTTATTTCCGGTTTGCGGCCAGACTTGCCACAAAACTATACGATCTTATCATTACTGATGCTGATGCAATGCGGGAGGTTTATCTTAAAGAATTTAAACAGGAGTCCATTGTGATTGCTTATGGGGCCCCTCCTTTCAAGAAAGCAGATCCATCCCTTCTGAATCGGTTTAATATCATTCCTGACGAATATTACCTGATTGTTGGACGATTAATTCCTGATAATAATGCAGATCTGATTATCAAAGCATATCTGGATTCTGCATCTGAAAAAAAATTAGTAGTTGTTGGTGATGTTCCATACCGGGATAAATATGCTGAAGATCTCAAAAAACTTGCAGGTGAAAAAGTACACTTTATAGGCTATGTTCGCGATAGTGATGAACTTATGGCCTTGTATCAAAACTGCTTTTGCTATATTCATGGTCATAAATATGGTGGGACAAACCCCGCTATGTTAAAAGCCATGTCCAATAATTGTGCTATACTTGCCTTAAATACAAGTTTTAATCGTGAAATGTTGACAAATGGTAAATTTGGCTTATTATTTGAAGAGAGTACCGGATCCATACAAGAAAATATGAAGAATCTTGAGAAAGATGAATTATTAATTAAGCAATTAAGATCAACGGTAAGTTCAGGATTGACAGATAAGTACAACTGGGATTGTGTGACAGCGGCGTATCAAAATGCCATGATAGAGGCCATGATAGAGTTGCACAATTCAAAATCAAAAAAATAATTCTCATGACGAGACCTTATTTTTTATATAACGGATTCAGATATTTAATCGATACCCCGCTGCTTATTCTGTCCTTTTGGATAGCAGATTATTTAACCGCAGGTCAGATCCACTCCGGGCAGGAATCTTTTGTATATATTTTTCTACTGCTTTCAATTATTGCCTGGTACAGTGCAGCACAGATTTCCGGACTTTCGAGAGATTTACGGTCAAATAAATTCGCTGAAGAAATCATATATGTACTGGTTACATTGATAATTTTTGCAATAACATTAACATCCTGTTTATTTTTCTTTCGTAATAAAATTGAATTAAGTAATAACTTCCTTCTCGTTTATTTTCCGGTGCTGTTTACATTAATTCTTTCCTTCAAGTACCTGTTTAGAAAATATCTGCATAGCATTTTTTATAGCGGGAGACTTCAGGAACAGATCATCCTGGTAGGTTCAACACCAGCAGCAAAAGATTTTTATGATACAATCAATCTGCACACCTATTATGGCTATAAATGCATCGGATTCCTGGATGATGAAAATACAAAACTAAATGGATGCAAATACCTGGGGAAGATTAGTGATATCAATAAAATACTGGCAGAATCTCCTGTTGATGAAGTAATTATTGCATTGCCTAATGCTCAACACCAGCATATAAGTGCCTGTATTGAAGCGTGTGACTTTCATGCAAAACGGGTCAGGATGATACCTGATCTATATTTATATGCTGCCAGTAATATCAGTATCAATACCATTGGACTTTTACCTGTCATTAATTTTCGGTCACTCCCACAGGACAGGCTGCCCAATAAATTATTAAAAAGGTCTTTCGATGTTTTATTCTCAATACTTTTTTTTATCCTGATTGGTTGGTGGTTCATGCCTGTCATAGCATTACTCATAAAACTTACATCTAAAGGCCCTGTATTCTTTAAACAAGAAAGGTGGGGTTTGAATAACAAAAAAATAATATGCTATAAATTCAGAACCATGTACAACGGAAGTCCTGAAACTGATACTAACGGTGATTTTCTTCAGGCCACAAAAAATGACCGGAGAGTAACTCCATTAGGGAAATTCTTAAGGGCATGGAATATTGATGAATTACCTCAGTTCTGGAATGTATTCAAGGGCAATATGTCTGTTGTAGGCCCCAGACCACATGTTACCCCACTAAATATTTCTTCCATTCAAAATGTAGATCGTTACATGCTCAGGCATCTTGTTAAACCCGGGATTACAGGATATGCACAGGTAAATGGCTGCAGGGGCGAAACATCTGCACCGGGTTCGATGCAGCGGAGAGTCAATTATGATCTTTACTACATTCATAGCTGGACTTTTTGGATGGATTGTCAGATTGTTTTACAGACTATAATTCTTACTATAAAAGGAGATCAGAATGCTTATTAATAAATGGAAACAGGTGCTTCGGATCTCTGTCATTTTGTTGTGCATTACCCTGTCAACCCTGAGTAATGTTCAGGCACAAATAGTTTGGGAGAATCCAAGACTTCCAATTAATAGTTTCCTCTCAAGGCAGGCGCAAAAAGGGAATATCAATATTGCAGACTTCATTCTTCCGATGAGCAGAAAAGAAATTGCTTTCAACTTGTCTGCGCTTAAAGATTCCATTCACAACTTGTCAGTCATCGAAAAAGAGGAACTTAACTTTTACCTGCAGGAATATTCTGAATTCAATACTAACAGGGTTGATAGTACTTTATTTTTTAAAAATGACCCATACGGACGCTGGAGAGCTTTTTCGGCTCAAACCAGTGATTTTCTTATAAGAATTGATCCGGCTATGAGTCTGGAAACGACTCAGGGAGGAGGTAAAAGTATAATGAAGATGAGTGGTGGATTGCAACTCTGGGGTCATATGGGAAAAAATATTTCTTTTCAGGCATTTTTCACCGATTTTACTGAATACGGAACCCGGGTTGACACGATCAGGCAGTTTAGCAATGAAACAGGCATAGTAAGATTCGCCAATGTCAAGCCAGACTCCAAATTACTCACATACAGCAATTTAAGAGGCAGTGTGGGCTATGAATTCAAGAATGGATCAGTCAGTTTAGGAAATGATCAGTTATTGTGGGGTTATGGCGAAAACGGTAGGCTGGTTATGTCTGACAAAGCCCCTGCATATCCTTTTATCAGGCTGGATTATCAACCCCTTAAATGGGTTAAATTCCATTATGCTCATACCTGGCTTCAATCTGCAATTATTGATTCTGCCCGCACCTACCCTAAAGGAAATACCATTTATGGAAGCGACCGGGAAATTTATGTATCGAAATTTATGGCCACACACAGCCTCAATTTCTTTCCTGTAAAAGGCTTATCGCTCAGCATTGGGGAATCAATCATCTATAGTGACAAAATGGATGCAGGATACCTGATACCCGTTATGTTCTTTAAAGCTTATGACCAGATTACAAGCAGGTATAAAATAAATTCCGGCTCTAACGGACAA
>NCHA01000004.1 GCA_002257025.1 Sphingobacteriales bacterium 16-39-50 | reverse complement strand
ATAAGCTAATCTTAAGGATATTTGCCTGTGTAAGACAAAACAGATTGTATGAAAAAAATTACGTTAGATCAGTTGCTTAGATCATAGAAATCGGACAGGTGAAAGACCACGGACAAGAGAGTATTGCGGTTTTCCTGGTACTGCGCAGAGGTAACTTGTTAATTTTTAAACCTTTCAATAAATTGGTTTGCGTTTAAAAAGTTATTTATAATTATATTTGTATTACTATGTTATCTAAAACATCAAATATGGCCAACAAAGTAAAAGATAAATCTTCTACTAATCCATTAATCAAGATGATTGAAGATAAAAAGCGTATTGTCAAGGCCATTAAGTCCGGTAAGGATTTGTCTTCTCAAAAAGGCATAAAAATTGTCTCTCCGATATAATTTAGAAATTACTGAGAAAGGTTTCTATAAATTCACAACCGAGCTAGGTGTGGAGTATGTTGCTTTCTTCACTGAATATTCTATTCAAGATTCTCACGGAAATAATCACAAGGTATTTAGTTTTGGATTTGAACGAAGCGGACAATATATATCTTCAAAATTTAGTAATAAATACGACGATAGGATAAAAAGCACCATAGTCTTTATTGTACGTGAATTTTTTAAGCAGCATGGTAATGAAGCTTTGATCTATTTTTGTTTCCAGGAAGATGAATATGCACGTCACAGGAGCATTGCATTTAGTAAATGGCATCGTGAAGAGCTTTCAGGAGAAATTGAGCATCACAGAAAGCATGGTATTTATAACAATGAGGAAATTTATATGGGTATTTTGATGTTAAAGGTCAACCCATTACGAGAATTAATCCTTGAAGCCATTGATGCTTATATAGATGAAATAATGACAAATAAATAGCTTTACATAGAAAATCTACTGTCCGTTGAGTTAGCGAAGCGGCTCTACGGATTATCAAATGATGAGGAGTCTTCTGACTCCTCTGATGAAGATATATAGGCGCAGATTGCACCCTAATCATTCTACACTTTGTTTCTTATTTATCCTACTTCCTAATCAAATTATCCTTCACCAAAACATCCTTAGCCCCACCCAGATTAATCGCTTTTTTACCTACCTGAGCACCCTGGTTTAACTCGGTCATCATATTCCCGCTAACCAGAATGCCCTTGCTGCTTTCATCGGCTTTAACGGCCTCAGTTGTAAGCCTCCCAAAGAAATTGCCCGAGATAGTAATATCAGTTGCACTCTTTAATATTACACCAGAACCTACATCAAATGTGAAGGGATTTTTCTCATTGCGGGCACCCAGCTTACCGCGACTATTGCTAAAGTTATTTCCGCTGATCGTAATGCCTCCGGTACCTGGCCCGGCGAGAATAGAGAAATTATGAACCAGGGTAAAGGTGTTTGATGAGACTGAACATCCCCAGGCATTGTTCAACTCGATACCACCACCTAAATGATGTGCAATTACATTGGCACTGATGGTAATGCCATAACAAAAACGATTGGCAGGAGTAGCAGGTGCCGTCAGGATAATGGCAGTCCCCTGGCACTCTTCGATCATATTACTTGAAATAATGGAGCCGTAGGAGTTTTCTACTACAATACCATGCCGCAGATGATCATCAATATTATTCCCTGTCATAGTCAGGTTAAAGCCATCCTTAATCTGCAGTGCATCCTGGTTTTCTTCGAACTGATTTCCACTAACAACGATATCATGCCCGCCGTCAATGTTTATACCTGCTTTTAAATTATAATTCAGATTACAGTTTGCAATCCTCGGATTTTCAGTGCAATCTTTCATGTTAATTCCATGTCCCCCGTTATGATCGATCGTCATGTCAGTGATCATTAACTCCTGTACCTTTTCCATGTAAATACCATCCCCGCTCTTAGGGTTTCCACTTATGCGAAAACCACTTAACTCAAGTCTGAACAACTGGCCCTTGCCCAAGCCGACAATAATAGCCGGCTCCCCGGAAGTGTTTTTATTGATCAGATGTGTCGAACCTCCTGATCCCTGCAGACGGGTATTCTCTGTCTTTAGCAGAAGTGGCTTGCTTATCTCATAATTTCCCGGAGGAATACTGACAATGCCGCCATTGGCCGGAAGAGCATCCACTGCTTGTTGTAAATTACTGTACTTAGATGCATCAATTACAGCTGCCGTTTGCGCGAAAGCAGAACCGGGCAGGCTGTTTAAAAATAGGATTAGAAGTGCATTTCTGAAGAAGGGGAATAGTATGTTTTTCATCTATCTGTTTTTGTTTTTTAAAGGCGATGATTTTTCATACTATAATAATAATCAATTAATTAAGCTCGGCAAAATGGCTTTTGGGGTTTTTAACCGAAAGCTTCATTCATTATCGAACAATCAATTTTAGAAAAAACGATCTATGGATTGATAAGTTCTCTAATAGTTTTCATCGGGATAAACATTCTTGAACTGCCTTCCAAATTGATAAAACCGTATTTTTTGTAAAATGCTACTGCTGAATCATCTATCGGGTCGACTATAATGGCCAGGCTTCCGATAGAATCTGAGGCGAGCAGGCACTTTTCAAAGGCATCCTGTAAAAGGAACTTACCATAACCTTTTCCTTTGTGTTCCTGATCAACTGCGAGTCTGCCTAACATGATAGCCGGTAGGTTTTGGTAGCTTGGGGGAAGTCTGAGTTTTTTCAACAATTCTTCGGGTAAGCCTTCCCGTGGGATAGAATTACTTGAAAGGGTATAATAGGCCAAAACTTTGCCTTCATTATCAGTTAAAACGTAGCAAGCTGATAGGTCTCTCTTAACATCCTGTGAGGCTTGCTTTTTGATGTATTCATCCAAAAGCGGAGTACTGCTGTTAAAACTTTCCCGATTATGTTGCTTTTCAAGGAGTACTATTTCCACTTTGTTCGCTCTCCTTAAATTTTAAATAATCTAAACGAGCCTGCTTAAGGGCATCATTGGGAGCCGGTGGATTTATTAATGCTTCCAAAAATATCTTTTTATCCTCAATCGTATGCAGAATGGTATTGCTATCCTTTATGATTTGGTTTGCCTGCGCCTGGATATGAAAGACTATAAATTCAGAAAGACTCTTAAATCCGCTTAATTCAGATGCATACTTAATTAACTCCTTTTGTTCTTTGCTAATGCGAACATCTATTCTATCGTTAATTACTGTTGCCATTTTATTTCGATATTTTCTTCTAATAATTCTTTTTTAATTCTTATGGCAAATGTACGTAAGTTTACCGTACAAATCAATAAAAGCTTTTATGGAAATCAGTGATTTGTGAAATGCTCCTCTTAAGATTCTCCAACCCAAAACTCCCCCAAATACACGCTATCTGATTGCCTGCTCCGGTCGGCAGCAATAAAAGCCAGGTAAACATGATAGGGCTCAGGCGAGGGGTCAACAGGAACAAGTACTTCACCGGAAGTTCTGTCACTGCTCAAAACTTCACCGTATGGACCATCTTCCATTTGGTAAGCCAATACCATCGCCTGGTCATACAGAAAGCCTCTTTCTCTTGCCGGGGTCCAGCTAATTCTTAAGGTGTTCGGTTCCTGCACGCTGCATTGTATATTTTCGGGAAGGGGTAAATTTCCTGAACTGATTTTTACAAGAGCAGGATCAATCCGGATTTCCCCATCAATTACCTGCATGCAATTCTTCATGAGCCATGATTTAGCTGCTGCAAAACCCTGAAATCGTTCATTATAACCCTTGAATCCTACCCTGACAAAATCTAAAAGAGGTAGGAGCCAGGCATGGGCCGCAGCAAATTTTTTGCGGTTAAGGATCTCTCCTTCCTTGGGTTTTTTGGTCCTTTTTTTATAAAGTCCCTTCATATACCCTACTCCATTTACGGTATAACCAATCACGGATCCTGCCTTTCCTATGAAGGGTCCGTTGATGCCATTGATCAATCTTGCCATAAGGCTATGATTTATGTTCGTATTGAATATAAGAATAATCCAGGAAAAATTAAAATTTAACATTAGATATACACTAAGTAAACACTGGGCAAACCTTGATATACTTGTGTTTACCTAGTGTTTTGTGTGCGTTTACTGTGCGTTTACTATGGGTTTTTATACTACCAGATATCCATGTGTCTATATTATGTCTTATACACTATCTGCTTAGCTTATAGATCGGTTAATAATTCACAATAAAAGTTCCTTGTGTAAAAAAAATACATGCATTAGCCTAAAATCCAACAAATATTTTTGGATATAGAATTCTTTTGTATTTTCACCGAAGGAATGTTTACAAAAAGCAAGATTTTAAAGGTCTATAGTCATTTTTATTTGTCCCAGGGTACAAATTTGAAGTACGGCATAATTGCTTTTCTTGCGCTTTTTTACTTTTTTGGACAGACTCCAGATACCCAGTACAATGACAATCGGGTTCATCATTCCCGCTCGATTCACCAGTCCGATTTTTCTTCCAATACCATCCATACCTCGTCCCATCTGCCTTTTGAAAGGGCTCATAAGGATTGGCTAAATGAGGATAAGGAAGAAGATGAAAATAAACTCTACTGGACCTGTTCATTTGACCCCAGATTCAATAAGTCATTCAGTTCAGATTCCTTTTTATCGTTTTTAAACTTAAACCATAAACAGGCCAAAGTCCCGCTTTTCATACTTTACCACGCCTGGCGCACCTTTCTCTCTTAGTTAAATAATTTCTCAAATTTTTTCTGTGCGGCTTATCCCATGCAGAAACCTTTCTATTCGTCCGGCCCGCTGGCTGGATCTTCTTGTTATTTAACTTAAATCAAAATTATTATGAAGAGGATATTCATTCTCAATTGTTTGTTATCACTATTAATTTATACAAGCTGCACAACCCAGGAGCATAAAAAGGAAATGGAATCTAAGTTTATGGTGACCAGTCCTGTTCAAAGAGATACTTTCCTTTATAAGGAGTATGTAAGTCAGATCCAATCTATTAATCATATTGAAATCAGATCCCAGGAACGGGGCTTTCTTCAAACAATTTATGTTGACGAGGGCCAATTTTTAAAGAAGGGTCAACTGATGTTCAAGATCATGCCCCTTATTTACCAGGCTGAAGTGGCGAAAGCAAAAGCAGAAATGAATTTTGCGGAGATCGAATATAAAAATACCAAAAGCCTGGCCGACAATAATGTGGTATCACCCAATGAGCTGGCCCTTGCAAAAGCCACACTCGACAAAGCAAAGGCTGAGCTGGCTCTGGCAGAAGCTCATTTAGGCTTCACTGAGATCCGTGCTCCTTTCGATGGTATCATGGACCGCTTTCAAACACGTATTGGAAGTCTGATTGAAGAGGGTGAATTGCTCACCACACTTTCTGACAATAGCCGGATGTGGGTTTATTTCAACGTTCCGGAAGCTGAATATCTGGATTATGTTAAAAAAGCAAGATCTGAAAGTGCACAAAAAGTACTCCTCAAAATGGCTAATAATGAACAGTTTGATGTTCCGGGTGTAGTAGAGACCATTGAAGCCGATTTTAATAATGAAACAGGAAATATTGCTTTCAGGGCAACATTCCCTAATCCGAAGGGCATACTCCGTCATGGCGGAACCGGAAATATACTCATGCCGATCAATCTCAAAAATGCAATCATCATTCCGCAAAGGGCAACTTTCGATGTACTTGATAAAAAGTACGTCTACGTAGTCGACAATAACAAGGTGCTGAAGGCAAAACAAATCACGATTGCCCAGGAACTCCCTCACCTCTATGTGGTTGCTACCGGTCTTAATGCAAATGATAAAATTCTTGCAGAAGGTTTAGGCAAAGTGAAGAATAACGTGAAGATAGATTATGAGTTTGTGTCTTTTGCGAAAGAGCTAAGTGAGCTCAATAATTTACATGCTGAATAGATTAGGAACCAAAAAAATTTAAAAACATGTTTGATAAATTTATAAAAAGACCGGTTCTTGCTATTGCATTATCTGTAGCAATAGTCTTCCTGGGATTACTGGCTATCAAAACCTCGCCGGTAGCACAATTCCCTGAAATAGCACCACCAAGGGTAAATATCTTCATTGAGTTTCCAGGCTCTAATGCCGACGTGCTGGTAAAATCAACTCTTACTATTCTTGAGCGTGCGATCAATGGTGTGCAGGGAATGCAATACATACTTTCTGATGCGACAAGTGCCGGTGAAGCAAGTCTTCAGGTGATATTTGAACCCGGTACTGATCCTACACTGGCAGCAGTGAGAGTAAAATCGAGAGTGGATCAGGTAATGACCAACCTTCCTCCATTGGTTCAAAGAGAGGGTGTAATCATTTCTCCCTTACAACCCAGTATGTTGATGTATTTAAACTTGTATAGCAAGGATAAAAGCATTGATGAAAAGTTTCTATTCAACTATGCTAACACTTACATCCTGCCCGAACTTCAACGGATTAAGGGGATGGGTCTTGCACAGGCAATTGGTAGCCGTTCATTTGCGATTCGGGTATGGTTAAATCCTGAAAGGATGCGGGCATATAATGTTTCTGCCGAAGAAGTTTTAGAGGCTATTGATGAACAAAGTGTATTGGCACGTCCCGGCAGGGTTGGACTAAGCTCCGGAAAAACAGCACAGTCGCAGGAATACGTTTTCACTTACAAAGGCTGGTACAATACGCCTGAACAATATCAGGACATTGTGATCAGGGCGAACGCGAATGGGGAGATTTTAAAACTGAAAGATATTGGTGAAGTTGAAGTAGGTAGCGAATTCGTTGATATTTATTCCAATAAAGATGGTAGCCCTTCGGCTTCTTTGGTATTGAAACAAAATCCCGGCAGTAATGCCAGTATAGTCATCGATGAAATCAAGATAAAACTTGAGGAATTAAAAAAGGATTTCCCTCCAGGTATAGATTATGAAATCAACTATGACGTTTCGAAATTTGTAGATGCCTCTATTGAGAAAGTATTACATACTTTAATTGAAGCGTTTATTTTAGTGGCTTTGGTTGTATTTGTCTTCCTTGGTGACTGGCGTTCTACACTTATTCCCATTCTTGCTGTTCCGGTATCCCTGATTGGTGCCTTTATTTTCATGCAATACTTTGGCTTGAGTATCAACCTCATTACCCTGTTTGCGTTGGTACTGGCTATTGGTATTGTGGTGGACAACGCGATCGTAGTTGTGGAAGCAGTGCATGTGAAGATGGCTGAGGAGCATCTCGCGCCATTCCCGGCAGTAAAGAAAGTTGTTGGTGAAATCAGTGGTGCCATCATTGCCATTACTCTGGTAATGACTTCGGTATTTGTTCCGGTTGCATTTATGACCGGACCAGTTGGGGTGCTTTACCGTCAGTTCTCGCTTACGATGGCAGGGGCTATCGTAATTTCAGGTTTTGTGGCACTTACCCTTACACCAGTGCTTTGTGCCATTCTTTTAAAAAATACACATGGGAAACCAAAACGGAAAACACCTGTCAATATGTTTATCGACTGGTTTGACAGATCCTTCGAGCGTGTTACGGGTAAATACACCAGGTTTCTTACCCTTATTGTAAACCGGAGAGTTATTACTTATGGAATTTTAATTGCATTTGGATTTGGCATTGCTGGGATAAACAAAATCCTTCCTGCCGGCTTTATCCCAAGTGAAGATCAGGGACAGGTTTATGCGATTATTCAAACCCCTCCGGGAACTACCCTTGAAAGGACAAATGAAATCTCAAGAAAACTTCAGCACTTAGCTAAAGAGGTTGAAGGTGTGTCGTCGGTTACTTCACTTGCAGGGTATGAAATTCTTACAGAAGGCCGGGGTTCGAATGCCGGAACTTGTTTGATCAACCTTAAAGACTGGTCCGACCGTGAACATTCGGTGAAAGAAATTGTAGAAGAGTTAGAGGAAAAGACAAAAGACCTGCCTGCAAATATCGAATACTTTGAACCTCCTGCTGTTCCGGGCTATGGTACCTCAGATGGTTTCTCTGTTCGATTACTGGATAAAGGTAGTGATGTGGATTACCAGGAGTTTGACAGGGTGAATGCAGATTTTCTTGCGGCACTGAAAAAGAGGAAGGAGTTGGAGGGCTTGTTTGGTTTTTACTCGGCCAAGTATCCGCAGTATGAAATATTTGTAGATAATGCACTGGCTGTGCAAAAAGGAGTTTCAGTGGGTTCAGCGATGGAAAATCTGAACATCATGATTGGAAGTACCTATGAGCAGGGCTTCATTCGCTTTAACAACTATTATAAAGTGTACACTCAGGCTGGTCCGGAGTTCAGGAAACAACCATCGGACATTCTGAACATGTTCATTAAAAATAATCGTGATGAAATGGTTCCTTACTCTGCTTTTATGAAAATAAAAAAGACCCAGGGGCCAAATGAAATTGCACGTTACAATCTTTACATCTCATCATTGATCAATGGTATGCCAGCGAAGGGTTACTCTTCAGGCGATGCAATTGAGGCAATCAAAGAAGTAGCAAAAGAAACGCTGCCAAATGGTTATGACATTGCCTGGGAAGGTCTATCCTACGACGAAGCAAGAAGAGGGAATGAAGCATTGTACATTTTCATTGTGGTTCTCTTCATTGTGTATCTGATTCTTGCTGCGCAATATGAAAGCTTTTATCTGCCGCTTGCAGTTTTACTATCTATTCCTCCGGGCATCTTTGGATCCTTCCTCTTGTTAAAAGTGATGGGTTTAGCAAATGATGTGTATGCCCAGGTAGGACTTATCATGCTGGTTGGTTTGCTGGGTAAAAACGCGGTATTGATCGTGGAGTTTGCTGTTCAGAAACATAACAAGGGAGCAACTGTTATGGAAGCTGCAATTGAAGGTGCAAGAGCCCGTTTCCGTCCGATCTTAATGACCTCATTTGCATTTATTGCAGGCTTAATTCCGCTGGTTATTGCAACAGGTCCGGGTGCAGTAGGTAATCATACCATTGGTGCATCAGCTTTGGGAGGAATGTTGTTCGGTACTGTTTTCGGAGTAATTGTGGTGCCGGGTCTTTACTACATTTTCGGCAAAATGCAGGAAGGCAGACATCTCATTAAAGATGAAGATGAGAATCCGCTGAGTGAACAATTTGTAGAAAGCGGATCTGAAAGTGCTCTGACTAACCGAATCAAAAAAATTATCAAACGACTTATAAATAAAAATGAAAAAGATAATAACAGCTAAATACCTGATCCTACTTTTCTGTATCGTAGGGCTTGGTGCCTGTAAAGTACCGGTTATTAGCGGGAAGGAGGAAAGTAAATCCGTTCCTAAGGCTTACCATCAATCGCAGGATACTTTAAACTCCACTAGCATTAAGTGGAGAGCCTATTTCAGCGATCCTAATCTGCATGCAATTATTGATACAGCCTTGCTAAACAATCAGGAGCTGAATATAACCTTGCAGGAAATTGAATTGACTAAGAATGAAATCATGACCCGAAAAGGTGAATACTTACCATTTGTCAATCTGGGTGTTGGAGCCGGACTTGAGAAAGCAGGAAAATATACCTTGGATGGTATTTCGGAAGAAGATTGGAAGCATAGCCCCGATAAAGAACATGAATACATAGGTGATTTCTTTGCAGGTGCTAGCTTCTCCTGGGAGCTGGATGTTTGGAATAAACTGCGTAATGCAAAAAAATCTGCAGTGCTGAAATATTTGTCTACTACTGAAGGGAAAAACTTTATGGTGACAAACATTATTGCAGAAATTGCTGAATCGTATTATGAACTACTGGCACTCGATAATCTGATGGCTATTATTCAGCAGAATATCGAATTGCAAACTAATGCCCTCAAGGTGGTGAAGCTTCAGAAGGATGCGGCTAAAGTTACCCAGTTGGCTGTCAACAGATTTGATGCTCAACTGCTCAATACAATTAATTTGCAGTATGAAATTCAGCAAAAGATCATTGAAACTGAAAACAGGATCAACTTTTTAGCCGGTCGTTTTCCGCAGCACATTGCAAGGAATTCAGCAGACTTTAATAACAGTCCGCTGAATATGATCCAGAGTGGTATTCCATCGCAACTCCTGGTGAACCGCCCGGATATACGCCAGGCTGAACTGGAATTAGCTGCTGCAAAAATTGATGTGCAGGTTGCAAAAGCTAATTTTTATCCATCCTTCAGGCTAACAGCAGGACTAGGATTCCAGGCATTCAATCCGGCTTACCTTGTTAAACCTGAATCAATCCTTTACAATTTAGCAGGGGATATGGTTGCACCATTAATTAACAAGAATGCAATTAAGGCTAGCTATTTCAATGCAAACCTGCAGCAGGTACAGGCTGTTTACAATTACGAGCGGTCTATTTTGAATGCGCATATTGAAGTGGTAAACCAGCTTTCAAGGATCGGGAACTTTACTAGGAGTTATGAAACAAAATCGAAGGAAGTTGAAATACTCACGCAATCGATTACGATATCAAATAGTCTCTTTTATTCTGCGAGGGCAGATTATATGGAGGTATTGTTAACTCAAAGGGAAGCACTGGAATCAAGGATGCAGCAAATTGAAATCAAAATGAAGCAGCTGAATGCCAAAGTCAATATTTATAAGGCTTTGGGTGGAGGCTGGAATTAATATAATAACACAGTTGACCCTGGCAATGTCATTATTTAAAAGTCCGGTTAGGGTGTTGGGTTAAAATAGCTACGATTCCAGCGAAGGCTGGAATCTCCTGATAACCCTCCAGATCTGTCATTCCCGCGAATGCGGGAACCTCCCGATTCTTAAATAATGGCGTTGCCTTTCAGGGTCGGGATTTCTGTTCAAACGTAATTCTATAAACATCTGCCCCCTTCAGTAAATGTCATTATTTAAAGTGCAAGAGGTTCTGGCTTTCGCCAGAATGACAATGCATTTTTTATTAATGGAGGAGATCCTGACTTTCGTCAGGATCGTAATCATTAAATAATGATCTTGCCCTTCAGGGTCAATTTTGGCATTATATATTGTATTGCAAAAGTATTACAATAATCAGGAGTAATAAACCTGAATGCATTACAAAGTCCGGATTTGATACGAAACTATCAGGTCCGGACTTTTTATTTGGGAAAACGTCTTCCCCGTTCCCCATTTCCTATTCCCCACCCGATAGCTATCGGGTCCCTATTCCATTTCCCATTTCCTATTCCCGATTCCCAGAATGGAATGAAAAAAAATAGAATTCCGAATGTTTTATTTAATTTAAAGAACTCAAACTCTTAATTGAATAAGCGATAAATGAATATTAAATCTGTCCTGTTGGTATTGACTGCACTTATAGCTCCTTATAGAGCAGGAAATGCTTTCATGAGTCCAAAAAAACATGTTCAGTTTAAACAAGAGCGCTATTATACTGTTGAAGATTTTAAATCAGTTAAAAAGTTCGATACCCACATCCACATTAATACGGATGAAAGCACATTTATTAAACTAGCTCAGGAGGATAATTTTCAGTTTCTGGATATCGTTGATGACCGGCCATTTGGATTGCCATGGACTGAGCAGCAGAAATTTGCTTTTCTTCATTTGAATAATTTCCCCAGTCAGATGGAAGTAGCAACCACCTTTTCGGTAAAAGGTTTTAATGATAAGGGTTGGGCTGAAAATACGATCAGGGACTTAAAACAATCCCTGTCAAAGGGAGCCCGGGCGGTTAAGATCTGGAAAAACATTGGCATGGATCTCCGTGATGAAAAGGGAAAATTTGTGATGCTTGATGATCCCCGGCTTGCACCCATATTCAAATTTCTTGTACAAAACGGTATTCCATTGATCGGGCATAATGGCGAACCCAGGGATTGCTGGCTTCCCCTGGATAAAATGACTTTTAGCAAATCCTATTATGGTTCTCATCCCGAGTATCATATGTATCTGCATCCGGAATTCCCATCTTATGAAGATCATATCAAAGCAAGGGATAATCTGCTTGAAAAATATCCGGATTTGAAATTTGTGGGGGCACATCTGGGAAGTCTGGAATGGAGCCTTGATGAACTGGCTAAACGGCTGGACCGCTATCCGAATATGCGTGTTGATCTGTCGAGAATCACTAATTTACAATTACATTCCCTGAATGACAGGCAAAAAACCCGTAATTTTTTCATTAAATATCAGGATAGGCTGGTTTACGGTACTGATAAAGCAATTAATTCAAGTACAGATCCTGCAGGATTGTCTAAAACTATTCATGATTCATGGCTGCGCGACTGGATTTTCTTTGTTACGGATGATGCGATCAGTTTAGCCGGATTCGGGGAGCTCCATGGACTAAAATTACCGGCAGATGTAATCGATAAAATATATTATAAAAACGCTAAGGACTGGTTATCAGCCGGGAGCTCGCATAAGCGGAACTAAAAAAACAATTGTAGCATGAAAGAAACAGAAAAATCCGATGAACACATAAAGGCAACAGGAGCGGCAATAAATCCTGCATTGCCTCAAAATCGTGTAGCATCTGTGGATGTCTACCGCGGCTTTGTGATGCTGCTGATGATGGCTGAAGTGCTTTCTCTTCAGGACGTGGCAAAAGCATTGCCCGACAGCACATTCTGGCAATTCATTGGCTTCAATCAATCGCATGTTCCATGGACATGGCTGAGTTTACATGATATGATCCAGCCGTCTTTTACATTCCTGGTAGGAGTGGTTTTGCCTTATTCTATTGCCAGCAGAAAAAATAAGGGAGCAAGCTTTGGTAATATACTTGGTCATACGATCAAACGTTCCTTCATTCTTATATTCCTTGGGATATTTCTGCGGTCCATGCATTCGGAACAAACCTACTGGACATTTGAGGATACCTTAACCCAGATCGGTTTGGGATACACTTTTCTGGTTTTGATATCCCTGTACTCCCAAAGGATACAGATCGGTATTCTAGTTTTCATTTTATTTTCCTATTGGCTCGCTTTTGCACTTTATCCACTT
The DNA here is from genome assembly GCA_002257025.1 of Sphingobacteriales bacterium 16-39-50. GTDB lineage: Bacteria > Bacteroidota > Bacteroidia > Sphingobacteriales > Sphingobacteriaceae > Daejeonella. Next base: position 173,600 of record NCHA01000004.1, on the reverse strand, counting down.
CCGGGGGCTGATTTTAATTATACAGCAGCCGGAGTGACTGCAAACTGGGAGCATAATTTAAGTGGCTTTGCAGCGCATTGGAATAAGAATACCAATTTTGCATGGGCATTCGACCAGTGGTTTATGAATCTCTTTCCACGGGAGAATCCCTTTTTATTCAATGGTGGAGGTTATTCAACACTGAGTTTTATACCTACTCTCGGCACCATGGTACTGGGTCTGCTGGCTGGTAATATTCTCAACTCTTCAGTTACATCCCGTAAAAAGCTGAACAGCTTTGCTATGTATGGTATTGGTTTGATTTTGCTTGGTGCCATTATTCATTTTGCAGGTATCAATCCGATTGTTAAACGTATCTGGACACCGGCCTGGACCATTTTCAGCGGAGGTATCTGCTTCCTTTTCCTTGCAATGTTTTATGGTTTAATTGACATGAAAGACCGTAAAAAGGGAACCTTCTTCCTGATGGTTATTGGAGTTAACTCCATTGCGGCTTATGTTATTGCCGATGGAGGGATGCGAAACGTGATCAATGATTCATTGTTTATTCATCTGGGCAAAAATTTTGATCAGATTCTCGGTCCGGCTTACGCTACCTTAATTAGCGGCGGATTAGTTCTATTCTTTGAATGGCTGATCCTTTACTGGATGTATAAGAAAAAATTATTTATAAAAATTTAGACCCTATTTAATTGATTATGAAATTACTTTCAAATTCACGCTATGCAGGTATGCTGGCGCTTGCTCTGTTCATGCAGAATTGTACTCAATCAGGCAAAACTTCTTCAGACTCAGAAAGTGCTGATACCACGTATTATTCCATGGAAGATTTTCGGAAGGTTGAAAAGTATGATACTCATGCTCATATCAATGCATACGATACTACTTTCATTCAACTTGCGAAAGAAGACAATTTCAGACTTCTTGCTTTGAATGTTAATCCTTCAAGTTACCCTACTGTTGAGTTTCAGCAGGATGTGGCGGTTAGAATGGTTAAGGCTTACCCTGAACAGGTAGCCTGGGCGACGACCTTCACGGTAGCTAACTGGGGTACAGATAAGTGGTTACCACAAACTCTGGATTATCTGAAAGGATCATTTGATAATGGAGCAATAGGAGTGAAGGTCTGGAAGAATGTTGGTATGGAACTACGCGACAAGGATGGGAAGTTTGTGATGATTGATGACCCTCGCTTCGATCCGGTGATTGATTTCATAGAAAAGAACAATAAAACATTTGTAGGGCATTTGGGTGAACCGCGCAATGCATGGTTGCCGGTAGATCAAATGACTGTTTCAGGAGATAAAAGTTATTTCAGTAAGCATCCCGAATACCATATGTTCCTGCATCCCGAATACCCATCCTATGAGGATCAGGTGAATGCAAGGGATAAAATGCTTGAAAAGCATCCTAATCTCCGTTTCGTTGGGGTTCACCTCGGAAGTCTGGAATGGAGTGTAGATGAACTGGCAAAACGCCTCGATAAGTTCCCGAATATGGCTGTTGATATGGCCGAAAGGATTTGTCATCTGGAGTATCAGTCGATTAAGGAAAGACAGAAGGTCAGGGATTTTATGATCAAGTACCAGGACAGGCTTATTTATGCAACGGACGATTGGGTTGGACCTGATTCAGATCCTGTTGAACTGAAGAAGGATATACAGGAAACCAGATTAAGCGATTGGAAGTACTTTGTAACTGATGATGAAATGAGTGTACCTTATTTTAAAGAAAAGATTCAGGGCTTAAAATTACCAAAGGAGGTTGTCGATAAGATCTATCGTAAGAATGCTGAAAAGTGGTTCCCGGGTATTTAGTATTAAAAAAGTAATGACATTATAAATTATTCCTATTTTAAGGGACTGAATATTTAAAGCCTGATCACAGGTCTGATTATAATTATAAATGCCGCCTGAGCGGATAAGTTGAAAATAATATCTAGAAAATGAAGAATAACCGTAGAGATTTTTTGAAAATAAGCAGTCTGGCAGGGCTTGGTCTTGCCGGAGGTAGTGTAATGAAGGGTTTTGCATCTGAAACAGAGCAATCAAACCCAATAAATTCGATGTATGGACATTCCACTGTACAAACCTTTAACATGAGCGGCTATGCTGCTCCTAAAATTCCAATTGTAAGAGTGGGTTTCATTGGATTGGGACAGCGTGGTCCCAGCCACCTGAATGCCATTTCTAAAATTGAAGGCACAGAGATCAAAGCTTTATGCGATTTACGTCCGGCAAGTGTTGAGAAAGCTAAGAAAGTGATTGATGGTACCAGTCACAATCCAACCCTCTATTCAGGTGGCCCGGATGAATGGAAAAAATTATGTGATCGTAAAGATATCGACCTGGTTTATATCGCAACTCCATGGCATCTGCATGTTCCAATGGCAGTATATGCAATGAATCAGGGTAAACACGTAACCATTGAAGTTCCGGCTGCGGTTTCTATGCAGGAATGCTGGCAACTGGTAGAAACATCAGAGCGTACGCGCAAGCATTGCATGATGCTGGAGAACTGCTGTTATGACTTTTTTGAATTACTGACCTTAAACATGTCGAGACAAGGCTATTTTGGTGAGCTCATACACACTGAGGGAGCTTATATTCATAATCTGATCGACCTTAACTTTAATGATAAAGGCTATCAGAATATGTGGCGTTTGAGAGAGAATGCAACCAGAAAAGGTAGTCTTTATCCAACTCATGGTCTGGGTCCGGTTTGTCAGGCTCTGAATATCAACCGTGGTGATAAGATGGACTATCTTGTTTCTGTTTCATCTAATGATTTCCAGATGGGCGCCCGGGCTAAAGAACTGGCAGCAAAAAATGACCTTTACAAAGAATTTGCCAACAAAGACTTTAGGGGAAATATGAATACTACCACTATTCGTACTACTAAGGGCAAGACTATTATGATTCAGCATGATGTGACATCACCACGTCCTTACTCAAGAATCCACCTGCTTAGCGGTACTAAAGGAACAGCATTGAAATACCCTGTGCCTAGTATCTCTAACAGCCATGAAGGATGGGTTAAAGAGGCGGAGTTTAAAGCATTAGAAGAAAAATACACCCCAAACATTGTTAAAAAAGTTGGCGAGTTAGCCAAAAAGGTTGGTGGGCATGGAGGAATGGACTTCCTTATGAACTGGCGTTTGATTGATTGCCTTAGAAATGGTTTGCCACTTGATCAGGATGTTTATGATGCCGCTTCATGGAGTGCAGTTTGGCCATTGAGTGAATGGTCTGTAAACAACCGTTCAAATTCGGTAGATGTTCCCGACTTTACCCGCGGTTCCTGGCAAAAGAATGAACCACATGATATTGATTTGAAAAAAGGTGGTGATACTAAGGTGAAGATATAGCGCATAGCTTTATCGCATCCAGTTCAGGGATGAGGAAATGAGTTTAATTGAATCCAGATGATTGCGATCATCTGGATTTTTTCTAATGACCCAGAATGGGTCATATGTTTATAGGAACATGTTAACACGGAAATCCCGACCCTGAAGGGCAATGTCATTAAGTTAAGCTTTATTTAAGTTGGCACCCTGTCATGCAGAAGGATTGAGGTATTTATTTTGAGGTATAAATTAGATTCTTCGCTACGCTCTGAATGACAATGTTCCTTAACTTAACGTGAACTCGACATAAAATTTAAAAACCACATAGAAACATAGCATTTTATAGCTTCTAACCTAAATTTTAGGCACAGATAGCCTTGAAGCTTCGCTTCAATATATAAGATTTACAATCTATGTTTCCTTAAAGCACTATAAAAGTCAATCTATGTGGTTAAATATTAATCTTTAGATTGTTTAATATCGAACTCATATTAACTTAATGACATTGCCTGAAGGGGTCAAATGTGAAAATTTCCAATACATGCGTCCGCCCAAGGCGGGCGGAAAACGGGGCTTATATGATGTTTCTATAAACATACGACCATCTTCTATGTTGACAAACGGAGTGTCTTCATTAATTCTGAATTTAAAGTCGACCACCAAAATTAACCTTAAATGCAGTTTAAATTTTATTTATTGTAATCTGATACAAAACACAATCCCTCAACCTTTCATCATTAATCAGCAGCGGATGTTCAAATTCCATAACCTTTTCCATGCCGATCTTTTTCATAACCCTTTCCGATTTTACATTGATTTTAGGGGCAATTGAAACTATTTTTTCAAGTTTCAAGACTTCATTTGCATATTCTAAGCATCTTTTTGCTCCTTCAGTAGCATAACCTTTATTCCACTCTTCACTGCTTAATCTCCAGCCAATGTCAATGCAGGGGGTGAATTCTGCTTCAAAGGACTTTTCCGAAAGTCCGATAAAACCAATGAACTTATTATTTTCGAGCTTATCAACTGCGAAATAGCAAAAGCCTTGTTCTTTAAATTGCTTTTGCATCCTCTCAATAAATTCGATGGTTTGATCTTTTGAAACAATTCCGGGAAAAAACTCCATTACTTTTTCATCAGTATTGATTTTTGCCATCAATTCAATATCACTCCCAAGCCAATTCCTAAAGCCCAGACGTTCAGATTTGAACACGTATTTTTGGTCAAAACTCATCTGATAAATCTCCTCTCCTCCGGATTTACGATGATTAAAACCCTAATTCTTTACCCTGCAGATAATGCAGCATCCAGCTCAAATTAGTCTGAGCTGTTTTAAGAATCATTGCCGGCTCTACAGGGCCGTGGGGTTGTCTTGGGAGGACAAGAAATCTAACAGGCACCCCTCTGCGTTTAAGTGCATTGTAATACATCAATCCCTGACTGAAAGGCACCCTGATATCTGCTTCGCCATGCTGCAAAAGCACTGGGGTTTTAACATTTTGTACATATCGCAAGGGAGAATGTTCATCATAAACTGTCCAATCTTCATAAGGCTGTTTTTCCATGTAGGAGGGAAGAAAACCTGGAATGTCATCGGTTAGGTCCTGAGTTACCAAATCGACAACGGGTGCCCCGATGCTTGCAACTTTAAACCTGTCTGTATGCCCGACAACCCAACTGCTCATAAAGCCCCCATAACTCCAGCCCATGACACCCATTTTATCTGGATCTGCCCATCCTTTTGAAATAGCATAATCAACTCCGGCCATCAGATCTTTGTAATCCCCACCACCCCAGTCGCGGTGATTGGCTTCCCTGAATTTCAATCCATAACCATTGGATCCTCTGGGATTTGGTCTTAGAATGAAGATGTCGTTTTCTGCTATGGCAGCAAGTGGATAAAGGCCCGACGCGGCAATAAAGCTTTCGTTAAATACGCCTGCCGGACCGCCATGAATATTGAGAATAAAGGGATATTTTTTACCCGCCTCATAGTTGAGCGGATAGGTTAAAAGTCCTTCAATTTCCATTCCATCAAAACTCTTCCATTTGATCAGTTCGGTTTTCGAAACCGGTAAACCTGCAAGCTCAGGATTAATATTACTTATTTTTAGGGCTGAGAAGCTGCTTGAACTGCTGATATAGCCATCCTGTGGTATTGATGTATTCTGTAATATAAAACCGAAATGGGTGCCATTGCTATTCAATTCGAGTCCGCTCAATACGCCCTTCATTGCAGTATTCCATTCAATCGCCTGTTTTCCATCACTGCTCAGTCGAAATATTCTGGAACTGGTATGAAATGGCTCCAGTGTAAACACTGATTTCCCATCGCTACTCCAGCCTACAAGTTCTGCCGGACCATTCGGAGTATCTGCCAATGTTTGAACTCTGCCTGACTTAAGTGCATAAATTTTAACAGAAGTTGTACCTCCCCAAATCCCTTTTTCATCCAGGTTGTAATAAGCTATGTAATTACCATCAGGACTGAACAGGGGTTGATTTTCACCCACCGGGGTATTGGCAATAACTTTAACTTCACCCGAACTGACATTGATCATTGATATATCGCAGAGGGTATTGTCTTCAACACCTGCAGAGGCCGCATGAGCATAGGCAATCCACTGGTCATCCGGACTCCAGCTGAATGAATTGATATGTCTGTTCTCTTTGCTAAGTGCTGTTAGCTGAGGCATTCCATCCTTGGTTATTTTATTTAGCTGAAGCAGGTAAAGTCGGCCCTGCTTAAATTTTTCATTCATCAAATACCAGTCGTTTCCTGATTTCTTGTTTCCAGCCTCATCTTCAGTTTCAGCATCAGCACTGGTAAATGCAATATGATTTCCTTTACTACTCCACTTAAAATCATTTATTCCGGTTTTAAGGTCAGTTAAACGTTCTCCTTCGCCACCAACCAGCTTCAGGAGATATAGGTTATTCTTTCCATCCCGGTTGCTGGCAAATGCGATCTGTTTTCCATCGGGGCTCCATTTGGGATTAATATTGTTCTTTTCGCCATACGTAAGCTGAATAGTGTTCATGTTATTAATGTCTGACATAAACAGATGACTGATAAACTCGCTTTTGCCCTCAATTGTTTTCAGCACTCTTACTACATAAACCACCTTTTTTCCATCAGGAGATACCCGTACTGAACTGATTCCTTTGTGTTTAATAGTTTGCTCTGGCAACCAGTTGCTTTTTGTTTGAGCGTTGACGCTGCTAAGCCCAAGGATTAGCAGGCTGATTAAGGAAATTCTTTTCATCGGAATGATTAATAATGGAGAATTGGTGAAAAAGTTAATACTAATATAACCTGAACTCGACAGAATATTTAAAAAACCACATAGAAACATAGAGTTGATAGTTGTTATTTTTTCTTACAGGCACATAGTTACTATATATAATTTAAAACATAATATAATCAAACTATGTGGTTAAATATTGATTGTCAATTATTTATGTGTAGTAGTTGCAATAATGTAAACGATTATGGTTAAGATGTCGCAGGGGAATTTTATTGTCTGTTTTGATGCGTTTTATATCTTAATCTATCATTCTGTTTATTAAGAAATTACTTGTGAGGGTAGAATATTTGTCGGGAATTAGAAAATTATCGCAATCTTCAAGCACATTTTAACAAGCAAATAATTCAGGATATGGTAAACAAAAAAACTTCCAATTTGTTTTTAATTCTCCTTTTAATTTTGTCTTTCTCCGTACAGGCGAAAGCTCAGGAAGCTTTGCCCCCGGGTCTTGATCAGTATATTGAAAATGTATTAAAAACTTTTGAAGTCCCTGGTGTCAGTATTTCAATTGTAAAAGATGGCAAAGTACTGCTTGCAAAAGGTTATGGCATTAAAAAACTGGGCGGGAATAATCGGGTGGATGCAAATACACTTTTTTCAATTGCATCAAATTCAAAAGCGTTTACTGCAACTGCATTGGCGATACTGGTTGAAGAAGGCAAGTTAAAATGGGATGATCGGGTAATTGATCATTTGCCCTGGTTTAAAATGGCCGATTCTTATGTCAGCACTAACCTTACTGTCAGAGATCTTTTGGTTCATCATAGCGGACTTTTAGCCTATTCAGGAGATCTTATGTTATTTCCTCCCTCAACCTATTCGAGAAGGGAGATCTTAGGAAAACTTCAGAAACTGCCATTGGTTCATGATTTTAGAAGTACTTATGCCTATGATAATATTTTATATCTGGCTGCAGGAGAAGTCATTAAGGCGCTAAGTGGCAGGGAATGGGAGGATTTTGTTAAAGAACGGATTTTTGATAAGGTAGGTATGCCCGGGAGTGTTTCCAGACATTCGGAATTCGGGAACAGGCCAAATATTTCTGCAGCGCATGATCGGATCAATGGCAAAGTCGGTCTGGTAGAGGATTATATGGAGCAAAATATTGGCGATGCCAGTAATGCAGCGGGAGGGATTCTTTCCAACGCAAATGATATGGCAAACTGGATGATTACCCAGTTGGATTCAGGTAGAACGCCCTCAGGCCTGGAGCTATTTAAACCTGCCAGCACCAATCAACTTTGGAAAGTAATCCGACCGATCCCGGTAAGCAAAGTATCAGAAGGGCTGAAACCTGCGCAAATGGATTTCTTTGGATATGCTTTGGGTTTCAGGGCTTATAATTATCAGAAATACAAAGTTGTTGGGCATGGTGGTAAGCTGGGCGGTTTTGTTTCACAGGTGGCTATGGTTCCCGACCTCATGCTTGGAATAACCGTATTAACCAATCAGGAGTCAACTGCTGCCTACTGGTCGATTATTTATCATGTACTGGACTATTATGAGAACAATCCAAAATTTGACTGGCTGAAGGCTTTTAGTGATGAACAGATATTATCCGCAGCAAGATTGACAGAATCCCAAAATAAAAATCTGATTAAGACAGACCCGGCAGGGAAATACGATCTTTCAATTGCCAAACTTGCTGGCAAATACAGCGATGAGGTGTATGGAGATGTTATGTTAATTCCTTCCGGAGATGGTTTGCTGATGGAATTTAAACAATTACCACACCTCAATGCATCGCTTAAGTATTTCCAGTACAATAGTTTTATCGCGACTTTGAAAAATAAGAGCTTAAAGGCCGATTCATACGTTACATTTGCATTAAATGCTGACGGATCTGTTGATCAGGTAAAGCTAAAGATCATTGATCCGGACTCAGATCTCACTTTTCATGATGTTCTGCTCAAGCCTGCCAGGTAATATACAGCCGGAATAATTTTGATGATTTAATTTACAGAACATGCCGGATTTGGATTTACCAAATGGGTGTGATGATATACCAGAATAAAGATTATGGAAAATAGAAAATTCAGTAAAGCTACTGATGCAGTTTGGGCCGGGGAAGACAATCCTTATTTCAAAGAGGCTGTCACAACACCAATAGTAAATAGCGTGGCTTTTGCTTATAAAGATCTTGACGAATGGTACGATGTCTCTACCGGAAAAGCAGATGGTTTTATATATAGCCGCAATACCAATCCTACAGTGACTTCATTAGAAGAGAAAATAAGAGTATTGGAAGGTGCCGAAGCAGCTACAGCCTTTGCAACCGGTATGGCTGCTATCAGCAATACCCTTTTTACTTTTTTAAAGCCGGGCAAAAGGGTAGTTTCTGTTAAGGATACTTATGGAGGTACAAGCAAGCTTTTTCTTGATTTCTTCCCGGCATATCATGTGGAAGTTAAACTTTGTGAGACAGGGAATCACGAGGAACTGGAATATGAGATTGCGAAAGGATGTGATCTGGTTTATCTGGAAACCCCAACCAATCCTACTTTGAAAATCATTGATATCAGGCGTATTGCTCTTGCTGCAAAAAAGGTCGGTGCTGTTGTGGTTGTAGATAATACTTTTGCTACACCGATCAACCAGAATCCACTGGAACTGGGAGCAGATTTAGTATTGCATAGTGCAACAAAATACCTTTGCGGCCATTCGGATGCGATGGGCGGCGTACTGGCAGGGAGTAGTGAGCTGGTGCAGAAGGTATTTCATTTCAGGGAGATCAATGGAGCCAGTCTGCAGGCCGACCCAGCCTACATGATCGCCAGAGGGATGAAAACACTCGAATTGAGGATCTCCAGGCAAAATGAATCGGCTATGAAGATTGCAAATTACCTTAATGGACACTCAAAAGTTAGCCAGGTATTTTATCCCGGATTGGAGACACATACCGGTCATGAAATTGCTAAATCTCAGATGAGAGGATACGGAGGCATGTTAAGTTTTGCACTGGATGGAGGTTATGATCTGGTAGAAAAATTTCTGCCTTCCCTTAAGCTTGTACATCTTGCTGCAAGTCTTGGCTCGGTGAGTACCCTGGCTGGTCCGCCGCGCACCACAAGCCATGTTGAACTAACTGAAGAGCAACGTGCCCTTTTGGGTATTCCAGAAAGCTTGATTCGCTATTCTGTGGGTATTGAATCAGTTGATGATCTTTTGTTCGATCTTGAACAGGCATTGAAGAAAATATAGACAGGTTTAACTTATTCATACAAAAGCTAAAACACTAGTGGCTGGTAAAAGTCTTTGTTCTTCGACCCTGAAGGGGTCGTATGTTTATAGAAAACCGTAAAACCCTTTCCCGACCCTAAAGGGGTCGTATGTATTATATTCTCACATACGACCCCTTCAGGGTCGAAATCTTCGTGTTAATATAATTCTATAAACATTTGACCCCTTCAGGGTCATTAGAAAAAATTCCAACCTGGATTTCAAACATGAGGATTGAATAAACCCTCAAATTATGACAATGCTTATGGATCAAGCTTATGGGTCATTGAATATGGGACTTTCTTTTGATAATCGGCCAACATCATTTCAAGGAGATACATAAACATACCTTATTATGAATTTAATTTAAGCCAGACACTAGTGAAAGCAGAAACAGATAATATGAGTATAATCATAAAATTATCTGCCTTCAGTCATTCTACAGATCTGGCGTATTGTTTAGAATTGTTTTATGAAAGAGATCAATATAAAACACATCAACAACCTGCATAGTGATGCACTGAGAAGTTTGGATTTCTATAAACAAGAGATCGCAATACTTACAAAGCGCCTTGAAGAGGTTGCAGCTGATAACACAGGACATGAAGCAGCCCAAAAGGTAGAACATTTTCAGAATCAGTTTCTGATCCAGCGTAATAATATCGATGAATTGAAACATCGTATTCATGAAAATCTAAATAAGATAGAGAGTCAGGTAAAAGAATCCGCAGGATTTATCTCACAGTCGAGTGCGGCAGAGAATGTTGAATTATATGATCAGTATCTTACTGAAGAGAAGATTATAAATGAGCTCAGGCAGGAGTTTAACCGCTTTGCTTCAAAATGGATGTAGTTGTTTGATTTTTAATATGTTGTTAAGTGTTTCCTGATCATTTCCTGATCAGGAAGGGGTCAGCTCTATGGAGCTGACCTTTTTTTTTGTCGGATAATTTTCACATCCGTGGAGAATGCATGTGTGAAGTCTCTAAGGACAACCAAGGACCAATGCCAGCGATCCCAATCTCTAAATAATGACATTGCACCTCAGAGTCGAAAGCAAATTGCCTGATGCTGATGATTTTTCCCGAACAAAATTCCCTGAATTTCATTCCCCTTTCCCTGCTCTATTGTAGCATTTGCTCATAAATACTCGTCTTATTAAAATGGAATTGTGTATGAAAACCTCAATTTGTTCGATTTTACTAATTACACTCATTTTTTCATCCTGTAAAAAGGATAAAGCAATAATCCCGGATGAAGAACTAAATAAACCTGAATTTCCGGAATGGGTGATTTACAATAAAAGCAATTCAAATTTAACGGATAACCAAATTAATGCACTCTTTATTGATAAGAATGATGTAAAATGGCTGGGTACGGCCAATGGACTTATCCGGTTCAATGCTGAGTCCTGGGATTCCTTTAATACAGCAAATTCCCTGCTTCCATCCAATTACATCAGGGCTATTACTGTTACTGATCAGGGAATCGTTTGGGTAGGTACTAATAAAGGTTTGGCCAGCTATGATGGTCAAAATGGTCTTTGTTTGATACAAGCAATAGTATTTTAGCCAGTAATTCAATCACCTGCATCACTTACGATCAAAGGAATGAGCGGGTATGGATTGGTACAGATGAAGGCTTGGTCAGGATCGATAAAGATGGTCAATGGACTTTGCTTTATCTTACCGATCTTGTAATCTCACTTACCTGTGATCGTGATGGCAATCTATGGGCCGGTACCTTTAATCCATTTTCTTTTACAGGTAAAATTAAACAGTATAAAAACGGCAAATGGACTAGTTTTATTTTGCCGGATATTGGATATCCTTCAGCCTGGCCATACTCGCTTGCATCCGATCCGGATAATAATCTGTTAGCCCTTTTAAGTGGTACCGCTGTTAAAACCCTGATTCGATTTGACGGCAATTCCTGGCAGGAGGTTCAGGGGCCACAGGATGCTTATGGTTTAAAATCCCTTCTGATAGATGGTTCAGTTTTATGGGTAGGAGGGACCAGACTTTCTGTTTTCGGTTCCTCACAAAATATGAGCATAAGTATGCCGGGAATTAATTCAGGGATACTCGCAATGGCTAAAGATAAATATGGCAGAAAATGGCTCGGCACCCTGAGTGATGGTCTTGTTGTTTATACCCAAAGAAAAGGATAAGCACAGGGTCTTTCTTAAGGTTTTCTGTCTGCTAACGCTTTAAACTCGCTTTCCTACCCCTGGTGACTACTTTTATTTTGCTTTATGACCTTTTTTTAATCCGTTTTTTTATAATTTTTTCAAACTCTACCGCCCAGAATACAATAGCGGATGCAGCAATTGTAATCAGCAATTCATAGATTGGCAAGGGCTGTGTTCTGAAGATTGGGTTGAAAAAAGGCACATAAATAATCATGAATTGAAGTGAAATAGTACCCAGCAATGCTGCCAGCATTGGCTTATTTGAAAACACTCCGATTTTAAATATAGAATCTCTTTTTGAGCGGATGGCCATCACATGTCCCAGCTGACTGAAGCATAAAACAGAGAAGGCCATAGTTTGTCCGTAATGGTTGTTGTTATGTACAGCCCAGGCCTGAATCCACAGGGTAACCAGTCCCATCAATAATCCAACCCATAGAATATGCCAGGCCATGCTTCCCCCAAAAATATTTTTTGAAGGATCATGCGGCGGGCGTTTCATTATGTTTGTTTCCGCAGGTTCTGAAGCCAGTGCCAGTCCCGGAAGTCCGTCGGTTATCAGGTTTATCCATAAGATGTGAATGGCAAGCAACGGAATCGGAAGCCCCAGAAATGGAGCAAGTGAAATGGCCCAGATCTCGCCGGAATTTCCGGTCATTATGTATTTGATGAACTTTAAAATGTTGTCATAGATTCTTCGGCCATGCCGGATGGCTTTAATTATTGTGGCAAAATTATCATCAAGAAGAATCATGTGTGCTGCTTGTTTCGAAACTTCAGTGCCATTAATTCCCATTGCAATGCCGATATCTGCATTTTTTAATGCCGGGGCATCATTAACACCATCGCCGGTCATGGCAACAAAATTATTCTGACCCTGTAATGCCTGAATTATTCTTAATTTTTGTTCTGGGTTAACCCGGGCATAAACACATACCTTTTCAACTACCGAATTGAAGTCTGATTCACTAAGATCAGATAATTCAGCCCCGGTCATAACAAGATCATCATCAGAACTGATAATTCCCAGATCGGCGGCAATTGCCGTAGCAGTAAGCTTATGATCACCGGTAATCATTACGGGCTTGATCCCTGCATCCTTACATTGAGATATGGCCTGTTTGGCTTCTTCACGTGGCGGATCGATCATCCCTGCAAATCCAATCATTGTTAAAGATGATTCCAGCTCTTTTGGATTTATTTTATCCGGCATTTTAGGCAAAAGCTTGTAGGCATAGCCCAGCACACGATGCCCGCTGGCAGACATGGCATTTTGTTCTTCTTCAAATTTGGTATGCTCATTCCCGTTTTGATGAGTCAATTTTCCAAGTAAAACATCCATACCACCCTTGGTAATCATGATTATTTCATCTCCTGCCTGATGAAATGTACTCATACATTTTCGCTGAGAATCAAAGGGAATTTCAGCTATCCTTGGAAATTCTTTTTCTAATTTTGGCTTGTCATACCCCTTTGAGGAGGCATATTGAACCAATGCAAGTTCAGTAGAATCACCAAGCCATTCCCCTTTATCACTTTTCAGGATGTCATTATTCAGTGCCATGGCAGAAAGGAGATTGTTCTTTTCAATAGAAAAGATGGCCTTAACCTGATCTTCAGCCTCATAAGTCTTTCTAACTGTCATTTTATTGATGGTCAGTGTACCGGTCTTATCTGTGCAGATATAACTTACTGAGCCCAGGGTTTCAACAGCAGGAAGTTTACGGATGAGTACATGCTGTTTAACCAGTTTCTTAGCCCCAAGGGCAAGTGAAATAGTAACCAGTGCGGGCAGAGCTTCAGGAATCGCAGCCACAGCAAGCGAAATAGATATTAGAAGCATTTCTGTCAGACCCTCTCCCCTTAACCATCCTGAAATAAATATAATTGCACAGATCAGCAGAATAATAAGGGAAAGTCGTTTGCCGAATGCAGAGAGCCGCTTTTGAAGTGGAGTACTATTATCTGCAATCTGAATCATGGATGCAATATGTCCGAGTTCAGTTTGCATTCCGGTTTCAACAACAATGGCCGTCCCATGCCCGCTATTGATGAAGGTACCTTTGAAGCCCATATTCGTCCTATCGGCAAGGACTAAATTTTCGGATTCCAGCTTTTTAATATTCTTCTCCACATTCTCTGACTCACCGGTTAGTGCAGATTCATCTACTTTCAGAGACTGGACTTTAATGAACCGGATATCGGCAGGGATAACATCGCCGGCTTCTAAAAGTATAACATCACCCGGGACAAGTTCTGTCGCGTTTATTTTTACAGCTTTCTGATTTCGCAGAGCAATTGCCTGGCTGCTCGACATATTTTTCAGAGCCTCCATTGCCTTTTCAGCACGGTACTCCTGAATGAATCCCGCTAAAGCATTGAGAACAATTATGGTAAGAATAATGATTGTATCGGTGAGGTCACCGGCAATACCCGAAATTACTGCAGCTATGATCAGAATAATGATCATAAAATCGCTGATCTGATGAAGTATAATACCCCATACAGTTTTCTTTTTACCTTCCTGAATTAGATTTTGGCCGGCTTTTGAAAGAAGTAATTCCGCTTTGTTCTGATCAAGTCCGGAAGCTGAACTATCCAGTAATTTATAAACGTCAGAAATGCTTGAGTTATGCCAGTTCATTAAACCAAATTTAGCAGGTTTTTAAACCGGAATATTACGGTTCAATAAAAGATTTGTTATAAATCTTTGTTGGTCTAAAATTGAGCCATGTTATTTTTTCTTATTCTCGGCCCTGTTCATATTTTCAATACCCTTTATCAGTGCGTCCGGATTAAATGAAATACTGTCGATTTCTTCCTGAACCAGAAACTCTGCAAATGCCGGAATATCACTTGGAGCCTGACCGCAAAGACCTACCTTGATATGATTTCGCTTTGCAGCTCTGATTGCCTCACGGATCAAACCTTTTACAGCAGGATTCTCCTCATTGAATAAATAACTTACCAGACTGGAATCACGGTCGATGCCCAATGTAAGCTGAGTCAGGTCATTTGATCCGATGGAAAAGCCATCAAATAGTTTTGCAAATTCATCAGCGAGTAATACATTACTTGGAATCTCGATCATGACATAAACTTCCAGGCCATCCTCGCCCTGCACCAAACCATTGCTTTTCATTTCCTCCAGTACTTTTTCTCCTTCTTCTATCGTCCGGCAGAATGGGACCATCAATTTTACATTTTTAAGTCCCATTTCTTCCCTTACTTTTTTCATTGCCCTGCATTCCAGTGCAAAACCTTTGCGGTAAAAATCGCTGTAATAACGGGATGCTCCACGTAATCCGATCATTGGATTCTCTTCATGAGGTTCAAAGTATTTGCCACCTAAAAGGTTCGCATATTCATTGCTCTTAAAATCGCTGAGCCTTACAATGACATCATTAGGGTAAAATGCTGCTGCCACCAATGCAACGGATTCAGCAAGGCGGTCAACAAAGTAGTCCTTGCCATCTTTATAATTTTTTGTCAGGTCATGGATCTCTTTTTGTAAAGCCTTGTCCTTAATCTTTTCAGGCTCACATAATGCAAGCGGATGAATCCGGATACTGTTTGAGATCGCAAATTCAAGTCTCAACAATCCCACTCCATTGTTGGGATAAGAGCTCAATTCAAACGCCCTGTCCGGATCTGCCAGGATAAACATTGCTGAAGTTTTTGGTAATTTAAGTCCGCTAAAATCCTGTTCAACCACAGTCCATTTTAACAAACCCTCATAGATATGTCCGTCCTTTCCGTCAGCGCAGGAAACAGTGATCTTATCTCCTGACTTAATTGCTTCTGTGGCATTGCCTGAGCCAACCACGGCTACTGTACCCAGCTCACGGGCTACAATAGCCGCATGGCTTGTTCGGCCACCCTTATTAGTAACAATGGCAGCTGCTTTCTTTAAAATCGGGTCCCAATCAGGGTTGGTGATGTCTGTTACGAGTATTTCACCTTGCAGCAACTGATCGCCTTCAAGCGGGCTTTTTAAAATTCTTGCCTTACCTGAAGCGATTTTATCTCCAAGAGCAATTCCGCTTGCCAGAAGTTTGCTTTTTTCGATTAGGTTGAAGATTTCATGAACCTGTTTTTTCCCTTTAGCATGAACAGTTTCTGGTCTGGCCTGAACTATATAAAGCTGATGGTTTAGTCCGTCTTTCGCCCATTCTATATCCATGGCCTTTCCATAATGCTCTTCAATCTGGAGGCACCACCTGGCTAAAAGAATGACTTCTGCTCTGTTTAGTGAAAGTTCATTTTTCTTTGCTTCGGATGTGTCATAATTTATGATCGTCTTTTCAGCAGAAAGTTGATCTGCTTTATCGGCATAGACCATTGTGAACTCTTTTTTTCCGCAATGGTTCCTCAGTATCGGATCGTATTTTCCGTCCTTTAAAGTGGGTTTAAAAACAGTCCATTCATCTGGTGTAACCCTTCCCTGGACAATATTTTCACCCAGACCCCAAATACTGTTGATGACTATCGTGTTTTTAAAGCCTGAATCCGGATCAATTGTGAATGCAACTCCTGATGAAGCCTTATCACTTCGTACCATTTGCTGAACTCCCGCAGAAATGGCAATATCCATGTCCATAAAGCCCATGTCATGGCGGTACTTTATAGCCCGGTCTGTAAATAATGAGATATAACAGCGATGAATGGCATCAAGTAATTGTTCTACTCCGCTAATATTCAGGAAGGATTCCATTCTTCCTGCAAAGCTTGCTGTTGGGAGGTCTTCTGCAGTTGCACTGCTTCTAACTGCAACATCCAATACCTTAACTCCGCATTGTTCACAGAGATTAAAATAGGCCTCTTTACACTCTTTCTTTATTTCTTCGGGAAGTACCGACTTACTGATTAGTTGCCTTGCTTTTTCTCCGATTGAACTGAGATTAGATAGGTTTTTTCTGTCTAATGATTCCAATAAGTCATTTAGCTGCTGTTCAATTTTATTTTCTTTTCGGAAAAGTCTGTAAGCATCAGCACTTAGGGCAAATCCATCCGGGATGTTTATGCCTTTAGATGTAAGTTGATTGAACATTTCACCCAATGAGGCATTTTTCCCACCAACCTTTGGCAGATCTTCGATACCGATCTGTTTAAAGGGAATGATATAATTAGATACAGACATTATATTGTTTTTTAGCTAATAATAAAATGTGAATTTATAAGTATTAATCAGTTTACTCTTTGATTTTAAGCATTCAAAAAAATGACAGGAATCATCATTTGAGTTTTATTCAGAAAATCGTTAAAAATTAAATAGCTTCTTAAGATCAAATACAGAATAGCCATACAAATTTTAAACTAACGTGAACTCGACATAATATTTAAAAAACCGCATACCTGCCTGCCGGCTGCAGGGAAACATAGCATTTTATAGCTTCTAACCTAAATTTTAGACACAGATAGCTTTGAAGCTCCGCTTCAATCTATGTGATTTTCAATCTATGTTTCCTTTAAAACATAGTAAATTCAATCTATGTGGTTAAATCTTAATCTTTAGATAATTTCATCGAACTCAAGTTAAACTAAACTCAAAATTTGGCTATTAGATTTATCCATTTGAGTTAATTTAAATGTTAAAGTTTGACAGGCTTGAAAAAAATTACAAAAATGACTTGTCATTTTCTGTAATTAAATTAGATTTGTTTAACCTAAAAAATATAACGATGGACAAATTTACAAAAATGAAAGATTTGCTCGCTTCAGTTGAAGTTGATGCAAACAAATTCTACAATTCAGGTAACAGTGCAGCCGGAACAAGAGTTCGTAAAGGAATGCAGGATTTGAAAAATCTTGCTCAAGAGATCAGAAATGAAGTTACTGAGAAAAAAAATAGTGCTAAATAATTTTTCTCACTGTTTTAGATAATAAAAAAGCCCTCCCAGATTTTGGGAGGGCTTTTTTATTGCAAAAGAAATATTCCTTTTATTAAATCGGACCAAATGGATCATTTTGACCATTGTTCAGATATTTTTTTTCAAGCAGAATATCGATTGTTTTGTTCAAATATTTTAACAGGTCCTCATTCTTGCTTAAATAATCATGATAACTGGAGACAAAATGATGAAGTTCCATTATCAGAAGTTGCACTAATTCCCGGTTTGATGTAGAGAGAATATCCTCACTTATAAAGAGAATGTTGCTTCTTATAATTGTATCAATCTCCAGGCGTCCCAAAAACCTAAGATAAATCCTGATCAGCTCAATTTTATTGAATTTATTCCGCGCTTTCAGGCGTTGTTTAATAAAAGCAAGATCATTTATATCGCCTTCATTCTGAAATATTTCGGCTATGGCAATATCCAGATTTCCGCTCGATGACTCAGTTCGGAATTTTGCCATTTGATAAGCTTTTTCCTTATCCAGCTTGTATAGTCCTCTTAAGCCAGCAGATGATTCTTTTGATCCCTTTAATAAAGAGGTTGAAAAAAACAGATCATAATGATCTTTATCATCAAGTTCAGACAACCTTTCAAGAGCAAGAGTCCTCAATTGTAATTTCTCATCATTCTGTGCTATATCCTTCAGACAGTCCTTTATCTGTGAATCAATTACACCTGAGAAATTAAAATGTTTCAGAACATAAACTTTTACCTGAGAGCAAAAGTCTTTCAGGGCATCAGCTAAAATTTTCTCCGGAAAACTATACTTTCCGTTAACACTGATAAGATATTTTATAGCTTCAAGCCTTTCCTGATAGTTTTTTGAGGTGTAAAACTGTTCAACAAACTTGTCAGTCAGAGCTTGCCCCTCATTCGTGAGCATTCTCAGGAACCCTCTTGTGTACCTGCTACTATAACGTTCAGATTTGGCAGAACTTTCATTATTCATCATTGTAGCTCTATATTTATTTTACGCTTAAATCTTTGAACTTGGACGCATAATAAATTACGTTAAAAATTAGACGAAGGATTTTTTAAAATGTTGCATCTAACACTATTTTATCTTGTAAAAAAAATGATAGAGAACATCTAAGTACATTTTTTATTTACGAAGATGAATACCGTAAATTGACAGTATTCATCTTCGGTAAATATTCAGGTTAACGCTTTGAAAGGACGTCTTTGGATGCCGTTTCTGTAAAAAACTTATTTATTCTGGTAATCTTCCAGTTGCCACTTTTGTCAAGTTCAAGTGTCAGGAAGTTCTCAATTACGAAATCTTCATAAACGAAATTCACTTTTGCCATTGCCAAAGCAGAACCGCTCGCAATTACATCAATTGTAGTGGAGCAATTTTGCTTAATTCCTTCATTCTGTTTCATAATCTTCATGATTGAAATCTGACTCTGGGAGAGCACTTCATCGCCCTTTGAAAATTTCAGAACTGCATCTGAACTGAGGATCCTGCCTAGTTTAGCAGCATCGGTGTTTACATGACTGTCCGCAAATTCATTGATTACATTTTTTACATTAGGTGCAGGACGATCTTTTGCGAAGGCGGTGCTTGTTAGAACTGCACATAGTACAGTGCAAAACATAATTGATTTAAGGTTCATTTTTGTGTTTTTTTAATATAATTTTCTGATCTAAATTTCCATATAAAACCAGCCTGGCACATAGGCAAAAAACACCATTAATTCCATTTGGAGTAAATACTTTCAGGTTCTGATATTTTCTGATGGGCTTTCCGGAATATTAGTTAAATTATTTGTAAATAACTGATAATGAATTATATGTAAATATTTTTTGTTGTTATAATTGTCTGTTTTTAAACAGACAATTTGAGATTTCCGGAATCATTCAGATTATGGTCTGTTAAATTTTGTTAAAGGGAAAAATCAGGACAGTATAGACTATAAAAATCAGTCATTTAATTATAGATCTTTTCGAAAAATGAAGTGCTTTTTTTGCTGAAATCTTTTGATATGTACCGAATTTATTTCATCAGAATACTGATCTTTATTCAAGTGTATTTATAAAAGAGGAGGATCATATTCATCAAGGTATTTATGAAGCAAAAACTGTTGCTGTTTAGTTTATTTTTTGTTCTATGTTTTGAGTCTAATGCCCAGCAAAGAACTTCGCTTAGTGATTTTGATTTTTTAAAAGGAAGCTGGACCATGAATACGGCAAAAGGTCGTATTGTTGAATCCTGGAAAATGAGCAAAGATTCAAGGATGTATGGAATCAGTTTTTCAATAAGTAATGCAGGTGACAGTACTTTACTTGAAACCATAAAAATATATGAATCTGCTGGTAGTATTTATTATGAACCTACAGGAAATGGGGCAGGGAATGATTCTACAGTTTCTTTTAAGTTAGTCTCGGCAGAGGATGGAATTTTTGTTTTTGAAAATAAGAACCATGACTTTCCTCAGCGAATTTCCTATCATTTCCAATCAGCAAGCAATGTTCTGGCCTGGATTGAGGGTACTGTAAATGGTAAATTCAGAAAGATTGAATTCCCTTACAGCAGGGAGAAGTTAAATTAATGTGAACCCGACATAATATTTTAAAAACCACATACCTGCCTGCTGGCAGGCAGGGAAACATAGCATTTTATAGCTTCTAACCTACATTTTAGCCACAGATAGCCTTGAAGCTTCGCTTCAATCTATGTTTCCTTTAATGCATAATAAATTCAATCTATGTGGTTAAATCTTAACCTTTAGATAATTTAATATCGAACTCACGTTAAATTAGTTTTGTTGAAGATTCAGGCGATATTTCCCGGGAGTGATACTGTTCATCGTTTTGAAAAGCCTTATAAATGAACTTGGACATTCAAATCCAACTATTTCCACGATTTCGTTCAGCGTGTATCTTGTGTTGGTGAGCAGATATTTTGATCTGTCTATCCTCACTTTTATCAGGTATTGATGTGGGGATATGCCATAGGCCTGTTTGAATGTACGTAATAAATGATTTACGGATAAACAGGCAGTCTGCGCAATATCTTCAAGATCTATGTTTTTATTGTAATTACTAGAGATATACTCTTTAGCAAAAGTGAGACGTTTGAGTATCTCAATCTTAGTACTTTTATTTAGAAAGCTAAGATTCTCTGATTTATTGGAAACTTCTTTATGGTAGATTTTAAAGTAGTTGATCAGGCTATGATGGAGGTATTCATTGACAAGCAAATCATCGGGCGACTCTTGTTCAAGTTGGTTTTTAAGGTTCAGGATGTTGTATTTCATATCTCCTGAAAAGGGATAGATGGTTTCTAAAAAGAAGCCCTCAGAATGCTCAGTTGAATTGAAAGGGTCATCCAGCAGTGTGTTTATATTTTTATGCTGGGTTCTGTAAAAATCACTAAGAAATTCGGGAGCAAAGGAGATTGAAAGCATATTCACCGGGATATTGGAATCCACCTTGCTGGAATATTGTGTACCCTTATTCAGTGCCAGAAAACTGTCAGGGTATAGATTTAAATGTCTTTTACCGATATTATAAGTTGAATTACCACTAAATACCATTTGCATCGAAAAGTTGCTTATGTGCTCCGGATAATAAGCTTGCTTTACAGTTTCACTTGATATCTGATTATTATTCTTAAGTACACGTAAGTATTTCATTTTATTTAAAACTATATTTCGGTATATATTCTTTCTTCCAGTAAAGTATATCGATTTTCTTTATGCCCGAGGAAATCTACCCTCAGGCCTGCATCAGTATATTCAGGTCTGCTTATAAATTCAACACCTGCAAGAGTATATTTATGGTAGTCCCTGAGGCAATCATCAGTATGAAAAATGATATAATTGAATTCGGGTTTATTTTTTATTTCCTGCATAATCAGTGTTAATAAATTGCCATTACTATCTTTCAATTGAATGGGGTCATTTTTAGGGCTTTCACTGAATAAAAATTTTTCAGTTGGAATGAATTGCAGCTTTTCAATAACAAAATCAAGGGCATCAGCTATATGAGGAACATGAACCGGCAAATAGCTTAGTTTTAAAGTTATAGGTCTGCGTTCTGATCTAAGTGACTGATTACTAATGTTTTGATCTTTGCTTACCATAGATTTCTTATTTCCTATTGCCTAACTAGACTATATGACGCCAGCTATTACAAAATGTTGCTAAAAAAAATAAAAAAGTGATTTTCGCATATTTGTATAGCTTGTAGAACCGGGCATTAATTCATTATCCAGGATTAAATTATCAGGGCATTTATATTAGATTTGCAATTCACATGAAAGATTTTAAGAAATATTACCTGATACAGGCAAGTCCGGAGGAGGTTTACCTCGCACTGACCAACCCGCTGACGATCTCTTTATGGACAGGAGCTGAAGCGATCATGAGCACCGAACCGGGTTCCGAGTTTTCACTATGGGATGATAGTATTTGCGGAAAAAACATTGAGTTTGTAGAAAACAAAAAGATTGTTCAGCAATGGTATTTTGGTGATCAGCCAGAGGAATCAATTGTGACATTTATTCTTCATCCCGATAAAAATGGCACTTCTGTTGAACTCAGACATATAAATATCCCTGACTCAGAAATAGATGATATGATTGATGGATGGAATCTGAATTATTTTGGTTCATTGCAGGATTTCTACGACGAATAATCCTGAAGTATTTCAGGTTAAGGTTTGAGATGATTCCGGCTTATTAAGCTCCCAAATAAGGAAACCGATAACAATAAGATATTCAATCCCGGTAAACCAATAATTTTCACTGTACGGGATCACACTATAAGTATAATAGCTTAAAGGTATCATTGCTGACCATAACAAAGCAAAACGAAGTCTGGTAAAAACAGAAAGTGCTACCAGAGGTGTAAGATACCAGGGGTGGACTACAGCAGAGAATGCCAGGTAAATAGTCAGCAGCCAAAACATCCCATTCAAAAGCTCAAACTTTCTGAAGTATACCCAGATCATCCCGGATAAAGCCAGAGCGATCATGATCTTACTCAATACAGCTATGGGATTATAAGCCAGGAACCATTGGCCAATGGCTCTTAACAAATTATAAAAGCCTCCATTAAATTCGAATTTACCATAATAAAGCCTTAGGCTTTCTGCAAAATGAGCAAATCTCTCTGTTGAATTAAGTAATACAAGACTCAGGACTGATGTGATAATCAGACAAACAAATGCATATTTAATTGTCTTTTTCAGGCCAATTTGTCGGAAGAGTAATGGAATAAAGATAAGAGGCAATAATTTCGCCTGAACGGCAAGTGATAATGCTCCGGCTGAGCTGATGTATTTCTGATGATTAATCAGCCAGACAGCCATCAGCATAAATAAGATCATGAAGGCTTCAAAATGGATGTTGCCACTGAGTTCTATAATTACCAATGGATTGAGAATGTAAATTAATTGAAGTGATTGCGCATTCTTCCTTGCCGAAAGTAGTGCCTTTAAAAGGAAAATTGTACCAAGTTCAGAAAGAAAGATTGCAGATTTTAAAATAACAACAGTCTGGTACAGACTATCACCTCCAATTGCCGAGGCAATTTTAAAAATCGACTGGCAAATTTGTGGATAGACGCTATAATAATCAGGAGAGTTGAGATAAGGAAAGATTTGGTGCAGCAATTGATCAGAATGCTGTTTAATAAATTGTGCCGGAGTAAAGTCGAAGGGGTTTATCCCCAATTGCTGAATCCTTCCATCCCATACAAAACGATAAAAATCATCAGAAAGCGCCGGAATTGAAAAAATCAGGCAAAAGCGAAAGAGTATACCACTCAGTAGCAGAAGTCTGAAATTATCAGGGCTGCTGTTTTTTTGAAGAATATAGGCAATCAGAAATAAGGAACTGTAAACAGTGATTAGAAGCGGGAAGTTTGATCTTTCAATATAATATCCTGCCAGAATATAGCCTGTAAGCGATATTAGCATCAGAAAATTTTGAATCCATTTAGGCATCTATAAAAATTAGCTTACTTTGTAAAAGTATGCAAAAGCGCACATTTACCGATCAGATGGGAAGGCTTATTTCTTTCTCGTATCCCCCTCAACGGATTATTTCTCTGGTGCCATCGCAAACAGAATTGCTTTTTGATTTGGGACTGGACACAGAAATCATTGGTATCACAAAATTTTGTATTCATCCAAGGGAAAAATTTAAGAGATCAACTAAAATTGGGGGCACAAAAATGCTTGATCTTCGCAAGATTCGCGAATTAATGCCTGATCTCATTATTGGAAACAAAGAAGAGAACGACAGAGCCCAGATAGAGGAACTGATGAAGGAATTTCCTGTTTGGATGAGCGACATACAGGTTCTGCCTGAAGCGATTGATATGATCAGGCAGATTGGTGAATTGACAGGCAGATTAGAAAAGGCTGCTGTAATTGCAGATGATGTTAATGAGCAGTTTTTGAAATT
This sequence comes from Sphingobacteriales bacterium 16-39-50, assembly GCA_002257025.1. Lineage (GTDB taxonomy): Bacteria > Bacteroidota > Bacteroidia > Sphingobacteriales > Sphingobacteriaceae > Daejeonella. Next base: position 149,224 of record NCHA01000004.1, on the reverse strand, counting down.
GGAAAAAATACATAAGCCTTACAGGACTGCCTATTTTATATGGAAGGACCCCTATATGCTGGCAGGAAAACAAACTTTTATTGATGATATTTTAAGCAGAGGAGGGTTTGAGAATGCGATTAGTGAAGATCGTTACCCGGAAATTAGTGCTGATCAGCTAAAAAATCTCAATCCTGAATGTATCTTTCTGTCTTCTGAGCCATATCCTTTTAAAGATGAGCATGTTAAGGAGATTAAAAGTATTTGTCAGGATGCCCGGGTTTCAATTGTTGACGGCGAAATGTTCTCCTGGTATGGTAGCAGGCTTCTTCTCAGCCCTGCCTATTTGAGATCATTAAGATAAAATAAAATGATAAGCTTAAATAATAAGCATAAATCATTTTGTAGTTAGATAGAAAAACGTTATTTTTGCCGACCGAAATATATCGGAATTGTGATGAATATCGTTAACCAATAGCATGTTCAAGCATTCGGGAAATTTTGGAAAATAATCCTAACAATGCGGATGTGGCGTAATTGGTAGCCGCACCAGACTTAGGATCTGGCGCTTCACGGCGTGGGGGTTCGAGTCCCTTCATCCGCACTGATTAATTCCCCGGCTACAAACCGGGGAATTTTTGTATAAACAAAAACGACATAAAGCATATAAAATGAACATTACACAGGACAAAATAGACAATCTGAATTCTGTACTTACTGTTAAGATTAATCCTGAAGATTACAAAGAACGTGTAGAAAAAGCGATCAAAGCGCAGGCGAAAAAAGCGAAACTACCTGGATTCCGTCCTGGTATGGTGCCAGCTGCCCATATTAAAAAGATGTACGGGAAGAATATTCTGGTGGATGAGATCAATAATATCCTGAACGATACCCTGAGCAATTACATCAGCGAGAATAAGATTGAAGTACTTGGGCAGCCATTACCTAAGATCGATGATAGCAAAGAGTTTAACTGGGATTTCACAGATGAATTTGAGTTTATTTATGAACTGGGAATAGCTCCTGAATTTGATCTTGATTTTTCTTCAAAAGATAAATTAACCTATTATCAGGTTAAGGTTGATAAAGATACACTTGCCTCAAGAATCAAAAACCTCAGAAAAAGTTATGGCAAAATGTCAAATCCTGACGTATCGGCAGATGATGATGTAATCTATGCGGATTTAACTCAAATTGCTGCAGATGGTTCTGTTTTTGAAGGAGGAATTTCGAATACGGCATCGGTTCGTTTAGATCAGGTTGAAGATTCTAAGATTAAGAAATCATTGATTGGTCTTAAAAAGGATGATGAAGTAGTTCTGGATATTCAGAAAGCATTTGATGGCAATGCAACAATAATCGCAAAGCTTTTGAATATTTCTGAAGAGGATGCTCAGGACCTTAAGTCTAAATTTAAATTATCAGTTAAAAATATAAATCGACTGGAAGAAGGCGATCTGAACCAGGAGTTTTTTGACAAGATATTCGGTGAAAATGTTGTAAAGACAGAAGCTGAATTTGAGCAGAAGATCAGGGAAGAACTTGAGAGTATGATGGTTCAGAATGCTGATCAGAAGCTTCAGGCAGATTTATTCCAGTTTGGTCTGGATAAGGTGAAGCTTAGCCTGCCTGATGAGTTCCTGAAACGTTGGTTAAAGGCAACGAACGAAAAGTTGAGCGAAGAGGAATTAGAAAAAGGTTATGATGATTTTGCACGTAATCTGCGCTGGACTTTGATTGAGAATAAGATTATCAAGGACAATAAATTGGAGATCAAATACGAGGAAGTGTTTGCAGCTGCTAAAAATCGCCTTGACGGACAGTTCCGTATGTATAGTCCGCAGCCACTTTCTGAAGAACAATTGGGACAATACACTGCTCAGTTCTTACAGAATAAGGAGAATGCAAATCGTATTTTTGAAGAAGTAAAAGCACAGCATGTGTTTGATTATCTGAAGGGTGTTATTACCTTAGATAAAAAAGATATAGAGTATAATAAGTTTCTGGAGTTGAAATAATTTGATTGTTTTTGGTTTTATTATGACCATTTATTTCGATCTCTATTTATTTATACCTCTTTCGAAATAAATGTTAAATATTAATTATAAATTCAAAAATGAACATAGATAAGAACGAATTCAGAAAATACGCCGTTAAACATCATCGTATCGGCAGTCAGCATGTAGATAGTTTTATTGGAAGGGTTCAAAACGCTTCAATTCCTACGGCAATGACTCCATATATCATAGAGGAACGTCAGCTGAACGTGGCACAAATGGATGTGTTTTCACGTTTAATGATGGATAGGATCATTTTTTTAGGTGATGCTGTCCATGAGGGGATAGCCAATATTATCCAGGCTCAACTGTTGTTTTTACAGTCGACAGATTCCAAACGGGATATCCAGATTTACATCAATTCACCAGGAGGCTCTGTTTATGCAGGTTTAGGTATCTATGATACCATGCAGTACATCAGTCCGGATGTTGCCACAATATGTACAGGTATGGCAGCTTCAATGGCAGCCGTATTGCTTTGTGCAGGAACAAAAGGTAAAAGGGCAGCATTGCCACACTCAAGGGTGATGATTCATCAGCCATCAGGTGGTGCTCAGGGAGTTGCTTCAGATATGGAGATCAATCTGCGTGAGATGCTTAAACTTAAAAAGGAACTTTATGATATCATCGCCAAGCATTCAGGTCAAACATACGAATGGGTGGAGAGGGCTTCTGACCGTGATTATTGGATGATCGCCAATGAAGCTAAAGAGTTTGGTATGATTGATGAAGTTTTGGTAGGAACCGGAGATAAGAAATAATGAGTAAGGGAAGTAAGGATATTAAATGTTCATTCTGCGGCTCAGGCAAGCAGGATACACTGATGCTGATCGCGGGTCTTGATGCACATATTTGTGATAAATGCGTAACCCAGGCGAATCAGATACTGGCAGAAGAACTGAATGTCCGGAAAGCCAAATCAACTCAAACCTTCGAAACTCTGCTAAAGCCTGTTGAGATAAAAACTCACCTTGATCAGTATGTTATCGGACAGGATCAGGCAAAAAAGATACTTTCTGTAGCTGTTTATAATCACTATAAACGGTTGAATCAAAAGGTAGGTAAGGATGAGGTTGAGATTGAGAAGTCCAATATCATCATGGTTGGCGAAACGGGTACTGGAAAAACTCTGCTTGCCAAAACAATTGCCAAAGTTTTAAATGTACCTTTTTGTATATGTGATGCTACAGTATTAACTGAAGCCGGTTATGTTGGTGAAGATGTGGAAAGTATATTGACCCGTCTGCTTCAGGCAGCCGATTATGATGTAACTGCCGCCGAGCGTGGTATAGTTTATATTGATGAGGTTGACAAGATAGCCCGCAAGAGTGATAATCCTTCAATTACACGTGATGTATCAGGAGAGGGAGTACAACAAGCCTTGCTAAAGATTCTGGAAGGTACAATTGTCAATGTTCCCCCGCAGGGTGGAAGGAAACATCCTGATCAAAAGATGATTCCGGTGAACACGAATAATATCCTGTTCATTTGTGGCGGTGCATTCGACGGAATAGAGAAGAAGATAGCCAACAGGCTTCGTACACAAACCGTTGGTTATAAGGTTGATAAGGATGAATTTACTATTGATCTTAAAAACCTTTATAAATATATTACCCCTCAGGATCTGAAGTCATTTGGGCTTATTCCTGAACTTATTGGCAGATTACCTGTGATTACTCACCTGAATCCTTTAGATAGGGAAACTCTGCTGAGTATATTGGAGGAGCCGAGAAATTCATTGATCAAACAGTATAAAAAGCTATTTGAATATGAAAATGTAAAGCTTGAGTTCGATAAGGAGGTAATGGAATTTATTGTGGATAAGGCGATGGAGTTTAAACTTGGAGCCAGGGGCTTACGTTCCATTTGTGAAGCGATTATGATAGATGCGATGTATGAGACACCCTCCGGAAAAAGTGGAAAGGAGTTGTTCATTACACTCGAATACGCTAAAGATAAATTTGAGAAATCAGATCTTAAAAAATTAAAAGTTGCATAAAAAGCCCCGGATCACATCCGGGGCTTTTTGCTCTATTTAATATTTATTATCATGGAAAAGAAAGCCCAAAAAATTGAAACAGCCCCTTCCGGTAAAAAGGATATTGAACTGGAAACGCCTGTAAAATCTGGTTTGAAAATTAAGGATGATATTGTTGCCAATTGGTTGCCACGCTACACCGGAAGACCACTGACTGAGTTCAGTAATTTTATTTTGCTCACAAATTTTTCAAGATACCTGAAACTTTTTTCGGAATGGAATGATAATGCACCGATTATGGGCCTTGATAAGCCAATGCAGAGTGTTTCGGCAAATGGTATCACATTGATCAATTTTGGAATGGGCAGTCCAATGGCTGCAACCATGATGGATCTTCTTACCGCTATCAAGCCCAAAGCAGTATTGTTTTTAGGTAAATGCGGAGGCTTGAAGAAAAAAAATAAAATAGGTGATCTTATTCTTCCAATAGCAGCAATCAGGGGAGAGGGTACATCCAATGATTATTTACCGGCCGAAGTTCCTGCCCTGCCTGCCTTTGCTTTGCAGAAGGCCATTTCCACAACAATACGTGATTACTCCTTAGATTACTGGACAGGCACTGTCTATACTACAAATCGTAGAGTATGGGAGCATGACAAGACTTTTAAAAAATATCTAAAAAGTCTGCGTGCTATGGCTGTTGATATGGAAACTGCAACAATTTTCACTACCGGATTTGCTAATAAGATCCCAACAGGAGCCTTGTTATTGGTATCTGATCAGCCGATGATCCCTGAAGGGGTAAAAACAGCAGAAAGTGATTCACTTGTCACTGAAAAATTTGTTGAAGACCACCTCAGGATAGGCGTTGATTCATTAAAGCAACTGATAAATAATGGCTTAACAGTTAAGCATCTGAAATTCTAAGAGCTTTTAATTACTAATTATTCATTTTCATCCCTGGATATTTTCTTCTGTTTTTTCCCGAATTTCCAATGGTTAAGACTACTTAACCAGTAGTCTTACGATATATTATTTTGTCTTGAATGGATAGTTAATATATTATTTTGATTTTATTCCATTTTGGCATTTATTCTGTTGTTTTGGGCTTAAATGCTTATTTTTGTATCATGTGGTATAACAATATTCTCGAAACCATTGGGAACACCCCTCTGGTTAAATTGAACGCAATAACAAAAGATGTTAAGGCTACGGTTTTAGCAAAAATTGAAACTACCAATCCGGGAAATTCCATAAAGGACCGGATGGCGGTTAAAATGATTGAGGATGCTGAACGGGAAGGAAAACTCAAGCCGGGAGGAACGATTATAGAAGGAACTTCAGGAAATACCGGAATGGGATTGGCAATGGCAGCGATCATAAAAGGTTATAAGTGTATTTTTACTACCACTGATAAGCAATCAAAAGAAAAAGTTGATGCATTACGTGCTTTTGGTGCCGAAGTTATTGTTTGCCCAACAAATGTTGAGCCTGAAGATCCCCGTTCCTATTATTCGGTTTCTTCACGCCTGGAGCGTGAGGTGCCAAATTCATGGAAACCTAACCAATATGATAATCTCTCTAATTCGAAAGCTCATTATGAGCAAACAGGCCCTGAAATCTGGAAGCAAACAGAGGGAAAAATTACTCATCTGGTTGTAGGAGTTGGAACCGGTGGTACAATATCCGGTACCGGAAAATACCTCAAAGAGCAGAACCCGGCCATTAAGGTTTGGGGAATTGATACCTATGGCTCGGTCTTTAAGAAGTATAAGGAAACCGGTATTCTCGATAAAAATGAGATCTATCCATATATCACAGAAGGCATTGGGGAAGATTTTCTTCCTAAGAATGTTGACTTCGATATCATTGACCGTTTCGAAAAGGTAACAGATAAGGATGCGGCATTAATGACGCGTGAGATAGCCCGTAAGGAGGGCATATTTGCCGGGAACTCTGCCGGATCGGCTCTTGCCGGTCTGATGCAGCTTAAGGACGAGTTAAAGGAGGGTGATGTTGTTGTTGTCATTTTTCATGATCATGGTTCCAGATACATGGGCAAGATGTACAATGAAGACTGGCTGAGGGAGAGGGGTTTTCTTACAGATGAAAAACTTACAGCCAAGTCCATTTTGATTAAGCGGGGCAGACAGGAAATTGTAACTATTGATTGTGAACAATCCGTATTGCAGGCGATCAACACAATTAAGTCATTGAATATTTCACAGATCCCGGTCACTCAGAAGGGTATGATCGTTGGTAAGATCACGGAGAGTGATATCCTGAGTTCTGTTATGGAGAACCCGGCACTTCGATCAGGTTCTGTAAAGGATATCATGACATCTTCCTTTCCATTTGTTGATTTGAATACTTCTATTGATAAAATCACATCGATTATAAATAAGGATAATATGGCTGTTCTGGTTGAAGGTGAACTAGGTGAAATTGAGATCATTACGCAATATGATATCATCAATGCGATATCTGCCTGATCGGATTAATTCTCAGATGTTTCGGACCAGGCACTCCATAATACGAATCCAAATCCTGAGAACATTAATACATGATAGATCAGAAATCCGAAATCTTTGAAGTATATCCCTGAGCAGGCAGCAAATAAGAAGTAAAGGAAAAGCAGCAATTCAGGGGTATATTTTTTATATCCAGGTGTTTTTAAATAGGGGTTTATTCCGCCCGACTCACTAATCTTTGGGGTTCTTATGAAAGCTGTCTTTTTCCCTAAAATTCCCTGGAATATTGCCCTTGTATTATGGTATGACATCCCCAAAGAAAGAATCAGGGCAAGCGGGAAAGCAGTTATGACTTCTATTAGCGCTGCGATAAATTTCTTTTTATCAACTAAGATTGCGGTAAAGCAATACAGGAAGTTGATCAGCATTACTGTCATAATAATGGTATTCCATTTAAAGAGCTGATCAAATTCTGTTGATGTGTTTTTGACGAACATTAATGGAACACTTAGTAATGCACTAATTAAGACAAAGGCATAGATATAGTTATTCAAGAGGTGAAAACTTCCAAATAGTTTCACAGCTAAGCTGAGCTTAGCTTTCCAAAGCTTGCCTAAAAGTTTTTTTGAGGTTTCAACGCCACCTTTTGTCCAGCGAAATTGTTGTGTACGCACTGCGCTTATCCTGTCAGGTAATTCTGCAGGTATGATTATGTTTGGACAGTAATTAAATTTCCAGCCCTTAATCTGGGCCCGGTAACTGAGATCAAGATCTTCAGTAAGGGTATCCGAGTTCCAGCCACCAGCATCAACGATGCACTCTTTTTTCCAGATTCCTGCAGTTCCGTTAAAATTTATAAAATATCCTCCTTTGTTTCTTCCTTCCTGATCAATTATAAAATGGTTGTTCAGGCCGGTTGCCTGTGCCCTGGTCAGTAATGATTGCATTGCATTCAAATGCCCCCATCGTGTTTGGACCATTCCTGTTTGTTCATCAGTGAAATAGGTTAATGTATCGGTCAAAAAATCCGGATATGGAACGAAGTCGGCATCAAATATTGCTAAATAATCACTTGATGCACTAATTAGTCCGTTTTGTAATGCACCTGCTTTATACCCTTCCCTGTTTGATCGATGAATATGTTGTATGTTGAAACCAAGAGTTTTTAATTGTTCAACCCTTTTTGCAGCAATTGTCCTGGTATCATCAGTTGAATCATCCAGTACCTGAATCTCTAAGCGGTTTTTAGGGTAATTTAATCTTTCAACTGAATCCAATAAGCGCTCAATTACAAAGCGTTCATTATAGACAGGTAATTGAATAGTCAGTGAGGGTAATTCAAACGTTTTATTAAGATGATATTCTTTTTTTCGGTTGAATAGGAATGTAATTAACAAGGCAAGCTGCCCAATGCTGAAAAGGATTATGAAAAAAAAGAAAAAGTAATAAAGTATTACAATACCATGTTCAAGCATAAATCCCGCAGTAAAAAATTAAATATTTTTAAAAATGGTGAGTAATATTTTATATCCGGCTAAAATTGTGCCTTTTATTGTACCCGAGACCTTGCTTACACCAATCCTTTTGCGGTAGCTGACCGGAATTTCGGTAAACTTCAGATTAAGTTTTGCCGCTTTGACCTGCATTTCGACAGTCCAGCCAAAGGTTTTATCCTTCATGTTGATTTGTTGCAGTGCATTCCAGGTGATTGCCCTGAACGGTCCCAGGTCGGTAAAATGAGCATTGTAAAATAGTTTGATCAATGTGGTAGCCAGCCAGTTTCCGGCAATTTGCTGGAAAAGCATGGAACCTTTCTGCCTTTCTCCGAGTACTCTTGAACCAATCACCATATCAAAACCGGAAGACATAATTGGAGAGATCAGCAATTTTATTTCTGCAGGGAAGTCAGAATAGTCACCATCCAAAAACACAATAATATCATTCTCTTTGGCTTTTTTACTGATATAGTCCATGCCTTTCAGACAGCTATACCCATAGCCTTTCCTGTTTTCCCTTAGAACGGTGGCACCTTTTTCTTTTGCGAAATCTCCCGTATTATCTGTCGAAGCATTGTCAACCACAATAATTTCTGTGACCATGCCAGGTATATCAGCAATGACCTTTCCTATCGATTTACTTTCATTGAATGCAGGGATGATTACATAAATCAATGGTTTTTGCTGGTTCTGATTCATTTTTTGTCTTCATGACGGATATATGGAATAAAGCGACCTTCTTCTTCCAGATTTTCAAGTTTTAGAACTCCGCGTGGACAAACAGATGAACAAACACCGCAACCTACACAAGATGCCCGGATAATGTTCTCCCCTTTTTGTGCATAGGCTCTCACATCAATTCCCATTTCACAGTAAGTTGAACAATTCCCGCAGGAGATACACTGTCCACCATTGGTCGTAATTCTGAATTTCGATTTGAATCTTTGGAATAATCCCAGAATTGCTGCCATTGGGCATCCGAAGCGGCACCAAACACGAGATCCCATTATTGGATAAAATCCTGTTCCAATAACCCCTGAGAATACGGAGCCTATCAGAAAACCATACCATTGTGAAAATAAGCCTGATGCATCACCTAAAATAGTTCCGCTTTTCCATGAATTCAGCCAGAGCAGAGCTGTAGTGAGTGTAATGAATACCAGGACTGAGTGAACCATCCAGCGTTCAATCTTCCATGCTTTCAATGATTTATCTGAATTTTGCCTGTAGGGGTCGCCTAAGGTTTCGGCCAGGGCACCACAACCGCAAACCCATGAACAGTACCAGCGTTTACCGAAATTATAGGTTAGAACAGGGGTAGCGATGAATGTCATGACCAAACCCCAGAATACCATAAATACCCCCAGATTCCCTGATTGGATCAGATAATCTATATCATTCGGGAATAAATAGGAATATTTTAACGGCCAGAAATAAGAAAAGTAAAATTCCGGCTGATTTAATTTTAATAAAAATGCGGGTAACAGGAATGCGAAGCCCAGCTGAAAAAACATCACAGAAATGGTTCTTATGATGTGATAACGACTGAATTTATACTTTGCAATGAAGCGCATTCCCATGATGAGAACAGCAAGGGTATAAAAAGCACCATATAAAAACCATTGATCAGATGCTTTATTCCTCAGCATCATGCTCAATGGATCCATTGTCCGGATCAGACCTTCAAGATAATAAGGAAACCAGTAAAGAATGATATAAAACCCGGTCATTAATATCGCAATTCCCCAGGCAATAGCACCCCGGCTGCTCAGGGAATTTTGCATTATTCCATCATTTTTGATTCCTGCCTGTGCCTTAAAATAGGGAATTGAATAAAATATCCCACCGGAAATGAATAAGCCTGTTATCAGGAAAAAGAATAGCAGGGGATTGGATGTTCCGGCTCCGAAAGCGGCAATAATTGAGCTGAGTATTGCGCATGCGGTAAGTGCAGCACCGGCTTTTTGTAAAGGGCTGGCTGCAGCTGGACTTGCGATTGAAAGTGAAATGTCTTTCATTTATTTTAAATGCTTGTTATTCTTCATTTCCACTTTTTAAACTTTGTAAATAGGAATGAGAGATATCATTATAAAAGGCTTTAGAAAATTCAGGGTCAAACCATCCTTTTTTCAGATTTTGAATCACAAAACCGATTGTTTTGTGCTCCCTGATCCATTCTTCTGCAATAATTTGCCTGAATCTGATGCCTATGAAATTAAAACCTGATATGCTTTCATCTTTACTGCTGTAATTTGCCCTGAAGGCATGTTTACCATTTGGGTGTTCCCAGTAAAAACTTTTCTGCTGATCATTGATCTCCGGCAAAATCTGTCCGTATGTCTGATATTCCAAATCGAAAAATTTAGCTGAATTAAACCAGATCCCCCGATTGTAAGCAGATTTATCTCCGCAAATAGTTCTGGCCAGTGTTTCTGCCTGCATTTTTCCGGTGTACCATAATTGTTCAATGGCGGGTTCTCCAGGCTTGGGATTACGAAACTGTGCACAATCACCTGCAGCATAAATATGCGGGATGCTGGTCTCAAAGTATTCGTTAATGAGAATCCCGCGCTCAGTTTCCAATTCATGTTTTTCAAGGAAGCCGATGTTTGGCTTTACGCCTGCGGTAAGACCAACAAACTGACATTCAAACTGTTCCCCTTTGTTTGTGAGCACTCCTTTAACACGATTCTGATCATCTGAAATAATCTCTTTAAGCTCAGTATTAAGCTGAAGATCTATTCCATGTGCGCTTATATGTTTACCAATAAGTTGTGCTTCTTCCCTGGGTAAGATATTCCCCCAATAAAAATTCTCCCGTACAAGCATCTTCACCTCAATCTTTCTGCTGTGGAGCATTTCAGCCATTTCGATACCAATCAATCCTCCTCCAATAATAACTGCAGATGAAATATTTTTGGTATTTCTTTCCATTTGTTCAAGATCCTGGATACTGTAAAGACCCTGAACTCCATGCAGGTTTTCTCCCGGCCATCCAAATTTATTTGGTACCGAACCACACGCAATGATCAGTTTGTCGTAGGCTATAGATTCGCCATTATCAAAATGGAGTGTTTTATCTTTTGAATTCAGGCTTTTAACGTATGCCTTAATGAGGTTTATTCTGTTTTTTTTCCAAAACCAGTCTTCATAGGGTTTGGTGTGTTCAAACTTCATGTGCCCCATATAGATATACATCAGGGCCGTACGTGAAAAGAAATGCTCAGTTTCCCCGGAGATTACAGTAATGGATGCATTGGAATCCAGCTTCCTGACATTCCTTGCACAGGTAATTCCTGTAATACCATTCCCAATGATTACAATATTCATGAATGATTTTATTTAGCTGGAATCCGCTGTCCTTGCTAACCTATCCATTATACGAAATAATGTATATATTGGATTATAGATTAATGCCCTGCTTTATTAGTCACTATAATCCGTTTAATATCAGCTCCCAGTGCCTTGAGCCGTACATCAATATTCTGGTATCCACGTTCAATCTGTTCGATATTGTATATGATAGATGTTCCCTGTGCAGAAAGAGCTGCAATAAGTAATGAAACACCTGCTCTGATGTCGGGGGAAGTCATTTCAATCCCGCGGAGTTTCACCTTTTTATCCAGACCAATTACTGTTGCGCGGTGAGGATCACATAAAATGATCTGGGCACCCATGTCGATCAGTTTATCGACAAAGAAAAGCCGGCTTTCAAACATTTTCTGATGAATCAGAACATTGCCTTTGGCCTGAGTTGCTATAACGAGCATAATACTAAGCAAATCCGGAGTAAATCCTGGCCATGGTGCATCTGCTATCGTCATGATTGAACCATCGATAAAAGTATCAACTTCGTAATGTTTCTGGGATGGGATGAAAATATCATCACCTCTCAATTCAAATTTAATACCCAGTTTTCTGAATACTTCAGGAATCATACCCAGTTCTTCAAAATGGACATTTTTGATTGTGATTTCAGATTCGGTCATGGCCGCCAATCCGATGAAAGATCCGATTTCAATCATATCCGGTAAGAGCCGGTGTTCTGTCCCTCCCAGTTTTTTGACACCTTCAATTTTTAGAAGGTTAGAGCCAATGCCGGTAATTTTAGCGCCCATCCGGTTGAGCATTTTGCATAATTGTTGCAGATAAGGCTCACAGGCTGCATTATAAATTGTTGTTTCGCCTTTTGCAAGTACAGCAGCCATAACCACATTGGCAGTTCCGGTAACAGAAGCCTCGTCCAATAAGATATAAGCGCCTTTTAAATTGCTGGCATCAACGTTAAAGAAGTTTGTTTTTTTGTCGTAAATAAATTTGGCACCCAGCTTTTCAAATCCAAGGAAGTGGGTATCAAGGCGCCTTCTTCCAATTTTGTCGCCACCAGGTTTTGGGATAGCAGCCTTTCCGAAACGTGCCAATAAGGGCCCCACAATCATAATCGAACCCCTTAAACTACCGCCCTTTGCCCTGAATGCCTCCGATTGAAAAAAGTCAAGATTGATATTTGATGCTTCGAAGGTATAAGTGTCTTGATTTATTCGTTCAACTTTTACTCCCAGATCAGAAACTAATTCGATGAGCTTATTAACATCTTTTATATCCGGAATATTGCTGATTGTAATTTTTTCTTCGGTCAGGAGAACAGCAGAAATGATTTGCAATGCTTCATTTTTAGCTCCCTGAGGTATAATTTCTCCTTTTAAAGGTTTACCACCAACAATTTCAAATGCATTCATCTTTTCGGTAAAGGGTTTTAATGTTTTAATATATAGCGAAAACTAATTTACAAAAACCAGCTTTCCTCGCTCAATTAAAAAGTTATTGAATTGGTTAATTTTTTTAAAAAGAGGGAAATGGTCTCCAATTAACTTATTCTGGTTGTTCTGATTTAACATACAGGAAAAATGGATCCTATGAATTAGAACCAGAGTATTTCTTAACAGGATTAATATCTTTTTCCACCAGGGTTATTACTCCTCTGGCGGTTGGAACCTGAATTGTTTCTATTGCTACTGTTCTGTCTGCCTTTATTCTGGTTCGTATTTCTTTGTCTCCCGGCACTTGGTGCTTGTCTGACTTCTACACGCTGCAGATTAACATTCTCTTCTAACTGCAAAGCGCCATTTGACATTTCGCGTAAATCTTTGATAATGGTTTCATCGGCAACGCTGTCTTTGTTCCAGGTAACATAGGCCATTTTCATGAAATTGGCAATTGATTGAACCATAGCCTGTTTACGTTCAGGATCTTCAATATTCTTAGCCCGGCTTATCATAAGCTCTACAGTTTTTCCGTAATGTTTGTATTTTATCCTTTGCTGAGGATATGACAATGGAGCAGGTTTAAAGCGTATGGCATCTTCAGATGGTTTCGGGTAAGGAGAATCTACATCGATTTTAAAATCGGAAATAATGTGCAAATGATCCCATAATTTATGCTTGAAATCAGCCACATCACGTAAGTGAGGATTTAAAAACCCCATAAGATCTATCACTACCTGAGCATATCGATTACGCTCATCTTTAGTCGGAAGATCAACAATATATTTAACCATATTCTGGACATTACGTCCATATTCGGCAAGAATTAACTTTTTCCTGGTGGTATTATAATCAAATGTCATTGTAATTAGTTGTTGGCGCGGAGTTAAATATGCGGTTTTTAAGCTCTAAATCGCGTTTCTGATTTTATTTTATAATTTTCAATTTAGCAAATTTTAGCAATAATTGCTTCTGTCCCAAATCTTTAAAAAATATGGTCGCTTTGATGTCGGGTTTATTGCCTTCCAAATGGATTACTTTACCAAAACCGAAGCGTTCATGTTCCACTTCCATACCCATCTGTAAACCTGAAGTATCCGATGGAGCGAATCCCTCACTGGGCACATGTGCTTTAGGAAGTATGGAGCTTGTCTTTGGGATGGATGATGGTTTTGGTTTGCTGAAAGTCTCTTTTTGTTGCCATGCCGACCTTTCATCATCAAAAAGTGAATTCCCTGAATTTTTTTTCTGGGGTTTAAAGTCGAGTTCGAGATATCGTGCATCAATCTCCTCAATAAACCTGCTGGGTTCACAGCTCGTCAATGTTCCCCAACGATAGCGCGATGTTGCATAGGAGAGTGTTAGCTTTTTTCCAGCCCTGGTTATTGCAACATAAAAAAGTCTGCGTTCCTCTTCAAGATCGGTGCGTGAGCTCAATGACATCTGAGAAGGGAACAGGTTCTCTTCTAAGCCAACTACAAAGACATTGTCGAACTCGAGTCCTTTTGCCGAATGGATGGTCATTAGCGATACTGTATCAGCATCCGGGTTCTTGTCATTGTCATCATTGGTTAGCAGGGCAACATCCTGCATAAATATATCAAGCCCCTTTTCTTCAATATCTTCACGTTCGCTGAATTCTTTTATTCCGTTTAATAGCTCCTGGATATTTTCATATCTGCTTAAGCCTTCAACCGATTTATCCGAATAAAGATCTTTAAGCAGGGTGGAGTGCTGAGCAATATGCAAAGCAGTATCGTATGCCGAATGCGTTTTTGTCATCACCTGAAAACTTTGAATCAGGGAAGCAAAATTTGCTACGGATGAGGAACTTCTTGAATCCAGGTATTTAGGGGCATCGCAAATAATTTCCCACATTGTCAGATTGTGCTGATCAGCGGCAATCATGATTCGTTCAATAGTAGTGTCTCCAATCCCACGCCGTGGATAATTGATTACCCGTTTGAGGGCCTCTTCATCATTGGGATTGAAGGTAAGCCTGAAGTAAGCGATAAGGTCTTTTATCTCTTTACGTTGATAGAATGAGAGGCCTCCATAAATTTTATAAGGAACGTTTAATTTTCGGAGAGCTTCTTCCATCGCTCTTGATTGAGCATTTGTACGATAGAGGATAGCAAAGTCATGATATTTTGATCCTTTTTGGGCCTGTTCCTGTACAATAGCCTCAGCTACAATTTTACCCTCTTCATTATCACTAAAAGCCCTCGAAACCTTGATTTTATCTCCTTCTTCATTTTCTGAGAAGACTGATTTCTTGAGTTGATTTTTATTATTAGCAATAATGCTATTTGCAACACTGACAATGTTTTGTGTAGATCGGTAGTTCTGCTCAAGTTTAAAAACTTTCAGGTCAGGATAGTCTTTTTCAAAATTGAGTATGTTTTGAATATTTGCTCCCCGAAATGCATAAATACTCTGGGCATCATCTCCTACAACACAGATATTTTCATTGTTTGCAGCAAGTTTTTTAACGATCAGGTATTGCGAGAAATTAGTATCCTGATACTCATCAACCATTAAATATTTAAATTTATTCTGGTATTTATAAAGTACTTCAGGATGCTCACGGAGCAGTACATTTGTCTTAAAAAGAAGATCATCAAAGTCCATAGCACCTGCTTTAAAACATCGCTGAGCATATATCTGATAGATCTCACCTAAATTCCCGCGTCCGCTTGAAAAGTCCTCAGCCTGGATATTTTCGTTGTTGAGATATTCAGCAGGAGAGATAAGATTGTTTTTTGATGATGATATGCGGTTGTAGACGAAATTGGCATTATATAGTTTATCATCTAATTGTTTTTCCTTGAGAATAGCTCTTATAAGGCTCTTGCTATCATCGGTATCGTAGATTGTGAAATTGGATGGATAACCAATTTTTATGGCTTCAACACGGAGGAGTTTTGCAAAAACCGAGTGAAAAGTGCCCATCCAGATATTTTTTGCTTCCACACCGACCACTTTCATGATACGTTCCCGCATTTCTTTTGCAGCCTTGTTCGTGAACGTCAACACCAGGATGTTGAAAGGGTCAACTCCTTTTCTGATGAGATGGGCAACACGGTATGTAATTACCCGTGTTTTCCCAGATCCCGCACCGGCAACAATCATCACTGGTCCTTCTATCTGTTCAACTGCCGCCCGCTGAGAAGGATTTAGTCCGTCTAAATAATTCAAAATTTACTCCTGTTTTTTGTCTGCTAAATTAAGAAAGAGATTTGAGATTAAGGCCCGGCTTTGAACACTTATACCTAAATAAGTAATTGAATCTTTTGGCTAATTATTGATATAACGGAGACTAAAACTCAGGATTAATCTTCACTAATCAGACTTGACTTATGAGGATTATTGAGGTTTTCATTGATATTCATAATCTTATCATCAAGATCATAAATACATTTACCAATTTGCTCAACCAGTTCATCCCTTTCTATTAAATCATCCTTTTCTAAAAGCATAAGACCTTTCAATGTTGCTACAGGACTTCTGATCTGATGAGACAAGTGAGAGGAATATTCTGATAACTTTTTATTTTTGATTTTAATGTCCCTGGTGCGCTCTTCAATTATTTCTTCAAGATTCTGATTGATCATATCCAAATCATCCTTTTGCTTCGAAATTTCGAGATTAAGACGGCTTAATTCCCTGTTATTATAAGCAGACTTACGAACGATTTTTATTAATAAGAAAATGACAAAAAAAGCCATAACCGCGATTGCAATACTTGCCCAAAGAAACAACTGGGTATTTTTTTGTCTGGCGATAGTCAGCTCATTTTCCTTCTGTTTTTCAAGTTGAATATGCTGTGACTCCAGAAGACTGATTTTGTCGGAAATATTATTCACAAATTTGGCACTGTCTTCCCTATAAGCTTTTCGCAAATGAGTCAAGGCTTTAAAATAGTTTTTACGTTTACTTTCAAGCTCAAATGAGGTCAGGGTATAATTGCGGACAAGTTTAGAATCGTCCAATAGTTCGGCATACTTTAAGCCCTCTTCTATGGTCTTTTCTGCTTCCTCAAATCTGCTTTGAGCAATGTGAACAGAACTTAGGGTTAAGTTTATTGCTGCAATTGAGTTGTTTAATTTTTCTTCTTTTGATTTTTTCAGTGCTTCAATCAGATGGCTTTCTGCACTTTTAAAGTCTCTTAGATTTAAGTAAAGTACCCCCAAATTCTGATGACTTTGTATGATTCCTATTTTATTACCCAGGTTTTTAAACATGGAAAGGCTTTCCTGGTAATAGGTTAATGCTTTTGAATAATTTCTTCTTTGTTGATAAGCTGTTCCAATATTTAAATTGAGGCCTGCAACTAAATCTTTAATATTCAGTTTTGTTGCAATTCTTAATGATTTTTCAAAGTTTTCAAGTGATTTGTTATAGTCAATGTCACGATAAAGATTTCCTATGTTATTATAAACTTTTGCTTCCCCTTCCAGATTTTTGTTTCTTTTAAAATAGCTTAGAGCGTTCAGGTAGTTTTCAATTGCAGTATCAATAGAGTTTTTATAACTATTTCCGACTCCGATTACACGATAGGATTCTGCAATTCCATTAATATAATTGATTTTTTGGGCTAATTTAAGGGCTTTATTAGCCTCAGAAATTGTGATATCAGGATTGATCAGGCGCGACCTAAATGCTTGATTGTTAAGTTGAATAACTTTAGTAGTGTCAGAAATCTTTTTAATATTTGCGGAACTATTTTGAATAGTTTGAGTATAAGTGAAAAAGCTTATTACTATTACTATTAAGTTCAAGATTTTCATTGCCATATTTAGTTGTAAGTTTAAAAAAAAATAAACAATTGCGGGCAGCGTTTGATTTTTATTTGACAATCCTATTGAAATTTATAAACAGAAATTTAAAATAACGTATTACTAAAATTAACCCTAAACTCATGAAAAGATTATTATTAACAGTAGCTGTCCTAGGGACAGCATTATTTAGTGCTTGTGAAAAGGATGAACAAATAGTACCGGCTGAAAAAACCTTAATTAAAGCAGATAAAGGTATTTTATGCCGTGGTTGTGGTGATTGGGATATTATACAACCAGATGCTTCAACTGAGACAACAACACTTAGAGTTACCAGTACTGTTGATTCAACATCCACTAAACCTGGTAGGTCAAGAAAGAATAAATAAATTATATATATTCTGACCAACATATTGATTATCAAAATGTTCAGAACATTAATGCACAAAAATCAATTATCATACCTGAAGAATATCAGGGATTAAAAAATAAACTATCATGAAAAAAATTATCATAACATTATCTGTAGCAGGTTTTATATCATTAGGTTTTACAGTTGTTGGGAGCAATACAAACTCTAAAAAAGAGAGTGCAAGAACTGAGCAAAATGCTGCTTCTGAAAAGTTTAGCGGACTAAATGACAGCAGCGACAAACGTCTCGCAAGTTGGGATTGATTTAAAGGGATCAATTATACTTTTGTACTTCGGTGGATTCAGCGAAATAAAATTTGGATAAAAGCGCGGTTTAAATACTGGCCAAACTGAATTTTTAAACAATGATTCATGACTAAGCATAGATTCATATCTTTGCATAAAAACCAATTATATGCAAGATATTAGACGATATGTTAGCGAAAATAAACAGCGTTTTCTGGATGAGTTATTCGAATTATTGAGAATTCCTTCAGTCAGTGCAGATCCAAAGTTTAAAGCTGATATGCTTAAAACTGCGGAATACGTTGCTGAAAAGTTAAAATCTGCCGGTGCGGATGCAGTTGAGATTTGTGCAACTGCAGGTTATCCAATAGTATACGGCGAAAAAATTATCGATAAGTCGCTTCCTACGGTTTTGGTGTATGGACATTATGATGTTCAGCCACCAGACCCACTTAACTTATGGCATACTCCTCCCTTTGAACCAACAATTCGGGATGAAAAGATTTACGCACGTGGCTCATGCGACGATAAGGGTCAGTTTTATATGCATGTGAAGGCTTTCGAGCTAATGATGAGCACCAATTCACTTCCATGTAATATTAAATTTATGATTGAGGGAGAAGAAGAAGTTGGCTCAAGCAATCTTGGAATTTTTGTTAGTCAGAATAAAGAGCGCTTAAATGCAGATGTGGTATTGATATCAGATACCTCTATGATAAGTTTGGAGCACCCTTCACTGGAGACTGGTTTGCGAGGACTATCCTATGTAGAAGTTGAAGTTACCGGACCAGACCGTGACTTACATTCAGGTGTTTATGGTGGTGCAGTTGCAAATCCGGCTACTATCCTGTCGAAGATGATTGCTTCAATGCACGACGAAAACAATCACATTACGATTCCCCGGTTTTACGATGATGTACTGGAATTAAGTGCTGAAGAAAAGGAAATGCTAAACCGAGCACCTTATAATGAGTCGGAATATAAAATTGATTTGAAGGTAGATGAATTGTGGGGGGAAAAAGGTTATACCACTCTTGAACGAACTGGTACCCGTCCAACTCTGGAGGTTAATGGTATTTGGGGTGGCTATATCGGGGAAGGGGCTAAAACTGTTCTTCCGTCAAAGGCATTTGCAAAGATTTCTATGCGTCTGGTGCCAAACCAGCAATCTGATAAAATCACTAAGCTTTTTAAAGATCATTTCGAAAGTATTGCGCCAAAAAGCGTAAAAGTTAAAGTTACTCCACATCACGGAGGTGAACCCGTGGTAACCCCAACTGATAGTATAGCTTACAAGGCAGCACAAAAAGCAATTCTTGAATCCTTTGGTAAGGAACCGATCCCAACCAGGGGTGGAGGAAGCATTCCAATTGTAGCATTATTCGAGAAGGAGCTGGGTATTAAAACGGTTTTAATGGGTTTCGGTTTGGACAGTGATAATCTTCATTCTCCAAATGAAAAATTTGATATTGCTAACTTCTATAAAGGAATTGAGACAATTCCGCTGTTTCATAAATACTTTGCTGAACTCAGTAAGTAAAGAAAAGATAGATTGCTAACTAACAAAGGCCGGAATTTTCCGGCCTTTGTTAGTTGAGGTGTGTTCGATATAAAATCTTGCTTGGCTATTTTAAAATGAATTATAGCAAATGGTACCATTCCAGGGCTGCCCGTCCCAATGAAAAACAGCACCGGGTAAAATAAACCTTGCCGGAGGAGGTAGCTTCCGGCTATTCGAAATTTTGAAATAGAACGTACTTTCTTGCCGGAACTACTCCGGAGGAAAGGATTGAACTAACCTATAACACGCAGGTATTGGTTTTCAAAATCTAATTATTTGGAATCCAGTGCCTTATATGACAAATTATGACCGTATTCTTTTACCCTTCTTTATAACGATCTCACTTTAACTAAATACTCCACTTTTCGCAGGATTTGAGAAATTCTTCATCAGCATCTGCCCCAATACCAGGAGTTTCTGGAATATCCAGGAAAAATCCATCATAGCTGAGCCCTCCTTTTACCGGATCCACCAAATGCCCAAGCAGGCAGGTATCCAGATCGAAATATTTAATACCAGGGCAGGCATAGGCAAAATGTAAGTTTGCACTCAGGGCAATTCTGCTTTCAAGCATGCTTCCAATCATACAAGGAATGCCTGATTCATTAGCTATTTGATGAATTTTCAGTCCTTCATGAATACCTCCCGACTTGGCGAATTTAATATTGATATAATCACATGATTCTGAATTAATGAGTTTCCTTGCATCATGATGATTATAGCAACTCTCATCTGCCATTATTTTGATATTTGTCTGTTGTTTTAATTCAGGCAGTTTGTCGTCATACCAGGTGCGCATTGGTTGTTCACAAAACTCGATATTAAGATCCTGCATGCCATTTAAGCACTTTATTGCATCATCAAAACTCCAACCCTGATTGGCATCAATTCTTAGAATTATTTGCTCTCCAACCTTTTTTCTTATTGTTCTGATTCGTAGCAAATCCAGATCAGGGTCTTTGCCTAATTTTATTTTCATAATCCTGGCACCCTGCTTTTGATATTTCGCAGCAGTTTCAGCCATCTCCTCAGGCTCAGCGATGCCTATGGTCATGTCGGTTTCAATCACTCTTTTCTCTCCACCTAAATACCTGTAAAGTGGCTGGCCTTCATTTTTTGCGGCAATATCGTAAAGTGCCATATCGAAAGCACTTTTTATAGTTGAGTTTAGAGCAGTGAAATTGTGAAGATCCTGTAATCGTGATGTTATTGCAAGAGGGTCTTTTCCTTTGAGCATTCCTGCAAAATCTCTAGCCATTGCCAGACAGGTTTCCTGTGTTTCTCCAACGATCATTGGAAATGCGGAACACTCACCAACTCCATAATGATCACTGTCTGTATGAATTCTTATAAAAACATTTTGTGCAAAATCCATAGTGCCGGTTGCGATTGTAAAAGGCTCCATGGGGATACTAAATCTGTATATATCTGTATGGCTTATTTTCATGGCGAAATTTAAAGTTTTCTGTTTGCACTGACTGATTTTTCTTAAAAATTTGATAGCAGATGAATAAATCTGATGTTTTCTAAGCCTAAATCGGAGTTTCAACATGAAGGGGTCATTAAATTTTACAGGCATCCTCAATATATCATGCCTTTCTTATTTTTACATAATTATATCAGATTATGTCAAACAGATTAAAGAACCAGAGCTCTCCATATTTACTACAGCATGCAGAAAATCCTGTCGATTGGTATCCATGGGGTGATGAAGCACTGGCAAAAGCGAGGACAGAGAACAAACTGATTCTGGTAAGTATAGGTTATTCGGCCTGTCATTGGTGCCATGTGATGGAACATGAAAGCTTTGAAGATGCAGAGGTAGCTGAAATCATGAACAGGCATTTTGTATGTGTTAAGATCGATCGTGAGGTGCGCCCCGATATTGATCAGATTTATATGAGCGCAGTTCAGCTTATGACAGGAAGTGGTGGCTGGCCTCTTAATTGTTTCTGTCTTCCAGATCAAAGACCAATATACGGCGGTACCTATTTCAGGAAAAATGACTGGAAAAGTTTATTGCAGAATCTCGCCGATTTTTGGAGAGAAAAGCCTGATGAGGCGGTAGCCTATGCGGTCAGGTTAACGGAAGGTGTAAATCAGACGGAACAACTTGTTCCGGTTAAAGAGGATATTGTTTTTACCAGAAAGGATTTGGAGAACATTTTTATCCCCTGGAAGCGGACTTTTGATTTGATTGATGGAGGGTATAACCGGGCTCCGAAGTTCCCATTACCCAATAACTGGCAATTTATGCTGAGGTATGCCCATTTAATGAAGGATGATGCAGCTCATGCAGCAGTAAGAATTACCCTTCAGAAAATGGCATTTGGGGGGATTTATGATCAGATAGGAGGAGGATTTGCCCGATATTCTGTCGACGGAAAATGGCATGTCCCACATTTTGAAAAAATGCTCTATGATAATGCTCAGTTAATTTCACTTTATTCTGAAGCATATCAATACACCCCTGATCCGATTTACAGGGATATAGTCTATGAAAGTCTGAAATTTGTAGAGAGGGAGTTATCTTCATCTGAAAATGGGTTTTATTCGGCTCTGGATGCAGATAGTGAGGGTGTTGAAGGTAAGTTTTACACCTTTACCAGGGATCAGATAAAAGCTATTTTAGATAAAGATGAAGACCTGTTTTGCATTTATTATAAGATTACGGATGATGGTAACTGGGAGGAGGAAAGGACAAATATTCTGATGAGGAATATGGAAGATTCTGAACTATCATCACAGCTTGGAATAGGTGAAATGGAACTGACTGATAAAATCTCAGAAGCAAAGAAAATATTGCTTGCTGCGAGGGCAGGACGTATTCGACCGGGACTTGATAACAAGATCCTTGCCTCCTGGAATGGTATGATGTTGAAAGCCTATACTGATGCCTACCGTGTTTTCGGAGAACCTGAATTTCTTGAAAAGGCAAAACTAAGTGCTTCATTTATTCAGAATAAACTTATGGCTGGTAATGAAATCAGGAGAGTGTATCCTTCTGATAATTCCCGGGATGAATGGTCGGGGGCATTTCTGGATGATTATGCCTTTGTAATTGATGGTTTAATAGGCTTGTATGAAGCCAGCTTTGATGAAAGTTATCTATATAAAGCAAAACAATTGGCAGATTATACTATTTCAGATTTTTATGATACCGAAAGTGGTATGTTCTTTTATACACCGAACACAGGAGAACAACTTATTGCCAGAAAGCAGGAAATCATGGATAATGTGATTCCTTCTTCCAATTCTGTAATGGCCAATAACCTGTATAAACTTGGTCATCTCTTTGACCAGCAGAACTATCTGGATATTTCTTTAAGTATGTTGCGAAATGTTCATCCTCATATCAAATCATACGGTTCGGCCTATTCGAACTGGGCTATACTATTATTAAACAATGTTTTTGGATTATATGAGATAGCAATTACCGGATCAGAGTCGGAGGAAAAGCGTAAGGAAATAGAAAAATATTACATTCCTAATAAAATACTTTTGGGAGGAACATCAGGAACATTACCTTTGCTGACAGGCAGGCTGTCAGCAGAAACAAAAATTTATGTGTGCCGGAATAAAACCTGTCTCTTGCCTGTAACAGAGGCAATTGAAGCAATTAAACAAATCGATAACCCAAATACAAGGCCGGGGGGACAGGATTAAGAATCCCAAACCTGTTATTACTTAAAACTATTAAAATGACAATTCAATCAAACAGCGTTGTGGCGCTAACCTATGATCTTTACACAAAAGAGAATGAACAGGAAGTATTTGTAGAAAAAGCTGATGAGCAAAACCCATTGGTTTTTTTATACGGAGTAGGAATGATGCTTCCAAAGTTCGAAGAAAATCTGGCAGGTTTGAATATTGGAGACCTGTATGATTTTCATCTTGTAGCTGAAGATGCTTACGGTTTAAAAGATGAAAATGCAATTACTGAGCTCCCTTTGGATATGTTTGGAGATGTCGAACTGCCTGAAATCGGATCAGTTCTTCCATTACAGGATAATGAAGGTAACCAGTTCAGGGCAAAAGTAAATGAAGTGACCGAATCAGCTGTAGTTGTAGATCTGAACCACCCAATGGCTGGTCAGGATCTTCATTTTATAGGTAAGATCATTTCTGTTCGTGCTGCTACTGATGAAGAACTTGCACATGGTCATGCTCATGGTGCAGACGGACACTCAGGTCATTAAATCAAAGTATATTTATCGGAAGGGCATTGCCATTGGCAATGCCCTTTTTTGTTTTAAATGATCAGGCTAATCAGGAATAATTGACTTTTATTCTGATTCAGGATAGCTCTGACAGTAATTTTTTATTTATTATTCAAAATAATCAAAAATCATCTGTTCTTCATCTTGTGTCTCTAGGTTTACATAAAAAAACACAGATATGAAAAGATACACACACATTAAAAGTGCTATACTGGTAGCTAGTATGGCTATTTTGAGTTTTAGCTCATGCAAAAAAGACAATGCCCTTTCACTTGATGAAGAACTTCAGTTTGCAAAACTCGAAGCTATCACCATCAGCAGTACAACTGCAATCAAAGGTTCGGGAAGCACTACTGATTCCTTATATGCGATGGAAGCATGCAAAAAAGGGAATAAAAAAACTCCGGTCGAGCAAAGTTCACTTCCGGCATCAGTTACAACTTATTTAAGTGCAAATTATACAGGTAATACCTTTCTTAAGGCTTACCAAATTGCAAATCAATCCACATCTGCCTTAGAAAGTTATGTAGTCCTTATTCAATTTAATGATAAACCTGTAGCTATAAAATTTGATGCCAGCGGGAACTTTGTAAAAGTGCTTGAAATTCGTGAAGGACGGAACATGAAAGGCAGAGGTGGCTGGCATGCAGGTGGTTGTTTTGATAACAGAGATGGGAAGCAGCGTGATACCCTTGCCATAAGTGCTATTCCAACAGCAATTAAGACCTATATGTCTTCAACTTACCCTACTGATACCCTTGTTCATGCCTTTGTAAATAAGGATAAGAGTATAGTTTTGATCAGTAAAAACGTTGATTTTTATGCTACCTCATTTTCAACAGCAAATGCATTTATAAAACGTGTTCAATTGCCTGCAGGACATGCTAAAGGAAGATCAATAGAGGCTACAGCATTGCCTTCAAATACAACATCATACCTAAACACTACCTATCCTAATTATGTATTCAAAAAAGCTTTCGAGCTGAAAGTAAATGGAGCATTGAAAGGATATCTTGTTCTAATTGATGCTAACCTAACCAAATATGCAATTCATTTTGATGCTAACGGACAATTTGTAAAGGTTGTAACCATCCGATAGAATAATCTTTTACATCTGCCTTTGAAGGCCGCTTCCTGACAGGGATGCGGCCTTTTTTATTTTAAAAGGGAGCCTTTTTCTGTAAAATTGATTCAGATTACCAATCATTTTATAGGGTTCATTATTATTTACATAAATTGCCTTCCGGATGATTTAATCAGAAATAATTGGTTATCAAACATCTGAATAAGGTTTTCAAATGCTTGTTCAATTAAAAAAGTATAATCTAATGAAGTTTACCATTCAATTTTTATTTTGTTTTTTCATTTCAGTTAAGACATTCAGCCAGCTTGCTAATCCGGAAATTTCGGTAATTCCAAAACCGGTTGAAATGCAAAGAGGAACAGGTCATTTTAACCTCCCAAAAAATATTCTTATTCATTCTTCAGCCGCTCCTGAATTAGCACAAACCATTGTGTTCTTAAAGGAAAGACTGACCTTGCCCACTGGTTTTCACATATCCACTTCAGGAAGTCCTGAAAATGCTTCTGTTAAATTATTACTTAATTCGGTTGCCGATACTAAATTGGGATCTGAAGGTTATCATCTATCTGTGACCTCTTCGCATGTAATTATCAAAGCAAATCAGCCTGCTGGTTTATTTTATGGAGTCCAAACATTGCTGCAGCTCCTGCCAAAAGAAATAGAAAGTAAAACGCTGGTGAAGAATGTCCATTGGGTGATTCCTTCGGTTGAAATTACTGATTATCCAAAGCTTGGATGGCGGGGTTTAATGTTTGATGTTGCCAGACATTTTTTCACAAAGGATGAGGTGAAGCAATATATTATTGCAATGGCCCGCTATAAATATAATGTTCTGCATCTTCATCTTACTGATGATGAAGGCTGGAGAATAGAAATCAAGGGTTTTCCAAAGCTTACTGAAGTCGGGGCATGGAACGTTAAAAGAGTAGGAGAGTTTGGTGATTTTATCCCGCCAAAAGCAGATGAACCCCGTGATTACGGCGGTTTTTATACACAGGAAGATATCAGGGAGCTGGTTCAGTTTGCAAAAGATCGTTTTGTAAATATTTTACCTGAAGTGGATGTTCCGGGTCATAGTCTTGCAGCTATTGCTTCATATCCTGAATTATCATGTACACCCGAAGCCATAAAATATAAAGTAAGATCAGGTGAGAAGATAATGGACTGGTCGAGGGGTGCGCCGCCAATAGCTTTATTGGATAATACGCTATGCCCTGCTAATGAATTGGTTTACAGCTTTATGGATACTGTGATCTCACAACTTGCAGAACTATTCCCCTTTGAGTATATACACCTTGGAGGTGATGAAGCACCAATAAATTTCTGGCAAAAGAATGAGCAGATCAAGGCTCTTATGGCTCGCGAAGGCATTAAAGATATTAAACAGGTTCAGGGGTATTTTACTAAAAGGGTTGAACAGATTGTTGAATCGAAAGGTAAGAAAATGATGGCGTGGGATGAGGTTTTGGAAGGAGGTGTAAGTCCGTCTACTGCAGTAATGAGCTGGCGTGGAATGAAATATGGGATAGAGGCAGCACAGAATCAGCATCAGGTGGTGATGAGCCCTACAACCTATGCTTATCTTGATTATATGCAGTCGGACGAAATATCTGAACCCAGGGTTTATGCATCATTACGTCTGAGTAAATCCTATGAATTCGAGCCTGTTCCTGCAGGGGTTGACCCGCAATTTATAAAAGGTGGGCAGGCTAATTTATGGACCGAGCAGGTTTACAATATCCGTCAGGCAGAATATATGACCTGGCCAAGAGGCTTTGCAATTGCAGAATCGGTATGGTCACCAAATCAGCAGAAAAACTGGCCGGATTTCTTTAGCAGGGTTGAGCAGCATTTTGGCCGCCTTGATATCTCCGAAACCAAATATTCTCCTGCAGTCTATGATCCTATATTTAAAGCTGGTAAAACAGCTGATAACAAACTGACGATTGATCTGAGCACTGAAGTTGAAGGACTGGATATCTATTATTCATTTGATAACTCATTCCCCGACAGGTTTTACCCAAAATACATGACTACACTGACCGCACCAATTGATGCCAAACAATTGAAAGTAATTACTTACAGAGGTAAAGAGCCAGTAGGGCGAATGCTAACGATGTCGATTGCTGAATTAAGGAAGCGGGCAAGATTGTATTAAGAAGCACATAAAAAAAGCCGGTGAATACTGATTTGTCGGCTATTTTTCTTCTCTTTTTAAAGCTTTAGACCAAAGAATATAAATCTTCACGTTGTTGTTTAACAACATCACTGTTAATGTATTCGTCATAGGTCATCAATTTATCGATGATTCCACCCGGTGTTAACTCAATGATACGATTTGCCACAGTTTCTGTAAGCTCATGATCTCGTGAAGTGAATAAGATTACCCCTTTAAAATCCTTCATCCCATTATTGAGGGCGGTGATCGATTCCAGATCCAGGTGATTTGTTGGCTCATCGAATAACAAAAGATTAGCCTGTTGAAGCATCATTCTCGAAAACATACAGCGCATTTTTTCTCCACCCGAAAGAACAGAAGATTGTTTTAAAACCTCTTCACCTGAAAATAGCATTCGGCCTAAAAAACCTCTGATAAATTGTTCATCCTTGTCAGCTTCAGAATACTCACGCAGCCAGTCGACCAGGTTAGTATCCTTACCTTTAAAATATGCAGAGTTGTCATTTGGAATGTCAGCAATATTAATGGTCACTCCCCATTTAAATGAACCCTTGTAATCTTTATCCCTTCCGGTTAAAACATCATAAAATGCGGTAGTTGCTAAGCTGTTCTCAGATAACACAGCTATTTTATCGCCTTTGTTCACCATCAGGTTGATACCCGAGAACAGTACTTCGCCGTTCAATTCCTTTTTCAGATTTTCAATCTGAAGGATCTGATCACCTGCTTCACGTCCCTGATGATTGAACAGAATTGCCGGGTATTTACGGTTTGATGGTTTGATCTCATCAATATTGATTTTATCCAATGCTTTCTTACGACTTGTTGCCTGCTTGGATTTCGAAGCATTGGCACTGAAACGACGGATAAATTCCTGAAGTTCTTTAACCCTTTCCTCAGTCTTTTTATTCTGATCAGAACGTTGTTTTAATGCCAGCTGACTTGATTCATACCAGAAAGAATAATTACCGGTATATATATTCATTTTGCTGAAATCAATGTCGACTACATGGGTACAAACTGTATCTAGAAAGTGCCTGTCGTGAGATACAACCAGGATAATTCCTTCATAAGACGCAAGAAAATCTTCAAGCCATGCAATGGTTTGTATGTCAAGGTCGTTGGTAGGCTCATCCAGTAAGAGGATATCCGGTTTTCCAAATAAGGCCTGGGCAAGAAGTACTCTTACCTTTTGGTTCCCATCTAGGTCTTTCAATAAATTATAATGAAATTCTTCCTTGATACCCAGATTACTCAGCATGGTTGCAGCATTATTCTCTGCATTCCATCCATCCATCTCGGCGAAGATATTCTCAAGTTCACCTGCCCGTTCACCATCTGCCTCAGTAAAATCTTCTTTGGCATACAGCGCATCCTTCTCTTTCATGATACTGTACAGCTCTTTATGACCCATCATAACTGTCTCAATGACTGGAAACTCATCAAAAGCGTAGTGATTCTGGGTTAGGACAGCCATTCTTTCACCCGGTGTGAAGGAAACTGAGCCGCTGCTTGGGTCGATCTCTTTAGAAAGAATTTTCAGGAAAGTTGATTTTCCAGCACCATTGGCACCTATTATACCATAACAATTTCCGGGAGTAAACTTTAAATTTACTTCTTCAAAAAGAGTTCGTTTTCCGTAACGAAGTGAAAGATTAGATACTGTAATCATGTATTTAAAATAAATTGCAAAGGTACGGATTTAATGCTGTATTTTAAACATGAGCCAATGTTTGTGTGAGAAGATGACTAATTCCCAATTTTTTATGCATGGACCGGGATAAATTATTCAGGAGATTTTCCAAAACCCTGAGCAAAGCGGATGCTGTTAAGATTGCCCTTGACAAAGCCTGTATGCCTGCTGATCTGATTAGTTTAAGTTTATATCCTCAGAATGAAATTGCCTTCAGGGCATCATGGGTTCTTGAGCAGGTCCTTTATTACAGGTGGGATGATCTTGTTCCATTCTTGCCTGATATTATATCAGGATATCTCATTCAGAAGAACTGCAGTTGTCAGCGACATTATACCAAGATCATGATGTATCTGACTGACTCAGGATCTGAAATAGGAATCAAGCATTTATTAAATGAATATCAGGAGCAGATTATAGAAATAACCTTTGATTGGCTTATCGATCCGCAAACACCGGTCGCTGTGAAAGTTAACTGTATGGATATTTTACTTCAGTTTGGTGAAAAGCAGGCCTGGATCACTGAAGAACTCCGTTCTCAGGTTCAGTTTTTGCTTAAGGATGGTTCAGCTGCGGTTCAAAGTCGCGGGAAACGAATTTTGAAGAAATTGAAATCCTGATCCCAGCCATCAATTGTTCATAAATATGAGCTATGATTAGCACTAACATCTTCGCTAATCCTGAAAAATTATGCTTCTTTGCACAAATGATTGGGATAAAAGAAGAACTGTACAAAGAGTGCCTGAAGTATGTTCAGGATTGTATTGATACTGCTCAGCAGGCTATTAATGCCGCAATAGAATCATCCAATGATGATACAAAGAGTAGTGCCGGTGATAAGTATGAAACAGGACGGGAGATGATGCAACAGGAAATCGACAGAAACCGGAAGCAACTTGAAGAAGCTAAAATGCAAAAATTAAGCCTCGAGCAGATTGAACATCAAAAGCACTATGACATTGTTCAAACAGGAAGCCTGGTTATTACAAATTTCGGTAAATTTTATATCGGAATCAGCCGCGGGCAGATGCAGGTTGAGGGAGTTAACTATTTCGCTATCTCTGCAGCTTCGCCAATAGGGACAAAATTAATGCGGCAGAAAATTGGGTATGAGTTTGACTTTAATGGTAAGACTTTTAAAATAGAA
Organism: Sphingobacteriales bacterium 16-39-50; assembly: GCA_002257025.1. Classification (GTDB taxonomy): domain Bacteria; phylum Bacteroidota; class Bacteroidia; order Sphingobacteriales; family Sphingobacteriaceae; genus Daejeonella. Next base: position 119,161 of record NCHA01000004.1, on the reverse strand, counting down.
GATATCCAATAAACGGATTTCACTTAGCATTTGGTTTATCTATCATTGTTTCATCAAACCAATTAACAATTTCTTTAGCCAGTGCAATACGTTTGTTCGTAAAAGCATGGTCAGTGTTCCAGATCTTGTAGTCAAAATTTTTTCTTGGATTAAATTTTGAAAAATAGGTATTGTTCTGGTGTTCATCCAGAACAAGTATTGCCTTATTCGATTTGGAAACTTGTGTATCAATATCATAAGAATCAAGCTGGGCCAGGATATCATCTAAAAATTTGTTTGGCTCACAATTAAGCATACCCAGGGTTAAAAGGTACTCTTTGAGTCCGATGAGGTTACCCTCTGCACCCTCTCCCTGTAACAGGGTGTAGGGGTTAAACACCGAAACTCCGACAATTGATTTAACCCTTGGATCTTTTAATCCTGCAAGAAGCGCTATTCCGGCCCCCATACTGTGGCCTGCAAATGCTATTTTTGAGGTGTCGACCCTTAAAGTTTCCCTGTTCAGGCTATCGGTAAGAAAATCTACTACTGCACTCGCATCGTCAATTGCATTCTGAAATCCGAATGTGCCCTTGCTGCCCCATGCTCCACGGTAATTAAAATAAATGGTGTTATATCCTGCACGCCTTAAGTTTTGAGCAAGGTCGTGACTTCGTTCATTACCCGGTAATCCATGAAGTAAAACCACCGTTGGATGAGGACCTTTTCCATCGGCTGTGTAAGCAAAACCATACATGGTTGAGCCATCTGATTTCATTTGTAATTCAACCTGTCCGGCCGGATAGAATTCGTCTGGTTTGAAATCATTTTGAAGATATTCAGTGCTTCTCTTCTTAGAATTAGGTTTATTATCTGATTTACAGGAGGATAGGAGAGTTAGTGATGCTAAACACAATAAGGTAAACGAGTAAAGAATCTTCATAAGGGGCTTAGTGATAATCTCTGGCTAAATAAATAAACACAAAAAAGGGCTTAAGTTGTTAAACCTAAGCCCTTCTAATATAAGAAACTTTTTTATCGAACTTTAAAAACTACTTTAGTATCGGCCCACATCATAGATACATTTCCATTGTCTGCAATATCAAAAGTAAATACTTCTGTATTTTCTGAGGATTTTCCAGCCTTAACATTCACACGTAATGCGTCTTCACTGTCTTTGTAAACTGTTCCCCATTGCTTCCAGGTCTTGTTGAAAATTATAGTCCATTCATCATCTCCCGGAATGGTATAAAGACCATATTTACCTGCTGGTAGGGTTTTGCCTTCAATTTTTACATCCTTACTTGTTTCGAACACGGTAGCCTCATTAGCACCAGTGCGCCAAACTTTTCCAACGGGAGCAAGAGCTGATAATGCTCTTCCTTTTAAAGAGGGTCTACTGTAATCAACTGAAATTTCAGCCCCTGAAGCAATAGTTTTCGAAACTTTTGCAGGCGGACTTGGTCTTTTACTTTTATCCTGCTGAGCGGATGAACCAAGACTTAAAAATAGTCCTGTAACCAGGGTTAATAGAAATAGTTTTTTCATGATTTTTATCTTTTATAATCTATAAATATATCGATTAGAAAATTCTTAAGTATAAAATTAAAAACTTTTTACAATGCTGTTATGAAGTGTCCGTGTATTCCAGTATCCGCTAGCAATTATCCTTCGGATAGTAAATAATGGATCATTTTCATCCCTTTTTTCTGCAAGAATGAACGCTGAGGTGAATCCTCTTTTCTTTAATTCTGGGATGGCTTCTTTATTCCACAACCCGAAGGGATAAGCAAAATAGTTCACATCTTTTCCGGTAATTTCTTTAAGCGTTTTAGTCGGCTTCTCAATCTGAGTTACCCAATCTTCACCCTGATATTTCTTTACATTCTGGTGGTCATAAGTATGTGAACCAATAACATGTCCGGCATCCGAAAGTTCTTTAACCTGTGCCTTGCTCATATAATTTGGTTTACCTAAAGAAACGGTCATAATAAAAAATACGCCTTTAAAACCATATTTTTTCAATTCCGGGAGTGCGTTGGTATACTGATCCAGTTTGGTATCATCAAAAGTTAACATGATTGGCTTCTTAGGCAATTTTGCACCATAAACCAGATAGTTATAAAGCTGATCCGGCAAAATAGTCTGATAACCGCTATCAGCAAGCATTTTCATCTGCGATTTGAACTCTGCAATAGGTACAATATAATCTTTCCCCATTTTCCCGTCGGTTGAAACCCAATTTCTTATCTGATGATAACACAAAATGGGCACCTGAGGTCTTGCAAGAATCTCTGCTGCACTGGCCTTTTTACCACCTTTTTGTTGTGTTTCTGCTTTTTCCGGCTCGTCTGAGCTGCTTTCCTCACTACTTTGAGTCACGGCTAAACTATCTGCAGAGCCTGATGCCAGTGTTGTAGAATTTGATTGGCAGGAACTGAGGAAAATACTTAGAACAAGTACATAAATTGGGATTAATTTTTTATTCATCATTTAAAAATGGATAGGCTTGAGTGTTTTGATTAATTTGTTCACGAAAATAGAGAAAAATGGCTGATAGGTAGAATGGGCTTTGAAATTTATATTGAAGATCTAAGTCCAAATGACTCAATCGATTGAGGATATTTGCATTACCTTTGCGTTTTGAAAAGCCAGATGACTGAAAAGGTATTAAAGAATTTAAAAATAGCATCCCTGAATGAGATGCAGCGCGTTGCTATAGATGCTGCAGCTAATAAGGACACGATTATTTTATCGCCTACAGGCTCTGGGAAAACTATTGCTTTCCTGATTCCCTTGTTAAAGCGCCTTGATGATTCAAAGCAGGGGGTACAGGCAATGATTCTTGTTCCATCCAGAGAATTGGCTATGCAAATCGAACAGGTTTTTAAAGCTATGGTGACAGGCTTTAAGGTCAATTGTTTTTATGGCGGGCATCCGGTCAGGACTGAGAAGAACAATTTGACCCAGGCACCGGCTGTTTTGATTGGTACTCCCGGCCGGATAGCATATCATATCCGTCATGAGAATTTTAACCCTGATGATATCCATACCTTGGTATTGGATGAATTTGATAAGGCACTGGAATTTGGTTTTGAAGAGGATATGAGCTTCATTATCAGCCGTCTGAAAAATGTCCAAAGAAGAATACTGACTTCTGCAACCAAAATGGAAAGTATTCCCTTATTTACCGGACTTGTAAAGCCTCTTGAGGTTAATTTCTTGAAAGATAATAACAGTCTCCCTAATCTAAAGATCAGATCGGTGATTTCTGAAGCTGCGGATAAGCTGGAAACTTTGTTTTCCCTGATCTGCAAAATCGGGAAGGGCTCAGCCTTGGTTTTTTGTAATCACAGGGAGGCGGTCGACAGGATAAGTGCTTTGCTTTGGGATATGGGTCTTGATCATGGGGTATTTCATGGGGGAATGGAACAGGAAGATCGTGAAAAGGCCTTATTGAAATTTAGGAATGGCAGTTACCGATTGCTGATCACTACTGATCTAGCGTCCAGGGGTTTGGATATACCTGAAATAGATTATGTTATACACTACCAGCTTCCTCATAATGAAGAGGCCTTTCTGCATAGAAACGGGCGCACTGCAAGGATGCATTCAAGCGGGACAGCTTATGTAATTCTTACAGAAAGCGAAAATCCATCCTTTCTATCAGATAAAATAGAAGTGGAGGTATTAGCTGAAAAAGATGTCGTTCCGGCTAATACAGATTGGGCGACCTTATACCTTGGAGCAGGGAGAAAGGATAAGATTAATAAGATTGATATTGTCGGTCTTTTAATGAAAAAAGGTAAATTAGATAAAGATGAGCTGGGTTTGATCGAAGTTCAGGATTTTTCATCTTATGCAGCGGTAAAGCGAAACAAAATTGACGCAGTTGTAAGACTGCTGAAAATGGAAAAGATTAAGAATAAAAAAATCAAAATTGAAGTTTCCAGATAACTATGAGTAATAATGACATCATGAAAAAGCTTCGGGTAGCGCTAAAGCTAAACGATCAGGAAATTGTTGACATACTTAAATTGGTAGATTTCTCAATCACCAAAGCCGAATTAGGAGCGATTTTCCGTAATAAGGAGCATGAGAATTTTAAGCCTTGCGGAGACCAGATTCTGCGGAATTTCCTCAACGGACTGATTATTTACAAACGCGGTCCGAAACCGGAATAATAACGGGCAAGTCTTATTTTCCTAGCATCGGGAACAATCTTTTGATATCCTCCTCGCTTGGCCGGCTCCCATATTCACAGATTTCAAATGATTCGGCAAAGCTCACCTGCGCTGCTTTTGCTGATCCATACCATTTTTCAAGACTGCTTTTAACCGCCGGATTGATGCCGCTTCCCCTTAATTTCTTTAACCATTCCAATCGCTCTGCTTTTCCTTTTGGAACCTGATCTTCATAGTTCCCAATCCATGGAAGCCACTCATAAAATTGCGACTGATGGGAATCCAGACTGTAAACTTTCTTGTCAATTACGCTGGTAATATCCACCGCAATATCCGGTTGAAAGAGGTTCGGTTTTTTGAAATTATCCTGGAAATAGAGGAATACCGGGTTCTTCCTAAGTGGAGGAGTGTCGGGGGCAATATTTGGAACCCCAACCATAAATGCGGCATCCTGTACTAAAATTCCGGTATAACGGTGGTCAGGATGATAGTCATTTGATCTGGGTGCAATTACCACGTCTGCATTCCATTCCCTGATCCTCTTGATGACTTCCATGCGGATGGCCAAAGTAGGAAGCAATTCTCCATCATGATTATCCAATACTTCATAAGTAACTCCTAATCTTCTGGAAACTTCTTTTGTTTCTTCCAATCTCCTTTGGGCGAGCATTCCACCGCCCTCTTTCATATGACCGGCATCCCCATTAGTGACCGATAGAAATTTAACCTTATGTCCCATCGCTACAAAAAGAGCAGCAGTTCCACCTGATTTGATATCACAATCGTCCGGATGGGCTCCAATCATTATAATCTGAAGTGGTTTTTCCTGTCCAATCACAGGGTTGACAATAGGAAATAATAGAAATATCAGCTTTAAGAATCTTGGTTTCATGAGTACGGGCTATATATGCTAAATTGAAGTTATACAATTCATCCTGAATTGAAAATTATTAATTATTTTCAGGCTAAGCAGGTTCCTCAATAATATTTTGTGTTATCAGAAAATTCGATGATCGGATTTTTGCATTGTCAAAGGTTTTATTACCTTCCTGCCTTATTGAAATCCAATTTATAGCCCAGTAACTGAATGAGTTTATTTAAACCTGCACATATTAGGGGGAATTCCCTCCAGATTGGCTTGTATGCAGCTATTACTGTGTTTCTGACTTATACGATGGTTTTTGGGTTCAGGAAATCTTTTACTGTTGCTACTTTCGATGGGATGACAATCGCCGGGTATAGTTATAAAACCGTATTAGTGATCTCGCAGATGTTAGGTTATATGCTAGCCAAGTTCTATGGTATTAAGTATATATCTGAATTAAGACGACATGGCAGGGGAAGGATTATTCTCATTCTGACGCTTATTGCCTGGCTTAGCTGGTTATTTTTTGCCCTGGTGCCTGCTCCATACAATATTCTTTTTCTGTTCATCAATGGCTTTCCTTTAGGAATGCTCTGGGGAGTGGTTTTCTCCTATGTTGAAGGTAGACGGAGTACCGATTTTATAGGTGCCACCCTGGCTGTAAGCTTCATTTTTGCTTCCGGTTTTGTTAAAACAGTTGGGGCCTGGTTAATGCTGAACTTTAATATTACAGAATTTTGGGTTCCTTTTTATACCGGATTGGTATTTGCTTCCCCATTGCTTCTGTTTGTTTATCTCATTGAGAAAATTCCGGTGCCGGATGATGAAGATATTACTTACCGGATGAACAGGGTTCCAATGTTAGCTGCCGACCGGAAAAAGTTTGTCAGAATGTTTTTTCCCGGACTTGCGGCCTGTATTCTGATCTATACCTTCGCAACTATTTTCAGGGATATGCGCGATAATTTCAGTGCTGAGATGTGGAAGGAAATGGGTTTTTTTGATAAACCTGATCTTTTTGCCAGGACAGAAACGCCAATAACTATAATTATTCTGGTGCTGATCGGAAGCATGGTGATGATTAAGGATAGTTTTAAAGCCTTTATGCTTTCCCATATTTTCATAGGTATTGGTTTTGTATTGGCAGGAGTATGTTCATTCCTTTTTATCACCGGGGCGATGGCACCGGTTTGGTGGATGACTCTTGTTGGGCTTGGCTTGTATATGGTTTATATTCCGTTTAATTCTGTATTTTTTGAACGTATGATAGCTAGTTTTAAGCATACCGGGAATGTAGGTTTTCTGATCTATCTTGCTGATTCTTTCGGCTATGTTGGTAGTGTCGGGGTCATGCTTAGTAAAGAGATATTCAAGGTTCAGCTTAATTGGGTAACCTTCTTTTCAAATAGTGTCATAGGGCTATCGGTAGCCGGACTAGCTCTGACAGTTTTTTCATTTATTTACTTTTATGCTAAGTATAAGTCGCTGGTTTTTAAATAAGCCATCCTCTGAATATTAATCAAAATATATCGTTTTAATCAATAATGGACAAACAACTCATTGAACAAGTTCTTAAAGAATACGGATTTCAAGCTGATCAGGTAAACTATAAGCCCTTTGGAACGGGTCATATCAATTCTACATGGCTAATTATTCTTCAAAATAGTTCAGAACAATACATTTTGCAAAGTATTAACAGAAATGTATTTAAGGAGCCAGAAATTATTGCCGCCAATGTAAAGCTGGTATCAGATTATCTTAAGAAACATAACCCTGATTATCTTTTCGTCGGTGCTATTCCAACCCGGGACGGTAGTGAAATGGCATCCGTTGGAGATATCTACTGGAGGCTGACTGACTTCATTAAAAATTCGGTTTCATTCGATACCCTGAGCGATCCTGATCAGGCCTATGAAGCTGCCATGCAGTTTGGGAGGCTAAACAGGCTACTGGCTGATTTTGATGCTTCTCAGCTTAAAGAAACTATCCCTGGTTTTCACGACCTTGGATTACGGTACAGGCAATTTGCCGAATCACTTGAGAATACTACTGAATCGCTAAAGCAAAAGGCTGAACCTGAAATTCAGAAGGCCAAACATTATTCCTTTATTCTCGACTATTTTAATTCATTTAAGAATTCGAGTGATTTTCCAAACCGGGCGATGCACCACGATACCAAAATCAGTAACATGCTGTTCGACAAGGATACCATGAAGGGTATCTGTGTTATCGATCTGGATACGTTGATGTCAGGTAAGTTTATTTCGGACCTTGGTGATATGATGCGGACCTACCTGTGTGCCTTTTCAGAAAATGAGCCTGATACTGATAAGATATTTATTCGTATTGAATACTTTGAGGCTATTATTAAAGGTTATTTGCACGAAATGGGCTCTATTTTGACCGAAGTTGAAAAGGATTTGATCTTGTTTTCCGGAAAGTACCTTATTTATATGCAGGCAATCAGGTTTTTAAGCGATTATTTGAATGGAAGCATTTATTATCCCATCTCTTACGCTGAGCAAAACCTTGATAGAACAAGAAATCAGTTTAAATTATTAGCTGAATTCTTTGAAAAGGAGAAAATTTTGGTAGATATCGTGAATAAGTGTTTAAATGAGAATTAAGACCGATATTTTTTGAGTGTTTTTATTCTGAACATGAAAAATTAAATTAGTTGAATTTAATTTTGTTTTTTATATATTTATTTATTGCAAATAAATAAGTAATTTGCAATAACACTTAACAAATTAAACAACTAAACTATTCATTAATGGAAACCGGTACAGTAAAATTTTTCAACGAGTCCAAAGGATTCGGATTTATTACCCAAGAGGATGGCAAAGAAATTTTTGTTCACGTAAGCGGACTTAAACAGGATATAAGACAAAATGATAAAGTAGAGTTCGATGTTGAAGAAGGTAAAAAAGGCTTAAGCGCAGTTAATGTAAGACTTGCATAAACTTTTACTTCATTACAAATCGGATATTACATCCTAACAAGAAAGCCGTGCAGATTCAAATCTGCACGGCTTTTTTCATTAAAAATTCAGGCTCAGGCTTTATCTGCATTCAGAAATACAAAATGATTGTCAAATACATCCAGCTTGATTCTGCTGTCTTTATCTATTTTCCCCGAAAGGATCTCTTTTGATAATTCATTCAATATTCTCTTCTGAATGACTCTTTTTAATGGACGTGCTCCAAATTGTGGGTCGTATCCTAATTGTGCCAGCCAGTCTAGTGCTTCTTCAGAAGCTTCAATCTCAATGCCCATTTCAGCTAATGTACTTTGTACACCTTTGAACTGAAGTGTTACAATATCCCTGAGTTCATTCCTGTTAAGCGGGGTAAACATGATCAGTTCATCGATCCGGTTTAAAAACTCAGGTCGGATTGTTTGTTTTAAGAGTTCAAACAATTCAGTCTTTGTTTTGGCAATCACTTCATCCCTGTTTATTTCGTTCAGATCTTTAAAATTATCCTGTATCAGGTGCGATCCAATATTAGAGGTCATAATGATGATTGTGTTTTTGAAATCAACCAGACGCCCTTTATTATCCGTCAATCTTCCATCATCCAACACCTGTAATAGGATATTAAATACATCAGGATGCGCCTTTTCTATTTCATCGAGCAGAATCACAGAATATGGTTTTCTTCTTACCGCTTCTGTTAATTGCCCGCCTTCATCATATCCAACATATCCTGGAGGCGCACCAATTAGCCGCGAAACTGCATGGCGCTCCTGATATTCACTCATATCGATCCGGATCATCGCATGCTCATCATTAAACAGATAATCTGCCAATGCTTTCGCAAGCTCGGTTTTTCCAACGCCCGTGGTTCCGAGGAAAATGAATGAGCCGATTGGCTTCCTTTTATCCTGTAATCCGGCACGTGAGCGACGAATAGCGTCTGAAATTGCTTCAATAGCTTCATCCTGACCGGCAACACGTTTATGTAGCTCGACTTCCATATGGAGCAGCTTTTCACGCTCGCTCTGGATCATTTTGGTAACCGGTACACCTGTCCAGCGTGAAACGACTCCAGCTATATCTTCTGAGGTTACCTCTTCCTTCAGCATCCGATTATCAACCTGAGTTTCGGCCAGTTGTTGTTTCAATTGCTCAACCTTGTCCTGGGCTTCCTTAATCTTGCCATATCTCAATTCAGCTACCTTGCCGTAATCTCCTGCACGTTCAGCCTGATCTGCTTCCAGTTTAAAGTTTTCTATCTGTTCTCCTTGATTATTGATCGCATCGACAAGGTCTTTTTCAGCCTTCCATCGTGCCTTAAGCGAATCACGTTCGCTTGAAAGGTTAGCAATTTCTTCTGAAAGTTCTTTTACTTTTTTCTCATCATTCTCTCTCTTAATAGCCTCGCGTTCAATTTCTAACTGCATGATCTTGCGATCCAACTCATCGACTGCTTCAGGCACCGAATCCATTTCTAAGCGCAGTTTTGAGGCAGCCTCATCCATAAGATCTATGGCCTTATCAGGCAGGAAACGATCTGAAATATATCGTTGTGATAATTCTACCGCGGCGATAATAGCTTCGTCCTTGATCCTTACCTTATGGTGAGTTTCATATCGTTCTTTTAAGCCTCTCAGGATAGAGATTGCATCCTGAGTACTTGGTTCATCAACCATTACTTTTTGGAAGCGACGCTCTAATGCTTTGTCTTTCTCGAAATATTTTTGGTATTCGTTCAGCGTAGTTGCTCCGATTGCACGTAATTCTCCCCGCGCCAAAGCCGGCTTAAGGATATTTGCCGCATCCATTGCACCTTCTCCACCTCCGGCACCTACCAGTGTATGGATTTCGTCAATGAATAGGATAATTTCTCCATCACTCTGAGTTACTTCTTTGATTACGGCTTTCAAACGTTCTTCAAACTCACCTTTATATTTTGCTCCAGCAATCAGGGCACCCATATCTAAAGAGAACACTGTTTTGGTCTTCAGATTTTCTGGTACATCACCCTGTATAACTCTAAAAGCAATACCTTCTGCAATGGCAGTTTTACCAACTCCCGGTTCTCCAATCAGTATCGGATTATTCTTTGTGCGTCGTGAAAGTATTTGAATAACCCTTCTGATCTCTTCATCACGTCCAATTACCGGATCAAGCTTCCCTGATTCAGCATATTCATTCAGATTGCGGGCATATTTATTTAGTGCATTATAGGTTGCTTCTGCATTCTGGTCGGTCACTCTGGTATTGCCCCGAAGCTCCAGAATCGCTTTTTTAAGATCTTTTTGGTTAACTCCTGCATCCTTTAGAATTGAGCTAACCTTGTCGCCTGTTTCAAGCAATCCCAAAAGGACATGTTCTACAGAAACAAATTCATCTTTAAATTCTTTTAAATAAGAAACTGCCTTTTGCAGCGCCGAATTTGCACCTGAAGAAAGGTAAATCTCAGACCCGCTGACTTTGGGGAAGCTTTGAATCTGGGCGTCAAGAACTTCAGAAATTCGGTTAATATTGACGTTCAGTTTTTTCAGTAGGTAGCTGATCACATTCTCATCAACACTTAATAATCCTTTCAGTATGTGTGCAGTTTCTATAGCCTGCTGCTGATTGCCGCTTGCTATTTCGGAAGCTTTCTGAATTGCTTCCTGTGCTTTGATGGTGAAGTTGTTTAGATTCATAGTATCAATATACTCTCAAATTGATTGCCATCTTGAGATGTCCTTGCACAAACTGAAAATTTGTCAGTAAGATTTAATTATTGCTGACTAAATGTCTGTAAATTAGAATTTTAACCTGATACATTGTCCTGGTGAAATGCAATCAGAAAGGCAGGAAATATGAATCTGTTTTGCTAAACAGCGTAACGGAGAAAAATTAAACTTGTTTATTTTGAAAGAACAGCTTTAAGCTGAGCTGCTTCGTGATCTACGAGTTTTTGAAGCGGGCCGGAAACAATCATTTTCATCATCATATTCAGATCTGCAGAAATGGTATATATGGCTTCTGTCTTTCCATCACCAAGATCATTTAGGGTCCATTTTAATTCCAGCTCGAAAGGAGCAGCTTCTGATGGTTTGACGATAATTTCTTTGTCTTTTGTAATGGAAGACATCTTTAGAGCCAGTTTTGCCATATTTTGTATGGTAAAGCGGGCCTCATCTTTTGTTGACGACCAGTTGTAAATATTCTCAGGCATCAGTTGCTGATGGTTATTCAGATCGGCAAGGAAGTCGAATACTTCATTAAGCGGCCTGTCGATAGATACTGTACTTTCAATATTCGTCATATGATCAGGTTTAGCTTTCTAAGGTATTGCCCCAGTTCTGAGGGTCTTCACGCCAGGTTCTTAATAATTTCAAATCTTCTGCTGACACAAAACTGTGCTCAGCGGCATAATTGATCAAAGCATTATAATTGGATAGTGTTAAAAAGCGGCATTTTGCTTTTTTAAAATTTTCATCTGCAGCGTCAAAGCCATAGTTGAAAATTCCAACCAATCCTGCAACTTCGCAACCGGCTTCCCGAAGCGCATGAACAGCCTGTAAACTGCTGTTTCCGGTTGAGATCAGGTCTTCAACAACAACAACCCTTTGGCCTGGCGAAAATTCACCTTCAATCAGATTCCCTCTTCCATGCTCTTTGGCTTTTGCCCTAACATAAATGAATGGCAGCCCCAGTTCCTGTGCTACCAGAACCCCCTGCGGAATACCGGCAGTTGCCACTCCGGCGATTACAGAAACAGAACCGAATTCTTCCTGAATCAGGGAAGAAAGTTTTTGCCGGATATAAGTACGGATAGATGGATGCGATAAAGTGATCCGATTGTCGCAGTAAATAGGGGATTTCCAACCCGAAGCCCATGTAAATGGATTGTTTGGTTGTAATTTAATTGCTTTAATTTGTAGCAAAAATTCAGCTACTTTTTGTTCAATCTCACTCTTATTAATCATGGCTCAAATTTATAAAATTTATATCAACGAAGTAGCTTTAATCATTACAGATTCTCAACCTTCTGATATTCAGGATTATCAAAAGCTTAAACTCTCTGAGTTTATTTTTTTAAAGTTTTATCAGCAGGTTAAGGAGTATAACAGCCCGAAAATATTTCTCCTTATAAGTAAAGATTTTAAGTCTTATTTCAAAAAAATTAAGCGTTCTATGCGAATGATTAAGGCTTCAGGGGGACTCGTTCGCAATGAAGAAGGAAGCTATTTATTTATCTTCAGAAATGGAAAGTGGGATTTGCCAAAGGGAAAGCTGGATAGTGGAGAAACTGCTAAAATAGCTGCGGTTCGCGAGGTGGAAGAGGAGTGTGGTATTCAAATCGACAGCCTTGGAGATAAGATATGTAATACCTATCATATTTATGAAATGAACAAAGAACGGATATTAAAGAAAACCTCCTGGTACCGGATGAGTGCTGTGAATCAGAAGGTCTTAATTCCTCAGATTGAAGAAGGGATCACGGATGTACGATGGCTGGCTCCAGGCGATTTTATGATGATCAGACAAAATACTTATCCTTTGATCAGGGATTTGCTGAATGCTGAGTTCTGATTTTCAGGAATTAATTAACGTGAGTTCGATATTAAGCCATCTAAAGATTAAGATTTAACCACATAGATTGGCTTTTATTAAGCTTGAAAGGAAACAAAGATTGTAAATCACATAGAATGAAGCGAAGCTTCAAGGCTATCTGTGTCTAAAATGTAGGTTAAAAGCTGTAAAATGCTATGTTTCCCTGCCTGCCGGCAGGCAGGTATGCGGTTTTTAAAATATTATGGTTAATTAAGGTTAGGTCGGTATAAAATCCTGTAGGGCTATTTTAGATGGTCTAATTTTCTTTTTTTGGGAAAGCAGGGTCTGTTTCTCTTCGGTTGTGCCAGTCCCGTGTTCTGCCGTAGTTTTTGCCCATAAATTCCTTTGTAATATAAAATTCGTGTGGGCAAAAAGCTACAGCTGCCACCAGGGTTTAATTCAAATGTCTGGTGGTCCTTTTGCCAGGCTGCCCGTCTCAATGAAATACAGCTCCTGGTAAAATAAACCTTGCCGGAGGAGGTATCTTCCGTCTATTAGAATTTGAAATAGAACGGGATTTATTGCCGGAAATACTCCGGAGGAAAGAGCTGAACCAGCCTATAACACACAGGTATTGGTTTCAAAAATCAAATTATTTTGGCTCCTGAACTTTATATGACCAATTATAATATTATTATTTTACGCTTTCTGTATCGAATCCGGATTAATTAAATCAAAGGCCTCCTGAGGTATAAATTGCCTCACATCCCCATTATTTCTCATTATATCACGAACGATTGTCGAACTTATGGATGAATACCCCGGTTTGCTGACAATAAAGATGCTTTCAATTTCAGGTACCAGTGCATGATTCATTTGTGCGATCGCTTTTTCATATTCAAAATCTGAAACGGTTCGAATGCCTCGGATCATGTATGTGGCATTGATCTTTTTGCAAAATTCAACCGTCAGTCCTTCATAGGTTTGAACTTCAACTTTAGTCTCATTCGCAAATACCGCTCTGAGCATTGCTTTTCTGATGTCGATGCCAAGGTATGGCGCTTTGGTACTGTTTAAGCCAATCCCGATAATGACTTTATCAAAAAGGGGTAAAGAACGTTTTAGTATATCGACATGGGCTTTTGTAACCGGGTCAAATGAGCCTGGAAAAAGGGCGATCTTCATAGGTTTTTTTGTTTTTCCGCCCGGGGCGGATCGATTAATTATAATGATCTGTACTTATTCAGAAATTGTTTAAGAGTGCTTTTTTATTAAAGTTAAGCATAATTGAATATAATCAATCTTCATTTTTACCTTGCTTTTCCCTGAAAAAGCTGAATGAAGATGATCCATATTGTCGCTGCTCAATATAATTTGGGTGATTATCCAGCTTTTTCATACTGGGATGTTCAATAATCAGATATCCATCAGTTTTTAAGAGATGATGATCAAAAATCTTTGATGCAATTATATTAATCTGTGGGAGGTCATAGGGTGGATCAGCAAATATCAGATCATATTTTTCTTTTTCAGATTCCAGGAATTTAAAGACATCAGCCTTGAACGATTTTATAGCCGGAAGGTCGTATTGTTTTGCCAATGTTTTGAGGTAGTTATAGCAACCATAGTCGCGGTCGACTGAGCAGATACTGGGCACTCCTCTTGATGCAAATTCCATTGAAATATTTCCGGTTCCACTAAAAAGATCTAAAACCCGAATATTTTCAAAATCAAACTGGTTAAAAAGGATATTGAAGAGGGCTTCTTTTGCAACATCAGTTGTAGGTCTGACAGGTAATTTCGCTGGAGGTTTTAAACGCAGGCCTTTTAATTTCCCACCTATTATTCGCATTCGTCCAGACTAATAAGTGAGAAATAGGTATGAGGACTTACATTATTAAACAACTCCGGTTGATTAACAATTAATCTGCTATCAGCAAATACCAGAGATTTAAAATATTTTATAATCCTCTGATAATATTCATCATTCCCGGATGTCACATCTCCTGAAATCATCACTTTTGTAATTAATGGGTCAAGATCTAAGGAATCAATTGTATTCAGCAGATAGTAGTTAAATTCATCTGCATTGATACATTCGAGTATATTGTACACCACAAGTTCAGATTTTTTTAAACAAGCAATCTGGATATGATCGCCATGAAAATCTATGAATAAGCAGATGCCATTTCTGTTGGGGTTGGTTTTCTTAATACCTTCTATAAATGAACTTGCCTGGCTATAAATACGCGGCTTCTGAAAAATATGATTTAAAGCACTATTGAAATTTGCGTCAATAGCGAAAATGTTTCTGATTTTAGAAGTTCTGATCCTATTCGTTAGAATCAGATCTGTTGCCGAAGGATTAATGAATTTTGCATATTCCTGCTCATTCTCATTTTCATATAATTCTTCAGGGATGAACGTGAACTTATAGGAGTCGAAAGAAATCCGGATCTTACTGAAAGGGTACGTAAATTCCCGTTTGGTTTCAGGAAGTCTTTCAATCGCAAGCATCAGGTCAGCCAGATTACTAATCTCAGGTAATTCATATTCTGCAAGAGCCTTAAGTTCATCCCTTACCTTATCAATAATGGCGTATTGTAGTTTTCCAATACCTATGTGGATCAAAAGATCGCACTTTGCTGCTGTTTGAGATTGTAAGCTGTTGTCGACTAAGTGTAGTAATTTGATCATCAACAACAAAAATATAGTTTCTCTGCAATATTTTGCACAATCTGCTGATTTAGCACTTTAATTATTTTCAATCCATTCTATGCTTTCGAAAAATAATAGATTCATTATTTGCAATTTGCAGAAATGTATATCCGGGATCTTATCGGGCAAAATTTTGGTAACATACCCACCTCCCAGCAGAGGGAGGTTTTTGTTATGCTGGAGAAATTTCTCAGCTCTGTTACCGAAGATGAATGCTTTATTCTGAAAGGATATGCCGGTACAGGTAAAACTACCCTGATCAGTGCACTGGTTAAGGTGCTTCCTAAAATGAAGTTAAAATCAGTTTTACTCGCACCAACTGGCCGGGCAGCTAAAGTAATCAGTAATTATTCTGGTAGAAAAGCATTTACTATTCATAAGAAAATATACAGGAAGAAGGTTGCTGCAAGTCCGGAAATGAATTTCGTACTGGGTGATAATATCATGGAGAATACTTTGTTCATCGTTGATGAGGCTTCCATGATTTCCGATCAGGTGCATGATTACAGTCGCCAAAGCCTTTTGCAGGATCTGATCTCTTATGTTTACAATAGTAAAAACTGTAAACTGATGTTAGTAGGGGACACCGCACAATTGCCGCCGGTAGGTTCGGCAATAAGTCCGGCACTGAATGAGCAATTCGTTTCCGATCAGTTTCGATTGAAGGTCTTTACTTATGAACTGACTGACGTAGTCCGCCAGGAAAAGGAATCCGGAGTATTGTTTAATGCTACACAACTCCGTGAGTTGGTACGGAAAGGAGAAGAAGTCTTCCCAAAATTTAAGATCAGGGGATACAAAGATATTTTCAGAATGACCGGTGAACGACTTGTAGAAGGCTTGAATTATGCTTATGATAAATATGGAATGGAAAATACCATTGTGATTTGCCGCTCCAATAAAAATGCAAATGCCTATAATCAAAACATCCGTAACCGCATTTTGTTCAGGGAAGAGGAGCTAAGCGGTGGCGACCATATTATGGTCGTTCGGAATAATTATTTTTGGTTGAAACCTGAAGATAATAGTGGTGATTTTATTGCGAACGGAGATATTGCCAGGATAAGGAAGGTGAGAAGAATTGAAGAGCAATATGGCTTCCGCTTTGCTGAGCTTGTTATTGAATTGCTTGATTATCCTGATGAGGAACCTCTGAGCTGTAAAGTGAAGCTGGATACTCTATATTCTGAAACACCAAGCCTTTCCAATGCCGACAATAAACGATTTTATGAAGCGGTATTA
Source organism: Sphingobacteriales bacterium 16-39-50 (assembly GCA_002257025.1). GTDB lineage: Bacteria > Bacteroidota > Bacteroidia > Sphingobacteriales > Sphingobacteriaceae > Daejeonella. The sequence goes on along the minus strand of NCHA01000004.1, from coordinate 102,678 downwards.
CAGGATTATATGCACATTGAAAATAAGAAATTCAGAATGGAGGAACTAAAAAAGGATCCATACTATAATGCCCTCCAGATAAAATTCGCCTTTGCTGTTACATGCCATAAAGCTCAGGGCGGACAATGGCCTGCCGTTTTTATTGATCAGGGTTATTTAACCGATGAAATGCTTAATACTGAATTTTTAAGATGGCTTTACACCGGCTTGACCCGTTCAAATAAGGAGCTGTTTTTGGTGAATTTTAGCGATCAGTTTTTTCAGGAATATTAGATTATTATTTTACAGCTATTCGCTCTGTTTAAAACTAAAAGTAATCTCTGATTTCATTGATTTCAGGTACGAAAGTAAAACCGTAATGAACATGATTATTCCTATCATTTCACAGCTTTCTTCCGCTGTTGTTACTAAATTATACATCAGATCTTTAGCACTTTCCTCCCGACTGATAAATATTTTAGCACTGATAGTTTCAATGCCAATCGCTCCGCTTACAAAAATCAGGCATGAGTAAAAGAATCCCTTAATATGTTTTTTAGGCAAAGCTTTTAGAAAATTAAGATAGTAAAGAGAAAATCCGATCATAAAAATTACACCCAAAATGACCCAGGGAAACCTCAAATACGCACTGAAATTAAAATTTCTAACCATAGGGTCGATGATCATTTCGTGAAAGCCCGCAATTTCATCAATTGATAAGATTACAAAAATTACTGAAAGTAACTTCCATTGCCTCGTAAATGGATCGTTTAACTTTGACTTAAAATTTGTAATTATGGCTAATAAAATTCCTGTGAAAAGCAAGTTAATTGCTGAAAAGTAGGTGGGTACGCTTTCCTCATCATCAAAGTAGAACTTTTTAAAACCATAAAAATTGGTATGGCCTGTTTCCGTTAAAAAGACTACTGAAAGATTGAATATTAGTTGTATTAGGAAAGCGAGGTATAGAAATTGTTTGATCTTTTGGATGTCAATATAGATCTGGTGGGTTAATTGAGTAGTTTTATGAAGGCGCTTATCACTGTCATCATCTTGTTCCTGAATCAGCATACATCTGTTATTTTAGATCATTATAGCTAAATATGAGAATTAAACAGTTTATAATGAATATAAATTGCAGGTTTTAGTAATTAAATTCTGTCAAAGCGGCCCGGTGTAAAATTTCTTATTGGAAAAATAATTTCTTTTTATGACATTGATAAATGTGACATAAAAATATTCCTTTTCCAATAAGACTGATCCTTTACTTCTTTAATAGCTCGTTTTGCAAAAGACTTTTCAATTCGCCTAATTTTGCAGGAACAGAAGCTGCGAGATTATATCTTTCAAAAGGATCTCTGCTCAGATCGTAGAGCTGTTCTGCTTCATCATTCCCATATTCGATTTCGACATTAGCATTGTAAGCAGGGCCTTTATTCGGTTTAATATACTTCCAGTTGCCTTGTACGATACTTAGGGTGCCTGACTGCTCGATAACATGAGCCCTGCCTTTACTATCGCTACCCAGCCAGGTTTTTAGCTGATTCTGACTGTCTGAAGCCGAAGCTACATCGTATTTCTGATTTGTTAGTCCGGCCATAGTTGCCAAAAAATCGATCTGTGATACCAGTGCACTGGAGGTTTCGTCTGCTTTTACGGATGGGTGCCTGACAATAAATGGCACCCTTGTACCTGCTTCAAAGGCACTGTATTTTCCTCCTCTTAAGCCTGCGGCGGGCTTATGTTTTCCAATATTCTCTTTTGAACCATCATGGTATCCATCATCCACAACAGGCCCGTTATCACTTGTTAAAATAACCATTGTATTTGAACTTAGCTGAAGTGAATCGAGCGCTTTCATAAGCTGTCCAACTGAATCATCGAACTGCAAAATAGCATCACCTCTGTTTCCAAGGCCACTTTTGCCAAGGAATCGGGAATTAGGGACTCGTGGAACATGAATATCATGAGTGGAGAAAAAAAGGAAGAATGGATTTTGGCTATTCTTTGAAATAAATTCTTTGGCTTTATCGGTAATTCGCTGGGCAATATCTTCATCTTTCCAAAGGGCGCTGGTTCCGCCAGTCATGTAACCGATGCGGCCTACACCATCTATTATGGTATTGTCATGTCCATGAGAATGTTTCATCCTTAAAAGTTCAGGATTTTCTTTTCCTGTGGGCCAGTTACCTATTTTATTGACATAATTTACTTGAATTGGGTCTTTGGGGTCAAGATTTATTACCCGATCATTTTCAACATAAACACAAGGTACCCTGTCGCCGGTTGCCGGAATAAGAAATGCATAATTGAATCCAATGTCCAATGGTCCATTAGTTATTTTCCCGTTCCAGTTAGGGCCTTCAGCACCACCCAATCCCAGATGCCATTTCCCCACAACTGCCGATTGATAACCTGCTTTACCGAAAACAGAAGCTACACTTTGCTGGCCGCCTTTAATTAAGGCAGAAGCATTTCCAGGGGCAATTCCGGTATCATTCCGACGAAATGCATAACGGCCGGTAAGCAAGGAATATCGGGATGGCGTACAGGTTGCAGAGGTACTATAAGCCCTGTTAAATTTCATTCCCTGTTTCGCTAATTTGTCAATATTGGGTGTTTTTATAGCTTTAGCACCATAGCAACTCAGATCACCATAACCCAAATCATCTGCATAAATGAGAATTACATTTGGCTTCTGCGCGAATGATTCCGTAGTCAGAATCAGTAATAAAATTAAAAAGCGATACTTCATGTTTTGGTATTAAGGACTTGTTCTAATATGTGTTACTTTCTGATAATTTTTGGATCAATAAATTCCCAGTCAAGTATATGAGGATGAATATGTTCACGCTTTACAATAACATTCATTTTTTCAATGATTTCCGGATGTTTAGCTGCAAGATCATTGTGCTCATATTGGTCGCTGGCAAGATTAAAAAGCTCCCATGGACCTTTTGGATTTTTTCTCACATTTCGTTTTACCCCTTTCCAGTTTCCGATCCTGACAGCCAATTGTCCCCCGTTTTCAGGATATTCAAAATAAAGGAATTCATGTTTTTTTTGCTCTGCTTTCTTTCCCAATAATTCCGGAAGCAATGATTTTCCATCTGTTAGCTTAATTTTTGAGCCAGTCAATTCAGCAAGGGTGGGCATAATATCATATTGAATAGAAACATGATCACTCACGGTATTCGATTTAATATGATTTGGCCATCGGGCTATGAATGGTACCCTGATTCCGCCTTCATAGAGATCCATTTTTAATCCGCGTAAACCTGAAACACTGTTAAAGAATTTTGTATCCACCCCTGCCGAGAAAGTTGCACCGTTATCACTTGAAAACATGATGATTGTATTCTCATCCAGCCCGAGTTTTTTTATCCGATCCATGATGATTCCTACCTGCTCATCCAGATAGCTAATCATAGCTGCGTAAGTTGAAAGTGGATATTTATTGGGCGCATAACCATTTTGGCCATGATAGGGCTTTTCATCAAACTGACCAATGTATTTCCTGACAGATTCCTCAGGAGCCTGCAAAGCCAGATGTGGAAGGGTATAGGGGAGATATAAAAAGAAAGGCTGTTTACTATTCTTATCAATAAAGCTCAATGCCTTCTGAGTGAATTTTGCAGGTGCATAATCCTTGCCTCTGAACTTTTCAAAATCGGCGTCTGTTGCAGTTTTTGGATCAATTTTTCCATGAACACTGAATACATGATTGTTCAATGCATCCCATTTGTCGTTTTCCCAGAGATGGGTAGGGTAAAAATTATGTGCCTGCTTCTGATCCAGAACTCCGTAATAATAATCGAAGCCATGATTCAGTGGACTACCAGTAGTTCCGGTAACCCCCATTCCCCATTTCCCGACAAGCCCAGTATGGTAGCCTCTTTCTTTGAGCATTTTGGCAATTGTATAGGCGCCTTCATGCAGGGGCATTTGTCCGCCCTCAAGACTGTCAGCAAAACCACCCATTTCATAATTACCTCTGATGTAAGAGTGCCCTGAATGTTTGCCTGTCATCAATATACTTCTGGAAGGAGCACAAACAGGTGCTCCGCTATAATGCTGGGTAAAACGCATTCCCTCCCTGGCCATACGGTCAAGATTAGGGGTCTTTATTTTTGTTTGACCATAGCTGCCCAATTCTCCATAACCGAGATCGTCAGCATAGATGTAAATGATGTTTGGTTTAGTTTTTTGTTCCTGGGCTATCGTCAGCAAAGGAATCAGGAAAAATAAAACAAACAAACCCGATGGTACTAAGTGTTGATTTAAAGTGTTCCTTGACACTTTTAATATTTTTCGAATCAAAATTGAATTGAATTTGAATGACAAGATAGAAAAATTGTATTCACATTTTCATTCAATATTCTTTATAAATTGAAGAAATACTATCTTCCGTTATAAATCAGGCATTTTTATTACCTGAGCATCATTTTTTGGTTTTATTATTTAATTTAGTCGAATGCTTAAAATCAGATACTCCCTTCTAATTGCTTTGCTTTCAGTCATTTCGATGCAGGCCTTTTCCCAGCAGAAAAAAAAGAATATCATCGTATTTCTGGTTGATGATATGGGTTGGCAGGATACTTCTGTGCCTTTCTGGTCTAAATCAACCCCTTTGAATTCGATCTATCGTACCCCAAATATGGAGCGTCTTGCCAGGCGTGGGATGAAATTTAGTAATGCTTATGCTAATTCAGTTTGTACACCAACCAGGGTTAGTCTGGTAACCGGAATGAATGTTGCCAGGCATGGAGTAACTAACTGGACCAATGTGAAGAAGAATACTCCAACTGATTATCCGGACAGTGTTCTGATTCCTCCTGTGTGGAACCATAATGGAATGGCATTAGCACAGGGAATTAATAATACTATTAAAGCTACACCGCTACCTGTGCTTTTAAAGCAGGCAGGCTATTTCAATATACATTGCGGTAAGGCCCATTTTGCTCCATATGGCACACCTGCATCAAATCCTTTAACAATTGGTTTTGACGTAAATATTGCAGGAACAGCTGCCGGTCACCCGGGAAGTTTTCTGGCTGAAGACCGTTACCGAAACAATCCAAATGACACTACCTGGGGCGTCAGGGGATTGGACAAATATGCAGATCAGGGTTTAAATCTTACTGAGGCTCTAACCAGAGAGGCCATCGCTACTTTAGCATCTAATAAGAAAAATAAAAAGCCATTCTTTTTGTACATGTCGCATTATGCAGTGCATCTGCCATTCAGTAAAGACAAACGTTTTTATCAGCACTATGTCGATAGGGGTTTGTCGGATACAGAAGCCCGATATGCAGCCTTAGTTGAAGGTATGGATAAAAGTTTAGGTGATCTGATGGATTATCTGGATACTGAAGGAATATCAGATGATACCTATATTTTATTCCTTTCTGATAACGGTGGGTTAACAACTACACCGAACAGAGGTGGATTGGCACATACACAGAATTTGCCATTAAAAATGGGAAAGGGATCTTTATATGAAGGGGGAATTCGTATTCCGATGATCGCAGCAGGTCCGGGGATAGCCAAAGCCAGTATAAGCAATCAATATGTTGGGATTGATGATGTTTTTCCAACAGTATTGGAATTGGCCGGACTCAAAAAATACGAAACCATACAGCAAGTTGACGGGAAAAGTATCAGTCCTTTTCTCTTTGATTCGAATAAAACAGATGATGAAAAAGTTCTTCTTTGGCATTATCCAAATAATTGGACAACAATCAATCTGAAAGGAATTTCCTGGGCTTCTGCCATCCGCAAAGGGAAATGGAAGCTTATTTATTTTCACAAGGCAGCTAAGTTGGAACTATATGATATTCAGGCTGATATTGGGGAGAAAAACGATCTTTCAATGATGCAAACCGAAAAGTTGAAGGAAATGGCCGGACTTCTGACTAAGGAGCTTAAAGAAAGAGGAGCTGCTATGCCTACTTACAAGAAAACAGGTAAGCAGATTCCATGGCCGGATGAATTATACGGACAGATCGCGGATTCATTAAAGCTTCAACAGGTTATACAGCCTCCGGGAAAGCAAAATGCAGCTTCAAATAATTTTATTCCGCCATCCAATTACCATATTCATCGTCGAAGCTTACAAAACAGCTATCTCAAGTTTAGTAAGGAGAAAAAAGGAAGGGTAGCTTTTATGGGTGGATCGATTACTGAGGGTGGTGCCTGGCGCGGGAAGATAGAAAGCTATCTGAAAGGCCGTTTTCCGGATACTGATTTTGAATTTATCAATGCCGGAATCAGTTCGACCGGAAGTACTCCCGGAGCATTCAGACTGGAGCAGGATGTACTTTCTAAAGGTCCGATCGACTTGTTTTTTGAAGAGGCAGCCGTAAATGATGAAGTGAATGGCTTTGATGGAAAAGCACAGTTAAGGGGCATGGAGGGAATAATTAGGCATGCTCTAAGACGCTATCCTGATATGGATGTGGTCATGTTGCATTTTATCGATCCCCCAAAACTTGAAATTTATAAGAATGGAGGTGTTCCGGAGGTTATTGTCAATCACGAGAAGGTTGCTGAACGTTACAAAGTGAACAGTATTCATCTTGCCAGAGAGATCAGTGATCGGATTGTTGCAGGCGAATTTAACTGGAAGGATGATTTTAAAGACCTTCATCCATCAGCATTCGGTCATGAGATCTATGCCCGCTCGATCAGCACATTTTTGGATAATGCATTTGCGATGGCTGCTACAGATAGCCAAAAGCCTACAGCCAGAAAATTGCCTGAAGTGCTGGATAGTTTCAGTTATACCTCAGGCCAGTACCTGCCTGTTAGTCAGGCGAGGAATGTGACTAAATGGAATTTTATTGAGAAATGGTCACCTAAGGACGGTGTTTCGACAAGAAAGCGTTATGTTGACATTCCGGCAATGGTCGCAGAAGTATCCGGTGCTGAAATGAAGCTTGAATTTACCGGAAAGGCTATTGGTATTTGTATTGCTTCAGGTCCGGATGCAGGCATGATTGAATACAGCATTGACGGAGCTGCTTTTAAAAGGATAGACCTTTACACCCAATGGAGTGGGGGCCTACATCTTCCATGGTATGTGATGCTAAATGATGAGTTAGAGGATAAAAAGCATACCGTGACTATCAAAACCCTTGCAGAGAAGAATAGTAAGAGTAAGGGGAATGCCTGCAGAATTTTGCATTTTCTGGTTAATTAATGTGAACTCAAAATAGTATTTTAAAAACCACATACCTGCCTGCCGGCAGGCATGGAAACATAGTTTTTATAGCTTCTAACCTGCATTTTAGACATAGATAGCCTTGAAGCTTCGCTTCAATCTATGTGGTTAAATATTAATCTTTAGATAGTTTAATATCAATATCACGTTAATTAGGCTACTAATCGGGTTAACTAATTATTGATATTCTGAATTTAAGGATTAGAAGAGGAGTTATAGACTGAAAAGTCTCTGATTATCGGCTCAGCAATGCTTTTGCTAATATTTAACCTCAAAGCAGAAACTTCAACCTCCTTAAACTGGGCTATGAATTTATGACCTACACTTGAACCTTTACTAATCAATTGCCAGCCTTTTTTTGTTCTACCTTCAATCTTAAACTCTCTGATTCGTTCACCATTGGCAATATCTTCCATAAGAATTATGTGATCGATCTTCTGATAAGTTTTCAATTTTAATTCATGCTTCGAACCATTTCCCGAAACTCTTGCTAAAGCAGTTGAGAAACGTTTTTTGATTTCCGTCCCAAATTCTTTCATACGATTTACATCAGGTTCAGGAATAAGGCCTTCAGCATTTGGGGTGATACCCAGAATAAGTGTTGAATTTCTGCCTACAGAACCATAATACATATCCATCAGGCTTTCAAGAGGTTCAATATGTTCTTCATCATCAGGTTCCCAAAACCATTCATGGCGACCCTTGTGGCCTCGTAATGGAGCATCACTCATTGCCGGCATATAATATTTTCCTTCCGGATCACCCTCTTTGAGTAATTGAAAATCATTTTTGAAGATCTCTTTTTGGTTGGTGGAGTGTGAATAGGGGAATGGGTAGGTTCCCCAGCAAGGGTAATTAACCTTGCCGCTTTCACTTCCGCCCCAGCGAATATCTGCCCTTTGGGTATTATGATAGAAAATGATGTTGGGCTGGTGTTTTTCAACAATTGGCAAAATATTTGGTCCGCCCAGTTCAGGGCCATGTGCTCCGCCATCAAACCAGACCATTGCCAGGTCACCATATCGGGACATCAGTTCCTCTGTCATTTGTTCACATAGCTTATTATAATGTTCTTGCCTGTTTTTTGCGAAAGGAGAATTGTCATTATGAACCATGAAATCATAAACTCCATAATTCGAATTCCAGCGTATCCCGATATAAAGTCCTGGTAAAATGCCGTATTTATGACAGGAGGCAACAAAATCGCGTACTAGGTCACCTTTCCCATCCTGAAATTTAAGAGCCTTCATGGAATAAGGATTCACATCAGATTGGTAAAGTGCAAAGCCGGTTTCATGCGTCGCAGTTAATATCGCAATCTTGCCACCCATATCTTTTACCGCCCTGATCCATTGATCGGTATCCAGTTTTGTGGGATTGAAAATATTGTAATCGGCAATAGGAGTAATCCTGTTTAAGGCCTGATTGTATTTTTTGCCGTCAAAAACATGCAGATCGTAGTGAATTACTGCTGTAAGTTCTGCACCCTGCCAGACTAACTGACTTTTTTTAGGAAGCGGAATATTTTTCTGAGCATAGATGTTGTCGGTTAGGACAAGTATCAGGCAGACTATAATTAAGGAAATTGATCGGTTTGAAGGGTTGAACATCGGTTTAATTGATTTTCTGTTTTCAGCTACCACGGGATTTTTGGTTTTTCTTTCTTCCCCAATCAGGCAGGTCAATATTAAGATCGTCGAATGCAGCTGTCATTTGCTGTTTCAGGAGATTTCTCATTTGAAGGATCTTTTCACTGTAGGCAGGCTCTTTAGAAATATCTTTAATTTCCAATGGGTCTTTTTTTAGATTGAACAACTGCGTAGTTGTAATACCGTCCACATTATAAACTATCATTTTAAATCCATCATCAGATTTAATACTTCTGCTCCAGTGACCGTAAACATTGTATATAGATGACCTGACTTTCTTTGATGGATCCTGAATTACAGGCAATAATGATCGACCTTCTACACTTGATGGTCTTTTCACCGCCAGGTAATCTATTATTGTCGGTGTAATATCACTCAGGTAAGTAAATCCTTCAGTTTTCTTATTAACTGGTATACCGGGACCTGACATGATCATGGGCACCCTGATGCTGTGCTCATAAAGATTTTGTTTGCCGAGTAATCCATGCTGTCCAACTGCCAGTCCGTTATCACCGGCAAAAACAATTAAAGTATTTTCTTTCAGGCCGCTTTTCTCCAGTGCTTCTAAAATCCGACCAACCTGGGCATCCATTTCACTGACCATTCCATAGTAAAGAGCAATGTCTTTTTTTATGGCCTCCGGATCCCGGGGAACAGGTAACAATTGTTCATCCCGTACATTCAGATCACCATTATCAAAGGGATGTTTGATCAGAAAATTTGATGGTAAGGTAATTTTTTTTGGATCATACATTGTTGCAAAATTCCCTGGAGGAGTTCTGGGGTCATGCGGAGAAGTAAAGGCAACGTAACAGAAAAATGGCTTTGCCTTAGCGGTGGAACTGTTTAAAAAGCGGACAGCATTATCGGCGTAAAGCGTGGTACTATAAATATCACTGACCCGCTTGCGGCTATCATTGTAAACTCCTGTGCTGTCATAAAGGGATACTGTTGGATGTTCCTGTCCACCGAATTTCGGGAAATGCATTCCTCCAAAAAATATATCCCCTCCTGTACTAAACATGCGGCTATGGGATGCTTTATCACTATGCCATTTACCGGTATGGTAGGTGTTATAACCCTGTTTTCTTAATACTTCGGGCAAACTAACAATGCTATCAGGGATCGTACTTCCATCTCCGGGTAATCTGTTTACGTATCGACCTGTGAGTAGCATCACACGGCTTGGGATACAAACTGCACCCTGATGTCCTCCCATTACATGAGCCTGGGTAAACATCAATCCTGATTTTGCCAGTTTATCCAGATTTGGTGTTGAAATCTCTTTGTTCCCGGCTGCACCCAGGGCATGATAACTATGATCATCTGAATAAATAATCAATATGTTTTTCGCCCTTGCGGTGATTTTTTGAGCAATTATACTCGTTGGAAGTATAAGTGCCACCAGAATAAGTGCTATAATTCTCATGAATGATAACTTGTATTAATAGACTGTAATTTAAGGAATTTTTACTGACGACAAAGTCTTTCGATCAGGCTTGCAGATTCGGGGTATTCTAATTTCAGTTCAGCAGCTTTTGCCAGTTCAAAATCGGTGAAATCAAAGCCCGGAGCTACGGTACAGCCAACATAGGAATATTCTCCACTTGTTTCTGAGGCAAACCATGCGCCGGCAGGTACTATGGCCTGATATACTTCTCCTTCTTCGCGGTTTTTACCCAGACGGATCAGTTCGTAAGTTCCGTCAAGATGCAGCACGTGCACATTCAGGCTGTCGCCTTCATAAAAGTGCCAGCATTCGTCACTTTTGATGCGATGGAAGGCTGAAAACAAATCTTTTAATAACAGAAAATAAATGGCGGTGCTGAAAGTCCGCTCAGCGGGAAATCTTAAGGGTAACCCACTCGCAGGAATACTTTCTGCTGATCGGTAAGTCTCTTTAAAATAACCACCTTCTGGATGTGGGAGTAAATTATATTGATGGATGAGGTTTTGAACCATGATAAAGTGTTTCCTAAAAGTATAAAATTGAGGGGATTAATTTCCTTTAGCCGGAATTTGAAATGTTAATCGAATGAAAAATCATTTCATAAGTTAGTGAGACATAAAAAAAGGAGGTCAATTACCTGACCACCTTTTAATTTAAAATATTTAGCTATCAAATCAGACCAGATCGAAGCGGTCAAGATTCATCACTTTAGTCCATGCTGCAACAAAATCCTGAACGAACTTATCTTTTGCGTCCTCACATCCATAAACTTCGGCGATTGCACGAAGCTCGGAGTTTGAACCGAAGATCAGATCTGCACGGGTAGCAGTCCATTTAATTTCACCTGTTGCACGGTCGCGACCTTCAAATGTTTGCTGAGATTCAGAAATTGCTTTCCATGTTGTGTTTAAATCAAGCAGGTTCACAAAGAAGTCGTTGCTGAGCACTTCTGTGTTTTTTGTGAAGACACCATGCTGCGACTGATCAAAGTTTGTGTTTAACACACGCATACCACCCACAAGAACAGTCATTTCGGGTGCTGTAAGCGTTAGTAATTGTGCTTTATCGATCAGCATTTCTTCTGTTGTAGAAGTTGTTTTGGACTTCTGGTAGTTGCGGAATGCATCTGCTTGAGGCTCCAGAACAGCGAATGATTCCACATCAGTTTGATCCTGTGAAGCATCACTTCTTCCCGGAGTAAATGGAACCGATAAATGCTGACCTGCATTTTGAGCTGCTTTCTCGATAGCTGCACAGCCGGCAAGAACGATCAGATCAGCGAGGGAAACTGCTTTATTTCCAGACTGGGCGCTGTTAAATTCTTGTTGAATGCTTTCCAGTTTATCAAGCACCTGAGCGAGTTGAGCAGGATTGTTGACTTCCCAGTACTTTTGAGGAGCAAGGCGAACACGAGCACCATTTGCGCCTCCACGTTTATCAGAACCACGGAAGGTTGATGCTGAAGCCCATGCAGTAGATACCAGTTGGGAAATTGAAAGTCCTGATTCAAGTATCTTAGTCTTCAGTGCAGCGATATCATTAGTATCTATTAACTCATGTGTAACTGCAGGAACCGGATCTTGCCAGATAAGTGCTTCAGCAGGAACCTCTTTACCAAGATATCTTGAAATAGGTCCCATATCACGGTGTGTAAGTTTATACCATGCTTTGGCAAATGCATCTGCAAATTCATCCGGATTTTCATGAAAGTGCCTTGAAATTTTCTCGTAAGCCGGGTCTAATCTTAAAGCAAGATCGGTGGTAAACATGATTGGTGCATGACGCTTCGAAGGGTCGTGTGCATCAGGCACAGTTCCTGCACCCATTCCATGCTTCGGTATCCATTGGTGTGCACCAGCAGGACTTTTAGTTAACTCCCATTCATAACCGAACAGATTCCAAAAATAGTTATTACTCCATTTGGTAGGTGTTGTTGTCCAGGCACCTTCCAAACCACTACTGATAGTATCGGCTCCTTTACCACTACCATAAGTGTTTTTCCAGCCCATGCCCTGCTCTTCAATGCCTGCAGCCGCCGGAGCTACATCAACATATTGATTTGGATCAGCAGCACCATGTGCTTTACCAAAGGTATGTCCGCCGGCAATTAAGGCAACAGTTTCGTAGTCATTCATCGCCATTCGGCCAAAAGTATCACGGATATCGCGTGCAGCTGCAATCGGATCAGGATTTCCATTAGGACCTTCGGGATTTACATAGATCAAACCCATTTGAACAGCTGCCAAAGGGTTTTCAAGTTCGCGGTCGCCTGTATAGCGTTGATCGGCCAGCCACTCTTTTTCAGAACCCCAGTAAATATCTTCTTCTGGCTCCCAAACATCTTCACGCCCGCCACCGAAACCAAAGGTTTTAAGACCCATTGATTCTAGTGCGCAATTACCGGTGAGGATCATCAAATCTGCCCAGGAAATTTTTCTGCCATATTTTTGTTTTATCGGCCAAAGTAGTAAACGTGCTTTATCCAAACTCACGTTATCAGGCCAGCTGTTCAGGGGTGCAAAACGCTGAGTACCAGAGCCAGCTCCTCCGCGTCCGTCCTGGATCCGGTAAGTTCCGGCGCTATGCCATGCCATACGGATGAAGAATGGACCATAATGACCATAATCAGCCGGCCACCAGTCCTGCGAGTTAGTCATTAAATCGAAAATATCTTTCTTTACAGCATCCAGATCCAGGCTTTTGAACTCTTCAGCATAGTTGAATTTATCGCCCATTGGGTTGGATAGCGTGGAGTTCTGACGCAGAATGTTCAGTTTTAACTGGTTTGGCCACCAGTCGCGGTTGCTTGTGCCACCACCTGCACTTGGTTTTAATGAACCATGACCAAACGGGCACTTGCCCTGGGATGTGTTGTTTTCCATTTTATTGAAATTTTATTAAATTATATAAGATAAATATATCGAATTTGTAGGTTTTTATGCGGTTTAATTCGCCTTCCAAATCTACATCATTCTGTATTATAAATCTTATCGATTATGTTTATAATGATATAGATTTTGTCTATGAAATATTATCGGTGAAGCTGGTTGAAGAGGACATAAATGGCGTATATCTTACAGCAAACCTGAGCTCGATTAAACTATCTAAAGATTAATATTTGGCCACATAGATTGACTTTAATGATGCTTTAAAGGAAACATAGATTGTAATCCTATAGATTGAAGCAAAGCTTCAATCTATCTGCATTTAAAATATAGGTTAGAAGCTATAAATTGCTATGTTTCTATGTGGTTTTTAAAATATTGTGTCGAGTTTTCATTATTTAAGTAATGCTCTGTAGCCAAAATAATTCTATTTTGTTAAGCTTGCTTACGTTTTATAGGTTATTTCAGCCCTTTCCTCCGGAGTTATCCGGCACAAAATCGCGTTCTACATAAAATTATCAACAGCCGGAATCTACATCCTCCGGCAAGGTTTATTTTATGCGGCGCTATTTTTCATTTGGGCGGATAAACCCGCTCAAGAGAAATTTCGAACCCTCCCCGGGTTCTCATCCCTCCTAAAAAATATTGCATAAAAAAACCAAACCTTTTAGGCTTGGTTTTTATCATTTAGTCTCCTTCGCAACCTAACGGTGGACTTTGTCCGCCGTAGGTCGCTTCGGCGACCGAAGGTGGAGCCGGAGGGATTCGAACCCTCGTCCAAACATGGGACATGTTACGCTTTCTACATGCTTAGCTGTTGTTTAATTGTCGGGAAGGGGAAGGTCAACCGCTTACCTGTACCGTCTTCCGTAGATGTCTTGTCTTACCGGATTATCACACCATTAAACCCTGGCCAGTCCTGTTGTTCGATGCTCCTGATGTCAGACTACAGAACAGAATCTGACGGAACAAAAGCTTACTTAATTCTAAATTAAGCAGCTAAGGCGTAGTTATTTTCGCCAATTGTGGTTTGAAAGTTCAGATTAGAGCGCTACTACTCACAATGCGCTGCATGCTTACATACCTGCCTCCATCCTGTCAATTCCGGTCGGCCCCTGAATTTTATGTTGGAGAGTATATAATACAAAGATACGAAATATTACAATAGCATCCCTGCAAAAGCCACTATACCCGTCCCGGATACACTTTTAATGCCTCCTCAAGGCAGGTCATAGCAGCTTCCAGATCTTCCTTGTTCAAAACGTATGCCAAACGTACTTCATTGGTTCCGGCCCCTGTGGTACTGTAAAATCCGGTTGCAGGTGCCATCATTACTGTCGAATTTTCATATTCAAACTCTTCCAGCATCCACTGGCAGAATTTATCGGCATTATCGATTGGGAATTTTGCAACAACATAAAATGCACCACCGGGGTTCGGACAAAATACTCCTTCAATTTTGTTAAGTCGCTCAACCAGTGTATTCCTGCGAATGGTATATTCCTTATTTACTTCTTCAAAATAGCTATCAGGTGTGTCAACTGCGGCAGTTGCAGCAATTTGTTCAACCATACCCGGACTCAGACGTGCCTGTGCGAATTTTAATCCCGCAGCAATTACGTCCTTGTTTTTTGTAATCAGGCATCCCAGACGGGCACCACAGGCACTGTATCGTTTGGAAACAGTATCCAGAACGATCACATGCTGATCAAGTCCTTCGAGATGCATCGGAGAAATAAACTCCTTACCATCATAGCAAAATTCCCGATAGGCTTCATCAGAGAACAAAAACAGGTTATATTTCAGGCATAATTCCCTGAGCGCCTCCAATTCTTGTTTTGAATACAGGTACCCGGTAGGGTTATTTGGATTACAGATGATGATAGCCTTGGTCTTCGGACTAATCAGTTTCTCAAATTCACTAATCAGGGGGAGAGCAAATCCGTTTTCTATGACAGACAGGATGGGTTTCACCACTACATTGCTCATGCAGGCGAATCCATTGTAATTGGCATAAAAAGGTTCAGGAATAATGATCTCATCCCCTTCGTTTACACAGGCCTGCATCGCAATAGTTATGGCCTCAGAACCACCTACTGTTACCAGGATCTGTGCCGGATTGATGTCATAACCTAGTTTATTATAATATTCGGTCAGCTTGGTACGATAAGCCAGTGTTCCTTCGGAGGGAGTGTATGCCCAGACTTTAAAGTCTATATTTTTTATCGCATCGAGCATCCCCTGAGGGGTCTCAATATCCGGTTGACCGATATTTAAATGATAAACCTTTTTTCCATCACGTTTTGCCTGATCAGCAAAAGGAGTAAGCTTTCGAATTGGAGAAGCAGGCATTTGCCTGCCTTTACTTGAAATTTCTGGCATGGTACAAAATTAAAAAACCTCTCCGAATGGGAGAGGCTTTTTAATTTTTAATTTAAGATTATTTATCAGCCTGCGCTCCGAACCTCACCCTTAACATATAATACTTTAATAGGAGTTCTTGCATTGGATTTGACCCTCACGGCTTTTGTAAAGCCTGCCTGTGGCAAAGCGGCATCATATGTGATTGTAATGATTCCCTTGCCACCTTCTAAAATAGGTTCTCTTGTGAATTTGGTCATGATACAATCACAGCTAGTTTCAATGGATGATATGATCAATGGTTCAGAACCTGTATTGGTGAAGGTAAACTCAGCACTAACCGGTGTACCCTGCGGGATCTGTCCGAAATCATGTGTTTCCTTGTCAAATTTGAATTCTGCTTTGTTCTGAGTCTGCATCGACTTAAAAACCACAATTACGATTACTGCAGCTAACAGGATTAATATTTTTTTCATCTTTTATTTATTTTATCAATATCAGGCAGAATCATTCAAATATCATTCCAAATCAGGCGATTGCATTTATTTATTAATCATCAGGATTTTATTGTTTGGCTAAGTCCTGAAAAAGCGAATTATTATTTTGCATCAGGATTATCATTTCCTGCACTCTTTTCTTATTTTTGGCCATAAAGCAATTCTATGATAGAAACCCGGGTAAACGAGAACAATCTGCAGGAACAAGAGGAATTAAGCTTTGAAGCATTCAAAAGCATAATCGTTAATGATTACAAAATTGCTTTTGAAAGCAGGCAGGCGAGTCTTTTGGGGCGTAAGGAAGTTCTGACCGGTAAAGCAAAATTCGGAATCTTCGGGGATGGCAAAGAGGTAGCTCAACTGGCTATGGCTAAGGTTTTTATGGCTGGCGACTGGCGTTCAGGGTATTACCGGGATCAAACCTTTATGCTTGCCGCAGGTATGTTAACGATGCCCGAATTCTTTGCTCAGCTTTATGCCAATACAGATCCTGATGCTGACCCGGGTTCGGGTGGCAGACAAATGAATTGCCATTTCGCTACCCGTCTTTTAAATGAAGACGGAAGCTGGATGGATCTGACCAGTACCAAGAATTCATCCGCAGATATTTCACCTACAGGCGGACAAATGGGGCGTCTTGTTGGTTTAGCCCTGGCTTCAAAGTTGTACAAGAACAATCCGGATCTTAATTATTTAAAGAATTTTTCAGTTAATGGTAATGAAGTTGCTTTCGGAACCATAGGTAATGCTTCAACTTCAGAAGGTATTTTCTTTGAGGCTATTAATGCTGCAGGTGTACTACAGGTGCCAATGGCAATATCTATATGGGATGATGCCTATGGAATTTCCGTTCCGGCCGAGTATCAGACCACTAAACAGGATATTTCTGAAATTCTGAAAGGATTTCAGCGCGATGATAAGGGTGAAGGGTACGAGATATTTAAAGTCAGAGGCTGGGATTATCCCGGCTTATGCGAAACCTATGAAAAGGCGATCAAAGTTTGCCGTGAACAGCATATTCCGGTAATGATCCACGTTACTGAAATGACCCAGCCACAGGGGCATTCGACTTCAGGTTCGCACGAACGCTATAAAAATAAGGATAGGATTGCCTGGGAAAATGAATACGATTGCATGCTGCAGATGCGGAAATGGATGATCGAATCAGCTATATCTACAGAAGATGAGTTGAATGAGATCGAAGCAAATGCCAAAATATATATTCGTAATTGTCAGAAGAAGGCCTGGGCTGAGTTCAATTCAGGGATGAAATCAGAGCTGGATGCAGCAATCAGTCTTGTTGAAAAGACGCAGAAGCCTGAACTTGTTCAATTAGCCACTCAGCTTAAAACAAGCATTGACCCATCCCGTAAGGATGTGATAGCAATGGTCAGAAATGCAATAAGATTATTGCGTCATGATCATTCAGAAACTAAAAAGGCATTGCTGGATTGGTATGAGCAGCAGCATGACCAGATTTTTGAACGTTATAATTCCAAACTTTTTACAGGATCAAAGGAATCTCCATTAAATCTCACAGGAATTAAACCTGATTACTCCGAAAGTTCAAAAGTGGTTGATGGCAGGGAAATTCTAAATGCATGTTTTGATGCAAATTTCGCGCGCGATGCCCGTGTTCTTGCCTTTGGTGAGGACGTTGGAGCTATAGGTGATGTGAATCAGGGTTTTGCCGGTCTTCAGGCCAAATTTGGGAAAAGGCGGATTACAGATACTGGCATCCGGGAAATGACCATTATAGGGCAGGGAATAGGTCTGGCTTTGCGCGGTTTAAGGCCCATTGCAGAGATTCAGTATCTGGACTATTTGCTATTTGCTTTAAATATTCTGAGTGATGATCTGGCAACATTAAGTTACCGGACTAAAGGAAGGCAAAAAGCACCCCTTATCGTCAGAACCAGAGGGCACCGTTTAGAGGGAATATGGCATTCAGGTTCTCCAATGGGGGTGATTATCAATTCTTTAAGAGGCGTTCATGTTTGTGTGCCCAGAAATATGACTCAGGCTGCAGGTATGTACAATACACTCCTTCGTGGAGATGAGCCGGCTCTTGTTATTGAATGTCTTAACGGTTACCGTCTGAAAGAGACAATGCCTGATAATGTTGGTGAATTCAGAGTGGAACTGGGTAAAGCGGAGATCATTCGTGAAGGAAAGGATATCACCGTTATTTCATACGGTTCAACTTTGAGAATAGTTGAACAGGCTGCTGAGGAATTGGAAAATTTAGGTATCGATGTTGAAATTGTCGATCCGCAGACCTTTTTGCCCTTTGATCTTGGCAATCTGTGTGCAGAATCTTTAAGTAAGACCAATAAATTACTTGTTGTTGGTGAAGATGTTCCCGGAGGTTCATCTGCTTTTATCATGCAGCAAGTACTGGAACGTCAGAATGGATACCGGTTTTTAGATGGACAGCCGCATACACTCACTGCCAAACCACACCGTACTCCTTATGGTTCGGATGGTGATTATTTCACCAAACCTTCTGTGGATGATGTGGTCGAAATCGTTTATGCAATGATGAACGATAGTTCCCCGCAGAAGTTCCCAAAGTTATTTTAATCGTTACGAACAACATGCCGTCATTTCGACGAGCGAGCTAAAATTATTGTAATCAGTTGATTTTCAACGCGAGGAGAAATCTGTTGAATAAGGCTGTGCCATAAGTTCGAGATTTCTCAGTCGTGCCTCCTTCGAAATGACGGACAATACAATCCCGTCTTTTCGACGAGCGAGCTAAAATTATTGTAATCAGTTGATTTTCAACGCGAGGAGAAATCTGTTGAGTAAGATTGTGCAATTTAAGTACAGATTTCTCAGTCGTACCTCCTTCGAAATGACGGGTACACCTAAAGCCTGATTACCCTATTCCTTAACAAATGATCTGCCAGTACCAGTGCTGCCATGGCCTCAACAATTGCAACGGCACGGGGTACAACACATGGATCATGCCTGCCCTTGCCCTGAACATTGGCAGCATTACCTGCAGAATCAAGGCTTGCCTGATTTTGCATGATGGTTGCTACCGGTTTGAATGCTACCCTGAAGGTAATATCCATGCCGTTTGATATCCCGCCCTGAATTCCACCTGAATAGTTGGTCAGAGTACGGAAATTGCTGTTTTCATGTCCTTCTGCAGGTGCTACAAAAAGATCATTATGCTCAGAACCTCTCATCTCAGAGCCTGCAAATCCGGATCCATAATCAAAGCCATGAACGGCATTGATACTTAACATCGCTTTACCTAAATCAGCATGCAGTTTGTCAAAAACAGGCTCTCCCAATCCGACGGGACAGTTTTTAACCAGGCATGAAATTTTACCACCGATCGTATCTCCTTCTTTTCTGATCCCATCGATAAGTTCAATCATCTGATTGGCGGTAGCCGGATCTGCACAGCGAACAATATTACTTTCCCTGATCTGGAGCAATTCTGATATCGAATTTATTGAAAGCAAGGGAGCTTCGATGGTACCTGCTGCTGATACATGTGCAAATATTTGGATTCCGGATTGCTGTAATAGAAGCTTAGCAATTGCTCCTGCTGCAACCCTTGCTGCTGTTTCTCTTGCTGATGATCTTCCACCACCGCGGTGATCCCGGTGACCATATTTGGCATCGTAAGTGTAATCTGCGTGTGATGGGCGATAAGCATCCTTGATATGTGAATAATCTTTCGAACGCTGATCTTCATTCGGGATGATCATAGCAATTGGAGTGCCGGTCGTTTTGCCTTCAAATACACCCGACAGGATCTGTACTGTATCACTTTCCTTGCGCTGGGTTGTAATCTTTGATTGTCCGGGTTTACGCTTATCAAGCTCCGACTGGATAAAATCCATATCGACCACCAAATTAGAAGGACAACCATCGATGATCACACCAATAGCTTCACCATGTGATTCCCCGAAAGTTGTTATGCGGAACAGTTGACCGAATGAATTGCCTGCCATTTTTGAGTTGTAAGTTGTAGGTTATAAGTTGTAGGTTATAAGTTATAAGTATTGAGTATCAGGTATCAAGTACTGGGAATTATGATTAAAGATGAAAATTTGTTCTCTAATTTAGATTTCTTCATTGTCAATTGTCAACTATCAATTGTCAATTCAAATCCTGCTATTTCCAGATGTTTCCAAAAATCCGGATATGATTTTTCAACTACTAAATGATCTTCGATTTCAAGCTCCGGCATAACTAATGCAAGAGGTGCAAAGGCCATAGCCATTCTATGATCATCGTAAGTTGCTACATGAATTTTTTTATTCAGATCAAGTCCTGAGCAATCCAGTTTATAGGTTTGATTCTTTTCAATCAGTTTTACTCCGATCTTAGCCAGTTCAGTTTGAAGCGCATTGACCCGGTCGGTTTCCTTAATTTTTAAAGTTTCCAGTCCGGTGAAAGTAGCATCATGTCCCAGTGCTGCGCAGCAAACAATTACTGTCTGTGCCAGATCCGGGCATTCCTTAAAATCAAAGATCTTTCGCTCCAGTTTCTTGGCTTCCTTCATTAAGTAAACACCACCATCTTTAAATTGCGAGGTAATACCAAAGTTGGCCATAATCTCAGTGATCATGCTGTCGCCCTGCAGGCTGTATCCGTTCAATCCCGGAAGGAAAAGACGAGCTTCTTTGGATAATGCAGCAATAGCATACCAGTAAGAAGCTGCACTCCAGTCGGGTTCCACATTAATAACAGACTTATCAAAGGGCTGCTTTGCAATGCTGATTACATTATCAGCCCAGGTATGTCTGATGCCAGCCTGTTCCATCATTGCAAGGGTCATCTGAACGTATGGTTTTGAGGTTAATTCCCCCTCAATTACAAGATTCAATCCCTGTTCAAGTTTTGGAGCAATAAGTAATAGGGCAGAAATATACTGACTGCTGATATTGCCTTTTATACTTACTTTATTCGTTTTTTGCTGAAGCGGACCTTTGATTTTTAAAGGCGGAAATCCTTCTTTTTCAGTATATTGAATATCAGCACCGAGCGTTCTTAAAGCATCAACCAGAATCCCGATAGGACGCTGCTTCATACGCTCCGATCCGGTTAAGATCACTTCGCCAGCCTGTTGGGAATAAAAAGCAGTTAAAAAGCGCATGGCAGTACCAGCCGGACCGATATCAACTACTTCTTGTGCCTTATCTTTGAGTATATTGTTTAAAGTAACAGTATCAGCAGCTTCAGATATATTCTCTACCTGGACCGCACCATCACTCAATGCCTGCATGATCAAAGCGCGGTTACACTCGCTTTTTGATCCGGTCAGGGGTATGGTGCAGTCCAGTTTTTTATTTGCTGCTGATATTTTTATGCTTGCTGAACTCATTGTTATTCAACATTCACTTTATCGTTCATGATTTCAGTTTGCTTGCGGATAGATTCACTGTGGATTAATTCCAGAAGTTTACCTGTAAAGTTAAGATCAAGCTTTAAAGCCTTTGCAAATGCGCTGCGTTTATTCATGATCTGATCCCAGCGATTTACCTGAAGGATAGTTACTCCGTTATCACGTTTGAATTCACCGATTTTTTGAACTACCTGCATTCTTTCAGCTATTTTCTGAATAATCTGATCATCAATCTTATCAATGCTGGTACGCAGATCGGCAAGTTTATCAGTAAATTCTTTGTCTTTACTCTCCGGCTTACGCAGCGTAAGTAATTCCATTAATTCTGATAATGCAGCAGGAGTTAACTGTTGTTTTGCATCAGTCCATGCTACAGAAGGGTCAAGGTGCGACTCGATCATCAATCCCTGCATGTCAAGATCAAGTGCTTTTTGAGCAACATATTGAATCAATTCACGGTTTCCGCAAATATGACTAGGGTCATTGATGATTGGAAGTTCAGGACATAAAGTCTTAAGCTGAATGGCTAGTTCCCACATCGGTTCATTTCTGAAGGCAGTTTTCTCAAAAGAAGAGAATCCTCTGTGGATAGCCGCAAGTTTTGTAATACCAGCATTATTAAAACGCTCCAATGCACCTACCCATAACTGAAGATCGGGATTAACCGGGTTTTTTACCATAACCGGAATATCAACACCTTTAAGGGCATCGGCAATTTCCTGTACCGTAAACGGATTTACCGTTGAACGTGCACCCACCCAAAGGATATCAACTCCTGCTGCCAGGGCTTCTTCCACATGTTTTGCGTTTGCTACTTCAACCGCAGTAGGTAAGCCTGTTTCTTCTTTGGCTCTTTTTAACCAGGTTAAGCCAATGCTTCCAATACCTTCAAACTCTCCCGGACGGGTACGCGGTTTCCAGATTCCAGCTCTTAAAACCGAAACTTTTCCTGTTTTTGCCAGTAAATGTGCGGTAGCCATCAGCTGATCTTCGGTTTCAGCACTGCATGGCCCTGCAATTAATAAAGGCTCATTTTTTGTTTTTACCCAGGTACTTAAGGGCTGTAATTTTAAATTTAATTTCATCGTTTTAATTTTTGGTCCGGAACTAGCCGGGAGATTGATTATAGTATCGTTTTTAATTGTTATTTGCTCTTATTCAGGTTAAACTTTATCGTTTTTTAAGTACTCACCCATAATTGTAAAGTTGATGGTGTGTTTTAAAACCTGCCGGATTGCAGAATCATAATCGGCCTGGTTTTTCCATTCTATATCAACGTAAAAATTGTATTCATTTCGCTTTCCAAGTACGGGCATCGACTGAATTTTGCTCAGATTGATTTTGTGTGAGGCAAAGATATTCAGGACGTCTGCCAGCGATCCAACAGAGTTTCCTACCTGGAAACTAAGGGAAGCTTTATTGACTTCTACATTTTCGAGTGGTTTATTTGCGAGGATCAGGAATCTGGTAAAGTTTTTCTTATTGGATTCAATCCTTCTTTCCATGACCTCCAGATCATATAGTTTAGCAGCAAGCAGATTTGCAATAGCAACGGTATCTGTCAGGTTTTCTTCTCTGATTTTTTTCGCACAGGCTGCAGTATCGCTGCTCTCAACTACTTGTAAATGAGGAAATTCTTCAAAAAAGTCGCTGCATTGACGGATGGCGATCGGATGCGACTGAACATACTTTACATCCTCGAATTTTACTCCCGGAAGCGCAAGCAAATGAAGTTGTATTGCGAGATATACTTCACCGACTATAGAGAAGTTGTATTCTCTTAGAAGGGTATAGTTAGGAAGAAGACTTCCGGCAATTGAATTTTCAATAGCCATAACTACATAATCTGCCTGTTTATTCTTCAAAACCTCACAGGTTTTTTTGAATGATTCGCATTCAATGGTTTCGATATCAGTCCCGAAGAATTTAAATGCTGCCTCTTCGTGAAATGAAGCCCGGATTCCCTGAATAGCTACTCGTTTTTTCTGCATTTGATTTTAAATAAAAAAAGTCCCTGCTGTTGGGCAGGGACTTTTTGCTAATTTCTATATTAAGATCTATTGCATATTTTCCCCGCTCTTACCTTGATAGTAAAAATAAGCGAAGTAATATGTAGTTAAATTTTTCATCCTTATGTTTTCCAAATGTAGCACAAAATTTAATTCTGTCAATAGAAAAAAATATTTTTTTTACAAATTTAGATTTTTGACCTAAATGGTATCGGGTACATAATCAATAATTTAAGGTTCAAGAACAGCTTATGTAATAATCCAAACTCTCAAATATCTCTTCTTCGGTGCAATAAATGTCATATCCGCATTTACCAATTTCACTTAATAAGGAGAAGCTGATCTGCCCGGCATTGTTCTTTTTATCATTTTTCATGATGTCAAGAAGGTCAGGATAGCTGGTTTTATTTAATTTATAAGCAGGATAAGTATCCTTAATGGTTTTTACTATTTCAGCAAGTTCCTCTTTTTTTAGGCCATTTCTTTTTTCAGAAAGAAAAGCTTCGCAAATGAAACCGATTGCAATCGCTTCTCCATGCAATAATGGACTTTTATCATGTTTCAAGGAGTAACTTTCAATAGCATGACCGATGGTATGCCCAAAATTCAGAATTTTTCGTAACCCTTTTTCAAATGGATCTGTGATGACTACTTCATTTTTGATTTCAATGGAACGGTAGATAATTTCATCACTCAGATCTTTAGGAACAATTCCCTTCAGTTTTTCGAACAGTGAAGAATCATAAATGAGTCCGTGTTTAATTACTTCAGCATATCCAGAACGGAGTTCCCTGTCGCTTAATGTATTCAGGAACTGAGTATGAATATAAACAGCCTTAGGCTGAGTAAAGGTGCCAATGATGTTTTTTACATTCTCCATATCCACTCCGGTTTTGCCACCGACAGAAGCATCAACCTGGGATAATAGGGTAGTAGGTACCTGTACAAAATCAATACCTCGCTTGAATGTAGAAGCCGCAAAACCACCCATGTCAGTAATCACACCACCACCAAGATTGATCATGATGCTGTTTCTGTCGGCACCAAAGTCAAGGAGCATTCTCCAGATTCCTATACAAAAGTCAATATTCTTATTTTCCTCACCAGGTGTAACTTCAATCAAATCAAATTCAATTGATCCTAAAGCTTCCTGTAATGCCGGCAGGCAGTGGATTTCTGTATTGCTGTCAACCAGAACAAAAACCTTACTGTACTTTTTATTAATTAAAAAGGAAGATAATTCCTTCAGACTGTTCTCAAAAAAAACGGAATAGCTTATACTCTCGATGGGTTTCATGTAACTTTTATTTTTTGTCCTTTGAATTCAACGATATCGCCACGCCTAACTTTAAGGCGTTTGCGCAGATCTACCTCTCCGTTATATTTCACTAATCCGGCTTCCACCACAATTTGGGCTTCTCCACCGCTTGGGACGAGGTTCATTGCTTTCAGTAACTGGATCATCGGAATGAATTCTCCTTCTAATTTAAATTCGAGCATGCAACAAACTTACAAATTTTAGCTTTTGTATGTTAATATCTCAATATTTCTACCTTTGTGCAATAAACCAATTATTTTGAAGAGCCGCCCGGCAAAAAGCCATAATTTATCATTTGATAATACTGAGATCGCTTTTCGTGGAAAATCGAATGCAGATCTAACCCGTGCATACTGGTTATTTAAGTTTATAAGTATTAATTTTCTTACGAAGATTGGTCCGTCAATTACCAATGCAGCTCTTAAGCTGGGCTTACCAGTTAAATCCCTGATTAAAGCTACCATCTTCCGTCAATTTTGCGGGGGAGAGAGTATTGCGGAATGTGAGCAAACTGTTGCTCAGCTTCATGCCGGCAGCGTAGGATCAATTCTCGATTATTCGGTTGAGGGGGAAGATGATGAAGAGGTATTCGATCATACCTGTGAAGAAATCATGAAAACGATTCGTCATGCGGATGGTGACGATCGTATTCCATTAACGGTGTTTAAAGTCACCGGACTGGGCAGATTTGCTTTGCTTGAGAAAATAAACGCAGGGCAGGCTCTTGAAGCTGCTGAAAAATCAGAATTTCAACGACTGAGTCATAGGGTTGATCAGATCTGCCGACTCGCACATGAACTGAATGTCAGGGTGATGATTGACGCAGAAGAAAGCTGGATTCAGGATCCGATAGATTCGATGGCTCTTGAAATGATGGGCAGGTATAATCAGGAGCAGGTGATCGTTTTTAATACGTACCAGCTTTACAGAAATGACAAATTAGCCTCGCTTCAGGCAGATATCAAATTAGCGGTTTCAGAACAATTTATACTTGGAGCCAAACTGGTTAGGGGTGCTTATATGGAAAAGGAACGTGAGCGTGCTGCAGAGATGGCTTATGCTTCGCCAATTCATTCTGATAAGCAATCCACAGATAATGATTATAATGATGCTTTAAAGCTTTGTATCAGTAAGATTGATTTTGTTTCTTTTGTCGCCGGTACTCACAATGAATTTAGCTGTGAATTACTGACTCGATTACTCGAGGAAAAGGGTATCCCACATGATCATGAACATATTTACTTTTCCCAATTACTTGGGATGAGTGATAATTTAAGCTTTAATCTGGGTTCAGCAGGATATAATGTTGCGAAATATGTTCCTTATGGGCCCGTAAAGGCAGTTATGCCTTATCTTTTCAGGCGGGCGGAAGAAAACACATCGGTTGCCGGGCAAATGGGCAGAGAACTTCGTTTGATCTCAGAGGAAATGAAGCGACGTAAACTGAAGTAGTATCAAGTATCAAGAACCAAGAACTAAGCTTGAGAACAAAGAATAAAGTATCAAGACTAAAAATGCTAATCTCCAATTAACTCCAATCTGTCCTTGCTCCTTGCTCTTTGATCCTTGATCAAGAATCGGGACTTACGTATAAAAATGCTAATCGTCCTTCTACTCCAATCTGTCTTTGCTCCTTGCTCTTTGTTCCTTGATCAAAAAAATTATTTCTTTAACAAGCCAGAAGAATACAAATAACTTTCCAATGTCTCATCCGCTGTCAGTAGGTGGGTGTTAAGTCCCAGCATATCAGCAGTTTTCAAATGTTGCGGACTATCATCTATAAAAAGGGTTTCTTTAGGATTAAGATTGTTCTCATGCAACACGAATTCAAAGATTTCCCGATTGGGTTTCCGCATTTTCATCAGATGGGAGTAATAATCCTTCTCAAAAAATACTGCATTGGAATCTAAACGATGTTCTCTCTGGAGGTAATCCATGATCCAGTTATAATGAATCTCATTATTATTACTAAGCAGGAAGGTTCTGTATTTTTCTTTTACTTTCAAAAGAAGATCATGATTTGGCTCAGGTACACCGATTAGCAGGGAATTCCATGCCTTATCGATTTCAGCATCGCTTAAACTTTCGATTCCGGTGACTTTACGGATACCATCCCTGAATTCTGAGGAGGAAATAAGGCCTTGCTCAAACTGATCAAACAGTGAATCGTGACCTTTATGCGAGAAGAAATTTTCTATGTTTTTGACTCCAAGCTCAGTAAAACTATGCTGGGCCCTGATAAAGTCTATTGTGAAAATTACATTACCATAATCGAAAATTATATTTCTAATCTTATTCATATATTTAGTGCAGTATATTATATTTTTGATCTTTTTAAAGACAAAGCGCTGTTTTGTTTTACGTGCCCGATCCCATCTGCTAAATGACATTTATTCCGAATGCCTATTCAATTATTCTGATAATCTGTGGCCTTATCACACTGTATATGTGTGTCAGGATTTTTCGCAGATATGAGATTGTTGTACGCTGGTTTGGATTTATGATGTTAGGCATTGCAATCTGGGCGCTAAGTTATGGATTAGAACTTTCAAGTACCAGTCTTGAACAGATGTTATTCTGGATCAATGTTGAATATCTTGGAATAGCCTTCATTCCGGCTTTCTGGTTATTGTTCCTGTTAAAGTTTGCCGGCAAAGATAAGTGGCTGCATCCGAAGTATTTTTATGCATTCATGCTGCTGCCTTTGATTACCTTAATGATGGTATGGACCAATACGTATCATCATCTCCATTATAAAAGTGTGAGCCTTGATAATTCCGGACCGTTTCCTTTGTTAAGTCTTGAAACCGGTCCATGGTATATCGTTCATACTATTTATTTCTATACACTTTTGGTTTGGGGAGTAATCTTGCTTGTCAATAAATACAGGAAGTCTGATCAGGTTTTCAGAAAGCAGAACCTAACCATTCTTATCGCGGTATTCATTCCATGGGTTGCCAATGTAATGTACTTATTTGGTTACCGGCCAATGGGACATATAGATAGTACACCATTTGCATTCGTCATTACTATGCTGTTTCTCAGTATCGGACTCGTTCGTTTCAGATTGCTGGATATCATCCCAATTGCGCGTGAGAAAGTTATTGAAGCTATGAACGAGGGTCTGATCGTGACGGATAATCAGGACCGGATTGTAGATTTGAATCAGGAAATCAGGAAGATACTATCGATTGAAGAGAAAAAGATCATTGGTAAGCGGCTGGAGTTAATCCTTCCGGATCAGGCTGAACTTTATGATTTGATTAAGGCCAGAAAAGGCGGGCAACTACAACTAAAACTTGTGAATTCTGAACTTTTCCTGGAAGCCAGTCTTACCCCTTTGTTTGAAAATCAGCATGCATACAGCGGTTTGATCATTCTGGTCAGGGATATTACAGAGCGCGTTGAAATTGAAAATAAGGTTCGTTTGCAATCGGAGCAGCTTTTAGGCATGAACAAGTTGAAAGACCGGCTGTTCTCAATAATTGCACATGATCTGAGGGGCCCGCTGATCAATTTAAATGACATTATCAAAATGCTCAATGAGGGTATGATTACGGAGGAAGAGTTTAAATCATTTGTCCCCCAATTATCTAAGAATATAGGTTATACAACCGGATTACTTGAGAATCTTTTGTTCTGGTCAAAGAGTCAGTTACAGGGTGAGGTGGTAAAACCTGTTTATTTTAATCTGAAAGAGATTAGTGTTAATATACTCCATCTTTTTGAGAACACTATTCATGAGAAAGATATCTTAATAGAAAACAATATTCAATTGAGTTGTAAGGTTTATGCTGACAAGGACATGATCCAGTTGGTGGTCCGAAATCTGATTTCCAATGCTGTAAAATTCTCAAAGCGTGGTGGAAGTATTAAGCTAACAAGCAGAACTGAGGGGAATTATACAATCCTATGTGTGACAGATACCGGAGTTGGAATCTCTGAGACCGACCAGAAAAAGTTATTTGAGCAAGAGACCTTTACTACCCGGGGTACGGATAATGAGCAGGGTACTGGTCTTGGACTACTTCTGTGTAAAGATTTCATTGAAAAGAATGGCGGTTCAATCTGGGTGGAAAGTGAGATTGGAAAAGGCAGCAAGTTCTGTGTCCGCATTCCAAATTCTAACTGGTAAATCCCGGTCTTTTCCGGGGAAGCAGAAACTCTAATTCCTGTTATTCTCTGTATTAAGCTGAATGAATAGTTCTGTGATATTTAAAATAACAATAACTCGACATAATATTTTAAAAACCGCATAGAAACATAGCATTTTATAGCTTCTAAGCTACATTTTAGACACAGATAGGCTTGAAGCTTCGCTTCAAACTATGTGTGTCTAAAATCTATGTTTCCTTTAAAGCACAATAAAGGTCAATCTATGTGGTTAAATTTTAATCTTTTGATAGTTTAATATCGAACTCACGTTAAAATAAAGATGAGGCTGCTTCAAATACTTTTATTACTCTGCATTCCGTTTTTCATTAGTGCTGTCAGCGCTCAAACAATTAAACCGCGATTTAAGGTGTTGGCCATAGGAGAGAACGGCGGGTACCATCTTCAGCACACTCAGGCAGCGAAGATCTGGTTGAACAAACTTGCAGCCGACAGTAATTTTACCATTGATTATTATACAGATACCAAGCCCATTACTAAGGAGTTCCTCAAACATTATCAACTATTTCTTCAGATCGATTATCCTCCTTATTCCTGGAATAAAGAATCCGAGGATGCGTTTATTGAATATATCGAACAGGGAAATGGAGGCTGGATTGGTTTTCATCATGCCACCCTCCTTGGAACTTTCGATGGTTTCCCATTATGGCAGTGGTTTTCCAACTTTATGGGCGGTATTCAATTCAAAAAGTACATCCCGGATTTTGCAGCGGCTACAGTGAATGTGGAGATGAAGAGACATCCTGTTATGGCAGGTGTACCGGCTTCCTTTCCTATCGTCAGAGAAGAATGGTATACCTATGATAAAAGTCCGCGATTGAATAAAAATATACAGGTTCTGGCCACAGTAGATGAAAATACCTATATCCCGGTAAGGGATGTTAAGATGGGTGATCATCCCGTTATCTGGACAAGTACAAAAATGAAAGCCAGAAATCTCTACATTTTTATGGGGCATGGCCCTGAACTATTCGAAAATCCATCTTATACTACCCTGTACAAGAATGCCATATTCTGGGCGGCTTCAAAATTGAAATAATCAGGGTTTTATTGAAGAAATTCTGAAAACTTTGTTTGCTTATTTCTATCAATATTTTGTTATCTAAAGATTTATTTGCTAATCTTTAGATATAATAAATCAGTTTTTCGGATAATTAATTTATCGTTATGACCTTACTTATTGTACTCTTCGGACTTCTGCTTCTGCTGGTTCTTATTGTCAAAAAAATAAGCCCAATGCTGGCCTTATTGATCGTATCCATTGTCACCGGCTTGTTGTTGGGGATGTCACCGGGGAAGGTAATGACGACCATTGCAAGCGGTATAGGCAGTACACTCGGAAGTATGGTGATGGTATTAGCTCTGGGTGCAATGTTGGGTAAATTGATTGAAGAAAGTGGTTCTTCCAAAAAAATCGTATTCATTCTGATCCGTCTTTTCGGGATTAAAAATATTCAATGGGCTATATTATTAACGGGTTTGCTGGTTGGTATCCCTTTATTCTATAATGCAGGATTTGTGGTTCTGGTTCCTTTGATATTTGCCATTGCATCTACAACGCGTTTGCCTTTATTATACCTGGCTTTGCCAATGGCAGCTTCATTGTCGGTTACTCATGGTTTTCTCCCTCCTCATCCCGGTCCATTGGCCATAGCATCCATATTTAAAGCCGATGTGGGCATTATTCTTATCTATGGTTTAATATTAACTATTCCTGTTGCGATCGCCGGAGGAATAATTTTACCCCGTATCATCCTGAAGAATAATTTGTCTGCTGTCAGTCCTCTTGAATTCTTACCAGAAGAAGAGAAACTACTGCCATCAGGCTTCAGAAGCTTTATCACAGCTTTGCTGCCGGTATTTTTAATAATTGCGGGTACTGCGGGAACTTTTTTCATTCGTTCTGAAGCTATTCAACCTCTGTTTGTGTTTATGGCAGATCCTACAGTTGCCTTGCTGACAGCGGTATTGCTTAGCATCATAATTCTCAAAATCCCAATAGCTAAGGCAATGGATTACAGTGCTGATGGGCTTAAGGGTGTAGCGATGATTATTCTGATTATTGCCGCAGGCGGTGCATTTAAGCAGGTTCTTATTGACAGTGGGGTAGGAGATACAGTCAAAGAGTTTTCCGCAAGGTTTGATCTTTCACCTTTATTTCTTGGATGGCTCATCGCTGCTTTAATCAGGGTTACTCTGGGTTCGGCTACGGTTGCCGGACTTACAGCAGCAGGTATTGTCCTGCCATTGGTCGGGAGTGGTGTTTCTGCAGAGTTAATGGTGCTTTCTATAGGTGCCGGTAGTCTGATGTTTTCTCATGTGAACGATGCCGGATTCTGGATGTTTAAGGAATATTTTAACCTTAGTTTGAAACAGACTTTCGGCACCTGGACTATAATGGAGAGTTTGGTTTCGGTGCTTGGCTTGCTTGGAGTGCTATTGATCAATCAATTTTTGTAAGATACTTTGATGCGTAAAATGGACATTAGGGCAGAGCCTTGTATTTATTTAGTTTTGAAGATAGGTGTTTGGGCTCCAAATCCCTATTAAACATCACTCGTTTATCAAATTCGAATAATTCCTAAATTCTATTTTAGAATCCCAAAGCATTTCCGTAAAATTGCATCCTTATTCACCCGCCGTAGCTTTTTAGCGTAGGTGGGGAATCAACAATCCGACTTCGCTAAAGCTACGTCGGACGATACACCTTCGCTAAAGCTACGGTGTACAATGAGCGCCCATAGCTCAGTTGGTTAGAGTAGAAGACTCATAATCTTTTGGTCCCTGGTTCGAGCCCAGGTGGGCGCACTTAAAATGAAACCTCAGAGTGATCTGGGGTTTTGTTATTTTATGCCCTTTTGAGTATTCTAAGCTGTATTTGTGAGCAATTTTGTAGGGGGATTTTCAAAAACTCCATTGAAGAAGCCGGGTTTATAATTCTGTTAATTTAAGGATATTGGGGATTGATTTTGCTTATTTGTTTATTCCAGTCATGCGAAGAATAAGCTAGCTATTCTCCGCATGATTTGCGTAAATTATTTTGACTTTTGCTGAGAATATATGCTATATTTGACGCATAACTTGCGGAGAATAGGGCAATGTACATATATCAACTTTCAAAATGGCCTGCATTTACCTGGGATAATGATGCTCTGGCTGAGGTTTTAGCAGAGGTTCGTCATCGTCAAGGACGACTACTGGGTAAGATGGAGGGTATAGGCTTTTCTCTTCGGGAAGAAGCAACTCTGCAAACTTTAACTCAGGACGTCGTAAAATCGAGTGAAATTGAAGGAGAAATTCTGAATCCAGACCAAGTACGGTCATCTATTGCCAGGCGACTTGGAATGGAAGTTGCCGGTCTTGTGCCCTCTGACAGGAATGTGGATGGGGTTGTTGAAATGATGTTAGACGCTACTCAAGGCTATACAGAGGAACTTATTGACGATCGTTTATTTGGATGGCACGCTGCATTATTCCCCACCGGTCGGAGTGGTATGGCTAAGATCGTTGTAGGCGCCTGGCGTGATAACGGGAAAGATGATCCAATGCAAGTTGTTTCTGGACCCATGGGTCGTGGAAAAGTACATTACCAAGCTCCGGATTCAGAAATCCTAAATCATGAAATGCGTCAGTTCATAGCTTGGTTTAATACTAATATGAGCATTGACCCCGTGTTAAAAGCAGGTATAGCACATTTATGGTTTGTTACCATTCACCCATTTGAAGATGGGAATGGTCGCATAGCGCGTGCTATAACCGATATGCAACTCGCGCGCGCTGATGGTAGCCCTCAACGGTTCTATAGCATGTCGGCCCAAATCCAGGCAGAAAGAAACTCGTATTATGATATCTTAGAAAATACCCAGAAAGACTCACTGAATATAACTGAATGGTTACTATGGTTCCTTTTATGCTTTGGACGGGCATTAAGTAACACAGACGAAACTTTAGCTGTAGTTATGCGAAAAGCGAAACTTTGGGAAAATTCGGCTACCCGCAATTTGAATGATAGGCAAAAATATATGTTGAATAAGTTGTTCGACGGATTCTTTGGTGTCCTTAATTCATCTAAATGGGCTAAAATGGCCAAATGCTCACAAGATACGGCTACACGTGATATTCAAGATCTAATAGAGCGGGGAATATTGGTTAAAGAAGCTGCTGGCGGCAGAAGTACCAGTTATACATTTAGCGAATCAGTAGTTTCCAGTGGATAAGGAGAGATTAATTAGCAGCCTTAAAAATGATAATTCAAGAATTGGCTTTAAGTATTGTGCTCTACCTGGTCCCTTATAGATTTAAGTATCCTGAGCAAAAGCCCTGACTCGATATTATCGCGCAGAGCCCCGTCACAGAAATGATCGCTCCTGTTTAATGCAATAAGCACTTTGCATTTTGTTGGGACGTCTACGCTATTAAAGTCAAACCG
Organism: Sphingobacteriales bacterium 16-39-50; assembly: GCA_002257025.1. Lineage (GTDB taxonomy): Bacteria > Bacteroidota > Bacteroidia > Sphingobacteriales > Sphingobacteriaceae > Daejeonella. The sequence continues at coordinate 69,335 of NCHA01000004.1, read as the reverse complement.
GGGATCGGACACCATTCTGCGCCCTTCTTCCCAGGCCGGCCAGTCAAAGCTAAATACAATAGGAATTTCTTCGATGGTGTTTTGAAATTTGATTTGCGCACGGAATAACTGCTCATCATATGTTAGGTCTCGGGAAAGTGGATTGATTTCATCTATTATCGCTTCCAGTTCCGGTATGAGGCTAAATAGAGGCTGCCATTGATTCTTTGGATAGGAATTTATAAAGTATTCGTGATTTTCTTCGGTTAAATACATTTCAGTCGATGCGAGGTATAACTAAAGTAAAGCCATGGGTTCTTATGTCTATTTCGTTTTCATATACTTTTCCACTCGAAATATTAAAATACCTGTTGAAATATTCCATTAGTTTTTCCAGTACCATTTCCTTTTTTTCTTCCTCCAGTAAATCCATTATCTCGTTAAAATGCTACTCGGATAAATCATAATCATATAAAAAAATCCATCTGCAGATCTGGAGGGCTTCCCAAATCAATCAGATTGAATTTGAATAGTCAAGGCCTTGTACTCTAAATATCGAAAATAATATTTTGGAATCAGAATTCCTCCTGTTCACTAACGATGTGTATGTTTGCAGCGAAAAATAATACAAACCAGAACCCTGCGAATACTCCGATTATAAAATAATGAACACGATAAATTTACCTCCAAAACATCTTCTTCTGGTTCTAGCCATCGTTTTGATTTGGGGAGTCAATTTTGTTGCAGTTTATATCGGATTAAAGAGTTTTCCACCATTTCTGTTAAGTGCGCTTCGATTTGGCCTTTCGGCCCTGCCATGGGTCTTTTTCATCCCGAGGCCCAAAGGCTCAGTGAAGTTAATTGTATATTATGGCCTATTTAATTTCGCCCTGCAGTTCGGGTTTATCTTTACCGGAATCCATCTCGGGATATCTCCGGGGCTTGCATCACTCGTTCTCCAAATTCAGGTATTCTTTTCAATGGGCCTTGCTTTCTTATTCTTTCACGACCGGCCAAGTCCTTTCAAAATTGCCGGCTCCCTGATATCTTTCGTCGGTATCGGGATTGTGGGATATCATGTTGAAGGAGGGAGTACCTTTCTGGGACTGATTTTGATGCTTCTTGCTGCCTTTTCATGGGCTGCAGGAAATATGTTTACCAAGAAAATCCATTCTGATTCACCCCTTGCACTGGTGGTTTGGGGCAATCTGGCAGCTTTCCCGGTAATGGCTCTGGTCTCCTACCTTTTTGAAGGACCGCTTGTAATCCAGAGTTCACTACAAAATATGTCATGGCCTGCAATTGCCTCCGTATGTTATATTGTTTACTTCTCAACTCATATAGGTTATGGTGCATGGGGATTTTTGATGAAGTCTTATTCCACCTCAGTAGTTGTTCCTTTTACGTTATTGGTACCGGTCGTAGGATTCATGAGTTCGGCAATATATTTAGGTGAAGAAATACAATCATGGAAGATTTTAGCATCTTTATTCATACTGGGTGGACTAATCTTTGGCTTGCTTGAGAAGCAGGTGCGCGGAATTATAGCAGGTTTTCGGTCGGGAGTCTAGAGTTTCCTTCGATGAGATCTGCCATAAAAACAGGCCTAAACAAAAATCGTATCTTTGACATTCAAGCCTTCCCAAACATAATTGATGTCTTAGGGCTGTGGGGAAACATATAGTAATTGGCGGCACATTTCTTAAAAATACCTTATCTGCAATCTGAATCAAATGGACAAAGAAGTAAAGAATGAAGATCTAAAAATCGAGTTAAGAACCCTTACTAAGGATGATTACCTAGGTTTAAAAACATCCATGGTTGAAGCGTATTCTGACTGGGATGGTGCGTCCTTCTGGAAAGAATCTCATATTAATAAGCTCATTAAAATATTTCCTGAAGGTCAGATTTGTATCCTTGTAAACGGTGCAATAGCGGGATGTGCCCTTTCTTTAATTGTAGACTATGATCAGTTTGGGGATAATCATACTTATACCCAAATTACAGGAAATTCTACTTTTTCTACTCATAATCCCAAAGGGGATGTGCTTTATGGTATCGACTTTTTTGTGCATCCGAATTTTCGGGGTATGCGCATCGGAAGAAGGCTTTACGATGCCCGCAAAGAAATCTGTGAACGTCATAATCTTCGGGCCATTATTGCAGGTGGACGAATTCCAAATTATAAAAATTTCGCTGGCACATTAAATCCAAAGGAATATATTGAGAAAGTTAAGGGTAAAGAAATACATGACCCTACTTTATCTTTTCAGCTTGCCAATGATTTTCACGTTCTGAAGATCTTAAAGGGTTATCTGCCAGGCGATACTGAATCCCTTGAATTCGCTTCTTTACTCGAATGGAATAATATTTATTATCAGGAAGAGGATGTTCATATCAATTCTAAAAAGTCTGTCGTCCGTCTCGGTTTAGTCCAATGGCAAATGAGGCCTTTCCCTAATATGGAATCCTTATGTGAGCAGATCGAGTTTTTTGTTGATGTAGTGAGTGATTATCAAAGCGACTTTATTATGTTCCCGGAACTGTTTAACGCACCTTTAATGACCGCCTATAATCATTTAAGTGGTGCAGAGGCCATGAGGGAGATAGCCAAGAGTACTATTCCTTTACGCGATAAGTTTTTGGAATACGCCATCAGCTATAATATTAATATTATTACCGGAAGCATGCCTTATCTAAAAGATGGAGTTCTGCAAAATGTAGGATTTTTATGCCGCAGGGATGGTTCTTATGAGATGTACCAGAAAATACACCTCACCCCGGCAGAAAAGAGTGCATGGGGAATGGTAGGAGGGGATTCGCTCGTAGCCTATGATACCGACTGCGGTAAAATTGGAATTCTGATTTGCTATGATGTGGAGTTTCCGGAACTACCACGTTTGTTGGCTGATCAGGGCATGCAGATCTTATTTGTGCCCTTTATGACGGACACCCAAAACGGCTATACCCGGGTACGCAGCTGCGCACAGGCACGTGCTATTGAGAATGAATGTTATGTTGCCATTGCCGGGAGTGTAGGCAATCTTCCTAAAGTACATAACATGGATATCCAGTATGCACAGTCGGCAGTTTTTACTCCATCTGATTTTTCTTTTCCAAGTAATGGGATAAAAGCTGAAGCTACTCCAAATGCTGAGATGACGCTGATCGCGGATGTGGACGTCGATTTATTGAAAGAGCTTCATAGTTTTGGAGCAGTTAGAAACTTGCAGGATAGGCGGCATGATATCTATAAAATAATCAATACAACGGGGAAGTGAAATGAGTACCTGGCCTCTCACTATAATCAGAGGTAAATCTTTGGTTTGCTCAAAAGGCAGTTCAGGTTCTGGCTTTCCCGATTCGATAATATCGGATGGCAAATCGATTTTACGAAAATGATGTTTTGGCTTTCGCCAAATTTACAAGTAATACAATGAGGTCGTGGCTTTCGCGCAATGTCATTATTTAAGAAGAAAAGGAGGTCGTGGCCTCCGCCACAATTCAATTTTAGTAAAAAAGGAGATTCCGGTTCGTAGACCGGAATCGGATTATTTCCTAACATTGACAAATTATTCTTTTTGCTAATTTGCTAATTTCCTCACCCGATAGTTATCGGGTTTCTAATTCCCCGTCACCTCCTTAATCACCCTCAGCCAATTCAAGCCCAGAATCTTCTTAATCCTCGTATCACTGTAACCCAGCCTTTGCATCGCCATGGTCATCTGCGGATAATCGCTGATATCTTTAATTTCGCGGGGTAATTCAGGTCCGCCATCCAAATCAGAGCCCAGAGCCATGTGGTCTTCGCCGACTAATTGTACACCATAGTTGATCACTTTAGCCAACTGATCTACATGCATCCAATACTCTTCAGGGATGGTTCCTCTGAAACTCAATGGCACCTCTTTAAGTACTTCCTTGTCCACTTCTTCAATGGTCTTCAGTGGAGCAGCCTGTACTGTGCCCGGCTTTGTCTCGTTGGATTTTTTCTGTCCCTGCTGCCATTTCCAGTATATAGGATTGTTAAATAGACTACCGAAATGAATCCCAATCACGCCGCCTTTTGCTGCGAGAGCTTTTGCTGCTTCGTCGGTAATACAGCGGGGATGTGGTACAATGCCATAAAACCCTCCATGACTGTAAATCAGGGGATGCTTACTGGCCTCAACACTTTGCAGAATAGCATCATTAGAGGCATGGGCAATATTAATAACCATCCCCAGCTCATTCATTTCCCGGATGATCTTTCTTCCGAGATCGTTAATGCCACCCCAGCGACTCACATCATTGCAGGTATCAATAAATGCATTTGTCGTATTATGTGCCGGCAACTGAATGGATCTAAGTCCTAAACGATGCAAGGCACGGAGTAGGTTTATATCCCCATCCATATCCCATGGACCTTCCAGGTCGAGGAAAGCAGCCATTTTGCCCTTCTTATTGATGCGCTGAATATCGCTGGAATTAAGCGCCAGTTCGATTTGATTATGATTCTTTTTGATCTGGTCCAATGCCAGGTTTACTACCCGAAAAGTATTTTTTGTCTCAAACCTTCCCGGATAATAGTGTTCAGGAGTATAGACCGAAAAGAACATCGCGTCAACGCCACCTTCTTTTGCCCTTGGCAGATCGACATTCCCATCGGTATAACGCTGACCGATATCAGTTCCCATTAACAGCTCCCGGGTCATTACATGCGTATGGCCATCCATCACAAATGCTTTGCGATGCAGATCAGGCATTGGTTTATTCTGCATCGCCGTCGGCAAGCCTGCGGCGGCCGATGGCAAATTAAATGGTATATTATTTCCGGTCACAGGGGCGGCAAAAATGGAATCTATTGGAAAACTCCCGGCTAGCGGAAGAAGTGTTAATGTCTTTATCAGGTCTCGACGTTTCATTCGGTAATATGTTTAATACTATTTATTGGATCAAAGAGTAAAGAACAAGGAATAAGGACAAATTCACCTCCTTGTTAATTAATCCTTACACTTTTCTCTTTCTATTGGTCTGTTATCAGAACAAATGGTCTAATCTCAGGACAAGACATCATTGTCCTTGTTCCTTAATCTTTACTCCTTACTCTACTGATCGAATCCCCTAATATACGGCCTTGCCGGCGGCCGCTCACCTTTATTAAATTGTGCTCCACGTGCTGGTCGATAAGTCATATTCAGGAAAGGAGTTTCGATGCGGCGTCCGACAGGAGAGTATTTACTGCCTTCCCAGTTTGACTCCATATAATGGTTTGTAATCCCTGTGGTAAGAAGCAGTCGCTCTGCATTGAATGGTTCTTTTTTGCTTAGCATCATCTCTACAATCCAATGCGGTTGGGCGTTTGATGCGTGATACTGGTCGAATGGCCCCGGGAAGTTAAGTAAGGAGACAATTGTTGGCTCTGTACGTCCTTCTATCTCACCGGCATACGTCCATCCGGATAAGGGAACGCCAATGATCGCTGCCTTTGTTCCATCATTGTATTCAATTACACAAATATTGGTTCTTGGATTTGCCTGATAGTTCTCCGGCTTTAATTCCAGTCTTTTGGCTACCGCTTCCAGTAGATTAGCTGCCCAGGTGTTGCGTTCCACCCACTTCCATGATTCAGGTCCGCGGATGGATTGAATCGACTTCACACCGGTCTCACCGCCCTTTCGGCGCTCGACGAATGCATGCAGTAATTCGATACAATGGAAAATTGCTCCCTCATCAGGGGCTGCCCCAACCACGATTGAGTGCTTTATTGGTGTATCGTTTTCCAGTTCTATTTCGGGTTTGCGGTAGTAGACCGGAAGTAATGATCCACCGGTCAATGGAAAGCCCAGTTCACGGGATTTGTCAAACATCCACTTCGCATCATCCCAATTGTATGAGAAGTGCTTGTCGTTAAACACCGGTACGGAGCGCTTACTCTGTTCAAATACCCGGATAACCTGATTATACATCCACCAGCGTGGCAATAGCCAACGTCCCTTCATATCGGTGATGTAGTTGCCATGTTCTCCAACGATGACTACACCATCCACTGCAAGTTCCTTGCCACCAAGTGTCAAAGCCTCGGCTATCGATTTATATACCGGAAAACCCTTTGCTTTTGCGACCTTCTGTCCGAGCAAGCTTGTATCATGCTGGTGCAGGTATAACGATACCACTTCAACACGTGAAGGATGATAAGCACCCTGCCACCAATAACCGTCGATCAGTTTGTTTACCAACCAGTCGGAATGTGATCTCGTGGCTCCCCAAAACGTTGCTAAAACAGCAATCCGGGGTTTTCTCTCCTGACTCTGTCCAACAGCATCGCTGGAGATGCCCGTTAGAGCCGCTAAACCTGCAATACCACCAATTCCAAGCATTTCACGTCTACTAAAAATTGGGTTTGACTCTATAATTTCATTAATTGGGAATGAATCTGGCTCCATGACTGCAATTTTATTTGTTATATTTTATTTGTTCCATTTGTCTGAGGTCTGAGGTCAGAAGTCTGAGGTCAGAAGTCTGAGGTCAGAAGTCTGAGGTCTGAAACATCCTACCTCAGACCTCCTATCTCAGACCTCAATCTCCTACTGATCAAACCCCCTGATATACGGCCTAGCCGGTGGTCTTTCCCCTTTGCTGAACTGTGCACCTCTTGTAGACCGATACTTGATATTCAGTGCCGGCGTTTCGAGGCGTCGTCCGACTGCCGAGTACTTGCTACCTTCCCAGTTTGATTCCATATAGTGGTTTGTAATACCAGTAGATAGAAGCAAACGCTCAGCATTGAATGGTTCCTTTTTAGTCACCATCATCTCTGTGATCCAGTGTGGTTGAGCGTTAGAGGCATGATACTGGTCGTATGGACCGGCCCAGCCCAGCATGGAGATGATCGTTGGATCATTTTTTCCTGCAATTTCACCTGCGTAAGTCCATCCCACACCACGACCACCAATTACGGCGGCTTTAGTTCCGTCATTATATTCTATGACACATATATTTGTTCCCGGGCTCTCCTGGAAATATCCGGGTTTGAATTCAAATCTTTTTGCGACTGAATCGAGCAGTTTTCCGGCCCATGGATTACGTTCGACCCATTTCCATGCTTCCGGTCCGCGAATAGATTGTATCGACTTAACGCCAGATTCACCCCCTTTACGACGTTCTACAAAGCATTGAAGTACATCAATCGCATGGAAAATGCCACCTTCATCTCCGGCACCTCCAATCACGATCGAATTTTTTATAGGGGTATCAATATCGATTTCGATTTCAGGCTTACGATAATAGACTGGTATGGAGGAACCTCCTGTTAATGGAAAGTTCAGCTCACGCGATTTATCAAACATCCACTTTGCCTCGTCCCAATTATAGGAGAGGTGCTTGTCGTTAAAGACCGGAACAGAGCGTTTGCTTTGTTCAAAAACCCGCACAACCTGCTGGTAGATCCACCAGCGCGGCAGGAGCCAGTGCCCTCTGAGGTCGGTTGCATATTCCCCATGTTCTGCTACGATGACAACCCCATCTACTGCAAGTTCCTTACCGCCAAGTGTAACCGCTTCCGCTACTGTTTTATATACCGGAATACCTTTTGCCTTAGCTACCTTCTGACCCAATAAGCTTTCATCATGCTGGTGAATATAAATAGAAACAACATCTACTCTCGATGGAGTATAAGCACCATCCCACCAATAACCATCGATCAGCTTGTTTACGATCCAGTCGGCATGTGATCTCGTAAAAGCCCAATAACTGGCCAGAACAGCGATACGGGGCCGGCTTTGCTGAGTATTTGGGAAAGCAGCAGCTGCAGCATTGCCCGCAAAAGCCGTTAAACCTGCCATGCCCGCGATTCCAAGCATTTGACGCCTGGTAAACAGCGGATTAGCATCCATAATTTCGGTGATTGGAAAGGAATCTGCAGCTCCTGTTGCAATTTCCATTTGTTTCTTTGCCATAAAGTTTTATTTCTTGTTTAGGAGTGAATATTATGCCCTGCCATTTAATCTATATCCGGAAACTAAATTAACAATACTTTGAATGATTAGGAATGATTATGCAGTCAGTCATGTAACAAATATGGTTGATGGAATTGAAGATTTCGTCTTTGTCTTTTTTCTCTGCCTGCCGGCAGGGTTGCTTCCTGTTTTTTGATCTATTGATCAAAGCCGCGGATGTAGGGTAGGTTAGGTGGTCGTTCGCCCTTGTTAAAGAGTGGTCCCCGAGTAGAGCGGTAGGAAATGTTCAGGAACGGCGTCTCGATACGTCGTCCTACTGCAGAGTAACGACCGTTCTCCCAGTTTGATTCATTGAATTGGTTTGTAATCCCTGTCGATAGAAGCAGCCGTTCAGCATTAAATGGCTCCTTTTTAGTGAGCATCATCTCGGTAATCCAATGCGGCAGGTCATTGGCTGCGTGGTACTGTCCGAAAGGGCCTGGCATTCCAAGCATCGAGACGATCACTGGTTCTTTGCGCCCTTCGATTTCGCCGGCGTAAGTCCAGCCAACTTCAAGTCCGGAAATTACAGCGCCTTTAGTTCCGTCATTATACTCCACGATCAGGACACTTGGTCTTCTATTCTCCTGAAAATAACCCGGCTTCAGGTCCAAACTTGTTCGCACCGCTTCAAGCAGTTTGTCAACCAAGGGATTGCGTTTAACCCACTTCCATGTTTCAGGTCCTGTAATGTTCTGCACTGACTTCACGCCGGTCTCACCGCCCTTACGGCGTTCTACAAAACACTGGAGCGTATCGATACAATGGAAAATGGCTCCTTCATTTTGAGCGACTCCGACAACTATCGATGTCTTTATGGGTGTATCAATATCCAGTTCTATTTCTGGCTTGCGATAATAGCTGGGTATTGAAGATCCTCCAGTCAGGGGAAAGTTCAGCTCACGCGATTTGTCAAACATCCACTTAGCTTCATCCCAATTATAGGAGAGATGCTTGTCGTTAAAGACCGGCACCGAACGTTTACTCTGCTCGAAAACACGAATTACCTGATTGTAAATCCACCAGCGCGGCAATAACCAATGCCCCTTAAGATCGGTTGGGTAATTTCCGTGTTCCCCGATAATGACCACACCATCCACGGCAAGTTCCGTTCCCCCAAGTGTTACGGCCTGGGCTACAGTCTTAAAGATCGGAATGTTTTTCGCTTTGCAAATTTTCTGACCCAATGCGCTTTCTTCAAGCTGATGGATGTAAACAGACACAACCTCCACCCGCGATGGATTATGGGCGCCCTGCCACCAATAACCATCCAATAGCTTGCAAATAATCCAGTCGGCATGTGATCTGGTAAGAGCCCAATAACTGACAAGACAAGCGATACGAGGTTTTGTCTGCGTAGTCTGTGCGAAAGTATCTGCCGCATTGCCGGTAAGGGCCATTACACCCGCTAAGCCGGCCATCCCTAGCAATTCCCGCCGTGTAAAGCCTGGGTTTGACTCAATAATTTCATTGATGGGGAATGTATCTGATGCCTTGCCATTGATTTCGCTTGGTCTCTTTGCCATGATGTTTTATTTTCTTGTATAGGAATGAATCTGCCCTGCGGTTCATTTATTATAAATCTATAAATTAAATAAAAATTTTGCCTGCTGATTTTTATGTTTTTAAAGTTCGGGATAAAAACCCGCATCATCTGGAATTGGATATGCCTTGCAGAACATCTTGAATAGCTGAATGATGAAGAGCCCCGAATATGCTGTTGTCTGAACCATGATTCAAATGATTTATTTGATTATTATGAATCATTACTTCAGGCATATCAAAAAACCATGGTTCAGACAAAATACTGATTATAGCAAAGTACCTTTACGATTTTTCAAATGTAGAGGCTCTGCTGACTCCTTACCTAATAAGTATTGATATCAATTCAAGCTTTTTATTCAAGTTTAAATTTTATGAGCATCCTTCTTATTTCCTATCTTCATCCATGGATTATCATGATTTTTTAAATAAGTATCATCAGATCAGCAGGCGGGATTATGAATTAATTGCGGATAGTTTAAGTACCTGTCATGCAAAGCGTAATGATCTCATAGCAGCCGAAGGAGATATTACCAGGGATCTGTATTTTGTTTACGAAGGAACCCAGATATCCTGCTATAATCATGATGGGGCAGAGTGTGTGATGTCTTTCCATTACCCCCAATCCTTAATGGGCTTGCCGGATAGTTTTTATAATCAGCAGCCCACACAATATTATATCCGGGCACTTACCGACAGCAGTTATGGGGCTATCTCATTTCGCAGGCTGGAAGAATTATTTGATGAGTCGCAGGCTATTGAAAGGTTGTTCCGAAAGATGACTGAGGCTAAATTCTGCGGACTCGTAACCAGACACAGGGAATTTCATACCTGTACAATTGAAGAACGGGTTAAAAATTTCGTTGCAAGAAGCCCTCATCTCTTACACCTGGTTCCGCATAAGTATATTGCAAGTTACCTGAATATCGATCCTACTAATTTCAGTAAGCTTTATAATTCTATTCGCATGTAGATATTGGTCTATACCAAGAATTAATACTTTTCAGTGAAAGAAATTTGCATTCAAAGAATTTCAATGAAAACTTACAGCACATCTTATTTCAAAGATCCGGCATCCGATCATCAGTTTATTGAACAATGGGTTTCGAAACTCGAACAGCTAAATAACAGGCAATATGAACGGCACAATGTTCAAACATCTCTTGGCAATACGGTCGTTTGGAGTCTCAATAGTGATCAGATAGAACTCCCTTTCCTTTTTATCCTCCCCGGCTTCAGGACCAGCAGTCTCTTTTGGGATCTCGATAATGCTTTAGAACAGATTGAAGATCATTACAGGGTCTTTCTGGTTGAAACAAATGGACAACCTACCCCAAGTGATGGAAATACTCCCGATATAAAGACACTGGATTATGGTTATTGGGCGGCTGAGGTCATTAAGCAATTTACTTCCGGAAAGGTAAGTGTTGCAGGTGCATCTTTCGGTGGATTAGTTTGCCTGAAGCTTGCTATTGCAGTCCCAGAAAAGGTTGACCAGATATTCCTGCTTAATCCCGGCTGTTTTCAGGCATTTTCATTGTCCCTAAAAAATCTGTATTATAATCTACTGCCCATCGTACGGCCCTCGATCAAAAATGTTAAACGTTTTCTGGATAAAGCGGTATTCTGTCCGCCCGCACATTATTTAACTGAGGAGCGGATGAAGATGATCATTGATTATGAAGTATTTGCTCTGACCCGATATGTGGACAATGCTCAAAAACCTTATGCTATGACTTTTGATGAACTACAAAAGGTTGAAGCAGCAGTTCACCTGATTGTGGGGGAGAATGATTTGTTATTCCCTTATCAGGAGACTATTAGAGCTGCTGAACAGGGTTTGAAGAATTTGAAGCAAGTTACTATTTTGCCTGATACCGGTCATGGGATTGAAACATTGAGGGAAGCGATTATAAAGCTAAAAGTTTAAAGCTAAAAGCAGAAAGCTGGCTAACAGCTAGCAGTCTATTGATCCTTTATCCTCATTTACGTATTCCAAAATATCACCGGGCTGACAATCAAGGGCTTTACAAATTGCATCTAAAGTGCTGAAACGTATAGCCTTGGCCTTTCCGGTTTTTAAGATTGAAAGATTAGATAATGTCAGATCAACTCTTTCGGAAAGTTCGTTCAGAGATATTTTTCTCTTTGCCATGATCACATCCAGGTTTACTATGATTGGCATAGATTATACAGTTAAATCGTTTTCGTTTTGGATTTCAACGCCCCTTTTTATTATGGTTGCAATAATATAGATTATGGCTGCCATCAAAATAAACGCTTCACTGTCTGCCCAAAACTGATCCAGTATGTCAATTTCATATCCCTGATGCATCAGATTTTTCGCTGTGTGTTGGGCTAAGGAACTTAATAAACCTATTGAAAACGTAAAGTAACTAATTTGAGTAATTTGTTTTGAAACAAAACTATTGAATGGTTTTTCAAGATCCAGTTTGCTTATTAGCATGACGACTATATAAAATAAGTAGGCTTTCAAAAGTGAGATAGCCAGGATAAAAGTGTACATATTGAAAAAATCCCACTTGCTATAAGTATACATCTCACTTAAGTCGAGCTTTTGATATAAGTTTTGGACAAATTCAGGTTTGTACAGGCTGAATACAAAATTGACTATCAAGGCTCCGGCTTCAATGCACAAACCAACGAAGATGATCCATGCCACAATAGTCAGGAATATAAATATGTAGTTGTTTTTCTTTTCCATCTTGTAAGAAATTTAAATTAATGTCGCAAGATAATAAATATTTATTGATAAACAATAAATATACATTAAATATCAATTAAAACAAATTCCTTTAATTGGGATTAAAATGCTTTTGTTGATTGGTGGTTTTTATAAATTGAGTGCTAAATATAATGATGATAGAACCACCTAAAGGAGTAAGCTCATTAAGAATTCAATTTTGAATCCTTGTTTATTTTAAATTCCGTTCTTTTAAAAGATTTTCTAATTCCTGTTTATTATGGTTCGACTTATTAACCAATTTATATGCTAAAAACAGAGGGATTAGTGTCAGAAATCCTAAAGTGTTTTTCACAACACTATAAATTATAATACCTGCCAGAAAGCCAATTAATACAGCATTCATAATTGAATTGGATTTCATTTTTTTTGCTTCCTGCAATAATTCTTTGTCTGTTAATTCTGAGAGTTTTCTTTCTGTCATAATCTTTAATTGTGATATTGTGTTGTTGGCATAGTCTTTTCATAAAACTACTAAATTCGGCTTTAAGCTTTTCGCTTTAAGCTTTTCTGTAGTGTAGTGCAATCACTCCACAAGCAAATGTTTTAGTCTCTATTAGATTCAGTTTAGTCGCTTCTTTTATACCCTTAAATAAGGGAATGCCCTCTCCCAGTAAGACCGGATTAACAAATAACCAAAATTCGTCAATCAAACCCTCACTTAACAATGAATGTGAAGCTGTCGGACTTCCAAAGATCAATATATTCTTCCCTTCCTGATTTTTGATTTTATTTATGTTGTCTGCGAGTTTATCACTGATAATTATGGTGTTTTCAAGTCCTTTTGCACTGATTGTCTTTGATAAAACAACTTTGGGAACTTTCTTGTACCAGGCTGAATGCTCTTTGTCGTGTTTTGAGGCATTTGGATGATCAGCAGCTGTTGGCCAATAACTTTCCATCAATTGATAAGTTACCCGTCCGTAAAGTGCGGTGTCAGCCTTTTCGGTCATTGCTGCAACAAAGTCAAAAATTTCATCATCTAATTTTGCCCAATTCAATTCCCCCTTAGGTCCTGCAACAAAACCATCAAGTGAAGTGTGCATAAAAAAAATTAAATTTTTCATGTTGTTATTAGTTTATGCTATTTATTTACTCGTTTCATTGTCTGTTCACAGGTTATTGCTTTTAGCTTTAAGCTTTCTGCTTTTAGCTTAATCCTTCCTCATCATTTTCTTCGATCCCAGCAAAGCCAGCAGTGTAAGTCCAGCAGCAATGGTCAGATAATAACCCACATAGGCAAGTCCGTAATTCTGCGCCAGGGTGGTGGCTAAATAGGGAGTTAAAGAAGCTCCCAAAATCCCGGCAAGTGTAAAGGCTAATGAAGCTCCGGTATAACGTACAGGCGCCGGAAAGATCCCTGCTAGTGCGGTGCCTATTGGTCCGTAGCTAAGACCCATCAGGAACATACCCAGTGAAAGGAATACTCCTGTGAGAAATAAGTTGTCTGAGATAAATATGAAAGCAAAGAAAAGTCCGAACAACATGATCCCGATCGTTGCAGCAAGTAGCATTTCATTGCGTCCATATTTATCAGCCAGCCAGGCCGATAGGGGGATTCCTAATCCGAAGAATAGCATAGAGACCATTTGCAGGATCAGGAAATCACTTTTAGTATAATTCAGCGCCGTTGTACCCCAGCTCAGCGTAAATACAGTCATTAAATAAAAGAGCAGGAAGGTGGTGATCGTAGCCAGGGTGCCAAGGCTGATGGCTTTAGTATTTTTTACAAACACATCCTTTACCGGCATTTTTGATTGTTGCTTATTGTCAACAATCTTCATAAAATCAGGCGTTTCGGTAATTTTTAAACGCACATAGAGGCCTACAAATACAAGCAATGCACTGGCTATGAAAGGTATGCGCCAGCCGTAGTTTATAAAGTCACTATCATTCATGGTTCTGCTCAGTATAAAAAATGAGCCGGTAGATAAGAGGAAACCTATAGGCGCACCTAATTGCGGAAACATGCCGTACCAGGCTTTTTTGTGCGGTGGTGCATTTTCTGTCGCGAGTAATACTGCACCACCCCATTCACCGCCCAGGCCTAATCCCTGTCCGAAACGAAATACGGCCAGTAATATCGGTGCAGCTATGCCTATGGAGTCATAGCCCGGTAGGAGTCCGATAGCGACAGTAGATGGACCCATAGTCATAAGCGCTGCAACAAGCGTTGCCTTACGTCCTTTACGGTCGCCAAAATGTCCGAATAGGGCTGCACCTAATGGCCTTGCAAAAAAGGCCAGCGCAAAAGTAGCCAGCGACTCCAGGGTAGCCATAGCAGGATCAGAAGCCGAGAAAAATAATTTTGGAAAGACCAACACCGCAGCAGTGGCATAAATATAAAAATCGAAAAACTCAATGGTGGTGCCGATGAGGCTCGCTGCTAAAATACGGCGTACCGGATTCGCGGGGGTAGTTGGCTGGGTCATAGACTCAAACATATGAAATTTGAGTTTATTTTTATCTCCCCTCAAATTTTTCAACCTGACATAAAGGTACCAACATCATACCATGTTCGTACCTTCTTCGTAAAACATTGCCCTCAGGGTACCAAAAAGGGGGTGTTCTACGAACAAGTTACGAAGGAGGTACGACCAAAACCTAATTTTTAGACTGTTATGAAGTTTAGTTCAAAAGTTGCGATAGAGAGATACAAGTCGCGTTTTTTCATTTATTAACAAATCTTATTCTCTTTTTACCTCACCACAATCTGATCCGTATAAATAGAAAGCGGCTGTCCCGAACGAATATGCCAGGATGGGGTTTTTAACAAACTTTCTGCATGGACCTTAATGTACCGTGCTTTTGTACCTGCTTTTAATTCTGCCAGAAAGGGAAGAACTGAAATTTTGATAATTCCAGGGTTTTCAAGCGGGTTTGGATTGTGCGGGTTTGTAATTGTAATAGCTTCACTGTATTCCTTACCATCCGAAGAAAGGGAATAGCTAACATATTTTGGCAAAGCAAATAAATGCCAGTCGGGTTGTGCCTGCGGGTTCAGGAAATCCATGTTTACAGAATTGACAGGCATGACTTCTCCGAGATCAAGAACAAAATCCATGTGCTCAGCAGTGCAATAAACCCAGTTTTGATCGGCTTCCTGCCATGATTCATAGGATGCAAAAATGCCATCGGTAAGGCTTTCTAAAGCTTTTGATTTAGGATTAGCTTTGCTGATTGGGATAATTTTTTTCTGGAATGATTTAACAGCGCTCATTCCTTCCATATTGTCAAAAACCCGCATATAGGATGCCCGATAATGTTCAGGCGTGCCGCTTCTTTCCCGTACCAGTTTGACCTTATTTAGGGAACAGCCATCCGCAAAATTATTGACCAGGGCTTTAAATTCTGTTTTAGGTAGAACCCGCCCGGTACTGTCCTTACGGAACATACTTCGGTCGGTGTTGATCTCTGTACGGCCAATCTGTATTTCAGCATACATGAGGGGAAGACGGGCAGTTCTGACACGCTTTAATAATTCAGGGTTTGAAGCTACTGCCTTTTCGGCTTTATCAAAAAGCTGCTTGTATTGCTGCATCATCCCTGCCGACAAGTAGGCATTTTTTGCATGGATCGGATCTCCAAAAATACTCAGCACCATACCGCTTTTAACAAGCGAATCCTGCATGCTTTCGATGTACTGACGGATAAATGGAGCAGCCGCTTCGAAATATCCGTTCAGAAATTCATTGATAATTGCTTTGTCGTCTGCATCCGGATCCCACATTAATTTGCTGATCAGGTAGGAGCGGAGCAGGGCCATTTCGGCTGCTGCTTCGTTGTTTGCCTGCATGAACAAAGCATTTACACGATTATCGGTATAGAATTTAATATTGGGTTTTAAGGTATACAGATTTGGGAAAGGGGATACATAATTGGTGAACTGAATATTGTAATCCCAGATGATGATATCTTTTGAAAGGGCACCCCAATCTTTCAGGTCTTTGGAAAAAGCAGGGTCAGTAACATAAACCGGAGCCTGTCTTGTACTTTCAATATTGCATAGCATTATATTGACATTGGGCTCGATTGTAATGTTTTTCGGAGCCTTGCGGGAGTACCAATAGGCCAGGGTTGAAATGATCTTATCAGGAATTTCGCGTGCAACCTGATTGACAAAATAAATGATCGAGCCACTTGGAACATTTCCGTATTTCTCATTCAAAGCTTTGCAACCATCACATTGACAATACCTGTCAT
Source organism: Sphingobacteriales bacterium 16-39-50 (assembly GCA_002257025.1). Taxonomy (GTDB): domain Bacteria; phylum Bacteroidota; class Bacteroidia; order Sphingobacteriales; family Sphingobacteriaceae; genus Daejeonella. Next base: position 52,871 of record NCHA01000004.1, on the reverse strand, counting down.
TATCGTCCTGACTAACCGACCAATAGCTGGAATTTGGTTTTTCTTTTATTTTATTTTTAAGGCTGGCAACCAGAAGCTTTAATACCTCTGGATTCGAAAGGCATAACTGGGTTCCTGGTCTTCGTTTACCATCAATCAGCGAATAATATTCGGGATGACTTTGTGCGTATTGCTGTTGCGGGACCAGTGTATTAAAGGTATGTACAAATAATCCCCAGTCATCCCTCGACGAAAGCTTATGCCAGTCTGAATACTCCTGATCAGCCATTTGGCTGTAGGAGGTAGTTCTGTATTTGATCTTAGGCTCAACCACCTTTTCAGTCTTGGGTGGATTGAAAGTCTTAGCTTTTGGACTAGTCGCAATCTCTGGTGAGTATTTCCTGAAACCCAGATCTTCCAGCAGATCAACAAGGCCAAAAAGCAAACCTCTTTTTGCACCACCGGCTATGATAAAATTGTTCCCATCGGTTTTCCGGATAAAACCGGCTTCAGGTAGCTGAGTAAAATTGATTTGCCGGGCTTTCGCATAATCTGTTTCACCGAGGTAAATGCCGTTCTTAAGTACTGATTTCCCTTCTTCTGCAATGGGAACTTCCTTGTCAGATAATTTCGATAAATACTTTTGAAGCTGCGAGGCCGCCTCCTTTTCGATTGCGTTCGCCTGTACCGGAATAATGATTTGATAATCTAAAATTCCATCCCCGCTTAACTGCTTACCCAAAAGACTATCCTTCAATTCCGCACTCAGCAAATCCGGAAGAAAAGTCAATCCCGCAGCAACAATACCTGTGTTCTTTAAAAAACTCAGTCTTGATATGTTCTTAACTGTATCTTTTTTCATCTATATAATTTCCTAATTCTTTTACAACTCCAAATTATGTTCTCCAGCCACTCACTCAATTGTCAACTGTCAATTATCAACTAAATGGCTAAGTTCCCTCCTGCGTCGGCCTTGCCTGCCGGCAGGCAGGGATGACATCGTGGTTTGATTCACTCTCCGTTTTCAATTATCAATTCCCTATTTCCCATTCCCAATTCCCTTCAAAATCACTTTAAACTCCGGATTATCAAACACATTCTTCGAAAACTTATAATCACTATAGCTATCAATATCAATAAATCCCTCTTTTTCAATAAAATTTCCACTGATTTTTACTTGATCGCCAACTTTTAATCCCTGAATCATTTCTTTTTTGCTTGTTTCCAGCATGCTGCTTAAAACAATCGACTTCTGGGCGGATTTATTAGAAGAATCAAGCGGAATGCTGAAATTAACTTCTATGGATGTCGGCTTTTCGATGACCTCTGCCAAAGTTGCCTGCCAGGAATCAAATTTCAAGGACAGACTATCCTTGACATAGGTTTTAGTTAAAAGTACTCCATTGTCGAGCTGTACACTCCGATTTGCTTTATCCTCATTTGAGGAGTTAACTGCATCCCTGATGAATTTGACATAGTTCACAAATTTGATCTGATCTGCCGGACCCTTTTGTTCTGCATTTTGTCCGCATGAAGCGAATAGGAGCAAAATGCCTGCAATAATGAAATTTCTCATATTCTAATTAAGGTTCAATACCCAAGCAAGCTATTTATCAGGCTATATCAGGTTAAATTAAATGTAGCCAATGGCTCTAAAAATTCCAATTATTTTGATTTCAAGGTAAAGGAACTTGTAATTGAAATGCAGGAATTTCTGGAAAGGGAATGCACCCCGATTATTGTTCGGGTATGTACACCTGCTTCTCCCAAAACCTCATTAAAGAGATCAGAAGCACCGTTTGCTACTGCCGGGCCATCATTCCAGTTCTCAGTATTTTGAAAATAAATATCGAGATGATTGAGGCCTTCAATATTTTCAAATCCAATGAATTTTTGGATCTGTCCGATGATATTCCTTGCACAGATCCCCGCAGCTTCATAACCCTGTTCCGTGCTGATCTGACCACCCAAACGGCCTGCATGCTGAAGCTGTCCATTCATTATCGGAAACTGAATCGCAACATAAGCAATTTTGCCGCGGGTATTGACTGCGGTATAGGAACCGCCCGGTTTAGGTAAATTTTCGAGATCGATTTTTAGTGAATTGACATTTTGTACGATATCCATAGGTGTTTAATTGTTCAGGCGCCAAAATACACATCTGGTTGGAAATGTAATTGATTTCAAAAAAAAAGGACAAACTCAGGGTCTGAGAGCTTGTCCTTTGTATTTAATGAAAAGCGGATTATTCCGGTTTCAGCAGCGTCTTACTTACGCTTACTTTCTCAATTTTATCTCTGGAATAATAGATTGGGAAATGCTGATCTTTGGCCCATGGCTCAAAGAGGTTTCTGTAAAAGGGACTTGCAGGATCACCCGATTGTCCCGGACCGTTAGTCGCTACTGCGGCATCCCAATCACCGGTATTTACGATGATCCGGAAAGAGGCACCTGCACTTTGCCGTAAATTCCCACTGGTTGAACCAGGAGTGTCGCCGTAACCGCCGCGGGGCAGGGGACCGAGGTCTAAGTTTGCTTTTATGCTGTCTTTTACCAAATGTCCTAATGCATGGGCCATATAGCTATGTTTATATTTCTCTTGTCCGTATTGCCATTTGCTCTTATCGGAGCCAAGCTTTTCTTCAAGATCTTGTAATCCGGCGCTAAATGTTTCAGCTAAAAATCTATCGCGGCTGGCAATCGGATCTGAACCGAATTTTTTATCCGGGTTCATGACCCAATCGATTATTTTCTTAGTCTGCAGACTAATCAAACCTTTTACTGATTCAGGAATAAATCGCTCCGCAGCCTGTGCTTTAATCTGATTTTCCCAGGCAACATAGATTGCGGCTTCAATGGAGTTCAGGTTAAGTTTAAAATCCCAGGCCTTGAGTTGTTCCCTTGCTTCTGCCTCTTTTCCTGATAAGGTTAAATTATTCAGGAGGGGAGTGATTGTTCTCGCCGGAATAGACAGATAATCTACCTGCAGTGCTTTCATATCATCCATGGTTAACTTTTTATCCGTGCCCAAAACCTCATTGATACGGTTTCCTCGGAAGGGGTCTGCCCATGCAAAGCCGGTCGCATCCCAGCGGTTAAAATTCTCAGGGGTCAGATTCTGATTGGCAGTCGCAAAAAAGCCTTTAGCAGGATTATAGGTGTGCGGACGTTCTTTAATTGGTAAACGGCCTTCCCATTCAAAGCGACCATCGCCGGGTACTGGTACCAGTCCGCTTGATTTCTTCCGAATTGGTTGATAACCAACTACCTGCCAGCCAATATTTCCTTGCTTATCAGCCCATACCATATTCAGACTTGGGATGTGACTGTAAGAGCAGGCCTCACGGAATTCTTCCCAGCTTTTCGCCTGATCCATTCTCAGGGAGGCCAGATAGGGTGCTGCACCAGGTTCCAACCATCCGCAGCGGACTGCATAGGCCTTTTTATTCAGACTGTCGACATAGCTTACCGGACCATGTCGGGTATAAAGCAAATCAACTGCAACATCCCCTTTCCCTTTTACTTTAATTTTTTCCTTTATGACCTTCATATCCTCCCATTTCCCCTGGTATTGATATTGACGCAAATTGTTTGGATTCAAATCGTAAACATAGAGATCTTCGCTATCGGTGCCGAAAATGGTTAAACCCCATGAACCATATTCATTATGTCCGATTGAAATACCCGGAATTTCTGGCTCTCCGCCACCCACTACATTCCATCCCGGCGCGACCAGGTGACTCATGTAGCGAAGTGATGGAACAGAAATAGTACGGTGCGGGTCATTGGCCATAAAGGCAGCTCCATCGGCCATTTTATTGGCTCCAACAACCCAGTTATTGCTGCCTATAGATAGTTTATCTTCCATGGATTCATCCGGTGGGAGCATATTCAGACGGGCTGTCTCTTTTTTATCTCCGCGATATTCAGGTTGAATATCTTCGGGTTCGAATTTTACGGTTGCACGGAAAGCATCATAAACTTCCAGAATATCATCAAATAATAGTTCTTTATTGATTGCCGGATCGAGTTCAATATCAGGAACCTGTGGATGGAAGGAGGACAGTTCTTTCACTTTTTCAGAACCCAGACGGGCTACAGCACGGCCAGTCTTTAGTTCAGCACCGATATTCCCTAAAAGACCCTGATGCCGCGAGATCACTACTTCAGGTGTCCATTTGCCGGGTTTAATATTTAATAACTTGAATTCTATAGGCAGTTTTTCGGGTGTTTTAAGAATCTCTTCGATGTAGGCATTCACTCCATCGCTATAGGCAGTAATGATCTCTTCACCATCTTTATGATAATGATTCATTTCCTGCTTCATGTCCCCTCTGAATTTAAATAATCGGGAACCTATATCCCGCTTTATTTCCCGTTCTCCGAGGATTTCTGCGACGGTCCCGGTAGCCTGTCTCCTCCATATTTCAAACTGAAAGAGCCGGTCTTTGGCAGCGGCATAGCCCTGGGCGAAGAACAGATCATGCTGATTTTTTGCATAAATATGGTTCACTCCCCATTCATCTCTAATAATTTCGACCGGTTCTTTCAGACCTTTGACAGCTAAATTATCAATGCCTGATTTGTTGCAAGAAATAAGAAAAGTTCCGAGGAGGATTATGAGTGTAAACCTTAGCGACTTTTGGTTAAACTGTTTGAATGATCTTTGGGTATGAATTGACATAGATATAAGATTAGGTATTGCATCCGATTTTTTGCAAAGTTTTCTGAATATCAGTAATTTAGGAGATAGTAGCAAACATGGAATTGTATTGTTACTGATAGATTATTAGAAATTGTTTAAGCTAGAGACAATCATGGATGATTTCAACAGACAAAATGATGAGTTTTGGAAATGGGGGATTCTCTATTACAACCCGAATGATCCCTCAATATGGGTTGATAAGCGTTTTGGCATTGGCTGGACCTTGAATTTTGCGCATAAAGAATCCCTGGTTATTATTGGGATGATTCTTGCTATTCCTATTGCTTTTTTGGTTTTTACGATTTTGGGATAGGTTGGGTTTTATTTGATTGAAGCCCTCAGTTGGTTTGAGTCAAAATTTGATCTAAACTCACTAAGTTCCCTCAGCTGCTGAAGGGCAGCTTTCGGGATGACAGTGTTTTTGGTGCCTTATTTCTTCTAAGCAGCCTTCCAGCCTGTCATCCTGAACGAAGAGAAGGAATTTAGCGCTCTTGAAACAAAATTTTGTCCTTTAATGGAGTTCAATAAACATTTCCTCTTTCTTTTTATTAATTTGTTCTCTGAACAAATCCTGTCTCCTCAAAATGGCTGGTGGATATAGTTTCCTTTTTCAATCCTTTTTATGAAAAAATTAAGATTAATTCTGGCATTTGAAGTTTGTGCGCTTGTTCTATGTATCACAAGCAATGGTTTCGGCATCATTGCCAATACAGGCAACTCAGATTTTCCCTATGAGCCACTCAGGACGGACAGCATCCCAGGAGTTCAAAAGATCAAAGACGTCATGATCTACGAAGACCCCATGTTCTATTCCTCATTTCCATCCATAGTAAAACGCCCGAATGGGGAATTGCTTTTGGCTTTCAGAAGGGCACCAGATCGTAAGGTGTTTGGAGAAAGTCATACCAATCATGTTGATCCAAACAGTTATCTGGTTTCTCTCAAGTCTAAAGATGGAGAAAACTGGACAAAAGAGCCTGAATTAATTTATGCTCACCCGTTTGGAGGTTCTCAGGATCCATGTCTGCTCCAACTGCGCGATGGCACCATATTATGTACGAGTTATGGCTGGGCATTTGTCAGACCCGATGGTATGGCAAATCTTAAAAAGCCTTATTTCCTTGCCGGGGGTGCGGTGTTTTTAGGGGGCTATCTTGTTCGTTCAAAAGATGGCGGAAAAAACTGGGAGCAGCCTATCTATCCACCTCATATTCAGCCTGAAATTAATATTAATCCGATGGGTAATCCTGTTCCGGCATACAACCGTGGTGCCCTGTATGAAGGGAAGAGCGGAAGAATCTTCTGGGCAGTTGCTGCAAGTCAAGCTACTGGTAAAACTTCTGTTCATCTGATCAATTCTGACGATAAGGGTCAGACCTGGAATTATTCAGCTCCGGTAGCTGTAGATGATAAAATTTCGTTTAATGAGACCTCGGTTTATGAAACTCCAAAAGGTGATATTCTGGCATTCCTGAGGACTGCAGGCTATGAAGATCAGGCTTGTATTGCCCGTTCTACTGATGGAGGCAAAACTTTCAGCAAATGGGAGGGTATGGGATTTAAGGGTCATCCGTTGAATGCACTCCGCCTTCCGGATAAGCGGGTGCTGATTACCTATGGCTACCGCCACAAGCCTTTTGGAATTCGTGCCCGGATTCTGAATGAGGAGTGTACTGATTTTAAAACAGCACCAGAGATTATTCTGCGTGAGGATGGCGGAAGCGGAGATATTGGCTATACCTGGCCGGTTCAGTTAGATAAGAAGCGGGTTCTGGTTGTTTATTATTTTAATAAGGATAATGGCACAAGATCGATTCAGGGAACGATCTTAAAAGTGGATTAATTGTAAGCTTGGTTCTTTAAATAAATGAACCTGTCCCGCTTTGAGGGACAGGTTCATCAGAATTTCCAGCTTTAAAAGTCCATTTTTAATTGTGAGGACTGATTAGGTTTTTAAGTACTGCTTTTGGTTCTTAAAACCCGATTGCAGCGGATACCGGCCTGTGCTTAAGGCCTGTGCAGTATGAGCGCAAAGCGGGGCTACCATTAAAGATTGCAGAACAGCAGTTTTTCAAATGATAAACCTTTTAGCATGAAGGAAAAGCACCTCTATTTCTTAACCATAAAGATTTAAAATCCAAACAGATTACTTAAACTTATCAGCTTCCCGATAAGCTTTGATCAATGCCAGCTCTCCTTCTTTACCGGGCATTGCATTTCCGTGTTCCATTCCAAGAACTCCTTTAAAGCCTTTACTATCAATGTATTTGAATACATTCCGGTAATTAATCTCGCCGGTTCCTGGTTCTTTTCTTCCGGGATTATCACCGATCTGAATGTAGGCGATCTCATCCCAGCATTTCTCCATGCTTGTGATCAGATTTCCTTCATTTTTCTGCATATGGTAAATATCATACAGGATCTTACAGGAAGGACTATTTACACCTTTACAGATCAGATGGGTTTGGTCGGAATGACGCAGGAACAGGTTAGGGGTGTCACTGAGCGGTTCAAGCACCATAATTAATCCATGTGGTTCCAGAATTTCGGCACCGCGTCTCAATGCTTCTATCACATTTCCGGTTTGAATACCGATAGGAAGAGCACGCTCAAAATCACCGGGAACTACCGTTGCCCATTTTGCGTTAACCCGCTTGGCTACCTCAACTGCCTGACGGCACCCGTTTAAAAAGATATCGATGTATTCTTTTTTGCCTGCAGCGAGTGTATTTGCACCGTTTCCGCCTTTGTCGACAACGAATACTCCCATGGTCATGTTTAGTTTAGCCAGGGTATTCCCTATTTCTTCCTGCAAAGCTACCGGGCGCTTCATTAAACCATTGTCTTCAATGCTTCTAAAGCCTTGGTCGTGCATGAATTTAATCTGATCGATAAAATTTTCTCCGGCATGGGCAGCAAACATGCCTGCATGCGGTGCATAATCCAGATTAAAGGTTTTTTCTGCCCTGCCAGCTGCGGGCATACCTGCAGCAAAAACTGAGTTTGCAGCAGTAGCACCCAGACCGAGCAGGACGCTGCTTTTTATGAATTCACTTCGTTTCATAGTGCTTGTTTTTTAGATTCTCAGACCACTTTTGTTACTCCCGGAATAGCATAAGGATAAGTGCCATCGAAATTTGGTAAAACTTTAGGCAATGCATCCCATGCGAGGCGTTCAGGCATCAGGCTAATCTCCGAATTCAATGCATCATCCCATTTAACCACATTGCCTGAATAAGATGCATAACGACCCAGAATTGCCGTCATTGTGCTTTTTGCTGCATTTTCTGCATCCGAAAACTTGAACTGACCTGCAGTAATTGCCGCAAATAATTCATCGTGCTCGGTCTGATATGGATTGGCATCGCCTTTCCCTTCGTAATTCACCAGCACTTTGCCTTTATGATCCCAGATCTTACCAATATTGCTTGAATCAAGAAAGACCTTGCCTTTAGTCCCCTGGAAGGATTCATCCACCCGGTTTGCACCTCCGGTATAGTGGCGGCACTGACTTGAGATCACACTACCATCATCGTAAACGAATTCTACAGAGTGACTGTCGAAGATCTCTCCATAATCTTTTCCGGTCCGCAAAAAGCGACCACCTGCGCCATAGGCTGAGACAGGATATTTGTTTTTTACCCAGTTGGCTACATCGATATTATGAACATGCTGTTCAACGATATGATCGCCGCACAGCCAGTTGAAATAATACCAGTTTCTCATCTGATATTCCATCTCAGTTTGATTCGGCTGACGTGGATTTACCCATACTCCGCCGCTATTCCAGTACACCTGTCCTGAAATAACATCTCCGATTCCACCCTGATGAACTCTGTCGATGATCTCACGGTAATTTTTCTGATAATGACGCTGGAGTCCAACGACAACGTTCAGTTTTTTACGTTTAGCTTCTTCAGCAGTAGCCAATACACTTCGGATACCTGGCGAATCGGTTGCAACCGGCTTCTCCATGAAGATCTGTTTGTTCTGTTTTACTGCTTCTGCAAAATGTGCTGGTCTGAATCCCGGAGGAGTACAAAGCATGACTACATCAGCATCCTGCATTGCTGCTATATAACCCTCGAAGCCAACAAACTTTTTATCAGCCGGAACGCTGATTTTCTCAGCTCCGAATTTTGTCAATAGGGTTTGATAACTTTTCTCCAGTTTATCGGGAAAAGCATCAGCCATGGCAACAAGCTTTAGATTGAACTTCGTACTCAGAGCCTGAAATGCAGCTCCTGTACCGCGGCTGCCACAGCCGATGAGAGCAACTTTAATAACGTCGGAGCCACTTGCATAGGCACCTGCCAGTGGAATCCCACTCAATAATGCACCACCTGTAAGGATGGCTGAGGTTTTTAGAAAATCTCTTCTGTGTTTAGTTTTAGAAATTTCGTTCTTCATGTTATGAATAATTTGAATTAAAAGTCAGCTATGGGTTCACGATTATAATATGCTTCAATTTCTTCCTTAGAAGGTGCAACAAGAGGCCGCACCACCCGTATTCCAACAAATGTACCTCCGGTTAACCACCAGTTGCTTTTTGGGATTTGCGGGTCTATCTGTTTCCACTCTGCTAGTGATCCTCTGCGGCTTGCGGAACGCAGATCTGTGGCAGGGTCTTCATATGATCCTCCGCGCACAGAATTTGGATATAAAGTCTCAAAAGGAATTACCGGATCCTGAGCAATTATCCCTGCGAATTTTGAATAAGTGTCGGGTTTATACTGGTCATAGGTCCATTCTGTGACATTCCCATGCATATCAAATAAACCCCATGGATTAGGCTTTTTTTCTCCAACCGGATGGGTTTTATTGCCGCTGTTTGCCTTGTACCAGGCATAGTCGTCGAGTTTTGATTCTGAGGGGTGAGAGTAAGCACCGTTAGTTCCGGCACGACAGGCGTATTCCCATTCTGCTTCTGTTGGAAGGCGGTAAAATTCACCTGTTCTGGCATAAAGCCATTTACAGAACTGTATCGCAGCGTATTGTGTCATACCAATCGCAGGGAAACCTTCTTTACCCATGCCCCAGGTCATATCGACATAGGGTTTCGTCGGTCGGGTTAAGGCATCTACCTGTTGTTTTAGAGGGACTTTACTGCGACTGATTTCCTGGTTTTTGTAAACGAAAGGTTCAAAAAAGTCCCAGGTAACTTCATGTTTCCCCATCCAGAATGCACTGATCCTTACCTGGTGCTGAGGACCTTCATCCGGGCGCCGGCCAGCTTCAGTCAGCGGACTGCCCATATTAAAACTTCCACCCGGTATCGCAATCATGTCAAATTTCAGGTCAGTTCCTTCAAGGTTTTGAGTATAACTTTTAAAATCATTCTCCTGAGCTAATGTGAGTAAAGGGAATAGAATTAAGCCAAGGAATGCTGATTTGAAATGAAGGATAAATGATCTCATGAATAATGTATGCGATTGAAAAATAAATATGCTCAATTTTATTTAAAAAATTAAGGTTTGGAACATAATGAATTAAAAGAAGCAGGGTTAAAAGCTAAAAGTCATTAATAGAAAACTAGTTTGAATATTTATTTTAATCTGTGTTCGATATATGGCAGGGGAAAATAATACGGTTATCATTGGTCAGATAAGGCTCTGCAGTAATAATGATAAGGTTTTGGAAATCAATATCTGTGTGTTATAGGCTGGTTCAGCCCTTTCCTCCGGAGTAGTTCCGGCAGGAAATCGCGTTATATTTCAAATTATCAACAGCCGGAAGCTACCTCCTCCGGCAAGGTTTATTTTACCCGGAGCTGTATTTCATTGGGATGGGCAGCCCGGCGCAAAAGACCATCTGCCTTATCTTTTTGGCACAAAAGCCAAAATGCCTGCAGGGCTGCCGCTTCCATCCTTAACTCAGCCACAGCAATTATCATACACCTTTGCTTGGATTTAGGCTGAATGAAAAACGGCAATTCCCAATTAGAAAATTGCCGTTTTTCATTTTATTCAGCACATTAAAACGTGCTCAATTAATTAACTCACATAATTCTGAGTCGGTAATGTTTTTACTTTTTAGCTATTCTATAAAGTCTACCTTCATCAGTAATCGCATAAAGCGCACCATCTTTTCCCTGCATTGTTGATCTGAAACGTTGGTTTTGATCAGCAAGTAATCTTTCTTCTCCAATAACTTTATTGTCTTTAATTACCAATCTTAAGATGTGCTTGCCGCTCAATGCACCAATGAACAGATTGTTTTTCCATTCAGGAATCATGTTGCCTGAATAGAAGGACATTCCGCTTGGAGAGATAGATGGGTTCCAGTAGTAAACCGGTTGCTCCATACCCTCTTTTTGCTGTATTCCATCGCCCACTTTGGCTCCGCTGTATTCCAGACCATAAGTGATTGTTGGCCAGCCATAGTTCTTGCCTGGTTTTACAAGGTTAAGCTCATCGCCGCCCATTGGACCAAATTCTGCAGTCCAGATATCACCAGTTACCGGGTGGAATGCAAGATTTTGTACGTTTCTGTGACCATAAGAATAAATTTCAGGTTTTGCGCCAGCGCTCCATACAGGGTTACCCGGAGCAGGTTTACCATCTTTGGTTATGCGTAATACTTTACCGTTGGCAGATGTTAAATATTGGGCCTGTGGTCTGGTTTCCAGGGAAGAACGTTCTCCGGTTGTAACCAGTAAATTACCGGTTTTGTCGACAAGGATTCTACCTCCATAATGTCCCATGCTTGGGTGTGCGGGATCCGCCCTGTAAATGACACTAACATTTTCCATTCTTTTTTCATCAGCAGAAAGAGTTCCTTTAGCAACAGCAGTCAGGTTACCTGTGCTTGTTTTTTCAGAAAATACCCAATAGACAATTCTGTTTTTTGAAAAAGCAGGATCGGTGGTTAAGCCCAATAGACCTCCCTGACCACCAGAATTTACTTCCGGTAAACCGGTGATAGGCTCACTTACCTTTCCGGCTGTGGTGATAATTTTCATTGTCCCGGTTTTTTCAGTGATCAGCAAACGTCCGTCAGGAAGAATTGTAATGCCCCAGGGTCTTTTCAATCCCTCGGCAAGTACTTTGACATCCAATGCAGTTTTAGTTTTTGTTCCTGCAATTCTGGTTTGACCTGCGAATGCAGGAGAATAACTATTGTTTGGAGCTAATTTCTCAACAGGAGCTTTTGTGGTGTCCTGAATTGAGTGAAGTTTTGCAAATGCATTGGCATTATTGCTGTAAGAGGTAAAAATTATTGCCGCACCTGCTGCAAGAACATGGAATTTCTTTGTCATTTTGTTTTTTTTAGATAATCTCACAAATTAATAAATATATACATTAAAATTAGCCTTATTTAAGGGATTTCATGTCGATTACAAAGCGATAATGAACATCTCCTTTGAGTGTCCGTTCATAGGCCTCATTGATCTGGTCAATATTGATCAGTTCAATGTCGGATGTAATATTATGTTCGGCACAGTAATCCAGCATTTCCTGAGTTTCTTTGGTGCCACCAACCAGTGAACCCACAAGACTCCTGCGGCCACCGATCAGTTGAAAGGCAGATACATCAGCAGGATTTGGTGGAGCACCCAGAAGTATCATCACACCGTTTGAACGTAAGAGTGCGAGGTATTCATTGTAATCATGATCTGCTGAGACCGTATCAATAATGAAATTGAAGCTTGCAGCCAGTGATTTCATTACTTCAGGGTCTGAAGTAATTTTGAAATGAGTAGCACCCAGACGTTTTGCATCCTTTTCTTTACTTTTTGAACGGCTTAATACCGTGACTTCTGCACCCATCGATGATGCAATTTTAACTGCCATGTGACCTAATCCTCCAAGACCCAAAACCGCCAGTTTATCACCCTTTTTTACATTCCAGTGTTTGATAGGAGAGTAGGTGGTAATTCCGGCACATAGGAGGGGTGCAACGTTTGCCAGCGGCAGTTTATCAGAAACATTGAGTACAAATCGTTCCCTGACTACGATATGAGTTGAATAGCCACCCAGGGTAATCGATTTTTTGTCTTGAGACAAGGAGTTATAAGTTTGAGTATGTCCGTTTTCACAATATTGTTCCAGATAGTCATTACAATTGCTGCAATGTCCGCAGGAATCGACAAAACAACCCACTCCAACAGTATCGCCTGCTTTGAAGCGGGTAACTGAATCACCCACCCTGGTGACCTTTCCAACGATCTCATGACCCGGGACCGCCGGATATACTGTTCCTCTCCATTCGTTACGGGCGGTATGAATATCTGAGTGACAAACACCGCAAAACAGGATCTCGATTTCAACATCCTCTGCCCCGGGTTCACGGCGATCTAAGTGCCATGGTGCCAGTGGACTTTCCGCACTTTGGGCGGCATATGCTTTTACTGCTTTCATAGTTTTATTTGAGGAGATAAAGTTAATTAAGATTTGATTAATATATAGTCATTGTCTGTAAAATACAGGTGACTGAGGGAATGACGAAATATAGTATTAATGTCGTTGCGAGCCCGCCTGACCGGACGGGCAGGGAGGCACGACGAAGCAATCCTTTGACGGTTAGTAACATTAGTGAGGAGATTGCTTCGCTGTGCTCGCAATGACATAGTACGGCACTCGCAATGACACCTATCATGACTTTCATTGCCATGACGGACTAATTTGTTTAGGAATTATTGTTTAACAATGTGTAAATTGGGTACGTAAACGTTATTATGGAAACAAAAAATACAATCAATCGCCGCCATTTTATTGCAGGAACAGGTTTACTGCTTGCGGGCTATAGTTTAAATCTTAATGGGGCCGTACTCCAACCTTCTGAACCGATCATTGATATTCATCAGCATACCGATTATGCCGGCAGAACTCAGGATAAAATGCTCGCACATCAACGGATGATGGGAATTACGACCACAATACTTCTGCCAGGTGGAAGGCCACTGAATTATGGCTCAACACATTATGGAGTCAGTAATGGATTGCAGGTTAAAGCTGGAGGAAATGAGGTTTGTTACCAATATGCGAAAGATCGTGCTCCTGAAATGCTTTTCGGTGCCTGTGAGGTCCCTGATTTTCCGGGTGCTATTCCCGAGATTGAAAAATATTTGAAATTAGGTGCAAAAATGATCGGAGAATTAAAGTTCAATGTCGATTGTGATTCTCCCGAAATGCAAAAGATCTATCAGCTTGCTCAGGAGTATGATGTTCCTGTACTGATGCACTGGCAATACAATATGTATAACCGAGGCTTTGAGCGTTTCCATAAAATGCTCGAAAAGTTCCCAAAAGTGAATTTTTTAGGGCATTCTCAGACCTTCTGGGCCAATATTGATAAGAATCATGCTGATCAAAATATTTTATATCCCCGGGGCAAGGTAACACCGGGTGGCTTAACTGATCGCCTGATGAGCGATTATCCGAATATGTATGGTGACATTTCCGGAGGATCCGGACTGAGTTCAATGACCAGGGATGAAGATCATGCACGTGCTTTTTTAAGCAAACATCAGGACAAACTCTTGTATGGCAGTGATTGTGATGACTATGCAGGGCATGGACCAGCTTGTCAGGGTGCAGGAACTATCGAAGCGATCAAAAAACTTTCCGCGAGTAAAGCCATTGAACGAAAAATCCTCTACAATAACGCTAAAAAGATGTTCCGCCTTTGAATTTAGCGGTTCCTTTTAATTAATGTTCGATTATATTTCAACTGACCCTGAAGGCCAATGTTATTATTTAAGGTTTGGTAGGTTCCAGCTTTCGGGATCCGATTTTATCGGTTGACAAAACGTGAATTAGGTTCCAGCTTTCGCTGGAATGACAAATCGTAAGGGAGAAATGGGGAGATTCCAGCCTTCGCTGGAATCGAAAGACGGAAACGCATAATAAATTATGTATACTTTAACTCATTTTTTTTCCTGATGTATTTCGGGGATTGTGATTTTGGGGCTGCAGGTATTTTTGGTTAAATACTTAAAATACAAATTGCAACGCTTTTTAAATTGGTTTTAAGTGAAAAATATAACCCTGAAGGAATGATTTTGTCAAGGATTGGTTCTTTAAATTTGTAGGTAAACTGTTCGATTCCAGCGAAGGCTGGAATCTCCTACCCCCAACAATACTTGTCATTCCAGCGAAAGCTGGAACCTCTACCTTATGTCACGACAAGTTTGCAATTATTGTTCTTTTAAGATCATTTAACACATCATACCCGCGTAGGCTGGAACCTCCCAAATATCCCACACTGTTTGTTAACCCCAAAATCCTAATCATACACTTAATTAATGACATTGCACCTTCGGGGTCGAGCAACAAGAACAATTTAACCGAATTTAGCGGTTCCTTTTTTTAATGATTTTCACTATCTCATCAGCAATCAGCTTATGACCGGTATCCATCGGATGGGTTCCATCGGGTAATAGTCCCTCCATTCCTGCAGGGTCTTTTCTGGCAAATTTTCCAAAGACTTTCCAGGAATTGATGAGTTCAACATGCTCAGATTTTGCAAGTTTTATGACAGCATCCTTGTAAAGTTTCAGGCGCTCATGTCTGAATTGTTCCAGTTTTGAACTAAGGGGATTAGGAGTCAGAAGTATAATTCTGCCATTGATTTTTTTGACCTCGGTAATGAAATGAGTCAGATTGGCAATATAGGCATCCAGGGGAATGCGTGATGCGGTACCATCTCCCTTGTCCTGATAAGCATCATTGAGACCGAAATTGAGCGTTACCCAGTCAGGATTGTGTTTTAATACTGCTTTATCAAACCTATCCATCCCATGCTCTATATTGGTACCCCTGCTATAATCCTTTGCCGACCCGGTATGGCTACCTCCAATTCCCGCATTGATCACTTTATTCGATATTCCTGCTTCAGTTAAGGCCTCATGGATACGAACTGCGTAAACCTTTTCAATTCCTTTACGAACTGCTGTCGTGGAATTACCGAAAGTGACGATAGTTAAATCCTTTTTCTCTTGTGCTGAAGAAAATGTACTTAACAGGACAATAAGTAGTACAACTATTACCCTGGATAGGAAGTGCATATATTTTGTTCTCATTGGTTATCCTTTGTGAAAATCAATTTAGTGATTTCCGGCGAAAGCCGAAAAAAAAGCTCTTTCAAAACATGAAAAAGCTTTTTTATTGAAAAATTACCATATATCAGGAAACCTTTCCGTCTGAATAAAGGTTATTTGTAGCATATGTTTTTTCTTCTGCTCTGATTGCTGTTGTTGCATCTTTATGGGTTGGAATCCAGTTATGGTGCACATCACATTTGTCCTGAGGTACTCCACGGATCACAACGGCTCTTTGTGGCCCAAGAAAGGTATTGTTATACATTTCCATAGTGGTTCCGGCGATGGTTGTATTGTCTTTGCGGTCGCGTCCTCCGTGCATATCAAAGTTATGGCTAAGCGAGATTCCCAATTCCACATTATTACGTGCAATATAGCCGCAGCCTGGTCTGCCCGTTCCTGCCAATGAATGGCGGTTCTCATTGAAATGATTAAACTCAATGGTAGAACTGGCTTCATCATGACTAACCCCATAACCAAGTCCGTTATACTGGCATTTATGAATCAAGTTATGATGAATATGACTGCCGGTACCTTTCTGTAGGCTGACACCTGCATTTGCAAAAGCCGAGATCTCACAATTGTCTATTTCCAGATTTCCGAATTTAGTGATAATCCCTCTTGAAGTAGGGAATTTATAATAATAGGTATGACCCGGGCCCCCAGGACCAAATGCTCTTTTATGATGATCCAGGTATCGTTTTGAATTTGGCCCCTGCAACCTGATGCCGCTTATACGTACGCCCGGACCTTCGATTGAGATCATTCCCGGTGTATCAAGGCTATCGCTTGTAATCTGTGCTCCGGCTGAACCATTATGTCCTCTGTCGCTGGCCAGGGTAACTCCTCCGGGGATCTTTAGCATGATCTTATCAATATAGATGAAAGTCGTCATGTCGATAATCTTATCCCCCGGAATAAATATTACTTGTCCGGATTTTGCTTTGGCAAGGGCATCAATCAGTGATTCGAGGCTGTCGACAGTGTAATCACCGCTTGTTATGATCTTTGTATACCCTTTGCCGCCTCCGATAGGACCGGTTTCATCGGCCTTAGCCCCATAAATGGTATTCCCTATCTTTTTCCAGGTAGGTTTTTCTTTTTTTGCATAATTTGCCTCAGAATTTGATTCAACTGCAATTGCAGGGCTAATTGAGCTTAATGCAGCGAGCGAGCCTAAAGAAGCAGCAGTAACAAACTGCCTTCTGTTAAAATTTTTTGTTCCCATGTTTTATTTTTTAGATGACCATTCATTATGTGTAGGGATGCTGAATGCAGCTCCTTCTTCAAATTCGTAGATATAATTGCTGTATGGATCTTTCGGGTCTGCTGATGGATTATTCTTTAATCCCATAGCAAAAGTGATTGGCCCGCAATCTATCCGGGTATATTTCCCTTCTCTTTTCACACTTTTTATCGTGTAGGTGGCATCTCTTTCTCCTTTAGTTGAAATAATCAGTTGCTCCCCAATCAGGCTGCCGTTTTCCGGGAGAATCTGATCAACCAGTACCCAACCACTTCCAGAAGGGTTTTTATTCATCTTAACGATCCTTCCTTTTATTTGACCATCGGATTTAAGATTCAAATCCCCGGAATTTAATTCAGTACCATTTACAAGAAGAGCCTTGCTTAACTGATTATTCTTTGTCCTCAGGAAGCCTATATTTCCGGTCATACTCACATTATTGGGCAGTTTCATCAGTTTTTCTGATTCAGGATTGTATAGAACATGATCAATATTGCCATTGGTATGTTCAATTTGCAATGCGATCTGCGATTCATCCCCATTATCGATGCGTTTAACCGATTTAATGAAGGGATTTAGACGGTAAGGCTCAAAGACTGAAATGAAAGTACTGTTTAGATTCTCACCTTTTCTGTGCATCAATACATAGCCCAGTTTTTTGGGATTCCCGGCTTTGTTCTGAGGGGGATCCCCATCAGCAAGGGCAACATCATTTGCCTGACTGAGGGCATGCATTCTTAAATGGATATTATCATCTGCCTTCGTCCCACGATAGCCTGTTTCGGTTTTCCAGTCGATCATGAATCCTGAGGCCGGACTTAAATCCCTTTTTACATTGTAAAAGAATGAGTAACCCATTGGAAATCCATTTGCGGCAATTCCTTTTTCAATATTTTCGCCTGCATAGGTTCCAGATTTTTGGGCTGTTAAATTCAATCCTGTAGTGCTGATCTCTCCCGGAGGGCCATGGAAGCTGTATAAATGGTCTTTGCCGCCATCAACCTTGAAAATATCAATGACATAGGAATTGTTTTCACCTGATTCTGCATCAACAAGAAACATGGTTCTTTGATAGGTTTTCGTCTCAGGATAAGCTTTCTGTCCATCGATTTCGAATACTCCAAAACCTTTCAACTGTTTAAATAATCGGGTATGTCCGCCCCAAATTTCTTTTTGAGGTTTTTCATTCACGAAAACGAGGTTATGTGATACTGTACTTCCTGTCCAATCGCGATTACTCGGAATATTAGTCGCAAATTCAGGGTATCCATGATCAGGTGCCAGCCATTTGCCGAAAGCAAGGAGATCAAAGTTCATCAGGTCGGGATGCGCATGCATTATGGTCCTTCCAAAATTATTCGCAATAGCAACTCCACTGTTCCCGCTTCCATTTTCCAGTAAGGCGAGTCCGAAGCCACTCATTAAATAACCTCCCTGTGGTCTCGGTCCAAGAGGTTCAGCTATTTTTTGTATTTCTCTGCTAATTGCATCCGGATCTTTTGAAAAGATATCCCTGCCAAGTTTATCTGCTGAATTTTTATTGGATAAGTAAGCAGCTTTTGCAAATTCAGGATCTTTGGTGAAAATATAACCTTTGGCGATAAATTTCGGATCAGCATAGCCATTACTTACCGTTCCGGTTGAACCGCTATCGCCCATATTCGGAATGGCTATGCCAAGGGCTGCCATCCTGTATGCAGCAAGAAATGTGGTATTGAACTGAGGGAATTCTTTAATGATATTATGCTTTGTATATGCGGGATAGCCTTGAAGTTTTTCAGCAACCTGAGTAATTAACCTGCCCCACATCAGGGTATAACCAGGAGCACCTTCATTGGAGGTGCCATCTCTGTCGAACGTTGAAATCATGAGGCCCGGGATATTTCCGCCATCCGCCGCAAAGATCCAGTCGATCCATAAATTACTTTCGGGTTGCGAATCCAGGGCAATTGCACAAGTCGCAAGAGTTAATTGATGCATTCCCTGATTACCCCTGATATGTGTTGACAAAACAGCTTTGTATGCCGTTCTTAGAAGTCCGTCATCTATGTTTTGCATTAACAAAGCACGGGTACCTTTTGTTCCGATTTTGTATTTTTCGGATTGTTTCTTCAGGAAGCTGTATAATTCATTATTATCAACGGTACCACTTATAATTTTATCATAAGAATCAGCGAAAGATGTGATGATTTGGGTTTCCCATATAGATCCGTGTATTTTGCCCATATTGCGTCCTCCGTCAGAATGATACCATCCCTTGTCGGCATAGGGTTTCCAGTCCATTTCAGGATAAACATCAGCGATGCGGTCTAAAATGATTGCAGCTTTGCGTGCATACATTTTATCGCCGGTATATAAATAGGCCTCAGCCAGATCTGCAAGTCCCTTGCTTATGTAATCCCATTTTTTCCAGACATAATATCCAATGAAGCGGTGTGCACGACCGTTCTGATCAATGTATCCATATCCATCATCAACGCCATATTTATGCAAAGGATCGGATGGATCAGGATGGGCTGTATTGAAAAGCAGGCTTTTGTCGCCTTTTGTTACATCAAACTGACCACGTTCATCTAATGCACTTGCATAAAATTTACCGAAATCATTCGTTGGAAATACACTTTTGCAGGAAGGACAGGTAAGCTTCCATGGTTTATCCTCAAATTCCGGTTCATAGGGATAATTACCGAATTTAAGTACATCCAGCCCGCATTTTAAACAACCTAAAACTTTAGGGCCTTTCGCTATACGGTCGAGGGTGACATCGATACCGCGCGGAGTATTCTGTCCGGGTACTAATGACCATATTTCATCATCGCTTTTATTGGCAAAGTTTTTCGCATTATTGATAACAGAGTTTTTCAATTCCTTTGCCCAATCGTACTTATTGCAATTATTTCTAAGGTTTTGAATCTTTTCCTTGGTGTAGAATCCACCATACTGACGTTGTGCAAAACTTAAATGTGAAATTGCAATGAGTGTCAGAATGGCTAAACAACAGCGGATTATATGTTTCATAAATTGAATTTAATAATGGGTATTTTCTGATTGATTTGTAATTATTTTAGTTTATAACTCATTAAATGAGAGCCTGATACAAAGAATATCCGGCCATGGGCATAATCTCCGCCTGCTTTGATCGGCCCCGGAGCCGTAGCTATAAGTTTCATTTCGTAGCTCTTTGGTAAAACCTGCACGATAGCTCCCTTTGCAAAAAGTATATAAACTTCATTCTTAGGACCCATGACAAATATCCTCGGACTTTGCTCTGCGGTTGTGGGTCCGAATTCAGAAAAAATATCTTTTGTGTAAACAACCTGCTTCGTAGCAGGATCAAAAACAAAGAAATTCCTCTTGTCGGTAATGCCATAAACCAGTCCATCGGGCATCATACGCATCTCACTGTACTCCTGAACTCCAGGAAAAACGACTTCCTGCCATTCGATTTTTTTACTACCCATATCCATGATATACATTTGTGCCTCTTTCGCCTTTTTTTCACCTCCGGTTCCGGGTGAGGTAGTCGTTCCGCCCAATAGTTTGCCATTTTTCAGAGGAACCAGACTCATACTGCTCTGATCCTTTACTACCATGCTGTCAGTAAGCAGGATTCTGTTTTTTGCCTGGTTATCATAAAGCAATAATCCACCACCGGTAGCGCCATATTGCGGGGTACCACCCATGATGATTGTTTTTCCATCAGGATGGGCTATGATACGATAGGGACGGATTAATTCAGGCGAAACTGTGGTAAGATGCAGGGGGTTTGAACTTTTATCATTGAGTTTGGTTTGTACCCATGGCTTGTAAGGGTCCCATTCTATCAGATGTCCTCCCGAGTATACTCCAAAATATACCTTTTTGTTCTGGTTTACCAGTGCATTGAATTGCCCTAAAGCATAACGGTTAACCCATCTGTCTTTTTTCAGGTCATAATTGAAGAAACGCATCGGAAATGCCGTGCCACCAACAATAGTACCATCAGGAGCCGTACCAATACCCATTACGATTGCTCCATCGCTGGTATAATCAAAGGAAACTTCTTTTGTAGTATTTGTTTTGGGGTTTTCTGTAATGAGGATGCGGTTAACGAGATCAAGATTCTTTAGTATAGTGCCATCAGGGAAGTTTCTATGGAACAGACTTTGAGAACCTGTTATGATTTTTACAGGCTTCAGGTCATTGTATTCTCCAATCTTTCTGGCCTCACCTTTATAAAGCTCGTACCATTGATCCTTGATTGATTCTAATGCGCGACCGTAAACTTTACCATTCTCATCCCGATAAACTGCGGCAGTTCCCAGTTTTCGTTCATTCTGCGGAAGAATGCCGCTAGCTTTTCCTGTATTCGGGTTAAAAGCAAGAATCTGACTGGAGGCATTTCCCAATCCAAAGTAGATCCAGCCTTTATTATCAGCAACGATGCTGCGCTGATACTGACGCCAGTTTTCCTTATTAACATAAGCGTAGTCCACCAGCTCCCGTTTTTTCGGATCAAATGCAACGAGTCCACTGTTTGGATAAGTCACAGACCATATTTTGCCATTATCGTCTTCAGTCATCGACATAGCCATTTGCGGCATAGTCTTTTGAGTGAAGGTAAAGGCTCGTTTTACAGGATCAAATTCGGTGAAATGGTCGCTGAAGTGTGTATAGAATTTATTATCCTTTGATAAGATTGATGAGTATGGAGTATCCTGCTTCGGATCAAAAGGAATTGGAAATTCCTCGCTCTTTCCGGTCTCAGCATCGATCATTAATAAAGAATATCCTCCGCGATGATCAAAAAGCCATACCAAAACTACGTTCTTTCCTTTCCCGTCAATGGTAGAAACCACCCCACGATGATTGCTGATTGGAGAGGCCACACCATGGTCAAAAAAGCCATTGCCCAGATCCTTTGTAGAGGTCTCTACTGTAAAACCTGTTTTGTCGGGAAGAGGGATAACCCTGACCTGCTTTTGAGAAAAAGCTTCAAGGGAAAGTGAGACATAGATTAAAAGCAGGAAAGTGAATTTTGTTCTCATAGATAGATTGTGTACGTACCCATAAATATAAAGTAATTTAATTCATATCAGAAAGTGAAAGGAATTATTTATCTTTTTTATTCTTTATATCGCTATATGGATATTCTGATTATCCCTGAACAAGAGCTTGTTTCAAGGAAAAATATTTTCTACTGACGATAATTATTAAAAAATATTTTTCTAATATTGAGTATATATACTCAAAAAGCCGGTATTGAAATCTAAACTATCTATTATGAAAAAGCTCATTTATTTAAGTTTTTCCCTCCTCTTATTTTTCTCCGCGTGCCAGAAGGCAGATACTGATCTGACCTTAGAAGCAAATAAGGAGATGAGTAAAGGGTCTGCAGGAAAAGTGACTATCTGCCACTCTGCAGGCGATGGCAAAGTGATTGTCATTCAAGTTAATCAAAATGCTCTTGCTGCTCATCTTGCTCATGGTGACATTGTGCCGGACAGTGATGGGGATGGTTATACAGCCGTGGGTGCCTGCACAGGTTCAAAGGATGACTGCAATGATAACGATGCAACAATAAATCCTGGTGCTGAAGAAGTTTGTGGTGATGGAATTGATAATAACTGCAATGGAGTTGTAGATGAAAACTGCGGACCAGATTTCGTAATATTCAATATTAGAAATAATAACGCTATTCCAATAGCAAACAGAATTAGTGCGCCCTGGGATTCTGATATTGTTTTATCTGAAAATGCCGCAGGAGATGGATTCTCATTCGGTACACCCAGAAGTGGCCAAAAAGTTGGATATGGAACAAAATTCTTTGACGGACTTAAGTTAAATACAATTAAAAGTGTCAATTGGAATTGGAATGTAATTGCCGGAAATGGAGGAATTGTACCATATCTGAATATTTGGGTGACTGATGGTGCAGGTAATTATGCTGTCATTTCTTCAGAGAATAATTACAGGGGAACTGATTTTGGAACCCGTGCAGAATGGAAGATATTTGAATATGGAACTTCAACCAGCAATTTCAACTGGCTTTTCGATAGTGGAACCGGGGCAAGGGACAATGCTCAATATTTAACCCTTAATGGATCCAGGATCACTTTATCACAGTTAAGCGATAGAATTGTGATAGGCGATCCAGGAGTTTATCCTTCTCCAAATGTAGGTACCGGAGCTCCTCGCGGTGGTTATGGTTTTAATCTGATATGGGGTGATACGCAGGCTAATTTTGCCCAGAGAAGCGGGCAAATTGGAGGATTAACAGTGACAGCATCCGGTGTGGTACATACCGCCCAGAACTAAGGAATTTTGATTTCCGGGACTTATTCCCGGGTGAAATATTAATAATGGGGAGAATCTGTTGTATTCAGATTTCTCCCCTTTTTTTTAATATTTTTGGAATTAAAATATAGAATAATTATGCCCACTATAAGAATTGCCTTACTTTTTGCTTTATTGCTTTTAACCTCAGGTTTAAAGTCTCAGACCACAAAATACCACTTACTAATAGGCACCTATACTTCACCAGGGAAAAGCGAAGGGATTTATGTGTATGAATTTGATGGTCAAACCGGTGATATGACCTATAAGTCAAAAGCTATAATTGAAAGTCCTTCCTATTTTGCACTAACTAAAGACCGTAAATTTGTTTATTCTGTAACAGAAGGAAGAGGGAGTAAGATTAGTGCGCTTGCATTTAATTCCAGGACTGGAGAACTGACGTTCCTGAACAGTCAGCCTTCAGGAAGCAATGGCCCAACTTATATTTCTGTTGATTCCAAAGGTAAATACGTATTTGCAGCCAATTATGGGGGAGGCTCTGTCACTGCTTTGCCGGTAGAGGCTGATGGTACTTTGGGGGTGGATATTCAGGATATCAAGCATGAAGGAAGCAGTATTGCAAGGAAAAAGCCATTTGTTCATTCAGTAATTGTTTCTCCGGATAATAAATTTGTTTTAACTGCCGATCTGGGAACAGATAAGATCAATATTTACAGATTCCGAGCCAAAGCCAGACCTCAGGCCTTATCTGCAGCAGTTCAGCCATTTGTTATTCTGGATCCTGGAGCTGGCCCCCGACACCTGACTTTTCATCCCAATAAAAAATTTCTCTATTCAGTTACAGAAATTAACTCAAAAGTATATGCCTTTAATTATAAAAAGGGACATTTAAGTCCAATTCAGTCTGTTTCAATGCTGCCTGATGGATTTACCGGGCCAGGGCATGGTGCAGACATTCATGTTTCTGCAGATGGAAAATTTCTTTATGCAAGTACAAGAAGCACTCTGAATGAAATAGCAATCTTTTCAATTGATCAGAAAACAGGTATGCTCAGCCTGATTAGCAGGCAGCCTTCATTGGGCAGAAGTTCACGTACATTTGAAATTGACCCTAGTGGCAACTGGCTTCTTTCTACCGGACAGGCCAGCAATGAGATCATTGTGTTTAAGCGGGATCAGCAAACTGGTAAATTAAACCCAACTGGTCAGAAATTACAGATCGACAAGCCATCATTTCTCAGGTTTGTGCCGATTGATTAAGTTGATTACTAATCATGATCTTCAAAAAATAATCAGAAAGATTAAATGTCTGACATCGAATCAATCTGTTTACGTAGTTTTAGAAGCATATTTCTTCTGAATTATAATCTTTTATTATCTGAAACAATTTTGAAACATCGTGCGGGGATATTACTGATTATTTTTGGTCTGATTGCTGGTTCCCTTCTATCAGCATCTGCACAAAGTACTTCAAACAAAGGGATAGATTTCTGGGTAGCCTATGCTGGTCATATTGATGCTAAATTATCAAGGATGACCTTATTCCTTTCCTCAGACGTGAATACAACGTACCAGGTAGAGGCTAATGGTCAAACCATTTCTTCCGGTAATATAAGTGCAAACATAATTACTCCAGTATTTGTAGATCCGAATATAATTGATGTTCATATTGCGAGTTCTGATGTTGTTGAATCCAACAAGGGTATTCATATTACTTCAGGAAGCCCGATTTCAGTTTACTCAATAATTTCAAACAGCGCCAGAACAGGAGGCAGCTTAATACTTCCGACCAAATCTTTAGGGCGGGAATATTATGCATTTTCCTATCAGAATGCTGGAGGTTCGCAAGGTGGGAATGCCAGGTCCGAATTTACAATATTAGCGGTTGAGGACAATACTGAGATTGAAATCACACCTTCAGCCAGCAGCTTAAATGGTGCACGTCAGGCAAACTCGACGTTTAAAATAACACAGAAATTGAATAAGGGGGATATCTATCAGTATCAGTCTGCAAATGATGTTTCCGGCTCACTGATAAGAACTTTAGGAAGTTGTAAACCGATAGCAGTTTTTTCGGGAAGTACATGGTCTGCCTTTTGCGAAGTTGGAAATCCCAGGACAATTCCCAGTGGAGGCGATAACTTATATCAGCAGCTATTCCCGGTATCCTCATGGGGAAAGAACTTCGTGACTGCCCCTTTCTACAATACTGAGAACGGGAATATTGATGCTGTTCGTATCATTGTTTCGGAAGACAATACCAATATTACGGTAAATGGCAGCAACACCCTTGCTCTGGGTACTCTATTGAGCAACCCATATAAAAAGGGGAGTATTATAACCTATTTTACCAATAAGCCCAGTATTCTGAAGTCTGATAAACCAATAGGGGTTGCTCAGTATCAAAGTGCTCAGAATTGTAATGCAGCAAACCCGGTAAATATCCAGAGTTCTGTATTTCCCGGTGATCCTGAAATGACTATTTTGAATCCCATTGAACAGACATTGAGCGACATTACAGTATTTTCCAAATTAAATAGCGTTGCAGGTGTCAGAACTAATATTTCGAAGTATTTTCTGAATATTATAATTAAGACTGCTGATACTGCCGGTTTAACAGTAGATGGTGTAGCCGTAAGTAATTTTAAAACAATTGATAATGAATATTCATATGTTATTATTGATGTTACAGGCTCTCAGGATCAGCATAGGATCAAAGCAAACGGGGGCTTTGTTGCGATAGCTTATGGCTACGGGGCTGTTGAGTCATATGCCTATCTGGCCGGTGCCGATGTTCGAAATCTCTTTCAGAATATTACTGCAAATACTCAATCATCTAAGGTCATTACGAGTGGTTGTTCAAATTCGGCACCCAAATTCATATTAAAGCTTCCGTATCAGTCTTCAAGTATTGTATGGGATCTTGACGATGGGAAAAGTTCATACACAGATTCCAATCCGGTTTTTACAACTTCTCAAATTGATGGAAGAACAGTGTACAGCTATGTTTATCCTCAAGCTGACCCTGTGTATAAAACTATCGGTAAGTATAAAATTACTGCTATTGCTCAAAATCCTAATCCATCGGGCTGTGATGCTAGTGAACTGATTAGCCTGGATTTCGAGATATTTGATCCCCCTGTAGCCTCTTTTAAGACATTAAGTCAAAGTTGTGTCAATGCTTCAGTTGCATTCAGGGATACCAGTGTTGCCAATGAAAAAAAAATAATCAGTTGGATATGGGATTTTGGCGACAATGAATTTTCTGATAAACAACACCCAACTCATATTTACAAAAAGAGCGGAACTTATAAGGTCAAATTTATTGTAGAGGGGGAAAGTGGTTGTGTTTCAGAGGTTTTCTCTCAGGATATTATCATTTATGCTCTTCCAGTTGCAGATTTTACTGCAGGTTCTCCTGCCTGCGAAAATAAGACAGTAACTTTCAGTGATCAGTCGGTTTCCTCAGAGGGTAAGATCATTAAATGGTTCTGGGATTTTGGCGATCAGAGTCCGGTAGAGGAAAAGGATTCTGCAAGTCCCTTTACTCATACTTTCAAAGTCAGTGGAACTTATATCGTCAAATTAAGGGTGCTGACTGAAAATGGTTGTGAGGGTCTCACATTTGAAAAATCAATACTGATTAATCCATCTCCTGTAGTCAATTTTGGAGTCCCCGAGGTTTGTATTAAAGACTCTTTTGCCCAGTTTACAGATTCTACGACAATATCAGATGGTACTGAGTTAACTTATCTTTGGGATTTTGGTAATGCTTCAGCGGCTCCGGGTACGAATACATCCACACTAAAAAATCCCACTCACAGATATACTCTTGCAGGTAATTATCAGGTCACACTAACTGTAACTTCAAAGGCAGGCTGTGTAAATACTGTGGTTAAAACATTTACCGTAAATGGCGCCATCCCAACTGCTGGTTTTGAAGTTTTAAACCCTGCGGGCTTATGCAGTAATAAGGAGGTAGTATTTCGTAATACATCGACTGTTGATTTTGGTGACGTTGGAAAAGTAGAGTGGTATTTTGATTATGATAATGCCCCCACAAATAAAATTGTTGATGAGAATCCACTTCCAAACAAAGAGTACCGTTTTTCTTATCCTGTTTTTAGTTCACAGGCTACAAAGCAAGTCAGAATAAGAATGGTCGCGTATTCGGGGGGAAGCTGTGCTGATGAAGAAATTCAAACTCTCACCTTATTGGCGGCTCCTTCTGTAAGTTTTACTACTCTGACAAATGTTTGTCAGGAGATTGCTCCTTTTCGCATAATTCAGGCAAGTGAATTATCTGGACAGACGGGAATTGGTACTTTTTCTGGTCCCGGGCTATCTTCAACAGGGATATTTAATCCTGCACAAGCGGGAGTTGGTACACATACCCTGCAATATATCTTTTCTGCTAATAATGGTTGTTCTGAATCAATTTCTCAGACAATAACAGTCATGCCAACTCCTTCGGTTAATGCCGGCAGAGATACATTGATCCTTGAAGGAGGTGAAACTAAACTGAATGCAATAGCAAGCGGTAGTAACCTGACTTATAAATGGTTTCCTTCAACTGGTTTAAGCCGCGATGATATACCAGATCCGGTAGCAAGCCCTGCAGAGGACATTGTTTATACACTGACTGTTACCTCCGATCAGGCATGTACTGCTATGGATAATATCCGGATTAAGGTATTGAAACAGCCTGAAGTACCGAATGCATTTAGTCCCAATAACGATGGGATGAACGACCTTTGGAATGTGAAATACCTTGAGAGTTATGCCAATGCCACCGTTAAGGTTTTCAGCAGGTATGGAGGGATAGTTTACCAGAGCAGCAAGGGTTATTCTAAACCATGGAACGGACAATT
Source organism: Sphingobacteriales bacterium 16-39-50 (assembly GCA_002257025.1). Lineage (GTDB taxonomy): Bacteria > Bacteroidota > Bacteroidia > Sphingobacteriales > Sphingobacteriaceae > Daejeonella. Next base: position 24,753 of record NCHA01000004.1, on the reverse strand, counting down.
TAATGGAATAGATTTGCCGGTAGGTACCTATTATTATATTATTGACCCTAAAACCAAGGGGCGGCAAGTTATTTCGGGGGCTGTGACGATATTGAGATGAAGCAGCTGCTTATTAGTGTATTAGCAAATGTGTAAATTAGCAAATTAGCAAATGTGCTGGTTGGAATCAACGCATAATCTATGACTGGTAACAAACAACAGACAACAGAAAACTCAAAAGGCCAGTTAAAACTCCTGAGTGATCGGATTCATAAACTGAATCAGGAGGAGTGGGATGCTTTTTCTAAGATATGGACTCCATTTACTGCCAGAAGAAAGGAGATCATTACCCGCTCTGGTGAAAGGGAAAGGTATCTTTATTTTGTTCTGGATGGGATTCAGCGGGTCTACTACCATGATGAATACGGACGTGAGGCAACTCTGGTATTTACTTATGCACCTTCATTTGGCGGAGTTCTGGATTCAATGCTGAATGATCAGGTCTCGAAATATAATTATGAAGCCTTAAGTAAATCTGAATTTTTAAGAGCTTCTTTCTCTGATCTGAATGATCTTATGCTCAGGCATCAGGGTGTAAGATCCATCATAATGACGGGAGTTTCGGGAGCACTTGCCGGGGTACTTGAACGACTGGCAGAATTGCAATGTTTTTCTTCGGAGGAAAAGTTTAAAAAATTACTTACCCGAAGTCCGCACATTCTAAATATAGTACCTCATAAATACCTGGCAAATTATCTGGGTATTGACCCGACAAATTTCAGCAAGCTCATCAACAGAGTTATTATTTGAAAATCTTGGTAAATACCAACAAATTTTTAATTACAACTGCATTATTTTGAGATTTCAATACCTATCATGAAACTCAACAAATACAGGCTGACAGAAGAACTTGAAGCGGAGCTTAGAAATCAGATTGCACAGGTAAAAGAAAGTTTTGAAAATGTTTCTGAAACTATATTGCAAAGCCCTGCTGATTCGGGAGGCTGGAGTATTTTGCAGTGTCTTGATCATTTAAACAGCTATGGGTTCTATTATTTGCCACAGATCAGCGATGCACTTAAGCGGGCTAAAAGATCGGATTCATCGGTCTATAAAAGCGGCTGGCTTGGAGATTATTTTACAAAGATTATGTCGCCCGAAACCGGTACCAAAAAGTTTAAAGCATTTAGAGATCATCAGCCTGAAAAGGGGCTTGATTCAAAAAGGGTCATTAGCGAATTCCTTCGTCAGGAAGAATTATTGCTGGGGTATCTGAGTGATGCAAAAAGCCTGGACATGGCTTCTGTTAAAATTCCCCTGTCTATTTCCCCTTTCATAGGTATCAGGCTTGGCGACACGTTCAGATTTTTGCTTGCGCATAACAGGAGGCATCTCTTGCAGGCAAAACGGAATCTGTAAATTGATTGTCTATTCGATTATTTAGAGTCTTTGCATCACTTCCTTTTTCAAGATGGTAAAACGACTGATCAGCATGATCAGTATACCGCTGAATAGAATGACTGCAGCAGCAAGTAACATCTCATTGATATAAGGTATCGCGGTATAACTCAATGCTGCCACACCCTGAATCATCAGGAGCAACTCATTGATAATTACTCCTGCCACAAAGATGAATATGCCCTTAATTAGTAATTTGTTGATTCTGATCAGCTCAAAGGAAACAATATATCCCAACAGAAATATGCTTGTTACCCCCAACAGAACAAGATGGAGGTACCCGATTATTATTGGCCTGAATCCATAGGATAAATGGCTTAACTCAGGATGTATAGATCCCGATTGCAAAATCAATTTTATAGAAAAAGCTAAAGCCGACAAGATCAGCAGGATTTTTCCATAATGTGTAATCTTCTGTCGGATCAAACTTCTATTCTTATAATAAACGTTCAGTATAATTATCCAGGAAGCCAATTGTGAAATTACTGCTGTAATAAGTAAAATGTAGATATTGCTGATAAATTCCATCCAAAGGATTGAAAGGAAATACGCTGGTATGCAGGCAAAGCAAAAAAGCTGGAATGCCCTGTAGAGTTTCATTCGCTCCCCAGTGATAATTTCCAGCTTGTCGTTAAGCAGTCCCATCCCTGCAAAGAGGAACCATCCATTGTACTGAAAATGGAGAAAAAAATAGATTGAGGTCAGATATACGTTCTGATTACTCATCTTATTGGCCATCATATAAGCCAGATTAAATGCTCCAAATGATGAAATGAACCCAAAAACCAAAGCGGCTTTAAACCAGAGAATTGTTGTGCTTTTCTCTTTAATTCGGTTAAGATCGAGCCAGAAGTAAAATGCAAAGGCGTAAAATGCAAAAATATTGAGAGTTGAAAAACTGATGGAATACAAGCCGTATCCCTGTAAGATGAAGGAAATCATCATACCATAGGAACTGATCAGATTAGCGTATAATAACCAGCGGTACCTGTTAGTAATCTCTTTTCCCAATGATTTGCTCAGGTAAAAGATCATCAGAATCATCAGCGTTTGGGTGATCCAGCCTGAGAATGCAAAATGAGAATGACTATGCAGAATATATTTCTGATCAAGAAAGGGAAGGGAATAGGCAATTTTGTAACGCAGAATTAATCCCAGAGCTGCAACAAACGATAGATTTAGTATAGATATACTGAGCCACTTAGATAAAAAGCTATTCATGATTAGTACAAAAATAGCCCGGAATTAATTATGTCGCTATGACTTCAATCATATCCTTACAATACACTTTACCCTTGCTGATTACCAATTCTCCTTTTTCATGCATTAATCGCATGGTTCGGATAACGGTTTCAACTCTCAAGCCAGTCATGTATGCTATTTGCTGCCGGGTTAATTTTAATTGATTGCACTCTTTGCAGAAGTTCTTGTTTTCTGCTTTCAAATGGTTAATCAAATTAATTATTCTTGTTTCAGGGTTATGGCAGGCAAATGACTGGATAACAGAGTATCTGAATCTTAATCTCCTGGTTAATAATCGGGTAAAATCAAAAAGCAAATTTGTGTTTTCCTTCAGCAGATTAATAAATGTTGGCTTATAAAGTCTTATCAGGATGCAGTCTGATTCGGCAATTGCTGATGCAGCATAAGGCCCATCATCAAAGAGCGGGAATTCGCCGAAGGATTCACCTGGTTCTATAATGCTGTGAATACATTCTCTTCCTTCAGCATCTATATTAATCCATCTTACAGTTCCGCTTACCAATTGAAAATAGTAGCTGCAAACCTGTCCTTCGCAGAAGATTGTTTCGCCTGAACTAATCTTTTTATAAGTAGCCCCCCATGCCAATAATAAGTTAATATCAATCATAATTTATACATTTTTGAATGATAAACAAAACTATAGTCTGGCAGAGACTCAAATTGTGACCCTGCTTATTCAAATATATGATATTTATCATTTATGATTGAACGCATAAGAAGATCCTTAGGTCTTAGGTAAAATTGTACAAACAAATAGTTCCTAAAATTAAATTCTGAAACATGAAAAAACTTCTTTCACTAAGCATTATTACTCTGATTATTGTTGCTGCAGCTTCATGCGGTGGTAGTAGTGATTCAGAGAAAACCACTGAAGCCACAACCGAGTCTACTGCCAGCACAGATTCAGGCAACCCTTCGTATGATCCTCACAGAGGTGAAGGTAAATTTACCAGCGTAGACCTTTCTCCGACATTGGATGTCGCGAAAGCTGAATTAGGAAATCAGGTCTCTCAGGTAAAGTGCAGCAGTTGCCATAAACTTACTGATGAGAAACTGGTGGGTCCGGGATGGGCAGGAGTGACAACCCGCCGGAAGCCTGAGTGGATCATGAATTTCATCACCAATACTGATGTAATGATCGATAAAGATCCAGAAGTACAGGCACAGCTTGAACTTTGTCTGGTACGTATGCCAAATCAAAATCTTTCAGATGAAGATGCCAGAAATCTGCTTGAATTCATGCGCCAGAATGACGGAGTAAAATAGGTTTGATCCAGGCCTTATAAGCTCTGTAAATTTCTTAAAAAGGGATAATGGCATTCAAAAAAATGCTTAACAGAGATACTTTGTGCTTTTTTTAAACATAAAAAGGAGAATTAAACTAAAATTATTAAAACCATATAATTAAAAAAATGAAGATAAATTCCAAATATGTACAGGGGATGGCTGCCCTTGCATTATTAGCAAGTATGAATGCTTGTAAGCCAAAAGATGCAGGCTCTGTTGTTAGCGGAGATGCTGCTGCAAAAGTGTATGTTGCCCCGGGTAAATATGATGAGTATTATAACTTCGTGTCCGGGGGATTTAGCGGACAACTGTCCGTTTACGGGCTTCCAAGTGGCAGATTGCTTCGTGTAATCCCTGTTTTTTCTGTAGATCCTGAAAAGGGCTGGGGTTATTCTGAAGAAACCAAGCCGATGTTAAATACCTCTCACGGAAATGTTCCATGGGATGATCTTCACCACGTATCCATGTCTCAGACCAATGGCGAAATTGATGGTCGCTGGGTATTTGCAAATGGAAATAATACTCCTCGTGTTGCCAGAATTGACCTTAAAACATTCCGGACTGCCGAGATTCTGGAACTTCCAAACAGTGGAGGTAACCACTCTTCGCCTTTTATTACAGAGAACTCAGAATATATTGTTGCAGGAACCAGATTTAGTATTCCACCGGATGATAAAAATGGGGATGTTCCGATCAATACTTATAAGGAGAATTTTAAAGGTACAATCAGCTTTATTAGTGTAGATAAGACCAGTGGAAATATGGATGTTGCATTCCAGTTGCAGGGACCGGGCGTTAATTTTGACCTGAGTCATGCCGGAAAAGGGAAATCCAATGGCTGGTTCTTCTTCAGTACTTATAATACTGAGCAGGCCAATACTTTATTGGAAGTGAATGCATCAAAACGTGATAAGGATTTTATCATGGCGGTAAACTGGAAGATGGCAGAAAAGCTAATCAAAGAGGGTAAAGGCCGCAAGCAGGCTGTAAAATATGCCAGCAATCGTTTTGACGAAAGCACTCATACTGCAACTTCCACGATCAAAAATCAGGTGACCGTTCTGGATATCAGAGATTTCCCTGGCTTGGTTTATATGATTCCATGTCCTAAATCTCCGCATGGTTGCGACGTTGATCCAACCGGGGAATATATTGTTGGTAGTGGTAAACTTGCTGCTTTGATTCCTGTATTCAGTTTTGATAAAATTCAGAAAGCTATTGCAGATAAGGCATTTGACGGCGAGTATGATGGCATTCCGGTTATTAAGTACGAAGCTGCTTTATACGGCGAGGTTAAAAAACCAGGTTTAGGTCCATTGCATACAGAGTTTGACGATAAAGGAAATGCATACACTTCCATGTTTGTTTCAAGTGAGGTTGTAAAGTGGAATGTAAAGGATCTTAAAGTTTTAGATAGGGTTCCTACTTACTATTCTGTAGGTCACCTGATGATTCCTGGAGGAGACTCCAAAAAGCCAACAGGAAAATACCTGGTAGCTTATAATAAAATTACCAAAGATCGTTATTTGCCAACAGGCCCCGAGCTTTCTCAGAGTGCTCAGTTGTATGATATCAGCGGCGATAAGATGCAATTGTTATTAGACTTCCCAACCATTGGTGAACCACACTATGCACAGGGAGTTGCTGCTGATGTAATAAAAAACAATTCAACTAAGTTCTTTAAGATCGAAGAAAATAAGCACCCTTACGTTGCTAAAGGTGAGAAAGAAGCAAAAGTATGGCGTGAAGGTAACAAGGTGCATATTAACATGACCCTGATGCGCTCACACCTTACCCCGGATAATATTGAAGGTGTCAGAGTAGGCGATGAAGTTTATTTCCATACTACTAACCTTGAACAGGATTGGGATGTTCCACATGGTTTTGCCGTTAAAGGAGCTTTAAATGCCGAACTTTTAGTAATGCCAGGTGAAACAACTACCTTGAAATGGATTCCGCTAAAAGCCGGTATGTACCCAATGTATTGTACCGACTTCTGTAGTGCATTGCACCAGGAAATGTCAGGATATGTGCGGGTTTCTCCAGCTGGAAGTAATGTTCCGATTAGTTTTAGTACCGGTACTAATACACCTAAACCAGATAATGCAGCCGTTCAGGGTGCTGCGGCCAAAAAATAATTTTCATTAAGGAGAGGTATGGGATATGCTTTTAGCAATTTCATATCTCTCCTTTTTTAACAATTTATTATGAGTAATAATAAAATTGCCAAAACAAGCAGCATTGCACTTATTGTATGCGGTCTTTCTTTAGTTCTGGTACTCTTTACTCCAATCTGGAGAATTGAACTGGACGCCCCACAATATCCTGAAGGCTTAATGTTACTGATTTATGCAAATAAACTGGCCGGAAATGTGGAGATCATAAACGGATTGAATCATTATATAGGAATGAAGACCCTTCATGCGGATGATTTTGTTGAATTTAAAGTGCTTCCGGGTATCATATTGTTTTTTGCAGCCTTTTTTGTTCTGGCCGGTTTGCTTGCCAGAAGGAAGCTAATCAACTTCCTTCTAGGGTTATTTGTTGTCTTTGGAATATTGGCGATGGTTGATTTTTGGAGATGGGAATACGATTACGGGCACAATCTTGATCCTAATGCAGCCATCATAGTACCGGGTATGGCTTATCAGCCACCATTAATCGGATTTAAACAGCTTCTTAATTTTGGTGCCTATTCAATTCCGGATATCGGTGGATGGATCTTTATAGGAGCTGGTGCCGTTCTTTTGGGTGTAGTTGTTTTTGAGTTGAAAAGAAAAAACAAAAGTAAACACCCTAAAAACGCTTTTAATCTGGTTATTGTCGGACTACTTTCTATGCTTTTCAGTTCCTGCAGTACGGAACCAGAACCAATTCGAATCGGGAAGGATAATTGTGATTTTTGTAAAATGACGATCAGTGATTCCAGGTTTGGAGCCCAGATTGTAACAAACAAAGGTAAAAAGCATAAGTTTGATGATCAGCATTGCCTGTCACAGTTCTTATACGAGGATAAAGTTAAAGATGGGGACATTGCAGGTGTTTATTTTGTGGATTTTAATCAACCGCATGATCTTATTAATGCAGAAAATGCATTTTTCCTTCAAAGCCCTTCTTTAAAAAGTCCGATGAATGGCAATATAGCCGCTTTCAGTAATAATGATAGTCTGGAAAATGCCGTTCAGAAATTCTACGGTAATAAAATTACCTGGGAGGAGATACTGAAGTGAGATATTTTTTCTTCATATTTTTTACACTTTTATATTGCAGTACTTCAGCAGCTAATATTTATGTCGGAGCAAAACGCAGTCACAGGACAATCAGCTCTGCTCTAAATGAAGCTAAGTCCGGAGATACCATTTTCGTTGATGCCGGGCTTTACAGAGAGAAAAATCTCATTATAAATAAAAGTATTGTTTTGAAAGGGGTCGGTTCTCCGGTACTCGATGGTGAAAAAAAATATGAGATTATATCGATAACAGCAGATGGAGCTGTTGTCGATGGATTCAAATTAATCCATAGTGGTATTTCAAGCCTTGAAGATTTAAGTGGAATTAAGGTTTATGACAGCAGGAATGTTGTTATCAGGAATAATATTCTGGAGGATACTTTTTTCGGAATATATATTCAGAATGGGATAAACTGCAGTATAGAAAACAATACTCTTAAGGCAACAGGTGTGGAAGAGCAGCAGAGTGGAAATGGAATTCATTGCTGGAAGGGGGACAGTCTGAGAGTAATCGGGAATCAAATATCCGGTCACCGGGATGGAATATATTTTGAATTTGTTAAGAATTCTGTTATCTGGAGAAATGTTTCAAAGAATAATCTCCGTTATGGATTACATTTTATGTTCTCAAATGATGATATGTATGTGAACAATGTCTTCAGAAATAATGGCTCCGGAGTCTCTGTAATGTACTCTAACAGGATCAAAATGTTCAGTAATTATTTTGAAGAGAACTGGGGAGATGCTGCTCATGGAATATTGCTCAAAGAAATTTCAGATGGCTTTATGGAGGGTAATTATTTCAAAAGGAATACCAGTGGAATTTATATGGAAGGAGCCAACAGAATCTATATGAAGCGCAACGTTTTTGAAAACAATGGATGGGCTTTAAAAATTCAGGCGAGTTGTATGGATGTAGTTCTTGAGCTAAATAATTTCATAGGGAATACCTTTGATGTGGGTACCAATGGCTCATTGGTTCTGAATAGGTTTAACAATAATTATTGGGATAAATATGATGGATATGATCTTGATAAGGATAAAATAGGAGATATACCTTACCGTCCGGTAAGCATGTATTCAATGATCGTTGAAAAATATCCTCCGGCAATGATCCTTTTTAGAAGTTTTATAACAAGTTTGCTCGATAAAACAGAAAAACTAATACCGAGTCTCACTCCTGAAAACCTGAAAGACACTGCTCCAATGATGAAAAGAGCCTTTTAAGGGTTTAATGCCCGATAAATATTTGGGGCAGCGATGAAATAGAAGAAATATGATTCAATTAAAAAATATCAGCAAGCATTTTGGCAAACTGAAGGCTCTCGACGGTGTAACAACAATCTGTGAGAAATCAGAATGTATTGCCCTGATAGGACCAAACGGTTGCGGTAAGACAACACTGATCAAAACAATTCTGGGAATGGTGGTTCCGGATAGTGGTTCGATCACATTCAATGGTGAAAATATTCTTAAGCATTGGCAGTACAGGGATCAGATTGGTTATATGCCACAAATGGGCCGTTATCCTGATAATATGACCATCGGACAGGTATTGGGGATGATGAAAGACATCCGCGGTAAATCCGAAGGTCTGGATGAGGACCTGATAAAGGCTTTTTCAGTTCAGAACTTATTGAATAAGCGTATGGGTACTTTGTCGGGTGGAACTATACAAAAAGTTAGTGCAGCACTCGCCTTTTTGTTCAATCCTTCGGTACTTATTCTTGATGAACCAACTGCAGGTCTTGATCCGGTAGCATCAGAACTTTTCAAAGAAAAGATCCTGGCTGAAAAAGATAAAGGAAAACTCGTATTAATCACTTCTCACATTCTGAGTGATCTGGATGATCTGGTTACCAGGATCATATATATGCAGGAAGGGAAACTTGTTTTCCATAAAAGCATCGAAGAATTAAGGCAGGATACCGGAGAAGAGAGATTAGTTAAATCAATTGCACAGGTAATGATCAGCAATTATGAATAAGATTATAAAATATGTAATTACAGATATCCTGCGCAATAAGATCGTGCTTATCTATACCGTTTTTTTACTTGCTGCTTCATTCAGTGTATTCAGTCTGGAAGATAACAGCAGTAAAGGTCTCTTAAGTTTATTGAATATAATTCTGATAGTTGTACCATTGGTCAGTATCATATTTTCGACCATTTATATGTATAATTCCGCGGAGTTTATAGAACTTCTGGTGAGTCAGCCTTTGAAAAGAAATACGATCTGGCTCAGTTTGTTCACCGGCTTAGCTTCTTCACTCTCAATTGCATTTTTAATAGGTGCAGGTATCCCGGTCTTGATTTATCAGGCCAATTTAGTCGGATTCACTATGATTTTAACCGGGGTATTACTCAGCATTATTTTTGCGGCTATCGCATTTCTGGCTACTGTACAAACCCGTGATAAGGCCAAAGGAATCGGGGCAGCTATTATGCTATGGTTATACTTTTCGCTCTTGTTCGACGGATTGGTTTTATTTATCTTATTTCAATTTGCGGACTATCCGATGGAAAATGCAATGATAGGTTTAAGTGCATTAAATCCAATTGATCTGAGCCGTATTTTGATTTTGCTCCAACTGGATGTTTCGGCGATGATGGGATATACAGGTGCGGTGTTCAAAGACTTTTTCGGAGCAAGTAATGGCCTGATATTTTCATTTTTTGTGCTCCTATCCTGGATTGTAATTCCAGTTTGGTACTCCACTCTTAAATTTAATTCTAAAGATCTGTGATATGAAAAGACATGAAGCACTTATTCCATTATCAAGAGACCATCATGGGACATTGATACTTGCAAGATTATTGCGTTCAGATGCCCCTCCTTACAAGGGGCTTCCACATGATGCAGAAGGAAAAGCAGAATATGCACTTAAACATTATCGGGAAGAACTGTTAGAGCATTTTGAACAGGAAGAGAAAATGATACCAATAATCAAGGGTGTAAATGCTACTCTGGATAGTTTACTTATATGTATGAAAGCTGAGCATCAGGAATTGCATTCTCTGTTTAATTCTATAAACCAGGATCAGGGGCTTTCTACTCAACTTGATGTGATCGGACGGGCTCTCGAAAGCCATGTACGTAAGGAGGATCGGGTGATATTTCCGCTGATTCAGGAATCTTGTACTGAAGAACTTTTAAATAAACTCGCTGATATTTTTATTGAAAAATAGCTTGAAAATGGATATTGAAAACAGATCTGATATTGAACTTATGGTTGATGCTTTTTATAAAAAAGTATTAGCTGATAAACAACTCGGGTTTATTTTTCAGGATGTTGCTAAGGTTAACTGGTCAACACATATTCCACTCTTATATGATTTCTGGGAAAATGTAATTTTCTTTACCGGATCATATGAAGGTAACCCGGTAAATTTGCATAAGCATTTACACGCTATTGAACCGCTAAGTAAAGCTCATTTTGATCGGTGGAACAAGCTTTTTATTTTAACTGTAGATCAATTATTTGAAGGCTCAAAGGCTGAACTTGCTAAGGAAAGGGCTATTTGTATTTCAGGAATTATAAGAGACAAGGTTTTCGAATATCAGAAAACAACCAAAGATATTAGATCCGGAGTGCCCAGAAATAATATTAAAAAGAACCGAAAGCGGTCACAAGCATGAATTAATTAACGTGAACTCGACATAATATTTAAAAAACCACATAGAAACATGGCATTTTATAGCTTCTACCTAAATTGTAGACACAGATAGCCTTGAAGCTTCGCTTCAATCTATATGATTTTCAATCTATGTTTCCTTTAAAGCATAATAAATTCAATCTATGTGGTTAAATATTAATCTTTTGATTGTTTAATATCGAACTCACGTTAATTGAGAAAGGGGATTACTTTGAATAATCCCCTTGTCATTTGCAAAAAATCCTTCTTCGGTTTAAGTTTTTAATTAGCTGCAGGTGGTAATAACACTGCATCAATAATATGGATAATACCGTTTGATGCAGGCACAGATGCAACAATAATTGCACTTTCATTGATCATCACTTTCCCATCAGAAATGCTTATTTTGATGTCATTTCCATTTACCTGGCCAATTGTTTGCCCTTCGGTTAAATTCTCTGCTTTAAATACTCCCAACGAAACATGGTACTGTAGAATATTAGTCAGGTCATCAATGCTTTCCGGTTTTAAAAGACCATCAACTGTTCCTGCAGGTAATTTGTCAAAAGCTGCATTTGTAGGAGCGAAGACGGTAAAGGGCCCTGCATTACTCAATGCATCCACCAGTTCTGCTGCCTGGATGGCTGCCACTAAAGTAGTATGGTCTGTACTACCTATAGCAACCTGAACAACATTTTTTTGTGACAGGTCATCCTGAACCCCCGACTGTCCGACAGACTGACTTTCCTCAGCAGGTGGTGTGCCGGCACTTTGTTCTGTTCCGCTATTGCAGCTCAGCAATACGCATACACCGATCATTGATGTAGCTAATAAGATCTTTCTCATAATTTTTAATTTAGTTTTCTTACATCCAAGTTATTGAGAATTATCTCTTTATACTATGACTTTAGTCATATTTAAATGATTTTTTAGTCACTTTTTTATAATTTTAAGTATCTGTAAGTCAGGAAGATGTGTGCGTTTTTGTCTAATTGAACAAGTGTGAAGGAATGAAGTATTTCTTGAGCTTTGAAAACTTAAAACAAGAAGAATATTTTGAGATTGCATAAAAAAACCGGCTCCTAATTTTAGAGCCGGCTGATTGTTTGGTCGCTTAGACCCTCTGCTCAACAACAGGATTTAAATTCTGTAATTTTTCTTCAATTTCCAGGAGTTCATTAAACATTTTCTTCCTGTAAACTTCAGTCTGGTCGGTAATTTTTGGGATTAGCTGTTTATAGTATTCAATTCCGTTTTCCAGCTGCTCTTTAAATTTTATAATGTATTTTGCTTTTTTATCGTTCATTTCCTGAATCTGTCTGCTGATATCTTTTTTTAGGTATTCCACATAAAGATTGAGCTCATTGACAAAGAGATTAGGACGATTATCGTCATTCAATAAGTTGAGTTTACCATAGATATGACTGACCATTTCATCCAGTGAAAACTTACCGCTGAAATAAGCAATATTAGGTCCCGGACAAATGACCGCTGCTTGGCTCTCTTTGGGTTTAAGAATATTGTTTTTCAGGTATGCTGGTGCTGCAAGTCCTTCACAAAGACATAGTTTTTCAGTAATCTCTTCGAATTTTGTCTGATATTCTTCAGGTTTCAGGCCTTCTGTTTGCAGTTGCTTGATTTTCAGATTCTGATACTCTCTTGATGCGGTGCAGATTGGTTGTTCAGTAAATTCAGTGTTTGAGGATAGGAATTTTTTAACACACGGACTTCCTGGCCTTCCTTTAGCAATGCGTTCAAGACGCTGTTTCTCGGCAGTGCTTTTTCTGAAATTGTTGAAGGGTATCCCAAGTGGCGATGAACCACTGATATAAAAATCATCATGAGTAGCCGTAGAAAGTAGTTCAAGTGTTTCGGCATCCACATTTGTTGCTTCAGGTACCAGTAAAAAGGGGCTTCCCCATCCGGTGGCATCAAGCTGATAATGATTCATCAGGAAATCGTTTTCATCTGAAGTTCCAATACCCCCCTGAACACTAATCTTTAATTTTGGAACGATTGATAGCTGAATTCCTTTTTCTTCTATAGCCTTGCTGTATATCTGATATAATTCATCGATCATTTCCTGCTTTTTGGTTTTAAATTCTTCCAAAATCGGACCCAGGAGGTATCCTTCGGTTGCAAACGCATGTCCACCGCAATTCAGACCTGATTCAACACGGAACTCTGAAACCCAAAGACCTTTTTTAGCAAGGAATTTTGCCTGTATCAATGCAGACCTGAAATCACTCACCTTAAGGATTATGCTTTTTCTGAAATTGCTGAATTGATCGGGTAAGAATTCCTGAAAATTTTCAAGATAACTGTACAGTCGGGGATTCATTCCAGCCGACAGGACTACAGGGGTATTTAATTCACTTTGTGCAAATCCCTTCAAAGCAGATAATGCATCTGAAATCTGCTCACCGGTAGTATTTGGATTCATACGGTCGACTTTAGCCATTATGTTGACCTGAATCTCGCCCTTCTCAATTTCATTGCGCAATTCATTTTGTATCGCAATGCGCTTTATCGCATCCCCTTCATTGAGCATTTGATGATATTTTATTTTTAGGGGAGAGCTTTCCGGCAAGAGATTAAAATACCTTGTGATGTCAGTACCCTCTGCAAATGCTTCATTGCGCAGTGTTTCGAACTGTTTGTCAACGATCTTTTTAACAAGATTAAGGTATGCCGTGATTCTTTTACTACGGAAATCAGTTTCCTTAGGATCGATAGGAACAAATTCCTCATTGTTTTTTTCGGTATATAATTGACGCATTCGTTCAATTAAAATATCATCAACAATTGACACGACCGAACTGATACCATAACGGGCTACTTTTATTGGTGTGTCTACTGAATAGGCAAGGCCAAGTACAGGAATATGAAATGTATGACTCATGAAAAGAATTAAAAAAGGGTTAATCCACGAGTACAAATAAGGACATTAAAGAATTCTTAAAATATGATAGCGGTCACATATTAAAGAAATTACAATGGGATTTTAATATATAAATTAAAGGAATGTCCTGAATCTGGGTATTGAAGGCATTATTTCTATTCCATTTCAAGTTTTCTGATCAGTTCGGCACTCTGTGCCCTTCCCTGATCAAGTCTTCCGGCAAAGAATGTTTTCACCTGGTCAAAGTGTTGTTTATAACCCTCCATATCACCGTAAACAATGAGTGAGGTCCATTCCCTGACAGCTGAATGGAATTCCAGATCATCGCCGCGAATGGTTTTGTCAAATAATGCCGTATTAATCGACTCTTCGAGTAATTCTTCATTCTTGAAAAGGTATTCAGCGATGCCCAATCTCAATCTGAACGGGGGTGTCTGACAGATCAGATTATCATAGGGGTTAATGCCAAGGTGATGCCACGCGTCAACCATACTTAGCAGACTGAGGTGAGAATTTGGCTTCCGGCTTTCAGATCCCGCGGACAAGGAGAATTCCTGCATCACTTTTTCATCCAGCATGACCGGTTTATGGTCCTTGCCGAAAATAAAGTCCCTCGCCTGATATAAGCGCTTGCGAAAGGCTGCCTCCTCTTCTTTGATCATCAGCTTAAATAACTCTGATTCAGAAATAGCATATCGCTTGATCTGATGACGGGCATATGGATTCAAAATTGCGAGTCCGCCATAGATATGCGCTTTATAACTAAAGATTCTAAGTGTTATTAAGATCTTTACATTATCAATACCACCGAGATATGATGCATTCTCCCATGGGAAGAAACCGGCCTCTTTCCATGCTGTGCCCATACTTTCGAAACCCATGTGAGTCACTGCCTGAGTATCGGCAACAATTTTATCATGTTCATGAAAATCTGCTATTTCTACAAGCACCGAACCCAATGTAGACAGAAGATCTGTCATACGCTGATACGCTTCTTTGGAGGTTCTGTGCGGAATAACAATCATTTTTTGACCCTTCGGATCAAATCCGGGACCATGCAGGGAATGACAGGTTATAATATGGGCATCCTTGGGAAGGTATTTTTCAAAAGCTTCTATTTCAGGGTGTTTAACTGAGGTTTGTCCTGCTACAATTGCTCCATATTTGGTGTATGAGCCGTATAAACTCAGAACTTCTGTAATCCGTTCAGCTTCAACAGAATAAATGATCACATCAGAAATTCGTGATACAGCCCTGCCATCATCCATTACTTCAATCCCATATGGGCTCAGCTCAGTTTCAAGTATTTCTCTACGATTAGGCAGGTCGCATCCGTAAACCCTGTATCCGGCTTTAGCGAAAGACTTAGCATAGATACAGCCCATGTCACCGAGGCCTATAATTCCTATATTCATGTTTAAGCGCTGATGTATTTATGGATAAATTTATCCGGTTTTAACTTTAATCAAAAACAATAAAACTCATGCTGCTGAAATATTTTCGCAAGCCATGATACCTTTTAATAGGTAAATATTATCGTCAATATTACATATTTTTCTCATATTTAGTTAGGCCATAAACATCAGGCTGAATAAATTAATATCTATATGCCAGATTATATTTTATCACTCGATCAGGGTACAACAAGTTCCAGAGCTATTATATTTAACTGTAAGGGCAGTATCATTGCAGTTTCACAAAAGGAATTTGAGCAAATCTATCCCAGGCCAGGATGGGTGGAACATGATCCGGTAGAGATCTGGTCAACACAGGTTTCGGTAGCTACTGAGGCGATGGTTAAAGCAGGATTGAATCCCAGGGATATCCATGCCATTGGAATTACAAACCAAAGGGAAACGACCGTCGTTTGGGATAAAGAAACCGGGCTTCCTGTTTATAATGCAATTGTTTGGCAGGACCGGAGGACTTCCGATTATTGCGATTCCATCAGGAAGGAACATGGTGAAAAAATCCAGAAAAAGACCGGTCTGATTATTGATTCTTATTTTTCTGCAACCAAAGTGAGGTGGATTCTTGAAAATGTTAAAGGTGCAAGAGAAAGTGCGGAACAGGGAAAATTGCTTTTTGGTACGGTAGATAGCTGGTTGATCTGGAAATTGTCCGGAGGAAAATGTCATGTAACTGATGTGAGTAATGCCTCCCGTACGATGCTTTTTGATATTAATACCCTTGAATGGGATAAGGAATTACTCGGAATATTCGATATTCCTATGGCCATGTTGCCGGAGGTTAAATCATCAAGCGAAGTATTCTGTGAGACTGCAGGGGATATCCTTGCTTCTAAAATTCCTATTGCCGGAATTGCTGGTGATCAGCAGGCAGCACTTTTTGGTCAGATGTGCACAAAGGTTGGCATGGTAAAAAATACTTATGGTACCGGATGTTTCATGCTGATGAACATAGGTAAAAAGCCAAGAATATCCTCAAATAATCTGCTGACAACAATCGCCTGGAAGATAAACGGAGAAGTGACTTATGCACTTGAAGGAGGGATTTTTATTGGTGGAGCGGTGGTTCAATGGCTGAGAGATGAGCTTGGTCTGATCAAATCCTCAGCTGAAGTGGAAGAACTGGCTGCAAAAGTACAAGATACCGGTGGTGTTTATATGGTTCCTGCTTTTGCCGGATTGGGAGCACCACATTGGGACCAGCATGCAAGAGGAACAATTACAGGGATTACCCGGGGGACAAATTCAGGGCATTTTGCGCGAGCGGCCCTTGAAAGTATTGCTTTTCAAACAATGGATGTATTGAAGGCAATGGAAGCTGATGCAGGTACTTCAATCAGTGAATTGCGTGTAGACGGAGGTGCCACAGCCAATAATTTATTAATGCAATTCCAGGCTGATATTATGAAATGCAGGGTTATCAGGCCAAAGGTTACCGAGGTGACTGCTCTTGGGGCAGCTTATCTTGCCGGACTAGCAACCGGTTTTTGGGGGAGTGTTGAAGAAATTGCAGAGCAATGGCAGGTTGAAAGAAATTTCGAACCGAAGGAACTCGAAAATTTTGATGATCTTGTTAATGGATGGAACAGGGCTGTGAGAGCCGCAAAAGCTAATGTAAACCTTTAAAAAATTAATTTTCGGATATGACACCTTTTACAGCCGAGTTTTTAGGAACAGCACTATTGATCTTGCTGGGCAATGGAGTTGTTGCCAATGTTGTTTTAACCGGGACCAAAGGAAACGGCGGGGGATGGATAGTAATCACTACAGCCTGGGCACTGGCAGTTTTTGTTGGGGTAGTTGTATCGGCTCCCTACAGTGGTGCACATCTTAATCCTGCAGTTACCTTCGCACTGGCAATCAGCGGGAAGTTTGACTGGGCACAGGTCCCGGTCTATATGCTCGCTCAGATGCTTGGAGCAATGCTTGGCTCTTCACTGGTTTGGCTGAAGTATAAGGATCATTTTGCAGCTACTGAAGACAAAGGACTAAAGCTTGCGGCATTTTGCACCGGACCTGCGATAAGAAATACCTTCTCCAATCTTACAAGTGAAATTATAGGATCTTTTGTGCTTTTGTTCGTGATATTCCATTTTACAAGTGCAGAAATTGCTGACACTAAAACACCTGTTGGTCTGGGCTCATTGGGCGCCATTCCTGTAATGTTTCTGGTTTGGGCCATAGGGCTTTCGCTTGGAGGCACTACAGGATATGCTATTAACCCGGTCCGTGATCTCGGTCCGAGGATAATGCATGCATTACTACCGGTAGCCGATAAAGGAAGTTGTGACTGGTCATATTCATGGATACCGGTTCTGGGGCCTATGATTGGTGCAGGTCTGGCTTCTTGCCTATATCTTTTACTGAATTGACAGGTTTAAATATTTGCTTGAGAATGTATGAGTTTTATTTTTAAGCCAATTAGTTAATTCATGTCATTTTGGAAATGAGAAAAATATACAATAGATGTCAATCAGGGCTATCCCTGCAGGCACCTGTGGATCTACTGTGCCATCATCCAACTGGATGCCGAAGGCTTAGTCCGATTATTCCGCAGGGGGGCTTTATTTTATCTTTAGAGGATCACGAAGCGTAAACTCATATCCTTTTGGAGGCCATGGGCCAATACTTTGTCCGACTGGTCGTGGATTTTTCGGTCGGATACTCTCAAACTCTTTTGCAGAATATTTAATATTCAAAAATGGTGTCTTTCTTAGTTTTCCTTCTGCAAGTGATCGAATTCCAATGTCTATAATTCCGCTGGTGAGTAAAGTTCGTTCTATAGCTGCCGTTGGCTTGCCTGTCACTATAAATTTTTGAATATTAAGTGTCAGATAACTGAAATGAGAATAAGCCGGAGCAGAGCTAAGTACAAATTCAGTAGCTACGGTTTTGCCCTCTGCATTGGCAGCATAAGCCCAGCCAGACTTAACATACTCATTTAACAATAAAATTGCTCCCTTAGTTCCATCAATGTATTGCACTATTACAGCTTGTGGCATTTTAACTAAATCGCGCATCGAACCTGAAGCTTTATTTCTAATTTTATTGCAGGCAGTATCTACCAGCTCCTGAGAGATTTTTCCGGAATCCATTGCTGCCCATACATCATCTCCCCCTAAGCCCAGGATACCTGCCACACCTGTTTCCCCACCAGTCCGGCGCTCAAGCATGCACTGAAGAATTTCTGCAACATGGAATCCATAAGATTCAAGCGAACCGTATCCTATCGCTACAGCTTGTGTGATTTTAGTCCCAATTGGATGTTCAAAATCAGGGTCGCGCCAACAGTAAGGGAGTGATGAGCCGGCCATCATTGGGACGTTTAATTCTTTAGACCTATCATAAATCCACTTACTATCCAGCCAACTATAGGCCAAAGCTTTGTCTGTATAAACCGGAACTGACTTATTGGAGGCATCAAACACTCTGAAAATCTGTTCTAAATAATTCATTCGCGGATACATTTTTACTCCAAGCCGGTTATTCTGGTATTCACCGTGCTCGCCAATGTAAATAACAGCATCCACAGCCAGTTTATCGCCTCCAAGAGTTAATGCCTCTGCGATTGTTGGATAGATTGTTGCCCCATTCATTTTTGCAATCCGAACACCAATATCGGTGGCATCATCATGGCCTACCCATGCATTGTCATCAATTTGGTCGATCCATACTGATACAATTTTTACTTGCGGGGTTACCATGCCTTCATCCGTTGGTATACCTAGGAAAAGTTTAGTCCCAATTACATCAGCGTGAGAAATTTTAAAATAGATATTAGCAATAAAAGCGACAGTTTTCATTCCTGTCTGACCTCCTGAAATTATTTGAGCTGTTTCTCTGCTGATTGATGGGATCCCATCCTCTCCTAAAACGAATCCAGGAATAATAGTTAAACCTGCAGCGGTAAGCATCGATTGTTTAATAAAGTCTCTGCGGGTATTATCTCTTTTTGATTTCATGTTGAGTTTCTTTAAGATGCCTTACTATGTATATGCCCTCATTAATTAATTTGCATGCAGTTCCGGATTTTTATCGCCCCTAAGTGACTTGCCGTATAACTCAAAGCCAGGTCTAAACCATAATTTTGTTTATTCGTTGCATGCCTGTTGTATGACAATTTACAATAAGTTTTGTTTTATATCGATTTTCAATAAGGTTTACAGCCAGAAAAATATTATTTTTTTTCATTCAGTAAGCGTATACATTTATTGTGAGAGCTTATCAGGTTTGTGTTTCAGATGTTGCGGGTTTGCTATGGTTTTATATCTTTTTCTGAAGGGGGCAGTCCGTCCTCCAACAAGAACCTGGAAAACAAAGATTGCCCTGTCCGGAGATCTATTACAGATTCTTTCCAGGACTTAATTATCTGGCCATTAAAAGGATTATTACCATCAGATTTAAAAACATAAATGCAACTCACATAAAAAAGAAATAAAATATAAATAAAAGACTATTATTAAATGTGTTTCATCACTGTTTTATCCCTCTTTTATCCCTGTTTTATAATCTAATGGCCTCCAGTTTGTTATTTCACGCCCTTTTCCTTCAGGAATTCTGAATGCTTTGGATGATTTTGGTGTACCATTCAGGCTCTTTTTTAACCCTTTTCTTAAACCTGAATTTTAAAAGCAATTTGACTGGTGTATACCTTCATTTTTATATTCAAAAGACTATTTTTGTTAAATGACTGAAAAAGGAGCATTATTACATGCTATTATTGAAAATGCGATTGACGGAATCATTACAATCGATCAGCGCGGATTAATTGAGTCAATAAATCCTTCGGCCTGTGCCTTATTTGGCTATACAATTGAAGAGGTTACTGGTAGGAATGTTTCTATGCTGATGCCTCAGCCTGATAGAAGTCAGCATGATGAATATATTGCACGGTATCAGCGGACAGGTACCCCTCATATCATAGGTATGGGGCGTGATGTAAATGGCTTGAAGAAGGATGGTACTTTATTTCCTTTCCGTTTGGCAGTAAGTGAGGTAAAGTATTCAGGAAGGACTATTTATACCGGGTTTATTCATGACCTGAGCAGAGAAAAAGAAGCTGAGGCTCAGATATTGCATTATGCCTCACAACTCGAAAAGTTAGTTGAAGATCGTACAAATTCACTTCAGAAGTCTGTAACAGAACTTCAGGTTGCTAAAGAAACGGTAAGTAAATCTCTCGAAAAGGAAAAGGAACTCAATCAATTGAAAAGTCGCTTTGTCTCAATGGCTTCCCATGAATTTCGAACACCTCTTAGCTCCATACAATTATCTGCATCATTGATTGAAAAGTATAAACTTCAGGATGATGGAGCAAATATTTCAAAGCATGTAAGTAAGATTAAAAATTCAGTCGGTAATTTAACGACCATTCTGGATGATTTTCTGTCTCTCGAACGTCTGGAGGCGGGTAAAATTGAAACAGCTTTTTCGAAATTTGATATTGTCAAACTCTCCGAAGAGATTACTGAGGAGATGCAAATGATGGCTAAGAAGGATCAGAATATCATTTATCAGCATACCGGGCTGCATAGCACAGTGTTACTGGATCAGAATTTGCTCCGCAACTGTATCGTTAATTTAATTTCTAATGCTATCAAATATTCCGGCGAAAATACCTTCATTGAGTTCAATACTGAACTTTCTGAAAAGGAATGTATAGTGACAGTCAGAGATAATGGAATTGGCATACCTGAAGCAGATCACAGGCATTTATTTGAACCGTTTTTCAGGGCAAATAATACCGGAAATATTCCGGGTACAGGTCTTGGGCTTAATATTATCATGCGTTATGTTAATTTGATGGGAGGAAAGGTTAATTTTACAAGTCTGCCTAAACAGAAAACAATTTTTACCCTAAATTTCCCACAGTAAAATTCTATGAAGAAGAAGAAAATTCTAATAATTGAAGATAACGAGGATATCAGGGATAGTTCTGTTGAAATTCTGGAACTTGCCGGTTATGAAGTTTTGGAAGCAGATAACGGTAAAATAGGAGTTGAGCTCGCACAGCAGCATATTCCGGATATGATACTTTGTGATATTATGATGCCTGAACTGGATGGTTATGGTGTTTTATATCTCTTGTCAAAGAATAGGGAAACCTCTAATATTCCCTTCATTTTTCTTACCGCAAAAGCTGAAAGAGCTGATATGAGGAAAGGTATGGACATGGGTGCCGATGATTATCTGACTAAGCCTTTTGATGATATGGAATTACTGAATACCATTGAGTCGCGTTTTCAGAAAAAGGAAAAAATAGAAGCTTTTTATAGTAAATCGTTTGAAAGTCTCCAGCTTCTGACTAACCAGAATCAGGGTCAGGGGCTGGATGAATTGAAAAAAATCATCGCTGATCGTAAGGTTAAACAGGTCAGAAAAAAGCAGATCATTTATTATGAGAGTGATGCTATTACAGGCATATATTTAATACTTAGCGGGAGGGTGAAGGCTGTTAAATTAAGTGAAGACGGAAGAGAACTGGTTACAGGAATGTATGGACCGGATGAATATCTGGGAATTCAGGCCATGCTTTCCGGAGATCATTATAATGAAACTACTGAAGCTGTAGATGATACTACAATCTGCCTTCTTCCCAAGGATACCGTGAAGCAGCTTCTTGATACCTACACAGATATTGGCCAGAAATTTATTAAGGTGCTCTCCAGCAATCTGATTGAGAAGGAAGAACAATTACTCCAGCTCGCCTATCATTCAGTGAGGAAGCGAATGGCCGAGATTCTGATCCGCCTGGCAAAGCAGCAAAATCCAACAGAAAATTCTGAAGCCCAGATTCGCATCTCAAGGGAAGACCTTGCATCAATGGCAGGCATGGCTACAGAAACAGTTAGCAGAACCCTGAGCGATTTTAAAGATGAAGGAATCATTGAAAAGAAAGGTAGTGTGATTGATATCATCGATTTTTCCAAGCTCCATAAAATGAAAAACTGATAAAGATCATTTTTCTTTATGACATCACTCATTACGAAACCTTATTCCTAAAAGTACTTTTGGAATAAATGTTTTATTAATGAAAGTTGTTGCCTATAGTGTCAGAGAGTTTGAAAAGGAATTTGTAGCACGTGCAAATCAAAAACAACACGATATTACACTGATTTCTAATTCCCTAAGCCTTGAAACTGCGGTTTATGCTCAAGGCAAAGAGGCTGTTGTGGTATCAACCCAGGATGATCTTTCTGAAGAAGTAATCGAAAAACTGGCAGATCTTGGCATTAAATACATTACCACCCGTTCGATGTCGACTGACCATATTGACAGGGTAGCTGCGGGCAAAAGAAATATCAAACTGGCGAATGTACCGTCTTATTCCCCCGCGGCTGTTTCAGAATACACCCTGATGCTCGCTCTTTCTTTAGGCCGGAGGATTATCTCCACAGTGAACAGCAGCCGCGAGTTTGATTTCAGAATAGATCAGCATATAGGTTTCAATTTTAAAGGAAAAACTGTAGGAATTGTTGGCCTTGGTGCGATTGGAAAAGCAACTGCCGCAGTTTTCAGAAGCCTGGGCTGTAAAATCCTTGGTCATGATATTAGTCCGGTTCCAAATCCTGATGGTATAGAGGAGGTTAGTTTTGAGCAGCTTTTAGAAGAGTCAGATATTATCTCCCTTCATATTCCTTTAAACCCAGAAACAAAGCATATCATTAATATGCAGAGTATTTCAAAAATGAAGAATGGTGTGATGCTGATTAATACCAGCAGAGGCGGATTAATTAAATCGGAAGATCTGATTAAGGCATTAAAGACTGGTAAGATCGGCTGGCTCGGCCTGGATGGATATGAATTTGAGAAGAATATGTTCTATTCTGATCTTCGTACTGATCCTGTCAAAGATCCTATCATGGAAGAATTATTATCATTTCCGAATGTAATTATTTCACCTCATCAGGCATTTCTGACAAAGGAAGCACTTCAGGAAATTGCGAATCTGATCATTAAGAACCTGGATAACTGGCAAGCCGGAAAATGCTCAGGCAAGGCCTGTGTATGTGCTGATGGATGCTCGAAACGTTGAAATATTAGACTCAAACGACTAATTATGAATACCCAGAATCTGATTAATAAATACCACGTGGCTGCTCCACGATATACCAGTTATCCAACTGTCCCTTATTGGAATACCGATGTTCCTGATATTAGTCAATGGAAAGAGTCTGTTAAATTTTCGTTCGATCAAAGTAATTCCGGGAATGGAATAAGTTTGTATGTGCATTTACCTTTCTGCGAAAGTCTCTGTACTTATTGCGGCTGCAATACCCGGATTACCAGGAATCATCAGGTGGAAGATCCTTATATTCAGGCAGTTTTGAAAGAATGGACATTATACAGAGAGGTTTTTGCAGGTAAACCTAAAATCAAAGAAATTCATTTGGGTGGGGGTACACCAACTTTTTTTGCTGCTGAAAACCTAAAGCTTCTCATAAATGGTCTGACTGCAGATGCCGATTTACATCCTGATGCGGAGTTTAGTTTTGAAGCTCATCCCAATAATACCAGAGAAGACCATTTAAGAACATTATATGATTTGGGCTTTCGCCGCCTGAGCCTTGGTATACAGGATTTTGATCCAAAGGTGCAGAAAATAATCAATCGTATGCAAAGCTTTGAACAGGTAAAAGCTGTAACTGAACTGGCAAGAGAGATTGGGTATACTTCAATCAATTTTGATCTGATCTATGGATTGCCGCTCCAAACTTATGAAGGGCTGGGTGATACTATCTTTCAGGTTGAGAAACTCATGCCCGACCGTATCGCATTTTATAGCTATGCCCATGTGCCATGGATTAAACCCGGACAAAGGAGTTTTACAGAGGCAGATCTTCCCTCAGTAGATGAAAAGCAAAGTTTATATGAATTAGGCCGCCAGATGTTTACTTCAATGGGGTATGAAGAGATTGGCATGGATCATTTCGCACTCAGTACCGATAGTCTGTTTAGGGCCGAACATTCAGGGAAGCTTCACCGCAATTTTATGGGTTATACCCACCAATACACACAATTGATGGTGGGCCTTGGGGTTTCATCAATCAGTGACAGTTGGTTTGCCTTTGCACAAAACGTTAAAAAGGTAGAAGATTATCTTGAATTGGTTAACAATGGAAAATTACCTGTTTTCAAGGGACATCATTTGACAGAGGAGGATCTAATTATCCGGAAGCATATCTTAAATCTGATGTGCAAAGGGAAAACAGATTGGAATATAAACGAGCCTTTGATAGATGCCATGGTATCCGGACTGGAGCGCGCTAAAACACTTCAGGAAGATGGATTACTAATTATTGAGGATCATAGTTTAACAGTAACACCACTCGGAAAAAGATTCCTTAGAAATATCTGTATGGCCTTTGATGCTCATCTCTGGGCCAGCCAACCGGAAACGCAGTTGTTTAGTATGGCGGGCTAGTTCCGTTGCGGGTCAAGCCCAATGTCATTAAGTTAAGGATTTAAGTTTCTGTAAATCAATTACTTATGTTTAAATATTGAACTATTTTTTGTATATTATACTGGTA
>NCHA01000019.1 GCA_002257025.1 Sphingobacteriales bacterium 16-39-50 | reverse complement strand
TTTGCTAATTCCTTCCCATCGACAAATAGACAACCCAATACTATCGGGTCGCTCATCTACAAATCATTCCTCATTCGCGACTGACGAAATCGCCCTTCCGCTCCCCCATGTGATTTCGTAAGTCTATCCTCCATTGTCAACTGTCAATTGTCAACTGTCAATTAATCAAAACCTATACATCACCCCCACCTCCCCATTAATATGAAAAGCATTTTTATTCGCTGAGCCATAAGGCCCCGACATCCATTGATAATTCACCGACTCTATGGCCTGCAATTTAGCATTGAAAATAAACTTATTATAAGTCCAGTTACCTACAGCCGCTACGCTGAAATCTATCCATGGGCCATAGCCAGCAGCATTTGCGAAATCTCCATTATGTTCATAGCGCTCCAATTGCAATCCGATTTGTTTCAGACCTTTTACCAAGGAAATATTCACAGACTGGAAATTTCCGCCCGGCCCAATACCGGCACCCAAAACTTCTCCGCGATTGGTATAGCCATGCAATACCTGACTATGTGTATACCAATCACCAGCATCTCTAAGAATACGATCAATAGACTGCTCCATGTGGGTTAACTCTATCCCCAAATTGATGTATTCATTCTTTCTCCCTTTATAAGGAATAAGTTTAGTCATTCCAATTGTATAAGCCCTTGAATGCTCGGGACTCATCAGGAAATCACGGGTATTATAGGAATGGTCGTTCAAACCATATTCGAAATAAACTTCTGCACGGGATTTAGTTAAAAGCCAACGGGCAAATACCGAAGTAAGTTGATCCCTTATCTTATCATCCTCATCGGTATTTTTTTTCTGAAATGCCTGGAAGAAAGGCAGATAATCACTAAAAGTAGCATCCATATCCTCACTATAGGTCTGAAAACTTCTGGTCAGGCCCAGGAACAGGCCCGGAGCCCAACGGGGCTGATAGCTGAATACCATTCCTGATAAATACCTCCAGTCATCAGATAAGCCATCAGTAAAGCCGGATCCTTCCAATCGCCCTGCAATAATCTGAGTTTCTATGGATCCGATTGGAGTTCTTATCGGTCGGCTGGTATTGAGTGTAAGATGTTTAAATCCCGAAGCAGTATTACTCATAAGGATCGAGTTTTGTTTCCCCGGACCCCACCAAAGGTTTTCATTGGAAAGTCCGACTGAAACCGGGTCAAAATTCAACCGTACACTACTTTGCCCCCAGGAAAGCCTAGAATAATGATCATTACCAAAACGTACCGGAAGATCCGCGGTACCTAAATGTGATCTGTATTCCCGGAATGTTCCATTTCCGGCAAAGACATATTCCGGTCTGATTTGAATACTTAGCGGACCCGCTTTTGCAAAGAAACCTGCACTAATAAGGCTTTGATATCCCTTTGCCGGAATCATCGCTCCGTCATTCCGGCTATAAGCAGGATGACTATTGTATCGCTGCTGCCAGGAAAAAGGAAGTATAAGAATTTTACTTTTTCCGGCAGATGATGCATAGATTTGTTTACCGGGATTTATTAAACTATCTATTGTCCTTCCACTCTTGCTATCAAGCAATAAAGGAGAAATAGGGCGTACTGTAAAAGAAATATTTGAGTTCAGTTCGCCGATTAACTGCTTTCTGAGATAATACTCTTCTAAAGCAAAAGTACCGACAGGGAGACTTTGTGAGAAACCAAATTCACAAACAAACATTAAGAAAAACAGAATAACAAAATTCCGTCCTGTAATTTTCTTTTTTAATCCTAAAAGTTCTGAATTGGCTCTGATCACAAGTTTATACTTATCCCGGACTCTACAGATTAAAGGCCAGATATAGATTTGTCAGGTATATCAACGGGATTATCAAGCTCTTCATATATAGAATTATTGCTTTTAAATTCAGGCACAATTTCCTTCATCTTCACTACAACCTGCCTGTCTTTATATTCGCAACTTAGTTTAATTAATTCTGAAATATGCTTACTGATGGTCTGAAAATGATATTCCCGTACTTGTGCTACCATGATCTTTTCATGATGGGTAGGCATGGTGTTCTCCAAATCATTTAATAATTCTTCATAAAGTTTTTCGCCAGGTCTAAGTCCAGAAAATTCTATCGCAATATCCTGATGAGGGACTAAGCCCGAAAGCCGGATCATCTTTTTTGCTAATTCGATGATCTTAACGGATTTACCCATGTCGAAAATAAATATTTCGCCTCCTTCACCCATAGAACCAGCCTCCAAAACCAGACGGCAAGCCTCAGGTATGGTCATAAAGTAGCGTGTTATATCGGGATGAGTTACGGTAATTGGTCCTCCTTTCTGAATCTGTGCCTTAAAACGAGGAATCACAGAACCATTTGAGCCAAGAACATTACCAAAGCGTGTGGTTATAAAAAGCGTGTTTACATTGGAACGATCTTCGTTCAGATGACTCAGTCCATTGGTATACATAGTCGGCTCCTTGTACTTAAATGAATTAAATAGGGATTGTACATAGATTTCTGCAATCCTCTTTGAAGCACCCATCACATTAGTTGGATTAACCGCCTTATCGGTAGAGATCATGACAAATTTATGAACTCCATATTTAACAGAAAGATCTGCAATGACTTTGGTTCCCATCACATTGGTACGTACTGCTTCTCCGGGATTATGTTCCATTAGAGGCACGTGCTTATACGCAGCAGCATGGTAGACATAATGAGGCTTAAAAGTCTGAAACAGTAGCTCCATACGTAAACGATCCCTCACATCACCTATAAAACAATGGAAATTATTCAGAAGATTATTTTCCTGCAATTCGAGATGCAATTCATGAAGCGGAGTCTCACTCTGATCATTAAGAATGATCATCTGGGGTCCAAAATGGGAAATCTGGCGTACTATCTCTGAACCGATAGAACCGGCAGCCCCTGTTACCAGTACTCTCTTTCCTCTTAATTGTTCAGAGATAATCTCATTATGAATCTCAATGGGTTCACGCTCTAACAAATCCTCTATCTTAATATTCTGCAATTGTTTGCTGGAAAGCTGTCCGTTTATCCAGGACCGTACCGGAGGCAAAGTCAACACCTTAATATCATTCTCAAGGCAAAGGTCTACAATCCTGTTCTTCCGGTCGGGAAGGATATTTTGAGAGGCTATTATCAGATCGTCAATTTTATCATTTTTAATCAGGTTCAGGAACTCCCGTGTATGATAGATCTTGATTCCGTCGATTGCTTTACCCGTTTTACGCTCATCATCATCAATAAAGGCTGTTAAAAGCATATTTACCTTATTATCATGATCTAAAGTCCTCTTAGCAGC
This sequence comes from Sphingobacteriales bacterium 16-39-50, assembly GCA_002257025.1. Classification (GTDB taxonomy): domain Bacteria; phylum Bacteroidota; class Bacteroidia; order Sphingobacteriales; family Sphingobacteriaceae; genus Daejeonella. The sequence goes on along the minus strand of NCHA01000019.1, from coordinate 51,264 downwards.
TATGCCTGCCTCACCTGCCCCGTACATGATAACCCGCCGTTTATCCATTTTAAAATTCTTTACATACATAAAGAAGTACTTCACCATAACCCGGTAGGTTATCAACAATAAAAAGCCTGTTAATCCATTGATAACAAGGATAACATTAGAAATATAAGGTACATTATTAAAGGTGACCAGAACTAAATTAAAGAGTACAAATAATCCATTGCTAATCAGGACTGAAAACAATATTCGAAAAGAGTCCTGTGCACTCGTATATCGAATAATACCCGAATAAGTCTTAATAATCAGGAAAACAAAACTATTTACTACACTGAATACCAGAATATTCCGGCTCAGCTCATTAGCATTAATTTCCTCTACATTGAAATTATATTTCAGGAAATATGCAAAACAAACGGAAAATCCGCAGACAAATAAATCCAGACAAAAAATTATCCAGCGCGGTACAATATTAATATGGTTAAACAAGGTTGTTGTCTTAGTTTATTAACAAATATAGTATAATTACTAATTCAAAGTATTTCTTTAGAAAATTGGTTTGGAGCCTCACCCTATGAACAAAACTGCTTAGGCTTGGTTAGTGCCGCCCTCTCCAAAAGAGAGGGTTTAGAGTTACTACAAAATGTCATCCCGATCCGCTCTTCGCGGGAGGGAACTTAGAGAGCAGGAACGGAGAATTTGGAAATTTACTGTTTGATCGATGTTTGGGAACCTCACCCTATCAACTGAAAGCTCATACTTGGTTTAGAGCCTCCTCCGCCCTGGGCGGAAGGGGATAAAAGGAGCTACTTTCTTTCGGTAAATTGTCAACTTGGCTTTAAATTGTAAGATAAATTACAATAATGGAATTAGATTCCAATATTGTAATACTTAGGTTCCTTTTAATTAAAATTCCTCTTCCCAGTATAAAACTGGAGATTTTATGCAAATAATTCTAAAGGTAGAAATTAAGAAGGTTAAGCGGTCTATTATTGAGATAGATTGTAAACTGATGGCTAAATAGGCCTCTTCTTGGGGATAGAACTGATCTAAGGAATGATCATTAATCACATAACATAATTAACAAGCCCTTTTCTCCCTAAACGATCATTTGACTTAATTACCAATTGTCCCCTATCGACAAATGGACAAATCCTCCCATCGACAAATTGCACCCCCATTTGCTAATTTGCTAATTTGCTCATTATCAAATTCCCCCTCCCCTCAACCACAAACCTCAACCCGACAAACACAATCCCTGAAACCAGGATAAAAATCAAAAACCCATCAAAATTCCAATCACACAATATAATCAGCAGATTCACAAGCAACTGTACCACCATATACAAAGCCGATACCCTTAAATGCGGCCAGCCTTTTACATTAGCCAGGTACTGATAAAAATGGCTTCGATGAGCTTCAAAGATATTCTCTCTGCGAATCAATCTAAAAATAATGGTACTAACTGTATCTAAACCGTAAAATAAGAGCAGGCCAATATATTTCAGATCCCCGGTCTTAAGGATAAGAAGCAAAAGAAAGAAAATAATAATAAAAGCCATACTCACACTCCCGACATCCCCTGCAAAGCATTTAGCCTTCTTCCTGAAATTGAAGAAATTGAATACAATCAAGGCTAGAGAAGATGCTGTAAGCAATTCACTTGAAACAAATGGAATACTAAATTCATTAATGAAATATAAGCTTAATATCGTAATAAGACTATAAGAACCTGTAATCCCATTAATCCCATCCATAAAATTGTATGCATTAATTGTCCCAATAACCAAAATATAAACAGGAATAACGATCCAGATCGGGAAAATCAAAAGATTTGTCTGCGAGAATAGGAAAGAAACCGCAATCAAATGTACGAACAGCCGGATTTTGTTGGATAAAGGCCGAAGATCGTCATAGAAACTGACGAAGCTTATTAACATTAGGCCAGAAGTAAAAAGAGGATATTGGAAATTGCTGACCAAAGCATGGATCAGAACAGCAATTGGAAAAACTATACCTCCCCCTCTTATAGTAATTCGTGAATGTGAACTTCGCTGATTTGGTTTATCAATTATTTTAAACTGAATCGCAAGCCTGAAATAAACCAGGATGAGGAAAGTTAATATTGGCAGATATAAAAGATACAGCATTCTGCAAACTTATTTAATTCAAAGAATTAAACAAGTTTTATAATTGGATATTATTTTAATTTTGGATAACTTCTTTAAACGATTTTATCGTTTTTATGATGCCTTCATCGGCACGAATAGGAAACTCTTTCCCCAGGGCACCCTTGATTTTAGAATTATCAACCATATAGTTTTCGGTTAGTTTGTTGAGACGTTCTGTATTTAAAGGGAGTTTTAATATATCACCCAGCTTCCCAAGAGATTTAATCAAGATCGGATTTATTTTCCATAGTTTTGGCTTCCTATCTATTGCCTTAGCAATGAGCTTTATTAGTTTATTGGTTGAAATTGTTTCATCATCAGCAATATTATACACTCCTGAAGGAATATCATCCCGACTTAGTAATTCCCTAATCACAAAGCATAGATTTTCAACACTCAAAAATGAACGTTCATTCTTAAATGCAACGAGCGGATAAGGGATTCCTTTTGAAATGAGCTTATACAATAAATTAAGATTTCCTTTATTGCCAGGTCCATGGATCATACAAGGACGAAGTATATAAAAAGACTTACCTGAAGGTAATTGCCGACTACGTATATACTCTTCTGCCATTAGCTTAGATCTACCATAATGCGTTTGAGGATTTGGAACATCAGTTTCGGTCAGTGACTTGTCAACAAAATCTGCACTGGCTTTTACAGAACTAATAAATATAAATTTTGATACTTCGGATTTAATAAACAGGTCAAAAAGAGTTTTGGTAAGTTCATAATTAGCCTTGTAATACAACAAGGGATCCTCAACATTTTTCAGATCATGCGCTTTACCAGCTAAATGAACAATACTAGATATGTTTTTCTCCTTGAGAAGTTTAGTTGTTAAACTATCGAATCTAAGTCCAGATTGCCTAGAAACATGAATAATATTGAAATCCTTTCTATCCAAGTAAGAACTAAGATTTAATCCCACAAAGCCGGTAGCTCCGGTTAATATAAGATTACTAATCATTACTCAAATATTGCTGTATAATGTCTTGATTTTCTGAAATATAACTACATCAGAGAATTTATCAATAGCTAGTTGACGACTGTAACTACCCATACCATTTAGTAAATGCGGATTATTTAATATGTTTTTAACTGAATATACAATAGCAGAATCAGAACGAGGTTCAACAAGAAATCCATTTTTACCATCTTCCACTGTAAGATTGCACCCCGGACTGTCCGCTACAATTAAAGGAAGACTCATTGAAAGTGCTTCCAGAAGGCCTCTAGGTATCCCTTCTCGGTAATAACTTGGATATATAAAAACATCTGATGCCGCCAATAACTCTTTCACATCACCTCGTTCACCAAGAAAACAAACATTCTTATTCCCCTCATTTTCAGCAATGTACTTGAGAGTAACATGTCTGGGATTATTAAGATCTGGACCGCCAACGATATATAACTTAACATTTTCAAATTCCTTGCCAATAGTTGTGAATGCGTTGACTAACTCAACTATTCCTTTTTCCCATATTAAACGGGAGACACAAATAAAGAGTAAATCAGTTGGGCCTATTTTAAATTTATCTCTTAATTCATCTCGGTTAAAGGTGTCAATATTATAAACCAATGTATCAACACCACTACCCTCCACCAACTTAATCTTGGCTTTCAAAAAATTAAAGAATGTCAAGTCCTTCTTGTCAGAGGGATTCTGAACAATTGTGATTTTGGAAAAACAAACCAAAAACAAGTAGATGACATCACTAATCAATCGGTAGGTCCTGAATTTTAAACTTTTATTAGAATATGCAATTCCAAGACCTGTAATGTGTATAATTGTTTTTCTTCTCGAAAATAAATTAGCCATTACATTCATCAAATTCGGAAAAAATCGAAAAGAGTGGATTATGTCGACCTCGATTTCCTGAAATATTTTCTTAAATACACGCAGAACTTGCCAGAATTGCTTAAGCCAATTTGTATTACGCTTAAGATCATATGTATAAACGATTAAATCAACTCCCTGGATGAGATCAGCATAACCATCATCAGGAATTAAGATATAAACTTTAAATCCATCATCGATTAATGACTTTGCATATTTAAGTCTAGATTTGTAAAAATCTAAGCCTGAATTTTCTACTAATAGTACTGATTTCATCACTCCAATTTAACTTGATTCAAAAGTATCCAAATAAATCAGGATTGGTTTGAAGTTAACAAGTATGTGTTTCTAAACCTTTTCATTACATCCTCAAACTCGTATCTTTGATGAATCCTTTCACGAAGTTTTTCTGAAAAAGTAGCCTTTTCCTCATCGGTAAAATCAAGTATTTGTATGGCAGCATCTGCCATTTCTCTGTTTTGGCCAGGATTGTAGATTTTACAAATCCCATCAAGAATTATTGGAATCTCACCGACATTCGTTGTAACAACTGGTAGCCCATAACACATAGCTTCTGCCAAAACATTAGGAAACGCCTCTCCCCTGGATGTTACTAAAAGCAAATCGAGTCCGCACATAACATTCTTCATGTCTGAACGCTGACCAAGCAAGAGGTATTTTTCACTACTCAACTTTGCTTCTATCTGACCTACGAGCTCATGATTTGATATGTCGCATCCAGAGCCTATAAAAACGAAAAGACAATTTTCGTTAGCCACATTAATATAGCTGGATACATCAATGAAGTTATCAAAACCTTTCTGAATGTCATAACGTCCAATTATACCTACAAGCTTTATTTTAGATGTACAATTTAATTCAGAGCGCAGTGCTGCCCTCGCAGAATCTGAAAACATCAATTCTTCTGTTTTGTAACCATTGGGAATAACTTCTATCTTCGATTTATTATAAAAGGCAAAATTCACATGGTTCATCATTGCTACATTTGAACATGAAATTATTTTATGAGGAATATGATTTGACAATAACCCACATAATCTTATAAACAGGAAAGTATGAAGTTTATTTTGAGAGAAACTAATATTTGACTGTCTTATACTCCAAAAAATTCTGGAAACTTTCTCAAAAGAGGCTGCAGTACCACCAATAAGGTCTGAAATATAAAGCCAAGTATGAACAACCTCAGGTTTTATTTCCTGTATCTTTGCTCTAAGTAACTTAAACTGCTTTAAGAAGCCCAATGGATTCCATGTAAAGCTCAAACAATGAACTTTACACCCACTTTCCCTAAATTTATCTAACATTTCACCTCCGGGGAATAGAAATATTATATGACAATCAAACTCCTTGGACATATACTTGCCAAGATTTAGAAGAAAAATTTCGGCTCCCCCTACGGATGGCTTATTAATTATGAAACAAACAGGACTTCCCAAACGATTTCTTTAATTATTTGTAATAAGACTGATACCATTCAACAAATTTAGCAAGTCCTTCTTCAATACTAACTTGGGGTAAAAAACCTAGATCCTCTTCAATTGCTGATACATCAGCAAAAGTTGAAACAACGTCTCCAGGTTGTATTGGCAACATATTAATCTTGGCTTTTATCCCAATTTTATTCTCAAGAATTTTGATAAAGTCAACCAACTTTATAGGATTACTATTCCCAATATTATATATTTTATATGGAGCAGATGAACTCGAAGGTTCTGGATCCAACCCGTTCCAAAGAACATTTGAAGAAGCAGGATGATTTATTACCTTGGCTACACCCTCAACTATATCGTCTACATATGTAAAATCACGCATCATTTCTCCATAGTTGAACACATCAATCGGTTTACCTGCAATTATAGCCTTTGTAAAAAGATATGTAGCCATATCAGGACGCCCCCAAGGTCCGTAAACTGTGAAAAACCTTAAACCAGTGGCTTTCAAGCCAAAAAGATGACTATAAACGTGCGCCATTAGTTCATTTGACTTTTTACTGGCAGCATATAATGATATTGGATGATTTACTTTATCTGACGCAGAAAAAGGTATTCGCTGATTTAATCCATAAACACTGGAACTACTTGCGAAAACTAAATTGCGTATGTTAAATATCCTGCAGGCCTCCAAGATATTTCCGAAGCCCACAATATTACTATCAATATATGCTTCAGGATTTGTTAAACTATATCTAACCCCGGCTTGTGCCGCGAGATTTATAACACAATCAAATTTATTGTCTTTGATCAGATTAAAAAGAAGTTCTTTGTCTACAATATCCCCACGAAGAAATGTTAACAACTCATGTTTAGTACTTTTAATGGGCTTTTCAGCATCTTGCTTAAACCATCGAATACCGAGCTCTGCCAGCCTATCAATTTTAAGGCTTACATCATAGTATTCGTTAAGATTATCAAAACCATAAACCTCGTTCCCAAGTTGAATCAACTTTTTTGTAAGATGAAAGCCTATAAAACCTGCAGCACCAGTTATCAATATTTTCATTAAATGCTTATTTGTATTTTGATTGCAATAATTGTTTCTATTTTAAGTATGAGCAATAGAATTACATGATCGTATTTAAACTCTTATAGCTAGAATGAGCAAAGTTATATCTCAAAAATCTTTGTTGCTGAACTGTCAAACTCATTACTATGAGTAATTATGATAACAGTATAACCCAATTCATGATTTAACTCATTTAATAATTTATGAATTAAAGAAGCATTTTTGGAATCCAATGCACTTGTCGGTTCATCAAGGAATAATATTTCTGGCTCTCTGTAAAGAGCTCTGGCAATTCCAATCCTTTGAGCCTGTCCACCTGAAATTGAACCACCCTCTTGCGAAAGTGTATTTGAACCGACTTGTTCTTTAATTTCGATCAATTGAGCATTTTTTATTACTAATTCTAGTAGTTCATGATCCACCTCTGAAGGTAAAACACCCAGACAAATATTTTCTTCAAGTGAACCCTCTATAATAACTGCTTTCTGGGGCACATAACCCAATTTTGAATGCCAAAATCCTTGATCTATTTCTTTAAGATCTTTCCCATCTACAAGAACACGACCACTATCGGGATTGATTAGGCCCATGATTATTTTAACAATGGTCGATTTGCCCTTTCCACTCTTTCCTTTCAGTAAGACAAAGTCACCCCTTTTTACAGACAAATTAAAATTTGAAAATAATTTATGAGAGCCTTTGTAACCGAAACTCACATTCTCTAATTTAACCTCCTCCTTAAACAAAGTGTATGTTATTTTTCTTACTTCGTTCGTAATAGGCTGGCTTAATGATGAAACTTGAAAGACATCATAAAGTACATTGATTTGTTCCACACTAAATTTCAGCTGGGTCAAGGCACTTGATATTCTGGTAAATGAAGGTGCAATCCGAAAGATTGATGTCACAACAATGCCTATTGTTGGAATAAAATTTTGGTTACTTTTTGAATTGATTATTAATATTAAAATCACCACCACAGCGGCGATCTCAATAATCCCTTTAGGAATATTTGCAATCAAATTATTCTTCACCTGTGCATTTGTGAAAATTTCAGACTGGTTTCTTACTCTATTTAAGAAATAACCTCTGATATTATAAAGTTTGATCTCCACATATAGGTTGTAAATATTTTGAACTTCGGTTATAGTACGGGAGATAGATTCGAATCGAATCTTACCAAGGTAAATTATATGCTTCTTGAATATATAAAATGGTAATAAGCCGAATAGGAATACAGAAATAATCAGAATGGTAGATGATACAGGCAGAGTAACAAATATTAACCCGAGAAGTACAAAAACCACAACTGTTTCAGATACAATCGTTAAAATGGAAAGAAGAGACCCGTAAGAAATCTGGCCAACCTGCTCGGCAGTATTTCGTATAAGCTCGGCGCTTTTAACATTCGTAAAATCCAAAAAGTTAAGGTTGGTATATTTAAACAATAATTCATTTCTTAACCAGACATCATTTTTAAATATTGCCAAATACTGAAAATAGTTAAGAACGGTTATCAAAATGTGCTTAGCTACCATAAATAAAACTACCAGAGTAGCAATATCCTTTAAAGAAGTTATGTGAAAATTATTGAGTAGTTTGAAAATCAAATCAATTCCAGTTGACTTCGACTGACTGGCTCCGCCCCCTGAAATAAGATCATTTGCTAAAAGCGGCATCAAAAGTGCCACTGAGAGCATTTCAAGTAATCCTATAAATAGTATACTCCCCAAAACGAACGGTAAAAGTCGCTTTGTACGAGGCGAAAGAAGTGTAAACAACTTTCGAATTGATTGAATCATCTAATTTTTGCTTATTAAAAAAATACTACTCTCAGAGGATTTTGGGAATCAGATAGATAGTTTAGTACAGGCAGATAGTTCCAATATTAAAACTAACTGCCTATACTTTAAAGGATACAACCAGATTTTCTATAGCAAACTAATTGCTGTCGAGATTGATGCTGTAATCTTTTCCAAATCTTTCTCAGACCAATTAACCATTACCGGCAAGGATACAGAACGTGAAAGAAGAGAGTCAGAAACGGACCATTGGTTTTCATAGTTCTTATAATAACTGGTGTTATTCCATACCTGACTAAAATACTTAGCGAAATGCCACCTCATTGCATCTGGAACATTTTTCGTACCTAAACCCTGGGCAGCCAAATTAACAATCAGCTTTTCAGCCAATTTTGGTGACTCAAGATTGAAAATAATTGTATCTGCCAGCTCATTTTCATCGGTAATTCTTCGGAATTGAATTATATCTTTGAACTTGCTTAGTTCGTTTTTTATTATCTTCTTATGCTTTCTATTGCTTTCAACAATGTGGGTAAGTCGGTCGATTTGAATTAAGCCAACAGCAGCCTGTAATTCACTCATACGATAATTGAATCCATAAAAAGACGCCGTGTCTTTCCCTCTCGGCAGAGTCATATCACAGTCATGACCGTGATCAATGAATTTCATACAGGTAGTTATTAAGTTCTCATTGTTAGATATGATCATTCCACCTTCACCTGTAGTAATTGTTTTCCCAAAGTCCAAGCTAAATACACCGACATCTGACAATAACCCGGTTGAAACTCCTTTGTAAGTTGCCCCCAAGGCTTCACATGCATCCTCGAGTACCGGAATGTTATGTTTTTTGGCAATTGCATTAATTGCATCCATTTCTGCCGGATTACCAAGCATATGAACAGGTACAATCAACTTAGTTTTGTCCGTAATAGCTTCCTCTAAACTACTTGGAGACATATTATATGTTTCATCAATATCGACTAATACAGGCTTGGCTCCACATGCAAGAATGGCTTCGACAGTAGCGATAAATGTAAAAGACTGGGTGATAACCTCATCACCAGCTTTAATACCCAAACATTTCATTGCAATATATTGAGCTGATGTACCGGAGGTACAAGCTGCGGCCTTCTGGCCACCAAGAGCTTTCGCAAATTTTATTTCAAAATCTCTTACACGGAATATATTGTTTCTGCGAACATCAAAGCCGTGAGCGAATAATACACCGTTACTTTTGTCGAATACTTCCAAAACTGAATTACGTTCCAGTTGGTCAATTAATTCAAAACCTGGCATTTTTTTTATTTTTAGTGTTAATATTAAAAAATCTTATTTAAAATAGTTTTACCGTCCGATGGAGTAAAGTTAACTGGATTCTGATCAAATGCACCCTGTAAAAGATCAATATATTCTGACAAAGCAGAATTATTTGTTTTTATGTCGTACTTTTTCGCCAAAGCCCAAACGTCTAACCTATCATACAGATCAAATAAATAGGCTACCAGTTTCTCACACTTTTCCCGCTCATTTTCACCTTGGATAGCCAGTTCATCAGCAATTTCAAAATAACCATAATAGCCATTCTTTACATTGAACTCGAGCAAATAAGGCAGTATAAAGCCCCCAGCAATACCGTGTGGAACTTTGCAAACTACCCCTAATGGATAGGATAAAGCACCGGCTGGTCCAGAGCCCGCATTATAGAGAGAAATTCCAGCCAGATAAGCTCCAAACTGCATTTTCTCTCGAGCCTGATCGTTTTCAACATCTTTAAGTGCATGTTCAATATTATTTATCAAATTTATTATTCCCTGTTTTGCAAATAGCCTAGTATAATAATTGCTTTTTTTGCAAGCAAAGCTTTCAAAACCATGAACCAAGGCATCCAATCCGGAAGAAAGGGCAATTGCATATGGACAGTTTCTGGTCATATTACTATCCAGAATAGCAAGAACTGGAAAGTTATTATGAGTGTTAATACCCAATTTTCTGCCCAATTTTGAATCTGTAAACACTGCATTAAATGTTACTTCCGAAGCAGTTCCTGCCGTTGTTGGTACAGCAACTATCGGGATTGATGGATTTAAGTTTTTCGGGAAACCCTTGTATGTAGTTGCCGCGTCATGATTATTAATCAGTGTAGCTATCCCTTTTGCAAAGTCAATCACACTACCACCACCAACAGCAACAATCACATCTACCAAAGACCAATTTGTATTCCGATCTTTAAACAGGTATTTAATATTATCTAAAGATTCATAATCAGGTTCAAAAGGAAGATCGTAATAATAGGTAACAGCATGCAATCCTTTCTCGCGTAACTCAGTAATCAACCTCCCAACATCTTCATTTGATCTAAATGCCTGATCAACAATAAAACCGTATTTTTTGTAACCATTGTCAGCTAAAAAATCAGGAATATTCTGCAACTCACCTTTACCAATAATTGTTCTTGTTTTAATTATTACATCAATCATGTTCAAAATTTAATATGTTCATATTCTATCTGTGCTTTTTTAAACTCTTCGTGACTACCAATATCTAGCCAATAACCCAACAATGGGTAAGTAATCACTTTTGCACCTTCCTTAATTAGTTTCTCCATGAGGTCTGTAGCATTATACATCGTATTTTGAGGAATGCTTTTCAACAAATCCTTTTTTATAAGGTAAATGCCCCCATTCGAATAATAGGTAAACGTAGGTTTTTCCTTAAAACTGATAACGCAATTTTCATTTGTCTCCAATACTGCATATGGGACATTTACATTATAGGGGATTGAAACCACAGAAAAATCAGCTTCCTGCTTGATAAAATCTAAGAAAAAATCTTCATAATCAATGTTAGTAAGCAGGTCAGAATTGGTTATCAAAATATTACTATGATTGAATTTTTCAATTTGAGAAACTGCCCCAATTGTTCCAAGTGGCATATTTTCATATAAATATTTTATACTTAAATTAATGTCTGAACCATCTTTGAAATAATCTTCAATCTGTTCACCTAAGTAATTCACTGAAATGAATAATGTTTTAATACCATATAAGGATAATCGTCCAATATTATGTTCTATGATGGGTTTATCACCTACCTTGAGGAGAGGTTTTGGAGTATTCTCAGTCAGTGGCCTCAATCTCATCCCTTTGCCTCCAGCCATGATCACTGCATCCAGGGGCAGGTATGATCGATCTCTCCCAAAATTAACAATATCAACAATGCGACCAAGCTCATCTAAAACCGGAACAATTTTCAGCATGTCATTACGGTAACCGATTACCTTTTGGATATCACTATCTCCCTTTTTAAGGTATTTTGGCTTGTTTTGGCTTATAGAATCAATACCGTCATCAATTGATGCTCCTTTTAATAATCCTCTTCTAATATCGCCGTCTGTAAGGGAAGCAATCAATTTATTATCTTTATCAACTACGAAAAGAATCGCATCCTTTCCAAGATCATCTAAAAGAAATAATGCGGATTTTATAGAACTTCCTGATAGAATTAAATGTTTTTTATACTGCATTAGATACTAAATAAAATTTTAATCGGTAAAGGTAGAAATTATAGATATCATAATCCTTTACAGTTATTATTAAATGTCCTTGAAAGATTTCATTAAAATTGAATTCAAATTAACAGTCTTTAACACGGCAATAATTTTATCGGATGAGTTATACTTACCATATGGATTGCTGCTCTTTTTGATTTTTTTTCTAAAAGAATCTGAGTAGGCGATATTAATCGCTTCAATAATTGATGAGGTGTTGGGGCTACAATTAATTACGCTGGCTGCACAAATTCTACCTTTCTGTCTATCCCCAATATTTATTGTAGGTATTTTAAAGGAGGGGACCTCAATTAAGCCGCTTGATGAATTACCTATCACCATGTCAACATATTTCAATGAAGATAAATATCTAATTTGCCCTAGTGAAATGAATGATACACAACGTTTTTGATTTTGTGACACATATTTATCGATAAGGTTGGCGATTATTCTACCATCGGTATCAGCGTTCGGTTTTGTAAAGATAATCCCAATGTCTTTGAAATGATCCATTGCCGTTAACAAGCTGATAAATTGCTCTTCTGAAGTTGCATTCTCAAGAGTAACAGGATGAAAAGTTACCAAAACAACCCTCTCTGGTAATTTAAAACCAATGGAGTCTTCAAATTGGTTTCGGGCGAGTAATTTTAGCTTGTTTATGTTTTCAATACCCAGAGCACCAACATTATACACATAATCAGGAGATTCACCTAATTGAATGACACGTTTGGCGTATTTTGCAGTTGACGTAAAATGAAGATGAGACATCTTCGTAATAGAATGCCTTATAGCCTCGTCAATTACCCCCTCAGTTACCTCACCTCCATGGCAATGTGCTATTGGAATCTTAGCCACCATTGCTGCAATTGCAACAGAAAATATTTCAAATCTATCCCCTAAAATAAACAAGATATCAGGCTTCAATCGTTCAAATACTTCAGACATACTGATTACTGCCAATCCAATACTTTTTGAAATCCCGATTGAAGTATCAGATGACAAAAGCATTTCTACTTTTTCGTCAATAACAAAACCAGCAGATTCAATATCTTTGTAAGTAAGACCAAAATCTGGTGACAAATGCATCCCGGTCACGCAAATCTGCAGTTTAATATCTGGATCTGCTTGGAGGCCTTTCATAACCCAATACATCAGACCAAATTCAGCTCTCGAACCAGTTACAACACAAATTTTCCTCATTCCAATTGATTAAATTGAACAAAATCATTTTTTAGGACATCAACTGTAAGTATCCTACCAACAATATTGTCAGATTCCATCGGACTCAAACCAGTTCCAGGTCTAAGAGCAATTAAGTCATCCTGCCCAATTACATGACCAGCTTTTAATGAGTGTTTGAAAAACAAACTTTTTCTGGCAATAGCTATATTTTTAGCCTCCGAAACACTTAATTCCTTATTTCCTGAGCCACTAATAGCTGCTTCAATATTCCTAATAGCCGTAACCATTTTCTTAAGTTCGGAAGGGTCTAGAGAAGCTAAATGATCTGGCCCTGGCATGCTTTTGTCCAAAGTAAAGTGCTTTTCAATAATCGATGCTCCTAAAGCCACCGCAGCAATAGGAACTTCAATACCAAGGGTGTGATCGGAATAACCTACCTCAAAACCAAGCTGGGCCTTTATCGAATTCATTGCCAGCAGGTTTACTTCTAACATTGGTGTTGGATATTCAGTCGTGCAATGAAGGATAGTAATTGAATCTTGGTCTGCACCTTCATTTATTAGCACTTCGATTGCCTGCTTAATTTCACTTAAGTCAGACATTCCAGTTGATAGAATTATCGGCTTTTTCTTTTGGGCAATCTTTTTAAGATAAGGTTTATTCGTAATTTCCCCAGAGGGAATTTTGAAAATAGTAATTCCAAGATTATCAAGAAAGTCTATACTATCATTGTCAAATGCAGTTGACAGAAACTGGATTCCTTTACTCTTGGCATATTCTATTAGAAACTGATGCCAATCATCAGGCATTTCTAACTTCTTAAGCATGTTATATTGCGAATTATCTCCATCCTTAGTATTACGAACCTGATATTCCGCCTTCTGCGCGTTTTGAGTTACAATTTTATCTGCCTTAAATGTTTGAAATTTTACGAAATCAGCTCCTGCATCTGCAGCTGCGTCTATCAGTTTCTTCGCAATAGTTAAATCCCCATTATGATTTACACCTGCTTCAGCGATAATAATTACCTTTTTATTCATTTTATAGTTTTTGCCGGATTTCCTACAACTATAGTATTATCTGGAATATCATTTAATACTACTGCACCTGCACCAACAACCACATTTACCCCGATTGATATCCCTTGTTTTATTACAGCATTTGCCCCGATAAAAGACATATTTCCTACATTAACATTTCCTGCTAAAACAGCTCCTGGCCCAATGTGTACTGAAGTTCCGATGCGACATTCGTGCTCTATTATAGACCCGGTATTTATGATAGCATAATCATTTATGATAGATAATGGGTTAATTGTGGCGTTGCCTGAAATGAATACACCATTACCAACCGAAACTTTGCTTGCAATGTTAGCAGATGGATGAATGACTGAGGTCAATTGTTCACCAATTGACAAAAGTCGCTGGGCAATATTCATTCTAACAACATTATCGCCGATTCCTATCATGAAGAGGTATTTTTTTCCATAACCAGAAAAGTTTCTATTTCCATCGAAGCCCAAGTATTCTAATTGGAAAGGATTATTATTTTTAACTGCAGTTTCTGAATAATATTTCAAGTTGATCCCTAATTTAATAGCCGCATCAGCAAGCACGAAAGCATGACCTGAATATCCTATTATAACTGCAATTTTCCTATCTGGCACTACTAGGGACATTTACAATTCTGTCTTCCAAGAATGTTGCATTTTTTTGTTCATCTTTCTGACAAGAAGAATACATTGCCGACCTTGTTAGTAATTGCCATATTGGTCTTGTCATAACACCCGCACTATTACTAGCTGATAAAAATAGGTCACGTTCTTTACGCGTTTCTAATTCAATGCACATTAGCCAATAATTTGCGGTGGTTTCTGGAAGCTCTGTTCTAAAGTGAATACCGCTTTTACTGAAATACTGCTGATATTCAGAAGCTAACTCACGTTTCGATTTTAGAAATATGTCTAACTGTTCCAATTGTGCACACAACAGTGCTGCATTGAGATTTGGCAGTCTATAATTAAATCCTATCTCATCATGAACATATTCATAAGGATGAGGAATTTTTGCGGTTGTTGTGATATGTTTGGCTCTTGCAGCCAATGAATGATTATTTGTTACGATTACTCCGCCACCACCACTCGTCACAACTTTATTTCCGTTGAAAGAAAATACGCCTAAAGTGCCGAAACTGCCTGTTGGTTTGTTTCTATATGTGCTACCTAAAGATTCTGCAGAATCTTCCACAATTGGTAGATTCCACTTTTCACAAACCAAGATAAGTTTATCTAAATGAACAGGAAATCCAAAAGTATGCATAGGCAGGCACGCTGCTATCCTTCTGTTTGTTTTCTTATTATAAACACCATTCTCACGGATTTCTCCAAATTCTTCAAGAAAATTACTTACAGCATCTGGAGACAAACCCATTGTATCGAGATCTACGTCTAAAAAAACAGGTACTGCACCATTATGTTTGATGGCATTAGCAGTAGCAATAAACGTTAAGGCCTGAGTAATCACTTCCTCGCCTTCAGATACTCCCACCATTTTGAGTGCTATTTGAATCCCAGCTGTACCATTTACAGTAGCAACTGCCTTTTCGGTTTGAGCGATTTGACTTAACATCATTTCAACCTTATCTACATAAGCCCCTACTGAAGATACAAATGTGGAGTCGATAGCGTCGTTGAGATACTTCTTCTCATTCCCTCTAAACCTGGGCTCATGCAATGGAATAAATGACTCCGGCTGCCCAAAAGCTTCTCGAATTTTATTTATTGTTTCCTGAAAACTTTCCGTCATAGTAAATTAATTGACATTCCTGTATTTAGGATCATCAGGATTTATGATAAAACCATCATTAACTGCTTTTACAATTTGATC
Source organism: Sphingobacteriales bacterium 16-39-50 (assembly GCA_002257025.1). Taxonomy (GTDB): domain Bacteria; phylum Bacteroidota; class Bacteroidia; order Sphingobacteriales; family Sphingobacteriaceae; genus Daejeonella. Next base: position 35,329 of record NCHA01000019.1, on the reverse strand, counting down.
CACACCGTCTGGAACTCTTTTGGTGATCTCGAAGCCAAGTTGTGACTTAATTTTTTCAAAACTTACCCTGTAATCTCTCGGATCTTCATTTTTGGTTACATAATTTACTGAAGCACCGGGAATTCGCTTCAAAATTACATCAATTATCATTTGTTTCTGATAATTCTCTTCAGTATCTCCCACATTAAATACATCAAAGGCGGTCTTTTCAGTAGGGGCTTCAAATACGCTAATTACAGACCTTGCCAAGTCGACAACGTGACAATAAGGGCGCCAAAATTGCTCACCAAATATTGTAAGCTCTTTACCCAATGCAAGGTCTTTTGAGAATTCATTAACAGTAAGATCAAATCTAGGTCGTAATGATAGACCGTACACAGTTGAAAAACGAAGGCATGTTGGAGCGCAAATGTTACTCTTTGGTTGTCCTAGGAGGTATTTTTCAATATGTACTTTAGTTTCTGCATATAAAGAAACTGGTGCAAGCTCTGATTCTTCATTCACATAAGAATTCGGGTCTTTCATCTTACCATAATTGCTACAGGTAGAGGCAAAAACGAATTTTTTAACTCCGGCAATTTCTGCCTGGGTATACAAGTTCATTGACCCATCAATATTAATTGATTTCGTCAGATCCGGATCTACAGCACATGCAGGATCACCAACAATTGAAGCAAGATGGGCTAGAAATGTTACTCCCTGTAAAGCTTGTGCTACGATTGAGGCATCCCGTATATCGCCTTTAATAAATTCAAAATCATCTCTGTTTAGAAGATCAAGAATAGGTTCACCACCGAAAGATAAATTATCCAATACTTTAACAAAATATCCTTTATCTAATAATAACCGGACCAATACCGACCCAATATAACCAGCTCCGCCGGTAACTAATACTTTTGTTTTATTCATAAACCCAAATTATATAATTAATGATATTAATATTTACCTCTAGTGCAAAGTGCCAGAGAGGTGAAGTGTGAATTTTGTTTTGTAGGCCAAGGAAGAGCACCTAATGGTTTTATTTCGATATTACATCCCTCGTTGATTAGTCGCTCAGTGGCAAGATAAGGCCCTGGTATAATCGAATTGTTATCCCAAATAGGTTTATTATTTGGGAAATAATCATGTAAAAGGATAATTCCATTTTCGTTAAGGAGCCTACATGCCAAAGGTAATTCCCTGTAAACAAGTTCTGCTGAATGCCCTCCATCGAGAAATATTAAATCATATTTATCCTGACATTGGGCAAGGTACTCCACGGAAGGCTGACACCGAAAAGTCACTTTATCGCTATAGTTAACTTTTGTAACTAAATCAAGGGGTGACATAGGTGCTTTGTATGCAACCCAAGGTTTTTCAGCGCTATTTACATCTCTAATGTCTACAGTGACAATACCTGAAACCTCATTAACTAATTTTAATTCACGCTGTGCAACAGATAGGTGAACAGTTGAGCACCCTATATGAGTACCAATTTCAAGTATTTTGATGGGTTTGAAATGCCAAATTAAATAAGCTATTGCTCTTTGATCTCCTGTATTAACCCCCCCAGTGTCGTCAGGAAGATTTAATTCTTGTAATTCCTTACTAACTGAATCCCATAGGCCTTTATACTTCTCTGAATTAAAAATCAATTTATACTCATCATTGGAGTCTAATTTTCTTAAGTTCTCAACATAAACATTCGCCCGCTCAAGCTTTTTTAAATCTCGTTGATCTCTAAAGTTTCGAATAAAATTTTTTGCAGACTCTGGTATTAGATTTGATATAATTGCGTTCATTAGATTTTTAATATTTTATCATTAACCCCAACAAATATAATACTATGTCAGCCATTTTTTAGACCATTTATATAGCATTAATAGATTCCATATAAATTGAGGGTCTACTGTGTTTTTACCCTCGTAAAAACTATTTATAAGATTAACCAAATAACTTTGATTAAAACTAAATATCTGAAAGAAGTGTGAATCAGATTTCAACTTGTCTATTTCATGAGCCAAATCGTTTAAGAGCCAATCCGCAACTGGAACAGAAAAGCCTGCTTTAGGGGCTTGAGTTATTGACTTAGGTAAATAATTTCCTAGAATGTCGCGAAGAATCGATTTAGTTTCTCCCTGAGCTAATTTCCATTTATCCGGAAGGGAAAGGCCAAGTGATATTAGATTGTGATCCAGCAGTGGCTCTCTGGCTTCTAAACCATATCGCATACTCGCTCGGTCAACCTTGACTAAAAGGTCATCAGTTAGGTAATAATTCACATCAAGTACACCTAGCTCATTCAATAAATAATCATTGCTGAACTCTTTATTATTCAGAGAACGATGTGACAAACTTGATGGATTTAGGAAACATTGGGAAAGATGATTGTCTTCGATAAAGTCAGATCCACTATCAAAAAAACTAAATACATCATTTGATGAACTTGCATTAATAAACTTTCGAACTTTAGTTCCTATGTTTTTATATCTGCCACTGAGCAATATCTCGCTTATTTTTGAGCTATTTTCAACTCCTAAATTCCTCATCATCCTCCCAAAGGTCTTATAAAATAAGGGATTGGTATTAAACGCTTTTGCAAATTTATACTTTACGTAACCACCAAATACTTCGTCGCCACCATCTCCGCCGAGTGAGACCTTCACATACTCCCTCGTTTTACTCGAAAGAAAAAGTGTAGGTAGAGCACTGGCATCCCCAAAAGGCTCATCGTAAACAAATGCTAGTTCATCGAAAAGGTCAAGTAAAGTACTTTCGTTACATTTAAATTCGTAATGCTCAGTTTTAAAAGTTGAAGCTATCTTTCGAGCAAGAAGAGCTTCATTATATTTGGGATTATCAAACGCAATTGTAAACGTTTTCAAATTTATATTTAACTCAGAAGCTGCTATAGCTGTAACAAGGCTGGAATCAATTCCACCACTCAAAAACACACCTACAGGAACATCTGAGACTAACCTATAATCGACACTTTTAATTAGGGCATTTTTAACCTCTTCTTTTGCCTGTTCGTAATTTCCTTTGTAGGTACCAAAGGTTTCTGTGGATGTATTCCAATAAACTTCGCTACTGCAGTTCATTGATTTATCAAAAATTATTGCAGAGCCAGGTTTAACTTTTTTTACCCCCTTAAATATGCACTGATTCCCTGATACATATCCCTTTCGTAGATAATCTGGTATAACACTATGATCAATTTCTAACTTAAAGTCTGGTATCGCATGAACAGCCTTCAGTTCAGAAAAAAAATAAATCCCACCCTTATGTTTTGCATAGTGTAATGGTTTTACACCAACCCTGTCTCGTGTCAAAATGAAACGAGCATTCTTATCGTCCCATAGAGCAAAGGCAAACATTCCGATAAATTTGTTTAAACAACTTAGTCCCCAGGCGTCATACGACTTTAAAATTACTTCAGTATCTGATGATGTTTCAAATGAATAACCATCCTTTATTAGGTCATTTCTTATCTCTCTATAGTTGTAGATTTCTCCATTATAGCATATGACATAATCCGACCACTTAAAAGGTTGATTAGCTGCATCAGATAGATCCAAAATTGATAATCTAGCATGTCCAAGAACACCTTGAGGAAAAAAATCAACATGCTGATTATCCGGACCTCCATGCTTCATTAACTGAATCATGTTACCGACAACATCAAAATCGATTTCTGAAGTCTCATGTTTAAAATAACCTGCAATCCTACACATCTAATATTTTAATTTATCCTTCCTGGAGATTTGTTGTAGTTCTTACTTTAAACAGACGTATTAAAAATTCCGAAATTAACTCACAATATAAAATAATGAAAAGAAAAGGGCCAACCATTGCAAATTGTCTTGGTCCTACCGCATCCAGGTTTTGATTGCTGATGATGTAAGGAAATAATCCAACAAAGAAAAGTGCGAGAATAGTTTTCCATTCTTTAATCAGGGAATAATAAAAATCTTTAAATAAAAATGTTACCAAAATAATCGATAGGGTTAAAAAATACCAAACCGGATTATAACCACTATCCACCCCAATCATATTCCATGGAAACGGGCCTATATAATATTTAAGTGAAAGAAATGCAATTTGTCCCAAATCAGGTTGATAGGTACTTAGGAAGTTCCAAGAATAAGAAAAGATATTTTGTCCTGCTACTGAAATTGCAATAAATGGTGGTATTAAGAAAAATAAGTGCATTATCCTAAACAACCTGAAATAAAAAAGATACAAACTAATAAAAACAAGGAACCCTGCCGGACGTGTCAAAATAAGAAAATATGTAAAAACTAAAAATAATGGAACTGCAAACAACGCACCTAAACTAGTTTTAACACTTGATAACCTTAGGAGTAAAATAATCACATAAACTATCATATCATCCCGCAAAAAAGTCGCATCAGCTACAAGAAATGGGTGATAAAAAGTCAAAAACAATAAACTTAATACTGCAGCTGTGTTTCGGTGCCCTTTATCCAACAGTAGCTTATATAATGAATTTGCCGCGAAAAAAAAGATGACTATTCTTGCAATAATGACGTTGATGTATTGGGCACCAAAAATATTATGAAATATGCCAATTAAATAGGGCCAGCCACCATTCATAAATGCATTTTCTTGCATAAATGAGGCTTTAATCGCATCAAACCCAAGTCCATTCTCGAAAAAAAACAAACTAGAGTTTTGCCAGCTAATCTCATCATAACCTATAATCTGGCTACCAAAATCAAGATTGTTTGTGGAGAAGGTTATAAAAGCAAATAAAAATTTAATTAATCCTAAAACTATCGTTAAAAAATAAACCTTTTTAAAAGTCACAAGGACAAAATTTATGCGAAATGCACTGAGTCACCCGAATTCTTTAAATATTTCGCTGCGACAAGGGGACTATTTGTTATGCTTTTATGGAATGAACACATTCTCATACCTACATGGCCTCTCATCATCGACTTACGGATATCAGTGAACTCAAATTGAACAATTTCTCTGGGTACTTGACTATATACTCCTTTATGTAGTAAGTTGGTATCAAAAATTATTAGGTCATTTTTCTTACCAATCACTTTAATTATATCACCATGAGCTTTAACATCCTCAATATCGATTTTACTATTACGATAATTTGAATATTTAATACGATGAGATGATGGAACGATTTCGGTATGTGTAGTATCGTCCTGATCTGTTATACACATGAATATCTTTATACGATGTCCTACAGAATCATGGTGCCATTCATCTGATTTTGAACCTGAAGAAAGAAAGCGCCTCCCGGATGCATAATCAAGCACTGCTTTTGGACCAAGATAATCACGAACTATGCTAATAACTTTTGGGTCAAATAAGGGCTTTGAAAGGAAGGGGAATTTAAGAAGTATATCTTTAGATTCCTCACTACCGATTAAACTCTTTGACACTTCAGGAAATAGGGCCAAATCGCCTTCATCGAAATAATTTGAGATCACGCAAAAACCTTGCTCTCCCAGTGGTCCCTTCATAGGGGCTCTTAAGTCGCCATACTTTACTATAGCTCTTTGATAAAGTTCTCCCAACATAATAATTTTATTTTTAAACGAATTTAACAATTAATTTCCATCACCAAGTCAGTAACTTCAATTTTTACGTTCGGACATTCTGCAGAAACTTTTTCATATGCATAGTTAATATCTGACTTAGTAAATTTCTGTCTTATCCTATTATAATTATCTCCATTTAATACAAATCGCAATTTATTTTTAAAGTGCATCATTTTATGAATGGAGGATTTCCTAATAATTAATTCTGACTTAAATGATAGGTCTTCAAGTTTTTCAACAATAATATCAAATGACCGGTTTGCTGAATCAGCATTGGAGAGTAATCGGTTGAGTATCTCTGTCCTCTTTTTATTAATTTTTTCAGTTAAACCTTTATCTAACTCAGTTAAGTCATCTGCGAAAAAATTAGCAAGCCTATAGGCCGGCTCCCGAGTCGGGATTTTCCAGGTATATGCCCTTTTACCTGAAATAAACGCCTCGAGACTTGTTGTGCATTTTGCGTTAATAAGGTACTCAGAAGCTATAATCCATGGAATGATATTAAATCGGTCATCCATCTGAATGGAATCATAATTATATGGTTGATCTGATGGATGTGGCCTTAGTACAAAGTTAAGTCCGGTATCTTTATTATCCTGTAAGTAAGACTCCATCAATAATTTGAACTTATCATCCATTTCTTTCATTCCGTTGAGCGCATGTTTATAAACTTCAGGATAGGGATTAAAGGAACTGACAATCAAAACAAATGAGCCATACTTTTTTTTAATAAGATCGAACTCTTTCCTAAACCATTTTCTCCATTCAGGCAATAACATTGCGTATCTAGGATTTCCGGAAACAATATTCTTGGCATTGGGGTATGCAGATAATATTATTTTGTTAAGGTTATCTCCGGTAACAAAATTTGCCGCTACAAAATCTTCTGATCGCTTACTAAAACGATACTTGTTGAAATACGAACAATCAGTTATCAATCCTTCTTCATCAAGCACTGTATAGACAAACCCCTTCTGGTTTACAGTTTCAAATCGCTTTGAATCAACAAATTGAGCACATTTATCAAAGATAACGCCTGGTGGATACTTTCCTGAAATAATGTTCCACAATATTTGATTTTTTTCACCTACGATTACACTGTATCCTTTGTTAGCAAGTTTAGTTGCAAGAAGCATCCTGGAATCCAATTCTCGTCTTGCAACCTCGATTAATATGTAAATATAAGACTTGTGCATATTAGTGTTCTCTGCTTTTCAAGATTGCTTCAGCTAGCAGAAGGTCTTCAGGTTCATCAACATCGATTGCATTTTTGTCATTTAAAATGAATGGTTTCGAAATATACGGTTGGATAAAGCAGCTATGCTCCAAAAGAAACTCCCTTGTGATCAGGTAGTAGGAGCCATCTATAAAAAAGAAAATATCTTTATATGACTGCCTTTGATTTCCAAGAATTGGTTTTTGCAAATACTCCCAATTATTCTCATTCATTTGTATACACTCATTTGGATGCTGCCTCATTGGAATTACGCTAAATGAAGAACTTAATTCTTTAGATTTAAACTCCTTTATCATATCTAACACATGATTGACAGAACGGATTGGAGACGTTGCCTGAAGAAGTAAGATTTGATCTGGATTAACTGATTTGTTTAATTCTAGCCAAGTCAAAGCATCCTTCAATCCATCAATGATTGTAGAATGATCACCAGATAAGGGATCGGGGCGCTTGTATTCTGTTTGAACACCTTGTTTATAACAGTACTCTAATATCTTTTCATCATCAGAAGATACGAAGATCATCACTTCGTCTCCAAGCTCTTGTTCTATGGCTTTGGCTATACTTAATGTATAATATAAAAGCGGCTTCCCATTTAGTTCGGCAAGATTTTTTAAAGGAATTCCCTTAGAACCACCTCTCGCAGGAATATATATAAGTATCATGTGCCAATTTTCTGAAATATATCTATCGCGATACGTTCGTCTGAAATGTAATAATCCGATATATAGACTTTTTTGAAACCTGCACCTTCCATCTTTTGACGTAAGGTTTCAATATCCAGAAATTGTTTGGTAAACGAATCGCCTTTTATGTTGTAAGAGTATGCAAACAAGCCATCCGGAACAAGCATTGAGTTGATATGAGAAATTGTAATATCAATCTCAGGTGCACAATAATATAACGTTTTCAGTGCAGTCACCAGATTTGCTTTAAGGTCTAGCGTAGATTCTATGATATTAAGTTGATGAAAAGATAATTCAGGAAAAGCTAATTTCGCTTTGAGAATGGCTGCCTCTGAAATGTCACACCCTATGTATTCTTCAGCTGCTAACTCTTGCTTAAATGCATTACTGAGGTGACCCGGCCCGCACCCAATATCAACAATCCGACCGCCTTGATATAAATGCTTTAGTGAAGATACCAACAATTTGAAGCTGGTATCTGCAAGACCGCGTGCCTCTTGCCCCCAAGGATCAGACACCTCCCTGTACATAGTTTCAAAGTCTCTTGCGAAGTCTTTATTATTCTTGATTATATAATCATTGCAATTCATATACAATCGCTTAGCCTTTTTTATAGATAAATCTCATATGATTTGCTGCCCCGGCCTGATCAACGATCGATTGAAGCTGCTCAAACAAATTAGCCATTTCTGTAGCAGCCTCTGTCTTGCCAATGTGATTAAAGTATGCATGTATATCAGCAATGTCCATTCCCTTTGTTTCAAGGTGGACTAATTCCATACCTGTTAGAGACGCTAATTTTTCAACACTTTGTTTGGTGAAATAAGTTAAATGTGCAGGAGGACATACCAGTGAGGAATCCTGTTTTAATTGCTGTATACCTAATGAATCAAAGTTAGGGGTGAACACAACGATAATTCCCCCAGGGTTTAAGAGAGCCTTAGATTCTTCAATTAACTTTAAAGGATCCATAACATGTTCCAGCAAATCAAACATGGTAATAACATCGAAACTTTCTTTTATATCAGATAAATGTTCACTAAACACCGGAATACCTAATTTCTCTGATGTGAAACCAGCCAGCTCTTTTGATATCTCCTGACCATAAATTTCGAACCCTGCAGTCTTAGCTCCTTCCAGAAACCACCCAACGCCGCATCCGATATCTAACAGCTTACCATTTTGAACATATTTTTGAATTAGCCGAATCCTCTCCATTCCAAACCTCTTGATCCTATATTCTCTCATGCTGTCATAAGACACGAGAGATTTGTTGAAATAGGTTTCTTCATAAACATCTCCAGCGTAAACAGGGAATGGATCAACATAAGCCAAAGTACAATCCTTACACTGATAAACGGATATCCCATTGTTTAAATCAACAAACAAATCTCTCTTGTGAGAACCACAAACCAGACACGTACTTTGAGGACGGTACCCAGATTTAGACTTTACCCGATCCACCCACTCGGCTTTAGCATGGTTCATTTTTGATATGAAGTCGACCGGTCTCATGGATGCGATATCGATTTCTAGAAAGTCGTTGATTGCTTTTGCGTAAGACATATAGTTAAGATTATTTTGCTAATTTAATGAATGATACCTATAAACTGAAAAATGTTGATTTTCTACGACCAAATCTAAAGAATCCAAAGAAAAACCACTTTTTTCGGATGCTCGGTCTAAATATTCCCTCTCTACAAGAACGTGGCTAACTTTATTGTCTTCTAACATCTGCTCGCTCCACTTTAAATATGGATATTCTGAGAAATACATCTCGTGTATTTCATTAGAATGATTTCCATATTGATATTCGAAAGTTTTTGCTCCATAGCCAAGAGCTACAGCTAGAGTCGATGTCCGGTATGGGACACTATACCAAATCGCATTTTTGAGCTCTTCGGAAGAAGCTTGAAGTAAACTGATCAAATATTTGTTTTTATTTTCAAATAAATCCTTCGAAACAAATACCGCTAATGCAATATTGACTATTATCAGTAGTAACACAAAAATAATTTTGGCTTCGTAAGAAATGGGGAGGCCAAAAATCAGAATAGGCAAATACACAGCCGAAGAAAAGTAGGTTGCGTATGAAAAATACCTCCAGCACTCTCCTAAAAATGCAAATTTTCTGATCCCTGTCATAATAAATATTACCGCCAACGCAGAGTAAACGGTAAAAAGCCTCTTGAACGTAAAATATTCACTGGAAGTAAAATCAGTTGCTGACCACATAAAAAAGCCAGATATAAATAACACTAAAAATGAAGTGAAATATGGATAAGATTCAAAAACAGGCCTAGCTATCACATTCTTGACCAAATGGACGAAAAAATTACGAGATGGCTTCGGCTTGTAATAATTTAAAAAATATTGATATGAATACTTTAATTGTGGGATAACACTTGGAAGAAATTCTCTGGGAAACAGGACTATTGAAACTAATACCGCTACGGGTAACGTCAAAAATAATAAAGCATCAAAACTAATTAGGGAAACCAATAAAATTGAAAATAAAGAAGATTGTCTACAAAATATAGATGTATTGATGGAAACTATCAACAAAAAACAAATCAAAACAAAGGATTCTGTTGTGATACCATGCTGGATATACGTAAGCCATAAAAATGAATTAATAATTAATCCAAAGTATCTTGGTTGTAAAACGCTATACTGAATTCTATGCTTATCCAATCCAATATTATCTGGTTGAAGCAGAAACAAAAGTAAAATTGAAGCCAACACCTCGGAATTAATATTGATATTCCAGTATATAAAGCTGAGGAAGCACGCAACTGAAATTACGTGTATAAATAAGTTAGGTATCCAAGAACTATTAAATAAGATCCTATCACTTAAAAGCTTTCCAGTGATTTTCATAAACAGAGAAGGAACCAAAACAGACTCCTTTGAAATTAAACATCTAGGGTCGGAAACGCCACATGATTTAGTTCGGAAAAACTGGATCAGAAAGAAATAAGTTGACGCGTCGCCGTATGGTCCATCTGAAAAATAATTCCAGAGTTTCGTATTTAGTCTAAGAAACAAATAACGAAAAAGTCCAAATAATATAGTAAGTGATAAAAAAAACCAAATCATGTAGTTATATTTTCAACGCTGCTTCTAACAGCTTTCTATCAGGAAAGTTCACCAGTACACCCATTCCCTTTTTCTGATACACGACCATACTTCCCAGTGCTGCTGCGGATGCACCTCCATTTTTAATCACATCAGCAATGTGACCTATATTACCCGCCCCCCCGTTTGCAACAACAGGAATGGACAAAGCGTCAGTGACTTTTTTAGTTATCTCAAGATCATAGCCAGACCAGGTGCCTTCACGATCCATTGATGTCAAAAGCAGTTCGCCCGCCCCTGCCGACTCCAAAATTCTAACCCATTCAACAGGCTCTTCACGAATTTTCTCTTTACCGTTATTAATATAAACATGATGCTTTCCCCATAAATTTCGCTTCACATCCACAGATGCAACTACAGCTTGATTACCGAAGTATTCTGAAATCTTTTTTATAAGGTTCGGGACATGGTAAGCGGCGGTATTTATGATAATTTTTTCGAATCCTATGGATAATATTCTGCGCGCCGTCTCAAAATCTTTTATAGCTCCCCCATAGGAAAGAGGCATAAAACATTCATCGGCGATGTGATGTAAAATATCGAAATTCGGGTTCCTTCCGTCAGATGTGGCTCTAATATCTAAAAAGCAAAGTTCATCAACCTCTAATTCGTTGAATATTCTTACAGTGTTTATATAATCGCCAATATAACCATGATTGCCAAATTTGACAGCCTTCACCAAACTCTCATCAATCAATTGCAGGCAAGGTATTACACGGGTCTTAAGCATATCTATATCTCAGAGAAGTTCTTCAGTAGTTTCATCCCGAATTTATGACTCTTTTCAGGGTGAAACTGAGCGCCCCAAATATTGTCCTTTTGGATAACCGAATCAAAATCATGCCCATAATGAGTCGTACAAACGATGTTTTCCGGATGATGACATTTAACGAAATAGCTATGAACAAAATAAAACCGGGGCTCGTCCGGAAGATTTTTTGTCAATCTTGAATCATTCTTGGCATTTATCAGGTTCCAGCCCATATGCGGCACTTTTAAACTCGAATCTTCATTGAATTTAAATTTTACAGTTTTTGCATTGATCCATCCTAATCCAGGCAACAACCCTTCCTCGCTCGATGATGTCAACAATTGCATTCCTAAACAAATACCCAAGACGGGAACTTTATCAATTTCTACCATGTGTGTCAGCAGTTCATTAAATCCGCCATCATTGATCCTTTGCATAGCAGCGTCAAATGCTCCGACCCCGGGAAGAAGCAGCTTTTCCGAATCTTTAATTTCATTTAAATCACCGCTAATCCGGCTCTTTACACCAATACGATTAAACATATTCTGCACAGAACCTAAATTACCCATACCATAGTTTATGATTGTAATCATTTACTTTTAATTGGGAAACAATATTTCATATAAAAACTCTGGGGTATAAGATTAGATTTCATTAGCATGTAAAAGAATGGCCGCAGGTTTTCGAAGGTTTTTTTATAGGTCGGGAATTGCTGCCAATATTTAGGTGGCTTTGCCATGATCTCATCGTATTCCGCATCAGACAACTTCAGACGCTTTTTAAAATAATTTAACAACTCTGGTTCTATATATGGAGCCTTGTTGTAGTATTCATCAAGCGCATCTTCTCTTGACATCTGGCCCGATCTAACTGACGCAGATAGACTATTGTTTCTGTAGTCTACGTGAAATTTTTGAGGACAATACACACTATGAAAAAAAGACGTCATCCTGTTTTCCAAGTGATGACCTCCATAATATTCCCATCCAAATTCTTTTTCTAAAAAAGCCTTTGCTTCTTCTTTGGAATATTTAATATACCAAAGGGGTCTGATCTTTTTTATCCTGTAAAAGGTCGTCCATTTAATAAACTTCCAAAAGGTCATTAAAGGATAAGTCTTCATTGGGATCTTACCAAAAAGCTTGTGAATAGATGATATATATTTCCCGTCAAAATAATTTTTACCTAATGGACTAATTCCTTCGGCAATGAATGAATGCCCTTCAAGAATATATTTTATTTTATATTTTGCCGCTGCTCTATACATGGTCTCAGCAAGTGCCAGATCTGTAGAAGCCTCGATTTCCGGAACTCCCGCTAAAAAAAATGCCTTAAAGATATCATCCGCCTCCTTGTTATCGGTTACGTGGGTATATAGATCTACCTTGAGCTTACCTAAGACTTTCCGGATATTTTCAGTTGCTATTGATGTATTCCAGGTGTTATCGTAATGTACAGCAAGCGGCCTCAATCCATGTTGCAGAGCCCAATAAACCATGTACGACGAGTCTGTACCACCACTCACACCAATGACACAGTCATATTGCTTATCCTTGCCTTCTTTTTTTATTTGCTCTACAATAGTAAGAATGGCGCTTTCTCCAATCGGCTGCCCTGTCTGGTATTCTTCCGACAACTGGTCAACCATATGACAAAAGTTACATACACCCTTATCATCAAAACTAATTGAAGGTACCGAGTCATCATATATGCATCTGGTACAGATTTTCTTCTCTGAATGATCTGATTGAAGCGACATCATTTTTTGCTATTTATAGTTTTTAGGAATCTTCCGGAGTAACAAGCCTCTTCTTCATGAATAAACGTTACTTCGAGCCTGTTGTCATCGATCATTTTCATAAATTCAGATTTTGAAAACCTCTTGGCATTGCTAGGGGCGTACCAGTCAAAATTTGTACTTTTACTGAGATCGAATCCCCAATCCTCTTTCCAAAAACATTTAAGAAAATTCCAGTAAATAAATCTTTGGATATCATATTCGCCACCCTTAATTCCCAGTGCGGGAATATCTGGGGAGACGAACTTGACATTTAAATCCGACAATACTTTGCCTAGCTCTGTTAGCTGAGATGACATTTGCCACATTTCCTTTTTATCAATCGAATGGGTCGCTGATCTAAAATAATCGTCAACCAACTCGCGAGGCAGGGCCTTTTTGGCATACACATAACATGCGAATTGGCCTTCAATCGAGGTTATATCTGATAAATGTTCAAACGTAGATTCAGGAACTTCCGTGTGCATTATAACTTGATCACAAACTGTAAAATCAATTGAATTTGCTTTAATCCCCGTGTTTGCTATATCTCCCCTAAAAAAAAACAAATTTGGATATTCATGGAAATTTTTTGCTGCGATCTTAGCTGCATCTGAAATATCAACACCAAGAACAATTGCATGCGGTGCTAATTTGGCAAACCATGCGGCTTTGTATCCTAACCCACATCCTGTATCAATGATTGTATGCTTATCCTTTAAATAATCTGACAGATCATTCTCTGATTCAAACCCATATAACTTAAGAAACCATTCATACTGAAACTCGTAAAGCTTATTGATATTTTCATAATCATCGGCTTCCGCCCATTTATCACTAAAAATATCTTGTGTCTGCTGCTGATTCTCCATTATGACTGATTTTTCATTAAGTAGTTCAATGAAATTACCTTCAATTTGAATATCACCGATAAAAAGCTTTTTTAATTTATCTACAATTTCCATGTTATATTAATTTAGCAGGATTCCCTGCAATTTTTGATTTCTCATCAAATGATTTATTCACAAAACTATTAGCACCAATAATACAGCCGTCACCAATAGTAACACCTTTAGCGATAATCGAATTAGGTCCAATGTAGCATGAATTACCGATTTTAGTAGAAGCATATTCATACGGACTGGTTCCTCCGCTTGTCGCCCATTGTACTGAATCATGAGAGTAAATCTGTACAGACGCTGAAATACTACAATTGTCGCCTATTTCCAAGCCTCCGGACCCATCCAGTATCACGAATGGTCCAACCCAGGTGTTGATTCCAATATTAACAGTGCCGAATACGTACGATGAGTCATAGATTGAGGTACCTTCACCAAATCCTAAAAACTTAGCACGGTCCCATCTATCAAACAATATATCTGCAAATGGCAGAGACCGATCTAATTTGTTTAAAAATCCGAGATCTAAACTTGCCTTCAGCTGTTTTAGCTGGCGAAAAACAACTAATAGCTCAGGATCTTCTGAGGCTATAATTTCCTCTCTTTTCATTGAACTTTCTCACCGCTTAAGAATACTTTACACCACCACTCAAAATTCATCATGCTCCATAATAAGAGGCGATGATTAATCTTCTTATTTATATGCTCATCTACGATTTTTTCAACGTATTTTGGGTTGATAAATTCCGAGGAAACAGCTCGTTTATTGAGCAAGAGCTCTTTCATATACGCAGCATTTTCGCCCCTGTACCAGCTTTCATCCGGAGCGCTAAAACCTTGTTTTTTACGGTTAATGATTTTTTCAGGAAGAAAGCCCATCATCGCCTTCCTTAGTACATTTTTACCGTCATCATGCTCGGTGTACATCTTCTTCTTATCTCGGAATTCATTTTCATCTATTTTTTTCATCAACTCAAGATTTCCGAGTTTATGCCGGACAGGAATTTTTTGCGCAAAGTTAACGAGATCGTTGTCCATAAAGGGAAAACGCTCTTCCAAGCCATGTGCCATGGCCAATTTGTCACCGACCAAAAGCAAACCGGGAAGAAAAGTTTTTATTTCAAAATAGAGTGAGTTGTTAATGTGTTGCTCTGGTGTATCGTAACCTAGCTTATCATTGAATAAAAATACCCTTTCGAAAATATTGCGTGGCTCAGCGATATTGCTAATTTTTTCGTATGTATCAGCAGTAAAAAGCTGTTTCTTATCACTGTCTTTGACCATTCGTTGCCAAAAATCATAATACTGGTCAAAAAAATCTTGTTTGCCCAACGATCTGAAAATACGATAATATCTCCACGGATAACCCCCATATAATTCATCACCGCCAGTTCCCTGAAGACAAACCTTTACAAATTTCGAAGCCAGCCTGGAGATATAATAATTAGGATAGCTCATTCCAACCCGTAGGTCTTCAAGATGCCACACCAACTTTGGTAAACTCCATCGCAAATCCCCTGCATTCATTACTTGCTCATAATGTTCGCTTTTTATATAATTCGCAGTAAGCTCGGCATCACGCCGTTCGTCGTAATTAGCTTCTACACCTGTTACCTCACTCATATCAAAACCACAGGTAAAAGTAAAAAGGCGCGGGACATGTCTTGATGCTGCAACCGCAATGGAGCCAGAATCCATGCCTCCACTCAAATAACTTCCAACCGGAACATCTGAAACCATCTGCTTTGTAACCGCCTGGCTAAAAAGCCGCTGAGTTTCATCGCGCGCGTCCTCAAAGGTCATAGTCTCATCAGCCTGGGAAAAATCATAATCCCACCAAGAGTAATGCTTTACTTCAGACGATTCAGTATTTATACGAACAGTATTTGCCTGGGGCAACATGTATACGTTTTTAAATAATGTTTGGTAAGAAAACATATTTTGAAACGTGAAGTATTCGTTTAATGAATCATGATTTACTTCCACAGAAAAATTTCTATTCGCCATAAACGCTTTTATCTCAGAAGCAAATAACAAAACACCACCATGCATGTAATAATATAGGGGTTTGACGCCATATCTGTCCCGGCTCAACCACAATTCCTTTTTGGTTTTATCCCAAGCTGCCACTGCAAACATCCCATCCAGTCTCTCAAAGAAAGAGGGCCCATATGCAGATAACCCTTCAACTATAACCTCGGTGTCAGATGTAGAAACAAACTCATGACCTTTCGACTGCAGTTCTAATCTTAGTTGTTGAAAATTATATATACAACCATTAAAAATGATAACCCATTTTGAATCTTTACTCATCATGGGTTGAGCGCCACGCGGACTTGTATCTAGGATTGCAAGACGCCTATGGCCCAGTGCAAGATTTCCATCCAAAAAGATTCCTTCACCATCAGGCCCACGATGCGCAATCGCATCAGTCATTGATTTTATCTCTTGCCTGGAAATCGGCACACCTTTTAAATTAAAAATTCCAGCTATTCCACACATGACTAAGAGAGTATCTCGTTTTTTTATTAATTGCTTATATAGATTTTAATGCACTTACAACGTATTCAAAATCTTCCTTTACCATTCTATTATGTAAAGGGATAGACATAGAGAATTGATCCGCCGACCACGCACCAGGATAATCCTTTGGTTGAATATTGTAGGTCTTCGCATAATAACCCAACATATGAACGGCATGTGTACCCGGACGGGTAGAAATACCTTGCTCCTGCAATTTTTCCATGATGTCATTGCGACTCATGGGTGCTTTAGCTTCATCGACAAAAGTCACAAACGACTGCCAACCATGTTTGTAGTCTGCACCATATTTTGGTGTGCGTAACCAAGGAATTGATGATAGTTCTTTCGTATAAAAAGCAGCCCATTTTTCACGCTCATCAATAAACTGATCTAGTTTTTTGATTTGTACCACACCAACAGCCCCTTGCAGGTCGGTCATGCGGTAATTATAACCCAACATATTAAAATCAGGTAAAATATAAGGTCTTGGGCCGTGATGTCGTTGTTCTTCCGAAATAGATGCGCCATGGTTGCGAAGCATTCCCATAACTTCAGCCAAATGGTCATCGTTGGTCGTAATCATACCGCCCTCACCTGTAGTTATCGATTTGCGAGGGTGAAATGAAAAACAACCGATGGTTCCCAATGCACCTGCTGGTATTCCTTTGTAAGCAGCACCTGCGGCACAGGCCCCATCTTCCACCAATGGAATATTGCCAGCAATTGTTTTGATCTCATCCATATTCGCACATAAACCAAATAAATGTACGGGTATGATGGCTTTGGTTTTGGGTGTAATCCTGCGCTTTAAGTCTGCAGGATCAATATTGAAGGTATGTGGATCTACGTCGGCAAATACCACAGTTGCACCACAATACAGAACTACATTAGCTGTCGAAACCCAGGTAAATGCCGGTACAATTATCTCATCTCCGGCTTTTACGTCGAGTGCAACCAAAGCCAGATGTAAGGCAGTAGTAGCACTTGTGACTGCCAAAGCATGTTTAACCTGGTGTCTTTTGGCAAACAATTCTTCAAATTCACGGACTTTAGGTCCTGAAGTAAGCCAACCGTTTACCAAAGGCTCCCGGGTAGCGTGCCATTCTTCTTCGCCGGTTACCGGTAATGAAATGGGTATATTTCTTTTTTCAATAGCTTTCATGCGGCTTAATTTAAGTCGGTTAAATAATTATCAAGTATATAGCTGGCAATCGCCAACGAAGAAGTGGCTCCCGGTGAAGGTGCATTGAGCACATGTACCTGGTTACCTTCACGTTCAATATTAAAATCCATGAGAAGTTTACCACTTGGATCCATTGCTTGCGCCCTCACGCCTGCGGTTCCTTTCACGAGCATACTGGCTTCGACCTCAGGAATCATAATTTTTGCTTTCGTAATAAATGAGCTCATTAGCAATGAAGAAGCAAATTCACCCATAGCAAAATTGAAATTTTTGCGTAGAAAATTCAAAAAACCAACATAGGTCAGGCTTTCGATGGTATCCTTAAAGTTAAAGTCTTTGTTCGTGTATCCCTCCCGTTTAAAAGCAAGCACAGCATTGGGACCCACCTCCCTTTCTCCCGAAACCATTCGAGTAAAATGTACACCCAAAAATGGATAATTTACATCCGGAACAGGGTAAACCAAATGATTGACCATATATTCGAATTCAGGTTTAAAGCTGAGGTACTCTCCCCTGAAAGGCACAATTCGTAAAGGTCTTTTTTTACCTGTATAATTTGAAAAGGTGCGGTCTGAATGCAAACCGGTACAACTTACCAGCCGATCGAAAGTATAACTCTCTGTTTGGGTGACTACCACCAATTCAGCTGTTTTGGTTTCCTTTATCTGCCATACCGAAGATCTGAAATGAACACGACCACCTAGTTCCTGTATCAATTCCACCAATTTGTTCATGACAGCCTTGTAATCAACAATACCTTCTTCCGGCACCAATAAAGTCGACGTTGCCCTTACCATAGGCTCTCTGGACTTGAGTTCAGCATTATTCAAAAATTTCAAACCCTGCAAGCCGTTAGCTTCTCCACGTTTAGCGAGACCGCGCAACGTTTCGTCCTGTTGTTGATTGGAAGCTACTACTACCTTACCACAGATTTCATGCGTTATGGCATGCTCCTGACAAAAGTTTGTCATTTCTCGTATTCCTTCCACAGCCAATTTGGCTTTTAATGAGCCGGGCTGATAATACAGGCCACAATGTAGTACTCCACTATTCCGGCCTGATTGGTGTTTGCCCGGACCAGCTTCTTTTTCAAACAAATCCAATTGAAGATGCGGGTGTTTTAGCAAGAGCTTATACGCTGTTGCTAAACCAATAATTCCACCTCCAATGACCGCTATTCGTATTTGTTTTTGACTCATGCTTTGTCGGTTCCTGTGGCAATTCTCCAATCGATTAATTTCTGGAGACCTTCTCTCAGGCTGTATTTATACAAAAAGCCCAATTCATTTTCGGCTTTTACACGCGATCCAATCCGGTTCTGAACCAAGGATCTCGCATCATCAGCTGAATAAGGTTTGTAAATTACCTTTAAATCTGATTTTTTTAGTTCCAAAATCAAATCACATAGTTCTTTGATTGAGGTTTGTACCTCGGTTCCCACATTGTACATGCCAAAATTTACATCACTTTTAAGTGCATCTACATTACAACGAGCTACATCTTCAACGTAAATAAAATCATAAGCCTGGCTACCGTCACCGTTAATTACAGGCGGCTCATTGGCTTCGATTTTATTGAGCATGATTGGTACCACACCGGTATAGGCAGCTGTTTGATCCTGGTGTGGTCCGTATACATTCATATAACGCAAACCAACCACAGGCAAACCGTAGCGGTCATTAAATGCGGTTGCCATGGCTTCACCTGCAAGTTTAGTAGCACCATAGAAATTTTTATTATTAAAAGGATGATTTTCGGTCATGGGTAATTCAACGGCATCACCATAAACTGAGGCCGATGAAGACCAAATCAATTTTTTCACCTTATGTTTCACACAGGCCTCTAATACATTAAAAGTACCGGCAATGTTTACTTCAAAGGCTGTACGCGGATAATCTTTACAATGTAACAACCACATAGCTGCCAAACTAACTACAAAATCTTTTCCCCGCACAGCGGCATCTAGTATATCCAAATCGCGTATATCGCCACCTATTGGAAAAATACTACAGCGTTTGTCTTTAAGCTGTTCTATTAAGTAATCCTTTTCACCACGTGCAAAGTTGTCATAAACCACTACCTCTGCCACTTCCTCCTTGAGAAGTTCAGAAACTACGAAACTGCCAATGAAACCAGCACCACCAATAACCAAAATTTTCGAATCTTTTAAATCCATATGCTTATTTTTTTCCTTTATAAATTCTCTCAATAATATCAACTACTTTAAGACCCTCCATTGCATTTGTACTAATTGGACCTCGTGATTTTATTACATCTATTACATTCTCGATAACATAATGATGATTTGCAGCGGATCCCTTATAAGCTCCATAATCATTTCCTGGATTTGTAGCTGCCAATTTAGGCATCTCATAGTCCTTTACATGACAATACTCAACCTCATTCATATATTGACCACCTATTTTTATAGAGCCATTCTCAGAGATGATAGTCATTGAACTCTCAAGATTTTGATTCCAAATTGAAGTAGAATAGTTTAAGCAACCCATTCCTCCATCAACGAAGTCGAAACTAATAAAACCACTATCTTCAAAATCAGTCAAGTCTTGATGATTAAAATCACTAAATTTTGATTGGATATTATGTATATCGCCAAAAAGCCAATACATAATGTCAATAAAGTGTGAAAACTGAGTAAATAGTGTCCCTCCATCCAACTTTTCTTTCCCATGCCAACTATCAGGCTTATAGTACCTGCTATCGCGATTCCAATAACAATTTAATTGTACTAGAAAAATTTTTCCAAGTGTACCAGCTTCAATTAACTCTTTGATCCATATGCTTGGAGGGGAATATCTATTTTGCATTACTGCAAAAACATGTCTGTGTACATTTAGTGCCTTAAATATTATTCTTTCAGCATCATGTTTATTTAAAGCCATAGGCTTTTCAATCACAACGTGCTTTCTCTCTTCAAGACAACGCAATGCTTGTTCAGCATGATACCCGTTCGGTGTTGCAATATTAATTACATCCACTTCTGGTTTTGCCTTAAAAAATTCGTCAAGGCTATTAAAGAAAGGTACATTATACTCATTTATATGAAGATCTTCCTTTTCCTTTATGTCTATCAAGGCAACTAATTCACTTTCTGCGTTACGACTAATCATCTCTGCATGGCGTTTACCAATATGTCCACAACCAATAACAGCAAACTTTATTTTATCACTAGGAAGCATTAGATATCTTTTCTACATTGTTATTTACTAGCTTATACTTATCCCCACTCTCAGGGCAAACACCAACAGATTCATTATCAAACACAAGTCTATGACCATATTCACTTACCCATCCAATCTGCGTAGCTGGATTTCCGACAACAAGTGCATATGCAGGTACAGTTTTGGTAACAACAGATCCGGCTCCAATTAAAGCATATTTTCCAATATCATGTCCACAAACAATAGTTGCATTGGCACCTATTGTCGCACCTTTAGCCACATGTGTTTTAGTGTAAATACCTCTCCTGTTAACAGCACTTCTAGGATTAATAACATTAGTAAATACCATTGAGGGGCCCAAAAAAACATCATCCTCGCAAGTTACACCTTCATATATTGAGACATTATTCTGGACCTTTACGTTTTTTCCCAAAACAACCCGTGGTGAGATTACTACGTTTTGCCCGATGTTACAATCTGGGCCAATTTCGCATGCAGTCATAAGATGACTAAAGTGCCAAATCTTTACTCCTCTGGATATTTTACATCCTTCGTCAATTACAGCGGTTTCATGCGCAAAAAAAAGTGTATCAGACATTGAAAAAATTAAATATGTTATCAATTATAAAAGCTTGCTGATCCTCCTTCATCTCTGAATGAATAGGTAGAGAAAGTACTTGTTCACATAGGCGCTCTGAGACAGGGAAACTTCCCTCTGGGTACCCATAACCTCGATACGCTTTTTGAAGATGTAAAGGAAGAGGGTAATAAATCATTGAGGGAATATTTTTACTTTGAAGAAATTTCTTGAGTTCGTCTCTTGAACCACTTTTAACTTTGACAGTATACTGGTGAAATACATGTGTAGAAAAAGTTGCGCGCTCTGGAATTAAAATGTCTGTAAGGCCTTCGAATGCCTTATCATATCTTTCTGCAACGGAGTTTCTGGCTTTATTATATTCATTAAGATAAGAAAGTTTTATGCGGAGGATAGCTGCTTGGATAGTGTCCAAACGAGAGTTTACACCGACAACTTCGTGGATATATTTTTCTTTTTGACCATGATTGGCGATCATTCGTATCTTTTGAGCTAGTTCGGAATCATTAGTCATGATTGCGCCCCCATCCCCATAACAACCCAGGTTTTTCGAAGGAAAAAAAGAGGTTGTGCCAATGTCACCAATAGTCCCGGCTTTTTGTTTTAAACCGCTTCTAAAAGTATATTCAGACCCAAGTGCCTGAGCAACATCTTCAATGACTCTTAAGTTATTTTCTTTTGCCACCTTTAGAATTTCCTCCATATTGGAGCATTGACCATAAAGGTGCACTGGGACAATACAAACAGTTCTACTGGTTATCTTAGATTTAAGCTGAGTAGCATCCAATTCAAAAGTGCCTGGAAGAACATCTATAAAAACCGGTGTAAGTCCCAATAAAGAAATAACCTCTACAGTTGCTACGTAAGTAAATGCAGGTACAATAATTTCATCACCATGCTTAAAATCCAGAGCCATCATTGCTATCTGAAGAGCATCTGTACCATTTGCACAAGTAATCACATTTTTTACAGAATTGTAATTGGCTAATTCTAACGCGAACTCTTTTACTTCATTCCCATTTATAAAAACTCCTTCATGGATAACACTAACAATAGCTTCGTCAATTTTATCCTTTATTTTCCTGTACTGACCTTGTAGGTCAACCATTTGAATTTTATTTTCCATGCGCCAGGTACCAATCAAATGTTGTCTTCAGTCCCTGCTGAATCGAAACGGTAGGGTTGTAATTTATTAATTCTTTTGCTTTAGAAATATCTGCAAGACTGTCTCTAACATCTCCCAATCGGCTTGATCTATAGAGTGGGTCAAGCTTCGAATTACCTATTTCGGAAATATACTTCCATAACTGGTTTAAGGATGTTCTTTCCCCAAATGCAATATTAATCACTTCGTGGCCCTTTGTCTTAGACATTAGGGCTTGGATATTCGCGTGAACGGCATTCTGAACAAATGTAAAATCTCTGGTCTGCTCTCCATCTCCGTTAATATATGGTGCTGTATTAGAAAGCACTGATTTCATGAATAGCGGAATCACGGCCGCATACTCACCATCTGGATTTTGTTTGGGTCCAAATACATTAAAATACCTCAGTCCAATTGAATTAATTTTGTATAAATCGGCAAATACCTGCGCATATAGTTCATTAACAAATTTAGTTACTGCATATGGTGACAGGGGCTTTCCAATTGTATTTTCTACCTTAGGCAATGATAAACTGTCACCATATGTAGATGAAGAAGCTGCATAAACAAGCTTTTTTACTTGAGAATTTTTGATTACGTTCAGAACGTTTAGAAACCCTGAAATATTTACTTCATTAGTTGTCAAAGGATCAGATATTGATCTGGGAACCGATCCCAATGCAGCCTGATGAGAAACATAATCAATCGAAACAACAGCTTTTTTACAAGTTTCAATATCACGTATATCCCCGGTCAACAGCTCAAATCGAGGTGAAGTGAAGAATTTTTTTATATTATCAAGATTCCCAGTCGAAAAATTGTCAAGTACTCTGACAAATTTCGCATCATTATCCATTAGAAATTCTACTAGATTAGATCCAATAAAACCCGCTCCACCCGTAACAAGAAAGCTATGTTGCGCCAAATTGATTTTATTAGTACTCTCAAGCATATTATAATCTACCATCGACCTTGTCTTTGGCTAAAATGGACTTAACATCATATATAATGGAATTCGGTTTTACAAGTGATTTGATGTCAACTTTCATAAACTCCTCGTGCGCAACTGCTAGAATTGCCCCATCGAAATCTTTAACTTTATTTGGAAGCACGTTATGGCAAACCAATCCATATTCATGCATCACTTCTTCAGGATTAGCCCAAGGATCCCACAAAGTTATTTCAATACTATATTCTTTAAGAACTTTAATGATATCCACAACTTTTGTATTTCTGACATCAGGGCAATTCTCTTTAAATGTAATTCCCATCATTAAAACTTTTGCTTCCTTAACTGGTACATCTTTTTTAATCATAAGTTTAAAAACTTCATGAGCTATATACTCCCCCATCCCGTCATTTAGGCGCCGGCCCGCAAGAATTATCTCAGGATGATATCCAACTTCTTGGGCTTTTTGAGCAAGATAATATGGATCAACCCCTATGCAATGACCACCTACTAGCCCTGGTCTAAACTTCAAAAAATTCCATTTTGTTCCAGCTGCTTCTAAAACATCATTTGTATCAATACCCAATAATCTGAAAATTTTGGAGAGTTCATTCACAAAGGCAATATTTATATCTCGCTGGGAATTTTCAATCACTTTCGCAGCTTCCGCGACCTTAATATTAGGTGCTTTATGAGTGCCTGCCAAAATTATACTTTTGTAAATTTGGTCAATTACTTCAGCAATTTCAGGAGTTGAACCTGAAGTAACTTTCAATATTTTACTTACAGTATGCTCCTTGTCACCCGGGTTGATACGCTCAGGCGAGTATCCTGCAAAAAAGTCTATATTGAACTTGAGTCCAGATACTTTCTCCAAAATAGGGACACATTCATCTTCTGTAACACCTGGATATACTGTTGACTCATAGACCACAATATCACCTCTTTTTAAAACTTTCCCTACAGATTCACTAGCTTTATAGAGTGGGCTCAGAACTGGTCTATTATTTTTATCTGTGGGTGTTGGCACAGTAACAATAAAAACATTACAATTGGAAATCGACTCTGGTTCATCCGAACACACAAGTCCCAAGGAATGTTCAAAGTGCGAATCACGAAGAACTGCTCTTAATTGTTCATTACTAATTTCAAGAGTCTGATCATCTCCAACTCTTAGCTCTGAAATCCTTCTATGATTAATATCAAAACCAACACATTGATATTTTTTAGCAAACTCCACTGCTAAAGGTAAACCAACATACCCTAATCCAATAATTCCTATTTTATATTCTATCACTTGATATTATTCTATTATAAATTAGTCCTATAGAAAAAAATAACACTGTAAATCCTGAGAATACAACAACTCCAATTAAAACCGCTTTCACCTTACTTAGTCTGCTTTTTTCAAGTGGATAAACTGGGAAGTTTATTAGCTGAATTAAAGGTGTTTCCTGACGGAGTGACAATTTGGCTAACTCCAAGTTCTGAAGTAGCTGTGAAAGAATCACCTTATTTGCCTCTGCGTTAAAACGCGACTTCTCGGCCGGTGCTCTAAGAATTTGACGAGCAGGGTTTAAATTTGGGGTCGCATCTGATACTTCAGCCGTCGTATAAATTGCTCCATTTAATATATTACGTATTGAATCTGTTTGATATTGAAGTACAGATAAATTTTCAAGGGCTTTTTTTGTTTTCGTTTGAACGTAAAAATCATTCACATTACTTACTATTTTGTCATTGAAAGCCTTAGCAAAAATTTCGTCGTGAGATTTTACCTCCACTTTTATGATATTAAGTTTCCTGTCCGGATTACTAACAGTCAGATAACTTGAATTTATTGTTTTGGCAATATCCCCAAGTACACTATCACGTAAACGAAGATTGTCCGAATCCGACTTTAAATTAAACTTTAGGTTAGCTAACCTAGGGTCATCCTTCCAAGAAGAACGAATACCGTTGAAATCCAAATATCTATCAATCAGTAGTTGATTCTTCCCGTCAATTTCATGTTCGCTTAATAATGTTCTTACAACCATGCTTCGGGACTTATACAATTCCATAATATTCTCCTGTTGAAAAATACCACCACCCTGTGCCATATTGATACCCGCAAGCCCTGCTATACCTCCAAGTTGCCCAAGCATACCACTTCTGCTATTTCCTTCTTCGAGAACAAAGGTAGTTTCTGCTGTATAAATAGTTCGTTTATAATTTGCGTAAAAGTAACCTAATAGCCCACCTGTCAATCCGATAATTAAAATAATAATCCATTTAGTCAAAATGAATGCAATCCATTTATGAATTCCTATAACAAGTTCCTTCACCGATATTTCATCTTTCCGTAAATCTTGTATTTTAATTGGATCTGCCATCTTAATTATTCAGCTGATTTTGAAAGGATCAATAATATGGGACTTATTTAACCAGATTTAAAATAATTACCGCCAAAGAAGCCAAACCACTTGAAATTCCTACGATTTCAGCAGCTGATAAAGGCCTCTTATCCACCTTCTGAGGAACAAAAAGCTCAGCTCCGGGTGCAATTGCAGGATAATTATTAAAGAAAAATATTTTTGAAGTACTTTTTACAGAACCATTAGCATAAATTACATAGGATCGCCTTTTCAAAGATCTATTGGAAAATCCTCCTCCCTGCGAAATGTAATGCTTAAAGCCGCGTCCCTGACTAAAAATAGTAGTAACCGGATACAATACTTCTCCATTGACTTTTACAGTTTGTAATTGTTTAGGGATTCTTAAGACATCGCCTTCTTCAAGTATCAAATCCGCTTGAGTACCGGGATTTTCAAGTATTTTATCAAGTTCTATACCTACATAAACATTTTTCAATATTTCTTCCTGAACTTTGATCCCAACTGTATCTTTTACATTTTCCTGTAAACGATTAAGCTTATTTATTTTATTTTGCTCTTCTTCATTCTGATCAATAGCATTTTTACGATCGGTTTTTGCCGGACCTTCACGCTTTAATGATGCACCTTTTGCGTAACCAAGTGCTGTTAAACCACCGGCGCGCCTTAGCAAATCGGAGACCCGTTCATCCTTACTTATTATGGTATACATGCCGGGATATAATACCTCACCTTCAACCTTTACCTGGCGCTGAACCTCATAACCTATAGAACTTCTCACTGAAATAATATCAAAGGGCTGTAATTCAAATTTAGGCTTAGAGAAATTCAAATCCTTGTCAATATCTACCTGAAAAACTTGTGCAGTAATTGCATCAGCAGCGGTTAAATTACTATTTTTCACTCGTCTGGAAATTTCCACTCTTTGGGAAGTTGCGGCTTCTGTGAATCCGCCTGCTTTGAGAATTAACTCTTCCAAAGTCATTTTTTCTGCATATTCAAAGGTTCCGGGCTCACGTACTTCCCCATCAATACTCACTTCATATTCTTCTTTCAAATCGAATATAGACGAAACACTAATAACATCTTCCCTGAGCAATGGAATATCTTTTACACTTCCGTTCAGTACTCCCGCAAGATCAACCGAGATCAACTCAGTTTGATTATCCGGCTTTAATCGCGTGATATAGGCTCTTTGCCTAAATGCATCTTCCTTTAAACCTTCTGCTTTATTGATTAATTGAGAAATAGTTAAGCCTGGGTCTAACTCATAATCCCCTGGACGAAAAACTGCACCCTCAATACTAACACGATTTACAAAGCGCTCCAGTACACGATCTACAAAATACTTATCTCCGGTATTGGGCTGATATGCATCAAATTTATCTGAATTGATATCGCCTATCTTACGCTCAATTTCTGTATTCCTTAAAACCTTCACCCTGGCTCTGAATGCATTCTCAGTAAAATCACCTGCAAACCTTAATAAATCTTTAAAAGACTCTGTTAAGCGTAATTCAAATATTCCGGGACGTTTCACCTCCCCAACAATTTCTATGCGCGATTCGTACACCGGCACGCGAATAATATCCTGATCCTGTAATCTTAAATTATCAGCCATTTCCCCTTTCATCAAGAAATCATAAATATCAAGGGTGGCTATTTTCTTACCTCCACGTATCAATTCGATCGATCTAAAGGAACCATTCTCTGTTGGTCCACCTGAAGAATACAAAGCATTGAATACATTAGCAAGGGATGGAAGGGTATAAGTTCCCGGCCTAACGATCTCGCCGGTAAGTATAACTTTGATACTCCGAATGTTTCCAAGGGCTATATTGAGATTAGTACTTCCATTACGCAAACCACTATAAACTGTTGATAAGCGCGACCGAATTCTTGAGGTTGCTGCCTCTATACTGAGTCCGGAAACAGGAATGATTCCCACAAATTCTATGTTTATATTACCTTCCGGACTTACTTTAAGATTATATGAAGCTACAGAGTTGCCATAAATTTCAATCAACAGTTCATCATTTGGACCAACAACATAATTCTTAGGCGTGGCAATACTCAGATTAGGCTCAAATGTTAATTTAGAGTTTTTGAAAAGATCTGCACCGAATATTTTTGATCGAAGCTCATTCAAAGCCTTTTCAGCTTCTGTTTCCGGATCTCTTTGATTTGACAAACTATCGGTTTCATAGTTGAGCTGCCTTCCATCTGCACTGGTTTTAGACTGAATTTTTTTAGGGTCTCCCTGACCGGACTTTTGTTTATCACTATTTTTAAGTTTATCAACCCGCTCTCTTAACTTTTTAATCTCTTCAGGACGCATCCCCCTTGACTGAGCCATTTGCTCCAATTGACCATCACCCATTCCGCTTGCTTCTAACTGACGCATAAAGGCTCTTACCTGATCATCGCTCAATTCATCGACACGGATATTGTTCAGGTTTTGAGGGTTTACCTGAGCCATAACAGGTAGAGAGATACTTACTAAGATCAGAAAAGCCAAAAGGCTGAAAAGTTTGTTCATCTTCATAAAATGCAATTCCGCAAAGCTAATTAATCTTCTTTATTAAAGAGTATCCGATATCGGGTAATTTTATATTGTCTTTTAGGTTTAGACTCCGGAATAGAGAAATAATATCCGGGGTATACAACAATAATATGACTTCTAATTAAGAATAAAACCACATAGAATTAATATCTGCTACTTCTCGTTTGTAATTATTAAATCTTAACTGAAAAAGCTATCTATCTCAATACGCAATACCCTATACTCAAACTATTTATTCAAAATAATTCAACGTATTAAATCCCCCATCCTTTAGATACTCATCCTTCTTCATCAGATGAAGGTCAGAAAGCACCATTTCTTTGACCAGGGCAGCAAGATCATATTTCGGTTTCCAGCCCAGTATGGTATTCGATTTTGCAGGATCACCAATAAGTAAGTCAACTTCTGTAGGCCTGAAATATTTCGGATCTACCTTGACAACAGTAGTCCCCGGCCTTAAACTTTCAGCTTTTAGCTTTAAGCTTTCTACTTTGATCTCGTCAATATCAATAATGACCCCTCTTTCCTGTTCATCTTTTCCGCTAAACTCTACTTCAATACCTAATTCAGCGAAACTCATTTTCACAAAATCACGAACCGTTGTAGTTACCCCGGTGGCAATCACAAAGTCTTCCGCTTTATTCTGCTGTAGAATAAGCCACATTGCCTCTACATAGTCTTTTGCATGCCCCCAGTCACGCTGAGCAGAAAGATTACCCAGGTATAAACAATTTTGTAACCCTAGCGCAATTTTTGCTGCCGCTCTGGTTATTTTACGGGTTACGAAAGTTTCCCCTCTTACCGGGCTTTCATGATTAAACAAAATACCATTGCAAGCGAACATATTATAGGCTTCACGATAATTAACGGTAATCCAGTAGGCATACATTTTTGCTACAGCATATGGAGAACGGGGATAAAATGGAGTTCTCTCAGTTTGAGGCACTTCCTGAACAAGACCATACAATTCTGAAGTAGAAGCCTGGTAAATACGCGTTCTTTTCTCCATGCCAAGAATACGAATAGCTTCAAGAATACGGAGAGTACCTAAGCCATCAGCGTTTGCTGTATATTCAGGGGTCTCGAAGCTCACCTGCACATGACTCATTGCTGCAAGATTATAAATCTCATCAGGCTGAGTTTCCTTAATGATACGAATTAAATTGGTTGAATCTGTGAGATCTCCATAGTGAAGCTTCAACCTTAAATTGCTTTCATGCGGATCCTGATATAAATGATCTATACGATCGGTATTAATTAAAGAACTTCTTCTCTTAATACCATGAACAAAATATCCTTTTTTGAGCAGAAATTCAGCTAAATAAGCTCCATCCTGTCCGGTAATGCCTGTAATTAGAGCAGTCTTCATGAAATAAGTATTGAGTAGTTAGTATTGACCCGATAGCTATCGGGTATTGAGATATTATATACCAACCCGGAAATTCCAGTTTCCATTAATAATTTGACTTGATTCTTAATCACACTAATATTAATTAACGTCAGATTAACGCTGCTTCCAATACGGCACTGCCCTACCGGCTACAATTTTGGGAAATACACTGATCTTTCTCATTTTCAAATCTTCAAATTATCAAATCTTCAAATCACTGTTCAGTTGAGGTTACGTTCAATTGACCACAATCCAGATAATTAAAACCGATTTTCTTAATTTTCAAATCTCCAAATCACCAAATCTTCAAATCAGCCAAAGCACGGCTCCGCCCCTTCAGTCACATTTTTAGTCTGCGACATCTTTATATTTTAACCTGAACCTAACTCAATATTTATTAAACCACATAGAAACATAGAATTTATCGTTTCTATTTTTTCTAAAGGCACATATAGCCTATAAGCTACGCTTCAACCTATGTGTACTTTAAATCATAATCTTAATATGAACAAACTATGTGGTTAAATATTAACTGTCTTTATTTATGAAAACCAGGCACCATTTAAGAAACCTTCAATTTCTCTACAATATTTTTTCTCAGATCAACTTTTACCTGTAAACCCAGATCTTCTAAAAGTAAAAGCGCATAATTGCCCTTACTCTCCAAAACCTCAGCCTCCTTATCCATCAATGCTCCTGAACGAATTCTGATCCTGTCATTAACATTCAAATTCTCTGCTCCTATACTATCGTGATCATATTGCATTAGCCAGCTTTTCAAAAGATCCATTTCCTTTTCCCTTATTCTTGCTGGCTTCCCGCAATAATAAACGTATTGAACTACACCATGGACTTTAAATACGCTATCTCTGTCCCTATCCTCAAGACTGACAAAACAATAGGATCTGAATAAAGGCTCTTCTACCCATTTCCATCTATCACTCCAGAGCTTTTTTCTTTTTAACAGCGGACAATAAACCTCTATACCCAATAATGCTAACTTATCTGCAACAGCCTTCTCACAACGTGATTTGGTATAGATCACGTACCAGTTCATACTAAATGATCAAATATTAAAACCATCTCCTTATTGTGCTTCTGCACATAAACCTCCGCATCTGCCTCTTCAAAAACCAAATAGCGTATTTTCCTGCCGATCAGAGGCTCAGCCTTTTCGACCAGATTACTCAGGTAATTTCGGTCAATATTATCACCTATAATCATCAGATCAATAATATCCGAATCAAGGCCACGGGCAATCATTCCTTCAAGGTAAACACGCTGCACATTTCCTAAACGGTCAATTACCTGTTCGATTACTTCTTCTACACCAATAAACTTTCTAATAATGCTGTTCAAATCCTTGAACAAGGGATGGAGGGTATTTGCCCGATACAGTTTCTTATTGCCATCTGATTCTGCCAGTAATAAGCCTGCCTGCTCAAAACGATTAAGCTCCTGCCTGATACCATTGGTACTCTCATTAAACTCAGCTTCAAGGCTCCTTAGATATCCCTGATTATTGATGTTTAAAAAGAATTTAAGCAATAACTTAATTCTCGTTTTAGATGTTATCAGACTTTCGAGCATAATATTGAGTATAATTAGTACTCATTATATATATCAAAAGTAGAACATATTTTTAGAAAGGCAAGAAAAATTTGACAATTCGCTACCGGATATATGTTACCTGGTATCTTTTGCCTGTTGTCTGAGATATCCTAATGTTAAATAATACCTGCTTTGAAATGTTTAGTGTTTTAGGAAGACCTGTTATTTGGATTTATCCTTGCAATATCTTTAAACCCTCTCCCTTGGAGAGGGCCAGGATGATCCTGGAATTGACGGCTACGTAATAAGGGTGAGGCTCTAAAAATGTTTGAAACACTCCATTAATATTATATCATTATAATCTACAAACAAAGCACCTAAGAATAAAGAAATATATCCTGCTGCAGCTAAATTTCATGCTCATAGGAATGAGATTCTTCGTCGCCTCAAAATTTTAGTACTTGAAAAAATCGCCTGGCTCCTCTGAATGACAATCAGCACAATTTCACTGATTTGTCCCATCGACAAATTCAATATGAACAAATAATTCATTTTATAATCCTCTACATCCCGTTCTGTCTTCTGAGAACCCGACATGCCTTCCAGAGTATTGAACAGCAGATTTATGCCTTATAATTTTTAGTCTAATAGAACTTAACCCGTCAATTTACTTCATACCTCCGTCAAATACGATCTATCCCCGTCAGCACTCCTTACAAGTAAAGATCTACTATACTTTTATCGAAGAAGGCAGGAAAATAGCGCTATCCTTCAGGCCGGTAATTAGTATTCATCTTAAAATTCAGAAAAATGAAACGATTAAAAATTGGCTTCAAAAGAAGTCACATTAGGAATTTTTATGTGCCGTCAGGAATGCTGTTTAGAGCTAAGCTTGGTCTATTGACAATGATTATAGTACTATTTAGCAGTTGTACGAAAGACGATCTCCCAAGTCCCGATAAAAGTCTGAAAGAAAAGTTAAAGGAGTGTCGTGGCTGCAGTGGAGGCTGGGATCTAACCGATACTATCCCCTAGTAAACAACTGAAATTGATAAGAGGGTTTGAGGCCTTCATATCAATTCTTTTTAGAGGATTTAGTTTTTCGACAACTCTGATCGATCCAAATTGCTGAAATTACAGCTTGCGAATTCTCCATCAGACCTTATAAAAGGAAAAATACAATGTCACCGCTAGTTTGAAATGAATAAAAGAAATTAGGGGTGACATTCTTTTTTGCTATGAGAAGATCAGACCTTAATGCGTTTGAAGCAACAATCCTGGAGCAGCTTAAAGAAAGCTGCAGTATTTTAAAGCAAATGCGGGATGAACAACTTGCATGGTACGCCCGTGTTGAAGAACAAAAAGATCAGCTCTTAGACCGCTACGATATAATGCAGAAGTACCACATCAGCGATTCGACCATTTATCGGCTGAAGAAGGATGGCTGTATACACCCAATATATATTCGGCGAAAGGAATTTTATAGTCTAAATGAAATTCAGCTTTTGTTAAGACAAAATAAGCTTAAGCGAAGTTTTTAATGATTGCTTAAATAGTAATCTGGAATTTAAGCTTACCGTTCCCTAATTCTCTTTTCTATATTAATGCAGGATGTCTAATATAAGGAAAAATATAAACGATCGAAAATTATAGTCATGATAAAAGAAGAAACTACACGCTGTCTGAATAACTTTCTATCCTCCTACACTCTACAGGAAAGTACGGAAATGCTAAGCCAGGTGTACAACCATATTGAAGGTGTACATTTTAGTGCTATTAACAACAGTAAAAAAGAACAAGTGTTGGATTTTTTAGAAGCACTCGAAGAATTGCTTCCTGCTGTATATGAGCTTCATGAATAAAAATAAAGGAATAAATTCCTTCTGTAATTATTTGTCATAAAAGACATATTATGGGTTAGCTCAACTTTATAATCTGCGTCTAAAGATATGATTAATCTAACTCAGAAAAATCAGTTAATTCATCTAATGATACAGAAAGAGCCTTGGCAATTTGAACCAACAGAAACGCTGTGGGATTAGCTCCTTGTTTTTCATAGCGGTTTATTGCCTGTTTGTCTTTCCCATTGAGAATGGCCGCTAGTTCAGTTTGATCAAGATCTTTTCTTTTCCTAAGTTGGCCAATTCTCCTACCTAGGTTTATCCGAAACTTCCTAACATCTTCTTGCATACCGCAAACTCATTATTCCATAGAAAAAATGGTCAACAAATTTGTTTACTATAAGAATAATATTATATTTGATTTCAGATAAGGTATTTATTAAGAGTCTTGTGGTTGCACCTCTGACGCCGCTAACACAGGACAGCAGAATAATACCCATGTCTATGTGTAGATGTACTATATTCGTGCGTCGAAATAGATGTGGGGTCTGCTGTAATTCCATGTTAGCGTAAGGCGTCAGAAACTTTATAGCAGCCGTGGTTTGCAGGCCCCACATGTATTATACTGCATTTCCTCAGGACTCATATGAAAAATTACATATGAGTACGCAAAACCATCAGTCCAAACAAAAAGCAGCTTTCCAAAATCTGCGAAACTTCTGTTCTTCCTACAACTTAATGGAAGCTGATGAAATGCTTTGTCGGGCATTTACTGTCATGCTAAGTGGAGGCTATTCCGAACAAAGCATGCACAGCAAAAAACGCCTACTCGATTATTTCGAAGCCCTGGAAGAGGTACTGCCTGCACTTTATGAACTGCAGGAAAAGCTGAAGTATGTTCAGAACCAGGGAGGCATGGAGGATACCTATCAGGACCAGGTGTCAACTAAAGATCTCTTCGCCTCTTTCAAGAGGCATCCGGAGTGACCCTGGTCCCGACAATTGTCGGGATCGTCAGTGCGACACACCAGAATGACAACGTTAGCCCTGGCGATCCCAGCTGTCATGCCGGCGGAAGCCGGGACTTTTCTTAAATAACTAACCAAATAATTAAATGAAAAAAACGATACTAACTATCGTACTGGCCGCGCTTTGGTCAGTACTAAAAGGTTTTGCCCAGGAAATTCCTGTTACTGCAAAATCTGCAATGATAATTTCCGGAATAATAAGGAATGAAAAAGGAGAGGGGCTAGTGGGGGCATCCATCAGAGTAAAAGACAGTAAAATTGCCGGAATAAGTGATACAAATGGCCATTTCAGGCTCCACGAAGTACCCGAACACCCGATACTCCTGATAAGTTTTATAGGCTACCTGCCACAGGAAATTCCGATAGCCGGTAAAGGAAGCGAAATCACTATCACTCTGCTACCGGATGCCAGGCAATTAGAAGAAGTGATTGTGAGCACCGGATATCAGGAGATCCCGCTTGAACGGGCCACAGGATCTTTTGCAAGCATAAGCAAAGAATTATTTAACCGCCAGATATCCACTGATGTTGCTGTTTGATGAAAGAAGCGGATCTTCCAAACTGAGCATCAGGGGCCGTAATACCATCTTTGCGAATGACCAGCCACTAATTGTGCTGGACAATTTTCCTTATGAAGGTGATATCAATAACATTAATCCGAATGATATTGAAAATATCAGCATTTTAAGGGATGCTGCTGCTGCCTCTATCTGGGGTGCAAGAGCCGGCAATGGTGTTATAGTAATCAATACCAAAAAAGGAAGTCTCAGCCAGCCCTTAACAACAGAATTTCATTCCAATCTTACCCGTATCCAGCAACCCGACCAGTTCTATCAGCCACGAATGACTAGCTCTGATTTTATTGATACGGAGATCCTCCTGTTTCAGCGAGGCTTCTATAATGCTGATCTGAATAATACCACTACCCGCCCGCCTATATCTGAAGT
>NCHA01000018.1 GCA_002257025.1 Sphingobacteriales bacterium 16-39-50 | reverse complement strand
GCGTAGCGTGACTACGGATTATTCAATGACCAGGAGTCTTAGACTCCGTTCCTATATCTTACAATACAACAAAACCCGACACCTTCATATCAGTCCTTGTTGCTCCCGATAGCCATCGGGGCAAACGTTGTTTTGAGCCAATCACTAAACTACCTTCAGCAACTTACTTTCAACATCCCGCACTCACCACCACAGCATACATTGCATTACCGGAAACAAATATCTTAAATACATTTCCAGGTTCATCGACTTGTCTGTTCCAGCTTGGTACAAATTTGAACACATTTTTATCAGTTGGTACATCAAGGCCAGAATGAACACTT
Organism: Sphingobacteriales bacterium 16-39-50; assembly: GCA_002257025.1. Classification (GTDB taxonomy): domain Bacteria; phylum Bacteroidota; class Bacteroidia; order Sphingobacteriales; family Sphingobacteriaceae; genus Daejeonella. The sequence continues at coordinate 55,691 of NCHA01000018.1, read as the reverse complement.
TTCCAGGTTTTACCCCTGTCAGATGTACGGAATATGCCATCCGGGTGACCAAGTACTAAATATTTACCAACTTGTTTGATCGATGAAAGGAACAAAGTAGGGCGAAGTCCTTCATCAATAGGCTGCCAGGTTTTTCCGCTATCCAATGAAATGCGTACCCTTCTTGATTGGGTTTCTGTGTTGAAGGATATCGCAGCAAATCCACCTTCGATACGTTCTATAGCTATACCCACGCCTCCCTCACTGATCACCCATTGCCAGTGTTCACCATTATCTGTCGAACGCATGATCCCTTTCTGACCAGTCGCCACAAGAACGCCCTCCGACTCCACAATATTCATTACCCAGCCTTCATTTTGGACCTGTTTCCAGTTTTTGCCCTTGTCGGTAGATTTGTAAAGACCGTGGTCAAAACCGAGGAATAACGTTCCATCAGAGGTTTCAAAAACAGTCCGCATTGAATGTTTGCTGAAATTTGTATGTATAGGCAACCAGGTTTGTGTAGCGGAAGTCTTTTGATAGATCTGTCCTTTATAATTGAAGGCCATGATACCCGAACGATTGAAAGCAATCGAAGCACTTTGCGGATCAGGTACATTCACTTTTTCCCAAACCGGGGTCACAAGATTACTCTTACTTCGATACATTTCATTTTTTACATTTAAATAAAGATCTGACTCTCCGGCAAAGAAATTTACAGGCTGTTCAATTGCAGGGAGTCCTTCGCTAATGTCCTGCCATGTTAGTCCGTCATCATTAGATTTGAGAACGCTGCTTGCAAGCACAGTTTTATTTCCATTGGGTCTGAATTCTGAGTCTTTTGCAGATGGATCTATAAGTGACTTATCACCAGTCCCCTGGTCTTTAATTGATTTAGTCCCCTGGGTCGTTTTCTCCCCCCGGTCCTTTTCTTTTAGAACAAAAGAATTCAGTAGAAATAACACCAGAAAGATGGTCGGAACAAACACAAATAATCTTTTCATACTTTTAAATTTAACTGAAACATATCTAGTTGATTCAGCTAAATTACTTTGAGATCTTTCAGTTCAAGCAATCAGAATTGTAAATAAAATTGTAAACTTTGTAAATAAAATCTTGACATAATGCATGTTAGCCAAAATCTGATTTCAGGGAAACGCAAATACCTCTTAGCATTGATATTATTGTTTATCTCTGTAATCGGCGTGGCTTTCGGTATCAGAGAAGACGACGACTTTGATATTGCAAGAAGGGAAGTATTACTCCGCAGGATCGGACATGAACTGCTCTTACAGTCGGGCGACAGCAAATCAAGGGTGCTGCCTGTAAATAAGATCGCAGCGGATGAATACCAGATCAGGTTTGAGAATAATCTTACATTTCAACCCGACTCGCTTGTAAACACTACCCGGCGTTTGTTAGCCAAAGACCCGCTTGCAGGTGATTATGTTGTTAACGTTTTGAACTGTGGCAACGCTAGTGTAGCCTATGGATTTGCTATTTCCGGAAATAAAAAAGACGATATAGTAGCATGTTCAGGAAGAGTGCAACCCGCAGCATGTTATATGATTAATATAAGGTTTGAACCCAAGGGTTTACTAATAGCAAAGAATGGATATCTTCTGGGCAGCCTGCCATTTTTAGCATTTGTTGGTTTTATTTTTTTGAGATCTGTTAAGCCCGGGAGAACCCTACCAGACCTTCAGTCCAGCAATACCTTCAGTTTGGGCCAGGTGCTTTTCGACGCGAAGAACCGTAATCTTCTGATAAATGGAAAAACAATAGACCTGACCGGAACGGAAACCCGTTTACTCCTCATTTTCGCATCATCACCAAACGAAACTATAGAGCGAAGCCGTCTGCAAAAAGAGATCTGGGAAGATGAAGGTGTTATTGTGGGGCGCAGCCTGGATATGTTCATATCAAAACTCAGGAAAAAACTGGAGCTTGATCCGAAAGTAAAAATTGTTGTTGTTCGGGGGAAAGGGTATAAGCTGGAGATTGGTTCTTAAATTAATTAAAGGAGTCAGAAGATTCCTTACCGTTGGATAATCCGTTTCATGCTTTGTTTAACACTACGAATAGCAGGGGAAATTCTGAACAAATTCATAGCTTAAATCCTGTAAAATTATTAAAATTTTATTTATGTTTGCATCCCGCAACGTAGATCGATTTATCATAAACGTTTATACAAAATGCCCAGCTGGCGGAACTGGTAGACGCGTCGGTCTCAAACACCGATAGGAAACTGTGCCGGTTCGATTCCGGCGCTGGGTACGAAGCCTGATACGAAAGTGTCAGGCTTTTTGTTTAGGTAGATACAGAAATAGAGTCTTTGCATGTTTAGTTTGGGTCTAGCCATCATAACAATAACACAGTAAATTTAGGATATCTACAGTTACCGGAAATTTGAACGGTATAGCTTTAACCATCATTAAAGGAGTCAGGAGACTCCTTATCATTACAAAATCCGTAGAGCCGCTTCGCTAAACAACGGACGGTTGGGTTGTCCGTTCCTATGAAAAACAGCCCCGGGTAAAATAAACCTTGCCGGAGGAAGTGTCTTCCGGCTATTAATAATTTGAATCAGAACGCGATTTCTTGCCGGAAATACTCCGGAGGAAAGGACTGGACCAGCCTATAACACGCAGGTATTGATTTCCAAAATCAAATCATGATGGCTACAAAGCACTATCTGACCAAGTTTAACTGTATTTTTTAACCCTCCTTATATCGAACTAAGGTTTATTTAAAGGGTTCACACCCTGAATTTGTTCAGACTTTCCCTGATTCGCATCAGGTATTTCTGCCGATACCAGATATCCTTGATCCTCAGCAGGATACTTTCAGCATCCGCACCTGCTTTAGCATCAAACTCATCCGTAGATGATTTCAGCTCATCAAACAATGCCATTTCCTTTGCATCAATCTGCCCGCTCAGCTCTGCCAGTTTCAGCTCATCATGATCGAATTCCATTTCCATCAGAGCCTCATTTACATCCATCATATCCATTAAGAAGTCCTGAGGCAAAACATATTTATCACCATCAGCAAGCATATTGTTCAATGAAAGAACATACTCAATACGCTTCAGAGGATCAGACAAAACCTGATAAGCCTTATTATTCAGCGTAGACAGCTCCAGAATCTCAGCCTGCTTTTCATCACTTTCATTCACATAAAAGTCGGGATGATAGCGTTTACTCAGCTCATAGAATTTCTTCTTGACTAAGGCGTTGTCAATTTGGAAACTGATTGGGAGATTGTATAGTTCGAAATAATTCAAATTAGGAATAGGATTTTAGGATTAATGGATTTTAGGATTGGATGCAGTGCTCAACTCGATAATATAAGTAGTCAAATCTTTATAAAATAGGATTAATGGGTTCTAGGATTTTAGGATTAATGGATTATAGGATTGGGTGCAGTTCTTAACTATCAATAATCAACTCTCCAAATTAAACTCTTCATTAACAATTACTAAGTCCCCTCCTGCATCGGCCTTGCCTGCCGGCAGGCAGGGATGACATCCATATACATTTAAAACAAATAGTAATAGTTAAACCCCAATTTCAATTCTCCACTCTCAACTCTCAACCCGATAGCTATCGGGTCTCAATTAATTATGTGTTTTACTATGTCGTTTCCAAAAACAAAGACCATCAAGGTTATTAATATCACGAAGCCCACCATTTGAGCACGCTCCATGAATTTATCACCTAGTGGTTTACCCTTCACCATTTCAATCAGCAGAAAAATTGCATGACCACCATCCAGTGCAGGGATAGGCAATAAGTTCATTAATGCCAATGCCATCGATAATAATCCTACAAGGCTCCAGAATTTCACCCAGTCTACAGTTCCACCAAACATGGTAGCGATACCTATCGGCCCGGTGAAGGCTTTGTTCGCTTTCACTTGTCCGGAGGCCACTTTACCCAGTCCCTTGGCATTATCCATGAAAGAACCCCATGCTTTAGAAGCTCCTACAGGCAATGCTGCCAGTAAACCATAGTCTACACTCTCCAGTGGAATATTGAAATATTGTGAAATATAAATACCGATCGTTCCATCTTCAGAAACCTGAGTCGGAATTTCGATAGCCTGCTTATCCCGGATTACAGAGATTGCGACTGTTTTATTTTTAGAGGACTGAACCTCTGATTTAAATTCATCATAGAAGGTAACCGGCTTGGCATTGACTGCTAAAATACTGTCACCAACCTTTAAGCCTGCTTTATCTGCATTTCCTCCCGGAGCGATCTGTACCACGCCCGACATCCTTACCCTTGGCTCAACAAACTGCCCGATTCCCAGATCTGAAACCATTTCCAGCACATCTCCCGGTACCTGAACAGGAATTGTTTGACTGTTTCTCTGCACGGTTAGTTCCGTATCACCTAACAGAACTTTTGAACTGGTTAATTCTTCAAAGCGTTTTACGGGAGTACCATTCACTGCTGTAATCCGGTCACCGGCCTGCAGGCCAATCTCCCGCCCTATAATTCCAGGTGCTATTCCATCAGGTAGTTTATCATTCGGAATAAAAGTCTCGCCGTTCTTCAGCGTAAGCATCCAGAAAATAAAGATACCCAGTACAATATTCACGGTAACTCCACCCAGCATGACAATAAGTCGTTGCCAGGCCGGTTTAGAACGAAACTCCCAGGGCTGCGGCGGACCGGCAAGCTGATCGGTATCCATCGATTCATCGATCATTCCTGAAATCTTCACATAGCCCCCTAATGGCAGCCACCCAATACCGTATTCACACCCTTTATAGTTAAAGCTGAACAATTTAAAGCCCCATGCGTCAAAAAACAGATAGAATTTCTCTACCCTGATTCCGAATGCCCTTGCAGCAAAAAAGTGTCCTGCTTCGTGTAATATGATTAAAATTGATAATCCCAATAACAGTTGACCCGTCATTACTAATCCATCCATGCCTTTTCTCTTATTTTATATTTAAACTCTATAATTTACTATTTGTTACTAATTCCTGAGCCAAAATCCGTGTAATCCTGTCTGATTCTAAATAATCATCGAGTGAGGGATCTGGTATAAACGTAATTTCGGACATACATTGTTCGATGATATCGCTCATCTTCAAAAATCCAATTCTATCTTTCAAAAATTCTGCCACAACTACTTCATTGGCTGCATTGATCACACATGGCATGTTCCCGCCCGCATTTAAGGCATCAAAAGCAAGTGCCAGGTTCCTGAACGTCGTTTTGTCAGCCTGTTCGAAGCTTAAATTTGGAAAATCAGTAAAATTGAATCTCGGGAATGTATTTTCTATCCTTTCGGGATAGGCCATTGCGTATTGAATAGGTAATTTCATATCGGGCAAACCCATTTGGGCTTTCATCGAGCCATCCCTGAACTGAACCAGAGAATGAACTATTGACTGCGGATGAACAATGACGTCTATCTGAGAAACATCCAGATCAAAAAGCCATTTTGCTTCAATCACTTCCAGACCTTTATTCATTAAACTTGCCGAATCAATTGTGATCTTCTCTCCCATTACCCAGTTGGGATGCTTTAAGGCCTCCTTACGAGTGATTGTGGCAAGAAAATCCCTGTCCTTCCCTCTGAATGGACCACCGGAGGCTGTCAGGTAAATTTTTTCAATCGGATTTTGTTCTTCTCCTGCCAGACATTGAAAAATAGCCGAATGCTCAGAGTCGACCGGCAATATTTTCACCCCATGTTCTTTTGCCAGACTGGTAACCATATCTCCTGCAACAACTAGCGTTTCCTTATTCGCAAGGGCTATGTCCTTTCCTGCTCTGATTGCAGCAAGGGTTGGGATCAGGCCTGCAAATCCAACCATAGCAGTGAGTACCAGGGAAATTTCAGGCCGTTCCAGAGTCGCGCAAAGCTCATCCTGCCCACATAATACCCTAGTTTCAGTATGACTTAATGCACTCTTTACTTCATCAAGTTTTGATTGTTCAGCAATAACAACAAATTCCGGATTGAATTCCAGAGCCTGTTTTATTAAAAGTCCGGCATTACTGTTTGCCGTCAATACAAAGGCATGGAATCGATCCGGATTTTGCCGGATAACTTCAAGAGCCTGAGTACCAATACTACCTGTTGAACCCAGAATAGCTATATTCTTTAAAGCAAACTCACTATTAAAACTTTTTCCCATCAAACCGAACCCGATTTATTAATTCAAAACTGAAATTGCCTAAACTTATTAATTTTTTTGAGATTCCTGAGCTATCTGCTGATCCATTCATTTAATTCTTCAGCAATATGCCTGTCATTTGACAAACGAGGCACTTTATTCTGCCCGCCAAGCTTACCCTTCGATTTCATATAGTTTCGAAATGCGTCCTTTTCAAGCTTATGCATAAGCAGGGGGCGCAATACATTTCCTTCAACCAGGTCAAAATAATATGTATTTTTCTTCTGTAAGGCGAGGTCTACTTTGAGACTGAAACTTTCCATATCTTCAGGAGCCTTTGCAAACTCAACATACCATTCATGATATGGTAAAGAACCATCTTCAGGACTTACCTGGGGTGCGACTGTAAATTCAGTGATTTCAACCCCTTCCTGGCCTGCTACCGATAAAATTGCATGTTCTACCTCTTCGCAAATGACGTGCTCGCCAAAAGCTGAAATAAAATGCTTGATTCTACCACTAACAAGAATGCGATATGGATTTTTGGAAACGAACTTAACGGTATCTCCAATACTATAGCCCCAGAGTCCGGCATTGGTATTTAAAATAATCGCATAATTTTTATCCAGTTCCACATCCTCAAGGGATATCCGGCCTGGGTTTTCATTATAGTATTCATCAGATGGGATGAATTCATAGAAAATACCCGAGTCTACTAATAAAAGTAAGCCTTTTTCCTGTTGTGAATCCTGAAATGCAATGAAGCCCTCTGATGCAGGGTAGGTTTCAATTGAATCTACCCTCCGCCCTATACTTTCTTCCAGGCGGGCACGGTAAGGTTCAAAATTCACTCCTCCGTAAACAAACAGCGAGAAATTCTTAAAAATTTCACCTATTTTCCTTCCCTCTGTACGGGCTCTGAGCCGGTCGAAATACATTTGAACCCAGGGTGGGATTCCGGAGATCAGGCGCATATCCTCCGATAGGGTTTCATCTACTATTGCATCAACCTTTTCTTCCCAATCCTCAATACAATTGGTTTTATATGATGGTAATCGGTTCCTTTGGAGGTAGGCAGGAACATGGTTGGCCACAATGCCCGATAAGCGTCCGAAATTGATACCATTCTTACGCTCAAGAACCGGACTTCCCTGCAAAAAAATGATTTTTCCATCGATAAACTCAGACTTTCCGGTTTCATGGATATAAGAGAATAATGCGTTGCGGGCCCCGTTCAGGTGCTCGGGCATAGATTCTTTAGAGATTGGGATATACTTAACACCCGAAGTTGTACCCGATGTTTTAGCAAGGTAAATTGGCTTCCCCGGCCACATCACATCCGACTCGCCCCGAACAACCCGGTCAATATAGGTCTTCAGATCCTCGTAATCAGCAATGGGAACACGCTTCTTAAAATCATCGTATGTTTTAATTGAAGCAAAATTATGGTCTTTGCCAAAGGCAGTGCCACTGGCTTGTCTGATGAGACGCTCAAAGGTACGCTCCTGTGCTGCAATGGGATTATTCTTCCATTTATTGATCTGCCTTACGGCAAATGCTGCCAGAGGCTTTGCAAACCAGGATTTAATTCCCATGCTCATCCTCCTCATCATCCAGCAGAATCTCTTCTTCCTCGGTATACATATTTACCAAATGACGATAGGCAATGATCAGGATTAAACTGGAAAAAGGGACTGTAAATAACAATCCTATAAACAAGGCCATTGCTCCAAGGATATTTAAACCAAGCATCACCAGGAAAAGAAGCGCAATAAACCAAAAATGCCCTTTGGTAATTGCCCAGCTCTGGCTGATTGACTCTGAAGCACCCGATTCCTGGTCAACGATAAAGCATACTACGAAACATAGTCTGATTGTAAGAAAAACAAGCGGAATAGCTATAAGTGCAAAAACAGGCAGCAGATCCCAGCTAAATGGGTTACTGGTATCGATATCCTGCTTATTGTAGAAGTAAACCGAACTGATTATGGCGATGATGAATACCAGAACCAAACCGATTATAAGTTTGACTATCAGAAAATTTACAGCTTTTACCAGATTGGGAACAAAATCAGGGAATTCAGGATCAGTATCTTCATCAATCAGTTTAAAGAATACCTGATAAAAAGCGACAGTAAAAAAAGCATCGAACAGGCTTAGAATAATATTCTGAATCAATACACCTGCCCCGCTGGCACCTCCAAACACACTTGTAAGTATAGTAGTAATGATCAGAATAAAAGCAAACTGTACAGCAGTGAAGCCCAGCAAAACCCAGATATTTCTTTTGGCCAGTTGCCAGGCATCTGCCAATATCTCATTCACTGACAATGATTTGTCCATATATTATTGTTTTCTTAAAATAATTCTCTTCCAAAAATCCTGCATAAACCCGAGCCCATAGGCTGTTAACTGTACAAATGCAGCAGCAATACTCAAAAATGCAACTTTTGATGATTTGTTTACCTTCCAGGAATGGAAAAATATCAACAAAATGTAAACAGCCAGCAAGGTATTACATAATTCAGCTAATGTGCTGCCAAACAGATTTAAAAATAAACTCAGCAACAAAAATATAGTAAAAAAAGCCGGGAAAAAATGGACCAGCTTCAATTCGGAAGGAAAATGCTTATAAATGTTAATCCTGGCCCTGCCAAAGAAATGCAATTGCTTATAAAATTGAAAAAGATCAGTTCTCCGTTTATGATAAACCACCGCATCAGGAATCAGACCAATTTTAAAGCCCAAAGAATGAATACGAATACTGAACTCAATATCTTCACCTAAACGGGTCAGAATAAACCCTCCTGTCTTTTCCCATACCTCACGAGAGATCCCCATATTGAAACTTCTCGGATGAAAAGTCCCGATATGCTTTTTATTACCTCTGATACCACCTGTAGTGAAAGGTGAAGTCATAGAATAACTGATGGCCTTTTGAACGGGGCTAAATGATGGGTGAGCACCATCCGGACCGCCATAAGCATCCAGCTGATGCTCCAGCAGGTAATTTTTAACCGTTTCAAGGTAATTTGCAGGTATGAGACAATCTGAGTCGAAAACGATAAAATAATCCCCCTTTGCACGTTCAAAGCCATAATTACGGGCAAAACCCTGACCGGCATTCTCTTTGTAATAATAGCTGACGTCAAGTCGATCCTTGTATGAATCAACTATTTCCTTTGCATCAACTTTCGATCCGTCTTCAATGATCAGAACCTCAAATTGAAGGTAGCTTTGCTTTGTTAAAGTATGCAGCAATTCATCAATCTCCTGAGGCCGGTTATAAAGTGGAATGATGATTGAAAAAAACATCTTGATCTGAGTCTAGGGGATAAAAAATCAAACAGTCTTCTCAATCTGATAGCTGTTACGCTCAGGAGAATTTCTTGAGACAAGCTCTGCTATAAAACCTGTGAGAAACAGCTGAAAACCGACAACTATAGCTACCAAAGCGATATAAAAAAGAGGCTGGTCAACAATTTCACGGGAGTATTTGATATGCATGCTGATATGATACAGCTTCTCAATGATGATCCATAAGGCAATTATGGTACCGGCCAGAAAACTCAATGCTCCCATAGTACCAAAGAAGTGCATAGGCCTTTTGGCGAACTTCCCGACAAAAAATATGGATAAGAGATCCAGAAACCCATTAATGAAGCGGCTGAAACCAAATTTAGTGTAGCCGTATTTACGTGCACGGTGCTCTACTATTTGTTCGCCTATTTTCTTAAAACCGGCCCATTTGGCAATGACCGGAATATAACGGTGCATTTCACCGTAAACTTCAATACTTTTTACGACCTCTTTACGATAGGCTTTCAAACCGCAATTAAAGTCATGAAGATTATGTATGCCCGACATGCGGCGGGTTACCAGATTAAACAATTTTGTGGGAATAGTTTTTGAAAGCGGGTCATGACGTTTTTGTTTCCAGCCTGAAACAAGATCAAACTTCTCCTCAACAATTCTTCTGTAAAGTTCGGGGATTTCATCCGGACTATCCTGGAGATCAGCATCCATTGTAATGACCACATTACCCTGGCATGCTTCAAAACCTACATTCAGGGCTGCTGATTTGCCATAATTACGGCGAAACTTGATCCCTACTATGGCCGGAAATTCATGTTTCAATTCCTCAATGACCTCCCATGATCCGTCGTTGCTTCCATCATCTACCAATATCACTTCATGACTAAATCCATGCTTTGTCATCACCCTGTTGATCCAGCTGAGGAGTTCTGGCAGAGATTCTGCCTCATTGAATAAAGGAACAACTACAGATATATCCATTTTTAGATGTGAGATTTGAGATGTGAGATATGAGATCTGAGATAATAGAATTCCGATTATTTAACAATTAAAAACGTGCAAATTTCATCAATAATATTGATAAAACCTGCACGTCAGATTATTTTAAAAGACTATTCCTCTTCATCTTCTCCGGCTGAAGCGAATACCGGAGCCTCTTTCTTGAATATCGCCGCAAAAATAAGTGACATTACGAACTGGATGATCACCGCAATACCGAGATTCTTGAAAAACTGCGCAAATGTTGGATCATACTGTGCCTTAATTCCTTCGATCTGCTTAGCCACTGCCTCATCAATCTTCTCCTGCTCCATTCCCATATTTTCGAAGGTCTGGGACATTCCTGATTCCATAAATCCTGCAATCTTTTCAAATGCCCCCGGCTCTATGAATTTATAAAAAACAACATTGGCTAATGAATAGACCAATCCTGCAATAAAGGACATCAGAAAAATTCCCTTTAAAGCTTCTTTAAAAGTCCAGAATCCGCCGATCTTCTTTTTCAGGTCAAGGGTAAAAAACACATAAATCAGCAAGGAGACAACCAGTGTACCGATCCCGAATGACATAGAGCCAAGCAGCGAGGGGAATACATAATAAGTGACCACTCCGATCACTGTAGACAAAATGCCGATAATCACCCCATTAGTGCTAGCGGCTTTGTTTAAGTTTTCTAATGACAATTCCATTTTTTTCTAGTTTGGTTTAGTTTTGAGAGTTATAGGAAATTAAAAGAGAATATACAGCAGAATCAAAATCCGGATTGGTACTGTGGCTTACAAAATCATTGAAATCATTTTCTGAAGGATCTGTATCCCTGAAAAAGCCAATCATCGGGTAAAACAATTCTTTTAGCTCCGAATCATCAGGTATTTCGGCCGTTACACGTGCCAGTTCCTTCAGATCGCTTTCTACCAGAATCTGGTTTGCGATAACTTCTTCATAAATACGATGTTCATCCTGAAACTCATCCTCGTCTACAAGCAGGAACTCACGAAGAAAATCACTCAGTTCAGGCTCAATGGCTTCATCCTGACATTCCTGTAAATAAAGCAAGAGGTTCAAAAGCTCTGTCCCACGATCAATTGTACTTTCTTCAATTTTCTCCCACTCAGGTGAATCGAGATAGTCCTCCTCCAGTTTACGAACATCTTCGTTTAGAAAGTTGATCAGTAACAAATCAAAGAACAGTTCACGCAATGGTTCAAAAACGGGTTGATCATCAAAAACACTATCCAATGCATCAACTTTTTCTAGGTAAGGCATATCCAGATTAAAAACACCTGTCAAAGCCTTTGAAAATGGCTTAAAATCCTGTTTATTTACTGAAGCAAACTGCGCCAAAGCCGCATTCATTGCCCGATCTATACTTGTATTCATAATTTTTGATTAAAATATAATGTACTGGCCATTATTATATACAAGCTTCACTTTCCCCTTCAGTATTTGTCCGAAGAAAGGCGAATTGGATGATTTGGATCTGTTACTCTCCTCATTCAGCTCCCATTCTTCTTCCGGATTAAACAGAATAAAGTTAGCAGAATTTCCGGTTTTCAATTCAGGAATTGAAATTCCGAGAATATTTCTTGGAGCAAGTGCCATTTTTTCGATAATTGTCTCCAAACTTAAACCGGCTTTTAGTGCGACTGGCAATGCGGTTTGTAAACCAATGATACCATAAGATGCGATTTCAAATTCCACATTTTTAAATTCTATTTCATGGGGACTGTGCTGAGAAACTATTGCATCAATGGTTCCATCCTTTAGACCAGCAATCAGAGCTTTCTGATCTTTCTTGGTGCGGAGAGGTGGTTTAACCTTAAAGTTACTGTCAAATCCTTCCAGATCATCCTCGGTAAATATCAAATGATGGACTGCAACATCGCAACTTACTTTAATTCCTGCTTTTTTAGCTTTTCTAATCAGGTCCACACTCCCAGCAGAACTGATTGTACTGAAATGTATCCGTGAATCATTGTATTCCGCAAGATAAAGATCACGGGAGATCATCAATTCTTCAGCAAGGGATGGATTTCCTTTCATACCCAGATAGGTACTCATCAGTCCTTCGTTCATTTTCGCCTTACCTGCAATATCCTGATCTTCTGCGTATGATAGAATAAGTCCGTTAAATGATTTGGTATACAATAATGCCCTGCTCATCAAGCCTGCATTTGATACAGGCCTGTTACCATCAGTAAAAGCTATCGCACCGGATTGCTGCATATCATACATTTCGGCAAGTTCCTTACCCTCCCTGTTATGGCTTATACATCCCAGAGGATAAATATCCACAAGATTATTTTTGGATTTACTGATCAGGTAAGAAACTTCTGCCTTTGAATGAATCGGAGGCTGAGTGTTTGGCATCAGAGCAAGACCTGTAAAGCCTCCTGCTGCAGCTGTCATACATCCCGTGCCCATATCTTCCTTGGTTTCGAGGCCGGGCTCTCCAAAATTCGCATTGAGATCAAAAAAGCCAGGTGACAATACCTGCCCTTTTGCAGAGATAATAATGGTGCTTTTGTCCGAAACACTGATGTTCTTCCCTATTTCAGAAATCTTTCCATCATGGATCAAAACATCAGCAATCTTTCCATTGAAAGGACTTTGATGATCTAAAATTTTTGCAGACTGAATTAATAAATTCTTCAATTGTTTAACGGTTTAATTTGAGTCCTTTTGTAAAAGCGAATGAGCAAAATCTCAGCAGCAAAAAAAACTAAGGCCAATATCAGGCAAACTTTCCATAAAGAAGTTCCCTGATTAATAGATTTTACAGCATTCGTCAAAGAACCCGGATCTGTATTCAAAATTTCAATTCTTTGTTCAGGGAACAATTCTTTTATCTCTTCATCACTTGCATAGCTCATATCTGATTCAGAACCGGCTTCATTAAAAGAAAGCACTGCTATCAGACTATCGCTTTTCAATAACTGATAATTTCCGGCTTGTTTGATCTGATCGGCAATATATAGTTGTGAAAAATTCTCATTTTGCCTCAGATCAGGTATTGCCTCAAACTTCTCATTCTTCAATTTAAGAGTTTGATTTGAGTTTAAGGATATTTTTGGTAATTCAATTTGTTGCTCCCTGTTCAATTTATAAAACAAGTTCTGGTTCCGTAGAGATAAAAGAGCCGTCTGGTACATGATAGGCACAAATACTGAATGTCTGGCAAAATTACTTGTTTCTGAGCTCAAAGGTACTGCCGAAAGATATATTTTCCCTGAACCAAGCCTGTATTCACTAAAAAATGAAACTTTACCCGGCATTTCCAGTAAAATTTGCCGGTTTGTATTAGTCTGTGAGCTGTAGCGAAGGTATTTCTTAGCAACCGGAAGATCAATTTGTTTAGGAACATTATCGAAAACACCCTGAAATACGGGATGCTCCGGATTGATTAATGAAACCTTATTTTCAGCATTCAACACCTGAAAAGGTACATCAGTACCAGCTGCACTAAGAAATTTCTTCAAAGCGGACTGATCGTTATTCAGATCAGGAAATACTATCAGGCTTCCGCCATTTCGGATATAATTAATCAATTGCTGGCCCAATCCATCACTTATTTCGGCCACTTCGTTGAGTATAATCAATGGATATTCTGCCAATCCTGAATAATTAATACTACCTGCAGCAACATTCCGCACTTTAAAAAATGGATCAGAGCGATATACCGAGTTCAGATACTGATTTTCTTTACTTCCGTTTATAATAAGTAAAGAAAGAGAGGACTGAACATTAAAACTGAAAAAGAACTTGTCATCAAAGACTACAGGAAAATCAGTAATTTCTAATTCAGCTTCCTGCCAGCCCGATTGCAATCCACTGAAAGTCAGGGTATCTATCTTAGTGCTGCGGGGCTTAATAGTCATGCTGGCGATGGATTTTTGAACCTTGTTGACCTGCAATTTTACTGGAATATTTATGGCCTCTTCATCGGAATTATTTTGAAGACGGACCATCAATTTCTCAGAATCACCCGGTTTATGAATAGCGGTGCTAAACCATACTGAATCTACAGAAATATTTGGTTGGGAATTTGAATTTAACCTGATAAGGCGTGTTTTTACAGTACTATCAGCAGGAATTGTGGCTGCCGAAAGCATATTTTTCTGAAAATCAGAAATGAGATAAATCGTTTTTCGGGAGTTTGGCTCTTTCAGAAATACATCCTTTTGCCTGATGATTATCTGATCCAGTTTCCGGTTAGCCGAACTGATATTTACTTCATCAAGGGCCGTTTGAAATTCTTCAAAACTCAGCAGCCTCTGGTATTTACCTCCAAAATCATTAGTGAGGAGTTGGAATTTATCGTTTAAACTATATGCTGATGCGATCTCCCTGGCTCTTCTTTTCGCCTCATCCAGCAGGGTCCCTTCTTTATTCACGGCTTCCATACTGTAGGAATTGTCAATATAAATGCTCAAAACCTGTTGTTGAAACGCATTTTGCTGATCTGCCATCGGGATGTAAGGGCGTGCAAATGCGAAAACCAAAAAACTTATACCAAGAATCCTTGTTGCCAGAATCAATCTGTCTTTAAGATGCTGACGCGAAGATGTCTGAACCTGTACATTCTTTAAAAAACGCACATTGCTGAAATAAACTTTCTTAAACTTCCGGAAATTAAAAAGATGGATAATGACAGGTATGGCGATTGTCAGTAGGGCAAATAAAAATCCGGGCGACAGGAATCTCATTAAGAACCAAAATTAACTATAATTAATCTGCTGTGAAAGGAATTTAGGATTTAGTTGACAATGGACAGTTGACAGTTGACAATTAAGTTATCTGCTAACACACAACAATTAATAGAAGGGATAGTTGA
Organism: Sphingobacteriales bacterium 16-39-50; assembly: GCA_002257025.1. GTDB lineage: Bacteria > Bacteroidota > Bacteroidia > Sphingobacteriales > Sphingobacteriaceae > Daejeonella. The sequence goes on along the minus strand of NCHA01000018.1, from coordinate 40,422 downwards.
TAATTGACAGTTGACAATTACGCAATCTCCTAACAAACAACAATAATAGAAGGGAATGGGAGATAAGGAATGGAAATATCACAATTTAGTACTCTGTCAACTGTCAATTATCAATTGTCAACTATCAATTAACATAAATTTTTTATTCCAATAAGCAATCCTTATATTTGCTCGCCTCCCAAGCTATTTGGGCCAAATATTATGAATATAGTTTTCACACATCACGTACATTTCCATCATCGCTTTGCGGCGATGTAATATAATATACGTTTCTACGTGAAACTGTTTCTTAATAATTTTTTGGTCTGATTAAAACTTACAATTTGAAAACTCTTAAAATAGCTATCCAGAAATCTGGTAGATTAAACGAAAAATCGGTCGAACTGCTCAAAAATTGCGGGTTAAGCTTCGAAAATTATAAAAGTTCCCTGATATCCACTGTATCGAATTTCCCGCTTGAAATATTGTTCCTTCGGGATGATGATATTCCTGAATATGTTCAGGATGGCATTGCCGACCTCGGAATAGTAGGTGAAAACGTTATCAGTGAAACAGGGGTTGATGTCAGCTTCCTGCAAATGCTGGGATTTGGCAAGTGTACCCTTAAACTGGCGGTGCAAACTCATAGCAACATCCAAAACATTGCCGATCTGAATGGAAAATCAATTGCTACTTCCTATCCGGTAATTCTAAAGAACTTCCTGGACAAGAATAATATCAGCGCGGATATCCGCACGATATCCGGTTCGGTTGAAATTGCTCCCGGTCTGGGTCTGAGTGATGCGATATTTGATATTGTATCAACAGGTGGTACGCTTAAAAGCAACGGATTAAAGCCATTTGCTGAAGTGATGAAGTCGGAAGCCGTATTGATTGGAAGAAATGGAATTGAAGCTGAACCTCTTGTTGTTGAACTGATTCAAAGAATCCAATCCGTACTCCGGGCGAAAGAAACCAAATATGTGGTTCTGAATGCAGAATCTAAAAATCTGGATCGCATTTTGGAACTCCTGCCGGGAGTGAAAAGTCCGACTGTAGTACCATTGGCAGAAAGCGGATGGGTAGCTGTTCATACAGTAATCCCTGAGCGTGATTTCTGGGAGAAGATTAGTTTGCTGAAAAGTGCAGGCGCCCAGGGTATTGTCGTGATGCCTATCGAAAAGATCATCTTATAAACGGATAGCCATGTTGAAAGTCTATAATTTAAAAGATCTGAACGCTAAAGCTGTTGAAGATCTTTGCAAACGCAATATAGATTCCAATAATCACATCCGGGCTGCAGTAACAGAAATTATTGATGAAGTAAAGCTTAATGGCGACAATGCCCTGAAAACCTTTGCCGAAAAGTTTGATGGTATATCTCTCAATAAGCTCTTTTTAGAGAAAGAGGAGATCAGAACTATTGCTTCAGGTGCTTCTGAAGAGGCAAAACAGGCACTAAAACTCGCATACGATAATATCTGGAAGTTTCATGCAAGCCAGCTCCGCACAGAAGAAAAGACTGAAACATCAAAAGGTGTGGTCTGCTGGCGGGAATTAAGGGCAATTGAAAAAGTTGGGCTCTATATACCGGGTGGAACCGCGGTTCTGCCCAGTACATTTCTGATGCTAGGCATACCGGCAAGAATTGCCGGATGCAAAGAAATTATTGTTTGTTCTCCGCCGCAGAAAGATGGAAAAGTAAATGCTTATCTGGCTTATTGTGCCGAACTACTTGAAATTGACCGGATCTATCTTGCCGGGGGGGCACAGGCGGTAGCTGCAATGGCCTATGGCACAGAAAGTATTCTAAAAGTTGATAAGATTTTTGGTCCGGGTAACCAGTATGTAACCAAGGCAAAAACGATCATACAATCTGAAAGTCAGACTGCCATAGATATGCCTGCAGGTCCTTCTGAAGTTTTGGTCATAGCTGATGATACGGCGAATGCAGAATATGTTGCTGCTGATCTTTTGGCTCAGGCAGAACACGGAATCGACAGTCAGGCAGTGCTGGTCTGCAGTTCTGCAAAGATCATTGAAGAAACTATACTGGAACTTAAAAAACAGCTTACATTACTCCCAAGAGCTGAGATCGCTGCAAAAGCCATTGCCAACTCTTATGCTGTACTTTGTTCAGACCTGAAAGAAGCAATGCAATTCAGTAATAGCTATGCACCTGAACATTTGATCCTGGCAACAGATCAGTGGGAAAGTATCTGTGATTATATAGTTAACGCTGGTTCGGTATTCCTTGGACATCTTACTCCTGAAAGTGCAGGAGATTATGCTTCAGGAACAAACCATACCCTGCCTACCAGCTCCTATGCAAAAGCATATTCAGGAGTTTCAGTAGATTCATTTGTGAAAAAGATCACTTTCCAGCACATCAATAAAGAAGGCATAAGAAACCTTGGGCCTGCCGTAGAGATACTGGCATCGCTGGAGGGATTACAGGCGCATAAAAATGCTGTGACTGTACGTTTGAAAGACAGCCGGGAATAAAATACCCCCGGCATAAAAGAAAGAAATACGATGTTCAACATAGATAATATACTTCGTAAAAATATAAAGGAGTTGGTGCCTTATTCCTCTGCAAGGGATGAATTTAAGGGTGAAGCATCGATTTTTCTGGATGCCAATGAGAACAGTTATGGCTCACCATTAAACCGCAATTACAATCGTTATCCTGACCCGCTGCAATGGAAGGTCAAAAATCGCCTTGCTGAAATAAAAGGAGTGCCTGCTAAGAATATTTTCTTAGGGAATGGCAGTGATGAAGCCATTGACATTCTTTTCAGAGCATTTTGCAATCCCGGTGTCGATAATGTAATAACCCTTCCTCCTACTTATGGAATGTATGAGGTTTCTGCAAATATCAATGATGTTGAAGTGCGTAAAGTACCACTCAGGACTGATTATCAGCTGAATATGGAAGCTATTGCAGAGGCTATTGATGAGCATACCAGAATCATATTTATTTGTTCTCCCAATAACCCAACAGGAAACTCCATTGACAGGCAGGATATTGAGACCATTCTTGCCAACTATAACGGTCTGGTGGTGATTGATGAAGCCTATATTAATTATAGCAGGCAAAAGACTTTTATTCAGGAACTGACCGAATATTCAAATCTGGTAATACTTCAGACCCTTTCAAAAGCATGGGGACTTGCAGGATTGAGAGTTGGAATGGCATTTGCGAGTGAAGAGATCATAGAAATTTTCAATAAGGTGAAACCACCTTATAACATCAATGAGGCATCTCAGGAACTTGCCCTTGAAGCATTGCAAAATGTGGATCAGATAAATAACTGGATCAAAGAAACTGTTGCAGAACGCGAGAAACTAATAGCTGAACTCACTCAAATACCATTCGTCCTGAAAATATACCCTTCGGATGCGAATTTCATTCTTGTGAAAACAGGCAATCCAAAAGGTATTTACAGCCACCTCGTCAATTTAGGAATCATTGTACGCGACCGCTCAAAAGTTGAACTTTGCGAAGGCTGTTTAAGGATTACGATTGGCACGCCTCAAGAAAATATAGAATTATTAAACGCGTTAAAATCCTTTCAGGAATCTGATAAAATATGAAAAAGGTATTGTTTATAGACCGCGATGGAACCATGATCGTTGAACCTCCTGTTGATTTCCAGGTTGACAGCCTGGAAAAATTGGAATTTCTGCCCTATGCGATCTCATCTCTGAAAAAGCTTCAGGATTATGGCTACGAGCTAGTGATGGTTACCAATCAGGATGGAAGAGGAACGAACAGTTTCCCTGAGGAGGATTTTCAGAAACCACATCAGAAAATGCTGGCAATTCTGGCGAATGAAGGAATAAAGTTTGCAGAAATTTTTATCGATGATTCGTTTCCGGAGGATAATAGTCCGAATCGCAAACCAAATACCGGATTATTAACTAATTACCTCATATCCAACCTGATCGACCTGCATAATTCTTATACTATTGGCGACAGGGAAACTGATGTTAAGCTTGCACAGAATCTTGGATGCAAGGCTATCTTTTTTTCAGACAGAAGTTTGGAAAATACAGTCCTTAACAGCAATAGCTGGCCGGAGATCTGCAAGTTTCTTACAACTAAAAAAGACAGGCTAGTTGAACTTGAACGCAATACGAAGGAAACGAAGATCCGGCTTAGTCTGAATCTGGATGGAAACGGCGAACATAAAATTGATACCGGATTAAAATTCTATGATCATATGCTCGATCAGCTTGCAAAGCACTCAGGTGTTGACCTCAGTTTGACTGTAGAAGGTGATCTTGAAATTGATGAACACCATACCATAGAAGACAGTGCAATTGCATTGGGTAAAGCCTTTAAACAGGCTCTGGGAGATAAGCGCGGAATTGAGCGCTATGGATTCCTATTGCCAATGGATGAGGCCCTGGTTCAATGCGCCATTGATTTTTCTGACCGGGCTTATTTTATTTATGAAGGCAAATTCGATCGGGAGTATGTAGGTGATTTCCCGACAGAAATGTTTGAACATTGGATGAAATCATTCTCTGAACATGCCGGAATGAATTTAAACTTAAAAATTATCGACGGGAGCAATACCCACCATATGATCGAGGCCAGCTTTAAAGCCCTTGCTAAAAGCATTAAGCAGGCTATTCAAATTACTGGAACAGAATTACCTAGTACTAAAGGAGTATTATGATCGGTATAGTATATTATGGTGCCGGAAATATTTTTTCATTAACAGCTGCACTTGATCGCCTGGGCTTAAGTTATGGTATGATTAAAACAGCCGAAGACTTTGAAAAATACGACCGATATATCATTCCTGGTGTAGGCCATGCGGGTTCTGCGATGCAAAAGCTGGAAGATACAGGTTTGGTGCCATCCATTATTGCTCTCAGGAAACCAGTGCTTGGAATATGCGTCGGAATGCAATTGCTAACCACTCATTCAGAAGAAGGTGATTCTGAACTTACAGGTATTATACCATTGCAAACAAGGCTTTTTAGTGACAAACTTAACGTTAAGGTGCCGCATACAGGTTGGAATAAAGTCTTTCAATCATCTAAAAATCCTTTATTCAGTGATATAAGACCGGGAACTCATTTTTATTTTGTTCATTCCTATTTTATAGAATTTAATCCTATTTTTACGATTGCTTTAGCAGAATACGGAATAAAATTCTCTGCTGTAATACAGAAAGATAACTTTTATGGCGTTCAGTTTCATCCTGAAAAATCCGGTATTGCCGGAGAACAATTATTGAAAAATTTTGCACACTTAGCATAAACTCATGTATATAATTCCAGCAATTGATATTTTAAACGGAAAAGTTGTCCGTTTACGCGAAGGTGATTACGAGCAGGCAACATTTTATGATGTTACCCTCGAGGAAATGATTGAAAAATACAAATCTAATGGTACCGAGTTCATTCATATCATTGATCTTAATGGTGCCAAAGGTGATTTTAGCAATCAGAAATACCTGTTTGACATTATCAACAAGACCAGTATCAAGATCCAGTACGGTGGTGGTATCAGGAGCATCGATAAAGTGAAAGAACTGATCGATGCCGGAGTTCACCGGGTTATTGTTGGAACTCAGGCAATCACAAATGTAAATTTCCTTCAAGAATTAAGTCAGGAAGTTTGCGGTAAAGAGAAATGTCAGGACCAGGTTGTGGTGGCTATTGATGTACTTGATGAAGTAATTAAATATTCGGGATGGATGGAAAGTTCTCCGATTAAACTGATGGATTATGTTGACAAGTGCCTGAATCTTGGCTTTTTCAGATTTCTCTGTACCGATATCGACAAAGATGGTAAACTGGGTGGTGCAGGGGTAAGTCTTTACAAAAAACTACTAGAACACTCCCCTTTCATAAAACTAATTGCTTCAGGAGGAATAAGTTCAATGAAGGATATTGAAGATCTGCAGAAGATAAAAGTTGAATCCTGTGTTGTTGGAAAAGCAATTTATGAAGGAAGAATTTCGATAGAAGAAATCAAGGACTGGAATCTGAAAGCGCTGATCAGTTTCTAGGATTCAGTATTTTTCTGAGCACCGGAAAATTTAGCCTGCCCTTAGGCAAACAATTAATTAAATCGTTTTTACGATCAGAGACCCATATGAATATGGGTAATATATTTATCTAAGTTTTGGAATCCTCAAGCCTACAAACTGAAGTTATTAAAGCCGGTAATGATCTGGCAAAGCGAATCATTCCTTGTCTGGATGTAAAAGATGGCCGCACAGTTAAGGGCGTCAATTTTGTTGCATTACGCGATGCCGGGGACCCTGTTGAACTTGCCTATCAGTATTCACGGCAGGGTGCCGATGAGCTTGTATTTCTGGATATTACCGCTACTCACGAGAGACGAAAAACTATAGTTGAACTGGTTAAAGCTGTTGCCCGTCAGGTAAATATTCCATTTACCATTGGGGGAGGAATAAATGAGATTTCTGACGCCGACATACTTCTTAACTCTGGAGCGGATAAAATATCCGTAAATTCTGCAGTTGTAAGAAACCCGGCTTTCATTGATGAACTTGCTTTGGCATTTGGAAAGCAATTCGTTGTTGTGGCCATCGACACTAAACACATCAATGGCAAAAACTATGTCCATTTAAATGGCGGGCGTATAGCTACTGAAATTGAAACCGAAGACTGGATAAGAGAAGCAGAAAGCAGAGGCGCAGGAGAAATCCTACTGACTTCTATGGACCATGATGGCACGAAAGCGGGTTTTGACAATGGCCTGTTAAAGAAAATAAATAATACACTAAGCATTCCTTTGATTGCCTCCGGCGGTGCCGGTAATATTCAGGACTTTGTGGATGTGTTTAAAATAAGTAATGCTGATGCAGCACTTGCAGCTTCGGTTTTTCATTATGGTGAAATTCTGATCCCTGATCTTAAAAAAGTGCTGCAGCAAAATAATATCGAGGTTAGAATATAAGTCCGGAGAAAATGACAATTGATTTCAATAAAGGAGAAGGTCTGGTACCTGCAATTATTCAGGATGAGCAAACACTGGAAGTGCTTATGCTTGGCTATATGAATGCAGAAGCATATCAGAAAACGGTGTCTGAAAATAAGGTTACTTTCTTTTCAAGGACGAAAAACCGTTTGTGGACAAAAGGTGAAGAGAGCGGAAACTTTCTTAATGTGGTATCTATCCGTGAAGACTGTGATAATGATACCCTGTTGATCAAGGTAAATCCGGTCGGGCCAACCTGTCACAAAGGTAACAGAAGCTGTTTTGATACGGCTTATAACCAGAATTTCATCTTTGAACTAGAGAAGATTATTGAGGATCGTTATGCAAATCCAGTTGAAGGATCTTATGTCAACAAGCTTCGTAACAAAGGATTGAATAAGATTGCGCAAAAGGTTGGTGAAGAGGGTGTTGAAACTGTTATTGCTGCTCTGAATGAAACAGAGCATGACTTAATCAACGAGGCCTCTGATCTGGTGTTTCACCTGCTGGTATTACTGAAAGAAAAGAATGTCAGTCTCGAAAAAATTGCCCATAACCTGGAAGGCAGACATTCGGGAAAATAGTTTTTTGAGCACCCGCCAAATATGATCGAGATTCAAAATACAGCCACTTTATCTGGGCATCAGAACCCTATTTTTACTGTCGAGAATTCTCAGAAAGCAGGGATAATCTTTACTGGAGGAAATGATAAAGGAGTTGTTGAATGGAATGTAAAAAAACCGGGCTTTATCAAGGTACTTTTCCCGGTAAAATCATCTGTATACAGTCTGCATTGCCCGGTTTCTGCCCCATTACTTCTGGCTGCAGAGCGGAGCGGTCAGGTAGATGTCTTCAATTTCGAGGAACAAAAGATTGTGGCTGTATTAGATCAGCATAAACTTCCGGTTTTCGATATCAAATCTGTATCCTCCAAAAATGAACTTATTATTTCATCTGAGGATGGTACCGTAAGTATCTGGGATATTAATAGCCTGAAGCTTTTATTTTCATTTAGGGTCTCTACAGATACAGTCAGGGTGATCAGTATCAGCCCCGATGAAAAAACAGTTGCTTTTGGTTGTAAGGATAATACGATCAGAATATACAATCTTGAAGATTATAGCCTGATTCATATTATTGATGAGCATACTATGCCAATCAGTTCAATCCAGTTTTCTCCTGATGGTAAACACCTTTTATCCGGAAGCAGGGATGCTCAGTTGAAGATCTGGAGCAGTTCCGATTATTCATTGGTTCAAAGTATTCCGGCGCATTTATTCTCGATTTATAGTATCGCCTTTCACCCCGACCTGCCTTTTATGGCCACGGCAAGCAGAGATAAAAGTATTAAGATTTGGGATACTGAAACTTATAGCTTAAAGAAAACCATCAGCCTTGAAAAAGGTTATAATGCACACCGCCTGTCTATCAATAAAATTATCTGGGAACCAGTAGATAATCAGCTCATTTCAGTTAGTGATGATAAATTGCTGAAGATTTGGAAAGTAGGCTTTGGTAGTTAGTTGTTAGTTGGTTGGTTGTTGGTAAATTCCCGGTTCATTGTAAATTTAGTTTTCAATGCCATGAAGGATTAATTTTCAATTATCAACCCGATAGCTATTTGGTCTCTACTGCATTTGCAACAGATCTCTCCTCGCGCAAAAATTTCGGTAAATTCAAAATATGTTTCGCTCGTCGACATGACGGAATTCAATTCTCAATTCAATTCTATTTATCATGATTCTTTTGTTTTCTGCATCTCACTACTCAATACTCAATTAAAGCGCTTAACGATCCTCAACTTATGCGTATACTTATTGAGTTCTTGATTAAATATACCCTGAGTATCGATCGGATCGACTCTAACCCTACCTGAAGCATGAATGATACGGCCATTATCAAGCATAATTCCCACATGGGTAATGCGGCCTTCATCATTATCAAAAAAAGCAAGATCACCGGCTCTGGCTTCCTGAATAAATCCTAGTAATTGTCCTTGTTCGGCCTGCTGCCATGCATCACGTTTTATGCGGATACCGAACTGCCGGAACACCATTTGTGTAAACCCCGAACAATCTATCCCAAAAACTGAACGTCCTCCCCATAGATAAGGTGCATTCATATAAAACATGGCTGCCTCAGCAACTGAAGATCTGAACTCGTTAATATTCGGATGGCGGACTTGCCCCTCAAGTTTATACCGCGTTTCTCCCAGATAGAAATAATTATCTACAGTATGCGGAATAATAGTGCCCGCCAGTAGATTAAGCACTTCTGAAGTATCGGTTTTGAATACGACATGAATAGCAGATAAACCAAGTATTGTATTCAGGTTCGATAGGCCTGCATGTGCGGTATCACTGATCCCAATGTATTGCTTATTATCAATCCAGCCTTCATAATCATCATAGCTTGTCAGAACTTTGGTCCATTTTTCTCCAACTTCAAGAATTCTAAAAACTTCGCCAAATAATAGTTGAGAACACATCTCGCTCTTATCAGAAGGATCAGTCCGGAGCGGGACAAGTGCAAGATTACAGACACCAAACTGTTGATTCATATTGCAAATAAACCAATTTTACATTAAATTGAGCGATAATTAAGCCTAAATACCGAAATCACCGAAATTAAATCAGAAATGAATTATGATAAGTCCTGAAAACATTAACAGAATACTTATAGCGGTTGAAGACAGCCCTTATTCGGAATTGGCGGTAAATTATGGAGTATTACTGGCCAAAAATCTTGGTTCTAATATCATTCTGGTTCATGCTGATGAAATTCCCATTGCCTCATCATATACAGCTGATCCATTACTTAATGAGTCGCCGGCAATGATTCCTGAGTTAATGAACATACAGGAAGAAGCAAGCAAAAATCTATTTAAAAGGTTGATTGAGAAACATGGTGAGACCGTAGAAATTTCAACCTATACCCGGATTGGAAGGCCACAGGATGAAATACTTTCAGTAGCAGAGGAATGCAAAGCAGATCTCATTATTTTGGGAACACACGGAAGAACAGGATTTGATCATTTCATTTCAGGGAGTGTTTCTGAGAGTGTTGCCAGAAAATCAAAATGCCCTGTTTTGATCATTCCCAATCCCGAAAAGACATAAAAAAAGCGGCCTGAATTGTCAGTCCGCTATTCTAATCTTTTACCTCTTATTCAACGTGAAGCCATGCCTTCTTAGCTAGCAATTCTTCACGGCTTTCGCGAACATCTTCGTCATCAACACAGCAGTCAACCGGACAAACTGCGGCACATTGTGGTTCATCATGAAAACCAACACACTCGGTACACTTATCCGAAACTATGTAATATACCTCATCAGAAATAGCAGCCTGTGCTTCTTCTGCATTCAATGTCGAACCATCTCCAAAATCAATAAGCCCTTTTAATCCTGTGCCATCTGAAAATCTCCATGCTGCACCGGCATCATAAATTGCGTTATTTGGGCATTCGGGCTCACAAGCCCCGCAGTTAATACACTCATCGGTGATTTTAATTGCCATCTTATCTAAAAGTCTATTTTTAAGTTATTTTTGCACTAAAATTGAGCAGAAACTCATTTTTTAATGTTGGACAAATATAACATTATTTGAAGTAAATATTTGAATGAGTAAGATTTTGACAAGCAATCAACGAATCGCGGCTTTTGAGGCTTTAGGGCATATCATCGCAAAACTAGATGAGCAATTAAGTGCATTGATTAACTCTGCACACCAATACAATGCCTGGTTCACTCCTCAAAGTGCTGCTATGGCTGTGAGTGCAATTGCAGGAATGCTGAACAAAAAGGATCTGGAAAAATGGCTGGAAAATGAACAAGAAAACGCTGAAACAAAAATGCATTCTATAGGTTTAATTCTGGCAGGAAATATTCCGATAGTTGGATTCCATGATATTCTTTGCGTACTGGCATCCGGGCACAAAGCGCTGATCAAACTATCTTCCCAGGATCAGAAATTTATACCCTATATACTGGATAAACTAATTGAAATTGAGCCCGGTTTTGAGCAGCAGATCAGTTATATTGATAGATTGAAAGATTTTGATGCTGTAATCGCGACCGGCAGTAACAATACTTCAAGATATTTTGACTATTATTTCAGTAAGGTACCGCATATCATCCGCAAAAACCGAAACAGTGTGGCTGTATTAAACGGCCAGGAGAACAGGGATGAGCTCAAAGCTCTTGGCCATGATATTTTTGATTATTTCGGGCTCGGTTGCCGGAATGTTTCAAAACTCTATGTACCGCAAGGTTATGATTTCAGGACATTTTTTGAATCGATAGAAGAATTTAAACCGATAGCCAATCATCATAAATACAATAATAACTACGATTATAACAAGTCGATTTTTTTAGTGAATCTCGACAAACACCTCGACAATGGATTTCTGCTATTAAAAGAAGATTCACGTTTTGTTTCGCCTCTGGCAGTATTATATTACGAAGAATATCAGAGCCTGGAAAAAGTGGGATCCGAATTACTTAAAAATAAAGATCTGATCCAGTGCATCGTTTCAAATTCTAAATTGCCACTCAACACAGTAGCATTTGGTCAAAGCCAATGCCCCGGTCTATTCGATTATGCCGATGGGGTGGATACGATGAAGTTTTTGAGAGAACTAAGGTAGGAGTTGTCGGTTATCTGAGGTCTGAGGTTGGAGGTCTGATATTAGGGTGCTGATATAAAATAGTTCTCTATCTCTTTGTTCTTTTTTAAAAATATCAACTGAAACTGAATCCAGTCTTGATACCTGATACTTTATACCTGATACCTGATACTAAAACTAAATAATTAACTTTGACCATAATGTATGTGATTAAAGTAAAGGGGGGTGCAAAAATCCCGGATTATGTTCAATTGCGTGATGAGAAATTCACACTTCTGGCGTACTTTCGTGTTGACAGGCCTGAAAAAGCACTGGAGAAAGCGGGGCTTGCAGAGCAGGCAGATTACATCATGAATAAAATTAAAGACCTGCCTTTCGGGCAAATTTTAAAACTAGAATTATGATCGGGAACTCCGTTATAAAATTAGAAGCTGTAGATGTATATCAGCAAAAGCATCTGGTGCTGAGCAATGTAAATCTGCATATCAACCCAGGTGAGTTTGTGTTTTTGATCGGACAAACCGGTTCAGGAAAAAGCAGTTTATTGAAAATTATCTATGGAGACCTGCATATCTCAAATGGAAACGGGCTTGTTGCTGGTTTTGACCTTAAGAAACTAACAGAAAAAGACATCCCTTTTCTTCGTCGTAAACTGGGAATTGTTTTCCAGGATTTTCAGTTACTGACCGACCGTACGATCGAACAAAATTTGGAATTTGTCATGAAAGCCACCGGCTGGAAGGATCAAAAACTAATTTCAGAGCGCATACTTGATGTTCTGGAAAAGGTAGGATTACGTTCAAAGATCAAAAAAATGCCTCATGAATTATCTGGTGGGGAGCAGCAGCGCGTTGTAATTGCAAGAGCATTATTGAATGATCCTGAATTAATACTTGCGGATGAGCCAACAGGAAATCTTGACCCTGAAACATCAGAAGAGATTGTTATGCTTTTGAAGCAGATCAGTCAGTCGGGCACTGCAGTTTTGATGGCCTCACATGATTACCATATCATAAGGACCTTTCCATCCAGAATTATCAAATGTGAAGATGGTATGGTTCATGAAGATGTCAAAATATAGAGCAAAGATCAAAACAGATTAATCATTAATTTGATTTCAAGCTCAATTAAACCAAAAATTTTATTGACGGCTAACCTGTCTTTGTTCCCTGCTCCTTAATCCTCTATCCAGCAAAAACACTGACAGCTTGACTGATTTTATCTTTGGCAAAAAAATTGTCATGAGTTTATATGAACTTTTCAGAAATATTGAATAAAAAGAAGAAGAACAAAATGGAAGTGAATCAAAATCCTGAAAATACAGAGCAAAATGAATCATTGTATGAGAATGAGACCGATAAAAATGAAGTTTCAGATGGTTTAGAAGAGGGATCAGAAGAATCGTCTTCTGAAAATAAGGAATCCCAGATTTCAGACGAAGATAAATTAAAGGCAGAAGCTACTGAATGGCAGAATAAATATCTGCGTTTATATGCAGAATTTGACAATTTTAAACGCCGCACTAGTAAAGAGCGTCTGGAATTACTGCAAATAGCAGGAAAAGATGTCATATCTGATCTATTAACTGTACTCGATGATTTTGAAAGAGCGCAAAAATCGATAGAAACTGCTACAGATGTGGTAGCAGTGAAAGAAGGGGTAACACTTGTTCAACATAAATTAAAAAATATCCTTAACCAAAAAGGTTTGAAGGAGATGGAATCAATAGGCAAAGAATTTGACGCCGATTTGCATGAGGGAATAACCAGTATTCCTGCACCTTCAGCTGATTTGAAGGGCAAGGTTCTAGATGAATTAGAAAAGGGGTATTTACTGAATGATAAGGTTATACGCTTTGCAAAAGTTATTATTGGTGCATAAAATAATATGCTGGCAATTATATTCGAATCAGAATTAATTGCTCAATTAAACAACGTGCATATTGTTGATTTATAAAAATGGCTAAAAGAGATTACTACGACATACTTGGTGTCACACGCAGTTCAAATGCCGATGAGATAAAAAAAGCTTATCGGAAAATGGCGATCAAATATCATCCGGATAAAAATCCCGGGGATAAAGCTTCTGAGGAGAATTTTAAAGAAGCTGCCGAGGCTTACGAGGTTTTAAGCAACCCTGATAAGAAAAAAAGGTACGATCAGTTTGGTCATGCCGGAGGAGCTTCGAGCCCGAATGGTGGTGCTTATGGCGGTGGCCATATGAATATGGAGGATATCTTCAGTCAGTTTGGAGACATCTTTGGCGGTGGCGGTGGCGGCGGGAGTCCTTTCGATAGTTTTTTCGGTGGACAGCAGCAGAGCAGAGGCGGACGCCGTGCTTCCAGAGGAAGTAATCTTCGCATCAAGGTTAAATTAAGCCTTGAAGAGATCGCCAAAGGAGTTGAGAAAAAAGTAAAAGTGAACAAACAGGTTGTTTGTGATACCTGCGATGGAAGCGGTGCTAAAGATAAATCCTCATTTAATACTTGCAGTACCTGTAACGGAAGCGGAGCAGTAAGAAGAGTAACCAATACCATTTTAGGTCAGATGCAAACTACCAGCACCTGCCCTACCTGTAATGGTGAAGGAACACAGATTACTTCAAAATGTACTGTTTGCCATGGTGATGGATTAACAAGAGGAGAAGAAACAATCAGCATCAATATCCCTGCAGGGGTTAGTGAGGGCATGCAGCTTTCAATGAGTGGCAAAGGAAACGCTGCTCCAAGAGGTGGTATTCCGGGCGATCTGATTATTCTTATTGAAGAAATTCCTCATGAATCATTGAAACGTGAGGGCAATAATGTCATTTACGACCTGCACATCAGTTTCATTGATGCTGCCATTGGTGCGAGTGTTGAAGTACCTACCATTGATGGAAAAGCAAAGATCAAGATTGAATCAGGTACCCAGGGCGGAAAAATTTTACGTCTGAAAGCTAAGGGTGTTCCGGAAGTAAATTCCTATCATAAAGGAGATCAACTCATTTACGTTAATATCTGGACTCCAAAAGCATTATCAAAAGATGAGCATGAAATACTTGACCGATTAAGAGAGTCTCCGAATTTTAGACCTCAGCCGGGGAAAAATGAAAAGAGCTTTTTCGACAAAATGAAAGAATATTTCGAGTAAAGAAAATATTTTTCTATTTGTTTTAATAAATCCTTAAAAACCATCCGAAAGCCGGATGGTTTTTTCATTTAATTGTGATTCAGAACTTTCCTTTTACAATTCACTCAAAAATTTTACATCAATACTGCACTTCTGCAACTTTTGTAACACAAAAGCCAATAGAAGTTTTAATAAATTAGCCCCTCCTTAAAGAAAAGGATAATCAATATTAAGAAATGGAAATAAGCAAATTTTTTAGATTTAGAGGAATAAAATTCGTCCTGATTCTTTCATTACTTGTGAATGTAAGCTTTGCACAAAGCAAAGTAGATTCAGTTCAGAAAGTAAAAGAAATTGTGATCAGGGCTTATCTTTCAGAACAGCCAATATTACGGGTTCCATCATCGGTAAGTTTAATAAGTAATAAACAATTGAGAGACCAGCCCGGAATCTCAATGGTACCAGCCCTTAATTCGGTTCCAGGGATCAGAATGGAGGAAAGATCTCCGGGAAGTTATCGCCTATCCATTCGTGGAAGTTCATTAAGATCCCCTTTTGGAGTAAGAAACGTAAAAATCTATCTGGATGAATTCCCATTGACAGATGCGGGTGGAAATACCTATCTGAATCTGATAGATGTGAACAGCATCAACAATATAGAAGTGCTAAAAGGCCCTGATGGCAGTTTATTCGGAGCAAACTCCGGTGGAGTTGTCTTGATAAACCCTGTCGACAAGAATGCCGACAGTACCTGGGCATCGGCAGGTATCAGCAGCGGATCATATGGTTTGTTCCATGAAAAATTAGCCGTTCAGAAAAAATTCAAAAACCAGTACCTGAATATTAACCATTCTTATCAGAGATCGGATGGTTACCGTGAACATAGTGCCATGAGCCGTCATTATGCCCAACTGATGTACCGCATGAATTATTCAGAAGAGAATCAGCTTCGTGTACTTGCTTTTTACTCTGACCTGGAATACAAAACTCCCGGAGGTTTGACTTTGGCTCAATACAATCTTAATCCACAGGCAGCCAGACCATCAACCTCATTCGTTGCGGGTCCTGTTGCACAAAAAGCAAGGATTGAAAACAACACCTTATACGCAGGTGTTGTCAATGATGCAAAGATCACAGGCAATCTACGACATGTTTTTGCAGTCTATGGCTCAAAAACCGATTATCTGAATCCATTCATTACCAATTATGAGATCCGTAAAGAATATACAGGTGGAATAAGAACCTACCTCGAACTATCCGGAAATGAAGATAAAGCAGTTAACTGGAAATGGAATGCGGGACTTGAATTACAGGGTACCAGCGCAGATATTGCTAACTATGATAATAACAGGGGAATTCAGGGTAATTTACAGGCACAGGACGATATTCTTTCGCGGCAATTTTTCTACTTCACACGTTTTTCTGCAAATATCGGCGATAAGTTTACTGCAGAAGTTGCCGCCAGCTTAAATTATTACAGGTATAAGTTTTCAAAAGATATCAGATCTTATGCAAGCAGATTTGAACGCAATTTTGATCCTGAACTAATGCCACGATTTGCACTATCTTATCAGATATCAGATTTGCTGGCACTTCGTTCTTCTGTCAGCAGAGGTTATTCACCTCCAACAATCGCCGAGGTTAGAGCTTCCGACAATAAGATCAATACAACCCTGGAATCTGAGACAGGATGGAATTATGAAGCCGGTTTCCGTTTACGTAACAGCAACGACCGTCTTTGGATGGATGCCTCCATTTTCCAGTACCGTCTTGAAAATGCAATTGTTCGTCGTGTAAACGCAGATGATACCGAATTTTATTTAAATGCCGGTGGTACCCGTCAAACTGGAGTGGAAACACAGACCAGCTATTGGCTTATCGAACCTGGTTCAAAAGGCTTCTTAAGCGGACTTCAACTGCAAAACAGTTTTACACTCAGTAAATATTTTTTCAGGGATTATCAGAATGGAACAGCAAATTATTCGGGAAACCGTTTAACCGGCACGCCAAGAAGTGTGATAGTCAGTGGTCTTGATTTCCGCTTTCAAAAGAATTTCTACCTGTTTGCACAACACAATTATACCTCAAAAATTCCTTTGAATGATGCGAACAGCGTATATGCAGGAAGTTTTGACCTTGTACATTTCAAGGCGGGCTGGAGAAGTTCAAAACCTGGGAAACCTGTTCTGGATTTTTACGCGGGGATAGATAACCTGCTGAATGAAACCTATAGTCTTGGGAATGACATCAATGCTTTTGGAGGCCGGTTCTTTAATGCGGCACCTAAGCGCAATTTCTTTGGAGGTATAAAATATACCTTGTAGTTAAATTAATACTCATCCGACACTCCTTAGTGTCGGATGAGTATTACCAGTCTAGTATTTAAGTTCCCCCTGTTTTTGAGTAGGGTTCATCATATAGGTAATCAGCGTACCATCATTCAATAACTCCACTACTCTAAATCCTCTGTAAGGTGTACCCCAGTTCCCTCCAACGTGAGAATCGAATAAGAAGGGGACATTTTGCGCCATGAACACACCATCCTGATCATGTACGTGACCGTGAAATCCTGCTCTGACATTTGGATATTTATGAATCAGTTCAAAAAATTCAGGGGTATCAATGGCATGATCAGTCCATTTAGCCTGAGGAATATGCAGGATCAGAAATACATTCTTTTTGCTTTTGTATTGCTCCAGTTTTTCCTTTAACCATTTCAGATCAGGTGAAACATAAGTCCCCTGTACATTAGAGGTATCTGCTAGAATAAATGCGGAGCCTTTTGCCTCAAAACTGTGATTCAATGGCATTTTCCATACTTCATTCCATAGTTCTTCTGTTACCATATCATGGTTCCCCCTTACTACATAATAGGGCACCTGAAGATTATCTGTTTTTTTCTTGACTAATGGCAAAAGATTTTCTTCGTTATGAATAATGTCCCCATTCAGCACACAAAAATCAATACGATTATTCTTATTGAACAAATTAATCTGATTGATCACCTTGTCGGTCATTTCATCAAATGCTGTATTCGGTTGTCCGTAATGAAAGTCAGATGCAAGCACAAATCTCAGCTTAACTTTGGCTTTCAAGCCATAAACCTCTTCTGCAGAAAGATCAGTAATTCTGCCACTGAGCAATAAAGCGGATGCCAAAGAAATCTGCTGAATGAATTTCCTCCGTGTCTGACTGTTTATATCTTTTTCCATAATCTGTATAATTTTGTCAAATTGCTATATTAAAATCCTTTTATCCAAAGGTGCATGTTAATGTTTGTATGCATATTAATTTCCTGTTAAGATTCAATTTTATTCCTCTAATTAACTCTTGCAGATTTTAACTCCACCGTATCACTTTCCAGGAACTGAAGCTTATACCCCCCGGTATCAATAAGAGCCTTTGGAAATAATTTGCTAAGCTGACTGAACTCAGATCCCGAAATCGCTGTCTGATAAAGAAAAATCTGTCTCAGGTCCTTTAATGATTTCAACTGTGTAAGTCCTTTTGCTGTTATTTTGGTACCAACCAGATTAAGGTAAGTTAGTTTCGGCAAACCATTCAACAATGCAATACCCGCATCACTTACAGCAGTCTTTTCAATGGAAAGACGGGTAAGAGAAGATAATTTCACAATTGATTTCAGATTATTATCATCCAGATTGGAATCCCCGATTTTTAACCAGATTACCTGTTTACTTAATTGTTCAAGCAATTGCAGATCCTTTGCAGTGATTGAATCCAGTGCTACAAAATTGACAGACAGGTAATTACTATTTAGTGCGACCGGTATTACTGCAACTCCGCGGGCGAGCAGTTCCTGAACGATCTTCGCATCTGCTTGTCCGACAGTCTTCTCCGGAATATCAGAGATTAAAGCTGCTTCAGCTTTTTCTTCGGATTGAAGGGATAAAAGAACCGGTTTGATCTTTTCAGTTTGGGCAAGATCAGCCACTTTTTTATTAAAATCAGCTCCGCTGCTAACCCACCAATGAATCAGGTCCAGTTCGGTTTTAGTAAGCTGTGGCTGCTCAAGAGGCGGCATATGATCATCGCTCTCCTTTGACAATAAGATTCGCTTGATCAATTCACTTTCATCGGTATTTCCTGCAATAATCGCCTTGCCACCCTTGCCACCCTTTAAAATAAAATCAGGCATATCCAGTCTCAGTTTTCCCTTCTGCTTATTGGGACCATGACATTTATAACATTTTGAAGTCAGAATTGGCTTAATCACATCCTGATAAGCCATAGCTTGCTGAACGTTCGGGATAGGTTTTCTCTTTTCTTCAGCCTGCCCTGAAGCTTCCGCCAAGAATGCCCTTTTCAGATAATCTGAACCATGAGTTATGGAACCTCCAAAATGACCGGTAAGGACGATAAGGAACACCATAAGGGCGGTAATCCAGGTGATTTGCTTTCCTTTCCAGTTTAAATACCATGCAACAATTGAAATTATAGCGAGGGCTATACCAGACCATTGATGATTAAAGATCAGACCTTCATCATAATCACCAGTGCCTGATAGCAGGTAGCCGCTAATACATGATGCAATCGCACTGAGCATACCAATGAACAAAGAAATACCTACTGCCGAAGCCAGCGACTGATATTTTTCCTTTTGGGATAAAAATTGAAACAAGGCGGCTAGCAGCAATACCCCTATCGGGAGATGTACAAGCAAGGGATGAAAACTCCCCACAAAATCAACCAGGCTAAACAAAAAAACAGAAAGTGTGCTCATTCAGTGAGTATGAAATCAGGAATATCGTTTTCTAAGCAAATGCATCATGTGCACATTAATGGCCCATTGATCAGCCAGCGGCTGTCTGGTATAGGGATAAGTAGGCATATAATCGGGTGGACCAAATTCCGTAAGGACAGTCACCCTTTCTCCATTTCTTCTTTTCCTCTCCACAATTTTATCCCACCATTCGAAATGCTGTTTCACAGTTTGTTCCCATTCAGGTGCACGCGGGTCATTCACCTGCGGGCCTTCGGGATGGCCGATTCTGGCGTGAATATGATCAGTACGGGCTAATGCCAGATCAATTGTCTCCTTCTGATCAGCCAGCAAGCTCTCATGCACATTGCACCAGTGTGAAATATCCAGAGTCAATCTCAGATCGGGGTATTTTTCAAGAAAATTTCTTGTTATATGTGCGGCAAACAACATTCTGCCGCGATGTGTTTCATGGCATATTAACAGGCCAGTTTCTTTAGCCAATGCCTGCGTATGCTCAATGAATTTCTTATTGTCATCAAAGCTGAAATAATCTTTTCCAGAGTGATTATTAATATAAAGTGGTCGCTGGATATTTTGTTTAGCGGCTGCATCCACCATTCTTTTGTAGAATTCGAGATGCTCCTGAGGGTTAGATTGAGATCCCCCGCACAGGAAACCGATTTCCAGATCATAAGTCTTCAAAGCAGCAAATATTTCATCCTGTGCCTTTTTATTTTCGGTAGGCCACCATAATTCTATTCCATCATATCCCTCCTTCTTAATCTTAGCGCAGAATGAATCCATTGTTCCCTGATAGCCCCAGCTGGTTGCCATGATTTTCAGATCGTAATTCTTATTCACAGAAGAAGAAGTCATTTCGGGTAATGCGAAAGATTCTAATGAGGATAATATTAGGGCAGCCGAACCTGCTGCAGATGTTTTAATGAACTTTCTTCTGTCTTGTCTCATATAATTGCTGCAAAATTCGTTTATGCTAAAATATCGGTGATCACTTTCCCTCCAACATCAGTCAAACGGAAAGGTCTGCCCTGAGATTCATAAGTGAATTTTTCGTGGTCAAAACCCAATTGATTAAGGATAGTCGCCTGAATATCAAACGCTTCTGTCTTTCCATTTACAATATCATATCCTATCTCATCTGTTTCTCCATAAGTGGTACCACCTTTGATTCCCCCTCCTGCCATCCACATATTGAATGCAGCGGCATGATGATCCCTGCCTTTAAATGGCATATCCTTACCTTCCCGGTTTTCCTGCATCGGGGTCCTGCCAAATTCAGCACCCCAAACGATCAGGGTTTCATCGAGTAAGCCTCTTTGCTTCAGATCAAGAATCAATGCTGTAATCGGTTTATCTACGTTCCGGCATTTATTGACCAGACCAATATCTACCGAACCGCTGGCAGAAGTACCATGCGTATCCCAGCCCCAGTCAAATAACTGGACAAAACGAACACCCTTTTCAACAAGTTTTCTGGCCAGTAAGACATTGTTAGCAAAACTTGTTTTACCCGGTTCTGTACCGTACATCTCATGGATGTATGCCGGCTCATCGTTGATATTCATTACTTCAGGTACAGAGATTTGCATCTTGTAGGCCATTTCATACTGTGCAATGCGCGACAGAATTTCGGGATCTTTATATTCTTCGAACTGTTCCTGATTTATTTTATTGATCGCATCAATTGATGCCTTGCGCAGATCCCTGTCCATCCCTGCCGGATCTTTGATGAACAAAACAGGATCGCCTTCTCCCCTGCATTGAACGCCCTGATAGACACTCGGCAAAAAGCCACTTCCCCATACACTCTTGCCTGCATCGGGATTATTGCCTCCGGAAGTTAATACCACGAATCCCGGTAAATTTTTATTTTCTGATCCCATTCCATAAGTAACCCATGCACCTATGCTTGGCCTTCCCAGGCGTGATGAACCAGTTTGCATTAATAATTGGGCTGGTGCATGATTAAACTGATCAGTTGTGACCGCATTCAGCATCGCAATCTCATCGGCAACGGTAGCCAGATGAGGTAAATTGTCTGAAAGCCATAAGCCACTTTTTCCATGTTGCTTAAAATTGGCCTGCGGACCAAGCATTTTAGGTACCCCCCTGATAAAGGCAAATTTCTTGCCTTCAAGCAAAGATTGCGGACATTCCTGCCCATCGAGTTTTGCGAGTTCCGGCTTATAGCTGAACATCTCAAACTGTGAAGGCGCACCCGCCATGTGTAAATAAATTACAGATTTAGCCTTTCCCGGAAACATCGGAGGCCTTGGTGCAAGCGGATTCGAAGCATCAAACATTGCATTCGGAGCGGAAGAGACATTAAAACCACAGCTGCCAAGCAATGAACCTAATGCCAAAGCTCCAAAGCCCATTGCCCCTTCCTTTAAAAAATGACGACGGGTATGTAATTGTAAAGCTGCATGTTCTGCCTCTCTTGCTAACCTTTGTGCCTGAGCATCTCTCTTCATAATCGATAATATTTCTTACCTATCCTGTCTAATTTTTATTGAGCCATTCATCCATATTCAGCATCGCACCGGCAACAATAACCAGTGATGCTGTTTCAGGATCGGCAGGCTTATCTTTTGCTCCCATTAATTGATTCATAGCTGTTTTATCCTTTTTATATTTCCTGAGGGCTACTGCATACAAGTCGGATAGTGCCTTTAACTTTGTCGGGGAAATAGGCTTAAACATCATGGCTTCATAGCCTTTACTGATCTGAATCTTACTATCCTTCCCTCCCAGTTCTTTCATTCGAAGAGCAAGACTTCTGGAAATAACCAGGGTGGTGGAATCATTCAGAGAGGTTAATGCCTGCAATGGAGTATTGGTTCTGATCCTCCGTGGCAGACATGATTCCCTTGCACTACCATCAAAGGTCATCATTGAAGGATAAGGGGCTGTACGCTTCAGGTAAGTGTAAACTGCTCTTCTGTACTGGTCTTCACCTGTACTCATTTTCCATTTTTCACCATTATAAGGAGAGCGCCAGATTCCTTCAGGCTGAAATGGCATAACACTTGGCCCATACATCTTTTTGCTCAATACATTACTTACCTCCAATGCCTGATCCCTGAGTTGCTCTGCCGAAAGTCTGATTCTGGATGCTCTCGAATAAAATTTATTATTAGGATCGATCTTTAATTTTTCTTCAGTCACAGTAGAACTTTGCCGGTATGCCGCAGACATTACGATCTCTTTTAAAAGGCGCTTCATGCTCCAGTTATACTCATTCATAAACTGCCAGGATAAATGATCAAGCAATTCTTTATGAGTAGGCGCAATACCCTGTGAACCAAGATCTTCGAGAGTTTCAGCTATCCCAAATCCAAACAACTGCTCCCATAAACGGTTCACCATGGTTCTGGCTACAAGCGGATTTTTTTTATCGGTTAACCATAATGCCATACCCAATCTATTTTTCGGCACATTTGCCGGCATTGGGTTCATAATATCAGGTACACCCGGCTCCACCTTATTTCCTTTAACCATCCAGTTACCCCGTTCAAAAACATGGGTAGTTCTGAGCTGATCCCGGTTATTCTCAATCATAATCGGGGTTTCATCTACTTTAGCCTGCATCAGCTGATTGAAATTACTCAAAGCAAGCTCATAGCCTGGTTTTCCTTTACCGGGGAATGGAGCATCAAACTGAAACCACTCGAACTGAACACCTGTATCATCAGGGTTTTTTATCGCCGGATTAAAATATTTAAAAAACAGGTTACGCTTTCCCTTTTCAGCAGGTATCGCTACAGTCACAATTTTCCATTCTCCCTTTGTATTTGCAAGCGAAACAGTTTTTAATAGTTTTCCATTCAATGTATCGAGGTAAATAGACCATTTACCTCCGTCAAAATTGGTTTTATATCGAAACATCAGCTGTGTCTTATCCTGTAGCACAACATCCTTTAACCGGCATGTTCCGTTATTTCGTAATCCGGCAAACCAGCTACTAATCAGGGCAGCATTCACAAACTGATCACATTGTAGTGAGTTAATTGTTGGCTGCCAGGTTTTAAGAAAGTTAAAGTATTTTTTTGCCTGGGCTTCTGAAGTATTGCTCTTTAACCAGCCAATCAATTGTACCAGTTTTAAACTGTCCTGAGAATTGTATTGCCGCAATAGTGGATAATCAGCATTAGTATCTTCATCGCGGGTATTATTGAAAAATGCCATAAACTTATAATACTCATCAGCTTTAAATGGGTCATAAGGATGGCTATGGCATTGAACACAATTAAAGGTTGTACCCATTGTCGCACTCCATGTTGTATTCACCCGGTCCATGACCGCAGATGTTCTGAATTCTTCATTATCAGTTCCACCTTCATCATTGGTCATTGTATTCCGATGAAAAGCCGTTGCTATGTATTTCGCGTCGTCCGGGTTTGGCATCAGATCTCCTGCAAGCTGTTCGATCAGGAAGTCATTGTAAGGTTTATCCGAATTATAAGCATTAATCAACCAGTCGCGATATTTCCAGATTATACGTCCGCGGTCGGCTTCATAGCCTCTGGTATCTGCATAACGGGCAATATCAAGCCAATTGGATGTCCAGCGCTCACCGTAGCGGGGCGAGGCCAGGAGCTCATCAACAAGGTTCTCATATGCTTTATCGGAATTATCCTGCAGATACTTTTTTGAAATACCAGTAGAAGCCGGAAGTCCGATAAGATCAAGGCTAAGTCTTCTTAACAAAGTTGCCTTATCAGCTTCTGCTGAAGGCTCTAATTTCTGTTCCTCCAGTTTTTCATAAATAAAACGGTCAATATCATTTCTTACCCACTCATTTTCTACATCCGGAATATCCTGTTTCTTAACAGACACATAAGCCCAGTGCTCTCCCCATTTTGCTCCTTCTTTAATCCACTGTCTAAAAACTTCGATCTCCTCTTTGGAAAGTGCTTCGTGCTTGTAGGGCATCCTTTCATCCGGGTCATTTTCAGTAATTCTTCTTATCAGTTCACTGCCTTCGGGATCACCGGGTATAATCGCTGGTTTTCCTGATTCGGTTAGTCCTAAAGCTTCTTCCTGAAAAAGAAGACTAAATCCGGCTTCCTGCTTCACTCCTCCATGGCATGAGATACACTTTTTATTGATTATGGGCTTAACATGTGTATTGTAGTCTACTTTCTGATTTGAAAGCGCCAGCTTATATAATGCACCTATTACCAACAGGAGCACAAGAAATACGAAGATTTTTTTTGATCTAACCTGCACCATTGAATGTCTTTATCTTAAAGATATAAATTCCAATATTAAAAAAGCGGGTAAGTTTTTATTTCGGTAACTATCATTAAAATACCTTTGATTCAAAGGGTCCTATCAAGCTATTTATTTCGAAAAATACAGGAAAGCAAATTTTGCATTATCTTTAAAATACCTGATAAAGAATTGTGCAATAAGTCCTGAATTAGTTAGAAATTCAATAGATGCAACAAAGGAGATGAAAAGATTCAGGCATGAAAATCTGTAACAAAATCAATAGAATTTCCTCTAATTATAATTAACCCAACAATATGCTGAGCATCAGAAATATAGTAAAACAATATGCTAATCACAGGGCCTTAGACAATGTCTCGATCGAAATCGAAAAGGGCTCAGTTTTCGGATTGCTGGGTCCGAATGGTGCCGGGAAAACCTCATTGATCCGAATTATCAATCAGATTACTGCACCAGATCAGGGCGAAATATTTTTGAATGGTGAAAAGCTCAATCCATCCCATATTTCTAAAATAGGGTACCTGCCCGAAGAACGGGGTCTGTATAAAAAAATGGAGATTGGTGAACAAATGCTGTACCTGGCACAGCTAAAAGGCCTATCAAAGACTGATGCAACAGCAAGGATCAGATACTGGTTTGAGAAAATGGGTATTCAGAGCTGGTGGAATAAAAAGGTAGAAGATTTGAGCAAGGGCATGCAACAAAAGGTACAGTTTATTGCTACGGTTGTTCATGATCCTGAACTCATCATTTTGGATGAGCCATTTTCCGGATTTGATCCGGTAAATGCCCAGTTAATAACCAATGAGATCCTGGAATTAAACCAAAAAGGTGCTACTATTATCTTTTCAACCCACCGGATGGAATCCGTAGAGCAATTATGCGACAGCATTGCCCTGATCCATAAATCGAAGAAAATTCTTGATGGGAAGGTGAAGGATATTAAGAATCTTTACAGAAATAATACCTACAGAATAGCTTATTCAGGAATTCTCAATCCGGTTGAAACTCCCTTATTTAACATCAATGAGGAAAAGAAAGATGAGGAAGTCACGCAACTGACGATTCAAATCAATCCGGGTTATTCTTCAAATGATGTATTGAAGTTCTTAATCCCACAGGTACAGGTCACCGAGCTGACTGAAATTGTGCCCAGCATGAACGACATTTTCATTCAAAACGTAAAAAACTAATCAGAAAATGAACAAGATCCTACTCATTATAAAAAGAGAATATTTCAGCAGGGTAAAAAAGAAGTCATTTCTGATCATGACCTTTCTTGTACCCATGTTAATCATTGGGATGTACGCCCTGATTTTTGCACTATCGATGAAAGGTGGCGACAATATCCCCGCAGTGGAAGTTATTGATGATAGCGGAATATTCAATAAAGGTC
The DNA here is from genome assembly GCA_002257025.1 of Sphingobacteriales bacterium 16-39-50. GTDB lineage: Bacteria > Bacteroidota > Bacteroidia > Sphingobacteriales > Sphingobacteriaceae > Daejeonella. The sequence goes on along the minus strand of NCHA01000018.1, from coordinate 14,361 downwards.
TCGAAAATAAAAAATCAGCTACGTTTAGCAAATCCGAACTCACACTGTCAGAGGCTAAACAGAAAGTTATTAAAAACGAAGATGCATTTGTGCTCTATATTCCGGCGGATATTGCCAGCGGAGGCACGATTGAAATGTTCTCCCAGAAAAAAGCAGGACTTTCTGTGATTAGCACGATAGAAAACCAGTTGAACGATCAGATGCGGACCAAACTTCTCGCAGATGCCGGAATTGATGCCCTTACACTCGATAAAATAAAACCGAAATTATCTGTCGTTTCGAAAGAATTAACCCTCGAAGGAGAAAAAGACAGTAGCTCAGGCGCAGCAATGGCCGTGGGTTTTGCCGCGGCTATTCTGATCTATATGTCACTTTTCATTTATGGAATTCAGGTAATGCGGGGGATTATTGAAGAAAAAACCAGCAGAATTGTTGAGGTTGTCATTTCATCCGTAAAACCGTTTCAGCTGATGATGGGAAAGATAATCGGAATCGGGCTGGTAGGTTTGACACAGTTCCTGCTCTGGATCACCCTTTCGATAGGCTTGATGACAGTGGCCAGTCAGATCATATTTAAAGGCAAAATGGAACAGATAAAATCTGAAATGCCCATAAACAAACAGGCTGCTGCTCCAAGTAATGACGGTCCCGGAATGGACATCATCAAGGCTGTTCAAACCGTTAACTGGACCTACATTCTTCCTGTCTTTATTATTTTCTTTCTTGGCGGATACATGTTGTATAGTGCTCTTTTTGCAGCAGTAGGTTCTGCCGTAGACAGTGATACCGAAACTCAGCAATTTATGCTACCCATTACCCTGCCACTGCTGTTTACCTATATCATGTCATTCAGTTTTATTGTTAATAATCCCGACAGTAGTCTCTCTTTCTGGTTGAGTATTATTCCATTCACCTCCCCAATCGCCATGATGGTTAGATTACCTTTCGGAGTACCAAACTGGGAGCTGGCATTGTCTATAGTGCTGCTTATAGGCGGATTTATATTCACCACCTGGGTAGCATCACGAATCTATCGCGTAGGTATTCTAATGTATGGCAAAAAGGTAAGTTTTGCGGAGTTGGGAAAATGGTTTATGTATAAAGAATAAGTTGTAAGTAATAAGTTGTAGGTTATAAGTATTAACACTGGTTAAGATAAAATCAAGTGCTTTTAGTGAAAAGCTTAAATTGGATAGCAGAAAGGTCAAAGTTAAAGTTAACAGGTCTCCTTTTAAAACTTATTACTTATAACTTAAAACCTACAACTTATAACTCCAAGAAATGAGTTCCATTGCAATCTTCGATCTGGGCACCAATACTTTTCAATTATTGATTGCAAAAATCATTGATAATGCGCCTGTGCTTGTTTTTGAGGAGAGTATTGCTGTAAAGTTGGGTGAAGGTGGAATTGAAAAAGGCTATATCAGCGAGGCAGCTTTTGATCGTGGACTTTCAGCACTCAAACAATTTAAAAAATTAATAGATCAGTATCAGGTTAAGCTGTTCAGGGCTGCTGCAACCTCAGCACTCCGGACTGCCAGCAACGGGACAGAGTTTTTGGAAAAAATCATATCAGAAACAGGAATTATACCGGAAATTATTTCAGGAGAGCGCGAAGCAGAACTGATTTACATTGCTGTCAGCACTGCAATTAGCATGGATGATAAAAAATGTCTGATCATTGACCTAGGCGGTGGAAGCGTTGAATTTATCATCTGTGATCAAGAAGAAGTTTTCTGGAAAAGGAGTTATGACATCGGTGCAGCCCGGCTCATGGAACAGTTTCATCATTCGGACCCCATTTCTGAAGCGGATATAAATGAACTGAATTTATATCTGGAGAGTACGCTTTTGGAACTCAAAAATCAAGTTAAAATTCACAAACCCGAACTACTCATTGGTTCGGCAGGTGCATTTGAAACTTTTGCAGCACTTATTAACCCCCAATTTAAGGCCAGTTTTGAAAACCCTGAAACAAAGATTGAATTAAGGGATTTTGCAAGAGTATCCGAGCTCATTTTGAAAAGCTCAAATGCAGAACGCAGCAGTAATGCTGCGATTATTCCTGTCAGGGTTGATATGATCGTAATGTCCACCCTGGTCACAAAGTATGTCCTGAATCAGTTTGCTTTTAAAGCACTTAAATTGTCTACTTATTCACTGAAAGAAGGCCTGTTATTTGAATTCATAAAAAATAGAAATTCTAATTAACGTGAGTTCGATATTAAACTATCTGAAGATTAATATTTAACCACATAGATTGAATTTATTATGCTTTAAAGGAAACATAGATCGTATATCACATAGATTGAAGTGAAGCTTCAAGGCTATCTGTGTCTAAAATGTAGGTTATAAGCTATAAAATGCTATGTTTCCCTAACTGCCGGCAGGCAGGTATGTGGTTTTTAGATATTAGGCCGAGTTCACGTTAATTATTCAGACAACTTACACAGCTCAGCGTAAAGACGATGAGTAGGAAGGCCTACTACATTACTGTAAGAGCCATTGATCCTATCAACTGCTACCAATCCTATCCATTCCTGAATGCCATAAGCTCCTGCTTTATCCATCGGCTGACAGGTATTAATATAATATCGTATCTGCTCAGCACTGATCTCCTTAAAGAACACTTCTGTAAGCTCGTAGAAACTGCTTAGCTTATGATCCTTAAGCAGGCTTACTCCTGTAATCACATCATGCCTTTTACCCGATAATTCAGAAAGCATCTCAAATGCATGATCTTCATTTTCGGGTTTACCCAGAATGTTGCCATCAAGCGAGACAATTGTGTCTGCAGTAATCACGATCTCATTTTCAATCATCAGATCGAAGGCCCTTGCCTTCTTTTCGGATATGTAAACAGCTATTTCAGATGGCGATAGACCTTCTGGATAACTTTCATCCACCTCCCTAAGAACAACCTGAAAATCAAATCCCATGAGTTTTAGCAGTTCTTGTCTGCGCGGTGATTTGGAAGCAAGGATAATTGGCGGAAATTGTTTGATCATCTGATTGGGCTTTGCCAAAAATAAGAAAAGCGGCTAAAAGCCGCTTTAATATGTAGAAAAAGTATCCTAAACTGAGCTCCTCCTTATAAATATAGTTTATAATGCTCTTTTTGCGCTTGTATTAAGTTTTTATCGTTTGGAAATATGCTGCTGTGCTCTTTTTAAAGGTATCCCCGCTCTTCGCTCATACTCCACAGGCCTTAAGCACAGGCCGGTATCCGCTACAATCGGGTTTAAAAACATGAGGCTGTACAATTAAAACCTGAACTATCTCCCACTCAATCAAAATAGGTTTATTAGTTATTCCTCATTCTCGCACGACGCTCTTCCAGAATAGCTTCGTAGGCTTTCTTTTGTTCATCATTCAGTAAAGCATTCACCTTTGTTGTGGTTTCTGCCTGCAAAGGTGCCATTTTAGCTCGTAAAGCCTGGAAATCACCGCCATCAGTTAGAGTGGTCCTTACACTGTCAACACGTTTTGCCGACCAGATAAATACTTCCTTTAGTTTGGTTTTTTGTTCAGCTGAAAGCTTTAGAGTTTCCAATTGGGCAATCTGACGCTCGGCTCTTTGATCAGGTGTACCCATTTGTCGGCCACCCTGTGCCTTGGCGAATGATGCCATAAAGAGAATCAATCCCATGGCCATAATTAATCTTTTCATATTAGCTGGTTTTCCCTTTTGATTGATAATAAAGCAAAAGGTTTAAAGCTGAAGGAAATAATCAAATTTTGCTACCGTCAGCAGATGAAGGATCTGCACTGATCCATAAATTCTGAATCTTTAATACTTTTTCAATGATATCCCTGACGCATGAATCACCACCATTTTTTGGAGAAATATATTGGGCAGCAGCTTTGATCTCCTCAACTGCATCAGCCGGACAAACTGCGAGACCCGCCATCTTCATGAGCTCAAGATCGGGAATATCATCCCCCATAAAGAGTACCTGCTCAGGCAATAATCCATTCTTCTCCATGAACTCGTTATAAGCAGCAGTTTTCGAATCCAAACCGAGAAAAATATCTGTAATGCCTAATCCTCTCAAGCGATGCTCTACTCCTTTGGATCTTGCACCGGAAACAACTGCTATCTTAAATCCCCGCTTAACTGCCAGTTGCAGGGCATAACCATCTTTGATATTAAACTGCCTCAAAAATTCACCCGACTCTGTAACCAATAGCATACCATTGGTCATGACACCATCAACATCAAGGATAAATGCTTTAATATGCTTTAGTTTTTCTAAGAACATGGTAGTAGAATTTGGGAATGAAGTCCGAGGTAGGAGGTAGGAGGTAGGAGGTAGGAGGTCTGACATCAGACTTCATACTTCATACTTCTGACCTCAGACTTCGGTCTTCCGACCTCCTATTGATTATCGCGCCACTCGTAAACCCAGGCTGTCTGGATTTGCTCCAGATGACCTTCATTAGATTGTTCGCGGGTACCTGCAAAATTTGGAAGACTCAAAATCCAGTCGAGAAGTTCGGTGAAACGTATTCTGTAAATCTGAGATTCTCCGAAATCATCACCAAATTTCTCATAAAGGCCCATAGCTATATCTTCATAGTCATTCCAGTAAATCGGTAATTCAAAACTTTCTTTCGCCATTTCTCTTGTATAATTTTTAATGTCCTAAAAACTGATTCTGATCCGGAAGCGTTACCTCAATATCACCGTTTATTAACACACACTGACAACCCAGACGGGAGTTAATTCTTGGATTGACCGCACGATCGATAAAATCTTCTTCCTTATCGGATATTTCCTGAATATTATCCATCCCGAAATTAACATAAACCTGACAGGTACTGCATCCGCAAACGCCTCCGCAATTATGTTGTAATTCAATCCCGTTATCCAGACAAACATCAAGAACTGATTCGCCTTCTGCTATCGGAAGCTCTACTGCAGGCATTGAAGCCTCTTCAAAATTGATTTTTAATTTAAAAATGTTCATTAGTGCAAAAATAGCATTTTAAACTCAGCCCTGTGAGCGCTTGTGCAAATTGACTATGCTTTGACTAAGTTTAGTATAAAGTTCTGATAAGGCGGGATTATGTTTAAGAAGTTCGAGGTGCGACTGAATAGTAGCCTGATCATCCCTGATGGCCGGACCTGTCTGGACAGAAACAGGATCATTCAATTCAATTTTACTTAGAGTTTCTTCAATCAGAGGCTTCAACAGTTCATAATCCAAGCCCTTTTCTTCCAGTAATTCCTGTGCGAGTCCGAAGAGGTGATTGGTAAAATTACAGGCAAATACAGCGGCAACGTGAAGTATTTTACGTTGTTCTGAATTTAATTCAATTGCTTTTTCTGATAAGCGATCGGCTATTGCCCGAATACCTGACAATACTTCGGGGCTGTTTGCTTCAATAATGATCGGAATCTGCCTGAAATCGACCGATTTAGCCTTTGAAAAGGTTTGCAGCGGGTAAAAAACACCAATTTTTGTGGATGCTCCTTCCAGAGCAGAAAGTCCGGTTGAACCGGATGTATGTACAAGCAATTGATCACTGAGCTTTAATTCAAGAGCAATTTCCCTAATTGCTTCATCCTTAACAGCGATGATAAACAAGTCGGCAGAGCGATCAAGATCAAACATGTTGTCGATAGCTTCTGCTGCCAGAGTATCTGCCAGTGAGCTTGCGTGGGTTATATCGCGGCTCCAAACCTGAGATATATCCTGCCCGGCCATTTTAAATGCACGACCTAAATGCGTGGCTATATTGCCACTGCCTAAAATGACAATATTCATCAGGCTGGTTTGATTTCCTTATTTCTCCTGAAAATGGATAGTATAAATCCGATCACCATAATGATGGTTCCTCCCCAGAATAAATTTATATATGGAAATTCAATGGCTTTTAATACTACCCAATCCTTCTCTGCTTTTGGTTTCTGATAAACCATCAGCTCAAGCTTGTCCTTATCAGGATAAACATTTGAAAAGCGTAATTTCAGTCCCTTTTCATCGACTGTCTTTCCGAAATCAAATTTGGAACCATCTTTTAATAAATAGATAGGCTCAGATGGGTAAACTTTACCATCTGAAACAATATCTAACTGCAAGCCAATGGCGATATCCCGTTCACCAACAGGAATATTCTGAATCTTTGCTTCACGGTTAATACCCTTAACCAATATATAACCTTCTCTGAAACGAACTGTGTCGCCAACATTCACTTCATAAGTAGCAGGCTTTTCATATTTTTCATCCTCAGAATGACCCTCATGATCTTCATGGTCCTCTTCTTTCAAAGGCACGCTGCTTACATGGGTATAAACATCATGAAACAGGTAATGACGGGTATCAGGAGAAGCAATGATCTGCCTCATTTTGGCATTTTGCTGAGCATTAGGATAAAGCGTAAAGTTCTCTTTAACGTCTCCGCTCTTCTCATCAATCACTTTATAATTTATTCTGTAATAGGTATTTACACCCTGTGTTGAATCACCCAAATAAGTGATGGTATAACGATCCATCTTCGTAGGCTCATCCTTGTACAGGATAATGTTTTCACGGGGGTTATTACTCTTTGCGAACTCATCACCAAAACCAATCCCTGTATTATTGATTGAAATAATTTTATTCGTTGCGGCAGCGACAAGTGCTCCGACAAGCAATAAGGCAAAGCCAATATGTGCAACTGCAGATCCTGCAAGTCTCCACTTCCCTTTGAAAGCTTCACCCAGAATCTTGGCATTCGCAAGTATCGAAAATACTGAAGCATAGGTCAGGATGATATACATCACATTGGTATATATATTCATCACGTAAACGGCTGCTGCGGTAATGAATACTGAAACAAGCAGAGATATTGAAATACTGACAAAGAACTTTTTAGGATCTGTCTTTTTGTATTTCAGGAATTGAGAAAATGCCGAAATGAAGGCAATTACTACAGCAAAAGGAACCTGCCATTTGTTGTAATGCGCAATAACATCTGCTGGTGGTGCAATTTCAGTCCCGAAAATGGCATTAAATACCGGCACTGAGGTACTCGCAAGTATCTGAACGCAAGCGATTGATAATACCAAAGCACCTATAAAAAGCCAGAATTCGCGCGAATAAGTTTCTTCATCCTTTTTGGTTATCGGCAGTTCCTTCCAGCGGATAACCAGAAACAAAACAGCGATAAAGAGGAATGCCACTACATAAAGAACAAGATGCCAGAACATCCCTAAATCTGTAAAAGCGTGTACAGATGTTTCACCTAAAATACCACTACGGGTAAGGAAGGAGGCATAAAGCACCAGTACAAAGCTGATCAGAACCAGGAAAGTGGCTGTAAAATAAGAATGGCCCGAATTTCTATAAGCAATCAGAACGTGAACAGCTGCAATCAAAGTCATCCATGGAATGATAGAGGCATTCTCAACCGGGTCCCAGGCCCAGAAACCTCCAAAATTCAATGCTTCGTATGCCCAGAATGATCCCATAATGATACCTGTTCCCAGAATCATCACGGCAAAAAGTGTCCATGGTAAAGCTGGGGTGATCCATTCTGAATATCTTCTCTCCCAAAGTCCGCCAATTGCATAGGCAAATGGAACAATCATGGATGCAAATCCAAGGAACAATGTTGGTGGATGTATGACCATCCAGTAGTTCTGTAATAGGGGGTTTAATCCATTACCATCAGTAATCATACTCAGGTAATCGCCTCGCGCGAAGATTGGCCCCGGTACCGCATCTCTTAACAAGATAAATGGAGAACTTCCAACTCTGAGTCCGAATACCTCAACCCCTACCAGCATTGACGCGATAAAGGCCTGAGAAAGCATAATAGTGGTCATGACTGAATTTTCCCAGGTTTTGCCCTTTGAAAGAATAATTGTTCCTAAAAATGCCTGCCAGAACATCCATAGCCAAAAACTTCCTTCCTGCCCTTCCCAAAATGAAGATATAATATAGTAAACCGGAAGTATCTTCGATGAGTGAGCCCATGCATAATGGTATTCAAACAAGTGATTATAGATAATATAATACAGGCAGGATCCTATTCCAATAACGGCAACTGTATTTAAGCGGAATGCAATTCTTGCGATTCGTCTCCAGCCATCAGAACTTGCCTGCTTTGACTGGTCTTTAGAGAGTGCCGTGGTGGTTGCAAAATAATAGGCAAGAGTTGCCAAAAGAGCAGTACAAAACGACAAGATGATGAAGAACTGACCTAACTTCCCCGGAAGAAGGTTTTCTCCAATGTATTGTATTTCCATTAAGATTTAGATTTTTGTGGATGTAGCAGTCACTTCGGTAACCTCTACCTCATCCGTAGTATATTTAGAAGGGCACTTCATTAGTATTTTTGAAGCGTGAAATTCATTACCTATCATTTTGCCCGTTAATACAATTTGTTCAGAACGCTCAAAATCCTGAGGCTTGGAGCCATTAAACACCACTTTACACTCCTTCCCTTCATTATCTTTCATATAGAATGCAAAATAATTGGCATCCTGCTGTGGTTTATAAAAAAGCTCTTTTTCCTTATTCAGTTGCCCAACAACGTGTAATTCTGAACTGCTCTCTGTGGCATCGGCAAATGATCCATAAGTACTTGAATCAGCGTATGTACTGATTATAATACCAATTGCTAATGCGATGATAACGATACCGGCGATGGAACTCTTCTTCATAATTATGCTTTTAACTAATTCAATCAAATGCAATTACAAAAGTACTAAATACTTCACTTTAGTAGTCAATATAACAAGAATGTTTCTATATTAGAATCATTCTAAATAACAAAGGGAAACTTAACAGCCTCCCTTTGTATAATTAAACAGTTCTGATTATGGCCAGATTCCCATATTCATGTAAGAAACTGCGACTTTATCGATGGAACCAACAAATGCAGCAGTTCTGAGCCCGTCAATTTTCGGATTAGCCATTTGTATATCACGTATCTCATGATAAGATCGGATCATGGTGTCTTCTAGTCCGGAATTAACTAATTCCAGTTCAGAAGCTCCTTTAACGATTATACTCCTTTGAGCTGAATCAAGGGAAATACCTGTGATCTTTTCTACCATATTGACCAGATTCTGATTGGCATTTTCTTCATAACGCTTATCCATACGGCCAAATGCCACATGCGAAAGGTTTTTAAGCCACTCGAAATAAGAAACCGTAACACCACCGGCATTACAATACATATCAGGGATTAAAATACAACCCTTTTTGATAAGAAAATCGGCTGCATCCGGCGTAGTTGGCCCGTTGGCAGCTTCAGCAATAATTTTTGCTTTAATATTAGCCACATTCGCTATCGTGATCTGGTTTTCGAGTGCAGCAGGTACCAAAATATCACATTCCTGTTCCAAACCTTCGGCCGAATTAATAAATTCCTTTGTTGATCCGGCAAAACCAAGAATCGAACCAGTGGTTTTGCGATGGTAGAATACTTCATCCAGATTAAGTCCGTTAGGATTGTAAATAGCTCCTTCAAACTCACAGATACCAACAACTGTAGCACCAAACTCAATCAGATATTTAATGGTATGGTAACCCACATTTCCCAATCCCTGAACGATCACCCGTTTACCGGATAAACCTGTACTCAGTCCGAGTTTATTCATGTCTTCGGAGATATCAACGCATTCGCGCACAGCAATAGCTACCCCGCGACCGGTTGCTTCCCTTCGTCCGGCAATACCATGCAATGCAATCGGTTTACCGGTAACACAACCTAAAGCATCCAATTGACCGGGATTCATCGTTTGATAAGTATCTGCAATCCAGCTCATTTCACGTTCGCCTGAACCATAATCAGGTGCAGGAACATCAATACCAGGACCGATAAAATTCTTTTTAATTAATTCAACAGTATATCTGCGGGTGATGGTTTCAAGTTCGGCAACAGTATAATCTTTAGTATTGATCTTAATACCTCCTTTTGCACCACCGAAAGGAACATTTACAATCGCACACTTATAAGTCATGAGTGCTGCAAGTGCCATCACCTCATCCTCATTTACCATGTCGCTGTAACGAATACCACCCTTTGTTGGTGATTTATGATGTGAATGTTCTACTCTCCAGGCATCAATTACTTCAAAACCGTTCTCACGACGAATTGGGAAACGGAAACGATAAACACTGTTACATGACCTGATCTGGTCAAGCAATCCCTCCGGGTGGGAAGTAAATTGTGCTGCATGATCAAAAAACTGGCAAACGTCACCAAAAAACGAAGTTTCTGAGTGCGCTGCGTCTATAGACTTAGCCATAAGAAAATAAATTAATTTGAATAATTGGTTATTTTCTGCAAAGTTGATAGAAATAAACCGATACTAAAAATGAAAATTACTTAGTGTATAGGATACAATATCTAATAAGCAGGTATAAACCTTATTTAAAGAACTTAAACAAGGAATATTTATTGCTTCTGTTTTTCAATTTTTTTCAAGCGGCTATCAATGGAAAAGAGATAAATGGCTAATCCTATGAAGACAACTGAAATAACCAGTACTACTACATAAATCTTTCCGGAACTTCTAAGGGAATCTGCCATCTCAACTCCATTGGAATTCTGTGCCAGAAGGTTTAATGCAAATGACAGAATTAAGGCTAGTGTAAGGATAAATTTTTTCATTTTACCGAAATTAATTTTTTAGTTTTTTGTATATAACACTTCTCAAATTGGTTGTCTGTTGTCAGTAAATTACATTAAACATCAAATATGTTCTCCAATTATCAACCCTATAGCTAACGGGTATCAACTTAGCTGCTAAGTTCCCTCCTGCGTCGGGATGACATCCTACTGTATCTCACGCTCCATTCTCAACTGTCAATTATCAACCCGATAGCTATCGGGTGTCAATTAACAAAGTTTTGCCTATTCTCAACCTTCCTTATTCTATATCTGATAGTTGTAATCCATGTACTGATCAAAATCCAACCCAATACTGCCGGATAAAATACCGGGCGCAACTCTGGTGCCATATCCTTGGTATTAAATCCGGGGTTACCACCATTTCCAGGATGGAGTGAGTCGGTCATCCGCGGAAGTATGAACAACAGCACCACCATGATAGGGAATGCGAAAATATTATAGACTGCTGATATTCTGCCTCTTTTCTGTTCTTCTTCGAGAGAGTTTCTTAGCACCAGGTAAGCCAGGTAAACAAGCAAAGCAATTGCCGCACTATTTTGTTTCGGGTCATTACTCCAGGCTTCACCCCAGGTATATTTAGCCCATACTGCACCGGTAACCAGACCCAGGATACCGAAAATGATTCCTACGTTGGCACTTTCTACGGCCATCAGATCATCATTTTCATTTGAAGAGTTCAGATAGCGGATACTGTATACAAAAGAAACGGTAAGCATGACAATCATGGAAAACCACATTGGTACATGAAAATGTATATTCCGGATAGTTTCGTTTAAGATCGGCTTTGCCGGAACATGAAATAAAAACCCCGCAATAATTGAGTAGAGCACAAGAACTGTGGCCAGGATTTTCCACCAGTTTTTATTCATAAGGTTCTTGAATTAATCCTTCCAAAGGTAAAACATTATTTGTAATAGTATAAAGGTCTTTTTTACTGCGATTTGGTAATCAAAAGTAATCAAATGAGATCACACTACCCACTAAACCCAAACTGTTCAACAATTTCAATTGTTAAGGGTAACAACTGCTTTATCTACTTTTATTACAAGAGTGATGGAAAAAGAAAACTAGTAAAGTTTTCAAATGGACTGAATAATAAAGGACTCACCGAAAGCAGAAGGACAAAATTAATTAAGGAACTGTACAGTGAAGTTGATCATAAACTTCAAACTCAGGTCTATGATGGGAAGACTTTTAACGATGTTTCTATTAAAACCGTCATAAATCCTGAAATTCCTATCAGCGATGCTATTGAACAATATTTGAATAGCAGAAAAGGATTTGTCTCTGAAACCACAATCTCTAACTACACAATTGGAATTGAGTTCTTTACTAAATTCCTGAAAGTTCAACAGATGGAGAATATCAAACTATATGAGATTGATACTTTTCTGATAGAAGATTATGTCAAATACATGCTTTCCTACCAGTCAAGCCATCTGAAAAGGAATTTATCCATTAAGACTATTAGGGAATATAAAGACCGATTGTCCTTTGTTCTTAACCATTTTATAAGAAAAGGAGTCATTACAAAAAACCCGGTACATCAGGCTCAATTTGGTAATGCCTTGAATACTAATGACAGTAAGAAACATAAAGTCTTTTCTGTTCAGGAATTCCAAGACATCATTCAATACTTAAAAGACCACAGGCAACCACCCTATCTGACTATGGTACTAATGATATACTACACCCATCTGAGGCCAAGAGAGATCTGCAGGCTTCAATTGGAAGATTTTGATATAGAAAGGAGATTCATCCATCTGAAAGCAGCAAAAGCAAAAACTCGCAGAGAAAGAAGTCTTGCGATAGATAAACCTTTATTTGACCATCTTATCTCCCTCAATATTGCCTTTAGTGACCCAAATACCCAAAAGCACTACTTTATTTCTTATAATAAAAAAGACAGAATTGGATTTGTTGGTTTAAGACAATATAACTACAGTAACATGCATTACTCATTTCAGCAAATCAAAAAGGATCTGAACCTACACCCTGATAGTACTTTTTATGGCATAAAGCATACAGCAACAGTTCATGAAAGGTTATATGAAGGTTTCAGCATCGATAAGATTAAAGTCAAAAATGGTCACAAAAACATTGCGCAGACTGAAACTTATCTCCGGAATCTGGATGATTTACTCAATATCCCGGAAGAAGTTGAAAGGAAACTAAAATTTAAAATCTGAGAACTATACAAATCCTGTCTTTAATAAGGGCAGGATTTTTTATTTTGCCTCTCTATAATAAGCAAATGATCTATCATTCCTTTACAGTAAACCTACCTCGGCTATATCCTTATTACCCTGAAATGGGTAATACATTCAATAAGTTAAATCATACAGGTGCGGAAGATTTGGGTTTTAAAATAGATTTAGCCTTTGATTTACAGGAATCAGAGGTAGATCCATTTCAAGATAGATTTGCCCAGTTGATGAATAAATACAATATCGCTGATGAATTCTGGATTGATTTAATATACATAAACCAAGTAATCATCAGAGAACTTGATAACGATCAGTTCTATTTTGAATTAGACCCTGAAACATCAAATGCCATCGACTTCTTAATAGGATATCAGGAGATAGTAAAGGAGGAACTCAAATCAAGTAAAAAATCAACAACAAAAGACCCTTTTGTAATCCAGTTCAAAAGGAAAAGCCAAAACGGAGGGGTTAATCTAGATTATCATGGCTCTGCCCAATTGATCTTGAAACTTATCTTTAAAGCTTTCAAAACATCCTTTGCAAATCCAACATTAAGTTTATTGCTAGAGGATTATAAAGAAATACCACCGATTGAAGTTCTTAAGGAGTTTCAGCTACCTCCCCAAGCAAAACGAGAAAAATTTGCAAAGTACCTGCTTCAACAAAGTGCAGAAATATTATCCGACTATTTTGAAAAGTACATCCCAAAGAAAGTTCACTCCCGTAAAAAGAATCTAATAATTTTCGAATTATTTTATCTGTTTGATACCTTTCAATATGGTGGTTCTATTCTTAACGTTGACGCCTCGTCAATAAGGAGAAGGAATTTGGATATCGTATACAGCCTTCCATTCAACGAAAGTAAGTGTTCCCAAATGATTAAGGAACTATTAAAGAAGGGTAAATCTATTACCTAATATAGGGTAGATTCCCGATTGTTACTTTCTAAAAAAGCCTCCCTTATAGCCCTGCAACCTTTGTAGTGCGGAAGCAGTTAAGCATTCCGCATTAACAAATAAAAAATGAAAAGATTTACTTTTCGGTCAGGTGAAGCCGCAGCGGCTGAGACCCTGACGCCAGAATCATTTCTGGCCAAATACTTCGGAGGAGCCGAAGTATTCTCAAACATGACCACAGAATTGGATGAGTTCGCTCCCAAGCTCAGGTCAAATCTGGAATCTTGCATAGATTTCACAAACAGAGGTTACAAGGTGAACTCTGTAATTGAGAAACGAGAACACAAAACCACTAACATGCCCTACGTTTATATGACGATGAGCATGAGGAACGGTGATGTGCCGCTTATGTTGCTCAATGAAGGTAACATCGCAGAATTTCTGCAAGATTACCAAGCAGGTAAAGTCATAGTAGGCTTTAACTATCAAGAATTACAAAGTTTTATTAACAAGTAATCTGAATGAAGGAGGCCGTCTCATAAGTAATTATGGGACGGTTTTTTATGCCCTATTCGATGGTGTTATTTTCTGGCTTGTTGGCGGCGCTGTCAATGATGAGTGTTCCC
>NCHA01000058.1 GCA_002257025.1 Sphingobacteriales bacterium 16-39-50 | reverse complement strand
AATTGAATTGATGCTTAATGCTGTGAATCTTTTACTTACTGCATTCTCGGTTCATCATAATGACCCCTCAGGGCAGGTATTTGTATTTTTTATAATGGCTTTAGCAGCTGCTGAAGTGGCAATTGGTTTAGCCATCATTGTGATGGTTTACCGGAATACCAACTCGACAGATGTGAATATTTTGAATAAACTTAAGTGGTGATCCTTTTCTGAGGCTCAGCCGACAAGGATGAGAAGGTGTATAATATGATAATTAGCATATAGTAATGATAAATTTAGTCTGGTTAGTTCCTTTATTTCCACTATTAGGTTTCCTCATCAACGGATTAGGCCGTAATAACATGCCTAAAACTGTTGTCGGTTTTGTAGGTTGCCTTACAGTACTTGCCTCTTTTGCGGTTAGTTTGGGGATATTCTTTGAACTGAATTCAGCAGAAACAAAATCTTTCATTATTCCAATTTTCGATTGGATTAGTGCAGGAAATGTAAAGATTCCTTTCTCTTTTCTTGTTGATCCTCTAAGTGCATTAATGTTGCTGATCGTCACAGGAATTGGGTTTCTGATCCATGTATATTCAACCGGGTATATGCACCACGATGCAGGCTTTGCCAAATTCTTTTCCTATCTGAACCTGTTCATATTTTTCATGCTGCTATTGGTGCTTGGTTCCAACTATGTGGTCATGTTTATCGGATGGGAAGGCGTAGGTTTATGCTCTTATCTGCTTATCGGATTCTGGTTCACTAACTCATCTTATGCAAGCGCGGCAAAAAAAGCTTTTGTGATGAACCGCATAGGTGATTTGGGCTTTCTGATTGCTGTTTTCCTGATCTTTACTACTTTCAATAGTGTAGAATTCGCCAGTGTTTTTCCTCAGGCTGCAAATATGGCCTCAGGAGATTCAGTGTTGATTTTAATTACTGCTTTATTATTTGTCGGGGCTATCGGAAAGTCGGCACAAATTCCATTGTTTACCTGGTTGCCTGATGCGATGGCCGGTCCTACTCCTGTATCAGCCCTCATACATGCTGCGACAATGGTTACTGCAGGTATTTACATGATCGCCCGCTCTAATATTTTATTTACACTGGCTCCAGAAACTCTCGGAGTTGTAGCCATTATCGGACTTGCAACTCTATTCCTTGCCGCAGCCATAGCTGTAACTCAGACAGATATTAAAAAAGTACTGGCATATTCAACAGTATCTCAGTTGGGATATATGTTCCTTGGATTGGGAGTTGGAGCATATACCGGTGCTTTCTTCCATGTAATCACTCATGCGTTTTTTAAAGCATTACTTTTCCTTGGTGCTGGTTCTGTTATCCATGCAATGAGCAATGAGCAGGATATGCGAAATATGGGCGGACTGAAAAAGAAATTACCGGTTACATACCTGACTATGATGATCGGGACAATTGCAATTGCAGGACTTCCTCCTTTTTCAGGATTCTTCTCGAAGGACGAGATACTTGCACACGTTTATGAGAACAACAAAATTTTCTGGCTGATCGCTGTTATTGGTGCTATGTTCACCGCATTTTATATGTTCCGAATGATGTATCTTACATTTAACGGAAAGTTCAGGGGAACTACTGAGCCGGAACATCATTTACATGAATCGCCGGCATCCATGACGTTTCCTTTGATCGTATTGGCAATTCTTTCTGCTCTGGGCGGATTGATCGGAATTCCTGCAATATTCGGCGGTAGTCATTGGCTGGCTGGATTCCTTGCTCCTGTTTTTGAAGCATCTGCTTCCAAATCGGCTCACCTGACATTAGATCACACAACAGAATATATTCTTATGGCTGTTTCTGTTGGAGCTGCAATTATTGCAATGCTGTATGCTTACAACCGTTATGTAAGACAAGCTCATATTCCTGCAGATGAAATTACTGGACGCAGCGGATTAGCAAGGCTCTCGTATAATAAGTTTTTTATAGATGAGATCTATGATGCACTTATTACCCGTCCGCTGAATACATTATCCGGATTCTTTTTCAGAACCGTGGATAAAGCAGGTATTGATGGATTGGTGAATGGATTTGGCAAAGGGGCTGTAGAAGCAAGTAAAACTTTCAGATTACTTCAATCCGGTATGGTTGGCTTTTACATCTTTATGATGGTTGCCGGAATCCTGGCCTTACTGGTTTATAGTATGTATAAAATTTAATATTAAGGAGTAGAACAATTTAAATGGAAATCTTACTGTTACAAATTTTTATTCCGCTTATTGCTGCACTGGTCATCCTCCTTTCGGGCAAAACAATAGTAAAGGGGCTTTCAGGTGTATTGTCTTTAGTACCCCTTGCTATTACTCTTTATTTATATCTGAATTTTATTCCAGATGCCAGTACCCAGTTTCTTGTTGATCTGGCCTGGATTCCACAGTTCGGAATACATTTTAAGGCCGGAGTTGATGGGATAAGCATGGTGCTTTTATTACTTACCAATCTCCTTATTCCAGTTATTATTTTATCAAGCTACAAACATGATATTAAGAATACCAATGCTTTTTACGCGCTGGTATTCTTCATGCAGACTGGTTTATTGCTTGTTTTTACAGCTTTGGATGGCTTTCTTTTTTATATCGGATGGGAAGCAGCATTGATACCGGTTTATTTCATTTGTGCCTTATGGGGTGGAGAGAATCGCATAAAAGTCAATTTGAAGTTCTTTATTTATACCATCGCCGGTAGTTTATTAATGTTATTGGCAATTATCTATCTGCATTTACAAACTCCGGGCAATAGTTATGATATAGCAGAGTTTTATAAACTTGAACTTGATTCTGTAACTCAGGCATGGATATTCTGGGCATTCTTTATTGCTTTTGCAATCAAAATGCCTGTATTTCCATTTCATACCTGGCAGCCGGATACCTATACTGAAGCTCCAACTGCAGGAACCATGTTGCTTTCAGGTATCATGCTTAAGATGGGTATTTATGGTGTTATTCGCTGGTTAATTCCTGTTGCGCCACTTGGCTTTGATGCATGGGGAGAAACAGCATTGATCTTATCGGTAATAGGTGTTGTTTATGCATCAATTATTGCATTTACTCAGAATGATATAAAACGCTTGATAGCTTACTCATCAATCGCACACGTCGGACTTATCTCTGCCGGTATTTTTGCCTGGAACCTGCAAGGGCTGCAGGGAGCAATGATACAAATGCTGAATCACGGTATCAATGTGGTTGGGATGTTC
>NCHA01000057.1 GCA_002257025.1 Sphingobacteriales bacterium 16-39-50 | reverse complement strand
TAGCTCTGATTTTATTGATACGGAGATCCTCCTGTTTCAGCGAGGCTTCTATAATGCTGATCTGAATAATACCACTACCCGCCCGCCTATATCTGAAGTCGTAGAACTGCTGGATCGTAACAAAAAAGGACTTATAAGCAATTCGGAAATGGAAAGCAGGATAAATGTACTCAGAGCTTATGATCTTCGGAATGATCTTACCGATTTGATGTATCGCAAAGGCACCAACATTCAGAATGCACTCAGTTTGAGGGGTGGAGCTGAAGATCATACTTATTATTACTCGGCAGGGTTTGATAATAATCTATCTAATGCAATTGCTAATGATTATTCACGTCTCACTTTGAATACCAGTCAGATCTTTAGGCCGTTAAAAGGCTTACAGCTTAACGCATCATTAAACTTTAGCCAGACTAATAGTAATAAAAATAACACGCTACAGGAACTTGTAACAGGAGGCCCATCTGGTCGGGTTCTGTACCCATACACGCGCCTGATTGATGAAAATGGGAATCCGCTAAGTATTACCAAAGATTACCGTAATTCCTACAAGGAGGAGGCTTTCGGACAAGGATACCTGGATTGGCAATTTCGCCCATTGGAGGAATTGGAATTGCCTGACCAGCGGGTACAGAGTAATGATATGAGGTTCTTAACCGGTCTCAGGTATCAACTTGGCAAATTATTCAGTGCAGATATCAAGTATCAGTATCATCGCCAGTGGGAAAATGGCAACTCCATGAATAGTATCAATTCTTACTATACCCGGAACCTGATTAACAACTAAATTATAATCATAATTTCAAACAACATTCCATCAATGCATTGGCTGGTATAGAAATAAGAGAGCTTGAGACAACAGCTAACAGTAATCGGGTATTTGGTTATGATCCGAATCTGGGATCATCTGTTGCAGTAAATCCCACCACTCCCTTTCCACTTTCCCCTAATGGCAACGGATTGATATTGGCCAATCCCTCTATTTCTGAGACACTTAACCGCTTCAGGTCGTATTTTACGAATGTTGCGTATACCTTAAATAACAAATACATCTTTTCAGCCAGTGGCCGAATCGATCAGTCAAACCATTTTGGGGTCAGCAGCAATCAAAGAGCCGTACCTTTATGGTCAGCCGGCCTTAAATGGGATCTGGCATCTGAGGAATTTTACAAACTCGATTTTCTTCCAACTCTCAGGTTAAAAGCTACTTATGGTTATAATGGAAACATTGATAAAACTGTGACTGCCTATACCACAGCAAATTTTACCAGAAACAGCCAAAATGGCTTACCTGCCGCAAATATTAATAACCCACCCAATCCAAACCTGAGATGGGAAAAAACCGGCATATTGAATTTAGGTATTGAATTCGGCAGTAAGAATGGAAGGCTTAACGGGAATTTAGAGTACTATAGTAAAAAAGGAATAGATCTGATAGGTCAAAGCCCTCTCGATCCAACTTCCGGTCAATCATCCTTCCGGGGTAATGTAGCCAATATGAAAGGCAGTGGGGTGGATCTTGAGCTGCATAGTATTAATCTCGATAGAAAGCTCAGATGGGAAAGCAACCTTTTATTCAGTTATTCAAGGGATGAGGTTACAAGTTATGCCATTAGCCCGACTTTCGCCTCTTATATGGCTGATGCCAGCCTCACAGGAAGTCAGTCTTCTTTCTCTCCTACCCCCGGCAAGCCTCTATTTGGAATTTATAGTAAACAATGGGCAGGATTAGATCCTGCTACAGGAAATCCGATGGGATATGTCCAGGGAGTTCCAAGTATGAATTATTCATTGTTGAACTCCTCGTCCGGACAAACCGTCGATAGCCTTGTATTTCATGGAAGAGCTTTGCCACCTGTTTATGGTGCCTTAAGAAATTCGTTTAGTATGAAAGGATTTACTATCTCGGCAAATATCACTTACCGCTTTGGCTATTATTTTAAAAGGCGTTCTATTGAATACAGCAACTTATTTACTACAGGTCGGAGCCATAGTGATTATGCTTTACGCTGGCAAAAAGCCGGAGATCAAGCCTTTACTTCTGTTCCCGCTTTTCCGGCAGATAATAATAGTGCAAGAGACAACTTTTACAGAAATGCTGAGATTCTGGTCGAAAAAGGTGACAATATCAGGCTTCAGGATATCAACCTGAGCTATGATTTGACAAATAAGCAGTGGACCAAACTGCCTTTTGAAAAATTGTCTTTGTTCATCTATCTGAATAATGGGGGTTTACTATGGACGGCTAATAAGCAAGGAATTGACCCTGATTATCCGGATATGAAGCTCAGCCGATCCATCGCTTTCGGACTCAGAACAACCCTATAAAACAGGGGAATTTAACAAGCTCCATAAAACAGTATTTAACTTAAAAAAAATGAACAGATGAAACCATCATGATTTTGCTAAAACCCGCAGGGGTATGATTATTAAATCATGATAGCTTCATCACCATTAATAAACAAAAAAAAACAGATGAAAAAACATATTTATCCCCTGATTGCCGGAATCATTCTATTGACTTCCGCTTGCAAAAAAGACTGGCTGGATGCCAAATCAGATAGTTCAACAATTGTTCCTCAAACCCTTGAGGACATGAAACTGCTTTTAAACAACTCCATTTTAAATACCAATTATACCGCCATAGGAGAAGCCTCGTCTAACGATATTTTTGTCAGCAATTCGGTTTTCAGCTCTTTACCGCTACTGGATCGAAATATTTATTCATGGCAACCGGAAATCTTTGTTGGGACAACGCAAGTGCTCCAGTGGAACAATTGCTACAACCAGATTTTTATCAGCAATGTGGTATTGGAAGGACTGGAAAAATTGAAGCTGAATGCAAACCGGCAATCCGAATGGAATAACACCCGGGGTCAGGCACTTTTTCACCGGGCCAAAGCTTTTTATGACCTCCATATCGTATTTTCGAGGCCATATAATTTGCAAACTGCTGCAACTGACCCGGGTATTTCAATCAGGCTAAATTCAGATATAAATACCAAAACTGTCAGATCCAGTGTGCAGGAAGGTTATGATCAAATCAAAACCGACCTCAAAGAAGCTGTCAATCTTTTGTATCCCTTACCCAAAATTGGAACAGATCCATCCAAAGTGGCTGCCCTGGCATTACTTGCAAGGCTAAGTTTATCAATGGGCGAATTTGATGATGCATTAACCTATTCAGGTGAGAGTCTTAGCCTGTTTAATACCCTGATTGATTATAATAGCATAAATTCTGCAGCAGCCAACTCATTTACCGCATTCAATCAGGAAACTTCCTATTATGCAATACAAGCCTTAATAACTACGCTGGTGAATGCGAATATCAGCCCTGAATTAATCAATTCTTATTCTGCTAACGATTTGCGAAAATCCGTCTTTTTCAAATTAAACAGCAATGGCACTTATTCGTTTAAAGGTAGTTATACAGGAAGTATTTTGCCCTTCGCTGGCTTTTCAAGCAACGAGTTATATCTGATTCAGGCAGAATGTTATGCACGGAAGGGAAACACTGTTGATGCTATGAAATCTTTAAATACACTACTTGTGAAAAGATTTAAAACAGGAACGTTCATTCCATTAACTGCTGGCAGTGCCGAAGCAGCCTTAGGTATAGTATTAAAAGAGCGACGAAAGGAATTAGTTTATCGAGGCATGAGGTGGCAGGATCTCCGGAGGCTCAACCTGGAGCCCCAATTTGCTACAGACCTCAAGAGGGTAATAAACGGGCAGACCCATATACTTCCAGCCAATGATTCCCGGTATGTGTTTCCAATTCCCAATTATATAATTGATGCTACAGGCATCGCACAAAACCCAAGATAATTATGAAAAATATATCTATCCTCAAACCTATACTGATGCTTGTCAGTATACTGTTTTACCTGCCTTTATGGTCACAAACTAAAAGTAGTAAGACCTTATCAGTAGGCGACAATCTTCCTGCAATCCATATCAGCAAGATCCTGAATAGTACTAAGGCTGTGAGAAAAATACAGGATAATTCCGGAAAACA
>NCHA01000056.1 GCA_002257025.1 Sphingobacteriales bacterium 16-39-50 | reverse complement strand
CGAAGAGAAATCTGTTGATGAATGGTTGTGGCAGTCAGGATGAGATTTCTCAGTCGTACCTGCCCGTCCGGTCAGGCGGGCCTCCTTCGAAATGACGGAGTCCTGAGGGAACTTAGGTACTAAATGAATAATAATTAATTGAAGGTCCCCCCTGCGTCGGCTTGCCTGCCGGCAGGGATGACACATATTTTTAAGTGAAGCACAATTTAATCTCAATACTCAATACTCATTACTCAATACTCCTCTATGCACAATAGATTTCAACACATACTGGTAAGTATCCTTATTCTAATCTCTCTTGTGTCCTGCAAGGGTTTGCAGAAGGAAACCATAGTGTACAAGAATGACTTTGAAGGCAGTAATTTGTCGGGGATCATTGATGGTAAAATTGAGGATTATAATGGTTCAAAGGTTATAGGCAGATATTCTCAAAATGGGTTTCTTCTTAAATTGGATAGTTTACCCGTTCACAATATGGTTCAAATCAGCTTTGACCTTTATATACACGATACCTGGGACGGTAATACTGTAAAGCCTGAGGGTCCGGATATCTGGATCATGAATATTGATGGCTGGAGTGCAGTATATTCAACCTTTGCAAATGGTTTGTGTACGAACTGTTCTCAGGCGTTTCCGGTATTGCAACCATCCCAGGTGAATGGTGGATTTGTTTTCTTTAATAACAAGCCAAATAGTAATGCGATTAAAACCGATCTGCCCGGAGCCTGTAAATTAAAGGATTCTAAAGGGGGCACTTCGATGTATAAGATTCTACGCACTTTTGAGCATACTGAAAGTACTCTGGATATCGGTTGCTATGCCCAGCTTGAGGATTCGGATATGGCCAATAAAAATTGCAATGAGAGCTGGTCGGTCGATAATATGATGGTTAAGGTGATTGAATTCAGATGATATGAAGCGTAAAAAAGCCATATTATTTATCCTCATGCAATTCCTTGTTATTTCAGGAATAAGCTTTGCACAAACACTGCCTGTTGGGATGCCTGTGCTTGAGGATTCTTTTCGCCGGGAGCAATTATTGGGGAATAAGGACTCTCTCATTTCTTTTACAATCAGACCAATCTATGCAGGGGACCAATTGAATTCAGGAATTGATACAATTTCTGCTGATAAGCGACTTTTTAAGTTTAATAGCCGATTAAGTCTGCCTGGTAATAAAGGCTATATTCAGTTACTACCAATAAGTCTGCAGCATCAGTACAATTCGATTCTCCCATATGATTGGAATGACGGAACAATGATTCCGGCAAAAGGGAATCAGACCTCTTTAAGTTTTGGAGCTTCCTTCAAATATGGGCCCCTGAGTATTCAGTTAAAACCGGAATATGTTTATGCTGAGAATGCAGAGTTTGAGGGCTTTCCATCGGAACAATATGATGTGGTTTGGGCCAAATATTATAATAATTATTTTAATGTCTCCGATATAACGGAACGTTATGGAGAAGATCCCTATTCAAAATTGTTCTGGGGACAGAGTAGCGTTCGTTTAAACTTCGATCCCATTTCTATTGGTATTTCGAATGAGAATCTCTGGTGGGGGCCGGGGAAAAGGAGTTCCCTGCTGATGAGTAATAATGCACCCGGTTTTAAACATATCACACTAAATACCAGTCGGCCTGTTCAAACACCAATAGGTTCCTTTGAAGCCCAGTTAATTGCCGGAAGATTAGAGAATTCCGGTATTCTGCCTCCTCAGGAGAATCGGGTCTATGAAGGCAAATCTCTTTATGTGCCCAAAAGGGATGATTGGCGTTTTCTTTCGGGGTTTGTTTTAACATATAGCCCGAAAGGGGTTCCTGGCTTATTTATTGGTGCAAGCCAGGTCTCCCAGATGTATAAGCAGGATGCAGGGAAAAGACCTTCAGATTTCCTTCCATTACTGTTGCCTTTTGAGAGTAAGGAGGCCGCATCGATCAGGGACAGGTATTCCAGCTTGTTCTTCCGCTGGGTATTGCAGGAAGCAAAGGCAGAGATCTATGGGGAATACGGGCATCAGGGTAAACATAGTATAACTGCATTTTTAAGAGAACCCGATAGGTCAGCGGCCTATTTGCTTGGATTGAGAAAAATTTTGCCATTGAATAAGCGTCCGGGTGAATATTTTCAGTTTTCATTAGAATTTACCGAGTTACAGCAAACTTCTGTTCCTGAAAAAGGTGGCTGGTATACAAGTTCTGCTGTCAGGCAGGGGTATACCCATATGGGGCAGGTGTTGGGTGCTGGGATTGGTCCGGGTAGTAATCTTCAATCGCTGGATATCAGCTGGTTTAAGGGATTAAAAAGAATAGGGCTTAAGTTTGAACGATACCTGCATAATAACGATTTCTATTATCAGATGTACATTGATCCACCTGATTTCAGGAAACATTATGTGGATATGAGTGCTGCACTTTCGGCCGACTGGGATTATAAAAACCTGGTATTTAGTGCTAAGGGAGCTATGATACGTTCGTTGAATTATCAATATGTGCTTTATAATCGTCCGCCTGAGTATTTTGTTACGGGCTGGGACAGGTTGAATTATCAGGTTAAAGTGGGGGCGATGTATAGGTTTTAATCAATTGACAGTTGATAATTGACAGTTGACAATTGAGGGTGGATAAAAGACTTAAATCACATAGGTGATAGGGAAGTGATTTTGTCAGTCACATTTTCCATTTAAAATTTGTTCATAAATTTTTGACAAAAGGTACTAATAACAAATCAACTTAATTTTTGTTAATTATCAACTTTCAACTGTCCATTGTCAATTATCTTCCAATATATTATCGCTGAGCCCAGAATCAGTATTTCGCAAATAATAGTGGCCATTGCCGCTCCCTTTGCTCCATAAGCCGGGATAAGAAAGAAATTCATTGCAATATTCAGTACAATCATAATCAGGTTCAGGTAAACCAAAAATACAATCTTGTTTTTAGCTACGAGACTATTACTGATTGGTCCGTAAATGAAAACAATGGACAGATACCAGACCAGTATTTTAAACACAGGTATGGAGTCATCATATTTATCTACAAAAAATAATTGAAAGATCAGATCAGCCCCTAAGTAAAGTGAGGTGCTAAGCACTATTCCGATTCCTCCAAGATAATATAGGGCGAGATTTTGGATACTCCTGAATTTATCCATTTCTTCAGAGTGCTTTGCCAGTTTAGGAAAGATTGCTGTCATAAATGCACCTGAAATGAACATAAAGGGATAGATAAACTTTGTGGCTCCCGAATAATAGCCTACTTCT
>NCHA01000074.1 GCA_002257025.1 Sphingobacteriales bacterium 16-39-50 | reverse complement strand
CTTGATGTGTCAGTTGATTGCTGAGCATTGATTGAGGTGGCGGGTCAAACTTGATGTGTCAGTTGATTGCTGAGCATTGATTGAGGTGGCGGGTCAAACCCGCCATGACAACCGTTGGTGGGAGAAAAGGAGATTCCGGCGCGGAGGCCGGAATCTGCCTAGACTGCTGGGAATGATTTAAGAAACCATTTTTCTGCTAAATCATTCCAATTCGGGTTGTTTATTTCAATAAGTGCATTTTTCCAGGCTCTTTTCCAATTTTTTAATTGCTTCTCTCTGGAAATGGCCACATTGATGTCCTCAAATTGCTCATACCATACGAGCTTATTACAATTGTATTGGCTTGTGAATCCCTTTAATATTTTCATTTTATGCTCATAAACTCGTTTTCTAATATTATTGGTCACACCAGTATACAGCACATTGTTGTATTTATTTGCAAGCATGTAAACAAAATATTCTTTCATATATTAAAAATACCCGCATTTAATTTTTGTGCTAATTAATATGGGTGAACGGTAGTGTATAACTATTAAAAGGAAAAATTGTAATTTCTGGGAGATATTATTACATTTTTTTTTAATACCTATTTTAACATATCAAACGCCACGACCTCCTTTTTTTAAATACTGTTTGTCAATACGAAAGAAACACTTCTATATTAAAATCGGTTTGTCATCGTGGCGAAAGCCACGACCTCCTTTTTTTTAATACCTATTTTAACATATCAAACGCCACGACCTCCATTTTTTTAAATACTGTTTGTCAATACGAAAGAAACACTTCTATATTAAAATCGGTTTGTCATCGTGGCGAAAGCCACGACCTCCTTTTTTTAATACCTATTTTAACATATCAAACGACACGACCTCCATTTTTTAAATACTGTTTGTCAATACGAAAGAAACACTTCTATATTAAAATCGGTTTGTCATCGCGAAAGCCACGACCTTTTTCCTTCTCCTAAGTGTTATCCCTATACCATACTCCCATCGGTAAGTATCATCACCGTACCATACTCCTGTCATGTCACCATCATACCATAATCATGCTGCTGCCTGATGCCTAACTTCATCAGCAAAATTATAACAGGAACGCTTATTGCATTAAATATTTATATTTGTACCTATCGTAATCTTTAGAAAAGCCTTCATGCGT
>NCHA01000017.1 GCA_002257025.1 Sphingobacteriales bacterium 16-39-50 | reverse complement strand
GAGTAATTGGAACTTTGAGATAATCGAGTTCATAGAAGAGTTTAAAATCATTCTCCTGAATCGGGCACATCGGGTTTTGGGAATTGTACCTATCAGTGTAGGTGGAACAGCAGGAACTATTTGTGATCCAAAAGTAATTTATGTTACTGCTCTTAAATGTAATGCTGCTTCGATAATCTTAGCGCACAACCATCCAAGTTCAAATCTCAAGCCTAGTCAAGCAGATATAGAGCTTACAAAGAAATTGAAAGCAGCAGGACAATTCTTAGACCTTCCAGTACTAGATCATATTATATTGACAAAGGATAGTTATCTAAGCTTTGCTGATGAAGGATTGATGTGATTTCCAAAAAGTAATCACTTTACAAAAAAAGGTGCTCTGATATATGATTAGATGCACCTTTTAACATTTTTTTGATGATATATATTTGTAATCAAAAAAACAGCGATTTTGTAATCATTTTGTAATCAACTTTGTAATCAAACCGATTTTTTATAGCTTAACAGAGAATTGTAATTAATTTTAATATTAACCAGCCAAGGAAGCAAAAAATGCGTTTAGAAGCTACAAATGAAGTTTTGGATTGAGTAAAGCACAAGAACTGTGGCCAGGATTTTCCACCAGTTTTTATTCATAAGGTTCTTGAATTAATCCTTCCAAAGGTAAGGAAATAACAATAAAGATGTAGTGATCACGATGATATTTATGGCTATCAGCACACCGATCTCATCATAAGATACCGAACGGTCCAGACCGTCCATGGCATTCTTCGATAACTTAATCAGCACCACCAATAGGGGTATTATTACCGGGAAACTTAATATGGCCATTAACCCACCTGCATTGTTTGCTTTGGAGGCAATCCCCGAAATCATCGTGAATACAGATGCGAAACTGACACTTCCCAGGAGAACTGCAAAAAAATAGAATAATGGATCTCCCAGGAGATTTTTAAATACCAGGGTATAAAAGCCCAGTGCGATAGCAGAGAGCAAAAGCATCAGAAAGATATTATAAATGATCTTGGAGATGATGATCGCCTGCGCACTGGTAATTGTGTAGTAGTATAACTGCCTTCCCCTGCTTTCCTGAATAAAACTTTTGGTGATTGCATTCACTGAGGCGAAAAGCATAATGATCCAGAAGAGGGCATTCCAGGTTGGCGGACTTGTTATTTCTCGAAAAGCCAGGTAACATACAAAAACTGTAGAAACCACATAGAGTAAAATGCCATTCAAAGCATATTTTGAACGCCATTCAAGCATGATTTCCTTACGGATCAGAAATTTAACCTGATTCAATAGATCCATTGCAACAAATATAGAATTTGCTTTTCAGTTTCGGGTAGTCATAATGGTGCAATAAATGAATCGAATATTTCTTCGTATTTTGTGTCGTGTTTTTTTCAATACTTGATAGCCCTATCGGACAGCTGGTCATTGAGGCCAATGAGCGTGAAATTTGCGCCCTGGGATTTCCTGCTGTATTGCCTTTGGAAAATCCAAATGAACTCTCGGAAATGGCAAAAGAGCAGTTCAAAGAGTACTTTGAGAAAAAAAGAAAGCATTTCGATTTTCCAATGGCCCAACCCGGCACTGATTTTCAACAAAAGGTATGGGATGAACTCAGAAGAATTGATGCCGGCAAACCCATAAGTTATGCAGCCTTAGCAAAAAGAATGAAAAATCCTTTGGCCATACGCGCCATCGCATCGGCAAATGGCCGCAATAATCTGATGATAGCCGTTCCATGTCATCGCGTTATAGGAAGCAATGGTGATCTGGTTGGCTTCTCTGCAGGATTATGGCGTAAAAAATGGCTGCTTGAGCATGAAGCAAAAATGACCTCCATCGGGCAGTCATCTTTAAATTTTTAAGGTTTTGCGGCTCCAGTCCGCAATAACAAGATTCTTAGTGTGGCCTAGAGCCAATGTCAGTGCGGACTTGATCCGATGTCAGTGCGGACTTGATCCGCACCGCCCCGTGGCGCAAGTTCAACATGATACCTTACCAGATCATCTATTGGAGAACGGATGATCTTTCCCACCTTCATACCATACTCTAATGCAGTTTCCTCAAGTACATTTCTGAAATTATATCCGACAGAACCAATACAGTTGAACGTATAATCCTTGTAATTAGGATAGTGTGTAACCAGGTTTTCGAAGAAATCAATGAAAGAGGTTTTTACAATATTTCGTGAATATTCCGCATGAACATTATTATCATATACGAACTTGGCAAAACTTGCACAAAAGCGATTTGCCAATGGTTTGGTATAAACATTGTCAGTCACTTCATCAGGAGTAAGCTTATAGGTTTCCCAAAAGCGCTCTCTGACTACTTCGGGCATATAACCCCTTAAATAATCAGTGAGTAATTTTTTACCAATATCACAACCACTACCCTCATCACCAAGAATATAGGCTGCAGAGTCAATATTTAATGAAATATCCTTGCCATTATAAAGACCCGTATTTGTTCCTGTTCCTAAAATAGCCGCAAAACCACTATCTAAACCAAGTAATGCCCGTGCTGCAGCAAGAAGATCATGTCCAACATAAATACTGGCTTTATTAAATACTGCAGACATAGCCTCTTCAACTATCTGTACCTTATCTTCAGTAGAACAACCGGCACCATAATAATTCACTTCATGAATATCAGAAAGATCGAGATCGCTTGGTAATCCTTTCCTGAGTGAATCAATTATATACTCAGCGCTTACAAAATATGGATTGTATCCTTCGGTATTAAAATAGATTTTTTGACCAGATTTATTCAATAAACACCAATTGGTCTTGGTAGACCCTCCATCTGCAATAATGATCATAGTTTATAAATAATTTTAAAAAGCTAAATGTATGAATTTATACTAATTGTCCGATAAGAGAGTATTTGAAATTTAAATTCCTCTGCTTTTATTATCAAGAGTTTTCAAGTCCCGAAAATAAGTTTATTTAAAAATTTCGCTTTTAAATAGCGGACTAATTTTAGCAATGCCACAAAAAATGATGTATTTTAGCATTTGAGGCATCTCTAATTATAAGATTACGAATTTGGATTGCCAGTTCAACTGTATTGCAATAAAACTGCAACAGGGAATATCAATATTGTTTGGGCTGTAAAATGCTTCCCCGGGACTTATCCCGAAATTTTTCACAAAAATTATGCAAAAACATACATATCAAACCGGTATAATAGGAAACTGCGCTTTTATCGCACATATTAACAAGAATACCAACATAGACTGGTTATGCTGGCCAAGATTTGATAGTTCATTTGTTTTCGGAGGATTTCTGGATAAAGACAAAGGAGGAGAATTTTCAATTTTACCATCAGGCAATTATGAATCCCATCAATATTATCTGGAGAATACCAATATACTCTGTACAGAAATTACGTCTGCAGAGGGGGTTTACAGGATAACTGATTTTGCACCCCGATTTAATCAGTTTGATAGATTTTTTAAACCTTTAATGCTGATCAGGAAAATTGAACTGGTCAGTGGAACACCTCGAATAAGGGTTAAATGTAAACCAGTTTATGATTATGGGGTAAAGAAGTTAAAAGTATCTCGTGGAAGCAGCCATATAGAATATAGTGGCTCTGATGATAGAATACGTTTAACAACAAATATTCCCGTTAATTATATTATTGACGAACAGTTTTCGGTTTTAAATGAAACTAAATACCTAGTATTTACCTACGGTGAACCGCTTGAAGCTCCATTGACAACAACTGCCGAACGTTTTCTTCTCGAAACTATCAATTACTGGAGACTTTGGATAAAACATTCTTCTATTGCTATATTCTATCAAAAAAATGTAATCAGATCTGCTCTGGCACTCAAAATCCACCAATATGAAGACACAGGTGCAATTATTGCTGCAAGCACAACCAGTCTGCCTGAATTTCCGGACAGTGGGCGCAATTGGGACTATCGCTATTGCTGGTTAAGAGATACATTTTATGTCATTAGTGCATTAAGTCATATCGGACATTTTGAAGAAATGGAGCGCTATTTCAGCTATGTTTCGGATCTTTCATTTTCAGAAAAAGGACGATATCAGCCATTGTATGGTATAACCGGAGAAAAATTCCTGAATGAGATCATACTGGAGCATCTTGATGGATATCAGAGCAATAAACCAGTTCGCATTGGTAATCAGGCATTTGAACATATTCAAAATGACATCTATGGCCAAGTTCTCATTTCTCTCCTGCCATTGTACACTGACCATCGTTTTGTTATTTCTGAGAGAAAGGATTCTGCACGCTGGATTAGCTATTTACTTTCGAAAGTTGAACTAACTATTGATGAAAAGGATGCAGGAATCTGGGAATTCAGAAATATTGCGAATACTCATTGCTACAGTAACCTCTTTCAATGGGCTGGTTGCTCTGCCGCAGAGAAAATGGCACGAGCAATTGGGGACATGGATTTGCTTGAAAAAGCAATTTCACTTAAAAACAGGGCTGCGGTTCATATTGAAAATTGTTACGATCCGATACGTAAAGTTTATACTCATGCCTCAGGAAGCCCGCATCTCGATGCAAGTACATTACAGCTTATCATGATGAATTACCTCGACCCTGGATCGGACCGCGCGAAGGATCATCTAAGCATGCTGGAGCGAGAATTAAAAACAGATAATGGATTGTTTCACAGGTATTTACATTCTGATGATTTTGGTAAACCAAAATCCACTTTTTTAATCTGTGCTTTCTGGTATGTTGAGGCTCTGGCATGTGTAGGGCGACTTGATGATGCGATCCGGGAATTTGAGAACCTGCTGCAATATTCAAACCATCTCCTCTTGTTTAGTGAAGATGTAGATGAAGAAAGTGGGAGCCAATGGGGAAATTTCCCACAAGCCTACAGCCATGTAGGTTTAATGAATGCTGCTTACAGGATTGCAATAAAATTAGACCGGCCTGTATTTATATAAGCCATTTAGCATTACATACAACTATGTTTAGAATTTATTCAGAGCTAAGACGGTGTAAAAATTGTCTTACATCCCCGGAATTACGGAGATAAAAACGGGCAGCTGATAAACTACTGCCTACCTTAAAGGTATAGGCAGAATCTGGCAGAGCCTTGAAAATATCTTCATCGGTATGATCATCGCCTATAGCCATTATGAAATCATAATCTTTCTTGAACATGAAATTCAGGGCAGCTTTTCCCTTATTGATCTCAATATTTTTGATCTCAATCACTTTGTTACCCGGTAAAAGCTGCAGGCCTTTATCTTTAGTAAGGTACACAAGGTTGTTTACAAGTTCAGAAACTCTGAGATCTCCCAGATCTTTTGGGACTTTCCGGAAATGCCAGACAAGAGAAAAGCTTTTCTCTTCAATAAATGAGCCCGGTGTCCGTTCGACATAAGTGTTTAAAATTGGAAATATTTCTTCTTTCCAGGAATCGGTCAAGCCCATAATACTTGTCCATTTACCACCTACCTCTTTTTGCCAGACACCATGTTCAGCAATAATGTGAACACCGGAATTTCCAAACCACTCATCCATCTTATGATGATCGCGTCCACTTATCAGAACAATTTCATTTGCCTTATCTGAACTTAGTTTTGCAAGTAATTGATAAAGTCCGGAATCAGGACTGGCTTTATTTATGTCAGTATTGAAATTAACAAGTGTACCATCATAGTCCAAAAAGATAATACGTTTTGAAGTAGTAGAATATCTGGTGATTATTGTTTTTGCTATCCTCTGATCAACATGCCTTGATTGCAAGGATCTTTGTAATTCCTTGACTTCTTGTAACTTATCCATGTATATCCTGACCCAATGAAAGATATTAAACTGGGAAACCACCTTTCTCATTTCCGCCATTTTGGTTTCCTGTTCAGCTAAAGTCATATTCAAAGCCTGAACGATTGCTCTGGTTATATCTCCTATATTATTAGGATTCACAATTAGTGCATCAATCAACTCCTTAGATGCCCCTGCCATTTCACTAAGAATTAAGACTCCGTTATTGCCGGTTCGGCTGGCTACATATTCTTTACTGACAAGGTTCATCCCATCGCGCATAGGAGTTACAAGACCAATATCAGCGATCTGATATAAAGCTGATAATTCTTCAATAGATAATGATCGATAGAAATACAACACAGGCGACCATTGCATGGTACGGTAGGAAGCATTAATATTTCCTACCTTTTTGTCAATATGATCTTTCAACTCTTTATATTGAGGTACCGTATCCCGGGATGGAACAACAACCATATATAGCACCACCTTACCTATATATTCAGGATATAATTCGAGCAGAAGCTCAAAAGCTGCTAATCTTTGCAAAATACCCTTACTATAATCCAGTCGGTCTACAGATAAAATAATTCGGCTATCACTAAAATTTTCTTTTAGTAATTCGATCTGTTCTAATACTGCATTGTCATTGGTAAGAGAAGAATACTTATTATAATCAATCCCCATAGGGAAAGCTTCGGCAACAACCGGGCGGTCATCTACGGTCAAAATATTAGAATTGGAATTAATTGGCAGGATACGAATAGCCGCATTCATAAAATGCTGTACATCATCATAAGTATGGAACCCAACCAAATCAGCTCCTAACATCCCCTCAAGTAATTCTGCTCTCCAGGGGATAAGTCTGAACAATTCGTAAGAAGGAAAGGGAATATGCAAGAAGAACCCTATAGTCAAATCAACATTCTTTGACCTGACCATTCCCGGGAGCAACAACAATTGATAATCATGAATCCAAATTGTGTCACCAGGTTCTGCTACATCTAGTATAGCATCCCTGAACTTTTGATTTACACTTTGATAAAAATCCCAGTTTGATTGTTTGTAATTAACATAAGTTGATGCATAATAATGAAATATTGGCCATAAAATTTCGTTGGAAAAACCCTCATAGTATTCTGAAATCTCCTCCTGACTTAAGAAAACAGGGAGAAGTTTCATGTCTTTCAGATTTCTGGTAATATCAGCCTTCTTTCCGGATTCATTCACCTCAATTCCAGGCCAACCAATCCAGATATTTTCACCATCTTTATAGATAGAACCTAAACCCGTTGCCAGTCCGCCTTCACTTGAAGAATAGGTATATTCCCCATTCTCATCAGAAATTTTGACGGGCAACCTGTTTGAAACTATTATAGTTTTACTCATGTGATTTTTTTAGATTAATAAACAGACCCTGGTTCCTTACAATGAACCAGATATGGTCAATTAAAACTTCATTAACCGGGATATATAGGTCAGAAACGACCATTGTAAATTGCAATAATTGCTGATTTACAAAAGATTTATGATTAATATAAGAAAAAATTTTTGATAATAGAGATAAAATATAATTTTAGGCATGAATGAGATTAAAATGATTGTTGACCTGAGAAGCGATACAGTTACGCGACCAACACCAGGAATGCTTGAGGCAATGTATAGTGCAAAGGTTGGGGATGATGTATTTGAAGAAGATGAAACTGTCAATGCATTACAGGAGAAAACTGCAGCCATCTTTGGTATGGAAGATGCCCTTTTTTGCCCTTCCGGGACTATGACAAATCAGATTGCGATCAAACGTTTTACCAATCCGATGGAAGAGGTAATCTGTGATGAAACCGCACATGTTTACCGTTATGAGGGTGGTGGAATTGCCTATAATTCAATGGCTTCTGTCCGTTTGCTATACGGAGACCGGGGCAGACTTAGTGCCGAGCTTATCGAGCCTCATATAAATCCTGATAACGTTCACTATCCAAAAAGTAGCCTGGTTGTCCTTGAAAATACAGTAAACCGTGGTGGTGGAAGCTTTTATACTCTGGATCAGATTGAGCCGATCTACCATTTATGCCGCTTAAAAAACATTTACCTGCATCTGGATGGAGCCAGGATCTTTAATGCTCTGGCTGAGTCGGGGGATGATCCCAAAGAGTATGGAAGAATGTTTGATGGGATATCCGTTTGTTTGTCAAAAGGTCTTGGTGCCCCTGTTGGATCTGTACTTCTGGGAAGCAGAGAAACCATTTATCATGCAAGAAGGATTCGCAAAGCATTGGGGGGTGGATGGCGACAGGCAGGTTATCTTGCAGCGGCCGGAATCTATGCCCTCGATCATCATATTGATCGCCTGAAAACAGATCATAGGAATGCTAAAACACTGGCTGAAACACTAATTAGTTTACCATTTGTTATCAGTATTATGCCCGCAGATACGAATATTGTGATCTTTGAGCTCGACAAAAAACATAATCCTGATGAATTTGTTGAAAAATTAAAACATCATGGAATAAAGTGTAATACCTTCGGCAAACAAATGATCAGATTTGTTACACATCTGGATATCAATGATGAGCAAATAGGATATACCATTGATGTTTTGAATAAAATGCATTAAACGTTAAGTTCGAATTAGCCCTATCAGCGTAGCGCCTAAATAAATACCTTTGTAAATGGAAAAGATCCTGATAGCCAACCGGGGGGAGATTGCGCTGCGCATCATGCGTTCAGCAAGGGAAATGGGAATAAAAACTGTGGCGGTATTCTCTGAAGCCGACCGCAATGCCCTGCATGTAAGATATGCTGATGAAGCTGTTTGTATTGGCCCCGCCCCCTCTTCTCAATCATACCTCTCGGGAGAAAAAATTATAGAAGCCTGTTTCAAAACAGGTGCTCAGGGTATTCATCCGGGCTATGGTTTTCTTTCTGAAAATGCTGCCTTTGCCAGAATGGTAAAAGAGGCTGGTTTGACACTTATCGGGCCATCTCCGGAAGCAATGGAGATTATGGGAAATAAGTTGTCGGCAAAAGCTGCAGCGATGAAATACAATATCCCTATGGTTCCCGGGACAGAGGAAGCAGTAACAGATCTTCAGATCGCTCAAAACAGGGCTCAGGAAATCGGTTTCCCCATCCTTATCAAAGCAGCTGCCGGTGGCGGTGGCAAGGGTATGCGTATTGTAGAAAAGCCCGCTGATTTTGTAGAGCAAATGGATCTTGCTGTATCTGAGGCTACCTCGGCATTTGGAGATGGATCTGTCTTTATTGAACGCTATGTCTCCTCACCACGTCACATAGAAATTCAGGTTTTAGGTGATAATCATGGCAATATTGTGCATTTGTTTGAGCGCGATTGCTCAGTTCAAAGAAGACATCAGAAAGTTGTTGAAGAAGCTCCATCATCCATTCTGAGCGAAGAATTAAGACAAAAAATGGGTGAAAGCGCAGTAAATGCTGCAAGATCCTGTAATTATACAGGCGCCGGAACCGTCGAATTTATTCTGGATGAGAACCTTGATTTTTTCTTCCTGGAAATGAACACCCGTTTGCAGGTTGAGCACCCGGTAACTGAAATGATCACCGGCATCGACCTGGTTAAGGAACAAATCAAAATAGCCAGAGGCGAGAAATTAAGTTTCAAACAGGAAGATCTGAAAATCAGGGGCCATGCTATTGAGGTGAGAGTTTATGCCGAAGATCCTGCAAATAATTTCCTCCCTGATATTGGCAGGCTCCAAACCTATATCACCCCCAAAGGTCCGGGAGTACGGGTAGATGATGGTTTTGAACAGGGAATGGAGATACCTATTTATTATGATCCGATGATTGCAAAACTGGTTACTTATGGTAAAGACCGGACTGAAGCTATTGAACGGATGATCAGAGCGATAGATGAATACCGCATCACCGGAATTCAGACCACTTTGGCTTTCGGGAAGTTTGTGATGCAGCATGAAGCATTTATTTCGGGTAAGTTTGACACTCATTTCGTAGGTAAGTACTTCCTTCCTGAATATTTGAGCACTGAAAATGAGGAGGAAGCAATGATTGCAGCTTTAATCGGGGCAGAGTTTATGATGCAAAAAAGCAGTAGCATAATAAATACCGACCAAACTCCTGCAGCATCTTCCTGGCATAAAAACAGAAAATCTTACTAAATCATATAATATAAAAAAATGTTTACGGGTATCATCGAAACAATAGGCAGGGTCTCCAATCTGAAAAGGGATCAGGATAATCTTGAGATTATCATTGAATCAGACCTTTCAAACGAATTGAAAATAGATCAGTCTGTTGCTCATAATGGTGTCTGCTTAACTGTGGTCGCAGTTACTGAAGGCACACATACCGTGACAGCCATATCAGAGACTTTAAATAAGTCGAACCTTGGTAAACTTAAAGAAGGAGATCTGCTGAATCTGGAACGCTGCATGCAGATGAATGGCCGTCTTGATGGGCATATTGTTCAGGGTCATGTAGACCAGACAGGTATTTGCACTGAAGTAATCGAGAAAAATGGTAGCTGGGAATATACTATTAGCTATGATCCTGCAATTGGAAATATCACCGTCGAAAAAGGTTCAATCTGTGTTAACGGTATAAGCCTGACAGTTATTAACTCAAAAGAAAATTCTTTTTCTGTAGCGATAATACCCTATACCTATGAACATACCAATATGAAAAGCCTTAAGATTGGAGATACTGTAAATCTGGAATTCGATATTATTGGAAAATATGTTGCCCGTTTGACACGTCAAAAGATATGAAATGGGAGATGTGAGATATGAGATATGAGACAGAATACGTGCGTGGGGGGGGGGGCTCCTATCACATAAAATTCTGAGCATAAAGACAGATAGGTCACCCCTTAGGTTTACCTCAAATGGCAAATAATCCTTTTGCCGGGCTGACCGTCCCAATGAAAAACAGCATCAGGTAAAATAAACCTTGCCGGAGGATGTAGCTTCCGGCCATTGGAAATTTGAAATAGAAAGCGATTTCTTGCCGGAACTACACCGGAGGAAAGGGCTGAACTAACATATAGCACACAGGTATTGGTTTCAAAAAACAAATTATCCTTGCTACAAAGCCCTATCTGACCAATTTCAACAGTAATATTTTAACATTCACTATTTAATTCAGGTTAAAATAGAATCCTCATTTAGAACTCAATTACATTAATAACCAAAACTCTTAAATTTTGCAAAATTAGTGGCAGTATAATTGCTTAACCAGTATTAATATTTAAAATATAGAAATACTATGGATAAGCTGAAAAAATTTGAGTTAATGGAGAAAATTACGAACGAGCTGGAAGATTTGAAAAACAGTCAGACTGCTATTGTTCAAAAGATCGGTAAAATCGAGATCGACAATTTTGACCTGGGAAATAAAACACTTGAGCGAATTCTTCCAGAAATGCACCAGAATGTTGCTGACAATCTTGATAAAATTGCTGAGATCTTAATCAGCTTTGAAGAAGCCAAAGATGTCTATGGCAAGAAAAACAACATTGAAGGACTGAAAGAACAGGAAGCTATCAGGGAAGCAATGGAAGGCGGAGCAAAAAACTAATAAACCTATTGGATGATTTGTGCTGAGGATTGAGGAAATGGGGAATAGGAAATAGGTCCCTGCGATCGGGTAGAAAATTGACGTTTTATACCATGAAACGGATTTATTTACTCAATTGTGAAATCCGGTAGGTTGAATATTCAATATAAGCCTTCTGCTCAGCAGGAGGCTTTGAATTGATATATCTTTTGTAATAGCTTAATGCAGTTTTAGGCTGCTTCAGTTTCTGATCGTAAATCGTTGCGATTGTATAAAGAGTCAGAGATTTATTATCAAAAAACAGGCTTTTCTGATAGGCTTCAAGCGACTTTCTGGTCAATTGACTTTTCTCAAGTACATCACCTATTTGCGCATAATATCCGGCCGTGTTTAGCGAAATTGATTCCTTTATCGTTTTATTGAGATAATCAACCGATTTATTATAGTTTTTGAGCGCTTTATAACTCATTGCAATGAAATAAAGAGTCGACTCAGTCTTCATATCATTGGCTTCCATACCTTCCAGTATATCGATCGCCTGCTGATATTTTCTGACTGAGTAATAAGCTTCCCCAAGCATTTTGACAATGTTTGGACTGCGGTCACCATCCCTGATAATGACACTGCAGATGTCGATTACTCCATTCCAGTCTTTCATAGCATAAGCCAGTTCAGCTTTCCCCCTTAACAAAATCAAATTGGTAGAATCAGCTTTTATTGCATCATTAAGCACCCTGGCAGCTGATTCAAACTGCTTCATATCTTTCAAAACTTTTGAATAACTGTAGGCAATATCCCCATCGGAAGAATTAAGACTATTAGCTTTTTGAAGATATGTGGTTGCATAAATAAGTCCTTCGGAAGACTCAATCATATCACTTAATTGCTTATAAACCGAAAAATTGGTGCTATCACTTGCTAAAATCTGCTTGTAATACTCTTTTGCTTTTACAAAATTACCCTTCCGCTGACTGATACCGGCCATGCTGAAAAGGGAAGAAATTTCCGTTGGATCCTGTTCCAGAATACGCAGATAATAGGTTTCTGCTTCAGACAATTTGCCTGCCATCCTCAGACTGTAGCCTATCCTGGATAGAATTTTTGTATCAGAAATAGGCTCCGGATAGATTTTCCTCAGGGTTTCTGCTGCTTCATCATAACGCTGATTTTGCAAAAGTTCAAGTATCAGAAGATTATCTGCTGCTGTATTCTGGGCAGAACCTCTAAGTGAAAAGAGTAAAATTGTTGTCAATATGATGATTCTCATAGAAAAATCTCCGATATGGTTTAATTATTCAGCAGAGTTGACAGAGCAAAGAATCAGGAGTCAAGATTCAGGGCAATAATTAAAATTTCAAACTAGCATTATTTCATCAGATGTCAGACGTCAGACAACCGATAACAGACAACAATACTACTCAATCGCCTTCCCCTTCATTGCAGAAGAAATTGCCGTGTTCATCAGTCTCTCAGCAAATGGCCGGGTAAATTCATTCAGTTCATCAATACTTTTATGGATCAGGTCTTTATCACCGGAGCCTAAAGCAGATTTAAGATTCCCAATTAATTTTTGAGTATCCTCAGTCTCCTGTTCAGAAACCTGTTCGCTGTTCTTTTCCAAAAAGTGCTCCACAGTATAGACCATTTGTTCTCCCTCTGTACGGGCTTCTATCAGCATTCTCCTGCTTACATCATCCTTTGCATTTTCAATACTGTCTATCAGCATTTTTTCTACCTGCTCGTCAGTAAGGCCATAAGTTGGTTTCACTTCAACTTCCTGTTTTACTCCTGAGCGCAATTCAACGGCCTCAACAGTTAGAATTCCGTCGGCATTCAACCTGAAATTAATATCCACTTTCGGAAAACCAGCAGGCATTGCCGGAATTCCCTTCAAATCAAATTCGGCCAGTTTCCGGTTCTCAGACACAAGATCACGCTCACCCTGGAAAACAGAGATTTTCATATTGATCTGTCCGTCTATGGAGGTAGTATATTGCCTTCCTGCCTTAGCGGGTACTTTTGCGTTCCTTGGGATGATTACATCCATAAGTCCGCCCATGGTTTCAATTCCCAGTGATAGTGGTGTAACATCCAGCAATAAAATATCTTTTCTGTTCCCGGCAAGGATATCCGACTGAATTGCAGCACCTAATGCAACTACCTCATCAGGATTGATCTGATCATGAACTTCCTTCTCAAAGAATGCAGCAACCATCTGTTTAACCAATGGTGTCCGGGTTGAACCACCAACCATCACAACTTCCTGAATATCAGTTATATTCAGGCTTGCGTCTTTCAAAGCATTTTTACAGCAGGTTATGGTTTGCTCGACACGGGAAAGAATTAGTTCTTCAAATTTCTGTTTAGTTATTGCACAAGGAATGTTATCAACAAAACCATTAAAAATATTCTGAGTAGTCAGTGCTTTTTTTGCTTCTTCAGCTTTCAAACGCAGCGCCTGATTAAGCGAAGAATCCTTTGCCCTATCTCCTAACTGATTCTGTTCGATCCAGTAATTCACAATTGCCCTATCGAAATCATCTCCCCCCAAAAATGTATCCCCGTTGGTTGAAAGGACTTCAAAAATTCCGTTCTGTATTTTCAGAATAGAAACATCGAAGGTTCCGCCTCCTAAATCATAAACAGCGATGATTTTTTCTTCTTCAGGATCTAGTCCGATACCATAGGCCAGACTTGCAGCGGTTGGTTCATTAACAATACGTAGAACGTCAAGCCCTGCAAGTTTACCTGCGTCGCGGGTTGCCTGACGCTGACTATCATTAAAATAAGCAGGCACGGTGATTACAGCCCGGTTAACTAAGGTTTTCAAGGCATGTTCAGCTCTTTCCTTCAGTTCTTTCAGAATCATCCCCGAAAGCTCAATTGGGGTAAAATATTTATCTCCCGCCTTGATCTTAACCAGACTTTCACTATCGTCGTCAATAATTTTGTAGGAAAATAAATTACTATGCTCCTGAATATCTTTAAATGATCGACCTAAAAGTCGTTTTACAGAAAAGATGGTATTTTGAGGATCGGATATTAAAAATTCTTTTGCTTCATTTCCTACAATAAGTCCACCGTCCGACTGGAAATGAACTACTGAAGGTACGAGAACACCTTTACCGGTATCATTTATTACCTGTGGTTGGCCCTCAGGATTAATAAACGCGACCAGGCTATTCGTTGTGCCCAGGTCTATCCCAACAATTATTTCTTCCTTCTGTACAGAACCGGTTGCAATATTAATAGAAACTTTAGCCATAATTGCTTATCAACAAGGCGCAAAGGTATGCAGTTTAGCCACAATACGGAACTATTCCATTCAATTTGAGATTTTATTACAATTTGATTAGTTTTTAAGAAAGCAGTGCGCAGTTTTTTATCTAAATAATCGTATTTTTAAAATAAGCTATCTGCCAGATTATGAAATCACTTCTTTTAAATTACCTGCAATACAATCATTGGGCGAACGAGAAAATGTGCAATTATCTGTCGGGGGTTGATGAGGCTGAAATCGTTGCGAATAAAAAAGCTGAATATCAGACCATCAAAAAAGTCATACTTCATATTGCAGATGCCGAGCAAACCTGGCTTGCCCGCCTGAATGGAAAGAATATTCCTCATATGCATAATCTGGATGCTAGCAGAAGCTTTAATGATATTTGTACAACAATCAGAAAT
The DNA here is from genome assembly GCA_002257025.1 of Sphingobacteriales bacterium 16-39-50. GTDB lineage: Bacteria > Bacteroidota > Bacteroidia > Sphingobacteriales > Sphingobacteriaceae > Daejeonella. Next base: position 43,791 of record NCHA01000017.1, on the reverse strand, counting down.
AATTCGGCAGATTTTATCGATTTTATATCCGGAAAAGATGATCAATTCTTCCTCTCCAGTACAGAATATGTCAATTTGAAAGGCAAAACTTTCAGTCAAAACAATGCAGAAATTATTCTTCACTGCATGAATCACTCAACTTTTCACCGTGGACAAGTGATGTGCATGCTCCGGCATGTGGGATATACCGACCAATCGGCAAGTGATTTTATTATGTTTTTGAGAGAAGGCTGACAGGGTTTTGAACCCTGTCAGCCTTTCCGAACCCTGTCAGCCTTCTCTGTTAAAAACCAACCTCTTCCCAAATACCCCATCGGTAATTTTACCATTTTCGTATACCAGGTTCCCTGATACGATTGTACTTACTACTGAAGATGCAAATGTTTGTCCCTCGAATGGGCTCCAGCCACATTTAGAAAGCACATTCGCTCTGTTAACTGTTGATCGTTTATTCAGGTCGACCAATACCAGATCAGCCCAATAGCCTTCACGAATGAATCCGCGATTCTCAATCTGAAAACAGATCGCCGGACTATGAGCCATTTTTTCAACGATCTTCTCCAATGATATTTTACCCTGCTTGTAAAATTCAAGCATGGCAATCAGTGCATGCTGCACCAGTGGTCCGCCGGATGGTGCTTTGGAATATGGCTGTGATTTCTCTTCGATCGTATGCGGAGCATGATCTGTAGCAATAACATCAATCCGATCATCCAATACCGCTTTAAATATCTCATCCCGGTCGGCAGCAGTTTTTATAGCAGGATTCCATTTAATCCAGTTCCCCTTTTTAGCATAATCAGCATCCGAAAACCATAAATGATGAATACAAGCTTCAGAGGTAATCCTCTTTTTTTCGAGAGGGATAGAATTGTCAAAAAGGGAGGTCTCTATTGCTGTAGAAATATGCAGAATATGCAAACGGGTATTATACTTTTTTGCAAGTCCAACAGCTAGGGAACTTGAAATAAAGCAGGCTTCTGCATTTCGGATCAGCGGGTGCATTTCAGGCGTTAAATCATCACCATACTGAAGATTGAATCGCTCTGCATTTGCCCGGATAGTAGCCTCATCCTCACAATGTGTAGCAACCAGCATAGGTGTCCGGCTAAAGATCCCATCCAGGGTCTTTTCATTATCCACGAGCATATTGCCTGTAGAAGAACCCATAAATACCTTGATGCCACAGACATTTTTCGGATCTGTTTTTAATACTTGTTCAAGGTTATCATTCCCGGCTCCCATGAAGAAAGAATAATTGGCAGCAGATGTCCTTCCTGCGATCTGATATTTATCTTCAAGCAATTCCTGTGTAAGGGTATTGGGCACAGTATTGGGCATTTCCATGAAGGAGGTAATCCCACCGGCAATTGCCGCCCTGCTCTCCGTAAAAATATCTGCCTTGTGGGTTAATCCGGGTTCCCTGAAATGAACCTGATCATCAATGCATCCCGGGAAAAGGTGCAGTCCTTCGGCATTAATCACCTTATCAGCAGCCATATTTAGGCTTGATCCGATCTGTTCTATGAGTCCGTTTTTAATGAATACATCACCTATAAATGTCCGGCCTTCATTTACAATTGTCGCAGATTTGATGATTATTTTGGACATTCTTTGAGTTTTAGATTAATATATGAATACAAATTTCGGTATAATTTTCTTTAGTTCTTGGTTAGCATAAGTGTAAATAAATTTCGTCTTCCAGAATCGATAAAATAATGAAGTCAAGAAAAAGGTGCAAGGATTATGGAGAGTGAACCACTGATTTGAAATTGGCTGATTTTTCAGACAACTGACCTCTTAAGTCCTAATCTAAATTCCAAATCCCTACCTTTGCACGATGTCATTATCCTTCGAAGATTTTAAGCTGAACAGGCAGATCCTGAATGCTGTTGCGGATGCAGGTTATACCCTACCGACTCCAATACAGGAAAAAGCGATCATGCCGATCTTATCCGGACAGGATATTATGGGGATTGCGCAAACCGGAACCGGTAAAACCGCCGCTTTTGTGTTACCCATTCTGATGAAGCTAAAGTATGCTCAGGGGAATGATCCAAGGGCATTAATCATTGCCCCTACCCGCGAACTGGCTATGCAGATCGAAGAAAATGTAAAAACCTTCGCTAAATATACTGACCTGCGAACTGTTGTGTTATATGGTGGATTAGGTCCAAAAACCCAGATCGCTGAATTAAAAAAAGGAGTAGATATCATCATATCAACGCCGGGTCGCTTCCTTGATTTATATCTTGAAGGAAATATCAACACTCAAAATCTGAAATTTCTAGTGATGGATGAGGCCGATAAAATGATGGACATGGGCTTTATCGGTTCAATTCACCGCATCCTGGAAGTGGTGCCAAGAAAACGTCAGAACCTGCTGTTTTCGGCTACCATGAGTGAACTGGTACATAAGATCTCGGGCGATTTTCTTAAACATCCAACGGTAATTGAAGTAGCAGAGCAGGCGACTCCTGCAGCAACAGTAAGCCAGGTTTTGTACAAAGTTCCAAATCTGAAAACCAAGCTAAACCTGCTTCAGCATTTGCTTAAGGATACAGAGGACTTTACCCGTCTGATTGTTTTCTGCAAAACGAAAACGGTAGCCGATAATATTTTTCATTTCCTCGAACGGAGATATGGTCCTGATCAGGTAAGGGTTATTCATGCAAATAAGGGACAAAACACCCGGATTAATTCGATCAATGCCTTTAAGGAAGGGGAAATACGGATTCTGGTTGCAACTGATGTGGCTTCCCGCGGACTGGATGTCAGTAATGTAAGCCATGTGATCAATTTTGATGTTCCGATTATTATTGAAGATTATGTTCACCGTATCGGACGTACAGGTCGTGCTCTTCAATCAGGCGATGCGATCACTTTTTGCAGCCCTTCGGAGGAATATTACGTTGAAAAGATTGAAAAACTAATCCGTCAAACCATTCCAATATCCGAAATACCTGAAAATGTATTCATCGATGATACTCCCTATGAGGAGCGTCAGAATATTGCCCGAGAAATTGATCTGCAAAAACGTAGAGAAGATCCCGAGTTCAAAGGAGCATTCCATGAGAAAAAGGCAAAGAATTCGAAAGGAGTAAAATCAGCAATGGGAGAACCTAAGGCCAAGGCTAGAAACAATAAACCCGGTGTTGCCAGAAGAAAGAAAAGTGTCAAATTTGACTCTGTTCATAAAAAAGACCGAAAAAAATGAAACTGCGTTTAACTCCGCTTAATATAGTTTCTTCCCTTTTACTTGTAAGCATTGCCTACCTGCTCCTTTTCCCGGATGAAAACGGATTTCGTGAGTTAGGGAGTATTCCGCTCATTATCCTGCTTATTCTGAGTTTTATCAGCGATCAGGTATTTCGTAGATTTATACCAGAGCTAAAACGCATTTGGTTAATTGAACTACTATTTCTCATCTTTGTGGCTGTTTTGATGATTCTTATTAAATTGTATATTTTCAGTTGACTTTGAGAATTGACAATTGAGAGTTTACAGTTGAGAATTGAGATTGCAATTCAGTAGGATGTCATCCCGACGCAGGAGGGAACTCAGCCGCTATTTAACAGTTGAGAAACAGACTTCATTTGGCACTTGTTAATTTTTATTTACAACTGATAATTAGTTAAACAAAGAGACATAAAATCCCATAAATAACACCACACACAGGCGCGACCTATAACTTTTTACTTACAACTTAAAACCTACAACTTACAACTTAAGAATGAAAAAAGCCGAAATAAAACTTACCATAGAACTAGACGATCAAAACGTACCTGAAAATATCCTTTGGGAATCAACCGACTCTCAGAACAAGGAAGCATTACCTGTTAAATCAATGATGCTGGCTTTATGGGACCATAATTATAAGAACTCATTACGCATAGACCTTTGGACCAAGGATATGCCTGTTGATGAAATGAAACGTTTCTTTTATGAGACCCTTCAGACTATGGGCGACAGTTTTTTACGGGCTACCGGTGAAGAAGCAATTGTAGAAGATCTTCGGGATTATTGTGCTCATTTTGCTGAAAAAATGGAACTGACAGAAGGAAATAACCCTCAATCAGCACTAAAAGGCTAATTCTAAATGTCATGACCTTGAAAAACTACATCGGAATCATTGGTGCTCTTCTGGTTATTGCCGGGGGAATGATGCCGATGCTGCATATACCAATTATTGGCAACTGGAATTACTGGGATCTTGATACGGTATTGGCTTCGATTGTCTATTCGCTAGCCATTCTATCACTGATAGCTGCTGCAAGCAATAAAAGAGGTCTGTTGCGTTTTTGCGGCTGGACTTTACTTCTGGTTCTGACCTTTACTTTCGGTGCAGTTTATTTTAAAGTCAGCAATTATTTTAATTTCATTCCATTGAAAAAGCTGGCAGCTGTTGCTGGTAGAATGATCCATTATCGATGGATCGGCTGGGCATTAATAGCCTCCGGAGCTATTTTAATGATACTTTTTTCGGGGAAGAATAAAAAATCTCAAATTCATTGATAATTAGTAAATTAGGTATAGAAATCAAATTTTTAACCTAAACCTAAAAAAATGAATCAGATTCTTTCCCTCAGTCTATTTAGAGTAATTTTCGCGATCCCTTTCGCAGTATTCGGTGTAATGCATCTTATGGCCGCCGACAAAATGCAGGGAATGGTTCCTGCCTATGTTCCGGGCGGCGTAATCTGGGTGTACATCACTGGGGTTTTATTAATCCTAGGTGCTGCTGGTTTTATAATCAACAAATCGGTTCAACTCGCTGGCCTTTTATTAGGTGGTTTAATGCTGATATTTATTTTAACCATACACCTGCCGGTGGTAATAGGTGGAGATCAGAATGGGATGGGAAGCTTATTGAAGGATCTTGCATTAATGGCAGGAGCACTTTATATAGGTAATTCTTCATCTAAATAAAAGCAGGGATTTATTTGATATTCGCTGCCAAGCCCTAGAATCAAAAATGCATACTGAAGTTAAGAGAACTGGCAGATCCTTCCGAAACTGGAAGTACTTTTTAAATCTGATTCCGGTAATTCTGGTCATATTTGGAAATCTTTCGGGCGGCTGGTTTACGCTTTTAAATTTTACCTTCTCTTTTATTGTACTTGGAATTGCTGAGATCTTGCTTCCGGAAGATCATACAAACGATGATTGGATAGAGGATGAATTACCGGATATCTTGATGATTTTATCGATTGCCGGACAAATTTCAGCAATTTCAAGTCTCATTTATGGTATTTCAACGGGCATTATTCATGACCAATGGATAATCACTGCCGCACTCTCAACAGGCGGGTCTTCTGGCACTCTGGCCATTGTTGTTGCTCATGAATTGATTCACAGAAAGCACAGGATCTGGAATTTCGCTGGCCGTTTTCTTTTATTTACAGTTTTCAACCCCTATTTCTATATACATCATCTTCGTATTCACCATAAATATGTCGGTACAGATCAGGATCCGGTAACTGCAAAATTCGGCGAGAACTATTATCATTTTGTCGTACGCTCCATCGGCGGACAGTTGAAACAATCCATGCAAATGGAAAAACAGCGTTGTGTGGTTAAAAAACTGGCTCCATACGGATTAAACAATTATATGATTAGTTGTCTGTCCGGGTACCTCGGAGTCATGTTGCTTTGCACTACCTTTTGGGGCTGGGAAGTATTAGCTGCAATTCTGCTCCAGGCCATTTTTGCAAACCTTTTGCTGGAATATACAAACTATATTGAACATTATGGTTTAAGCAGAATGGACAATGAGCGCGTGAATGAAAAACACTCCTGGCAAAGTGATAAACTAATCAGCCGTTTTCTGCTCATCGACCTTAGCAGGCATTCAGATCATCATTTTCATGCAGCAAAGCCATTTAATCAATTGCTGTCCTATCCTGAAAGTCCGGTTCTCCCGGGTGGTTATGCAAGTATGATGTTACCTGCCCTGATTCCACCTTTATGGTTTAAGCTTGTAGATAAAAGAATTCCGGAACATTTTTCGCAAAAACCCTGATTAAATAATTCCACCCCCTGTCATTCCGGGCCTGACCCGCAACATTGCAGAACCCGATCCGCAACATTGTGGATTTGATCCAATGTCATTGCGGACTCGATCTGCAAGCAATTATTTACCAAACGTAATTTCCTTCTGGAATAGTTTGGCATATTTTCGCTTATCAAACTTATAGAGTTTAGCTGCTCTGTATGATACACCCTTCTGCTTCTCGTCCAGTTCTTTTAGAATCCCGTAATTGAGCATCTTTTTTCTGAAATTCCGCTTATCCAGCTTCTTGTTTAGTATGACTTCATAAAGATGCTGAAGCTGGGTCAGAGTAAATTTTTCCGGAAGTAACTCGAATGCAATGGGTTGGTAACTAATTTTGTGTCTGATCTTTTCAAAACCTTTTGAAAAGATCTTCTCATGATCAAAAGCCAGCTTTGGCAAATCATTTACCGGAATCCAGACAGCTTTGGATGCATAATTGCTGACGGGCTTAAGATCCTTACTACCACTTAATCTGATCATTGCATAATAGGCAACAGTAATAACCCTTCCCTGAGGATGCCTGTTCACATCCCCGAAAGTATAAAACTGATCCATATAGATTCCTCTAAGCCCGGTTAGCTCATAAAGAATACGTTCAGCGGCATGATCAATACTTTCATCCTGCTCAACAATATATCCGGGCAATGCCCACCAGTTTTTGAATGGTTCTTCATTTCGTTCAATCAGAAGAATCTTCAATTCTCCTTCATCGAAACCAAATATTACACAGTCAATAGAAAATACCGAATCGAACTTAGGCAGGATTGTTCCCAAAATGTAAAATTTAAAAACTAAATATATAAGGATTAGTCATAAAGAGTGAAAAAATATTCAAAAATTACTTAGTGTAAAAAATACACACTATATTCGTGCATATTATTCATAATCAGATTTGTCAGGAATAAGAAAAATAGGCGTTTTTACTTCTGGAGGTGACGCACCCGGAATGAATGCATGTATCAGGGCAGTTGTTCGTACAGCAGTATTCATGGGCATCGAAGTAGTGGGTATTCGCAAGGGATATCAGGGAATGCTGGATAGTGATTTTTGGGACATGGACGCACGTTCTGTCGGAAATATCATTCATCTGGGTGGTACCATACTAAAAACCGCCCGCTGTCTGGAGTTCAAGACGGATGAAGGAACTGAAAAGGCATACAATAATCTGAAATCAAAAGGAATCGATGCATTGGTTGCAATAGGTGGTGATGGTACAGCCAGAGGTGCAGAGCGTCTTTCTTCGCGATTCGATATTCCGATCATGTGTATACCCGGAACAATTGATAATGATCTTTATGGTTCCGATTTCACTCTAGGATTCGATACTGCAACCAATACCGTTATTGAGGCAATTGACAAAATTAGAGATACTGCAGCATCACATAACCGACTGTTCTTTGTAGAGGTAATGGGGCGCGATTCGGGGTGCATTGCTTTACGTTCGGGAATTGCAGGAGGAGCTGAGGCTGTTCTTTTACCAGAACGTGAGACTGCAATTGATGAACTCATCGAAAAGTTGTCACTAGATGCCAGAAACAAAAAAACATCAAGTATTGTGATAGTAGCCGAAGGCGATAAAAGTGGCGGAGCCTATCAGCTTGCTAAACGTGTTACAGAAAAATTTGATTTTTACGATGTCAAAGTCACTATATTAGGGCACTTGCAACGCGGGGGCAGTCCGAGCAGCTTTGACCGGGTTCTGGCCAGTCGCTTAGGCTTTGCAGCAGTCAAAGGATTGATCGTTGGAAATAGCCGGCAAATGGTGGGACTGCGGGGAAATTCAGTTGTGATGACGCCCCTCGGGGAAGCATTAAATTTCACTCATTTTAAACTTGAAGAGGATTTAATGGAAATGGTGAGTGTATTATCTATTTAATATATGATTGCAGTAGTTTATAGTGGATCAAGGCATGCCGATTGGAAGCTGGCTGAAAAAGGGAAAACAATTTCAGAATTCAAGACTCCTGGAATCAATCCGTTTTTTAATGATGAAAACTATATTACGCAATTCCTCAACAAGAATATCCACTTAATAAATAATGCCGAGAAAATTAAATGGGTATATTTTTTCGGGGCAGGAGCATCATCAAATGAGCGCAGGGAAATTGTAGCAAACGCCCTTGGCCGTTTCTTCAGATTCAGTAAGGTTCTTGTAGACCATGACCTCAAAGCAGCTGCACTTGCGGCAAGCGGGGATGAACCCGGAATATTGGGCATTATGGGAAGTGGGTCAAATGCGGCTTATTTTGATGGTAAAAAAATAATAGAGAATAATTACGGACTGGGCTATATTCTGGGTGATGAAGGGTCGTCAAACTGGCTGGGGCGCAGATTGCTGAAATCATATCTAAATGATCTTCTTCCTGATGAATTTGAATTTAAATTCAAAAAGAAATATGACCTAGACAGGACTCAGATACTCGACAAAGTTTACAGACAAGCTCAGCCCTCTTTGTTTTTAAGTTCATTTGCCGATTTTCTGATGGAGAATAAAGAGGATAGCTTTGTAAAAAACATGGTAATCAATGGTTTTGATATCTATTTTAAAACATACATTATTCCTCTAAGAGAACAATATCCGAATGTCCCATTACACATAATTGGAACAGTAGCGGCGGGATTTCAGGAATACCTACATCAGGCTGCACAAAACAATAACTTAAAAGTAAGCTCCGTTATTAAAGAGCCCATATATAACTTGTTAAAATACTATTCAAACAAAAATTAATAATGAATCGTGTAAGTTGTTTGTATTAAAGCACTTACATAACCTGATTCATTCAGGCAAATTCACAGACAATAAAAACAAAAAAGTAAACAGATGAAAATTGGAATCAATGGATTTGGCCGAATAGGCCGTTTGGCTTTCAGAGCTGCAATTGAACGTGAAGGTATTGAAGTGGTTGGTATCAACGACCTTGTAGAGCCTGATTATATGGCTTATATGCTTAAGTATGATTCAACTCATGGTAAGTTCAAGGGAACAGTTGAAGTTGAAGGTGGCCACCTGGTAGTAAATGGAAAAACTATCCGGGTTACAGCAGAAAAAGATCCTTCAAACCTGAAGTGGGATGAAGTCGGAGCCGAAGTCATTATTGAGTCAACAGGTTTATTTCTAACTCAGGCAGACGCACAAAAGCATATACAGGCCGGTGCAAAGAAAGTTGTTCTTTCTGCTCCTGCGAAGGATGATACCCCAACATTTGTAATGGGTGTAAATCACAAAGACCTGAAAGCAGAACAAACAATTGTATCTAATGCTTCATGTACCACCAATTGCCTTGCCCCTCTTGCAAAGGTGCTGAATGATGAGTTCGGGATTCTGGAGGGATTAATGACTACTGTTCATGCCGCGACTGCTACTCAGAAAACTGTTGATGGACCATCAGCAAAGGACTGGAGAGGCGGAAGAGGTGCATACCAGAATATAATTCCATCTTCTACAGGTGCTGCCAAAGCTGTAACTCTGGTCATTCCTGAATTAAAAGGAAAATTAACAGGTATGTCGTTCCGTGTTCCGGTTGCTGACGTTTCAGTGGTAGATCTGACTGTCCGTTTGAACAAAGCAGCATCCTACGAACAGATCAAAAAGGCAATGAAAACAGCATCTGAAGGTGAGCTTAAAGGAATTTTAGGATATACTGAAGAGGATGTTGTTTCAACTGATTTCCTTGGCGATGCGCGTACCTCAATATTTGATGCAAAAGCAGGTATTGCCCTCAACGATAACTTCGTAAAAGTTGTGGCATGGTATGATAATGAATGGGGTTATTCCAACAAATTGATTGACCTTGTTCAGCATATCGCTAATGTGAAATAATATTCTAATAGCTTTCTATACTAACCTCGACCCTGCTTTATGTTAAAAGCAGGGTTTTTTGTTTTGACTAATACCGCTTACTAATTGATATTAACCGTATACAGATTTTTCGATTATAAATAATTATTTTCGTAACGCTGACAGGGTTTAAAACCCTGTCAGCGTTAGGGGAAAAATGGATAAAATAGTTTGGGGTATAATCGGCTGCGGTAATGTTACTGAAGTCAAAAGCGGACCTGCTTTTAACAAAGTTGAGAACTCTTCATTGGCTGCTGTTATGCGCCGCGATAAAACACTGGCACAAGATTATGCACTAAGGCATCATGTAAAAAAATGGTATTCCGATGCTGATGCACTGATTAATGATCAGGATGTCAATGCCATTTACATTGCAACCCCTCCCGATTCGCATGAGCAATACACCATCGCTGCATTTAAGGCGGGTAAACCGGTTTACGTAGAAAAACCTATGGCTCTGAATTCTTCTGAAGCACGGAGGATGCTGGAAGCATCAGAAAAACATTCATGTAAGCTCAGTGTTGCACATTATCGCAGAGCTCAACCCAGGTTTTTAGAAATCCGTAGGCTTATCCAAAATAATACTATGGGTAAAATTCTATCTGCAGAAATCAGATTATTCCAGGCCCCTACTCCTGGTGTAGCAAATACCTGGAGAGTAAATCCTTTAATTTCAGGTGGTGGTTTATTTCATGACCTTGCCCCACACCAATTGGATCTGATGCTTTATTTTTTTGGGGAGCCAAAATCGGTAAAAGGAAGTTCATCTAACCGGGGGAAGAATTACCAGGCAGATGATTATGTCACTGCAGATATTATTTTTGGAGATAATGTGCCTTTCAAAGGGACTTGGGATTACACTGTCACACCCGATAAAGAACTTGATCTCTGTGAAATTAAAGGAACAAAGGGAACCCTTCGTTTTCCAATCTTTACTGATGGATGTCAACTGACGCTGGAAGGTCTAACCAAAGACCTCCATTTCCCTCCGATTCCACATGTACAACAACCTATGATTGAACAGGTTGTAAATTATTTCCTCAATAAAGGCCCTAATCCATGTTCGGCTTCAGAAGCCCTGATTGTGATGGAGATGATGGATCGGCTGTGCGGAAAACTCAAATAAGGATCTTCCCTAAGATCAATTAACCTTTTTCAGCACCAAACCCGCAAGAGGTGGAAGGTTCATTAGGCCTGATTGTGCTTTTCCATGCCAGAATATCTCTTCGGAAATAACATTTTGATCTCTAAATAAACCAGATCCATAAAAATGCGAATCATCTGAATTCAGTATTAGCTTCCAATTGCCCTCTGCAGGAAGTCCTATACGCCAGGCCTTCCTTGGCACCGGTGTCATGTTCAAAACAATCAGAAGATCATCAGAAGGATTATTTCCCTTTCTGGAATACACAAGTACTGAATTTTCGGCATCCCCACCTTCAATCCATTCAAAACCGGCAGACTCGAAACTCTTTTCATACAAAGCAGGCTCTGATCGGTATACCTTATTCAATGCAGCAACTATCTCTTTAATACCCTGGTGCGGAGCATATTCCAGCAAATGCCAGTCGAGGGATTGATTAAAATTCCACTCCGCAGATTGTGCAAACTCACATCCCATAAAAAGGCATTTTGTGCCCGGGTGTGTAAACATATATAGATATAATAACCTCAGATTAGCGAACTTCTGCCATTCATCGCCAGGCATCCTGTCAAGTAATGAGCCCTTGCCATGAACTACCTCGTCATGTGAAAATGGGAGCATGAAATTCTCCGTAAATGCATAAACAGTGCTAAAAGTTATCCCCTGATGATTGTATTTCCTGTGAACAGGGTCCTTCCCAAAATAGTTGAGAGTATCATGCATCCAGCCCATCATCCATTTCATTCCAAAACCCAATCCACCCATAAAAGTAGGCCTGCTTACACCACTAAATGCAGTAGATTCCTCCGCTATAGTCTGAACATCCGGAAAATTGGAATAAACAGCCTCATTGAATTCTCTGATAAAACTTATTGCTTCCAGATTTTCACGTCCACCCTCGTCATTAGGTATCCATTCACCCTCTTTTCGTGAATAATCAAGATATAGCATCGATGCTACAGCGTCTACACGCAAGCCATCGGCATGATAACGGTCAAGCCAAAATATAGCATTGCTGATCAGAAATGACTTCACTTCATTCCTTCCATAGTTGAATATAAAGGATTTCCAGTCGGGGTGAAAACCCTTCCTCATATCTTCATGCTCATATAAATGGGTCCCATCAAAACGATAGAGGCCATGTTCATCACCGGGAAAATGGGAGGGTACCCAATCAAGAATCACTCCTATTCCGGCTTCATGCAATTGTTCAATCAGATACATTAAATCCTGCGGAGTTCCATATCTGGAAGTGGCAGCAAAATATCCGGTAATCTGATAACCCCATGAAGGATAAAATGGATGTTCCATTAATGGAAGAAATTCCACATGGGTGAATCCAGTTTCCAAAATGTATGGGATAAGCTTTTCTGCCATTTGACGATAGCTCAAAAACTCATCAGGCGATTCAGGACTACGTGCCCAGGATCCAAAATGCATTTCATAAACGGACATGGGTTTATTCAGGGCATTTATATCATACCTTGATCGCATCCATGGACCATCCTTCCACTCGTACCAGGTATCCCAAACAATGGAAGCAGTAGATGGTGGCTCTTCCCATCTTAGTGCAAATGGATCAGCTTTTTCAAGGCTCTCTCCTGAATTTGACTGAATATAATATTTGTAAACTTCCCCGGTTCCAATTCCCGGAATAAAAGCTTCCCATATACCGGATTCATCCCATCTGACCTGCATGGGATGAGAAGCCTTATTCCATCCGTTAAAATTACCCTCTACGAAAACCTGCCGGGCATTTGGTACCCATACTGCAAAATATGTCCCCTTAACTCCTCCATGCTCAACAACATGAGAACCTAATTTCTCATATAACCTATAATGTTTACCCGATCTGAAAAGACTGATATCAAAATCCGAAAAACGGGAATACCATGAGTCTGCAGGTACAGATTCTTTCTTTACAGCCTGAATGGCATTAACTTTTTTTGCCATAATTAGGGTAGATTACCTTACATGAATATTTTATTAATCATTATAATATATCAGGCAAGGATTTCTATTCGTCTGAAATTCTTACTCGACTTTATTCTAACACGCTTCAAATCATCAAACTCCAGATCATTAGTAAATTCCTTACCGTCGATCAACACTCTTGTAGGAGCAAATGGTAAGCCAATTATTTTCAAATCATAGGTTTCATAACGGGGGGTGAATAAACCTTCTACTGTTTGTACGATTGTCATGGATTTATGATCTCCATTCACAACATACTTTTTCTCAAGGTAGATATTCTGCTCGAAGGCAAAGGTATCGTCGTGATCCTCAAAATAGAAAGAATTCACTTCGTAGTCGGAGTAATAAATCTGAAAAATCAGCTCATCAACTTCATACTCACCTACATATTGCATCAGGGGTGATTCCGGAATAACAGAACCTGCTTTTACAAAAATAGGCATTGAATCAATAGGTGCAGATACCAGATGTTCCTGCCCTCCGGCAAAGGATTCATGCGTCCAGTAATCATACCATTTACCGGCAGGTAAATACACATTTTTACTCGTCGCACCAGGATCACTTACCGGAGCGACTAAAATCTTATCTCCAAAAGTAAATATATCCTGAATGCTGTGTGTCAGAACATTTTCCTGTTCCTGCATGACCAATGGCCTGAGAATAGGGAAACTATGCTTGTAATGCTCCCAGAAAGCAGAGTAAATGTAAGGAAGCAGTCGGTACCTGAGTTCTATGAATTTACGATTGATATCTTCATACTCCTGCCCGAAGCTCCATGGCTCCCGCTCTGCAGTATCTCCTGCTGAATGAGCGCGCATGAACGGTGAAAACACCCCCATCTGTATCCAGCGTGCAAACAACTCACCATCAGGTTCACCACTGAAACCACCAATATCTGTACCACAGAAAGAGATACCTGATATTGATAAACGCTGGCATTGCACTATGCCTATTTTAAGGTGTTCCCATGATGCCACATTATCCCCAGTCCACACCGTGGCATAGCGCTGAACACCTGAATAACCTGCTCTGGTAATAGTAAATGGCCTTTTATTCTTTTGAAGTTTTTTCAATCCTTCATAAGTGGAGCGTACCATCTGCATACCATAAATATTATGGGCTTTGCGGTGCGATCCATGAAATCCATCGTAATTATGACGCACATCAACCGGAAAAGTACCTGATCCGAAAACGGCAGGCTCATTCATATCATTCCAAACTCCGGCTACTCCTGCATCCACAAGCTCCTTGAATAATCCTCCCCACCATTCCCGTACTTTAGGATTTGTAAAGTCGGGGAATTGACATCTTCCTGGCCAGACATGCCCCTCCATAAAGTAATCATCACAACGCCGGCAGAAATAATTATTCTGCTTACCCTCCTTAAATATCCGGTAGTTTTCGTCAACCCTGATTCCCGGATCTATGATAACCACCGTCTTGAATCCATCGTCAGCCAATTCCTTCATCATCCTCGCAGGATCAGGAAAATACTTTCTGTTCCAGGTAAAGCAGCGATATCCATCCATGTAATCTATGTCGAGATAGATTGCATCACAAGGGATCTTACGCTCACGAAAATTACGGGCTATATCTTTTACTTTCTTTTCAGGATAATAACTCCAGCGGCACTGATGAAAACCCAATGTCCATTTTGCCGGCATTTGATGAGTGCCTGTCAGACCATGATAGCGTTTCAGTACATCCATCATATGCGGACCATGAATATAATAATACTGCATCTCACCACCATCAGCCCAAAAGCTTACTTTATCCTTATCCTGACAGGCAAAATCAAAATGACTTTTGAAGGTATTATCAAAGAATATCCCATAGCTGATACCCTCATTGATACCCATATAAAATGGGATGGTTCTATAAAGAGGATCCTGGCCCTTCCCAAATGAATAAGCATCGGTATTCCAATTTATATAACGATTGCCTCGCAGATTGAAATCACTCGACTTATCACCTAAGCCGAAAAAACTCTCTTCATCATTGCATTTTTTTGTCGCGTATACATAATATCCACCGAAATCAACATTCTCTTCCCAATGCATCGCATTCAGGTCCTGATTGATCAAATGACCATGAATGTCTTCAAATGATATAAAAAAATTACTCTTATTGATTACACAGGCTACTGTATTTGTTTGAACACTATAAGTATGCTCATCTTCAACACAGGAGAAAACTGTAACTTTTTGCTCGGTATGGCTAAGAGCGTATGAAAACTCTTCGAGGAAAACACCCTGCGGAGCTAGCCTAACTCTTATTATTTCATCACTTACCACACGTACCTCAACCTGTGCGCTTCCATCAGAAAAGAAAAAACTATTGCCTTCCTGTCGATACTCCTTAACGGCTGCCAGGTACTTTTTAACGATGGGCTCGAGCCCCACAATCGGATTATTTACGTGCTGAATATCATCCTCAAGATCATTGACATCCAAGACCGTAGATAAGGGATCCTTACTTACTTCCATATTTTATTCTTTATTATAATTATATATTAAATGTCTTCTCATGTTAGATTATCTGAGAAGCCGGGGGTAAAGTTTTGCTTAAACAATCTTGTTTACTGCATCAAATTAGTACAATGTCACATAGTTAGAAATAAAAATCGAATCTGCCATATTTCTACACAAATAAGTCCCGCTCCATTATATGGAACGAGACTTATGAATTGGTTAGTATAAAACTTTCAGATCATTAAATAGGATCTGATTTAAATTTGATCTTATTGATTAAATGTAAATCCAACATAATACATACCGCCCATCTCAGGATTTCCGTAAGATGTTATGTAGTATTTATTGAATATATCTGATGCTCCGATCTTAACCATTCCCTTTACTGAAGGAATTTTCAGATTCACTTGTGCATCTACTGTTCCGAAAGATGGAACAGCTCCTGAGGCAAAAGATGATGCCCAGTAGAATGAATCCTGCCAGCGGTATGAAACATTCATACCTACGTTCTTCACAACACTGCGATTACTGATTCCCAGATTGTAACGTACTTTAGGAGTATTAAAATCATTTACATAAGTGGTAGGAAGATCACCAATCTCGTTATAGGAAATATTACCATTAAGATTGAATTTTCCGATTAAATAATCCAGGCCAAGGGCCATTCCATAAGCTGAAACATCACCAGCAGCATTAACCGGTACACCAAACTTTGTAAATGCAGTTCCATTCTGCTGGAATACCTCGATTGCTGTGACAAAATCCTTGTAGGTGTTATAATATCCATAAGCATCAACCAATACATTACTGCCAAGCAATCCTTTATATCCAAGTTCGTAAGCCTTTACACTTTCAGGTCTTACACCTTTAGGATCAAATGTATAGGTTTGAAGCAAGGCAGGGTTTGCCGCACCAGCTGAAGCTGAAGCAAGGAAATTCCTGTAGCTGACATCTGTAAATGGTTTATTGGTATACAAATTATATTTTTGAACCATCTCAGGTAAACCGCCAATTAAACGGGTTGAGCCGCCACCCACAGAAAGATCGATATACTGATTTTGTGTAGTTGGATTACGATAGCCTGTTTGGTAAGACAATCTGATATTATTATTAGGAGCTACTGTATAAACTCCGGTAACTCTTGGTGTAAAACGGCCCTCAAAATTCATGTTTTTATCATAACGACCAGAAACAGAGAGTTTGAATGATTCGCCTAATTTTTTACCCATTTGTACAAAGGCACCAGTCTCGTCAATATCAATTGTGCGGTTAAGGTCATCAAATATTGTTCCCGCAGAATTCAGATCGTATCTTCTGAAAGATGCTCCTACCTGAAGTTCAACGGCACCTTTTAAAGCATTTGTGAAATTATACATACCCTCATAATGCCATAAATTACTTTTATCATCAAATTTTGCTCCCAGACCTGAACTAATTGTAGTGTTCCTGATCTTTGTTTTGGCAGCTTCGAATTGTGCGGATCCGGGTTCAAATCTACCCTGATCAGCAACAGAACGTGCCATTGCATGGGCTTGAGCATCAGGCAATCCGGCAGAACGGGCACCTACATAATTGCCAATATATTGAGGGAACCAGGTTGTACTTGCCTTGGATGTTTCATTAATATAACTTCCAAGGATTGAAGAAATATAAGATTCTCCGGAACGCTCTTGTGTGGTATAACCACGTATCATAAAGTCTTGTCCTTTTAGCTCAAGTTTGAACTGCCCGATACTGAAATTACGCAGTGAATAACGATCAGAACCGGTATAAACAGATGTACCAGAACCCCAGTTAGCCTGAAAAATGGCTTGAACTGTATTACTTAGTTTATAATGTAATGAAGTCGATGTTTTCAATGATTTGGTATTATAATCGACAAGATTAGCCTCATTGTATCCAGTCCTTGAAACAGCCTGATCAGGAATAATTCCTGCCCTCAAACCGAAATTGAAGGGAAGAACATTTTGAATTGTAGGTCTTAATGCCGCCGGGAAAGCACTCAAAAATCCGCCGATCTGGGCAGGTGTAGCCGTTGGAGGAAGAGAGGCGTTGATCATTCCGATAATATTTGGAATTGCACCACCTGATGCTGCTGCGACACCGGCATTAGTTGCCGTTTGAACTGAGTTTGCAATAATTCTCATATTTTGGCTCACTTCATCACCATAACTATTAATACCATCATAATTAGGATCAGTGCTCCGGTTACCATTTTTGAAGGTTCTTGCAGTACGGTCAAAATTAGAATAGTTTGCTGCCTGCCAGTCATCCGCCTGTAAGAATGAGAAAGTAGTCTTAAATGCAAACTTATTCCAGGCCTTGGCAACCCGTACTCCTGCTTCTTCAAATGGTTGTGTACTCCGCAAAGGATCACTTACATGGTTTATTCCTCTCTTAAGTGAAAAGCTTACACCTTCTGATGTGAATGGGTCTTTAGATGTCATTAACATAGTCCCGTTGATACCACCTGCACCATATAAGGCGGAAGAAGCACCAGGAAGTAGCTCGACATTATCAACATCCAGTTCAGATATACCTACGATATTACCAACTGAAAAATTCAGACCGGGAGCCTGGTTATCCATGCCATCGATGTACTGGTTAAAACGGGTATTACCATTGGCGTTAAAACCTCTGGTATTGATCGATTTAAAAGTCAAACTTTGTGCACTCATCTCAACACCTTTCAGATTATTCAGTGCGTCGTAGAAGGTTGGTGATGCAGTTTCGCGTATTGCGGCCTGTCCGAAACGCTCAATTGAAACCGGAGATTCCAAAATCCGCTCCGGGGTACGGGAAGCGGCAACTACAACTTCCTGTCCAAGAATAGACTGAGATTCTAATGCAAATACCAAATCAGAAACAGATGCACTTATTTCCTGCTCTATTGATTTATAACCAAGATAACTGATCACAATCGTAAATGGGGTACTCTCAGATGTACTGAAAGTAAACTTACCATCTGCATTTGTAGATGTCCCAATTGATTTTCCTTTTACATTAATGGAAACCCCGGGTAAGGTTTCATTTGTTTGTTTGTCGGTAACAGTTCCCGAAATAGTAATGCTTTGAGCAAAAGCCATTGACATGGTCATTGTAAGCAGAACTAAAAAACAGGCAAAACGAGTAAAGATTCTGTTCATAATTCTCAGATTTATATTGGTTAAATACATTTAAACTATACAAAATACTGTAATATTTTAATTCAAACAAAGGATTTCGATATTTTTTTATGCTTGCATAGTAAAATACTGGCTCTACTCTTAAATAACGAGGGATTTGAACTTTTTTTAAATTCCACTAAAGCAAACAATATTTTGAATTAACTATTAATTTTTAACATATTTAATCTTTTAAAAAATCCCATGAAAATAGTTAAAGCAGCCATTTCAGGTCTTTTTGCCTTTGCGTTGATTTATGTCCTCAACAATAAATTTGGGGATATTCCACCTCTTGCCAGATTCCTTGATCCATTCAATGGTTTCTGGGCAAATGCTGAAAGTAAAGTACAGGATCCTGAAAAGAATTTGACAATCGAAGGCTTAAATGGCCAGGTTGAAATCCATTTTGATGATCAGATGATCCCTCATATTTTCGCTGATAATGACCATGACCTGTATTTTGCTCAGGGCTATATCACTGCAAAAGACAGATTATGGCAAATGGATTTTCAGACGCGTTTTGCTTCCGGAAGACTCTCGGAGGTGGTCGGTCCTAAAGCGATTGAACTCGATCGATACCAGCGCCGTATGGGAATGAGCTTCGGAGCTGAGAATATGGTCGAAGTTATGATGAAGGACCCTGAAATAAAGGCCATAATGAATGCCTATTCTGCAGGTGTAAACGCCTACATTCATTCTTTAAAACCTGCAGATTATCCAATTGAATTCAAGCTTTTGAATTATGAACCCGAAGACTGGCAACCATTATACTCTGCCTTATTATTGAAACTCATGTCGGCCACCCTTGCCGGAGGTTCCAATGAATTTTATATGAATAATATACTGCAGAAATATGGACCGGAAATTACAAAAAATCTTTTCCCTGACTATCCCTTTAGAGAAGACCCAATCATACCTGCTGGAACAAAATGGGAATTTGATCCGGTAAACATCCCACAAATGCCTGCCATCAGTGAAAATAAAACTGCTTCCAATATAAAAACAAAAGAAAAAGTAGAAGGTATCGGAAGTAATAACTGGGCACTTTCAGGAAAAAAAACCGCCAGCGGCTTTCCATTACTATCCAATGATCCTCATTTAGACCTAACCCTGCCTGCTATCTGGTATCAGATTCAGCTTGCGTCTACCGATATGAATGCCTGCGGAGTTTCGATTCCAGGTTCACCTGGAATTATCATCGGTTTTAATAAGGATGTGGCCTGGGGGGTAACGAATGTAGGTGCCGATGTTCTTGACTGGTACAATATTAAGTTTAAAGATGCTTCAAAAAAGGAGTACTGGTTCGATAACAAATGGAACCCGGTAAAGGAGCGGATTGAGAACATAAAAATCAGCAATGGTGAAACATTGACCGATACTGTTTTGTACACTCATCATGGCCCTGTAGTTTATACCAGCGAACAAAGACCTGATAATTTTTCTAAGATCAATAATATACCAACCGGACATGCCTTAAAATGGGTTGCCCATATTGGCTCAAATGATGTCAGGACATTCATCTCACTTAATAAGGCAAAGAATTATGACGATTATCGTAAAGCGCTGACTTATTTTTCTGCTCCTGCACAAAATTTTGTATTTGCCAGTGTGGAAAATGATATTGCGATTACACCTAATGGCTATTTCCCATTGAAATGGAAGGGACAAGGCAAATTTTTACTGGATGGAACAGATCCTGCAAACGACTGGAAAGGCAGGATTCCGGCAGAACATAACCCAACTGTTAAAAACCCTGAACGGAATTTTGTAAGCTCGGCAAATCAGTTTCCATCCGATCAGAGCTATCCATATTACCTTAACTGGGAATATTCGGGCTATGAGCGTTCTCACCGCATCAACAAAAGACTATCGGTAATGACTCAGGCAAATGTCGATAGCCTTCAAAACTTACAGAATGATAATTACAGTATCCTTGCTGAAAATATTTTATCAACTCTGGTCGGCTTGGTTGATCCCGAGAAGCTGAATGCGAGTGAACGAGAAGGATTCAATATTGTCAGCAATTGGAATAAATTTTTCGATGCTGATGAAATCGGGGCAAGCATATTTGAACTTTGGCATAAGAATCTGGGGCTTCAGATCTGGCAGGACGATTTTGGAGATCCGAAAATACCAATGCGATACCCTTCCCGCGACAGGAATGTAGAGCTGCTTCTAAATGAGCCCGATGCAGTTTGGTGGGATAATGTAAAAACTGCAAAAAAAGAAACCCGTGCTGATTTAGTCAATGCGTCTTTTAAATTTGCAATCGACAGTCTGCAACGAAAATTTGGTCCTTTAGATAAGGACTGGGCATGGGCTAACTTGAAAAAGACCCATGTTCCCCATCTGGCCAAGGTGGCAGGATTCGGATCGAAGTTCCTTTATAATGGAGGATCAAAAACATCGGTTAATGCAACAAGCGAAAGCAATGGGCCTTCATGGCGAATGATCGTTGCACTAGGCAAGGATGTAAAGGCATATGGTGTATTCCCTGGCGGTGAGTCAGGAAATCCCGGCAGCCATTATTATGATGATATGATCGATACCTGGTCGGATGGTAAACTAAATGAACTGGTTTACCTAAAAGCAAAAGATGAGAAATCAAAACGCATAATTACTTCCTGGAAATTAAGTAAAAAATAAACCGGCTAAAATCTTAAATTAAAAAATCATGCTAATACTTATTATCGCAATAGTTTCTCTGATCTTACAATTTTTCCTTCCATGGTGGATCATTGCTCCCATTGCTTTTGGTCTTTCTTTCTGGATGGCCAGGTCGGGTAAACAGGCCTTCGGCTCAGCCTTTCTGGCCATATTCCTTTTATGGGTAGGTATGGGATTAATCCATACTCTCCCAAATGAAAATATTCTGGCTAACAGAGTCGGGAGCATGTTAAGTCTGCCGGATACTTCATTTAACTGGATAATTGTTCTGTTGCTTACTGGAATAATCGGGGGACTCGCATCCGGGTTTTCAGGACTATCAGGATTTTACTTTAAAGAAGCGATGAAGAAAAGTTGACAGTTGATAATTGATAATTGACAGTTCAAGTTGGTAGATAAAAGGTTTTGTGGATATGATCTTATTTTTTATTATATTAGTATTTAATCAAATCAATAATCCCCTCAAAGAATTTCTTGCAAGCCTTATACCGACCTTATAGGGTCCTTATACCGACCTTATACCGATACAGACAGGGTAAGACAAGGGTAGAACAAGGCCTGAGCGACACCCGAGTAGGGTAATTCTTCTGCTTTCTACTTAATCAAGGAGCAAGGAACAAGGAATAAAGACTATTTATGGTTCATTTGATAACTGAGAATAGGAAATGTGGGAACAGGGAATTTGTTTAATGTCTATTCTCAACTCTCCACCCGATTGTTATCATCTCAACTGTCAACTATCAATTATCAACTAACACTTCATTTCCTATCTTTGTACGTGCAAAATCTTAGTCCGGATCGTATTTTCTCAGTTTCTGATTCTCAGGAATTTGAAAAACTGTCTCTTGAGATTTTTAACTATCAGGTCAGCAATTGTGGGGTTTATGGTAGCTTTGTCAGTAATCTTGGGATTGATATCCAAGGGGTAAAAGAGCTCAACGCTATTCCCTTTTTACCAATAGAATTCTTTAAAACTCAGAAAATCATCTGCTCGAATGAAGAAGTCGATATTATTTTCAGCAGTTCTGGCACTACCGGATTAAGCCAGAGCAGGCATTTTGTACATGATATTGAGTTCTATATAAAAAGCTATAGAACAGCATTTAACCTATTTTATGGAGATATAAGCAAATACACGGTACTGGCCTTGCTGCCCTCCTATCTTGAGCGGGAAGGATCATCATTAATCTATATGGTCAATGACCTGATCGGCTTAAGCAAACATCAAAAAAGTGGTTACTTTCTCGACAATCATGATCTTTTGAAGCAGACACTTGATGAACTCAAGGCTACTGAAACCCCTACTATACTGATTGGCGTGACCTATGCACTATTGGACTTTGCAGAAAGCCACTCCATTGAGTTTCCGGAACTGATCGTGATGGAAACCGGAGGAATGAAAGGAAAACGCAAGGAAATTTTAAGAACTGAACTGCATGAAGCCCTTGGTACAGGTTTTGGAGTCCAGCAGATTCATTCAGAATACGGCATGACTGAACTGCTCTCGCAGGGATATTCTAAGGGATCAGGGATTTTTCAAACTCCCCCATGGATGAAAGTAAGAATCAGGGATACTAATGATCCACTAACCCTTCTGGGAAATGAATCCACCGGTGGAATTAACATTATTGATCTCGCAAACATCCATTCCTGTTCGTTCATAGCTACCCAGGATCTTGGAAAATGTTATGCTGATGGAAGTTTTGAAATATTGGGCAGATTCGATCACAGTGATATCAGGGGCTGCAATTTACTCGTGCAGTAATAAGGTTGAGATGTGAGATTGGGATGTGAGATATGAGAAAAGAACAAGGATCAAAGACTAAAGACCAAAGAAATTATGGCTGCTTCATACTACATGAAGCAGCCTTATAACTTATAACTTATAACGTATAACTTACAACTTTCTAAGCGCCAAGCGTCCAGCCCTTACGGTACTCCCGTTTAACGAACTGATTGGCTTCATCAAAGTTGGTAATTTTCATATTTGGGCCGTCCCAAAGTAGTTTTTTATATCTTCCAGGGTAGGTAAAACCATTCCCTGAAGCATTTGCTTTACGGACATCAAAACCGCGGATAGCTAAATTACCCATCAGCAGGGCTTCAGTCAGGGGGCCTGCAATAGAAAAGTCGGAACTTACCTCCTGTTTTCCATATCCGGCAATTGCCGCATCAACCCATTGGGTATAATGTCCTGCCTCTTGGCCGGGAACCCGTGCAAGTGTTGCCGGTACATTGATCTCTGCATTACGTGATGCCGGTAAAAGTCTTGGATTCTTACCATAGGTATCGCAAAGCATTTTACCTTTTGTGCCAATAAATAATACTCCATTACCACCATCACCAAATATCTCATCAGGGCCTAATTCCTGCGGACGGGCAGGTTGAATTCCGCCATCCATCCAATGCATTTTAACCTCAGCATTGTTTTGTTTAGCCGAATTAAAAGTCATGATCACATGAGAAGATGGAGGGCAGCTTTCAGGGAAGTATCCCCGTTTAAACTGATCCACATAAACACTACCCACACTGCATTCCACATCAGTAGGATATTTAAGACCTAAAACCCGGAATGGTGCATCAACCAGATGACAACCCATATCCCCCAATGCTCCGGTACCATAATCCCACCAACCACGCCAGTTAAAAGGAACCAGTTTATCTATATAATCTGTTTGTGGTGCAGTGCCCAACCACAGATCCCAGTTAAGTTCTTTAGGAATATCACTCTTTGTTGCAGGCCATGCAATACCCTGAGGCCAAACAGGTCTGTCGGTCCAGCAATACACTGTATGTACATCACCTATCAATCCGGCATTATACCATTCCATAAGTTTACGAGAACCGTCGCTTGAGGCACCCTGATTACCCATCTGAGTTACAACTTTATAACGCACAGCTGCTTCAGTTAGAATTCGGGCTTCGTAAATATCATGAGTTAGAGGTTTCTGAACATAAACATGTTTCTTTAACTGCATGGCAGCCAGGGTAGTAATTGCGTGGTTATGATCGGGGGTTGAAACCGAAACCGCATCAAAATGTTTTGATTCTTTATCAAACATCTCGCGCCAGTCTTTATAGTATTTTGCCTTCGGGAAATTTTTAACAGATCCTGCAGCCCTGCGGTCATCCACATCACATAAAAATCCGATATCTGCCTTGCCTCCACTCGCAAAACCGGTAAGGTCACTTGCACCTTTACCACCGGCACCTACTCCTGCAATAACCAAACGATCGCTCGGTGCAATAAAACCCTTGCCACCTAAAACATGGCGGGGTACAATCATAAAACCTGCCGCAGCTAAAGCGGTAGTTTTTACAAAATCTCTTCTGGAACTACCAGACTTTTTTTCTTTGTTCATAAATATAGTTCAGATTATTAATGATCCTTGATGCTTTTATGCCCAGGCACGATCGCCTTTTTTATAGGGCAGATTTCCGTTATAACTTCCCGGCGTTTCAACATACTTCAAAGCCTTTGTTGCTCCAAGTTCTGAGGTAAAAAAGCCGAGCAGGGTTAATTCCTTCATCATTCTGAAATAATGAGATGGATCCTCTGTTGATTTCTTTTCAGTGTAGGCCTTTTGTTCTGTATCCAGTATAGTAAGATATGAAGTACGTTCCTCCTGACTGCAGTCCATGAAGTTTTTTCCGGTTTTATCCTTACATCCTTTATCCAGACTCTCTATCCCGGCTTTAAAAATTTCCTGATCGGCCTTGGTATAACAATCCTTAACCATCACATTCATAAATTCACCCACCTTAGCTTCTTTAGCTCCGGGTGTGTTGGTTTTTGGCAGTATGGTCTCTGCTATCTCATTAAGCAGATCAGTGGTCGACTTATCAAAAAAATCTGAGGTCTGCTGAGTGCTTGAATTACATCCGTATTCAAGAAATATACTTGAACCGATAATAGTTCCTCCCAAAATCCAGCTAACTTTCTGTATTGCTTCTCTTCTGTTCATAATTTCCCGAATTAAATATTTCCCTTTTTCAGTTCACTTACCGCATGATCGACAGCACGTGCTGTTAGCGCCATATAAGTCAAGGATGGATTCTGGCAGGCAGCCGAAGTCATAGCAGTACCATCGGTAACAAATACATTTGGCGCATCCCAAACCTGATTAAATTTATTCAGTACTGATGTTTTCGGATCCAGTCCCATACGGGCAGTGCCCATTTCATGGATTCCCTGTCCAAGGGCATAACCTGTATCAAATGTCTTAACATCTTTAAGTCCTGAATTTTCGAGCATTTCCTTTGCATCTTCCATCATATCCTTTCTCATTTTGAGCTCATTTTCCTTGATCTCGGCATCAATTGCCAAAACATTCAAACCCCATTTGTCCTTTTTGGTTTTGTCGAGCGTTACTTTATTCTCATGATAAGGAAGAGTCTCCCCAAAAGCAGTGATACCCATTGTCCATGCTCCCGGTTCGCACAAAGCATCTTTAAAATCAGCTCCAATATTCATTTCGGCTATATTGCGGCTCCAGCCTTCGCGGCTTGCACCACCCTGATAACCAAATCCACGAATATAATCGCGCTTATCATTTCCAATATTCCGGAAACGCGGGATATAAATCCCCGTAGGTCTTCGTCCAAAATAATATTTATCCTCAAAACCCTCCATTCTACCGGATGCTCCAAGACGGAAATGATGATCCATCAGGTTATGTCCCAGCTCTCCGCTACTGCTTCCAAGTCCGCCATCCCAGATATCTGTTGCAGAATTCATCAGAATCCAGGTAGAGTTTAGGGTAGAGGCATTCAGGAAGATTACTTTTGCAAAGTATTCGTAAGTCTTGTTTGTTTCTGCATCAAGCACTTCGACACCCTTTGCTTTTTTAGTGTCCTTATCATAAAGGATTTTAGTGACAATTGAAAATGGACGAAGGGTTA
This sequence comes from Sphingobacteriales bacterium 16-39-50, assembly GCA_002257025.1. Classification (GTDB taxonomy): domain Bacteria; phylum Bacteroidota; class Bacteroidia; order Sphingobacteriales; family Sphingobacteriaceae; genus Daejeonella. The sequence continues at coordinate 17,576 of NCHA01000017.1, read as the reverse complement.
AATTACCCGTCGCTACTGCTGCAGGGAGGGTTGAAGATTGTGTACTAAAATATCCCCCGAAAGGGCAACCCAAAGAACATTTGCTGCGATACTGACAATTTGTACGTCCGGGAAGCGCCTTTGTTAAATTAGCTGCCCTGCCTATGACCATGTGACGGTCACCTTTATAATGTGCTTTGATACGGGCAGCTACCTCTTTCTCAACCACGTTCATTTCCATACCAGGCTGAAACTCACCGTCAGGAAGCTGAGCTAAACCTTCTCTGGTCCCGCTTATCCCGGCAAATCGTTCCACGTGGCTATACCACTTCTCCAGGTCCTTGTATCTGATTGGCCAGTCGACGGCAATACCCTCTTTTGCATTGGCTTCGAAATCCATTTCGCTAAGGCGATAACTTTGGCGCCCCCACATCAATGATCTTCCACCAACATGGTATCCACGAAACCAATCGAAACGTTTTACTTCGGTATAAGGACTGTCCTTATCACTCGCCCAGAAATTCAGATTCTTTTCGCTGAGTGGGTAGTCTCTTTTTAGTACCGGATAATCTTCGATCATCTGCTGGGTGCGTCCACCTCTGTGGGGAAACTCCCAGGGACCTTTTGTCGCATTTTCATAGCCCTTTACATGCTCAACGTTGCGACCACGTTCAAGCATGATCGTTTTCAGACCCTTTTCTGTGAGTTCCTTGGCAGCCCAGCCACCACTGATCCCCGAACCGATCACTATTGCATCATACGTATTATCAGCCATATCATTTATTTTGTTTTTTCTTTTTCATTTTTGATCAAAGAGCAAGGATTAAGGAACAAAGACATAATCATCTTTATTCTTTGTTCATTATTCTTTATTCTATTCTAAACATCACAAATCCGGACAGCATCTTTTAATGAGCCCACTTTATCAGGATTCAATGGAATAAATTCCTGAGCTACATACCCATTAAATCCTGTATCAAGTATTGCTCTCATAATTGCAGGATAATTTAGTTCCTGCGAATCATCTATCTCATGACGGCCAGGCACTCCAGCAGTATGATAATGAGCAATATAGTGATAGTTGTCCTTTATCGTTCTGATCACATCCCCCTCATCAATTTGCATATGATAAATATCATATAAAAGTTTAAAATTATCAGATCCAACTTTCTTTACAAGTTCAACACCCCAATTGGTTCTGTCACATTGATAATCAATATGGTCGATCTTGCTGTTTAGTAGCTCCATAACAATTGTAACCTTATTCCTTTCTGCAAGCGACATGATCTGCTTCAGACCCTCCGTACAATTTTGCAGTCCTGTTTCATCATCCAGACCATCTCTGTTCCCACTAAAGCAAATCAGATTCTTATGTCCTGCTTTGGCAACAAGAGGAATCATTTTCCTGTAATTATTCAGTAATTCTGAATGATAAACCTTGTTATTCCAACCCTTCTCAAGACTAATCTCTGCACCATTACACATCGTTGACTTGAGTCCGTATTTTTCAAGAACCGGCCAGTCTGAAGGCCCCAGCAGGTCGATTCCTACCAGCCCGATTTCCCTGGCAAGTTTGCATAGTTCTTCTAAAGAGAGTTCATCAAAACACCAGCGGCAAACTGACTGATTAATATTAGCTCTTAATGATTGAATATTTAGCATTTATTTAAAAATAAGAACAGTAAATAAACCAATCATATTAAATCTGGGTTTTTATCCATAATCCTTTCAGAATTTTCTTTTTTCTGGCTAAAAGTAAAAATGAACAACACCGCAACTACCGCTGCAATGCCTGCAGCAAACATCCATATCTTTTGCCAGTTATGCTGAGTATCTGAGAGTTTATAAGCATCACTAACTATTCCGGCAACCCAGAAGCCTATTAACATTCCTATACCATAGGTAGCCAAAGTAATTAACCCCTGAGCAGCACTTTTATATTTATCCCCTGCTTTTGAATTCGTATATATCTGCCCGGAAACAAAGAAAAAGTCATAACAGATACCATGCAATGCTATTCCAACAATAAGCATGGAGGTTAGTTCGTCCGGATTTCCATAGGCGAATAGTGTATATCTGATTGCCCATGCGATCATCCCAACCAAAATCGTCACTTTGAACCCAAATCTGCTGAAGAAAAGAGGCAGGAGCAATAGGAATAAGACCTCTGACACCTGCCCGATGGTCATTTTTCCGGTCGGATTTTCCATTCCGATTTCGGAAAGAAAGAGGTTTGCACTCTGATAATAAAATGCAAGAGGGATACAGATTAAAATGGATGAAATAAAGAAAATCAGAAAATTTCTGTTATTCAGCATTTTAAGGGCATCAAGCCCCAATAAAGAAGATAAAGCCACCTTTTCCCCTTTAAATACGGTAGGTGGAGTTTTTGGCAGGCTGAAACTGAAAACTCCAAGAATCAAAGAAGAAATCCCTGCCATTGCAAATGTATTCTTTAAAAGTCCATCTGATACTCCTTCTGATGAGTCCCAATGAAACAGGAAGCTAATGCATAGACCCGCAACGATCCAGCCAATAGTACCCCAAATCCGAATTGAAGAAAATTCCTTCTCTGCACTTTTCATCTGGTTGAATGAAATTGAATTTACCAATGCCAGGGTAGGCATAAAGAGGATCATATACCCGAAAACATAGGGATAAAATCCTGAAAAGTCGCTTGCATAATACATCTGAGACATTAAAATGGCGCCAAGCAGATGAAGAATACCAAGTATCCTTTCTGCATTGAAATACCTGTCGGCGATCAAACCTATTATAAAAGGAGCTATGATGGCACCGAAGGACTGAGTGGAAAATACCGCAGCAGTTTCTGAACCATCAGCAAGTAGATTCCTGCCGAGAAAAGTCCCAAGTGTAACAAACCATGAGCCCCAGATAAAAAATTCAAGGAACATCATGAGCGATAATTTAATGCGGGTGAACAGGTTCATAAAATGCTTGATTGATTAAAATTAGGAGCTGAATAAAAAGGATAACCTGCGGATTAAATGACTCATATAAAATCTAAAATGTTGAAATTCGGCTCTAATTGTATAAAATACACCATCTAAACCCAATTAGCGTATATATATCCCTTTCCTGATATTCATAAGGGACATTTCTTTAGTTTGTTTAAAATAAATGTATATTTTTATTTTTAATAATCATACTCAATTAAATACCATCCTGATCTTTTAACAGGATGATAACACCCTCAGTACATAAAACAACCATGAAAAGAATTTACAAACTGTTGCCATTCTCTTTGCTGATACTTGCCCTGTTTGCTTTCACTAAATGGGAACAAGCAGTCAAACCCAGAGTGCTTGTCTTTAGTAAAACTGCAGCATACCGACATGAGTCGATTGCAGCAGGCAAGACCGCTCTGATCAAACTGGGTATGGAAAACGGATTTATTGTCGATACCACCGAAAATGAAAATTACTTTAATGATGATTCCCTGAAAAACTATTCAGCCGTAATTTTCCTGAGCACTACAGGGAATATTTTGAATAGTCCGCAGCAAATCAGTTTTGAAAGATTTATCCAGGCCGGTGGTAGTTATGTAGGAATCCATGCAGCAGCTGATACTGAATACGATTGGGAATGGTATGGAAAATTGGTGGGTGGATATTTTATCAGCCATCCTAAAATCCAGGATGCGACGATGATTGTGAACGACCGCACGCACCTTTCAACAAAACACCTTGATGAAAAATGGGTACATAAAGATGAATGGTATAATTACAAAAATTTAAACCGGAACGTTAAGGTTTTGATCTCCCTGGATGAAAAAAGCTATACAGGTGGAGAGAATGGAGATTATCATCCTATTGCCTGGCATCATGAATTTGATGGTGGAAGAGCCTTTTACACCGGCATGGGGCATACCAATGAAGCTTATTCAGATCAGCTTTTCCTGAAACATCTTCTTGGAGGCATTAAATACGCGATCGGGAATAATGTTCCTTTAAATTATGCTAAAGCCAAAACACCTCCGGTACCTGAAGAAAACCGTTTCGTAAAAACAGTTCTGACAACAGGCACCCTATTTGAACCAACTGAAATGGCAATTCTACCAAATCTCGATATCCTGCTGGTGCAAAGAAGAGGAGAAATTATGCTCTATAAAGAGAAAAGCAAAAGTATTTCGCAGGTTGGCTTTTTGAATGCCTATCATAAGACCGCAGTTGCGGGTGTGAACGCTGAAGAGGGGGTGCTTGGAATTGCAACTGACCCGGCTTTCAAAGACAATAATTACGTATACATTTTCTACAGTCCGATAGATACCTCAGTTAATCGTCTCTCAAGGTTTAAATTTGTTGACGATAAGCTGGATAACTCCTCAGAAAAAGTAATCCTGGAGTTCTATTCTCAACGGGAAATATGCTGCCATACAGGAGGTTCGATTGCCTTTGGCCCTGATGGACTTCTATATGTTTCGGCCGGTGATAATGCAACCCCTTTTGATGTACCCAAGCAGGCTTTTGTAAATAAAGGCTACGGACCTATGGATAACCGCCCGGGGCTTGAGCAATATGACGCCAGAAGATCATCAGGCAATACAAATGACCTCAGGGGAAAAATCATGAGGATAAAGGTAAATGAGGATGGCAGCTATAGCATTCCGGAAGGAAATTTATTTCCACCTAATACCCCTGGCACAAGACCTGAGATTTATGTAATGGGAAACAGAAACCCTTACCGAATCTCCATCGATAAGAAAACGGGATTCCTTTACTGGGGTGAAGTAGGCCCTGATGCGAATGCCGATAGTCCGGAAAGAGGTTCAAGAGGCTATGATGAATTGAATCAGGCAAGAAAAGCGGGCTTTTTTGGATGGCCATTTTTCGTTGGGAATAATTACCCTTACCGGGCATACGATTATACGAACGGAACAGCCGGTGAAGCTTTTGATCCTGCCAAGCCATATAATAATTCGCCAAACAATACTGGTCTTGAATATCTTCCACCTGTTTCGCCTGCATTTATCTGGTATCCATACGCAGCTTCAAAGGAATTTCCTCAGGTAGGTACCGGAGGTAGAAATGCAATGGCCGGACCTGTCTATCATCCTGAATTATACCCTAAGGAAACACGTTACCCTGATTATTATGCTAATAAACTATTTATTTACGACTGGATAAGAGGCTGGATAAAGGCGGTGACCATGAAGCCTAATGGTGATTACGATAATATGGAGGCCTTTATGCCAATGACAAACTTCTCCTCACCAATCGATATGGAATTGGGACCGGATGGACGCATCTATATTCTGGAATATGGTAAAGGCTGGTTCTCAAAAAATCCGGATGCAGCTATATCCAGAATTGATTTCGTTGCCGGAAACCGTCCTCCAAAAATTAAGGAATTGATCATAAGTAAAACAAGCGGAGTACTTCCATTTAAATTGCAAGCCAAAGTTGAAGCCAGTGATCCCGACAAGGATAAAATGAATTACGTATGGGAGTTGGGTAGTGGGATCAAAAAATCAACTGTCATGCCAAATATTGAACATACCTTTACTAAAGCTGGAGAATATGCAATCAGCGTTTTGGCAATTGACAAAAATTTTGCCAGTACCAATAGTAGTCCGATAACAATCTCTGCAGGAAATGCCCAGCCAAAAGTCAGTATTAAGTTAAAAGGAAATCAAAGCTTTTATTTTGCTGGAAAACCCGTAGAGTATGATGTATCTGTAAGTGATGAGGGTGCTACGGTAAATAAAAACACAATTTATGTAGCCAATAATTATACTAAGGGTACAGACCTTGCCGGAGCTTCAATGGGGCATCAGGTATTTACAGAAGCACAGGCCGGGCAGGCATTGATGCTGAAATCAGATTGCCAGTCCTGCCATCAGGTAAGTACCAAATCCATTGGTCCATCGTATACCCAGGTGTCTGCAAAATATCAGAATGATCCCAATGCAGTGAGCTATCTGTCTGCAAAGATCATAAAAGGTGGTGGCGGAACATGGGGAGAAGTAGCAATGCCTGCTCATTCAGCGATGAGTGATGATGATGCAAAGAAAATTGCTCAATGGGTTTTGTCACTAGAAGATAAAGCGGTCAATAAAGCCACTTTGCCAATTCAGGGCAGCATTATCCCAGCACAGGAATCTGAAAATAATATTTTTAGTATCTACGCTTCTTATACTGATCAGGGACAAGCTGGATTGAAACCCCTTACAGGCTCAGCAACAGTTTATCTTAGAAGCAATATTTTTAACGCCAGAGAAATTACTGAAAGAACCAGAATTGGCTTAAAAGACTCAACCAATACAGGTTTCCTGATCTATCCACAAAATAATGGATGGTTCAAACTAAGCAATTTGGATTTGTCAGGAATCCGGAATTTGGAATTAGCTAATCTTTCGAAAGGTGGTGGGGGTATTTATGACATAGAGATCCGCGCGAATTCAGAGAGCGGGGCACTTCTCGGAAAAGGTAATTTTAAAGATGGTGAAGTGATTGATCAGCAAAGTAATACCCTAATTCAGCTTAACCTTCCGGCCGACATGAGGATAAACAGTATGTTTGTGCTATTTGTATCTGACCCTAAAAACTTAAAACCAAGGCCACTCCTTAAAACTGTTACTTTCAAGCCGGAATAAATTTATAAAAACCAGATATGAAACTGCATCGAAAACTCATTCTGCCGTGTTTTTATCTGCTTGCATTGATTGCTTGCAATTCAGCAACAAATAAAGATTCCGGAAAAAATACTGATAGCTCCTCCATTTTAAATCTGCTATCAAAAACTGCATTTCAAAACATCATAGATGGTAAAAACACAGATTTATACATTTTAAGGAACAAGAATAATGCGGAGGCTGCTTTTTCAAATTATGGTGCAAGGATTGTGAGCCTAAGGGTACCTGACCGATCGGGTAAATTAACTGATGTGGTTGTAGGCTTTGCAGGTGTTGAAGCCTACCAGCAATCTACCGAGCCTTATTTTGGAGCAACAATCGGGCGCTATGGCAATCGCATTGCTGGCGGCAAATTCAAACTTGATGGTCAGGAATATTCAATTTTTATCAATAATAGTCCAAATGCACTGCACGGCGGTAAAAAAGGCTTTCAGGATGTAGTTTGGGATGTCAGGCAGGTAAATGGTCAAACTTTAGAGTTTAGCTATCTATCAAAAGATATGGAAGAAGGATTCCCCGGAAATCTGCAGGTGAAAGTTATCTATACCCTGTCTGATGACAATGAGCTTATGATTAATTATGAAGCATCAACCGACAAGAAAACGATAGTTAATCTGACCAATCATGCATTCTTCAATCTAAATGGTGAAGGAAGAGGCAGCATCATGAATCACAGCCTGCAGATCAATGCGGAGCAATATACACCGGTAGATTCAACTCTTATTCCATTGGGGAAAATAGAATCTGTAGCTGGCAGTCCTTTTGATTTCAGAAAAGCTGTAAAAATAGGCGAGAGAATTGAGGATAATAATGTTCAATTGAAATACGGAAAAGGTTATGATCATAATTATGTATTGAATCCTGCTGAAAGTGGAGTAATGAAAGCTGCTGCAATTGCAAAAGGTGATCAATCAGGAATTGTCATGGAAGTATTTACTCAGGAACCCGGCCTTCAGTTTTATAGCGGGAATTTTATGCAGGGCAAAAACACCTTTAAAGGAGGCAGTAAAGATGAATTCAGAACAGCATTCTGCCTCGAAACGCAGCATTTTCCCGACTCACCAAATCAGCCGGTATTTCCGTCAACTATTCTGAATACCGGAGAAGTATACAAAACAAATACTGTCTACAAATTTTCTGTGATTAAATAATCCTGAATTTAATTCAGGATATTTCCGGCGGAAAAGAACAAAATTTTATATTTAATATCTGTTTGACACGAATAATTTTTAGCCTTAAATGATGAAAAGAAAATTAAGAATGGGAATGATTGGCGGCGGTAAAGATGCTTTTATCGGAGCCATTCACCGCATTGCAGCCAATATGGATGGCCTTATTGAGCTTGTATGCGGAGCCCTCAGTTCCAGTCCGGAAAAAGCCATCGAAAGCGGCCGAACCCTATTTCTTCCGGAAGACCGGATTTATCGGAATTATGAAGAAATGATCCTTCAGGAGAGTCGCCTCCCTGCCGGTGAGCGGATGGATTTTGTAAGTATTGTTACTCCTAACCATGCCCACTTCGCTCCGGCCATGATGGCTCTGGAACATGGCTTTCATGTTGTGATCGATAAACCGATCACCTTTACACTTGAGGAAGCTAAACTGCTGAAGAAAAAAACAGAAGAAACAGGACTCAGTTTATTGCTGACCCATACCTATGCCGGTTATCCTATGGTTAAACAGGCAAGGGAAATGGTTAAAGCAGGCGAATTGGGTAAGATCAGAAAGATAATTGTAGAATACCCACAGGGATGGTTGAGCAGATTATCTGAAAAGGATGGTAACCCACAGGCTGCATGGCGTACTGACCCTGCAAGATCAGGAAAAAGCGGATGTATGGGTGATATTGGAACCCATGCTGCGCATCTCGCTGAATATATAAGCGGATTAAAGATTACTAAATTATGTGCAGACCTCAGTATTGTTGTAGATGGAAGAGCTTTGGACGATGATGGAAATGTGCTTCTCAAATTTGATAATGGTTCAAATGGGGTATTGATTGCTTCCCAAATTGCAGCGGGAGAAGAAAATGCACTCCGGATCAGGGTTTATGGGGAAAAGGGCGGACTCGAATGGGCACAACAGGAACCCAATACCTTAATTCTGAAATGGCTGGATGCACCGGTTCAAATTTTAAGAGCGGGCGGGCATCAGCTGTCAAGCTATGCTGCGTTTAACAGCCGTACTCCGGGAGGTCATCCCGAAGGTTATCTTGAAGCATTTGCCAATCTGTACCGGAATTTTGCTCTATGTGTTTCGGCGAAAAATGAAGGTATAAAAGCAGCCTCCGAAGCATACGACTACCCTTCGGTTGATGAAGGCATCAGAGGAATGGCTTTTATCAATAATGTGGTAAACAGCAGCTTAAGTAATGATAAATGGATAAATTTCGAAGTTTAAAAATAGATTATGACTACAATAAAGGGACCCGCAATATTTCTTGCACAGTTTTTAGGTGATACCGCACCATTCAACAGCCTGGAATCAATATGTAAATGGGCAAAAAGTCTTGGATTCGAAGGCGTACAAATTCCAACCTGGGATCCGCGCTGCATAGATCTTCAAAAGGCTGCCGAAAGTAAAACCTATGCCGATGAAATCAAGGGGATTGTTAATTCCTGCGGTATGGAAATAACTGAATTATCAACTCATCTGCAGGGGCAGCTCGTTGCTGTGAATCCGGCGTATGATCTGCTTTTCGACGGCTTCGCTCCTGCCAGTGTGCATAACAATCCCAAAGCCCGTACAGAATGGGCCGTCCAACAATTAAAATATGCTGCAATTGCTTCAAAGCACATGGGCATCACTGCCCACGCGACATTCAGCGGATCATTATTATGGCATACCTGGCATCCATGGCCACAGAGGCCAGCCGGACTGGTTGATGCCGGATTTAAAGAACTGGCAAAACGCTGGCTTCCAATCCTGGATCATTTTGACCAGCATGGTGTGGATGTTTGTTATGAAATCCATCCGGGTGAGGATCTTTTCGATGGGGTAACCTATGAAATGTTCCTTGAGAAAGTAAATAATCATTCAAGAGCCTGTCTACTTTATGATCCCTCCCACTTTGTATTGCAATGCCTCGATTATGTTCAATATATTGACCATTATCATGAGCGCATAAAAGCATTCCATGTGAAGGATGCGGAATTCAATTCAACAGGCAAACAGGGAACTTTTGGTGGATACCAGAACTGGGCGGACAGAGCTGGCAGGTATCGTTCTCCTGGCGATGGTCAGGTTGATTTCAAAAGGATCTTCAGCAAACTGACGCAATACGATTTTAAAGGCTGGGCTGTAATGGAATGGGAATGCTGCATAAAGCATCCGGAAGACGGGGCGCGTGAGGGAGCAGCATTCATAAAGGATCATATCATCAGAGTGACTGAAAGGGCATTTGATGATTTTGCAGGTACCGGAAGCAATGAGGAGTTTAACCGAAAGATTCTCGGTATTTAATTATTAATCATTAATTTCAAGCAATAATTTATATAAAAATCATGAAAAAAATACTAATCGTTTTAGGAGTTTGCAGCGTTATCATGGCATGTAACAGTGCTGAAAAATCAGAAAGTACAGAAGACACAACAGCCGCAGTTGAACAAGTTGCCATTGACACCAGTGCAGCCCCTGTTGCTCCGGCAAGCTCAGGCTCTGCAAAAGGTGAGCAGCTAATCAGTGGCTCGGATTGTCTGACCTGCCATAAAGTTGATACTAAGATCGTTGGCCCATCTTATGTTGATGTTGCCAATAAATACGAAGCTTCTGAAGCAAACATTGAGATGCTTGCCGGTAAAATCATTAATGGGGGATCCGGTTCATGGGGTGAAATCCCAATGGCACCACATGCAGCCCTAAGTACAGATGATGCAAAGGAAATGGTTAAATACATTCTTTCCTTAAAAACTAAATAATATGAAAAAAATCAGCCTGATTATTCTCAGCGCAGTTCTACTTTCCGGCTGTGGCTCAAGCAAAAATAGCATGAAAACCAAAGGATGGCAGAAATTATTTGACGGTAAAACGACTAGCGGATGGCATAGCTATGGAAAATCAACAGCCGGAACCGACTGGAAGGTTGTTGATGGTACACTTTACCTCGACGCTAAAAACAGACAACCCGGGCAGGGAGGTGATTTAACCACCAATGATTCATTCGATAATTTCCATCTCAGGATGGAATGGAAAATATCCAAAAATGGAAATAGCGGGATCATATTCTATGTAAATGAGGACTTGTCAAAATATAAATCATCCTATAATACAGGTCCTGAGATGCAGGTATTGGATAATGACGGCCATGCTGATGGCAAAATCAATAAGCACCGCGCCGGAGATTTGTATGATCTGATTGCAAGTAGCTCCGAACCGGTAAACCCGGTTGGGCAGTGGAATAAAGTGGAGATCATTGCCAACAATGGCAAACTCGACTTTTTCATGAACGGCAAAAACATTGTATCTACAACCATGTGGGATGATGACTGGAAAAAAATGGTTGCAGGAAGTAAGTTCAACACCATGCCAGGGTTCAGCATCTACAAATCCGGAAAAATCGCAATCCAGGATCATGGAGACGAGGTTTGGTATAGGAATATTGAGATTAAGAAACTGTAAATAATTGAGAGTGGAGAATTGAGAGTGGAGAATCAAAAAGCCCGTTAGGATTAAACTTAGCGGGCTTTTTCTATTAACTGATTCAGACCTTCTTTATACCGTCTAAAACAAAGTGTTACTTGATTCCTTTAGCTGTCTTAACAATTTTGACTAATAATCTTAATAATTCATCACAATCATTGCTCAAAGTTGAAAAGATCTCCACAGACAAATATCCGGTATCATTCAATAGGCTGATCCAATAAGCAGTTTCATTGGCCTCCTTTAATGCAACGCTCATCTTATGCACAAAATCTGGCCGGGATTGAGCATGCTGTGCTTCTCTAACTAGAGCTCCAATAGCCGTTCCACATCTGAGGAGCTGTTTAGATAAAACATATTCCTTTCTATCCTCAACAAGAAATTTATACATGGCCACTACTTTTATGGCAAAACAATAAGATTTGGTTGCAACTACACTCAAGGCTCACAGTATTTAAACTTTGTGAGTATAGATATAAATATTAAATTCTCTGATTGAAAATTATTGAGTGGTGTCAACTAATAAGTAAATGGAGAATTGAATGCGGATTCCCCACTCTCAATTCTCCACTCTCAACTCTCAACTAAATTCTATTGCGATTTCCCGCGTGCCAGAATAGGCAGAATCTTTTCCACCTTACCATTCCGGATACCGTACATGAAATCATATAAGTTGACTATAGGATCACAGTGTGGTACGATTACCTCGAATTTATCTCCGACTTTATAGGTTTTGTTAGGATTGATAATTTTTACTGATCCATACTCATCTGAACCTGCATTATAATCAAAATCAGGTTCTCCAATAACAATTCCATGTGGCACATTTAATGTCATAGCTTTTGCACCTGAATCTGTGACATATTTCCCTGCTTTGGAATCATTAATAATGGTAGCCATTACCGTTAAAGAAGGTGCGAAATCATCCATTATTTTTTCATTGTTTGCACCACCAATAATCATATACTGATGATCCATAAACAAATAACTTCCAACCTGCACATCAGTAAAGCCAGGAATTTCATACATCATATCATAGGTACCGGTTCCACCACCACTGAAGATTTCCATATTTAATCCAGATTTCTTCATCAGTTCATAGCTCCCTACAACCGGTTCAAAAGTTTTAAATGCCTGTTCTTTACGACGCTTAAAACCTTCTACATGCTGAACAGCTCCATCATATGCCAGTACACCGTGAAATTTCAAATTGGGTGCTTTGTCTACATATTGTGCAAGTGCTAATGCCGGTTGCCCATTTGCAATCCCTGATCTATTGATAACATCCAGATCCACAACAACATCAGCAATAATACCTGCTGCCTTAGCAGCATCCTGAAGATCCCTGGCATTCTGCATATTATCTACCGCCTGAATGAAGCCTTTATACTTCTTTCTCAAAGCCATAGCATGTTTGATCTTCGATACCGATATGTTAACACCTGTCATCAATACGTTCTGAATTCCGTTAACAAGCATCACCTCCGATTCTCCAAGCTTCGCGGCACATACACCAACAGCTCCAGCAGCAACCTGCATCTTTGCAATAGCCGGACATTTATGTGTTTTAACATGGGGACGAACACCTGTACCTGTACCCTGCAACCGGGTGTGTACATGCTTAATGTTCTTTTCCATTTTATCAAGATCGACACATAAAGCTGGAGTGTCGAGGTCCCATTTTGACTTGCCAATATCAGATGATTTGGCGTCAGTTAAAGTCTCAGCACTTAAGCTAGGCGACCACAAGGAAGCAGCTCCTGCAAAAGCACTTGCCTGTAAAAATTTTCGGCGATTGAAAGAATTAGACATTGTTCACAATTTAAATTAGTTTTAGATTCTGTTTTAAATGTAAAAAAAAATAATCAGAAATGGGTATTAGCCTTGTGGAGAGCTTGTTCGAAAAAAGATGAATTTGAAAAGATTATAAACAAGCAATTAATTATCATGCATGGTAAATATTTATTGCTGAGGTTAACAAAAACAGATGAATAATAGCCGAATTAGTATATAACACATTGGTTTTCATTGTTTTCAAAAAGAAATCGGACGCAAAACATACATCCAGGTTATAAATCAAGCATTAATGATGGGTGATGAAAAAATCATGTACCAATTTTGATACTTGCATCAATAATTCTCCGTTTTAATTTAGCAAGGGCTTTACTGTGATAAACCTGTCCCAAGAGCTGAGCAACTGCATCAGCAAGATTCTTAATCCTGCTGATGCTGATTTTCAGGATAAATTCCGATTCTCTGAAGCAATAAAGAAGCATTAAAGGTTTTGCATTCCCCTTCTTTCAGCTTATAATCAAACCTCATTTCATCGGCTTCCATTTGGATATCAAAGTAATAGTTGCGGATATAATCAGGATACTTCTTTTCTAATCCGGCTATTTGCAGATCATGGGTAGCAACAATACCTACCGCATTTTGGGCGATCAGCTTTTCAATAACAGCCTTTGAACCAAGATATTTATCAACAGAATTGGTACCTCTCAACATTTCATCAATCAGGAAATAGACCTTCCCTGAATTATCCAGCATCTTAATCAGAGCTTGTAAACGATCGAGTTCTGCTTTAAAAGTGGAGGTACTTTCATTCAGGGAATCACGGATACGCATATAGGTAAAAATCAGCATCCGGCTAACTTCCATTGATAATGCACAGGACGGTGCACCACTAAGGGCAAGAACAGTATTTATTCCTAGAGTACGTAAAAAAGTACTTTTCCCGGCCATGTTAGAGCCGGTGATAATATCTATTTTCAACTGATTATCAAGGAGATAGTCATTATCTACCCTTTGCAGTGATGGGATCAATGGATGCCCGATGGATTTGGCCTTTAAAGTATAATTTTCCTGCTCATTGATTTCTGCAAAACACCATTCCGGATAATTTGTATTCAAAGAGCTCAGACTTATCAAAGCTTCAAAGGAAGCCAAAACATCAAAAGCCTGTTTCAGTCCCTCATGATTCTCTTTTTTCCAATTTTCAATTGCAAATAACTGCCTTATGTTCCATAACATCACAACATTCAGAATTCCCCCCACTGCCGTAAGTCCGAAGGTTAGATGGCTGATAAGCAGAGAGAAATGCTTGATTTGTACTGAGAGTTCCTTATCTGCCTTACCTTTCAAATCATCTGCAAGCTTCCGGCACATTACTGACTTCCAGTTTTCATCCATTATGGCTAAAATGGCTTCAGAAAAGTGTTCCAGAATCCTGCTCATCTTACCGATCATACTATCGGTTTTAAGGATCCTTGAATGATATTGCTGTGTCACGATTAGATTGAAGACAATGAGGACTGATAGCAGAATGAGAAGCGAAGGAATGAACCAGGAGCCAATCACTGTAACTAAAAAGACTATTGGAATCCAACGAACATAAATTATTAGCCAGGAGGCGGACTTATCTATGCTTATATTCAGAAATTTAAAAAGCTCAGCCGACTGGTCCTCAGCAGCTTTATTTGCAAAAAGCAATACTGCCTGAAAATGATGCTTCCAGATTAAATTTGCACCCAATTCAATCACAGCAAATTGTCTTTCCTGGATAACAGCTTTGCTAGCAGGTCCCTTTAACCAACCGGCCAATTTCACAATACCCCAATTGGTAGCAGAGCGGTTAATCATCCCGAAAAGAGAACCTTTACCGAAAATATCCAGATCGGAAGAATAGGGATGAAGATCATCAGTAAATGCAGATCCGTCAGAATAGATATTTTGCTTTCGGTCAAGGCTGTTTAATTCGTTGGAATGAACTATACTAAGATTCCTGAAATAATCGGCATGTTTTTGAAAGCGACTTTGTTTGGCAACTAGCCACGCAAATCCAAGGATGAGTAAAAAAACTAATACAAAAGAAAGCCAGATCAAACTATAACTGATCGTCTGATAGAACAGAAAAATTCCAGCAATAAGTACAAAAAGGCGCAAAAAGGAAAAAATATTGATTTGACGTTCAAATCGCTTTATTTCCGCTTCGCACTCAAGTTGCTTCTCATGATAATACTCTCTTACCTGTATCGACAAAATATATTGCTAAATTTTAAATTCAACTCTTTGAATTTAATGGCAGGATTATGTTACAATGATCAAATAATAATTCTTTTTACCCTTTTGGGCAACCAGAAATTTACCTCTGATCAGATTATCAAGAGTAAAAATCTGTGCAGGCTCTGTTACCTTTTCCTTATTCACCGATACTCCGCCTCCACTGATCATTTTACGCGCTTCTCCTTTGGACGGAAAAACCTGAGTTTTTTCAGCAAGAAGATCGGTCAGATTGATGCCGGAAGAAAATTCTGCCAAGGAGATTTCAAACTGGGGTAAGCCATCAAGAACATCGAGTACCTCTTCATCGCTCAAACTATTAATAAATTCTAGCGAACCATTCCCAAATAAAAACTCGGAAGTTTTCAGGGCAGTTTCAAGTGCTTCTAATGAGTGACTCCTAATTGTAATTTCTTCGGCAAGTGCTTTTTGAAGGGTTCTGAGATGAGGGGCAAGATCATGCTCACGCTCTAATTCTTCTATCTGCTCTCTGGTTTTCAGCGTAAAGATCCTGATCCAGCTTTTAGCATCTGCATCTGTTGTATTCAACCAGAACTGATAGAACTTATAAGGTGAAGTCTTTGCAGGATCCAACCATACTGCACCACTTTCTGTTTTACCAAACTTCGTTCCGTCTGCTTTTTTGATCAACTGTGTGGTGATTGCAAAGGCATTACCTGCAGCTTTTCTTCGGATTAATTCAGTTCCAGTTACGATATTACCCCATTGATCAGACCCACCCATTTGCACCTGACAGTTCTTTTCTTTCCAGAGGTAGTAAAAATCATAGCCCTGAACAAGCTGATAGCTAAATTCAGTGAAAGACATCCCGGTTTCACCCTCAAGCCGCTTCTTAACTGAATCCTTAGCCATCATATAATTGACTGTCAGATGCTTACCTACATCACGAATAAAATCAAGAAAGGTAAAATTCTTAAACCAATCATAGTTATTTACCATTTCAGCACTGTTGGCACTAGTATTGAAATCAAGAAATTTTTTCAATTGGTTCTCAAGACATTTTACGTTATGATTTAAAACATCTTCAGAAAGAAGATTACGCTCAGCCGATTTACCTGAAGGATCACCCACCATTCCGGTTGCTCCACCAACAAGGGCAAAAGGTTTATGTCCTGCCCGCTGAAAATGTATCAATGTCATGATCTGGGTTAGATGCCCAACATGCAAAGAATCCGCCGTAGGATCAAACCCAATATAACCTGATGTCATTTGCTTGTTAAGTTCTTCTTCAGTACCGGGCATGATATCATGCAGCATTCCCCGCCAGCGTAATTCTTCTACAAAATTCATTTTCTCTTATGGATCATTTGGAATGCAAATATAGCAGAATTGATAAACCTCTGCATGGCAAAATTTTCGTAGATTTATGTTCTTCAGCTATTATTCAGCTTGAATTAATCAATCAAATCCAATTAAAAAAACAGTAAAATGAACTTCCTTTCTCATTTTTACTTTGACAGGCACAGCGAAGACCCGCATCTGGTTTTGGGTACAGTTTTGCCTGATCTTGTAAAAAATGCCAGGAAGGACTGGAATCTGCATCCGGAAAGAAATGCAGAGCGGTTTAGCAGTAATTTCGAAAGTTCAATTTTAGAAGGCTGGAAACGACACATGATTGTAGACCGTAATTTTCATAATTCAGAATTCTTTGCAGAACACACTGCAGGTATTAAAAAAGCGATCATCCCGGCACTAAAAAACTCGGTAGTTCGTCCATCATTTTTAGCCCATATTTCGCTGGAACTGATGCTTGATAGCACACTGTTAACTGAGAATCACGTTCAAACCGTGGATTTCTATTCTCATCTAAGACAATCGGACAGGGAAGCGATTAACAGATTTCTTAAACTGAATAATATTCAGGATACAAGCCAGTTCTTTATTTTCTTTGATAAATTCATTCAGTCTAACTACCTCGAAAGCTATCGCGAGAGTCAAAATATCATGTATGCCTTAAACAGAATTTGTATGCGGGTATGGAAAGACCCGCTCAGTGATAACGAAATACTTGTCCTTGGAGATATCCTGAACGATTATCACCAAAATCTGCTGGGAAATTACATGGAGATATTTGAGGAGATAAACGTGAAATTAATTGACAGTTGATAATCACTAGTGTCCGGTAAAAATTTAAACTACCGTAAAATCCCTTGTTTAGGTTACAAAAACAAGGTTTTTAACCCACTTTCCTAAAGCAAGCCCCCCCTGTTTAGCAAATTCAAAA
>NCHA01000016.1 GCA_002257025.1 Sphingobacteriales bacterium 16-39-50 | reverse complement strand
GGGAACACTCATCATTGACAGCGCCGCCAACAAGCCAGAAAATAACACCATCGAATAGGGCATAAAAAACCGTCCCATAATTACTTATGAGACGGCCTCATTTTTTATTTCTATTTAGCTAAGAGTTATTATTATTCTAATTTTTTCAGCTGGTTTTTCCTGATTTTCTGCCAAGTAACCATCCAATTGCTGCCCCGGATACTCCACCTAGCAGAGCCATGCAGAGTGAATCTACGAAAGCCAGTGAAAGGGGTATTAAATTGTACTGCCCGAAGAAAACGAAATTAGCTCCCAGGCCAAACAGGAAGAACAATGAAGCCCCCTGAATAGCTCCCTGAATACCTGACTCAACTTTCATTGAATTCAGAACATAAGCAAGAAGAATTCCCCATATAATATTGCCTGTCCCAATTGCCCAGATTTCCATGGGTTCTTTTAGAAGTCCGGGGTAGGAGCTCATATTGGCACCAAAATAATCCATCAATAGTATTCCGTAGATTAAAAATCCCATCAGGAAGACAATAATGCCTCCTGCAATACCGATTAAAAATGTTTTTGAGTTCATGATGTGGGTTGGTTTAAGGTTTTATAAAGAAATTTACTTGTAAAGTTTGACTTCTGCAAAATTATAATTCCCTTAAAATGACCTTAATAAGCTGTTTTTCAGCGATATGTAATTTTCAACCCTGCTGTTTTCAGCATGAATTAGTATAAAACCATTTCGACAATAGTTTATATCTTTAGGCTATGTTATGGACTTTAGTTAAAGATGAGTTGCCTGAACAGGCGGTAGATGTTTTGTTATTTGATGGCGGACAAATATACTTCGGTTATTACAGTGAAATTTACAATAAGTTTATTGTTGCCGAGGATAAGGTTTCAATCGGGGATTTCACCCATTGGATGACATTGCCCGATTTTCCCAAAACCTGAGATACTTAATTGCCCTAATAATACATACTAACATGTAAATAGGCTATCGGTTTGATGGTCTTAGGGCTTGTTTGTTTTCAGGAGGAGTAGATGATAGTTCTCCATTCTCATCTACATAGGCGAGCATATCTTCCAGCTTTCCGCCGCTTGAGCTCTGCTTGCGTTCCAGCTTACGTTGTTCTTTATCTTCTTTTTTCTTTGCCCTGTTCTTTTCGAGCTGCTTCTTCATGAAGGTTGCCTGGGATTTTGCCATGTCTGTAAATTATTTAATAATTACTATCCGGTTCAAATGTATGCAGCCAGAGAGGCATTGAAAATTCAACAAAGGAATGGATCAGGATTATTCTGTTTTTATTACAGGAAAGAAACCAAGATCAGTCGAATTGACCAGCAGGCATGAAAAAGAATAGCTTGTGTTTTTTACAAATTTACAAAAAAAACGGTAAAATGGCAAGTTTATATCAATTCTGGCTTTGTTGAGGGACAAGTCGAATTTCATTAATTAAGATCAGGTGGTATTTAAATGCTGTAGAAAATTGATGATCAGGCTATTGGTATCGAAATATAGAAGGTGCTTCCCATACCAGAAACACTATCAAACCAGATTCTGCCACCCTGCATATCGGTAAATTCCTTGCTTAAATTTAGACCCAAACCAACACCCTTTTCATTTTTTGTACCAAAAGAAGATTCTGCTTTCAGGCTGAAGATGGAATCTTTAATCTGATCGGTCATTCCTATACCATTGTCACTTATTTTGATTACGTAGTTTGGATAATCAGATTCTACTTTCAGCTGAATCTTTCCTCCGTTATTGGTAAACTTTATTGCATTACTTAGGATATTTCGAATCACAAGTTGCAGCATATCCTCGTCAGCTAATACCTTAAGACCAGGGTCAATTTCAAAGCTTAAAGCTATTTGTTTAGCATTTGCAATTGACTGAAACACCCTGATTACAGGAATAAGGGTGTCTGCAAGAAGGATTGGTTTCTTATTAATGTTTATTCCTTCCATTTGTGATGCAGACCACATCAGGATGTTGGAGAGCATATTATCTGTATTTTGGGTCATCTCAATCAGATCACTTTGTATTTCCTGCCAGTTCTCCTTTGCCGGATCCAAATTTGAAAGGATTTCTAAATAACTTCTAACTGTAGCTAATGGGGCTCTAAGGTCGTGGGAAACTATGGTAAATAATTTATTTTTGGTGTTATTTATACGTTCAAGATCAGCTGCTTTTGTTTCCAGCAAACTCTGGCTTATATAATAATTCTTTTTTATGTATCGCAGACCAATCAGAATGGTCAAAATACTTACAAAATAAGTGGAAATGACATCTCCAAAATGAAATACACGCCCCATGTAAGACTTTTCAACTAATTCGGGATTTAAATACTCAATTAAGGCTAAGCCACTGGCTACAATTAAATTCAGGCTTATGAAAAACCAGTATTCCTTTGGTTTTGAGAGCGATATAACCAGAAAAAAAATAGCTATGAGTAATAAAAAACTAGGCCCCTGAATCCCGGAATTAAAAAAGTAGTTTACTATTATAATAATATGGATAATGAATATGGATAGCCAAAGGCTGATTCGTGTTTTATGCTTAAATCTTGATAGATAATAAAGACAAGCTTGTGTTATTAATGCTATTAAAGTAAGTAAGGCCGGTATTGGTAGACCTAAGATTATATTAAGTGGAATACAAAGAGTAAGAATACAGAAGGCAACTATACAAAAGGAATGAAATATTCTTGATTCCAGCGAGAATTCCTGGTTTAACCCTGTTAAATAGTACCAGTATTTATTCATAAGGGATGATCTCAGGGGAATTGCATTAAAGTATGATTAATTTTGTCTGCATTTGACCTAAAACAAATTTAACCATATCAATCTATAAATAAAGAGGTAAAAAGCCTATTTTATTTTCAGGCTTTTTACCTCTTTACATTATTTCCCAAGAATTTTTATGAGAGATCCCGCCAAAACCCTGTCTGTGAGTTGCATTCCATTCAATAAGGAAATTTCTTCCTGCTTGTTTTCAGGCATATTGTAACTGTTCAGTGCCTGCTTAAGGGTTCCGCTTTGTTTAACTGGTTTGATTCTTATCCTTTCAGGCTGCTTATTAAGTTTAGAAACATCTTTTAACTCTTTGAAATTCTTCATTGATTGAAGGAAATATTGAGAGTAATTGTTGAAATCATTCACTGAACTGGCACCGAGTAACAGATAAATATTTTTATTGTATTGAATGAGATAGGATAAAGTTCTCACTGAACTTGCCTGTTGCTGTTGTTGCTGTTGTTGCTCTGCTTTTACATCTGCAATCATTGATATCGCATTCAAGCCATTAACAGTAATCTGATTTGATTCTAAAACCTGAAGATTGTTTTTCTGTACCACATTGCTTGCTGCTTCCTGAAGTGAACTGCCGGGTGCAAGTGTCATCATCAGCAGTGCTTTACCATCTTTTGGAGCAAGCTGTACTTTTTGAGGAGTATTCTGATAATTCCATCCTTGAGGAGTATTGAACTGGAATTTTAACTCAGGATGATAAAATATGCTGTTTTCCAGAAAGCCTTGTTTGGGATCTTCCCCATAGATTAGCCCCTCAATTTTTTTCAAATAAGTATCTCTGCTTACCTTAGGATTGCTCAGGTTTAACTTCTTTTTCCATTCCTCCGAAAGTTTTGAAACAGCAATATTTCGGTCTCCGGGATTAGGGTGTGTGGACATAAAATCCGGCAATTCTGCACCTTCGGTTCCTGCCCGTTGTCTTTCAAGGGTGTTGAAAAAACCGGCCATTTCTTTCGCATCATAACCTATTTTTGAAGAATACTCAACTCCAAGTTCATCTGATTGACGTTCAGCATCCCGCCCGAACTTGAGGAACAACAAGCCTAAGCCCTGGGATAATGGCTGAGCAAACTCAGCAATCTGAGGAACCAGAATCATACTTCCAATTAATCCAACCTGACCAAGTATTGCTTTGCTTTGCTGAGAAACTGAATGTCTTGCCGTAATATGTCCTATTTCATGTCCTAAAACACCTGCAAATTCAGCTTCATTATTGAAGTGAGCCATGATACCTCTTGTGAAATAAACATATCCTCCAGGTACTGCAAATGCATTTAATACTTCAGAGTCGACAATCTTAAATTCATATTTGAGATCTGGCCTGTGGGATATAGCAGCCATTTCATTTCCCTTCTGAGTGATGAAATCCTGAAGTATTTTATTTTCATAAAGGCCGTATTGAGCAACGATTTGTGGATCAGCATCAGCTCCCATGGCAATTTCCTGACTCTCTGACATCAGAACGATCTGTTTTTTGCCCGTTACAGGGTTAACAGCACACGAGCTTGTCAAAAGAAGAGATGCACTTAAACAGATCAGGATTAATTGATTTTTCATGTCTTTTATTTTTGAATGCAAACATTCAATTTTCAAGCCAAAATAATTGAAACTATTATGAAGACCAGAAATAAGGGCAATCAGAGCCTCCCGGCTTATCTGTGTAATTGATTTTAAGCAAATTTGATTTTTTGCAAAATTTATAAAAGGCCTGATTTATGAACAGCTTGTTTTTATAATTCTCTTACCCAAATATTGCGAAAGCTTATTGGTTCACTTGGATCTCCGTGATCCTGCAATTTGATTGGCAATGGTCCGTGTTTTTTATAGAAAGGCGGCCCAATATATACTGTTTCACCCTTGAGCTCAATGTTGTTTTGAATCAACATCCCATTATGCAGCACACTTACCCTTGCAGCAGATTTTAGAGTGCCATTTTCATTGAACACAGGGGCTGTCCAAATAATATCATAAGTTTGCCATTCTCCTGGTTTTCTTGATGCATTTACCAGCGGTATAAATTGTTTGTAAATACTTCCGGCCTGACCGTTACTATAAGTTACGTTATTGTATGAATCAAGGACTTGTAATTCATAACCCTCATCACCCTTGCCGGTTGATCCCAGAAATATTCCACTATTCCCTCTTGCTTGTCCTGAGCCTGTAATATTTACAGGAATCATCCACTCAATATGCATTTGATAATTCAGAAATGATCTTTTGGTCTGGATATTCCCTGTTCCTTTTTTAACGGTGAATTGTCCATTAGCTACCGTCCATTTCGCTTCAGATTGGTCTTTAGCTGTTTGCCATTCATTAAGGTCTTTTCCTCCAAATAGTATAATTGCATCTTCAGGTGCTGATAAAGCACTTTTTTGTGGCTGAACAATTTTCGGGACAGGTGACCATGCTTCTGTGTCTTTGGGATTTGCATTCTGCTGTGCAGAACTACTGTTTATTATTACAGTTAAAATGGCTGCGAGTAAAGTGATTCTTTTCATTGGTTTATTTCATTGATTTTTATTCCGCACATGCGGGATAGAACGGATTCATATTGTTAAATATTAAACAAGGTATGAATTTGAGCAAATGAAATTAGTTAATATTTTTTGATTGGAATAATTATTCAAATGAACAATTAATTGATCGGCTCTGCCAATGAGTATATTTAATTAAACTATTTTTGTGTAATGGGAATTATCAAACAAAGGGTAAGCTTAAACGGAGTTCGTTTTTTTTCATATCACGGATTTTATCCGGAAGAGCAGGTCCTTGGGACAGAATTTATTGTCGATATTGATACAGAACTTGAGGTATATAGTTCAGGTTCCGATGATATTGCTAATACAGTTAATTATGAACGATTATTGCAAATCGCTACAGAAGAAATGAAAATCCCGCGTAAGTTAATAGAAACTGTAGCACATAGCATACTAGAGCGGATCAGACATGAGTTTCTTGCTGTTCAGATGATTCGTATTTCTATCCACAAAATGCATCCTCCAATGGGTGCCGAAATAAATAATTCAACCATTGAACTTTCGTTCAGCAGATAATATGTCTTTTAATAAGATCACCAAGGATATTTTAAAGGAAATCTCTGAAATTACCGGAGCAGAGAACGTATTTACAGATCACGATAAAATTGAGAAATATTCCCATGATGAGACTGAAGATTTGATTTTCGTTCCCGAAGTTGTTGTCAGACCGGATAATAAAGAGCAAATCTCAATGCTGCTTAAATTATGTAATAAGTACATGATTCCTGTTACACCACGAGGTGCCGGTACGGGACTAAGTGGTGGGGCACTGCCTGTTAAGGGTGGATTATTGATCTCTATGGAGAGGTTTGATAAGATCATTGAGATTGATGAGCGTAATCTTCAGGCAACTCTTGAACCTGGCGTAATTACTGAAGTTTTCATGAATGCAGTCGCCGAAAGGGGATTGTTATATCCTGTAGATCCCTCAAGTAAAGGCTCTTGCTTCATTGGTGGAAATATTGCCCATGGAAGCGGAGGGCCAAGAGTTGTAAAATATGGAACCATCAGAGAATATGTGTTGAATCTTGAGGTGGTTCTTCCTGATGGTGAAATAATCTGGACCGGAGCTAATACACTCAAGTATGCTTCGGGCTATAATCTCACCCAGTTAATGATTGGTTCGGAGGGCACACTCGGTATAATAACCAAAATAGTATTAAAACTAATTTCGCGTCCTACACAAAACCTGGTTATGCTGGCATCTTTTCCGGGTAATGAGCAGGCTTGTGAAGCAGTCTCTGCAATTTTTCGTGCAGGAGTAACTCCCTCTACACTTGAGTTTATGGAACGCAGGGCGGTTGAATGGGTAATAGAATATGATCATTTTCAATTCGACCTTAAGGAAGATGTTCAGGCGTTTTTAATGATAGAAGTTGACGGTAATAATTTGGATGTACTCATGTCTGATTGTGAAAGGATCAACGAAGTTCTGGAGAGTAATTCCTGTTCAGATGTGCTTTTTGCAGATACTGCAGCTCAAAAGGAGTCTTTATGGAGATTGAGACGCACTATGCCATTATCTGTAAAGTCGAATTCCATTTATAAAGAGGAAGATACGGTAGTGCCAAGGGCGGAATTAGCTAAATTAATTCATGGAATAAAGGAAATTGGAGCAAGATTTGGATTTCAGTCTATTTGTTATGGACATGCGGGAGATGGAAATGTGCACATCAATATCATTAAGGGTAATATGTCTGATGAGGATTGGAATACAAAATTAAAAGAAGGTATACGACAGATCTTTATGCTAACCGTCTCCCTTGGAGGTACTATATCCGGCGAACATGGTATAGGCTCAGTGCAGCGTGAGTATATGAATATAAAATACTCTGAAGTTCATCTTAACCTGATGCGTGGGATTAAATCAGTTTTTGATCCATTGGGGATACTTAATCCGGGTAAAATATTCTAATTAATCCTGCTAAACAGATACCCGACAATAATTAGTCAAGATTATATTTCATACTGTTTTCCATCTTAATACGCTGCTGTGATGGAATTTTGGCAGGTTTTTGAAGTGCATAATCAAAGGAGACACAGAGCGTTTGTCCGGTAGTACATATTTCTTCAATGCCATTATTATTTGTTACAAGAACGTATTCCAGTTCAAAACTACTGTTGCCAATTTTTGAAGTTCTGACATAAGCGTATACCTTATCAGAAAGTGTTATTGGTTTAAGATAATCAACAACTGATTTTCTGATTATGATTCCGAGTGATTTCCAGTCCCATTCAATAACTTCAGCCCAGTAAGCCGATCGTGCTATCTCAAAATAGGTAAGATATATAGCGTTATTTACATGGCCTAAGGCATCTATGTCGGCAAAACGAATGGGAATCTGAGTCTTGAAATGATATCCTTTCATGCGAATTTTGTCATTATGTCGGTAAAAAATAAATCTTACTGCCAGTTTGTCCTTTATTTTGACTTGTTTTTGTGCAATATGCAAAATGGTATACACATTGTCGAATAGTTTGAAATAACTAATTAAAAATTTAGGAGGATATCAAAATGGCACTTGTAAAATTTGCAAACGGAAACACAAACAAAGTATTTAAACCGGCTTATAACGATGTTTTTGAATCGTTTTTCAATGCCGATCCCTTTTTATCTAAAAGTACCTTAAATCGTAATCCGGCTGTTAACATAGCTGAAAACGAGAATGAATTTCATATTGAATTAGCTGCGCCAGGGCTTAAGAAAGAAGATTTTAAGATCAATCTGGAGCAGAATCTCTTGACTGTATCTGCAGAAAGGAAGGAAGAGAATACAGAATCGGATACAGCAAAGAAATACAACAGAATTGAGTATAACTATTCATCTTTTATGAGAACGTTTACATTACCTGAGACTGCAGATCACGCTAAGATTACTGCAGAATATAAAGATGGTATTTTGTTTATCAGTGTAGCAAAGAAGGAAGAAGCAAAGATCCTCTCTAGAGAGATAGCAGTCAGCTAATTCTGATCCAAAACTCGTTTTAAAAGGCAGGCGGAATACCGTCTGCCTTTTCTATTTAAATTGCGGCATAAGCTGCAAAATCGTAATTTCGCCGCATGTTGAGAGAAATTTTAGAGAATAAGCGAAAAGCCTTAAAGATCAATTTGGATGAATCTATTTACGGAACTTTTGCCGAGATTGGAGCAGGTCAGGAAGTCGCAAGAAATTTTTTCACTGCCGGAGCTGCTTCAGGAACGATTGCAAAGACTATGTCGGCTTATGATATGGTCTTTAGTAATTCCATTTACGGGGAAGAGGAATCCGGCCGCTATGTTTCTGAATCAAGGCTTGATAAAATGATACAGCATGAGTTCGGGCTTTTATCTGAACGCCTCTGTGGGCCAAAATATGCCGGAAAAGCTTTTTTCGCTTTTGCGGATACTGTAACAACCCTCAACTTTAATAAAACCAATGATCCTCATGGTTGGCTGGGTATCAGGTTTCAACTGAGCCCGGGAGGCGAGCCTAATGATATTGTTTTTCATGTCAGACTTCTGGACAGTGATTCAAATCTTCAGCAGAATGTTTTGGGAATATTAGGGGTTAACCTGGTTTATGCTGCATATTATTATCATGATGATGTACAGTCGATGATCGAGTCACTGGTTGATAATTTGGCAGTAGGCTCCGTAGAAATTGATCTGATCAGTCTGAGTGGTCCGGAATTCAAAAATGCAAACGACCGGCTGGTTAACCTATATCTGATAGCCAAAGGCTTTTCAGGGGCAGCGATTTTTGATAAAAAGGGTCATGCACGTCAATCTAAAGATGTGTTGTATAAAAAGGATGTGATGATCCTTCGGACAAAATTTGGTCAGAAATCCACGCCAAACTTCGATTTATTTAATAAGGCAGTTGAGCAATTTAAGCGCACTCAAAAGGTAAACGACAGGAATATAATTGTTATGATTGAGGTTTTAATGACCAATTTTCTTGAAGATAAATCAGAACTAAGTAATGAGGAACTTGAGAAATTTGCAAAACGTGCTGAAGAGCTTTGTGCTACAGGGAATTATGTAATTGTTTCTGACTTTGCGCGAAATCATAAACTGGCACAATACCTTTCACGGTGCAGCCCCAAAAGTGTTGGTATATCAACCAATATTGCAAACCTGAAAAATATATTTAACTCTGAAAATTACGGCGAAAATTATACAGACGAACTATTAGCTTATATAAGTGATCTGTTCAGTAAGAACGTAAGGCTGTATGCCTATCCTTACCTTGACAAGAAAAACAAACAGATTATAACCACACGCAACATGCCAGTATCAAAAGAGTCAAAACATTTGTTCGAATTTCTGATACAGAACGGCTACATCATGGATATTGATGATTATGATGAGAAAGATGTGAAGACGGTTTAATTAATTGATAGTGGACAGTTGACAGTTGATAATTGTCCATTGTCAACTGTCCATTGTCAACTGTCAATTAAACCCTAGTTTCTCATATTAATATACTGAAGCGGCTGTCCAAAATCATCGCTTCGGCAAAGGGCAATTACAGCTTGCAAATCATCTATTTTCTTGGCCTGAACTCTAACCTGATCATCCATAATCGAGGCCTGAACTTTTAGTCCGCTGTCTTTTATTTTTTTTACGATTTTTTTTGCTGCTTCCTTATCGATTCCTTCCTTAATTTTAATTTCTTTCCGGAGCATATTGCCTGATGCATATTGTTCTTTTCCGAGGTCCATGCTGCCCGGATCAAGGTTATGTTTTACCATCCTGGATATAATCGCATCCTGAATAGCTTTCAAACGCATATCATTTTCGGTGATAATGGTGATTTCGTTTGTCTTTTTATCGAGTTCTACGCTGCTTTTTGAATCGTTAAAATCATATCGATTTAGGATTTCTTTTTTTGCTGTATTGATTGCATTATCGAGGGTTTGTCCGTCGATCTTACTTACGATGTCAAATGTTGGCATAATTATTATACTATGGTAAATCAAATTTTGTTAATATCTTTAAATATTGCATTTAAAGGTTACATTTCTCTAAAAGAATAATTATGAAAGCAAATAAAGTAAAAACATCTGTAAAGGATGTAAAAAAGAAAACAAAACGGGTTGTTAAAAAGGAATTGGAAACAACTATTTCTGATAAATTCTTTGAAGCAATGAAGAGCCTTGGACATGATGCAGAAAAATTTTCCAAAGAGATTAAAAAAACCAGTAAAGCATTGGCTAAGAAGCTTGCTTCTAAATATAATGATGTTAAGAATGCAGTTGAGGATAAACTGGAAAGTAAGGCCAAAAGCATAAAACCAAAAAGTATCAGCAAGGCAAGTACTTCTGCAGGTAAATCTGTGGTTTCTGCAGTTAAGAAAGCTGAAAAGGTTGTTGCCCGTGTTAGCAAGGCTGCTGTAAAAGCGAAGGCTCCAAGTCTTGTAACTTCTGGTGCAGGTTCGGCAAAGTCAGCTGCAAGCAAACCGAGTGTGAGAGTAAAAAAGAGTACAATAGCAGCGTCTGCCCCTAAAGCAGCGCCAGTTAAGCCCATAGTAAGTAAAGAGGCACCAGTAAAAGCAAAACCAACAGCATCCAGAAGCAGAAAGCCAGCTTCTAAAGCTGTTTCGACAACTGCTTCTTCTGCCAAATCAGAAGAATCTTCAAGTGCTCCTTCAACTGAAAAAATTTAGATGAATGCGATTCACGTTTCACACTTAACGTGAATTTAATGTTTTGTTAATATTAATTTTTGAATTTTACAGTCCCGTCCACAGGTGCGGGATTGTTTATTTATGCCAATGCCTAAGAATATTCCTTTAATAAATCGTGAGGTCAGTTGGTTATACTTTAACGACCGTGTACTGCAGGAGGCCGCTGATAAATCAGTCCCGCTGGTTGAAAGAATTCGTTTTCTGGCCATTTTTTCCTCAAATCTTGATGAATTTTACAGGGTAAGGGTTGCTACGCTCAACAGGCTTTCAAATCTGAATACCAGGTCAAAAGCAATACTGGGTTTTAGTCCCCGGAAAATATTAAACCAGATCAAAAATATAGTTGTCAGACAAGAACGAAAATTCAATCATTTATACGAAGATGTCATAGTAAAGGAGCTGGAACGGGAAAGGATCTTTTTAATTAATGAAACTCAGTTGAATGTTACACGTGGTTCATTTGTGAGAGAATATTTCAGGGAGAAAATTCTATCAACACTAGTGCCGGTAATGATCAATAAAAATGAACCATTTCCTGAACTCAAAGATCGGGCAATCTATCTTTTTGTAAGGCTGGTTCAGACAAAGAATAATGAGAAAAGCAGATTTGCTCTGATTGAAATTCCAACTGATGTTTCAGGTCGTTTTATTGTACTTCCGGAAACGAATAATCTTAAATTCATCACATTGATTGATGATATTGTCAGATACTGTCTTGATGATATTTTCTTCATTTTTGAATACGATAGTATTGAGGCTTATTCCGTTCAGTTAACCAGGGATGCTGAATTGGATCTTGATATACATGTTAGTGAAAAATTTATTGATGCACTCTCCAAAAGCCTCCTGAAAAGAGGAAAGGGTAAACCTATGCGCTTATTGTATGATACTGATATGCCTCTGGATATGCTCACTTATCTGGTAGCTGAATTAGATTTAACTGCCGATGGACTTATTCCCGGCAACCGGTACCATAATTTTAAGGATTTTATAAGCTTTCCGAATGTAGGAAGGCCTGAATTGGAATACCCTAAATTGGCGCCACTACCTGTCAATGAGCTTTCTACTGTAAGTAGTATCTTTGCACAGATTTCCAGAAAAGATTATCTGATTAATTTACCCTATCAGTCCTTTGATTACATTATACATTTCCTCAGGGAAGCCGCTATTGATCCAAAGGTTAGAGAGATTCAAATTACACTGTATCGTTTGGCCGAAAATTCCAGAATTATTCATGCTCTGATTAATGCTGCTAAGAATGGCAAAAAAGTGAGCTGTATGCTGGAACTCAAAGCAAGGTTTGATGAGCAAGCCAATATTTACTGGACAAACAGGCTGGAAGAAGAGGGGGTAGTTGTTAATTATGGAATGCCCGACTATAAAGTTCATTCAAAAATTTGTTTGATAAGACGGACAGAAAAGGGGAAAGACAGATATTATGCAAATCTGGCAACGGGGAATTATAATGAAAAGACAGCAAAACTTTATTGCGATCATAGCTTATTTACTGCTAATCCTTTAATTACTTCCGAATTGGTGACATTCTTTGACGGACTTCAAAAGCAGGTTTTTCATAGTGCTTATAAGCATTTGATCGTTTCTCCACTTCAAAGCAGGCAAAAAATAAACTCACTGATTAATAAAGAGATAAAAACTGCAAAAACGGGTAAGAATGCCAGTATAATACTTAAAATGAATAGTTTAACTGATGTTGCTATAATTGAGAAATTATATGAGGCCAGTAATGCAGGTGTTAAAATTAAGCTAATCATTCGCGGTATGTGTTGCCTGGTGCCGGGAATTGCAGGATTTAGTGAAAATATTGAAGTGATTAGCATAATAGATCGTTATCTTGAGCATGCCCGGGTTTGGATATTTGGAGATGCCGGGCGACAAAATGTTTATCTATCTTCGGCTGATATGATGGCAAGAAATCTGGACCATCGGGTAGAAGTAGGTTTCCCGATACTGGATGCGGAGATAAGATCTGAAATTCTGGATATTATTAATATTCAGCTGAAGGATAATACAAAGGCGAGAGAAATTAATGAGCTGAATAATAATCGTTATCGGAAGACCGGGACAAAGGTCCTTAGTCGTGCTCAGACTGACATATATACCTATTTAAAATATAAAAAATAATACTTTGAGATACGCTGCCATAGATATCGGTTCGAATGCTGTCAGACTGTTAATTGCTGACGTAATACAAAACAACAAGACTGTTTCTTTTAAAAAGAATACGCTGATAAGAGTCCCTTTGCGGCTTGGTGATGATGCTTTTCTGGATAAGTTAATATCTCCAAATAAAACCGAAGAGCTCATTAAGACTATGGTCGCATTTCGTAATCTGATCGATGTTTACAAGGTTAGTGATTATATGGCTTGCGCAACATCTGCAATGCGTGAGGCAAGGAATGGTTCTTCACTTGTGGCAAAAATTAAGGCAGAGGCAGGATTAGACCTTGAAATTGTGGAAGGGCAAAGGGAAGCCAATATTATTTATGCAAGCCACATTGAACAAAGTCTCGACCGGAAGAAGAATTACTTGTACATCGACGTTGGTGGAGGCAGTACTGAACTGTCAGTTTTCAGCAATGGAGAATTAATTTCTTCCCGTTCATTCAATCTGGGCGGTATCAGGATACTTGATAACCAGGATAAAGATGAAACCTGGGCTGAAATGAAGGATTGGGTAAAGAATGTGGCCCAGTCATATAAAAATCTTTCGGGTATTGGAACCGGAGGAAATATTAATAAACTTTTTAAGATGGCTGAAGGAAAGGATGGTTCGCCATTAACTTTTACAAAGCTTAGAGAATTGTATTCTTACCTGAATTCATTTTCATTGAAAGACCGGATTAATGTTCTTGGTTTGAATCAGGATAGGGCAGATGTTATTATTCCCGCCACAGAGATTTATCTTACGGTTATGAAATGGGGTGGAGTAAAACAGATATTTGTACCGAGGGTAGGTTTGGTTGATGGTATAATTCAGTTATTGATCGATAAGAATTTTCCGGATTGAAATAGTAGAGGGGGATAGGGAATAGGGAATGGGAAATAGGGAGTGATTATGATTCGACGATTTTCTTAGATCCAACCCAAATAAAATAAGTAATTACCGGTGCTGTTATTACATCTAATGTATAGTGAACATGTTGGAGCAGCACTGCTATCCCAATAAAAATTGTAGCTGTAAGTGCAAGAATTTTATCCGTTCTTTTCTTCAGACATAAGAACATCAAAAACATCGCAGCGGTATGCCCTGAGAAGAACAGATCTTTGGTAATGAATTTCGGCCCATAAAATTGATTGCTGATTGGGTCATGAATAGGAATAAGATCTTTGGGGGCATCAAGTGGAATCAGACCGATAGATACGAAGCGAGATAAATTTATAAGGATAAAACCCCATAGAAAAGTTAAAAATAAGTTAGGATCTTGCTTGAAACGGCTGAATGTTAATATGGTCATTGACCAGATGGTGATGAAAATAAAAAGAGAAAGATCATATGCGGGAAGCCATTCTAATAAATAATCATTGAAATCAATCCCATTTCTTTGTTCTATAGCCTGATAGAAGAATGGGAGGGCAAGCAGAATAAATGAGATGAGAATCAATCCGGTAATGCATTTTTTTCTGTAATCAGATGATTGCCAGTTATCTCTCCATACACTTACAATAGCTCTTTGTTCAGACATGAGTATTTATTTTTTTTTTAGAGTTTGCAAAAATACATGATAAATACATTAGTTAGCAACATTAAGTTAATGATTATTTAATTTCGGGTCAATGATAATTATATATTCCACCTAATTAAAATGAATCAATCGAATAGGAAGTGGATAATAGAATTCTGGGATTATTATTGTGATATCCATCCCGATGGATTTACCGGAGTGCCACCTTTCCAGATTTGAAATTGCATTTCTGTTAGGTCCTCGGTTATATCTGTTGCCACTTTGCCAATACTTTGCCGGGCAGTAACTTCCTGACCTGCAGCCACACTTGCATTCTTAAGCTTGGAATAAATAGAAAAATACTCCCCATGACGAATGATGATAGTGTAGGAATTGACCAGATAAATCACTTTACTCACTTTCCCTCCATAAACAGCATAAACATTAGCCCCAGGAGCAGTTTTAATGTTAATGCCAGGATTGAAAATAGTTACATTATTGAATTTTTGCTGTCCGAAACCCTGCGTAATAATTCCCTGAGCAGGCTTTTGCATCCGGCCACGGCTTCCCAGAAAGGATGAGGAAAGTTTGGCGTCCTCCGGACTTGAAGCTAAAATGGATGATCCGCTAGCTACAGGTTTAGGCTTATCAGTATTATTTTTTGCTTTTGAAGCTGCTTCGGCCGCAGCGGCACGTCTTCGACGCTCTGCTTCTTTGCGTTGTGCTGCCAGGATCTCTTTCCGGATGGCCTCCTGAATTGCTTTGTTTAATGTATTTGCCTCCTTTTGTTTTCGAGAAAGGTGTTGCTGGAGCTCTTTTTGTTTTTTAGTTAAGCCCGTTAATATTTTCGATTGCTGTTCCTTATCCTTACCTAAGGTTTGCTTCTCGACAATCTGGTCCATTAAAAGATTGGTTTTCTCCTTTTTGTTCTGGTCGAGCTCATTGATTTGTTTTTTCAGACTAATTTGAGTTGTAATAATCTCTTTAGCCTGCCTTTTTCGGAAAGTGCCAACCTGCTGAATATATCGGAGCCGCATATAGGCCTGGTTAAAATTATGCGAAGCAAATATGAACATCAATTTATTGTAGGCCCCCTGATTCTTGAATGCAAAAACAATCATTTTTGAATACTGTGCCTTCAGTTTGTTCAGGTTTGTTTGTAGTGAAATTACCTCAGTAGTACTGCTGATAATTTTTGTGTCCAGCATTTTAATTTCAGTGTTTATCGTCCTGATTTTATCTTCTCTTAATCTGATCTGAGTATTTAAGAGATTGATCTGGTTAAGGGATAGTTTCTTGTTTTTATCAATCTTGCTGCGGCTTCTTTTTAATTCCTCTATCTCTCTGGTAATAGCTTCCTTTCGTTTTTTGAGTGCTGAACTACTTTGCCCAAAGGCAGATTGCAAAGAAATCATCAAAAGTAAAAAGGTAACCAATTTCAAAAATCGCATAGAGGGAATAATTTACCCGGCAAAACTATTAACATTAGCTGAAACACCGGACATTTTTATCATTTATTGTTCTAATCTATCTCTTTTAATTTCGGCGATTTTAGCTGAAATTCTTATTACTTTTGCTGCACTATCCTAAACAATGTCTGGTAAAAAACATCCGATCTATAACCTTCAGTTTGCACTTTTATGCTTGAGCTCATTCCTGTTTTCTGCCAGTTTCAACATGTTGATTCCGGAAATGCCAGCCTATCTTACGGGACTGGGAGGTGCAGAATATAAGGGTTATATCATTGCTCTCTTTACACTTTCTGCTGGGATTTCAAGGCCATTTAGTGGGAAACTGACAGATAAGATTGGTCGTGTTCCGGTAATGGCAGTTGGTTCATTGGTTTGTGTTGTTTGTGGCTTATTGTACCCGATTCTGACCAGCGTTGCCGGATTTTTATGGTTGAGGCTGTTTCATGGATTTTCTACAGGTTTTAAGCCTACTGCAACGGCAGCCTATGTTGCTGATATAGTTCCGGGTAATCGTTGGGGTGAAGCTATGGGAATACATGGAGTATGTTTTAGTACCGGACTAGCAATTGGCCCGGCAATTGGCAGCGAAATGACTGAAATGTTCTCAATAAATGCGATGTTCTATTGTTCTTCTGTTTTTGCGCTGCTTTCAATTGTTATTCTGCTGAATATGCAGGAGACTCTGGAGAAAAAAGAACCTTTCCGGTTTTCTATGATGCAAATAAACCGCACAGAAGTTATTGAGGTCAGGGTTTTGGTTGCAGCTTTCATCACCTTTTTTTCCTACCTGAGTTATGGGATTATACTTACTGTTATCTCAGATTGGGGTGAGCACCTTGGGGTTTCAAACAAGGGTCTTTTCTTTATGGTTTTTACTGTTTCTTCACTGTTAATACGTTTTGTGTCCGGAAAGATGTCTGACAGGATTGGCAGAGTTCATATTATTAAGCTATCACTGATAATTCTTGTGATATCCCTGATCTTGATTGGGTTTGCTGATACTCCGCTGAGCCTGATGATCGGCTCTGCGGTTTATGGCGTAGCAACAGGAATGTTATCTCCTGCAATCACCGCATGGATTATAGATCTTAGCCATCCTGATCATCGTGGCAAAGCCGTTGCAACAATGTATATCGCACTGGAAGCTGGTATTGGTCTTGGAGCCTTTTTTGCCGGAAGTTTATACATTACTGATGTTAGTATGATACCTCCGATTTTCTATGCCGTGGCTATCATAACCTTTTTTGCATATCTCTACTTGCAGCTTTTTTATAAAAGAAAAGCTCAGATTAAACCGCAGGATGAACCCTCAAATTCTTAAAGATCTGGTTAGTATTGCTATGCCTTATGGTAAATATAAGGGCCGGCTTATTTGCGAACTGCCTGAATATTATTTGGTGTGGTATGAGAATAAGGGATTTCCTGCAGGTAAGATTGGAATCCTTCTGGCGACGATGTATGAGATTAAGCTTAACGGACTTGAATATTTGCTTAAGCCCATGAGGAAATCATAGAAAATGTCTGTTTTTATTTAATTAGAAATACTAATATTGTTAGTATTTCTAAAATCTTTCTATATTTGAATAATTGAGAGTTTCTTAAGAATGTATGCTATAGTCGATATTGAAACAACCGGAGGGCATGCAAGTGCCAATGGGATTACTGAAGTTGCAATATTGGTACATGATGGACAGGAGGTTATAAAGCAGTTCAAAACATTAATCAATCCTTTAAAGCCTATTCCAATATATGTTCAGGCGCTTACGGGTATAGATGATGAAATGGTCAGTACAGCTCCGAAATTTCAGGATATTGCCCATAAGATATATGAACTTCTGCATGATAAAGTGTTCGTAGCACATAATGTCAATTTCGATTTCTCTTTTCTTCATTTTCATCTGGCTGCTGCCGGATTTAATTTACAGACAAAAAAGCTGTGCACAGTGCGCTTAAGCCGAAAAATTATTCCCGGACTTGCTTCTTATAGCCTTGGGAGATTATGTAAGGAGGTTGGAATAGAAATTCAGGACAGGCATCGTGCATTAGGTGATGCTCTGGCAACTGCAAAGCTTTTTTCAATGCTGATTGAACAGGATAAGGATGGACATATTAGCAAAACCCTGAATCAAAGATCAAGGGAACAATCACTCCCACCTCATCTTCCAAAAGAGGATATGGATAAGCTCCCATCTGTTCCCGGAATCTATTATTTTCATAACTCAAAGTCGAAAGTTATTTATGTAGGGAAGGCAAAGAATATCCGGAAAAGAGTAGCAAGTCATTTTGCAAATAATAAACCAGGCAGGCAAAAACAGGATTTTTTGAGGGAAATTCATCACATAACCTTTCAGGAATGTGGTACTGAACTCATGTCATTGATTCTTGAAGCAGTTGAGATCAAACGTCTGTGGCCTGCTTATAACCGATCCTTAAAAAGATTTGAATATGCATATGCTTTGTATTCATTTGAGGATCAGAATGGTTATATGCGTCTGGTTATCGACAGAAAGAAAAAATTCTCAAAACCACACTATACCTTCAATGGTATAGCTGAAGGTTATAATCTGATCAAAAGCCTGATTGCCGGATTTAATCTCTGTCCTAAGCTTTGTTTTGTTCAGCGTAATAATGATCCCTGCGTTCCAATTGGAGAGGAGTCCTGCAAAGGAGCTTGCGAACAACTCGAATCGGTTGAATTGTATAATAAACGGGTAATTATGGCGTTAAATAGTTTGAGTTCTGTGCTTCCGGGCTTTTTGCTGATCGATGAAGGCCGTACATTTGAAGAAA
This sequence comes from Sphingobacteriales bacterium 16-39-50, assembly GCA_002257025.1. Classification (GTDB taxonomy): domain Bacteria; phylum Bacteroidota; class Bacteroidia; order Sphingobacteriales; family Sphingobacteriaceae; genus Daejeonella. The sequence continues at coordinate 39,882 of NCHA01000016.1, read as the reverse complement.
AAAGTTGTTTGTTGATAGAGAATGGTCAGTTTTTTGGGATGGGCTATATTACTTCTGATTTAGCTCAGGCTGATATCAGTTTAGTAAAAAAGTATCTAACACCTTACCCTGAGAATGACTACATCCGAAATATGATTTTGAATGCAGCACTCCGCTTTCCGCATAAAGTAAGAGATATTTATGGTAATTAAACTACACTGATTCCTGAATTTGGGACAGTTTAATTTCAAATGTCATCTATATCTGCTTCAAAATGTATATAAACTTTATGGAACAATAATTGCCTTAAGGTTAATGTCTAAAAATGGGAGCATTTTTTATTTTTTTATCATTAACTTAAAGAAACTTAAATCAAAACACAATGAAAAAGCAAATCTACCTTTTACTAACTGCTATTCTTTTAGCATCAAGTTCAGTTATGGCAAATGACGTAAAGTCAAAGCCTGCATTAACAGAAAATCAGATTGCCCGTGCCAGTGAAATCACCCAAAGAGTTGAAGAGATCAAGAACATGGACAGATCCGATCTAAGTCGTGTAGAGCGTAAGGCATTACGTAATGAATTGCTTGAAATGAAAAAAGAAGCAAAGGCGATGAGCGGCGGTGTTTACCTTTCTGTCGGTGCTATTATCATTATCCTTTTAGTGTTGATTCTGATTGTATAATCTGGTATTGCTACTGATTCTACAAACCTATGAAAAACGAAAAAAGCTGCTCTTTAATATGGCAGCTTTTTTTTGTTTAATTAAAATGAATGCAAATTATTTGTATTTACACAAATAGGAAGTTTGAGACGAGGTACGAACTTTAAAAGATTGGTTTGCATCAATTTCAAATGCTTCTCCTTTTCGAAAAATTTCCCAGTTGTTATTCCCGGGTAATTTAGCCTCCAGTTCACCTTCTATAATTAGCATGGTTTCATGCATGGATGTCCCGAATTCATATTCGCCACTTTCAATGACACCAATTGTTGATTTTCCTTCGGGAGACTGATACCCAAGAGATTTTACCGCACCTTCAAAATATTCGCTTACTGTTATCATAAAATGTATTGTTTGCCCGCGAATTTAAAAAAAAAATATATTGTCTCTTGCTTTCATTAAATCAAATCGACTACAAACCAATGTTTTATAATTGAGATATGTTCAAAGCAATTATCATACGGTTCAATGTCAAAGCAAACACTGGCTTTCTGGTAGTTTTTTCGCAATTTAGAGGCTGTAAATATCAAAGTAAATGAGAATACTGTATGCTATTCAGGGCACAGGAAATGGGCATTTAAGCAGGGCAATGGATATAATTCCATGTCTTATGAAGCATGCTGAGGTTCATATTCTTGTCAGTGGTATTCAGGGCGATCTTGTTCTGCCTTATCAGCTTAGCTATAAAATGAGGGGGCTGAGTTTTATTTTTGGGAAGTCGGGAGGTGTTGATATTTGGAAGACATGTATAAGATCAAATATCCGAAAGCTTGTAATGGAGATTAACTCTCTTCCTGTCGAAGACTATGATCTTGTAATCAATGATTTTGAACCTGTTTCTGCCTGGGCATGTTATGTAAAGAATGTTCCATGCATTGGTTTAAGCCATCAGTTGGCAGTACTTGCTGAGGAAGCGCCGAAAACAGACAATAATGACGTGGTCGGAAAGCTTATTCTCAAAAATTATGCACCCAATACCGCTCAGTATGGCTTTCATTTCAAAGCTTATGCTGAAAATATTTTCACACCGGTAATCAGAAAGCAGGTTAGGGATGAGGCGGTTCAGAATCTTGGACATTATACTGTCTATTTGCCGGCTTATGATGATCCTCGTTTGATCGCTAAACTTACTAAGTTCAAGAATGTGAATTGGGATGTGTTCTCAAAGCATAACCATCGGCCTTACAGGACTAAGAATGTTTCTGTTCAGCCCATTCATAATGAACGTTTTATCAGGAGTATGGCAAGTTCTGAGGGGATACTTTGTGGTGCCGGTTTTGAAACACCTGCTGAAGCATTATACATGAAAAAGAAGCTTTTGGTTGTTCCGATGAAAAATCAATATGAGCAGCAATTGAATGCAGCGGCCTTGAGTCAGATGGGAGTTCCGGTAATCAGAAATTTAAACGAGCGGTTTGATATAGTGATCAATAACTGGATTGAATCCAAAAGAATTATTGAAGTAGATTATCCGGATAGGACTCAGGAAATCATTGATCAGATCATTGATAAACATTGCAGTACTGCAATGATCAGGGATATCCGTAAATCAGGTTGATATCAATTCAGGATTCTGATTTTAGGAATTATTCACTGAGCATAACATAAGCGCCGGCAGGATCCTGTATCAAACAATAATAGCCTTCACCCATTTTTCGTTTGTTACCCAATACTTTACCTCCAAGTTTTTTGCAGGTCTCAAGACTCTCATCCAGATTTTCTACCAAAATATACATCAGCCATTGTGCAGGGATATCCTTATTGACTCCTCTAGCGTGGCAAATACCGGCAACAACTTCATCATCTCCCGGACTTTTGATTAAGAAATCCTCATATTCTCCCATACTCAATCCTTCTTTTTCCCAGCCAGTAACCTGCTGATAGAAATCGCTGATTTGTACCGCGTCATCGACTGTAAGATCATGCCACATAATCTTACCTGTTTTTCTCTTTGCCATAAATTTTGCGATTATTCTTAACCGAAAAGTGTACTGCTGAGATATCTGTCTCCACGATCGCAGGCTATAAAGACGATCAGGCCTTCATCGAGTTCAGAGGCCAGCCTTACAGCTGCTGATGCAGCACCGCCACTGCTCATCCCTGCAAATATTCCTTCAACCTTCGCAAGCTTTCTGGCCATTTCTGTTGCCTCAGCTTCTGAAATGTCCATGATGCGATCAACTCGCTCAGGCTCAAAAATCTTTGGTAAGTATTCAACAGGCCAGCGGCGAATTCCGGGAATGGATGAATCTTCAGTAGGCTGACAACCTATGATCTGTATTTCCGGGTTTTTTTCTTTGAGATACCTTGAGCAACCCATAATAGTGCCGGTTGTACCCATAGAACTGACAAAATGAGTAATTTTTTGTTTGGTATCATTCCAAAGCTCTGGTCCTGTACTTTTATAATGAGCCAGGGAATTGTCAGGATTTGCGAATTGATTAAGTAAAAAACTTTCGCCTCTTGCTGCTTTTTCTTCGGCATAATCACGGCATAATTCTATCCCTTCGAGCAAGGTTACTTTGGCTCCGAAAGCTTCCATTGTTAAAGTACGCTCACGGGTCGAATTGGATGGCATAACAAGCTCAATTTCAAGATCGAATAATCGTGCAATCATCGCCAGGGCTATGCCTGTGTTTCCGCTCGTAGCTTCAATTAGACGGGATCCCTTACTAATGTCTCCACGCTCCAAGGCACTCCTGATCATATTGAGTGCTGCCCGGTCCTTTACGCTTCCTCCAGGGTTGTTGCCCTCAAGTTTCGCATAGATCTGAACTTTTGGATTTGGATTCAGTTTTTTAATTTCAACTAATGGCGTATTTCCGACCAGATCAATTATTCCTGCCATTTTATTATTTTTTATTGCTTTTTTCGCTGGATATGACTACCTCAGATGTATTGTAAACTGATGAACCCGGAGGTATGCTTTTAGTAAGCCAAACATTCCCTCCGATTATACTATCATGACCAATAACGGTTTCACCTCCTAATATAGTTGCACCCGAGTAAACTACCACCCGGTCTTCAATTGTTGGATGTCTTTTCGTATTGGCCATACTTTTATGGACACTCAATGCGCCAAGGGTTACTCCCTGATACATTTTTACATGTTTTCCAATTTTACAGGTCTCTCCAATAACAATACCTGTTCCATGATCGATATGAAAGTACTCACCGATCTGGGCTGCAGGATGAATATCAATTCCTGTTTTTGAATGAGCATATTCAGTGAAAATTCTCGGCAATAATGGTATACCCAGACTGTACAGTGCATGCGCCAGTCTGTAGAAGGAGATTGCATAAAAACCGGGGTATGCCCGGATTACCTCAAACTCGCTTTTGGCTGCCGGATCCCCATCAAAAATAGCTTTAATATCGGTGTTTAATACTCGGAATAATTCCGGTACCTGCGCAAAAAAATCTTTGGCCAGCTTGGAATTATCACAGTGGACACAGGCCTTTGTGGCTTCCATCATATGACATAGTTCTTTCTCCAGCTTATGAAATTCCTGCTTTAATTCATCAACTGAGCTTAGCGTTCGTTTGGATTGCTCAGGATAGAGCAGCCTGAAAAGTTCCAGAGCCCATCTTGAAATCTCCTTGTTTGAAGGAACGGCATCTGCATCTTGTTGTTTTTTGAATATATGATTGAAAAAATCCTCGTTCATCTTTATTTTAAAGCCAGTATTGTTCGATGGTTTATAATGCAAGTTTAACTAAAAGAATGTTGCCGGTTTGTAAAAAACACAGCACATTTTATTTCTTAGATACTGCTATCAATTTCAATATCATATTTGTCTAAAAGTCCTGAAATTTCCAAGATCGAAAATTTCGCTTTTCTGATCCTGTTGTTTTCCGGATCGATGGAATAATTTAATGAAGTCCGAAAATCCGCTTTTTCAAGAATCGTGTTCTCAAATATAGCTCCGGCCAAATCGCAATTTTGGAAAACAGAGCATGTAAGATCACATTCAGTAAAATCTGCCTCTTTCAGGGTAGAGTTTTTAAAATTCGTTTTTTTGATCTTTGTCCTGTAGAAAGAAGAGTGGCTGAGCTGGCAATCTTCAAATGAAAATGCTAGTCCAAACTCATTGCAATTTTCAAAATGGAGTCCTAACATTTTACATTCTTTAAAAATTATATCCCGAAATGCAGTCCTTTCCAGTTTAACCATACTCAAATTACAAGCAATAAATTCAACCTCAGTAAATTTTATCTCAGAGAGATCAATATTTGAAAAGTCGCATTGCCTGAACACACAATTTTCATACTCCCCCTGTTCGATGGGTATCTCATTGAACTTGACTCTTTCGAATGTTTTATCAACGATATAATTCATTTTTATACGCTTTCGTCTTCACATTAACGTGTCAACTGGTGTAAACTGAAGACCTCAGCCGGGCTGCTGACTCCTTCGGCATTTAATACCTCAAGTATCTTTTTAAACGGCTCAGAATTGCCTGCAATATTCGAGAAATAAACAATAGATGTTTTTTGTGAAGGAATGTTAATTGAATAAGTGCTGAAACCGCAGGTGCTGCCTGAGTGGAATAGTGCAGGAATACCTTTATCAAAGTAAAACCAGCCCGGACCATAAAAACTGCCCGTAACTTCTTTAATTGAAATATTAAGTCGCGACAATACAGAAGGCATATTGACCAGGCTGTTATTCCAAATTCCATGAGTCCATTTTTTATAATCGTTTAATGAGCAATAAACTCCTCCATCACCTTTGATTGCACTGGTGGAACTCTGGTCATTTGCATAAAGCTGTTTGTCCTTATTCCGGGCAAAACCCATCGAGCGATTAGGTATCTGTACTTCAGACTCATAAACCAGAGAGTTTTTCATTTTAAGGGGCTTGAAAACTCTTTCTTTCATGAACTCAGGAAAGGATTGGCCTGATACACGCTCTACTATGAGGGCTAGCAGTGCATATGCAGAATTGCTGTATCTGAACTCAGTACCCGGTTCGAAATAGGTTTTATGCTGTGTTTTTAAGATGTTCAATACATCGATGTCCAGTAGCTGTTTGCTACTACTGTTATCCATAATCTCTTCATAATCAAGTATTCCGGATGTGTGGGTAATTAAATGTCTTAAAAGAATTGTATGGCTTAATCCCGCAGGTAACTCCGGAAAGAATTTAGAAATAGGGTCATCGAACGAAAGTTTCTGATCCTTTTCCAGCAAGAGTATGCACATGGCAGTAAATTGTTTGGAAACGGAAGCAAGCCTGAAATTGGTCTTTGAATCAATACTTTTTTTGCGATCAGTCTCCGCCAAACCATAGCCTTTATTATAAATTGTCTTCCCATTGGTTTCGATATACAATGCAATTCCTGGTTCCCCCGGCTGAATACTGTTATTGATTACAGAATCCAGACGCTTTTCCAGTTGTGCAAATGCAGAATGACTGATCATAAGTAAACAGATGGCTGTTAGGTATTTCATAATAACCTCGAATATAAGTCCCGACAATTTAAATAAATAATTCAGAAGGCTGAATGTCTGAGAAAGTTCGACGATAAATTTTCAGGGCTGAATCAATTTGAGCAATTTTTCCAGGTCTTCAGGAGTATCTATAGCCTGGCTTTCCTGATCGGTGATTGCCGCATGAATCCGATATCCGTTTTCTATCCATCGCAGTTGTTCCAGAGCCTCAGCAGTTTCGAGGCCTGATAAAGGCAGCTTAGTGAGGTTCTTTAAGGTCTCAGTTCTAAATCCGTAAATTCCAATGTGTTTGAAAAAGGTATAATGCTCTATCCAGGTCTCTCTTACTTTACCTCTTAAAAATGGAATCGCAGTTCTGCTAAAAAGTACGGCCTCATTGTTTTTATTGAGGATTACCTTGGGTGTATTCTCATTAAAAAGTTCCTCATTCGTACTGATTTTCTTAACCAGTGTTGCAATAGATGTCTGTGGATCTTCAAAGCATTTACATAAAAGATCGATTTGATTTGGATCGATCATGGGCTCATCACCCTGAATGTTAATGAGTATATCAAATTCAGGGGAGTTATTTGCAACTTCGGCACAGCGGTCGGTACCACTCTGGTGTTTGTTGGAGGTCATCGCAACATTTCCCCCAAATAAACTTACATGATCTGCAATTCGCTGATCATCAGTTGCTACAATTACTTTGCTAAGTAAAGATGATTTTAAACATTGCCCATAGACACGCTCTATCATAGTTTTACCTGCAATATCGATCAATGGCTTTCCGGGAAAGCGGCTGGATTCGTAACGGGCAGGGATGACTCCGAGTATCCTCATTGGACAAAATTTTATTTACTACGAATTAGAATAATCCGTTTATTTCCCTCTCAATGCTGTTAATAACAAAGCCAAGGTCCTCAGGTTTATTGGCGAAATCGAGTTTGTCCTTGTCCAGAATCAGTAATTTACCCTGAGTATAAGAGTCGATCCACTTTTTATACTTCTCATTTAATTTTGAAAGATAATCAAGCCTGATCCCTGCCTCATATTCCCTGCCTCTTCGCTGAATATTATTTACCAGTGTAGGTACTGATGCTCTCAGATAAATCAGCAGGTCCGGTGGTTTTATGAAAGATGTGATATTATCGAATATCGCCCGGTAGTTTTCATAATCACGGGATGTCATTAAACCCATATCATGCAGGTTTTCTGCAAAAATATAAGCATCTTCATAAATTGTACGATCCTGGATGATGTTGCGGTTTTCAGTTTGAAGTTCCAGAATTTGCTGGAAACGGCTATTCAAAAAATAGATCTGGAGATTAAAGCTCCAGCGTTTCATATCACTGTAAAAATCTTCCAGATAAGGGTTATTCTCAACAGCTTCGAACTGCGCTTCATAACTCAAATGTTTGGCAAGTAATTCTGTCAGAGTAGTTTTACCTGCTCCGATATTTCCAACGATAGCTATGTGCATGATAATTATGGTAAGTGCAAAGCGATGGCCGCAAAGCGTGTCTTAAAATACAAATTGTTTTATTAATCAAGCTAAATTTAGAAACTTTTAAATCCAATGATCTGGCGCACCTCTCTGATTGTTTTAGAAGCACTTTCGCGGGCTTTGATTGCTCCAAAGCGGGCAACCTCCCTTAAATAGGTCTCGTCACGGGCAATTTCATTGATTTTTTCACGGATTGGTGCTGTAGAAAGAATCATATCCTCAGCTAACTGCTTCTTAAAATCACCATAGCGAATTGCACACTGATTGTACAGGGAATCAAAATGATCATAAGTGTCGGCAGAAGAAACGATTTTCATCAGGTCGAACAGGTTTTGAATCGCCTCGGGTTTTTGCTGATTTTCTTCGGTTGGCCCTCCGTCACTAACGGCCCGCATAACTTTTTTACGAATTACTTCAGGTTCATCCGATAGATAAACAGCATTACCTTCACCTTCAGATTTACCCATTTTTCCCTTGCCATCAAGACCTGGAACCTTAACTAGTTTCTCAGTAAAATTAAATGCAAAAGGTTCAGGGAAATAATCTGTTTTGTATAATCTGTTGAAACGATTTCCGAAAGTCCTTGACATTTCAAGATGCTGTTCCTGGTCTTTTCCTACAGGAACCTTGGTCGCTTTATGGATTAGGATATCTGCAGCCATGAGTACCGGGTAGGTCAGTAATCCTGCATTGACGTTATCGGGATGAGCGCGGACTTTATCTTTAAATGATGTACTTCTTTCGAGCTCGCCTAAATAGGCATTCATATTCAGATAAAGGTATAACTCTGCAATTTCGGGAACATCTGATTGAACATAAATAGTCGCTTTTTCAGGATCAATTCCAGCAGCAAGGTACTCTACAAGTACCTGCCTCACGTTACCATGCAAATCTTCCGGGGTAGGATGGGTTGTGAGAGAATGATAATCAGCTATAAAAAAATAGCAATTATATTCATTCTGCATCTGAACAAAGTTCTTTACAGCGCCATAAAAATTCCCTAAATGCAGTTTACCGGTACTGCGGATACCACTTACAACAGTTTCCATAAGCCGCGAAATTAAGGATTTTTTCCGAACTAAGGCTGAGCAGGTTCAAAACCAGGTCTGTTCTGAAAACATCAATGTAATTTTCTATTTTTGAGGGAATGAAAAGGCTGTTTAAAAGTATTCATCTATATTATTTTCAGATTTCTCTTGCACTAATCTTTTCTACTCTTTATCCGGCAATATTCTTTTTTTCGCGCAAGCCGGTAAAATTTCATGCAATGAACAGATTGAGATGGTATTTTAGTTACCTCAGCTCATTATTTTCCGGATTTATCTTCCGCTATACATTTGAAGAAAAAATTGACTGGTCAAAAAATTACATTATCTGTGCTAATCATACCTCAAATCTTGATATCACAGCTATCATTCTTCTTGCTAAACGAAATTATGTATTTATGGGCAAGGAGGAGCTGCTTAAGAACTTTATAACAGGGATTTATTTCCGGACAATTGATATTCCATTGAAGCGGGATAGCATGATGTCGGCATTCAGAGCTTTTAAAAAGGCTGGTGAAAACCTAAAGGAAGGAAAGCATCTGGTGATTTTTCCGGAGGGAATGATCAGTGAATCTTATCCTCCTGTGCTACAGCCTTTCAAAAATGGGCCTTTTAAACTTGCTATTGAAAGTGGTGTATCGATTTTACCTGTTACTATACGAAATAACTGGAATTTGATGTGGGATGATGGCAAACAGCATGGAAGTGCCCCGGGTATTTGCGATATTTGTGTTCATGCCCCAATCGATACAATTGAAATGGCAGAAACAGATGCTGAAGCTTTGAAGGATAGAGTTTATAACATAATAAATGATGCTCTGATGATTAATGAGAATGTAAAACCATTATGAAATGGATTGATTTGATCAATCTTTGTAAATTATAATAAAAGAAATGAAAGTAGACCTGGAAATGATTGATAAGGTAGCCCATCTTGCAAGGCTTGAAGTGCAGGAGGATGAAAAGGAGGGTTTGTTAGATGATATGAATAAAATTCTGACATTCATGGACAAACTCAATGAGGTTGATACCGAAGGGGTTGATCCTTTGGTATATATGAGTGATGAGGTGAATGTTCTTCGTGAAGACCTTGTAAAATACGAGATCAGCAGGGAGGAAGCCTTGAAAAACGCCCCAAAACAGGACGGGAAATTCTTTAGGGTAGCAAAAGTGATTAATAAACCCTAATTTGAACAAAGCTGTAACAAATGGTTTATACCGGTAGTCTAAAAAGAAAAACATGGCCAAAGATCCTCTTATTACCTTATTAGATATCGGCAGGAAATATGTAATCGGTGCAGAAACTATTCATGCCCTGAAATCAGTAAGTCTAACCATTGAAAAGGGCGAATTCGTTGCCCTGATGGGCCCTTCAGGGTCTGGTAAATCAACTTTAATGAATATTCTGGGTTGTCTTGATACTCCAACCAAGGGTACCTATATATTAAACGGTAATCAGGTTAGTGAGATGAGTGATAGTGAGCTTGCCGAGATAAGAAATAAGGAGATTGGCTTTGTATTCCAAACCTTTAATTTATTACCCCGTTCATCTTCCCTTGAGAATGTCGCCCTGCCATTGGTTTATGCAGGAGTAGGCAGGGCACAGCGGGAAGATCGTGCTCAAAAGACTTTGGAAAGTGTGGGTTTGGGTAACAGGGTACATCATAAACCAAATGAGCTTTCTGGTGGGCAGCGTCAGCGGGTTGCAGTTGCCCGTGCACTGGTAAATAACCCTTCTATTATTCTGGCGGATGAGCCAACGGGTAACCTTGATACCAAAACATCAGTAGAGATTATGGGCTTATTGGAGGAGATTCATTCCAAAGGAAATACAATTATACTTGTAACACATGAGGAGGATATTGCGCAGCATGCTCACAGAATCGTTCGTATGCGCGATGGATTGATTGAGAATGACTATTTAAACCCGAATGTTAAATCGGTATCTCCGCGACTGGCGGATATGAAGAACAAAGGTTCTGATTTTGAGAATATACAATAGGTTATAAGTTGTAGGTTATAAGTTATAAGTTATAAGTTTTATATTATACCCTAATTGTTTTCAATCGATTTAATACCCCGGAAATTCTTGCAAGAATAATTCTTAATATAGCTTTCTCGTGACTATATAGTGCTTTAACTTAGTCCCGTCAATTATAATTGAATTCAGATGAAAATTTATACGAAAACAGGGGATGAGGGACTAACTTCATTGATTGGTGGCACCCGTGTTCCAAAATATGACCTTAGGATTGAGAGCTATGGCACAGTTGATGAGCTTAACTCATACATTGGTATGATCAGGGATCATGATATTAATTCGGCTCATAAGGACATATTGAAGGAAATTCAGGACAGATTGTTTACAATAGGCGCATCTCTTGCTTCTGATCCTGAGAAATCAAAGATGAAGATTCCTGATCTGCATTTATCAGATATTAGTTTGCTGGAGAAAGAGATTGATGCAATGAATGCTGTACTTCCGGAACTAAAGCATTTTATTTTACCTGGAGGAAGTCAGGCGGTTTCATTTTGCCATATTTCGAGATGCGTATGCAGAAGGGCGGAGCGAATAATTGTTCACCTTAAATCTGAGAGCTTTGTTGATGATAAGATAGTGATATATCTGAACAGACTGAGTGATTACCTTTTTGTACTCGCCAGGAAATTGTGTTTCGACATCAATGTGCCTGAGAATCAATGGCTTCCACGTGTATAAATAACATGTTAGAAAATAATTGATATTCTTATTTAAATTATTATATTTTTGCAAAAATTAGTATAAATCAAATTCTAAGAAATATGTATTGGACATTAGAATTAGCGTCTCATTTGGAAGACGCACCATGGCCGGCAACGAAAGACGAACTTATTGATTATGCGATTCGTTCAGGTGCTCCAGTAGAGGTTATAGAAAATCTTCAGGCTCTGGAAGACGATGGTGAACCCTATGAAAATATTGAAGAGATTTGGCCGGATTATCCCACTAAAGATGATTTCTTCTTTAATGAAGATGAATATTAAAAAAAGAGCCCTGTAATTCAGGGCTTTTTTTTGTGCTTCATTTTAGTATTATTCCCCATAATAAATTCATGTTCGAATAATGGTACAGTTTTAGTGTTACTGATCCAGAATCATTCACTAAAACTTAAAACTATGGGAAATTTACTTTATCTGATTGCTGTTATTTTGATTATCCTTTGGATATTCGGCTATTTTGTCTCTCCGGTAGGAGGTAACTTAATACATGTACTTTTAGTAATAGCAATTGTTGCGGTATTGCTTCGCGTAATCAGGGGAGGCTCTATATAATCAGTCTTTAAGCTTGTGCCTGTTCTGATAAGAACGGGCACAACTTAAAATCCGGGATTTAAATAAATCTCGGCTAAGCGGATATCTTCAGGGAAAGTGATCTTGAAATTTCTGTTTTCCCCTTCAATTAGGTTGATCCTGATACCCGCACGTTCTGCAACTGAGGCATCATCAGTAAATTCATTTCTAAATTCCTGTTTATAGGCCTTTTTCAGAATTTCAGAACTAAAGGTCTGTGGAGTTTGAATGAGATATATTTCTTCCCTGTTTAAAGGAATCGTATGTTTTCCGGTTTGCTGTCTAACCGAGTCTCTGCTTTTTATTGCGGCAACAGCACTTCCCGATAATTCAGCTTCCTGAAATGAACGATCAATTAGCTGGCAGCTTAAGAGTGGCCTCACAGCATCATGAATAGCAATAATAGCTTTTGACTTTATTACTTTTAATCCATTTTTAACAGAATCAAAACGATGTGTTCCTCCTTTTACGAGGAGGTGCGGGACGGAAAAATTATGCAGTACACAGAGATTTTCCCAATATTGATGGAAATCGACATTCAGTACAACAATAATTTCAGGACTGTATTCAGACTTATAGAAGGTTTCTATTGTATGCATTAAAACAGGACGGCCCCTTAGCAGTATGAACTGTTTTGGTATTTCCGAAAGCATCCTGGAACCGGAACCTCCACCAACAATGATTGCAAAGTATTTCACAACTCAATATATGAAAACCGCCTCAGAACTAAAAACCTGTTTAACACTGATTTTATACCAGGGTTTTTTGAAAAATCTTAGATGATAAGCATTGCATCGCCGTAGCTGTAGAAGCGATATTTCTCTTTCACGGCAACTTCATAAGCCTTCATTACGTTCTCATAACCTCCGAATGCCGCTACCATCATCAATAATGTTGATTCGGGGGTATGAAAATTTGTAATCATACAATTTGCTATACTGAAATCATAGGGTGGAAAAATGAACTTACTGGTCCAATCATTTGCAGCTTTTAATTCTCTTCCTGCTGAAACTGCAGATTCAATTGCGCGCATTGAGGTAGTACCAACAGCACAAACTTTACGCTTTTCGAGAATTGCTTTATTGACAAGATCTGCGTCTTTTTGGGTGATGATGAATTGTTCTGAATCCATTTTGTGCTTGGTCAGATCTTCAACTTCAACAGATCTGAATGTTCCTAAGCCAACATGAAGGGTAACTTCTGCAAAATCTACTCCCTTAAGCTCAAGACGCTTCATCAATTCGCGACTAAAATGCAAACCGGCAGTTGGAGCTGCAACTGCACCTTCATTTTTTGCGAAAATAGTCTGGTAGCGCTCTTTATCTTCAGCAGTAGCTTTACGTTTGATATATTTTGGAAGAGGTGTTTCACCCAGGATTTCAATATTCCTGCGGAATTCTTCATCAGTACCATCGAATAAAAATCTGATTGTTCTTCCTCGGGATGTAGTATTATCTACGACTTCAGCCACAAGCAGATCGTCATCTCCGAAATATAATTTATTTCCTACTCTGATCTTACGGGCAGGGTCAACCAAAACATCCCAAAGACGTAATTCGCGATTTAATTCGCGAAGAAGAAAAACTTCGATGGTAGCACCGGTTTTTTCTTTATTTCCATATAAACGAGCAGGAAATACCTTGGTATTGTTTATGATCATCACATCCTTCTCGTCAAAATACCCTAAAATATCTTTGAATATTTTATGTTCAATTGCTCCGGTTTTCTTGTCTAAGACCATTAGACGCGCTTCATCACGATTTTCTACAGGGTTGTGGGCGATTAAAGAATCAGGTAAATCAAATTTGAACTGAGATAATTTCATAATGATGTTTAATGGATTTAAGGGCGCAAATTTAGCAAAATAAAACTACAAATTTAATGCCTAGTTTGGAGATTTTCTCCTGATATTATATTATCTGATTAAATCATAGCAAAGCTGTAACGTTTTTAGTTAAATTTGGTCTAAACCAGTATATGATATTTCTCAAACTTTTAAAGGAGAGCTTCCTGTTTGCATATGAGGCACTTCGTCAGAATAAGCTCAGGACAATCTTATCATTGTTAGGAATAACGATTGGTATCATGACCATTATCGGCGTTTTTTCTGCGGTTGATACCCTTCGGAATAATATTCAAAGCAGCGTCGAAAAATTGGGAAGTAATACGATCTATATTCAGAAATGGCCATGGGTTGGTGGCCCCGATTTTCCATGGTGGAAGTACATCAGTCGTCCACAGCCCAGCCTGCGTGATTATGATAAGCTGACTGAACGTTTAATGAATGCAGAAGGAATCTCATATGAGGTTAGTGTTGGAAATCGTACCATTAAATACAAAAATAATAGTATTGAGGGAGCACAGATTGCTGCTGCATCCCATGATTATTATAAAGTCTGGAAATTTGATTTTGAATCAGGAAGATATTTTACGGATGCTGAATCAAAAAGCGGAAGACCAATCGCAATTATTGGTTATTCAATAGCTGATGGTTTGTTTCCCAATCAGGATCCGATAGGTAAGGTTATAACGGTATTTGGAAGGAAAGTGACCATTATTGGTGTTTTTACGGAAGAGGGTGAAGATATGCTGGGTATTTCTGCTGATAAAACCGTTCTCATTCCTTTAAATTTTGCCAAAGGGGTAATAAAAGTTGAAGATGAGCGCTACGGACCGCAAATTACAGTAAAGGGCAGGGAAAATATTTCTGTTAATGAGCTCGAAAGTGAATTGAAAGGAACAATGCGTTCCATTCACCGGCTTTCTCCGGCTGATGATGATGATTTTTCACTTAATAAAACCACAATATTAACCGCACAGCTTGATCAGCTTTTCGGAATTATAGATTTCGCAGGAGCATTCATCGGAGGGTTTTCAATTCTGGTGGGAGGATTTGGAATTGCCAATATCATGTTTGTTTCTGTAAAGGAACGTACTAATATCATTGGAATTCAGAAATCACTGGGAGCTAAGAATTATTTTATTATGCTTCAGTTCCTGATAGAATCTGTGCTTTTATGTCTTATGGGCGGCTTTATCGGACTGATTATTGTATTCATACTGGCATTCGTATCCAAGACATTCTTTGATCTTACTATTGTAGTAGATATTGGAAAGGTTATTTTAACTATTATACTTTCAACAGCTATTGGATTAATCTCAGGCTTTATACCAGCTTTCAATGCTTCAAGGCTTGATCCGGTGGAGGCGATAAGGAGTAAATAGAGTTACCAGTTACCAGTTTTCTGTTATTTGAGGTCAGATGTCTGAGGTCTGATTTCAGTCATAAAGCTGGTTTAAGGATATTTTGTTGTTCCCGATAACTGATAACTTATAACAGGCATCAGATAACACATCTTTAAAGCTTCTTGCTTTCTTCAAGTAATCTTGCTTTATCAATAGGAACTACGCCTACATGTTCGCAAACGAGTCCTCCAGCCAGGTTGGCTATTTCAGAGGATTTAAATTCATCCAGACCGGCCGCAAGACATAATGCTGCTGTTGCAATTACAGTATCGCCTGCACCAGATACATCGGCGATATCGCGTTTATGCGCAGGAATATGGCGTTGACCCTGATCTGAGCTAATAAAAACACCTTTCTCAGAGAGGGTAAGCATTACTGCTCTGGCTCCAAGCTGCGATTTTAATTTACTAATTGAATTTTCAACCTGACCGGGTTTTGAGGGATTAATCACAGTCTTTAGGCCATCTTCTAACTCCTTTAAATTGGGTTTGAACAGATGGACCCCCTTATAGGAATGGAAATTCCGCTTTTTAGGATCTACAACAGTAATTATTCCCTTATGTTCTGCAAGTTTTACAGTTTCAGTGATTAATTTTTCAGTGATCAGGCCCTTATCATAGTCTTCAAAGATAATTGCATCAATTTTCTGATTTGCCAGAATTGTTTTGATAATTCCAATCATCAATTCTGTTTCAGTTTCCGAGATATTCTCGTCAGTTTCTGCATCTACCCTGACTATCTGCTGATTGTGTGCTATGATTCTGGTTTTAACTGTAGTAGGGCGCTCTTTTATCTTCAATATTCCCTGCTCTGAAAGATTTTGATCCCTGAGGAGTGACAGAAATTCTGCTCCATCTTTATCATCTCCAATGATTGCACAAATGAAGGGTTTGCCACCAAGCGACTGAATATTCAGAGCAACGTTAGCTGCTCCACCTAGCCGGTTTTCTTTTTTACTAACTTTTACAACAGGAACAGGAGCTTCAGGTGAGACACGTTCTACCTTTCCCCAGATATAGCTATCCATCATTACGTCTCCAATGATCATAACATTCAATGAGTTGAACTTTTCGAAGATATCTGTCATTGGGGGCTAAGGAATGTGAAACCGGGTGATTAACCCGGTTTTTAGAGCAAAATACTATTTTAAAGCGCCTAAAGCAGCTTTTATGCGTTTCATTGCTTCAATCAGCTTGTCGTTTGCTGCAGCATAAGACAGTCTGATTGAATTTGGATCTCCGAAAGAATCACCACTTACTGTGGCAACGTGCCCTGTGTTTAAGAGGTAAAGTGAAAGATCTTCAGCATTTTTGATCACTTCACCATCAGGTGTAGTTTTTCCAAAGAAGGAGCTAACTTCAGGGAAGAAGTAAAACGCGCCTCCTGGCAGATTAACTTTTAGACCCGGTATATCTTTCAATAGACCATAAACAAGATCACGGCGTTCTTTGAACACAGTTCTCATTTCATTGATGGTATCAAGTCCGCCAGCATACGCTGCAATTCCTGCCTTTTGAGTAATTGAACAGGTTCCGGAAGTGATCTGGCTTTGAAGTTTATCGCATGCAGCAGCAATCTCTTTGTTGCTAACTGAATAGCCTATTCTCCATCCCGTCATTGCATAGGCTTTTGACAGTCCGTTGATAATGATTACACGGTCTTTTACTGAAGGGAATTGTGCAATAGATTCATGTGCATTCAGGAAATTGATATGCTCATAAATCTCATCAGATATGATATAAATATTAGGATATTTTTCGAAAACCTTCACTAAACCGGCAAGTTCCTCACGCGTATAAACGCTGCCTGTAGGGTTGTTTGGTGAGGAAAACATGAATAATTTTGTTTTTGGAGTGATTGCGGCCTCAAGTTCCTCAGGAGTAATCTTGAAGTCACTTTCCAGTGTGGTATTGATGAATACAGATTCACCTTCTGCCAGCTTTACAAGCTCAGAATACGATACCCAGTAAGGTGTAGGGATGATTACTTCATCTCCTGGATTTACCACGCAAAGAATCGCATTAGCAAGTGATTGTTTGGCACCTGTTGAAACTACTATCTGGTCAAAATCATAGTCCAGATTGTTTTCACGTTTAAGTTTTGCTGCAATTTCCTTACGCAGTTCAGGATAGCCTGCAACCGGAGTGTAATAAGAAAAGTTCTTGTCAATAGCCTCTTTGGCTGCTGCTTTAACAAAGTCCGGAGTGAAAAAGTCTGTTTCACCTAAACTCAGACTGATTACGTCTACTCCCTTTGCTGCTAATTCCCGGCCCATTTTTGCCATTTTAATCGTGGCAGACTCGGATAAGTTGTTAATTCGGTTTGATAATGTGCTCATAATTAACGCAAATATATGAACATGCCCAGCCAATGCAAAAATTAAAGATAAATGAAGCTTATATTTCGATAATTATAACAATTGCTCTATTGTATTCTATATTTTTGCTCCTAAATAGGCTCTGGTTTGCAAACTCAAAAAAAAGTTATATTAATCTCCCTTGTCATCGGTGTTTTACTGATGCTTGCAAAGTTTACTGCTTATTTTATTACTTCGTCCAATTCAATTCTAACAGATGCCGCCGAAAGTATAGTCAATATTCTGGCCGGCCTTTTTGCGTTTTACAGTATTTATGTGGCTGCTCAGCCCCGTGATTCCAATCATCCTTACGGGCATGGAAAAGTCGAGTTCTTTTCTGTATTTATTGAAGGTAGCTTAATTGTAATTGCCGGAATCCTGATAAGTTTCAAATCGGGCTATAATCTTTTTTATCCTCATGAGATTAGCGATCTTATGGATGGAACATTAATTATAGCCGCTGCAGGAATGATTAATTATGGCCTAGGTTATTACCTGGTTGCTCAAAGCAAGAAGCTCAATTCTTTGACATTATATGCTGACGGAAAACACTTGCAAACTGATGCATACACTAGTGTTGGGATCGTTGCAGGATTGATTCTGATTTATATTACCGGACTGACTTATCTCGATAGTATTCTTTCCATACTGATTGGATTTTACATTATTTACAGTGGATATAAGCTCGTTCGTAAATCTGTTTCAGGGTTAATGGATGAATCGGATTTTGATACAGCAGATGAGATCATCGCGA
This sequence comes from Sphingobacteriales bacterium 16-39-50, assembly GCA_002257025.1. Classification (GTDB taxonomy): domain Bacteria; phylum Bacteroidota; class Bacteroidia; order Sphingobacteriales; family Sphingobacteriaceae; genus Daejeonella. The sequence continues at coordinate 21,510 of NCHA01000016.1, read as the reverse complement.
TACTTAATGAACACCGTAAAGAATCATGGATTGATATGCATAATCTTCGTACCCAACGCTATGGGCCTGATCTGCATATCGACTGTCACATTACTCTGCCTTATTATTTTAACCTGAGTAAGGTTCATGAGGAAGTTTCGGAAGTAGATAAGTTGGTTAATCATAAAGCGAATTCCAATATGGAATTTTTCATACATGCTGATCCCTGTATGCCTGAATGTTGCCATTATTGCAGAATGCCTGCCTGTGAGGTGAGAACAGAAGAAAAGCGTGTTGATATACTTTGGACAACCGAAAATGTAACCAGAAATCAAAAACATTTTACAAAGGATGTATAATTTTAATGTTCGGGTTTATGGCTTGCTGATCAATGATCAGAATCAGATTTTACTAAGTGATGAAGAAGAATATGGCTTCAGGTTCTGTAAGTTTCCAGGTGGCGGACTTGAGTATGGTGAAGGTTTGATTGATGCTTTGAAGAGAGAGTTTATTGAAGAGTGTAATGTTGATGTGGAAGTAATCGGGCATTTTTATACTACCGACTTTTTTATTCAGTCGGCATTTAACGACAGTCAGGTAATCAGTGTTTATTATATAGTCAGGCCAATTTCTGAATTGCAACTTGATTTTCGGGATGCTCCTTTTGATTTTGGTCAGGAAGGAGATCTATTGCAGGCTTTCCGATGGAAAGATCTGAATGAAATTGGAACACATGATGTAACTTTTCCAACTGACAAGAGGGTTGTAGAATTATTGAAAGAGAAATGGCCAAAAGATCTTTAGCTGAACGCGACAGGGACCTGATATGGCATCCCTATACTCAAATGCAAAATGCAGCAGCACCGATACCCATTGTCAGAGGAGAGGGGGTGTATCTTATTACAGAGGGCGGTAAAAAATACATTGATGCTGTTTCTTCCTGGTGGGTTAATATTCACGGGCACTCACACCCTTATATCGCGCAGAAAGTTGCAGAACAGCTCAGCCGCCTGGAACATGTGATCTTCGCAGGATTTACACATCCCGGGGCAATTGAACTTGCTGAGCGCCTCATAGACATTCTTCCATCGGGCCAGTCAAAGGTCTTTTACTCTGATAATGGCTCTACTGCTGTTGAAGTGGCCATGAAAATGTGTTTTCAATACTGGAGTAATTTAGGCGATCCAAAAACCAAAATTCTGGCCTTCAATAACTCTTATCACGGAGATACATTCGGTGCAATGGCTGTCAGTTCCAGGAGTGCATTCACCCGGCCATTCGAGAAATTATTATTTGATGTTGAATTCATAGATCTTCCTGATGCAGGAAATATTGAACAGCTTAAGGCACATATTTCAGGGATTTCTTCGGATCTGGCAGCATTTATTTTTGAACCCCTTGTTCAGGGTGCTGGAGGGATGCAAATGTATGAAGCCAAATATTTGGATGAACTAATCCTGCATTGCAGGGAAAATGGAATTTTAACCATTGCTGATGAAGTTATGACTGGTTTTGGCCGGACCGGAAAGCTGTTTGCATCCGATCATCTCTCTGAGCAGGCTGATCTGATGTGTTTTTCAAAAGGCTTGACAGGTGGAACTATGGCCCTAGGTTTAACTACTTGTACTTCAGATATATATAATGCATTTCTTTCTGATGATAAACTGAAGACATTATTTCATGGACATTCATTTACTGCCAATCCGGTTGCATGTTCAGCAGCACTGGCCAGCCTAGATCTCTTGTTAGATAAGGAAACACTAAAAAATATTGATATAATAACTCAAAGTCATAATGAATTCCTGAATAAAATAAAGGATCATCCCAGGCTAAAAAACATCCGGCAGACAGGAACTATTCTTGCATTTGAATGGGAGAGTACAGGTGAAACTTCCTATTTTAATAATTTAAGGGATAATCTGTATAACTTTTTTCTGGATCAGGGTATTATTCTTCGGCCCCTTGGTAATATTTTATACGTATTACCACCTTACTGTATTAGTACCGAACAACTGAACTATGTTTATTTAAAAATTGAAGAGGCATTGGAGCAATTTTAAGTTCCCCTAATATTTAAATAAAAATTGGTTTACAGGAGAATTGAATTATTAATATTCTAGGTATTGTTTGTAAACCTCCTGCATATAAGCTTTTCCATTGCTAATAAGAACAGAATCAGAATTTGAGTTTAAAGGATTTTTTTTCATAATAACATTCTTTCCAATGTTATCAAAAGAAATAATCTGCTCTTTATTTGCAAAGCCAAATCCATTATCCCAGTTGAAAAAGGCGAACTCAGCTGTACCCGGATTCAGCAGATCCTTACTCCAGACGAAGCGTTTTGGGTCAATTTTTAATTGATTAAGCAAAGTTGCTGCAAGATCTGTTTGGTTTCCGATTTTATTGATCCTGGTTCCTTTATATTCCGGCTTAATCACTTCCCCAAAGAAAAGAAGAGGAATGCGGTAACGTTCCGGATCATGTTCAGTCAGATTGCCCGGAATGCGGTGGCCATGATCGGCAATGACCACAAATAGTGTGTTTTTATACCAGCTTTTTTGTTTTGCCTCATTGAGGTAAGCACCTAAACAGGAATCTGTATAAAATGTAGTACTTCTGAATTTGGAATCTACATCATCGCCCTTAAAATGAGGTTCAGAAGGTAGTTCAAATGGTTCGTGATTGGTTAAAGTAAGGATTGTTGAGAAAAAGGGTTGTATAGCATAATCCAGGTCAGCAAGGTTTTTTGAGAAAACTTTATCATCGTAAGTGCCCCATTTTGAATTCATGTCTTTTAAATCAAATGAATGCTGATCCACCATTTTTTGATATCCATGACTCAATATGTAAGATTTCATATTAAAGAATTCACTCTCACCTCCATAATAAAAAGAGCTTGAATAGCCATTTTTAACGAGCTCCTGTGAAATTGCTGGTAGCCTTTCTTGTTTGTCATTCTGTTTCATGATGCTTCGGATTGCCTGAGAGGGGAATGCGCTTAATGTTGCCACCACGCCTTTATCTGTTCTCCCTGATGCCGCATAGATATTCTCAAACAATATGCCTTCTGAAATTAGTTTTTTGAAATTCGGACTAACACCTTTTTCGCCTCCAAGATCTTCGACCAACCTTGCGGTAAAGCTTTCAAGTATGATGAATACAATATTCGGGCGATCAGAATCGATTACCTGAGTTGTGGGTTCAGTGGGATTTTTAAAAAGTTCGGCAACAATCTTCCTTGCGTCTTCCTCATTATAGTAATTATATGGATTCTCATTCCCGAATTTATTGTTCAGAATGTCCTGAATGAGATTCCATTCAGTATTTACTGCAGCATGATTTAAAACAGGTTCTGATGAAAAATAGGACATACTCTGGTTAATTGGTGAAAGCTGCCATCCACCCCTTATTGCTAGGAATAATGTGCTTAACAACAACATACTTAGCGATACCTTGTTAACCAGTGACTTAGAACGGTCGGCAATTTGATACAAAATGACCTTATTACTGAGAAAGACAGAAAAAATCATGTAAGCAAATAATACGCTGAACATTGGAATGACCGGAGAAGAAGACGTTGATGCAATTGCTTCTTTTGGAGCACTAATCGCCATATCAAGAGCCCTGAAATTTATTTTGGAACCCCATTCCCTGTATAGATTTAGATTACTGATTCCAATAGTTGAAAATACAATAACAAAAAATACAACATAGGTTTTAGCTATTATTTTGGGGAATTTGACAGTGGGCAGAAAAAGTAAAGAGATATAAACAATGGCAGGGATTACAGAGATATAGGCAGCCATAGAGAAATCAAGCCTCAACGCGTGCCAGAATGTGCTGAGGATTTCACTAATCCCCAAATATGAAATTCTTTCTGAATAATAAATTAGAAAAATAAGTCTCTCGAGGAAGAAGAAAATGATCCAGAACAGAAAATACCGCCCAAAAACAATAAAGCTCTTTAACATCAGCGCAAGTTATGAAAAACGCCGAATGTTAAAAAGCTTTAAACTTTGAGTTAATTTAACCTAAACAAGGGTTTTATCTTCCTCCCTGCATTTGCATTAGCTGGTCTAAAGTAATCTCTTCATAATCTTTGGTTGCACTGAACGAGCCCGCAGGCACTGGACCTGCTGCAATTTCTTTCACTACCGCTTTTACACTCAGGCCGTTCATGTAGGAAGTGAATTCAACGGGGAATCCGTATTCCTTACCATAAAAGCGGCTTAAAGAATTGGGTGTGATCTCCACATCCTTTGTAAACCATGCTTCAGAATTTTGATTGCTTTTCTTCTCATTAACTTCATGTTTTTGAGCTGTATAACCAGCAATCTTTTTTGTTTCAGTACCTGGTTTTACACTTAATTCGGGCATATTAGCTGCAATTCTTTCCTGGTCTGCCGGACTAAAGATGACTGAAAACTTTTTCCCCATCATTGGTATATTCAACAGTAGGCGCTCATATTCCTTGCTGAAATTGATAATGTTGGTACTACTGTACATTGCAGATTCAGTTTTTAAACTGGATGAATCTCCCTTGAAGAATACCTTAATTTCAGTTGGGAAGTTACTGGCCATAGCTTGCATTTGCTCTGGTAATTTCCATTCCACTGTGTATACAATGGTGCCCTCAGCTATTTTGTTGCTTTGCGCGAAAACGCTTGTTCCAATGAGTAACAAAGCGAGATTTAAAATGATTCTTTTCATGGTTAATAATTGATTTGACAAAGAGACTAATAATTCCGGTTTTTGTTACTATCGACCGTTTAATAATCCAATTTGCCACTCCCTTCCTCTATTGTTAATTTGATATAAATGAAATACATCTGCCTGATCTGTATTTTATTCCAACATTCTTTACATGCTCAAAACAACCCGGGATCCAGATCTAAAGCAATGGGCTCAGCTGGTACGGCATTACAGGATGTATGGTCATTACAGCAAAATAGTGCTGGTGCTGCAAGTATTGAACGCGCAATATTTGCATTGGGATATGAACAGCATTATTTAGACCCTGAGCTAAGTACTCAAAGTGCAGTTTTTGGAATACCTGTAAAGAATCATGTTTTGGGGCTTAGCTTTCAACGCTATGGTATTTCTGAATACCTGGAACAAACCGCAGGGCTTGCTCTTTCCAGAAGTTTTTCCGCTGCCCTTTCTATTTCACTTGCACTGAAATATCATCAGATCAGCATACCTGTCTATGGTAGCGGAAATGTAATTAGTGTGGATGCGGGTATGCAATATAGCCTGAACGATAGAATCCGTCTGGGAAGTTATATATATAACCCGGGTAGGAGCAGGATTAATGAACTTTCAGGCTCTCATATCCATTCCGGAATTTCTGTGGGTCTTGCATATCTGGCAAGTGATAAGTTGTTGTTTATAAGCGATTTAAATAAGATGCTTGATTTTGGGATGAATATCAAAATGGGTATTGAGTATCAAATTGTCAAACGGTTTTATTTACGTGGCGGATTAAGTGCTAATCCATTTAAACAAACCGGGGGCTTTGGATTAAAATACAGGAGGTTTTCACTGGATGCAGCTGTATCATCACACCCCATACTTGGATATTCTCCGAATTTATCATTCAATTATGAATTCTGACTATAGAACGATTTATCTGTTGGTTTTGCTTTGCTTAACCCGCGGCATAACTACTTATTCACAGGTTCAGAATGATGTTCTGATTGAACAGATACTGGAATCAATGGCTCCTGAACTTTCTGAAGATCATGATTATTCAGAAATCTCGGAACGTTTGAATCATTACAGGAGATCGCCTCTCAATATTAATCTTGCCAGTAAAGATCAATTGCATGAGTTATTCTTTATTTCACCGGTTCAGGTCAAGTCCATACTCAGTCACAGGGAAGAAAATGGTCTGTTTATGGATGTTCTTGAGTTGCAAAGTGTACCCGGTTTCGATCCTCAGACCCTTCGCTGGCTTTTGAATTTTATTGTGGTATTACCACCCGCAGAATTGAAATCTGTTTCTTTTAAGAAACTTATAATGAAATCTGAACATGACCTCATGTTGAGGTTCGGACAGGTTTTAGAGAGACAATCCGGTTTTTCATCCTCCAATTTAGGTGCTGATGGCTCTTATTTAGGTTCAGCAATGCGGATGTTTACCCGTTACCGTTATAACTATTCGAATGTATTATTTGCATCGCTTAATATGGAAAAAGATGCCGGAGAGCCTTTATCATTCAGCAAGGGGGGCAGAGGTTTTGATTTTTATTCAGCAAATGTTTCATATAGAGGAAATGGGATTGTCAGAAAAGTAATTGCCGGTGATTACGCATTGCAGTTTGGTCAGGGATTGAACATGTGGGCTGGAGCAGGATTTGGTAAAGGAGCAAACCTGAGTACAATTGCGAAGCATGATGTTGGTTTAAGACCATATAGTTCAATAAACGAATCCTTATTCATGCGTGGGATTGCAGGAACATTTAAATTAAATACAATTTCTTTTACTCCATTTTATTCAGGAAGAAGAATTGATGCTGGAATGGCAGAATCCGGTTTGGAGGTCAGTTCAATGCAAGTAAGTGGTTTGCATCGAACCAAAACCGAGATTCTTAATAAGAATGCTCTTTCGCAGCGTGTTTATGGTGCTAATGTTCAATATAATTCAGGGGATTTGAGTGCAGGAATAACTGCTTATCGTACCCAATTCAGTATTCCCATTGCAGAAGGAAAGTCGCTTTATCAGCAATATAATTTCAAGGGCGCCATCCTTAACAATGTGGGCATGAATTATAGTTATACTTTTAGGAATTCCTATTTATTCGGGGAGGTAGCTCATAGTCTGAATTCTGGTTTTGCCTTTTTAAATGGCCTCCTCAGTAGTTTAGCTCCGCCTGTATCTTTGGTTCTGCTCTATAGGAATTACGAAAGAAATTATCATTCTTTTTTTAATCAGGGACTGGCAGAATCATCGAATGCTGTTAACGAACGCGGGTTTTATTCTGGCCTGGCAATTAAGTTTAACCGGCAATGGGAACTGTATGCCTATTCAGATTTTTTCAGGTTCCCATGGTTGAAATTCAGAGTTGATGGTCCCTCTTCTGGTTATGAACTCTTTGGGCAAATCACTTATACACCAGGAAAGCTGTTTAAACTTATTGGCAGATTCAGGCAACAGATCAGGGAGGAGAATACTGAAGATTCCGGACCAGGTTTGGATATTGTAGATAAGCAGAATTTAAGAGTCGATATGACCTATAAAATCAGCAATGATTTTTCTATCAGAAACCGTGCAGAAATTGTTCGTTATAGAAAAGGCAATCTGAATCCTGAATTTGGTTTTTTGAGCTTCCAGGATATTATTTACGATCCTATGGGTTCAAAAATATCAGGTAATTTTCGCTTTGCAATTTTTGAAACCTCAGGGTTCAATACAAGGATCTATTCTTACGAGAATGATGTTTTGTATTCATACTCTGTACCGGCTTATCAGGGGAAAGGAATCAGGTTTTATGTCAATGGCAGATATACCATATCACGTGGAACCGATCTCTGGTTGCGTTATGCCTTAGTCAGCTATGCCAATCAGGAAGTGATTGGAAGCGGAGGGGATCTGATCAGTGGGAATAAGCGTTCTGATATCAGATTGCAGTTGCGATTTCAGTTCTGATTATGTTATACAGGGGAGAGGTGCCATTTGTACGATTGTTAATTCCTATGATACTTGGGATAATTTCCGGAAGATTTTTCGCACATTATTTTCTGATCGAATGGGGATTTGAGTTCTGTCTTTTAATCCTTTGCATTTTCCTGTTCTTGCTATTGGGATATAAACGGTTTTTCCTTTTCAGACGGGCCTGGATTTTCGGTTTGATCATTCATGTTTTCATTTATATTTTCTGTTTTAGCCTTACAGTATATAAATCAGAAAGTTTTGATCCATTTAGATTCAATATATTAAAAGCAGACATTTTACTACTCAGGGTTCAGAATGAACCTAAAGTTGCCAATGGTAATTTCCGTTTTGAGGGGGAAGTGGTAGGCGTATTCAATAAGCAAATCCTTAAAAATAGCAGTGGAAAAATATTGATCTCAATGGAAGCTGATTCCAGTAGAAAGTATGTACCTGATTATGGAGATATTTTGCTCATTCCTGCCGTTTATAATGCTCTGGAGCCTCCGTACAATCCCGGAGAGTTTGATTATAAGCTGTTTATGGAAAATCGGCAAGTTTACTTTCAATCTTACGTTAAAAGGAATCAATTTCGGGTGTTAAAAAGCAATGCAGGTAATCCTGTTATATCATTTGCTCTGTCTTTAAGAAAGAAGTTGATCAATAAATACAATTCTTATCTGACTGATCGGGATGCAGCAGCTTTGGCTTCAACTCTAATTTTAGGGTACCGGGCAGACCTGAATAGGGATGTAATAGAGGCTTATTCAAAGACTGGAACAATGCATGTCCTTTCTGTATCCGGAATGCATGTGGGTATTGTTTTTCTGGTATTATCTGTTTTGCTCAAGCCAATGGATAAAATTAAGGCTCTTGTTCTTATACGGATACTGTTTATAATTACTGCAATCTGGTTTTATTCTATGGTAAGCGGTTTTTCATCACCTGTTTGCAGGGCTGCACTAATGATTAGTTTTATGGTGATTGGAAAAGCACTGAAAAGGAATCAGAACTCCTATAATTTGATCGCAATCTCAGCATTTTTCCTGCTTTTATATTATCCATATTATCTTTTCGATGTAGGATTTCAGCTTTCCTATCTTGCTGTTTGCGGACTGGTATACTTCCATCCCAAATTATATCATTCCTTTTATTTCAAGAATAAATTTGCTGATTATATCTGGAGTTATTGTGTGCTTTCTATAGCTGCTCAGCTAGCCACTTTTCCGCTCAGTTTATATAGCTTTCATCAATTCCCACTTTATTTTCTGCTTAGTAATCTGCTTATAGTTTTGCCGGTGACAATCATCATGTATTCTGGTATTTTGCTGCTTGCCATTCCGTTTGAAAGTGTGCTGTTTCCCCTTGGGAAATTTTTAAGTGGATTGATCAATCTGACGAATGATATTTTATTCTGGATAGAAAATCTTCCCTTTTCAAGTATTTCGGGAATATGGATCAACGGTTTTCAGCTTTTTCTGCTTTGTACATTTATTCTAACTCTCCTGTTTTGGTCGGAATTCAAGTTGAAAATCTTTGTATTTACAGCAATGATTTCGGGCATGATCCTTTTCATGAGTATTTCCCTGGACCGGATTCTAAATTTTAAAAAGGAAGAGCTGATATTTTTTAGTACTCGCAGAAACTCCGCAATTGCTTATTCCCGAGGGGCTAAATGTATTGTTCTGGCAGATTTTGATTCTTCAGACAGATCTTTCTCTTATGCCATAAAGCCGGCTTTAGAAAGCAGGGGACACACCGATATCACCTTGCTCAATATTGATAGTACATTAAGAGGCGATTCGTACTGGTCAGATTCCAATTTTATGCAATTTGGAAAGTTCAGAATGTTGCGATGGGACAGAAAAATCAGTTTGCCGAAATCAGGCGAAAGATTAAAAGTTGATATCCTTGTTTTGAGCCATAATCCGCTTCATAAGTTAGCAGATATCAATGCTTTTGTAGAGTTTAAGAAAATCCTGATCGACCCTACGAATTCTGAGTATAAGATTAAGACCTGGATCTCAGAAGCTGCGAAACTGAACGTTTCGGCTTATGTTTTAAAGAAATCGCCTGCTTATATTATCAAACTACAGTAATTTGGGTTAATTTTGATCAATCAGGACCGATTATTAATATTGGAAATCAACAATGGAATTGCTGGAATATAATATATCAGAAAGGATAGCGAATATTACAATTGACCGTCCTGAAAAGCGAAATGCTTTAAATCCTGATTTGGTATCTGCACTAGCAAATGCCTTCAAAGCTGCTATTCATGATGAAAATGTTAAGGTAATCGTACTTAAGGCTAATGGAGAGGTATTCAGTGCTGGAGCTGATTTAGATTACCTGAAGCACTTGCAAAATAATACAGATGAGGATAATTTAAAAGATACCGGTTTATTGAAAGACCTCTTTTTACTTATCTACCGCTCTCCAAAATTGGTAATCGCGCAGGTTGAAGGCCATGCCATAGCCGGGGGCTGTGGATTAATTTCAGTTTGTGATCTGATATTCTCTGTGCCTGAAGCTAAATTTGGTTATACTGAGGTCAGGATTGGCTTTATCCCGGCACTCGTAACCTGCTTTCTGCTCAGAAGAATGGGTGAGGGAAGAGCAAAAGAGTTACTCCTTATCGGAGAACTCATTGATGCTCAAACCGCTTCTGATTATGGCTTGATTAATTTCATTTCTCCGAAGGAAGAGATAACCGCAGCTGTACAATCCTATGCTCAGAAATTTATTCAATCAGTTTCTGCAAATTCCGTAGCTCTTGGAAAAGCACTGATTAATTCTGTTCAGGATCTTTCATTGGAAGATAGTTTGAATTTAGCTGTAATAATGAATGTAGAAACCCGTTCATCCGCTGATTGCAAGAAAGGAATTTCAGCTTTTTTAAATAAGGAAAGGCTGAATTGGTGACACCCGAAATTAAACCATCAATCATGCAATCCGGAGGAAGGGAAAAGAAGACTTACGAGATTTTTTTGATTGGTGATACAGGAAATGTAGCTAGACATGGGCCTGATCCCGTATTGGAAACCATGCGTTCCCACTTTGATAAAGGACAGCATTCTGCTGTTATCTTTTTAGGTGATAATATTTATCCTAAAGGCCTGCCTCCGGAAGGTGCTATTTTGCGTAAGGATGCTGAAAATGCATTAATTGCACACAAAGAAGCATTGAAGGATTATCATGGTAAGGTGCTCTTTGTTTCAGGCAATCACGATTGGAACAAGGGCAGAGAAGGTGGTTATGATTATATTTTAAGACAGGAGAAATACCTCGAAAAGCTTTTTGGGAAAACCGTTATGTACCCTACAAAAGGGTGCCCTGGACCAACAGAGATCAATGTTAATCCGAATGTTACCCTAGTAATGATTAACACCCAATGGTGGCTGCAACCTGGTTTCAGACCCATTGGGCAAGAGTGCGGCTGCAGAGTAGAATCAGAAGAAGATTTTTTTAAGCATCTGATTACTATACTTGAGAGCAACAAGGGTAAGAGAATAATTATTGCAGGTCATGCACCGGTTTATAGTTATGCCATTCACGGTGGCCGTTATAAGTTGAGGCATCACTTATTCCCATTTACTATTTATCATCGTAAAGCATATTTTCCCCTGCCAATTCTTGGTTCATTGTTACCCATTTACAGAAAGTATTTTGGAGCAAAGGAGGATATCGCTCATCCCCGTTACAGGCATTTGCGAAAACGACTCATCGAGATATTTAAAAGTTATCCGGGTATTATTTATGCCTCCGGACATGAGCATAATCTTCAGCATATTTCAAAGGACCAGAATCATTTTATTGTTAGTGGTGCCGGCTCAAAACTTAAATATGTTTTGCAGACAGGAAAAAATCTGAAATTCGGAATGAAGGCAAAGGGATTTTTTAAACTAAAGTTTGAAAATGAAGGTTCAGTTTATATTTCAGCCTGGGTAATTGATGCGAATGCTGAAAAGGGGAAAATGGTCTATGAATATAAGATAGATTAAAGTGAGTTAGATATTAAACTATCTAAAGAATAATATTTAACCACATAGATTTTAAATCAGATAGCCTTGAAGCGAAGCTTCAAGGCTATCTGTGTCTAAAATGTAGATTAGAAGCTTAAAATGCTATGTTTCTATATGGTTTTTAAATATTATGTCGAGTTCACGTTAGATTAAGGTACTATAACAATAAGTGCCTTATGCATACTTTCGATTGATATTTCTTTCACTTTGCCAAGAACCTCGCCATCTACCTGAAGTGTTGTTCTTCTGCTGCTCATAACTACTGCTTTATCGCAGCTGATGATCTCTACATAATCAGAAGTATGTAATTTATTCATAAACATTTTCCAGGTAATCGATAATAGCTTAATTCGTGGAAAAGGTTTGATAATCACGAGTTCAAATTTACCATCATCCAGTATGCCTTTTGGATTGATCACTGCTCCGGTACCATATTGTGAAGCATTTGCAAAGGTCATAGACACACCTTTTCTTCTTATTGTTTTACCATCGTACGTAATATTGAAAACATATTTTTTAAGCAGAAACATTTCACCAAAAAGGTGCTTCGCATAAGTCAGAATGCCTCTTTTTACATCATTTTCAAAACGTTTTACAACCCTGGCATTAAGTCCGACATCTGCCAGATGGATACAGATTCTCTCATTAATTTTAATCAGATCAATCTCCTGGGTTTTTCCTTTGATAAGAATCTCAAAAGCACTTTCAATCTTACTGGGGATATGAAGCTCTTTTGCCATGCCATTTGCCGAACCCATTGGAATAATAGCAAGCGGAATCCTTGTGTTTGCAAGTATTCCTGCGATTAGATTTATGGTTCCATCACCACCAGCAGCAGCAACAATGTCAGGTTTATATTGATTTAATTTTTCTGAAATACGTTCTTTATCATCACCGCTCAACACGATTACCTGATAATCAAATTCTCCGGACTCAGATTGCTCAGATATAAGATGCTTAAGATTTTTCTCCCCACCATGCCCTGATTTGGGATTAATGATAAACAATATCCTTAAAGGACTTGCTGCAGATTTGTTCTGGCCGGGCATAATTAAAGTTGTTCCTTTACCTCAAGCAGAAACTGTTTAAGCCGTTCCAGAGAGTCGATCACCTTTTGGTTCTCTTTTACCTCAGCCTTATTGCTGCGTAAATAATCTTTGGCACCCTGCAGGGTATAGCCCTTTTCTTTCACCAGATTGAAAATTATCTTCAGGTTTTCAACATCATCGGCACTGAATAAGCGATTTCCTTTTTTGTTCTTTTTGGGCTGGAGGATCTCGAATTCTCGTTCGTAAAAACGAATCTGGGATGCGTTTACATCAAACATACGGGTCACCTCACCCATGCTGTAATATAATTTAGTAATGTCGCGCTCCTTGTATGGCATACCAATGATTTTGCTTTTGTAAAACTACTAATTTTGAACCGAAGCAAGTAAAAATTTGAAAGCTTTGAACAATGTTAACGCATAATATGTTGAAGGTAGTACTCCTGAGGCTATTTCATATTCTCTCCCCAAAAAACACATATCTGTATTATATTTGCAGAATAGCTAATCAGGATGACCACCAAAGAGATAAGACAAGGCTTTTTAGATTTTTTTGCCGCCAAGGGACACCATATCGTACCATCAGCACCTATTGTTGTAAAGAATGACCCTACATTGATGTTTACCAATGCCGGGATGAATCAGTTCAAGGATCTGTTCCTTGGTCAGGCAGCAATAAAATACCCCAGGGTTGCCGATACTCAGCGTTGTTTACGCGTTTCTGGTAAACATAATGACCTTGAAGAAGTTGGAATAGATACCTATCATCATACAATGTTTGAGATGCTTGGTAACTGGAGTTTTGGTGATCCTACCAATCCTGAAGGTGGATATTTTAAAAAAGAGGCCCTTGCCTGGAGCTGGGAACTTTTAACTGAAGTATATAAAATACCTAAGGACCGGCTATACGTCAGTGTTTTTGCAGGTGATGAGAAAGAAGGACTTCCCAAAGACCAGGAAGCATACAAGATATGGAAACAGTATGTTTCTGAAGACCGGATTCTTTTAGGAAATAAGAAGGATAATTTCTGGGAGATGGGTGAAACAGGCCCTTGCGGACCTTGTTCGGAGATTCATGTGGATATGCGCCCAGACACTGAACGTCTTAAAATTGATGGTAGTAAACTGGTAAATCAGGATGATCCGCAGGTCATAGAAATATGGAATAATGTATTCATGCAGTTCAACCGCCTGAAGAATGGTACTCTGGAGAAACTTCCCGGGCAGCATGTTGATACAGGAATGGGACTTGAACGTCTGGTAAGGGTAATACAGAATAAAACATCAAATTATGATACCGATGTTTTCCAGCCGATGATTCAATTTATTTCTGAAAAATCACGAAAGCCCTATGTTGGAAATTCAGTCCCGGGTGGAGAGGGCTGGGGTGCGTCTGTTGCTATGCGTGTAATGTCTGATCATATCCGTGCGATCAGTTTCTGTATTGCCGATGGAACCATGCCATCTAATAATAAGGCTGGTTATGTTGTGAGAAGAATACTCAGGAGAGCGGTAAGATATGCCTATACCTTTCTTGATCTGAAGGAACCATTTTTAAATAAGCTGGTCCCAATTCTTGCAGATCAGTTTGATGGCATATTTCCGGAGCTTAAAAAGCAGCAGGATTTTGTTCAGAAGGTGGTTCTGGAAGAAGAGGTATCGTTTCTAAGAACTTTAGCGACCGGAATTCAGCGTTTTGAACGCTTCGAAACCAATGATCAGGTCATCAATGGAGAATTTGCATTTGAACTATATGACACTTTTGGATTTCCTATCGACCTGACGGAACTAATGGCCCGAGAAAAGGGCTGGACAGTTGATATGGAAGGCTTTGAAGCAGAACTTCAGAAACAAAAAGCACGTTCAAGAGCCGCAACAGCAATTGAAACCGGCGACTGGGTTATTGTAAATGAAGATGAAGAGGTTGAGTTTATCGGCTATGATGAACTGGAAACGGAATGTAAAGTTCTTAGGTATCGTAAAGTTACAGCCAAGGGAAAGGATCAGTATCAATTAGTACTAAACCGAACCCCATTCTATGCCGAAAGCGGAGGACAGGTTGGTGATACCGGAAAACTTGAAGACCATTCACGTCTGTTTGAATACCCGGTAACAGATACTAAAAAGGAAAATGGATTGATTGTTCATTTTCTTGATGAAATTCCGGATGATCTGTCGGGATTGTTTTATGCGGTAGTTGATCATCAGAAGAGAACAGCAACAGAAAACAATCATTCAGTTACTCACCTTTTACATGCAGCATTAAAGCAGGTTTTGGGGGATCATGTGAATCAGAAAGGTTCGTTAGTCAATTCAGAATACCTAAGATTCGATTTCGCGCATTTTTCTAAGCTTACAGATCTGGAACTATCAGAAGTTGTAAGTATCGTGAACCGTAAAATCCGTGAAAACATTCCATTGAAAGAAGAGCGGAATGTACCTTATCAGCAGGCTATTGATTCAGGCGTAACAGCTCTTTTTGGTGAAAAATATGGAGATTTTGTCCGTGTGATCACATTTGATGATCATTTTTCTAAAGAACTTTGTGGCGGGACTCATGTTAAATCAAGCGGACAGATCGGCTATTTTAAAGTTATTTCAGAAAGTGCTGTAGCGGCCGGAGTCAGAAGGATTGAAGCAATTACTGCAGAGACTGCTGAGAATTATATTAATACTCAGAATGAACAGCTCAGGGGATTAAAAGACCTGCTTAAGAACCCAAATGACCTTCTTAAAACAGTTGAGTCATTACTTGAAGAGAACAATCGTCTGAAAAAGGAAATTGAAAAAACCATTCTTGAGCGTTCTGCAGGATTAAAGCATGATCTTATTAAAAATGCATTGCTGATCAATGGTATTAATCTTATTGCCCAGCAGGTTGACCTGCCAAATACTGATGCGGTGAAAAGTCTTGCTTATGCCGTAAAGGACCTGCTAAATGATCTTTTCCTGGTTTTGGCTTGTGATATTGATGGAAAACCAAGCCTGACTGTGATGGTATCTGAAAATCTTGTTAAAGAAAGAAATCTGAACGCAGGAAATATTGTGCGTGAATTAGCTAAAGAAATTCAGGGTGGAGGTGGCGGACAGCCTTTCTTTGCTACTGCAGGTGGTAAAGATAGTTCCGGGCTTGTAAAAGCACTCGAGAAAGCAAAAACTTTTATTAATTGAGACCAAAGGCTATCGGGTGGAGAGTGGAGAATTAGCTGCATTCTCCACTCTCCATTCTCAACTTTGATTAGTGTTTCCCTTTTCCACCCGAATGTCCATTTTTTCCATTAGAATGGGATTTGCCCGAATTTCCTTTGGAATACCTTGAACCATTACTGTTTCTTATAATGGATTGTTTCCCATTATATCCTTTGTATTTGGCGTATTTTACTTTGTGAGAAGTAAAGTACTGATAAGGACGCGGGGAGTTAATAACCACTTTATATCCATTATTAAGGTCATATCCGCGATAACGGGATGGTAAAGCAGACATAAACAACCATCTTCCGTTTTCAAGGTAAATAAACTGGCGTTTTGGGACATAATAATAGGTCTCAATATCGGGCAGGTAATAGTAATCGACATGATTGTAGCCTGTTGGTCCCCATTCAGGCTGAGCTCCAAGATTTATATTTACCCTGACCTGTGCTTTGACCGGTGCTCCTGAAAAAGCAATAAATCCGGCTGCAATAGCAATAATTAATCTTTTCATATTTCTTGCAATTAGTAGATAGGATTCAAATTCAATTTACGTGCCATTTTTATTTAATTGACAATTGATAGTTAAAAATTGAAAATTGGCAATTGCCGGAGGGTTAATATCGTCGTAAGTTTTTTATTGCAATCTCAATGTTCACTCTCAACTGTAATCAATTGCTTATCTTTGTGCGATATTTAGATACCATTAAAGTTTAAATGACGACAATAGCGGATAGTTTAACTGATAAATATGAGCTTGTAGTTGGGCTTGAGGTACATGTTCAGTTATCAACCGAGAGCAAGATATTTTCTACTGATTCAGCCGGTTTCGGTGGGGGGGCCAATGAACATATAAGTCCGGTAAGTCTTGGTTTACCTGGAACTTTGCCTAAACTAAATAAAAAGGTTGTTGAATATGCCATTAAAATGGGACTGGCTACCAACTGTAGTATCAATCTGAATACACATTTTGATCGTAAAAACTATTTTTATGCCGACCTGCCCAAGGGTTTTCAGACCACACAGGACAGTCAGCCAATTTGCCATTCGGGTTTTATTGATGTAAAAGCAGATGATCATTCAACAAGACGCATTCGAATCCATCGTATTCACATGGAAGATGATGCCGGAAAAAGTATGCATGATCAGGATGAATTTGATTCATTGATTGATCTGAACAGGGCTGGAGTTCCCTTAATAGAAATAGTATCTGAACCTGATATCCGTTCGGCACATGAAGCTGCAGCATACTTAACCGAAATCCGGAAATTGGTGAGATACCTGAATATTTGTGATGGGAATATGGAGGAAGGAAGTATTCGTTGCGACGCCAATATTTCGGTCAGACTGAGAGGAGCTTCAGCATACGGGAACAGGTGTGAAGTAAAGAATCTAAATTCCATCCGAAACCTGCAAAGGGCTATTGATCACGAATTTTTAAGGCAGACTGAACTTTTAGAGAAAGGTGAATATATTGAGCAGAACACGCTGAATTTTGATGCTGAGACTGGTAATACAAGTCCGCTGAGAAGTAAGGAGATGGCCAATGATTATCGTTATTTTCCAGAACCTGATCTGCAGCCATTAGTGCTTGAACAGAAGTATATTGATGACTTAGCTGCCGAATTGCCTGAGTTACCTTCAAAAAAGATCGAACGTTACACTACTGTTTTCGGCCTGTCTGAATATGATGCTATTTTACTTTCATCCGAGAAGGAGATAGCGGTCTATTTCGATGAACTAAGTTCGAAAACCCAGCACTTTAAAGCCGCAGCAAACTGGGTGATTGGGCCTTTGAGATCATATCTTCATGATAATCATAAGCATATTGAAGACTTTCCGGTCAAGCCTGATGTTCTTGCAGATCTAATCTGTCTGATTGATAAAGGCAAGCTTAACTATTCAGTTGCGGCTCACCAGGTTTTTCCTGAGTTGATTAAAAATCCCGGGAAATCTGCAGAGGAGATGGCTATTTCATTGCAGGTATTGATTGATACAGCTGATGATGAGTTGAGTTTACTCATTGAAGAGGTTCTGAGTAATTACCCGGATAAGATTAAAGAATACCATAATGGCAAAAAAGGCATTCTTGGTTTGTTTATGGGTGATCTGATGAAAAAGACTAAGGGAAAGATTAATCCACAGATTGCCAGTAAGTTAGTAATAGATAAATTAGAAAGTAAAGCATGAGAAAAGTTTTTGGGTTAGCCATTTTGGCAATGAGTATTTTTGCGGTTTCCTGCAAAAATAATGATGAGTTGAGTATTTCGGGGAAGGTAGAAAATGCCGGTGAAATTAAGAAAGTATTGCTGTATGAAACTGATCAGCTCGTCGACTCAGCATTTTTGAATGAAAGCAATGAGTTTAAGTTCCGCAGGGTTGCCGAGGAACCTGATTTCTATACTCTTGTTGTAGGTGAAAAGAATTTTCTAGTCGTAGGAAAGAATGGCGATGAATTAAATTTTAAGACAGATTATGCTGATACTACCAATACCTATGAAATTAAAGGTTCAGAAGATTCAGAGAAAATACGTGAGTTTAATCAGATAGGAAATGATTTCAGTAAGATTTATAAGAAAATACAGGATGATTACGCAGCCATGACTGAGGCAAATCCTGCAGCAAAAGATTCTATTTATAATGTACTTATGCCGCAGTTTCAAGCCAATATGGATAAATACTCTGAGACTACTTTCAAGTTCGCTCAGGAGAATAAAAAGAATCTTGCCGGCTTTTTTGCAGCAAGCTCTCTGGATCAGAATAAATACGAAGCTGAGCTAATAGCATATGCTGAAGAAATCAGGTCAGTTTTTCCAAAGAATAAGGCGGTTCAATCTTTTGTCAATAAAATGGCAGGGTTAAAACCGGTTTCTGTAGGTCAGATCGCACCCGAATTTGAATTAAATGATACTGAAGGAAAGCTGGTTAAATTGTCGGATTTCAAAGGTAAATATGTTCTGCTTGATTTCTGGGCTTCATGGTGTGCGCCTTGCCGTGAGGAAAATCCAAACATCGTCAGGCAATATGAAACATTTAAAGATAAAGGCTTTACGGTTCTTGGGGTTTCTCTTGATGAGGATAAATCAGACTGGTTAAAAGCAATTAAGGATGATCGCTTAAACTGGTCGCATGTATCAGAATTAAAGCGTTGGGATGGAAAAGTGACCATACAGTATAAAGTTGAAGGAATACCTGCTTCTTTTCTCCTGGATCCAAATGGTAAAATCGTTGCAAAGAATTTAAGAGGCGTCGAACTGCAGAACTTCCTTCAGAAAGTGTTAAATTGATCACAAGAAATTGTCAATTTACAATAAAGATTTACAATTTCTTAATACAGGCTTAATGATTTAGTGTAATGGGGAGTTTACTTTTGTATCAAAATATCTGTCTATGAGTACTGCTAAGCATAAAATCCTGATTGTAGATGATGAACCAGATATCCGGGAGTTAATTGAGTATAATCTCAAAAAAGAAGGTTATCAGGTATTTACTGCCTCTAATGGTCAGGAAGGAGTTGCTGAGGCAAAGAGAGTTCTGCCTGATCTGATTATTTTGGATATAATGATGCCCAAAATGGATGGTATAGAAGCCTGCCGTATCCTCAGGACCATGAACGATTTCAAGAACACCTTTATGGTATTTCTTACTGCCCGCAGTGAAGAGTATTCTGAGATTGCCGGGTTTAATGTGGGGGCAGATGACTATATTGCAAAGCCAATTAAACCAAGGGCTTTGACAAGTCGGATTAATGCTATTCTACGAAGGAATGTGCAATCTGACATAGAAGTTGAAAATAAGTTAGAAATAGGTGATTTGGTAATTGACCGTGAGTCTTTTCTGGTTTACCAAAGAGGTGAAAAGGTTGTACTAGCCAAAAAGGAATTCGAATTATTATACCTTCTTGCATCAAAGCCCGGGAAAGTTTTTACCCGTGAGGTGATTCTTAAAAATATCTGGGAAGATTCAGTTGTAGTAACTAATCGTACCATTGATGTCCACATACGCAAGCTTCGTGAAAAACTTGGGGATAAGTATGTGAGTACTGTAAAAGGAGTAGGGTACAAGTTTGAATTAAAGTAATCTAAGCTTAAAGCTAAAAGCAGAAAGTGTAAAGCTTAGCTGAAATTAAAATCTTATTTTTGCAGTCTAATACTGCATACGTGAAGTTTCCCAAATTCGAAGATCTTATACTTTTTGAGAATAACAATCTTATCATTGTTAATAAGCCCGCCTTTTTAAGTTCTCTGGACGACAGGGAAGGTGGTGAAATCAATCTTCTCAGGATGGCTAAGCAATATTCTGATGATGCACAGATCTGTCATCGTTTAGACAGGGAAACATCAGGAGTGCTCATTATTGCAAAAAATCCGGAGAGTTATCGGTTTGTTTCAATGCAGTTTGAACATAGGAAGGTAAATAAAGTGTATCATGCTGTAATTAATGGTACCCATATATTTGAGGATCTGCATGTGGATCTTCCTATTCTGAACCTTGGTACTAAAAATGTAGCAATCAATCGTCAGGAAGGGAAACCTGCAGAAACTATTTTTAATTCACTAAAATATTATAAACATTATACCCTGGTTGAATGCAGGCCGATTACTGGCAGAATGCACCAGATCAGGATTCATCTTGCCTCACAAAGGGCTAATATTGCAGGTGATGAAATGTATGGGGGCAAACCGGTGTATTTATCGGAGATTAAGCGGGCTTACAGGCTTAGTAAAGATCAGGAGGAACTTCCTGTCATGAAGCGCTTTGCGCTGCATGCACGTCAGATTACCTTTAAAATTGATGAAAATACGGAGATGACCTTCGAAGCCCCATATCCTAAAGATTTCGCGACCCTGATTAAACTCCTGGATAAGTTCGACTCTTAATTTTTAAGAGAAATAGCTTCGTAAAATGAGGCAACAGCTTCCCATTCAGTATCTTCTTCAAAGGAAATAGTATCTATACGACTATTTTTCTCCTTTAATTTTTTAAGAATATCAGTTGCTTTTTCGCGTTCTTCGGGGTTAATGTACAGCAGAATATCACGATAGCCCGGCATTGTTGTTGTTCCAACATAACAATAAGGGCCAAGCACCTTACTTAGTTCAGAAATGATCTCAGTTTGAAGAGTATTGAAAATTTCAGTCTCTTTCTCATCCGGATGGCCATCCTTATTTTTATCAATAGTATTCACCATGATGAAAAGTGACAGTGAAAACTTTGATTTTTCTTTATAGCCAATATAACGGTTATTGATTAGGGCAATGCATGGTTTTCCTTCAGCCTCAAACTTGAGGGTTGTGAAATTTTGTTGAGGTATTATTATGTTGTTTTTTTCTACAGGAGATTCAGATGTTTTGTTCTGAGAACAAGACATCAATGGAAACAGGCACAGAAGAAAGAAATATATTTTTTGCATAATATAATGGATGTCTTTGACCCCGCCGCCCCGCCCCGCCCCGGATCGAGTCCGGGGTGACAATGGCTTAATATCTGTATCGTCCTAAAAAAAGTTTACAGTTTTAATTTAATCCTACCCTAGGTTTACATGTTGTTTATTGTCCTGAACTGAGTTTACAATTTTAATATTTTTAGTAAAATAGTTTTTCCATAGTTTCTCCACA